>NZ_JBSWXZ010000002.1:0-909009 GCF_056160805.1 Anaerobacillus sp. ABD4_527
GATCCCTCAGAGATGATGAGGTTGATAGGTTCGGGGTGGAAGCGTGGCGACACGTGGAGCTGACGAATACTAATCGATCGAGGGCTTAACCTAAAAAATTGGAATACGATGTTGCGTGCTATCTAGTTTTCAGGGAATACCTGAATAGTCTAGTGATGAAGGCGAAGAGGTCACACCCGTTCCCATGCCGAACACGGAAGTTAAGCTCTTCAGCGCCGATGGTAGTTGGGGGCTCTCCTCCTGCAAGAGTAGGACGTCGCTAGGCAAGTGAAGTCAGAGCATAGAGCTCTGGCTTTTTTGTTTTGTCTAAATGTGGTGTTGAGTCATCAGGGGTTGCTGAAAAGTGGTTTCGCAGATATATTCTCAGAATCGCGGATAAATGGCAAGATTTCGCGGATATAAATTGAAAAGCGCGGATATATCTAACTGTTTCGCGGATAAAATGAAATTTTCGCGGATATCCCCAGGATCGCTCGCCCCAAATGGTCTTATCTGAATGTGATTTTAACTAATCATTCCCTCAGATCACCGGTTTCGCTGATAAAATCACAAGATCGCCGATAAATGTCTTCCTTTCGCTGATATTTACCTCAAATTCGCCGATAAATTGAAATTTACGCCGATAAATCAATCATTTCGCTGATATCCGCTAAAAATCCCCCATCTCCATAACACAATTCAACCATCCCCCTCCAAAATTCACACGCAAAAGCACACAAAGACTATTAGAATTTCACATTTAGGGAATAAAAACGGTACGATAACTAAGAGAGGTGAGAAGATGAAGGATATCGTGATCGTTTGGTTTCGGCGGGATTTTAGATTAGAGGACAATACAGCATTACATAAAGCGATCGAGTATTGTGAGGAGAATGATGCACGTTGGGTCGGGTTGTTTCAATTGGATCCTCATTTTACTCAGACGATCGACTCGCATCATGATTATTTTTTCCAGACGGTGAAGCAATTTCAAGAACGCTGTTTAGATATGAAGCTGCCATTCCAGGTTGTGCATGGTGAGGCAGTTGATGTCTTTAAAAAAGTAACGAACGAGTTAAAAGAGGTAAAAGCTGTTTTTTTCAATCGAGATGATGTTGGTTATGGAGCAAAGAGAGATGAAAAGGTAAGGGAGTGGCTTGAGAGTGAATGGATTCAGGCACATGATTTTCAAGACTATTACTTGCATGCAGGAGAGGAAGTAAAGAAGGGTGACGGGACGATGTATAAGGTTTTCTCCCCTTATTACAAACAATGGAGTAAGCAGAAGAAACATGAGGTCGTAAAAATCGACGCTGACATGCTCAAGAAGTATGCACGCTCATTTAACGAGGAACTAGATGATACATCATCAGATGAATTTTCCTCTGTCCTGAATCAGTGTGATCGAGAGTGGCAGGGCATAGGGGAAGAAAATGCCCGGAAGCGTGCCGAGGCGTTTGTGAATGATCGATTAAAAGACTATGATAACAACCGCGATCTTCCTTATGTGGTTGGTACGAGTAGACTTTCTCCTTATCTTAAAACGGGATGTCTTTCAATAAGAACGTTATATCACTTAGTTGCAGAAAAAGATAATACAGGCGTCGAAGCCTACATACAAGAGCTTGCATGGAGAGACTTTTACGGAATGGTTCATTATCACTTTCCTACTTTACGAGAAGAGGAATTTCACTCCAAATATCGTGACCTCCCTTGGAATAGTACTGATGAAGAACGGCTGCAAAAGTGGAAAGATGGAAAAACTGGCTTTCCGATCGTCGATGCTGGGATGAGACAATTAAATAAAGAAGGGTGGATGCACAATCGCCTTCGGATGATAACCGCTTCTTTTTTGACCAAAGATTATTTAATCGATTGGAGACTTGGAGATAAGCATTTTGAAATGAAGCTGATCGATCATGATGAGTCTTCGAACGCAGGCGGCTGGCAGTGGGCAGCATCGACAGGTACAGATGCTGTTCCTTACTTCAGAGTGTTTAATCCGACTACGCAAGGTGAGCGTTTCGATCCTGATGGTACATTCATTAAGAAATATGTCGAAGAGTTGAGAGACGTTCCTTCGACTTATATTCATAAGCCTTCCAAAATGTCACATGATGAGCAAGTTGAAAGTAACTGCATGATTGGCAAGGACTATCCAGAGCCATCGGTTGATCATAAAGAGCAAAGAAAAAAAGTTTTAGCAGTCTATAAAGAACTTTCCTAAGCCAGGCACTTAAGTGCCTGGCTTTGTATTTGGATAACGTAAATCGAAATGCGCATGCTACATAAAAGAGACTTAGCAGCGGAGCTGATCGATGTGAAGTGGTTTCAAAAAACAATTAAGAAAGAGATGACCCTAGATGAAATGTTGGAGGACCTAGGCAAGTCTTCCGATTTTGTCACTTACCATAACAAGAAGAGTGCAATTTCTTATACGCTCATTTATTTTGCGTCTATTATCGATCCAGCACAGCTACATCGAAATGTGCTGCCAAAACTCAATGAATGTAAGATGCAATCACTTGATGAGCTTGAGGCTAAAATCCCAATCCAGAACTTAGAGGTCACATCGGATGTAAAGAAAATACAAGAGCGCTTGATGAATGGTTATTTAGCTGTACGCTTATCAAAAGATTCCAATGTGTTGTTGATGGATTTAAGTCTTACAAAATCAAGAGACTTATCTGCTCCTGAGATCGAGTTTAGTGTCATGGGACCAAAAGAGGGCTTAATCGAAGACCTTCAAACGAATATGAACTTGATTAGGAGACGAATCCCTCATCCAAAACTAAGAATGAAGCAGATCACGATTGGAACTGTTTCAAAGACCAAAGTAATTGTTATCTACATTGAAGATATTGCATCAGAACAAAATGTGAATACAGTCATGCAACGACTTGAGGATATAGATTTCGATATAATAGCAGATTCATCCTTCCTCGGACAAATGTTAGAAGACAACTCTTTTTCCGTTTTTCCACAAATGATCGATACGGAAAGGACAGACAGAATAACTGGGCACCTGAATTACGGAGCAATTACAATTCTGGCAGAGGGATCATCCAATGCATTGATCGGTCCAATTAATTTTGGACAACTTCTAGTATCATTCGAGGATTATTATTTAGGATGGAATATTGCATCATTCTTTAGGATTATAAGAATGTTTTCTATTATAATGTCGATCGTTGCAACCCCTTTGTATGTAGCTGTGTTAACGTACCATTTTGAATTGTTCCCTTCAAAACTTCTTGCAACGTTGATTTCTTCAAGAAGTGACATTCCATTTATCCCTGTTATCGAGGTGCTATTCCTTGAGATCACCATCGACCTCTTGCGTGAAGCAGGAGCGAGAATGCCTTCTAAAGTCGGACAGACTCTCGGTATCGTGGGAGGTATCGTCATTGGGACGGCAGCCGTAGAAGCATCCCTTACAAGTAATATCCTTCTTATTATTGTAGCGCTGTCTGCGCTTGCTTCATTTACAACCCCTGTATATCGAATGACGAATACGATTAGATTCTTAAGGTACCCATTGATTCTATTTGCACAGTTTCTTGGTTTGATAGGAATTGCTTTATTCGGTTTATTTGTTCTGGTTCATTTAATTAGACTTACTTCATTCGGAAGTCCATATCTTGCTCCGCTATATCCGCCGAGGCTTATGGATTGGTATGATTCGTTCTTTCGCTTACCTTATGTAATGCAAAAAAAGAGGGCTCATTTCTTTCGAACAGAAAAAGTTTCAAGGTTCTTTGATAAGAAGGAAAAAAAGCGGAATTCACTTGACTTCGATGAGCAGTAGAGGGTGAGAATTTTGGAAAATAACCGTAAAAAAGATCTTCTTGTTTCCTCTTTCCTAGTGATGTTTATCATTCATAGCAATCAGGTTGGCGTCGGTATTCTTGGCTTTCCAAGGTACATCACTCAATATACAGAGCAAGATGCATGGATTGTCGTTCTTATAACCGGGCTTATTTTTCATTTATTTGTGTGGATGATGTACGTCATATTAGGTGAAGGTACCGATGATATTATCGATTTGCAGAAGAAGTGGTTTGGGAGTTGGATTGGAGGATTTCTCAATCTACTCCTAATGATTTATTTATTACTTGGTGCTGTAATCATTCTAAGAACTTTTATAGAAGTTATTCAGGCATGGATGTTTCCTGAGTTGCAAACGTGGATTCCAGCGATTATGTATTTATTGTTAACTTATTATGTGCTTGCTGGTGGATTTCGCACGGTAGTAGGTGTTTCTTTTTTTGGAGTCATCTTTCCTCTTTGGTTAGTTCTTACAGCAGTGTCACCAGCGAAGTTCTCATCTTTTACGAATTTGCTGCCGGTTTTTGATCACTCTTTGAAGGAATTTGCAATGGGAACAAAGCAAATGACGTTGAGCTTTCTAGGAGCTGAAATGTTATTGTTTGCTTACCCTTTTCTTAAGGATCCTAAAAAATCGAAGGTCTGGGCTCATATTGGGATCATGGGGACTACAATCATTTACCTCATCGTTATGGTGATCTCAATTGCTTTTTATAGTGGTGAGCAGCTTCAACAAACGATTTGGTCTACGTTAATTTCATGGAAAGTAGTTGAACTTCCATTTGTGGAGCGGTTTGAGTATATCGGCATTACGTTTTGGTGCTTTGTTATTTTTCCTAACATCTGTCTAAACATTTGGGCTGCAACAAGAATCGGTAAGAAAACGTTACATATTAAGCAAAAACATTTTTCGATCGTCTTGCTAATAGTTGTTTTTATAGCGTGCGTCTTGATTGCGACCCGTGAACAGATCGACATGTTAAACACGGTTACTGCCTCGATCGGTACGTATTTTTTCTATATTTATATTCCGTTTATCTTCTTGTTTAGTGTCATTCGAAGGAGGGTGACGAGGTGAAAAAAAGGCTAGCGGTATCACTCATGACTTGTTTTCTTCTGACGGCTTGTGTTTCAACTGAAATCATTGATGAAGTCCCAGTCGTGTTTATTGCAGGATACGATAAAGGGAGCGAAGGAAAGATTAAAGGGACTATCTCTTTACAAAGGTTTAAACCAAATCAGGAAGTAGAGACGAGAACCTTTCAGGCAGAAGCACATACTTCAAAAGGACTTCGAAATCAGTTGAGCGGGGTTCCTAAGCCTTTAACGATTGGAAAAATGGCCGTGATGTTATTTGGTGAAGAAGAAGCGGAACATGGCGTTTTAAGGGTGCTAGATAGTTTTCTTCGCGACCCTGCCTCTGGACGTTTAACGTATGTAGGTGTAGTTGAAGGAAGCGCGGGAGACTTGATTAAAGAAGAATATGAATATCTTCAAGGAATTGGACCTTTCCTTCAAATATTAATCAGACAGTCGATCGAATATGGAAATATGCCACAAAACAATCTTCATCTATTTGATTATAAATACTATGGAAAAGGGATGGACCCCTACATGCCACTTCTAAAGAGGAATGAAGAAGAGATCTTCATTTCTGGTTTAGCTCTATTTAAAGGGGAAAAGATGGTTGGGAAACTAGACTTAGAAGAAATGTTCATGTTTACATTGATCAATAAAAACCATAAAGCAGGTTTGTTTGAAGTTTCTCTTTCAGATGGGAATTATGCTACGCTTCATAAAGTGAAGTCTGAAGTGGTTTATAAAATTGATGATGGAAACACTTCACCTGACGTGTCGATCAAAGTGGATATAAAAGCAAATATCGCTCAGTATACTGGAGATAAACTAGACGACAAAATTAAGAAGATGATTTCGAAAGAGTTTGAAGAGAAAATTCAGAAAGACAGCTTGAAACTTATAAAGAAGTTCCAAGACTTAAAGATCGACCCTCTAGCGTTTGGTGATCGAGCAAGGAGCCAGACGAGGCAATTTAACTTTTCCAATTGGGAAGATCAGTATCCTAACCTCGAGATCAAGGTTAAAGCCAATGTTGAGATTCTAGAGTCGGGTGTTATCGATTAATCGTCTTACTTAAGGATTTAACGCATTACACCATCAATGAAATTACGTTACAAGCATGATATAGTAGAAAAAATGCAGTGTACAGGGGGAACTTACATGAATGAAAAAGAAATCGAAATCCTAGAAATATTAGAAGACAATGCGCGCATCCCGTTAGAGGTGCTTGCTGATATGGTGGACTTACCCGTAGAGGAAGTGGAAAAGAGCATTCGTTCTCTAGAGGAACAAGACATTATTTTAAACTATTCATCCGTTATCAATTGGGATAAAGCGGCAGGAAAAGATGGTGTCGTTGCGATGATTGATGTCAAGGTAACGCCAAAAAGAGACGTTGGGTTCGATGATGTAGCTGAACGTATTTATCGTTTTCCTGAAGTGAAGACTGTCTATTTGATGTCGGGTGCTTATGATCTTTCCGTTCAAATCGAAGGGAAAACGATGAAAGAAGTAGCGTTCTTTGTTTCAAATAAGCTGTCTACGCTTGATTCTGTTCTTTCGACCACGACTCATTTTCTGTTGAAAAAATATAAGCATGATGGTGTTATTTTTGAGCCTGAACAGAAAGATAAGCGGATTGTGGTGTCACCATGAGTCAGGTTCAAAGCGACTATGTTTCAAAAAATGCTGCGAAGCTAAAACCTTCTGGCATTCGTAAGTTCTTCGATCTCGCATCTCAAATGGATAATGTCATTTCTCTTGGTGTTGGTGAGCCAGATTTTGTAACACCATGGAATGTTTGTGAAGCTGGCTATGCTTCCTTAGAAAATGGCTATACGGCTTATACCCCTAATGCGGGTTTGTTGGATTTACGTCAGGAAATTTCGTCTTACTTAAAAGAACAGTTCGCACTGTCGTATTCTGCTGAGTCAGAAATCATCTGCACGGTTGGGGCAAGTCAGGCAATCGATTTAGCATTTCGTTCCATACTGGACGCTGGCGATGAGGTCATTATCGTGGAGCCTGGATTCGTTGCGTATTCACCTGCAGTTACCCTTGCAGGAGGGACACCTGTGCCTCTTGAAACGGTGGAGGAAGATGAATTTAAGCTTACACCTGAGAAGTTGAAGTCAGCGATTACAGAGCGGACGAAGGCAGTTCTCATCTGTTTCCCAAGTAACCCAACAGGCGCAACGATGACAGAAGATGAATTGAAGGCTGTAGCCAAAGTTATTGAAGATCACGACTTACTCGTGTTATCTGATGAGATTTATGCTGAGCTTACGTATGATCAACCGCATTACAGTATCGCTCGAATACCTGGAATGAGAGAAAGAACGATTTTGATTTCAGGATTTTCAAAAGCCTTTGCGATGACCGGGTGGAGACTTGGTTACGTGACTGGACCTGAAGAAATTTTGAAGGTAATGCTGACGATTCATCAATATACGATGATGTGTGCTCCAACGATCGCACAGCATGGCGCACTTGAAGCACTACGGAACGGTCGTGAAGATCTAGAGCGTATGAAGCGTAGTTATCGTCAGCGAAGGAACTTTATTGTGAAATCATTTAACAGGATGGGGTTATCTTGCCGCATGCCAGGAGGTGCATTCTATGCATTTCCATCTATTCAATCGACAGGGATGACTTCGGATGAGTTCGCGGAGAAACTGCTGCATGAAGAACGCGTAGCGGTTGTACCTGGTCATGTATTTGGAGAGGGAGGCGAAGGGTATGTCAGATGCTCTTACGCAACATCCCTTGAATCCCTTCAAGAAGCTGTGAAACGAATCGAGCGGTTCGTCGATAAATACGCGAGCAATTAAAGAAAGCCGTCCAATAAGGACGGCTTTAACTATTGCTATTGACAAACAAAAGCCTCCCTATCTAAAGGTAGGCTTTCACATCAATGACCTGTTGAATCATGGTCATGCGTCTTCGCTTGCTGTGAAACGAGCTGTCGAAGTAGTTCGTTTTGTTCCTGGTCAGACGCAGTTTTTCGCTTCATGAATCCCATTGCTTTAAAGATAAAGACGATCGTTAAGATCACGATAAATAAAATGATTGCCATGTAAAGGAAACCGAATAAACCGAAAAGGATACCCATTCCTTCCATCATACCTTGGTTTTGGTTCATGATATGTCACCTCCTATAGATAGTCGTCCAATACAAGTTTACATGATTGCAATTCATTTGTAATGCAATTGCTTTTACCTGCTATATTTCTTATAAGGGAGAGATTTACCAGAAGCTTTTCTCAAAAAACGTGTTATGATATTATTATCAGGTTGGAGAGTTCGGAATTCCCTCCTCTCGTAAAACAAAACTAGGGACCCATGAAATGTAGCATGCCTTCTCGTTGAAAGAAGGTTTTTTCATGCGTCTCCCTCTAATGAATAAAAGAAGGGAGCTTTTTTTATGTCTTTTATGATTCCTAAGAAAGTTGAATTGCTTGGAGAAGATATTCAAAAAAGCGAATTAAAATATCACAATAAGCGTGTGGCTGTCACAAAGGAATTTACGTTCGACGCAGCACACCACCTACACTGTTATGAAGGCAAGTGTAAAAGTATGCACGGTCATACGTATAAATTAGTTATTACGATTAGCGGGTATGTCAACGAGATCGGTATTTCAGTAGATTTCGGTGAGATCAAAGCATTGTTTAAAGATGTGATCGATTCAAAGCTTGATCACCATTATTTAAATGAAGTTCTTCCAAACATGAATACAACAGCGGAGAACATGATCGTTTGGATTTGGGAACAGCTCGATACTGCTCTTGATAGCCGTGAAATGCGAGATAATGGCCAGCGTCTCGAAGAGCTCGTTCTGTATGAAACACCGACAAGCTACGCAACATTGAAGCGAGAATGGATGGAATCAGAATGATGAAGTGGACATTACCTGAACGATCAGAATATATGAATTGGAACCTTCCTATGGTTGAAGTGTTTGAAACAGTAGAAGGAGAAGGGACTAGGGCCGGATTTCCAACTGTTTTTGTAAGAGTGTTTCATTGTAACCTTCGCTGTACTTGGTGTGATACGCCTTATAGCTATGCACCTGATAAGGCTGAGTACACGGCCACGATTTCAGATATTATCGATCAAATCAAGCAGTATAAGAGCAGGCATATCTGTTTCACGGGCGGTGAACCGTTGATTCATCGTGAAAAGTCATATGCTTTGTTACAAGCGATGGTAGACCTTCCGCATATTGAAGATATTCACATCGAAACGAACGGTGCGATTGACCTTGCACCATATGAACAAGTTAGACGTGAAGATAGCGATTGGGAGAACAAGGTTCGCTTTGTGATGGACTATAAGCTTCCTGATTCCGGTGAGCAGCATCGTATGCTTCATGATAATTTCGCCCTGCTCGATGAACAGGATGAAATCAAATTCGTTATTGGGTCTGACGAAGATTTCGATGTGGCGACGGAGGTTGTGGCTGAGCATCATGATAAAGGCCAGGTTCTTTATAGTCCTGTGTGGGAAACGATGCCACCGAATAAACTCGTTCAAAAGATACTCGATGCTGGACTGAGTAGGGTGAAACTCAGCATGCAGCTTCATAAAATCATTTGGGATCCTAATAAAAGAGGTGTGTAGATTTGAGTAAAAAAGCAGTCATCGTATTGAGTGGTGGACTTGATAGTACCACCTGTATGGGAATGGCGAAAGAAAAAGGATATGAGCTTTATCCAATTACATTCCACTATGGGCAAAAGCATAATCGTGAAGTCGAGCAGGCTAAGAAGGTGGCTGAGTACTATAACGCGCCAGACCACCGCATTGTAAATATTAGCTTTCTGAACCAAATTGGTGGGAGTGCACTAACAGATCAATCGATCGATGTTCCAACTGATATGGATGAAGACGAAATTCCTGCAACGTACGTACCTGCAAGGAATATGATCTTTCTTTCGCTAGCATCGGCATATGCTGAAGTAATCGGTGCAGAGGCAATCTATATCGGGGTGTCAGCGGTAGATTATAGCGGTTATCCGGATTGTCGTCCTGAGTTTATCGAGAGTATGAATGAAACGGTAAACCTTGCAACAAAAGCAGGAGCAACTGGTAGTAACATGGTGATCGAGACGCCATTGATCGATTTAACGAAAGCTGAAACGGTTAAAGAAGGGTTAAGGTTAGATGTGCCTTATGAGTTGACCACTTCTTGTTACAACGGAGAAGAAGAAGCTTGTGGGGAATGTGATAGCTGTCGTCTTCGATTAAAAGGATTTGAAGAAGCAGGTTCAACTGATCCGATTCCTTATAAAGGGTAATAGATTAAAAGAAGCGCCGGGCCGGCGCTTCTTT
This sequence comes from Anaerobacillus sp. ABD4_527, assembly GCF_056160805.1. NCBI lineage: Bacteria > Bacillati > Bacillota > Bacilli > Caryophanales > Bacillaceae > Anaerobacillus > Anaerobacillus sp. ABD4_527. Next base: position 10,219 of record NZ_JBSWXZ010000002.1, read on the forward strand.
TTGTTTCCCCCTTCGACAAATACCGGGTGGTGCCTGTCACTCGACAGGTCACTCCGCAGGGATTTCCCCTGTATAGGTGGAGGAAGGGCGGATGATGCTGTTGTTTTGGTTTTGTTCGTATACATGTGCGACCCAGCCTGCACATCTTGCTGCGGTGAAGGTCGGAGTGAATAATTCTGTTGGAAGCTCGATCGAGCGCAGGATGGCAGCTGCATAGTATTCGACATTCGCATAAAGGTTTCTTCCTGGCTTATGCTCTTTTAGTAGTTCAACAGCTTTGTTCTCCACTTCATGAGCTAGCTTAAATTCCTCATCATCATAGAAATTTGAAGTGATGTCACTGAGCGCAGCAGCTCTTGGATCGCGTGTTTTATAGATGCGATGGCCGAAGCCCATTAGCTTTTCTTTATTTTCCAATTTCCTTTTTAAGACGCGATCTGCACTACCGTCTTTCTTAATCTCTTCAAGTAAGTCGATGACTCCCGTTGGCGCACCACCATGCAATGGTCCTTTCATTGCACCGATCGCACCAGCAATCGCTGATACGAGATCACTTTCTGTTGAGGCGATGACGCGGGCAGTAAAAGTTGAAGCGTTCAAACCATGTTCCATCGTTAAGACAAAGTAAGCTGACAACGCCTTTACATGATTTTCATCAGGCGTTTTTCCTTTTAGCATGTACAAAAAGTTTGCAACATGCGACAGCGAAGCATCTGGTTCAATGATCGGATCTCCTTGCAATGATCTGTAGCGATACGAAATGATCGTTGGGATGAGACCCACGATGTTGATTCCTTCTTGTTCCGTGGAAGGAAACGTGTCTGCCTTGTTACCCATGGATGAAACTACCGTTCGAATTACAGCCATCATATCCATACTTTCAGGTAGTCGGTCTAGTATGTCTTTTTGATAAGATTTGAGATATCTTGCTTCTAGAAGTTTAGTAGAAAATTCTTTAAGAGCCTTTTCATCTGGAAATGAACCATTCCACAAGAAATAAACAACTTCTTCGAATGACTTTTCTTTTGCTAAAGTGGAAGCCCACTCCCCACGATAGACGAGTTGGCCTTTTTCACCGTCAACAAGACTGATTTCTGACTCAGCAGCAACAATTCCCTTTAATCCAGCATGAACCATATCATCAACTCCAATCTATATTCTTGTTTTCAGTGTATCGTTTCGCTATCATTATGACTAATAAATAATAATGGTACTATTGATAGGGAATCGTAATTGATTGGAGGGAAAGATATGAACCTGAACTGGCTTCGAACGTTCGTTGCCGCAGCCACCTATGAAAACTTCCGAGAAGCATCAGAGAAGTTGTATCTCGCTCAACCCACTGTATCGGTACATATTCAACAGTTAGAAAAAGCGCTGAACAGTAAGCTCTTTGTGAAGAACGGGAGACGTGTGGTGCTTTCAGAAGCAGGAAGACAGTTCCTTCCTTATGCAAAAACAATGGTCGACCACTACAATAGCAGCCTTCAACATATGTCGGGGTGGAATCAAGGGTACGATAAGAAGATAACGATCGCTGTATCCCCCTTACTAGCTGCGACCCTCTTGCCTTACGTTCTGCAGCAGTTTATGAAACAGCACCCTTCGATAGAAGTTGTGGTAAAGGTGAGTGAGTCTACTGATATTGGAGATAGTGTAGCTGATGGATCAGCTGACTTAGGGTTATCGAGGATGGCTGCCATACAGCAGCATCTCACATCAGAAAAAATGGGGCCAGATCCAATAGTGCTCGTCGTTCCTCATGATGGTGGTGATGCCGAAACGAGTTTGCCGTTAAGTCTTGAGGAGTATTGTAACCATACAACATTGCTTACGTATTCACACCCAGGGTATTGGGAAGAGCTATTGATCGAACTACGTGCAAGGTATAAAGGAATTCGGACGATGGTTGTCTCTCAGGTTCATGTGACAAAGCGTTTTATTGAGGAGGGTCTTGGATTTTCTTTTCTTCCAAGGTCCGCCGTTCAGAGGGAGCTGCTTGAAGGAAGGATGCTAGAAGTGGAAACGAGTGAAATCAAGCTTCCGACAGTGTATACGTATATGGTCTATCACCATATATCACGAGAAGCGAGTCTATTTAAAGAGTTCCTAGAAAGATATATGCATTAAAATGCCCGACCAGTTTCCTGATCGGGGTTTAAGCTGCCCTTCGGACGTTTACATCAATAAGTCGTCAATCCCCAAAGCTGCCAGCCTTTTTCAACCTGGTTCGTTGCATAAAGGTGAATGTGGACGGGGAAGTTCGTCGACTTCTTCGTTACAAGCACATCGACAAGGTAGCTCTGATCGGCAGTTTTTTTGCTACATGCTTTGACAGCTGGTTTATAGTAAGGAGAAGAACGATTTAGTTTTGTTGTGGACAACACACGCCAACTTTTGGCATTAGGGTCCTGAGTCATTAGTGATGGAACGACCACCTGTAGTTTTGCCTGAAGTTCTTGAACAGAGCTCGGTTTATTCACCTTTTGAAGCTTAGGGCAATCCCCTTGTAGTAGTTTAACTGGTAGCGCAGCTTCTGTTTCATTTGGTGAGATGAGGATACCCATCATTAGAAGTAGATGTACGATCATCTTCATAATACGTAACCACCTTTCGATGTTTATATTCTCCATTTTCGGGGATTTTTATGTATAGAGATAAGAACCTACGTTCTTAATAGAAGGAGGGATAGAATGAAGCCTTCCATTCAAAGCCGTACGTCCCGAACGATCTTGACGAAAGGGAGCGGTTTTTTAAATGGATATAGTCATACGCTGAATCCTTACGCTGGCTGCGCGTTTGGTTGTTCCTATTGCTATGTTAGGAGAATGCCGATCGCTTTGTTTCGAGAGGAAGATTGGGGAGAGTGGGTGGACATTAAAGAAAATGGCGTCGCTCTATTAAAGAAAGAGATTCCAAAAGCAAGGAAAAAAGGGAAGGTTTCGATCTTTATGTCCTCCTCTACAGATCCTTACCAACCGATTGAATACAAAACAGAATTAACTAGAAGCCTTCTTGAAGCTATGCTTGAAGAGACACCAGATTTTCTGTTTCTTCAAACAAGGTCACCTCTTGTGACAAGGGACATTGATTTGTTGAAAAAGCTTGGCAATCAAGTTCTCGTCAGTATCACGGTCGAGACTGATTTAGAGTCAGTAAGGAAGATTTTCGCACCTCAAGCGCCGCCGATAGGAGGGCGATTGAAGGCATTAAAAGAATTACGAGAGGCAGGGGTGCCCGTTCAAGCGGCTGTTGCACCGCTATTACCTTGTTCAGAGGATTTCCCTGAGAAATTGCATCGTGCTGTAAACCGAGTTACGCTGGATGATTTCTTTATGGGAGATGGAAGCGGTGGAAAAAGGACAGAACAGCTCGGAATCCGTAAATTGTTTGAAGAACACGATTTAGGGGATTGGTATGATCGGAATACCTACTTGAAAATAAAGAATCGCTTATTAGAGAAGTTTAACGAAGGCAACATCTTCATTTCTCAAGAAGGATTCTATCCTCCAAACTAAAAAGCATGGGGCATGCCCCATGCTTTTGTTTATTATTTAAGCTTTTTCGCTGTGCCACTTAAGATCTTCAAATGATCGTTCTCATAACCGACTTGATAAGTCACATTGTACATTGATGTTTTTGTTTTTTGATCATCAGTCCGCTCTTGTGCTTCGATTGTTGCCGTTACTTTTACTTCTTCATTGTTTTCATTCAGCGTGCCCGCCATGTTTGAAACTTCTACATCGAGGGTGCGAATATACCCACTTCTAAATTTTTCGTAAGGCATTTCGTTTTGCCAGCGGCTGCCGAGAAGAGAATAGGCTGTTACATAATCTTGTGTCGCGAGGCTTTCGTAAAAATACCCGATTAAGTACTGTGCATTCTCTTCAAAATCTTCGCCAGTGAGTCCTTGTGGAGTCGAGACAGACTCTTGGCTCTCGTCATCGACAGTTACTTCTACTGGGTCGTTTGACCAGGATGTAAGCTGTTCGATCACATTCTTGATCGGAATACTGAACCCGATTGCTCCGGACTCAGTACCAGCTGAATTGATTGCAATCGCTTCGCCTGTATTCGCATCAATAAGAGGACCACCACTATTTCCGTCTGTAATGGGAGCGGAGATCTGGTAAATGTTCTCATATCGGTACGGTTCAAGAATGAACTCCCTGTCGAGGCCGCTGATGATTCCTGTCGTGACGGTGTTTTGTAAGCCGAGTGGGCTCCCGAGCGCGATGATATCATCACCAACTTCAGCCATTCTTTTTTCTGCGACAGGTAAAGGAGCTGCATCTTTCAGACCAGGAACCCGTAAGACAGCTATATCGATTGTCTCACCCATACCGATTACTTGCGCTTCGAATTGTTTGGCGTCGGATGTTTTTACGATGATCTTTTCAGCATCTTCAACGACATGCGCATTTGTAATCACATCACCCAGATTGTTATATAAAAAGCCAGAACCAGAAGAGGTTCCGTCTTTTAGCTGCACGTTGATCTGCACGACGCTTTTTTGAGTATCATGGATGATGCTTTTTAAATCCTCACTATCTTCTTTGGAGCTTGTTTTATCAGACTCCTCTCCTAAGGAAGAAGTGGCGTTGACAGTGGTACTGTCATAATGGTCATATAAATAATAAAAACCCACGCTGCCTCCTACTATCAAAAGAAATGAGGCAGCTAGGGAGATAATAGCAGATTTATTAATCATCTCGTTATGAAACTCCTTTCTGCTATTCTACGAACCATGTAAAGTGGTCGATTTTTACGGTGTATTCATCTAGGTTTTTAACGTCTTTATCAATTTCATAAATGGTGAAATCAAATTTTCCCGTATCTTCAGGATAGAGTGTTTCTGGGTTTATATAAACTTCGCCCTTTCGAAAAACCTTGCCTTCACTATCAAGTACTTGATAAGAAGCACCGATCGATGAAACAGGAACAGTGGCTTTACTCTTAACATTGCCTGTAATTTTGAGCTCGTTATACTCAGTGACGGAAGTTTTAGCATCGACTAATTCAATAGCGTTGGTGCGGTTCATTTCTTCTTCTTTCGCTGCCGCTACCATTGCTTGCTCGATGCGTTTTTGCTGTTCTTCTTCAAATGCGTTCTTTCTCTTTTCTATAACGCTTTTTAAGTTTAATAATTTTTCGTTTTCACTATTAATCTGTAACCCATCTTCTACTGCATAGAGGGCTTTCGAAAACTGGTTGTCTTTTAAATGTTTGTTCGCTTCGTTCATAGAGAACTCAATGATTTGGTTGCGAATTTGATTCGCTACTTCTTTCGCTTCGTCAACTTCAAGCGTTTCTGCTCTAGTTAACACTGGTTTAAGGGCTTCTACCGATTTTTTCCCTTTCATATCAAACTTCAGTTCGGCTACCATGACGGTTGTTCTCGCTGAGGCGATGTCATCTTGTATATCTGTGACTAAAGGCCCTTTATATTGGTTCAATTGTGTTTCGGCGTTGTCGACGAGTTCTAATGCTTGAGAGTAGTCGTCTTTTTTGCGAGCTTTTTCAGCTGAATTCAGCGTACTTTCTACTTCGATTGCTGTCTTCATCATGTTTTGATTGGTTTGTGCAGCAGGAAATTGATCACGCTGCGCTTTCGCTTCTTCAAATTTATTTTGCGCTTCTTTATAATTACCTTTTTCTGCTAGCTTTTCTCCTTGTTCAAATGAACGGATGGCTGCATTCGTTACAGACTCCTCATAATAATAATAGCTTGAGAGTGTAATACCGATTACAAAGAAAATCATAAGCGGTAACCAACGAACCATGAAAGAACGTTTTCCCTTCGTTTGGGAGACGAGTTCTTTTCCACAGGAGAAACAAAATTGGTCGTTACTATCTCTTTTCTTTCCACAATGTGGACAATACATTCTTTATCTCCACCTGCTTTCAATCTCTTTACAATAACTATTTTGACACAAAAGCTACAGGAGGGAAATATGTTTTCAGAGGTTGTTGGTAAATTGAAATATAAAGAAATTTTCGTGAAAATTCTTCCTTCAATGATCCCACTGAATCAAAAGGCGTGTTTCTTAAACGTGATATGAAAAACAATTCCTTAGTCCTAGATCTATTGGTTTGTTTTTGGGGGTAAATCGATCAACAGGTTCAAATGGAATGGGTTATCTTGCTCTGTTCGTGTCTATTACCATTTTGTTACTCTATTACCAGACCCCCTTTCAAATATTCCGTTACCAGGAAGACCGGCTAAATGCCGGTCCTTTTTTTGTGTTTAAGTGAATTTGCATAGTGGATAGAAATTTGCTATACTAACTAACGGACGGTAGGTAACCGTTCTTTATTTTGACGTTTACCTAACGAATGGTAGGGAGGTTTTCGAAATGGCACAAGAAACTCAGAAGGTAATTAAGGAAAAAGCATTGATATTATTTGCTCAAAAAGGGTTTGAAGGCACCTCTCTTAATGATATTGCAGACGAAGTAGGAATTAAGAAACCTTCCCTTTACGCTCATTTTAAAAATAAAGAAGACTTATTTCTTGCCGTTATTAATAAAGTGACGATCGACTATAATACATTTTTTGAAGAGACAGCAAAGGAAATAGCTTCTCTAGATCCTGAGAAACAACTTTATACGCTATTGATAAGAAATACGGCGTATTTACAAAATCATGAATTAGGGCTGATCTTTAAGAGGATGTTCTTGTTTCCACCTGAATCGTTGCGAAGTGATATTTATGACATGTTTGAAGCAACAGAAGGTGTGATGAAAGAAGTGGTCTATTCGATCCTGGCGAAAATGGATTCGAAGCTTGATTGTGATCAAATTTTCGATGCGTATTTATGTTTATTAGACGGTGTGTTTGAGCAGCTCTTCTATTATTCAAAAGAAGAACATAGTAAGCGTCTCGAACATTCATGGGCATTATTCATAAATGGCATCAACTATATGAGAGTAGGTGATTGAGATGGCATGGATTTTTCTAGTGATCGGTGGATTGATGGAAGTAGGATGGGCGCTCGGTCTTAAATATTCGGATGGGTTCAGTAATCCAATCATCAGTTTGTTGACCGTCGTCGGTATCGGGATCAGTTTCTTCTTTTTTGGAAAGGCGATAAAATATTTACCGGTTGGAACTGCTTATGCGATCTTTACTGGTCTCGGTGCTGCGGGGACAACGATCGTGGGCATGGTTTACTTGAATGAAACGGTTAATCTATTCAAACTGTTTTTTGTACTGTTACTCATTTTTTCTATCGTTGGCTTGAAGTTAACTTCATCCCAATCGGAAGCTTAGGAGGGATTGCGATATGGCATGGATTGCACTGTTGATTGCTGGTATAGCGGAGATTGGTGGGGTAACTAGTCTAAAGCTATCCAATGGATTTAGAAACCTCAAGGCATCTCTTATGACGATTGCCTTTGGTATGCTGAGCTTTTTTATGCTTTCCCTTTCACTTAAGGCACTTCCCGTCGGAACAGCGTATGCGATTTGGACAGGAATTGGTTCTGCTGGAAGCGTCCTGATCGGGATGTATTGGTTTAAAGAACCAAGAAATCGAATGCAACTCCTTTTGATTTCATTCATCGTTATTTCAGTAGTAGGCCTTCGTTTAACAGAGGGTTGATTTTTTCTGAAACTTTAGATAAAGTTAAAGTATTAAATGAAGGAGGTGAGGTAAGAGATGTTAAACGCTGTCGTTCGTGCGGAATTTGTTGATTATGCTAGCTGTTGCCGTGCGATTATTCATGATGGAGCTGCTAACGGGACACGTATGCCCTTTTTTAGCAACTTCATAAGCACGACGATCGCGTAAGGCGCTCTTACCCTACTTCAGACGGAACTATTATAAGAGAGAGGAGCGGCGTAGTTTGCCGCTCTTTTTTATGCAAGAAGTAGCCACAGGTGAGGTGTATCCTTATCTGTGGCTTTTTTATTATCGAAAAGGATGGGATGAACATGATGGTATGCACGGCACAATCAATCAGTAAAATGCTCGGTGGAAACACTGTTTTTGAAGATATAACGTTTGAAATAAATGAAGGAGATCGGGTTGGAATCGTAGGAAGAAATGGAAGCGGTAAAACCACGTTGTTTAAACTGCTTGCTGGCGTTGAACAACCGGATGAAGGTGACATTCATTATAAGAAGGGTACGACAATCGGCTACCTGGCTCAAATACCTGAATATAAAGGTAACGCACGAGATGTATTGAAAGAGGCGTTCCGGGACCTGGATGATTTAGCTGATCGAATGAAGCTTCTCGAAGGTGAGATGGCGAAGGGAACGAACGAAAAAGCTTTAACAGAGTATGGGCAAATCCTTGATGAGTATACGAGGAGAGGTGGTTATGAAACAGATTCCAAGGTGAAAAACGTAGCCAACGGTTTAGGTATTAGCCATCTACTAGATACTGCATTCTCTCAGCTAAGCGGGGGAGAACAAACAAAGGTTTGTTTAGGATTGATCTTGCTGAAAGAACCAGATCTTCTTTTACTCGATGAACCTACGAATCACCTTGATATAGATGCAGTCGAATGGTTAGAGGAGTTTCTGCGAGCATACAAAGGTACCGTTCTCATCGTTTCGCATGATAGGTATTTCCTTGATGAAGTCGTTACTAAAGTGATGGATTTAGAAGATGGTGAACTATCCATATATGTCGGTTCATATAGTCATTTCGTTCAGAAAAAAGAAGAGGTGCTTTTAGCAGAGTTTCAAGCTTTCCAAGAGCAACAGAAGAAGATCAAAAAGATGAAAGAAGCGATCAAGCGTTTAAGAGAGTGGGCGAATCAAGCGAATCCTCCAAATGCTGCTCTTCACAAGCGAGCAAGGAATATGGAACGAGCTTTAGAACGCATGGATAAGGTCAAACGTCCGATTCTAGAACGGCGAAAGATGGGACTCGAATTTGACATGGCAGATCGAAGTGGGAAAGATGTGATCACGTTTGAAAATGTGACGGCAGGCTTTACTAGTAAACCACTATTAAAGAATGTCGATTGGAATATTCGCTATCCGGAAAGGGTTGCAATCGTTGGCAAGAATGGAAGTGGTAAGACGACGCTATTAAAAGTACTACTTGGTCAGCACGAACCGGCTGATGGAAAAGTTGTACAAGGGTCCAGCTTGAAGGTTGGGTATCTCTCTCAGCACGTTTTTGAAGAGCGGGAGGATGCGAGGGTGATCGACGTCTATCGCGAAACAGCGAAAGTTGCTGAAGGTGATGCTCGTCATGAGCTATCCCGTTTCTTATTTTATGGCTATAGCGTGTTCTCAAAACTTTCTTCTTTAAGTGGTGGAGAGAAGATGAGACTTCGTTTAGCTCAGCTGATGAGTAAAGATATCAATCTACTTGTACTTGATGAACCAACGAACCATCTTGATATCGATTCTAGAGAAGTGTTAGAAGATGCGATCGAGCGGTTCCCGGGAACGATCATCTGCGTTTCACATGATCGCTATTTTTTGAACAAGTGTTTTCCTATTACGTATTGGCTTCAAGATGGGAACCTTTATCACTATTTAGAGTCATACAGTCAAGCACGAGTGAAGCATATTGAGTTGCAGTCTGAAAAACAGGGCGAAGTGAAAGAAGTTAAAGAGGCTAAGGAGACTAAGCACAAAACACCTGAGAAGAAAGCAGCTACGATTGAAGAGGAAGTCGAACAAATTGAGGAAGAGTTGTACCACTTTGAGCAGAAACTGCTGAAGACGAGCGATGTGAAAGAACTGGAATCACTTTATCGTGAGAAAGAAAAGATGGAAGAAAAACGAAACGAGCTATACGAGTTGTTACAGGGGGAAGTAGAATGACTGAAAAACGTACAACAGAAAATATGATCGAACCACATACGGTGGCTAGCTTAGTAGATGATTTCAGGGAGTTAGGTGTAAAGGAGGGGATGACCATTCTCGTTCATTCCTCTCTTAGTTCTCTAGGATGGGTATGCGGTGGTGCTGAAGCGGTAATACGTGCACTTACAGAGGTTGTCGGTCATGAGGGCACAATCGTGATGCCCACGCAATCTGCTGGAAACTCTGATCCAGCAAATTGGATGAATCCACCGGTTCCAGAATCGTGGTGGCCGATCATTAGAGAAAACATGCCAGCTTTTTGTGAGGATACGACGCCAACAAGAGGAATGGGTGTCATAGCAGAATTATTTCGAACGATGCCAGGGGTAAGGAGGAGTAACCACCCGACTTATTCCTTCGCAGCAGTTGGAAAGCATCGCGACTACATCTTAGAAGAACAGCCGCTAGAAAGCGGGTTTGGCGATCGGTCACCACTAGCGAAGATTTATGAGTTAGACGGTATGATCCTTTTGCTTGGAGTAGGACATGATAGCAATACATCTCTTCACTATGCAGAGCATGCTAGACCGAATAAGCCTCTACAAGCTAAAGCAGCCGCTCTAGTTGAAAATGGAGAAAGGACTTGGAAATCGTATGAGGAAATCGACTACGATTCAGATGTCTTCGAACAGATTGGGAAGCAATTTGAAAAAAGCGGAGACTTCAATTGTATGAAGGTTGGAAAAGCAACTTGTAAGTTGATCAACCAGCGAAGAATAGTCGACTTTGGACGAGAGTGGTATCGTAAATAAATCGATTAGCTGTGAAATTTGAAAAAAAGAATTCTTTTTTTCGGTCAAAAGAACTAGTAAATGGAAAAGATAGATGGAGACGTTCATAGTGGGAAAGATAAGGAAGGATTTAAACCTGAGAATCCTTCTTTTTCTTGAATATTTTGCAGGAAATGGCTATTTAAAGAAGAAAGTAATGTATAAGTTTTCTCCTTCAAAAGTCCTGAAAAATATAAATGGTTAACGGGAGGCCCTATGACTAGAGTGAATTACTACCCTACCGAACATGATGCTCAGCGACCTCCTCAATCAAATTCTAAACCGAAGAAAGAAATGCGTGCACTAAGAGATTTCATCGATTACTATAATAAGTCTTCATCAGCAATCGTGATACAAAAGGATTGGAAATGGGTGTATTTAAATGCCTCTGCTTTAAAACTACTAGGTTACTATACTCTCTCTGAACTCGAAGGGCGATCGATATGGGAAACAATCGATGAATCTCAAAGGACAGCAGTAACGAGTAGAATTCACTCGTTACAAAATGGTACGAACCCGGGACCTTCGACTCAGAAGTGGATAAAGCAAGATGGGTCTTACGTATATTTAAAAGTAATGGGCATTCCTGTAGCGAATGAACTCGGACAGTCTGTCGCTTTAATCGAGGAAAATGGAAGCAAAGAAAAGCTGGTAGAGGAAACGCTGTACAACTACAAGCTTATTACGGAAAATATGAGTGATATCGTGAGCTTAATAGATCGAGACGGTAACTTCTTGTATGTTTCGCCTTCTTATCGGGACTATTCAAGGGATGGAATTGAGAATGAAATTGGTACTAGCTCATTTAAATACGTGCACCCTGAAGATTTAACTGCTGCAAAAGAGGCATTCGACCGTCTCCTGAAATACAAAAAGCCGATATCCGTGGACTATAGACTCTTACGCATCGATGGTGTCTATCGCTGGTTTGAATCAAGAGCTATCTGCGTTCAAAACGAAGAGCGCTATCACTATATCGTGATTTCAAGAGATATAACAAAGCAGAAATATGCAGAACAGAAGCTAAGTGTGAGTGAACAAAAGCATCGCATGATCGTAGAACATAGTAGTGATATCATTTGCATGGTTAATCTCGAAGGCGTGGTTGTCTATGCGTCACCTTCTTATCATTCTGTCCTTAACTATCTACCAGAAGACGTCGTTGGGGAGGATGTTCTATCCCACGTTCACCCTGATGACTACGAGATGTGCATGAATGCACTTACGAAGCTCCGTAACTTTAAAGAGCCTGTAACCGTAACGTATCGAAAACTTCATGCTTCGGGTGAAGTACTAACCTTTGAAGGGAAGGCAATGCCTGTTATTGGAGAGTGCGGTGAAGTAAATCGGTATGTCATTATTTCAAGAGATATTACGGAAAAGATAAAGATTGATCAATACAAAAAGAATATTGAGAAATTATCAGTTGTAGGAGAATTGGCAGCTGGTTTTGCACATGAAATCCGCACGCCATTAACATCGATCAAAGGATTTCTTGACTTACTTTCAATCGATAAAGATGAGAAAGAAAAAGAGTTTCACCGGATTATCAATAACGAGCTCAGTAAGCTAGAAGAAGTCGTAAACGGATTCCTCTCTCTTGGTAAGCCTGAAGCGATCAATACATTCGAGGTTAGTCTTAAAATGGTGATGGAGAATGCGATATTAGAAGCTCAGGCAGAAGCAAATGAAAAAAACATTACTATAAAGAATACGATGAAGAAGCCGGTCTTCACGATCTGTCGTGGTGATCAAATAAAACAAGTATTTTTCAATGTCATGAAAAACGCGATCGATGCAATTGAGCACGATGAAGGAGAAATTGTTATTTCAATCGACCAATACCACGATGAAATAGCGATTGTTATTCGTGATAATGGTAAAGGAATCGCTCAAGAGCGTATCCCTTATATAGGTACTCCTTTCTATACGAATAAAGAAAAAGGAGTAGGACTTGGAATGACAGTTAGTAATAAAATCATTTCGGAACACTTTGGAGAGATCAAGATAGAAAGTGAAAAAAACGTAGGAACATGTGTGACGATCCTATTGCCCATCGTTCACAAACATACTGAAACCCGTTAGGACTCTAACGGGTTTTTTCTTGTAACGGAGAAAGATATGACGCAAAAGTAAAGATTAGTAGTTTGTTAGGGTGAGTTTCCTACTGAGTGACTAACTTATCTAGCTCAGTAGTGGAACATACTCGATTTCGACCTTTACGTTTTGCAGTATACAACGCTTGATCTGCTTTACTATATAGTTGATCACCTATTGAAACCGTATCTGGGTAAGTCGCAACCCCTACAGACGCCGTAATATAGATCGTGTCCATTTGAGTAGCTTTAAAAGGCTGTGCCTCAATAGAAGTTCGAACATGTTCACCAATTCGTAATGCATCTTGATGCTCTGTGTTCTTCAGTAGGATGGTGAATTCCTCGCCACCGTTTCTAGATACTGTATCTTCTGTTCCGACAGTTTGGCGAAGCGTTACGCCGAATTGTTGTAATACGGCATCACCTGCAGCATGCCCATAGGTGTCGTTTACTTGTTTGAAATAATCTATATCGATGATCAAGAGCGATAAGGGCTTTCTTTTTGTATTGCTTTCTTTGATAGCACTATTCATTGCTTCATCAAAGCTTCTCACATTATTTAAACCAGTCAGAGGGTCTATTGTAGAGCTAAGCTGGTATTGTTTGAAAAGGTGGTTGATCCGTCGTAAATATTCTGATGTATAGATTGCCATCATTCCACAAACGAAAGATGTAATCCAAAAGAGTAAATTGATTTTGTTAAGTGGATCTATTTTCAGCAATAAGGATGTGATCATTGTGAACATGACATTGGAGTATAGGAGCATGAAGAATACCTTGAGCCTTGTCTCAATCTTCCATTTTCTGAACAACAAGTATCCGATATATAATGAAATGATGAGAATAAGAGAAGCATAAGAAGAAACGGTAACTCCGAATGAAAAACGTACGAGTTGTATGATGATCAAGGCGACTCCGCCTGGTAAGTAGCCTCCATAAAGTGTCACCAAGAGAAAGGGTACGTGTCTCATATCGATGATGGTGTTGGAACCGACTTCAATCCCAAAAACCATAAGTATACTGCCAGTTATCCCGGCGAAAAATCCACTGATCACTTTTCGTTTAGTGGAAGAGGTATGGGTGAGATTCTCGTCTTTATAGTGCTGATAATAGATAAATAAAAGGGCGAGCATTATCATCATATTACCGAAGTAATCCTGAACCAATTGCATGTGTAACCACCTCAATATGTAGATACTAATAGTTTACCATGTTAATCAAATGATGGGAAAATCTTCTTATCATTCAACGCACTATTTAATCGGAAGTTTCTATTTCGTTAATGTTTGATATGATAGCAGTGACTCGTAATGAAAGGTAGGGAAACGTAATGCCGTGGATTAAACCAGCAAAACAATCTGATCTAAAAGAAATGGCAATTTATGAAGAGTTAGAAAAACCTGTTCCTGTATTCAATCGTCTTATTGCGAAAAGCCCCGAGATCTTTTCGACATTCATGCCGCTCGCGAAAGCAATAAAGAACGGTGTGTTGAACGACTTCGAAACGGAGGCGGTCGTTGTATACGTCTCAAAACTGAATGGGTGTCACTATTGTTATGAAGGACATAGTGAGTTGTTAAAGCAGGTTAGTGAAAATGACAACATTGTAGAAGAGTTGGCGTCTTACCGTACTTCAGAAGCGATTCCAGAACATGTGAAAGACATCTTGAACTATGCTGAAAAGCTAGTGTCGAACCCTAGTGAATTACAAAAGGAAGACTTGGAGAAGTTACGAGAGCATGGCTACTCTGAACAGAATATCGTAGAGATTAACCAGCTGATCGCCTATACATCTTACACGAATCAAACGTCGATCGGACTTGGGTTATAAGAAAGAAAACGCTCAGGTAATAATACCTGAGCGTTCATGAGGAGAGGAGTAACCTATGTCATAATTCGGTGCTCCCGATTCCGTAGTCGATGACGATCGCATGCTTTCCGCGGACGAACGTCCAAGCCCGAGGTGAAACCCACACCCCGGTCTCGGCCGCCCGTTCTACCGCAGGAGTCCGCGATCGTCTCTCCTACTTGATGAGAATGAATCCCAAACGAACTCTCCGTCCTATTGGTTTAACAGGCGAATATAGAATTACTGACCTTCCTTTTATCCATTAACGTTAGCTGGAGTGGGAACCGCTGGACTTCTCTTAACGCAACACCGAGAATTTTACAAGCTTACGCTCAGGTAATAAAACCTGAGCGTTTTAGTTGGCACATCTTATAGGATGATGTTACATTTATTCTGTACCAACCGGTTGGTTTTATTAACTGAATATACTGTTTGCCTCAATGCATTGAGCAGGTGGTGCATGTCTCTTAGGTCATAGCCTATGGTAAAATGACACCAACTAGTTGGTTTTACTAACGATTAGAAGGTGATATCTATGACAAAAAGAGATGAAATCATTAACGCGACTGCTCGCTTGATCCATTCGAAAGGATATGAAAGTACGAGCCTTAAAGACATTTTATCCGAATCAGAAATTGGAAAAGGTCAGTTCTATCATTACTTTTCATCAAAAAGGGATCTTGGAATCGCAGTCGTTGATCACTTTGTTGAAACATGGAATCAACATTTGATAGAGGACATTCTTAGAACGAATCAGAGCGGTCGAGAAAAGCTCGATACGATGCTTGATTGGGCTGTGAAGTACCATGAAACTCAGGCGAACATCCATGGTTGTCCGTTTGGAAATCTTGCTCTTGAGATGAGTGAACATGATGAAGTGTTTCGAGAAAAGGTGAATGGACTTCTTCATTCGTGGATTGAAAACCTTGAAGAAGCATTGAGAGAGTTTGTCGACGGGGATTCTAAGAAACATGCTCAAACTATTGTAGCTCAGCTAGAAGGCGGCATTCTTTTAATGAAAAGTTATCAGGATGTATCTATTCTGAAAAATATTGCAGACACTATACGTGTTCACTATTTAAATGAAAAGGAGTTTTACAAATGATCGAAAAAATTACAGCAGTATCTAAAGGAATGAATACAGAAAGTCTTTCTCACGGTCATAAGATCGTTATCGACGAACCCGCAAACATGGGTGGTACTGACGAAGGTGCAAACCCACTCGCAACACTACTTGCATCATTAGCTGGTTGTGAAAATGCGATCGCAAACTTCGTAGCGAAGGAAATCGACTTCGATCTTCAAGGAATTGAATTCGCGATCAATGGTGAACTAGATCCAAAAGGAATGATGGGAGCAGAAGGCGTTCGCCCATATTTCCAAAAGATCAACGTTGATGCAAAAGTAAAAACATCTGAAAGCGAAGAGCGCGTTCAAGAACTTCAGCGTATCGTAGATTCTCGTTGCCCTGTTTACACGACTCTTGAAGCTGCTGATGTTGAAATGACTGCTAACTGGACAAAAGCATAAGCATAGAAAAAGCGTACATCCTTTAACGGGATGTACGCTTTCTTATTAATTCTTGTAATAATCGATTACACCTTGATAGATACCTTCTGCTAGTTTTTCTCTGTAGGATTGCGTTAAGAGGAGCTTATATTCTTCATTATTCGATAAGAATCCAACCTCTACAAGAACAGCAGCCATCGTTGATTCACGAATAACAGAAAAGCTTGCGTGTTTCACACCTCGATCTCTCGCGTTCGTTACTTCGATCAAACGCTTCTGGATGCTTGCTGCAAGTGCTTTACTTTCTTCAGAGCTATATTTACTGTACCAGTATGTCTCGATCCCATGAGCTGCTTCAGGACCTGCGTTTGTATGAACACTTATGAAAGAGTCAGCATTGATATGGTTTGCCATATCTGAGCGATCCTCAAGTTCAAGAAACGTATCGTCTTTTCTCGTCATCACGACGTTTGCTCCAGCTTGTTTTAACTTTTTCTCTAAGAACGTGGAGACATCAAGATTGATATCCTTTTCTAAAAGGTTCCCTCTGCTTGCACCTGGATCATGATCACCGTGTCCTGGGTCAACAACAATCGTAAGGCCATTCAATACATCACTCGTCTTCATAAGAAGGTAAGCTCCATGAACGTAAGCAAATTGACCATTGTACTTAATCTTCACCCAGTCTCCTTCAAATCCATAGATTGCCACTTCAGAATGCTCTAGAAGCGCACCGATTTTCGTGCCAGAAAGGGTTGGAGCAGTTCTAACGTTCAGGCTTGAAGCCGTTACGACAGCAGTACCTAATGCAACTTCTTCAGTGGTTTGCTTGCTTTCGTAAGAATCGACTACCTTAGATGGAAGTGCTCCTTCTCCACCTAGAACTTTTATTGATTTAGCATTGTCTTTCAAATAAGATTTTACATCTGAAACAACACTAGAGTGGTGAGACAACACGATCGGTGCATCTAGTTTTTGTGATAGTCCAGCTGCTGCAACCGCATCCGGATAGTCTTCTTTATCATTTTGTGTAGACGTTCCTCTTACAACGATGAAAGAAGAGCTAGATTTAAAAAATGCTTGATTGATTGCTAGGTTCGTTTGAAAACGATCGTCTCCAGACAAACGAGTCACACGTTTACCCTGCTGTTCTAATGATGTTTTGACAGATTGAGATAGTACAGAGTCTCCACCGATCAAATAAACATATTTGACGTTAGATGGAAGAGACGGTGTTTTTGTTTTTGATGTTAAGTAAATCGGGTAATGTTTGATTGCAGCTACACTAGATGCGGATAATGAGTCAGCGACAGTTTGCCCGTTTACAACGATCGCTGTGTTAGACTTATCGAGTCCAGCTGCTTTATTGATGGCTTCAGCAGTATTGTAGCGATCCGATCCTTCTAAACGAACGACTGAATAATGTTTTTTCAATTCATTCTCTACCCCAGAACTAATAGCACCTGTTCCACCTAAAATATAGACTTTCTTAGCATTCAGACGATCCATCTCTTTTTTTACACGATCGTCAAGCTTTGTTGAATGTGTTAGTAGGATTGGAGCTTGCTTTACTCCTACTAATCCTGAGCTTGCTAGTGCATCATAAGGCATATCTGCCCTTGTAAGAATAACTGATTTTTCGGATGTTGTGAGTTGACTTGGCCAAGACTTTTTCGATACTTCGATTGCTGTACTAATACGGTCTTCTCCACTGATACGTTCTACGTTACTATTAGCAGAAGTTTCAGCAGGTAGAGTAAAGCCGAATAGCAGTGCGATGACTCCTATAAACAGAATGATACGCTTTTGCAACATAATTCCCCCTATTTTGTTCCTTTTACCTCAGTGACGATAGATATGTAAAAAAAAACGATCCCCCTTTATCTTCAAACGCTGTCGATGTCTTTCATAATGTATATATCGGTGGGGAATTTGTGGGTTTTTAGTAGACCATTGTACTAATTACAGGTTTTTTATCGAATTTTGTTTTTAGTAAAAAGGGTTCGAAGTGTTGACTAAATATTGCTAATTCTTTAAACTGAGTTCAATACATAACGGAAGGAATGGTTAAGGAGCAATGAAAAACTAATCTTATTATTCTAGATCAACTTTCAAATACTGAAATTGAGATTCTGGAGAATAAGATTAGTCTGTCCTTTTTTACCATTCGTTGAGCATGCTTATTTAGCTATGCTCAGCCTTCTATGGGAACAGGTCTGACGTATCTCTCCAGAATTGGGGAGTTTTTTTAATTCCCTAAAAAATAGGGAGGCGTTATGATGACGAATATGATTTCGGTAAGAAATTTAACAAAAGCATTTGAAGAAAAAATATTGTTCGAAAATGTGAACCTTACTATAGAGCATGGCGAGAGGATTGGGATCGTCGGAGCGAACGGGGCTGGAAAGACGTCGCTTGCCAATATCCTGACTGGGTATTCTGAGCAGGACGAAGGGGCAGTCGATGTGAGAGGTTCGGTTGGCTATTTGCAGCAATCGACTGAAATGGAGACTTCCAGTGCCTTCTCGATCGAAGGGGAATTCCTAAAACGAACGAAGGAGCTCGGGATGGTAAGGGAGTATTCAGGAAGTGAGACTCACTTGAGCGGAGGTGAGAAGCTAAAGGTCTCACTTGCGAAAATATGGGCAGCCAATCCTGATATCCTTCTGTTGGATGAACCGACAAATCACCTTGACCTAAAAGGGGTGGAATGGCTGATTAATGAGCTTTCTTCTTTTAAAGGAGCGGTATTGATCATTTCACACGATCGTTACTTCCTAGATAGAACCGTAAATAGGGTTATCGAAATAGAAGGTCGGCAGGTTCATGAGTATGTAGGGAATTACTCCGACTATCGTGCTGAGAAGAAGCGGAGATATGATGAGCAGCTTCACCATTACCACGTTCAAGAAAGTGAACGAAAACGAATCGAAAAGCATTTGGCCTCTTTAGAGAGTTGGTCAGAAAAAGCTCATAAGGATTCAACAAAACAAGAAGGTAAGAAAGAGTATTATCGTATGAAGGCAAAAAAAATGGACAAGCAGGTAAAGTCTACTCGGAAGCTGCTTCAAAAGAAACTCGATGAGAGTGGGATCGAGCGACCGAAAGATGAGCAGAAAGTACGTTTTCAATTCCAAGAAAGCACGGGACACGGTAAGAGGATAATTGAAGCGAGCGATCTAGCAGTCCGGTTTAACAATCGTACGCTTTTCGACAAAACCTCTTTTTATATTAAAAAAGGGGAAAGGCTCGGGATCATAGGTGATAACGGATGTGGAAAAACAACGTTGTTACGTCTTTTTGTAGAAGAAAAAGAATGTTCAGAAGGGGAGGTATGGCGAAGTCCTTCGTTATCGATCGGCTATCTTTCTCAAGATGTACATGACCTGCCTAAAGACAAGAATGCGATCGAAGCGCTTGGTTATACAACGAGAGACGACATTTATCAAGCGAAAACGATACTAGCAACGATGGGACTTGAGAGAACAAGGCAAACGATACCCATACGAATGTTGAGTCTCGGTGAGCGAACGAAAATTAAGTTAACCGGTATACTTATGAACAAACATGATGTGCTAGTCTTGGATGAACCGACAAATCATTTGGATTTGCCTTCTAGAGAACAATTGGAGGAAACGTTAAAGGAGTTTGGTGGAACCGTGATCGTTGTATCACACGATCGCTATTTCATGGATAAAATGTGCGATCGTCTAATCGTCCATGAGGAGAACAGGTTTCATCGAGTTGAAATGGGACTATCAGAATATGAAACAAAGAAAAAAAGCACGACTGATCCTACGAGTGAGGAGCAGAAAATGCTTTTAGAAAATAGCATATCAGCTATTATTAGTGAGATTAGTTTACTGCCTCCAGGTGATCCTAAAATAAAGGAGCTGGATGTTGAGTTATCAAACTTGACGAAGAAAAAACGAGAGAATTAGACATCCTCAACAGCAAAGAACTTATCGATCGAGTAGAGGTCTGCTTTTGGATTGTCGCGGAGAAGCAGGAAGCCTTCCCGGTGAGCTTCTTCAAAATTATCGTATTCATCTTCAGATCGATAGATCTCTTTACGGTTTTCGTTATACAACGTAATAGAGTAATATTCTTTTATTTCCATCTTCCTCATCTCCTTCCTATTGGTTATTACTAGTTTTATTCAAATCTAGTAAAGTTTATACTAATAAATTTATGAAAGATCGTTGAACGGGTATACTAATGGAAAGATAACTAGTAGGGAGGTTAATGCGATGCACGTAGGTACGATTTCAGAGATCACCAGACACCCGATCAAATCGATGCGCGGAGAGAAAGTAAGTGAAACGAGGGTTATGAACTATGGTTTGTATGGGGATCGTAGCCATGCACTCATCGATGAAAAAGAGTCGTTTCTTACGATTACACAATTTCCTGACATGGTCACATACAAAGCTTCCTTTGACGGACCGGATTCGCTCACGGCTTTTCCTGAGCCAATCGTTACGACAATGTCAGGAGAAAGCTATAGATGGTCAGATTCTGAATGGCTTGAAGAAATGGAAGAACGTTCTTCTAAAAAACTCCAAAAGGTCTCTTATCACCCAGAACATGTGCCGACTGGTGCGATCGAAGAGGCGAACCTTTTGATGGTTACGGATGCTTCCCTCGAAGCGTTATCAGAGGCTTGGGGCAAGCATGTTGATGATCGTAGGTTTCGCCCTAATTTGAAGCTTGAATTAAACAGTCAAGAAGCGTTCGTTGAACAAGAATGGATCGGGAGTACCCTTCAAATCGGAGAACATGTTAAAGTGATGGTCACTGGTCCATGTGAACGCTGTATGATTATTACGGTCGATCCTGAAAGTGGTCTTAGACAACCAGATCTGTTGAAGAGAGTTGCAAAACATCACCGAAACCATTTTGGGATCTACTTACGTGTTATCGAGACTGGACCGATTAAAATTGGTGACGACGTTCACTTGATCGATCGCGACTCACTATAGATAAAAGAAAGAAGGAATACTTTGAAGAATTTTGTATTGTATGGTGGGCTGCTTTTACTCATGGTCATATGGGGATTTAACGTAGTTGCGATTAAATTGCTCGTCAACACCTTCACACCTGTGATGATTCAATCGATTCGTATTTTCACTGCTGGATTAGTCGTACTTGCTGTTGTTCTCATCGGAAAGGATTTGAGAAAGATTTCCTTTAAAGAAGCAGGGTACATCAGTGCGGGGGCGATTACGGGAGTGGTGTGCCATCATTCCTTCCTAGCGCTAGGGTTAACGAGCACAACCGCTTCAAACGCAGGACTCATATTGGGACTTGTTCCACTCATGACAGCTTTCTTTGCTGTTTTATTTCTAAAAGATAAGATGACGTTCACAAAAGGAGCGGGTATTCTACTCGCGCTTGTTGGTGTTTCGTTTGTCGTATTGAGTGGACATAATCAGCCAGGCTCTGTCTCAAGTGGTGATTTTCTTGTCTTCTTATCAGTAGTGACACAGGCGATCAGCTTTATTTTCATTAAAAAAGGAACGGAGACGATGGGTCCAAGGCTTATGACGGGGTGGATGCTTCTGGTAGGCTCCTCAACGTTATTTATCATTGCGCTCGTCATCGAGCCGAGCGGTGTTGGGGCCTTAACACAATCTCAGTGGCCGATCTGGAGTGTTTTTGCGGCATCTGCTATTTTTGCTACAGGGTTAGGGCATATGTTTTATAACAAAGCGATCTCCCATATCGGACCAGGGGAAGTAGCGATCTTTAATAATTTGACTCCATTTTTTGCTTTGATTGGTTCAGCGATTTTCCTAGGAGAGCAGATCGGTTTTTCTCAAATAGTAGGGTTTGTGCTGATCGTATGTGGCGTCATGCTCGGTAATGGAACGGTTCAATATGTGATGAGAAGGAAAGAGCATACTTATTCTGGTGTAAAAGGTTAAAATTTCTTGTAAATAAGACGTTAATTCACCCGGTTATCCGGGTACGAGCATTAATGAAGCCCCCGTCCCATGGATGGGCTGCTTCGATTTCCACACAGGAGGGAACCCATCCATGGGATGGGGTCCCATTTTTTTTTTGCCCTTAGGCTGTCATATACTGTCAGAATTTTCTGTGGTAAACTAGTAGGTGCGACTAAACGGAAACTTGCAGAGGGGGAGACAGATTGAGTACTTTTTATGTAGAACGGTTTGATTTTACGAAACCGGACCAATTAGAAGAACGTTTCGATAAGCTGTTACAAGAGGAAATAACGTCAGCAGATGAGCTTGAGAAGTGGGTATTGCGTCTGTCAACGTTAATGGACGAAATAGCTGAAGGATTGAGCGGGCATTACATCGATTTTCAATGCCACAGCAGCAGTGAAAAAGCGAAAGAGACGATCGAATACGATCAAGAATACATAGAACCGATCATCAAACGGTACGAAGGGCTTTTCGATAAGAAATTTCAGGATTCCCCTTATCGATTCGAACTGGACCAAACGTATTATAAGCAATTTTTATTAAGAAAAGAAAACGCAATCGAGCTTTTTAACGAAGAAAACATAGAGTTAGAAATAGAAGAAGATAAACTTGTAAACAAGTATTTTGAGCACACTGGTTCCCTTTCGTTCATGTTCGAAGGTGAAGAGAAAACGCTTAGTGAAATGGGGCTATACCTACAAGAATCAGATCGAGATGTTCGTAAAGCAGCTATGACCGAAATCTATACTACACTTTTAACAAAGAAAAACGATCTCCAACATATCATGGATCAGCTGATTCAGCTTCGCCAAAAGAAGGCAGAGAATGTGAACCTTGATAACTATCGAGATTATATGTTTAAGAAATATGAGCGATTTGATTATACACCAGAGGATTGTAAGAACTTGGCTGAAGCCGTTCGAAAGCATGTCGTACCGCTTAAAGAAGAGTTACAAAAAGAGCATCAAAACGAGCTTGGACTAGGTGACTACAAACCGTGGGATCTTAAAGCAGTTCCAGCAGGAAAGAAACCATTGAAACCATTTGGTAGTACAGAGGATCTTGTGAAAGGGACTTCTGAAATCTTTATGCAGCTTTCGAATCGTTTTTCTGAGCTGTTGCTAGAAATGAATGAAAAAAGTGCGTTAGATTTAGAAAGCCGAAAAGGTAAAGCGCAAGGAGGCTTCTGTGAATACCTTCCTGTTTCAGAGCTATCATTTATCTTTATGAACATCACGAGCTCTCAGGATGACTTTGTAACCCTCCTTCATGAGATGGGACACTGTATTCACAATGACTTTAAGCGAAATCAGATGTTATCAGACTATCGTGATACGCCGATGGAGTCCTCTGAACTTGCGAGTATGACGATGGAGCTTCTTACGATGGATTACTGGGATATCATGTATAAAGATAGCGATGAACTTCATCGCGCCAAAAAGGAGCAGTTAGAAGGAATCATTCACTTTTTACCGAGTGGAATCGTGATCGACCAGTTCCAGCATTGGATGTATGAGAATCCTAATCATACAAGTGAAGAGCGGAACGAGAAGTTCATGGAGATCTCTGAAACCTATGATTCTTCATTTGTCGATCGAAGTGATGACGAAGAGTGGATTAAAAACAAATGGCTGATGACACTGCACATCTTTGAAGTGCCTTTTTATTACATTGAATACGTAATCGCGCAGCTCGGCGCAATCCAAATGTACCGCCAATACCGAGAGAATCCTGAGGAAACATTAAAGAACTACAATCGAGCGCTAGCTTTAGGAAGTTCTGTTTCACTCTCAGAGGTATATGAAGCAGCTGGTATTCGCTTCGACTTTTCTGAATCAATGATCAAAGGGTTGATGGAGTTTGTGTCAAACGAATTAAAAAACCTTAAAGCATAAGAACTGCGTCCCTCACGTGAGGGGCGCTTTTATGTCTCAGAATCGATCGTCCAAATCTTGCACGTTGGACAATGAATGATTTCGAATCGATCTTCTTTCAGTTCATTCATCCAATCTTCCCAGGATTCATGTTCGGGATCGATCTC
The DNA here is from genome assembly GCF_056160805.1 of Anaerobacillus sp. ABD4_527. NCBI lineage: Bacteria > Bacillati > Bacillota > Bacilli > Caryophanales > Bacillaceae > Anaerobacillus > Anaerobacillus sp. ABD4_527. Next base: position 34,269 of record NZ_JBSWXZ010000002.1, read on the forward strand.
TAACGTTTTGACCGTTTGTAACTCATCACCGTCTGTATTGGTACACGTACATTCTACGATCGCAACTTGTGAATCGTGATATTCTTCTTCCCTCGTGTTTTTTACAGACCAATTGATGAGTCTTTTGTCCATCTTTTTTCGACTTTTGTAATCTTTTTCTTTTAACATTCGATCGCCTCCCTTTCCTACTAATTGTGATACCCACTATCGACGGAAAAAAATCCTTCAAACTATAGGTTCTCTCTCTCAGGTGGTATATACTGACAGCATAAACAAATAGATAGGAGAGTTCGATGGAGACAATACAAGCAACGTTGTTATCGATGGTTGTTGTACATAATGAAAAAACAGATGAGATTCTTCTATTAAATCGTCCTAAAGAAGCGGGCTTTCCAGGTTATATCGGTGCCGGTGGGAAAATCGAGATGACGGAGAGCTTCACTGAAGGAGCTTCGAGGGAGTTATTTGAAGAAACGGGTTTGCTTGCTAAAGAATCAGATTTAATTTTTAAAGGTGTAGACGAATTTATTATTAGAGAAGACAAGTATCGGTATATTGTTTTTAATTATTTAGTGAGGAACTTTACTGGAACGCTATTATCCGATCCGCCAGAAGGAGAACTGAAGTGGATTTCTCGGAGGGATATGATGAGTCTACCAATGCAAAGTTGGTTTAAGCGAAGGCTGCCAAAGTTTTTTGAAGAAGGTACGTTTGAAGTATCTGTTGAATATGAAAAGGGCAATACCAATCCGTTAAAAGAAACGATCAGAAACCTTAAGTGAAAGGGCAGATACTATGATAACGAGAGAAGATGCAGCGAATGCTGAAGTAAAGGAGAAACTCATCGCCTACAACATGTCCAAACTTCCCGATTCCGTTAAAACCCCATTAGAATCTGTAACGTTTGTTAGACGTGAAAAGGAAGAACTCGTTGGTGGAATAACAGGTACGATGTTCTGGCGTAATCTTCATATTGACTTTTTGTGGGTAAAAGAAGAGATGAGAGGCAGTGGTCTAGGGCGAGAGCTGTTACGGAAGATTGAGACGTATGCGAAAGAAAATGGATGCCATCTAATGTTACTCGATACCTTCAGTTTTCAGGCTCCAGGATTTTATATGAACGAAGGGTTTGAAGTTTGTGGAGAAGTTAAGGATCACCCAAAAGGCTACACATTGTATTATTTAATGAAAAGACTTACATAAGAGGAGTGAGGATATGTCATCTATTAAACTAAGAGAATTTCGTACAAATGATTGGGAAGCTGTTCACCGTTACGCTTCTCTTGATGAAGTATGTAAGTACCAGCCATGGGGGCCTAATTCTGTAGCTGATTCGAAAGCCTACGTAGATGACATCCTATTCGCTTCCAAACAGACTCCGAGAACGCGCTTTGCTTACGCAATAACTAAAAATAATTACGTAATTGGTGCTTGTGAAGTGAATTTGCGGAATGCTCAAGAGAAGATTGGTGAACTCTCTTACATTGTGAATCCTGAATGGTGGGGGAACGGAATCGCAACGGAAGTAGGGAAAATGCTTCTATTATTCTCGTTCAAAGACCTTGGTCTGAATCGCGTAACAGCCACATGTGATGAGAGGAATATAGCATCGAGTAGAGTCATGGAGAAGATCGGGATGAAGAAAGAAGGCTTGTTGGAAAACCATCTTCTTATCCGGGATGGATGGAGAAACTCTTTACGATATTCCCTAACATATGAAGAGTGGGCGAGTGCCAATTAGACCTGCTTCCGTCTTCTCCAAACGAGTAATGTACAATAACAAACGAGAAAAAAAGCTGCGCCTAGACTTAGAGGTAGCGTATAGATCTTTGCTGCTGAGTGGATGTGCTGCCAGTTTCTACCGAGTTTTAACCCGATATATAAAAACAATATCGACCATGGAATCATCGCGAGCATCGTATAAAGTGTAAATCGGATGAGAGACATCTTTGCAATTCCTGCTGGTATGGAGATGGCGTGTCTGACAACGGGGATGAACCGTGCGGTGAAGATGACACTCACACCATTCTGTTCAAACCATCTTTCTGCGAGATTCATATGTTTCTTGGAAATGAATAGGTACTTTCCATATTTTTCGAGGAACGAGCGACCGCCGTATCGTCCTAACCAGTATAAGAAGAGCTGAGCGATCGTACCGCCGATGATTCCAGCAACAACTGCGCCAGTAAAGTGGATATGTCCATTTGAAACCATATACCCCCCGTATGCAAGAACAAGCTCACTCGGAATTATTTCGATCATCAAGGCAATTGCGATACCAGGATATCCTAGCGTAAGCAACCAGCTTAAGCATTGGACGATAAAAGAATCCACTAGATTGATCTCCCTTCCTATTGGCTGATCCTGTCCTTATGTTTATTTTTATATCTTCTGGGTTATTCATACTAAATGAGACAAGGTCCTCATAAAATAGATGTGTCGGTCGAATGGTATTATACCCGGGGTCTGTGCGATCCGGGTACTGCTCGTTCTCATAGGGAATGACAATAGAGTAGAGAGGTGAAATGTAAGGATGATAACATCCATGAAAAAGTTTCTCGGTACGTTGGACCAACCCCTTGAAGCAAAGACAGGCAAAGAAAAAGTACTCACCATCCTTTCGATAATTGGATTCATACTACTTTTATACGCGGTGGCTTTTTCTCCATTTCTATTTAGATTATTTATCACTTGCTTAAGTGTCGGTGTATCGTTATATGTAATGAAAAAAATTCAAGATTTCGACCGAGTGTTAAAAGGTGACGAACAGGAACAGGAAAAAGAGGCAGCTGTTAGTTCGGAAGCACAGCTAACGTTCGAATGGCAAGATCCTGAGAACGAATCTGCTGAAGCCGCAAAAGAACGTGAGCTTGAAAAGATCAATAGTGACAAAACACAGCTATTTGAAGAGCTTCTTACGAAAGCTGATCTAGATGAACTTGAAAAAGCAACCTATAGAGAGCAGCTTAAGCAAAAAGAAACGGACAGTAACCGTATCAAGCAAGAGCTTCTCGTATTAAAAGATAAGATTCAGCAGGTCGTCAGCGAGAAAAAAGGATTGTTTATCAAAGAAACGCCTGATATGAAGCTTGTAGCAGAGTTGCTCGGTGTCCATGACATCGAATCTAGTACGTTCGTCGAATTAAACGAGAGGTTACAAAATGTTTCTGAGGAGATCCCAGAACACAAACGAGAAACGTTAAAAGAGCACGAAATCGTAAACGAGGAATTTGAATTAACAAGGTTTGGCTATAAAGAGCTTATGAAGGAAGTAAGGAAGCTTGAGAAAAAAACGAAGTATCAGGTGAATGATGAGAAACCTGTCCAATAAATGGGCAGGTTTTTTTTTGTTCTAAAAACTTGAGTATGGTTCGAAAATACAAACCTGTCTTAGGAGTTTGTCCCTTTCATAATCGTGTTTTTTACATACAGTAAACTATATTGATAAAAAGCAAGGACGTGAAGAGAAATGATTGAACCACATGGAGGGACATTGATTAATAGATATAGGCCGGAATATGATCATAGCTCTATATCGATCGAAGTAGCACTCGATGCCGTATCTCTTTCTGATTTATATTGTATCGGTATCGGCGCGTTCAGTCCTTTGCTTGGGTTTATGGGACGCGAGGATTACGTGAGTGTTTTAGATTCGATGACATTAAAAGACGGGACGGTATGGAGTTTACCGATCGTTCTTCCGGTCAGTAGTGAAAGAAGAAAGGAGTTAACTAAAGGAACGAAGGTGAAGCTGGTTTATGATGGTCAAGTTTACGGTGTGTTAGAGGTGGAGGAGACGTTCGAAGTGGACCTTGATCGTGAAGCGATAGCTGTATACAAGACAAATGATCAGAACCACCCAGGAGTATCTCGCCTCATGAAACAGTCAAATGTGTATGTGAGCGGCCCGATCACCTTGACGAAATTTCCCGACCTGCAGTTTCTGGACTATCAGCTCACTCCATCTGAAGTTCGTTCCAAAATCAAGGAATTTGGATGGAATACCGTTGTTGGATTCCAAACGAGGAACCCTGTTCATAGAGCGCATGAGTATATTCAGAAATGTGCGCTTGAGATGGTGGATGGCTTGCTTCTGCACCCATTGGTCGGTGAAACCAAGCAAGGAGACATACCGGCAGATCTACGAATGGAGAGCTATGAAGTTCTTTTAAAGAAGTATTATCCAAGCAATCGGACACTCCTCTCCTGCTTCCCAGCAGCGATGCGTTACGCAGGCCCGAAAGAAGCTGTTTTTCATGCGATCGTTCGCAAAAACTATGGTTGCTCACACTTCATTGTAGGCCGCGATCATGCGGGAGTAGGAGATTATTACGGCACATATGAGGCACAAGAGATTTTTTCAAACTTTTCGAAGGAAGATATCGGAATTCAACTTCTCTTCTTCGAGCATGCGTTCTATTGCAAAACGTGCAGTGCGATCGCTACGTACAAAACATGTCCACATGATGATCACGAGAAGCTTATTCTCTCAGGTACGAAAGTAAGAGAGATGTTACGGAAAGGGATAACACCTCCAGCTGAGTTTAGTAGACGGGAAGTCATAGAGGTGCTGATAAAAGGAATGAAAAATTCTTGAGAACAACGATGAATATGGCAGCAGGCCCAGATGCTAGAAAGGAGAGCAAGGATGGATAAAAATATTCATTGGCAAAGTCATTCTATCCAGAAGTCAGATCGTCAGCTTTTACACGAACATAAAAGCTATATCGTATGGTTTACAGGGCTTTCGGGATCAGGAAAGTCAACGGTAGCTAATGAACTTGAAAAAGCATTGCATTCAAGAGGACTTTCAACTTTTCTATTAGATGGTGATAATCTACGGCACGGACTAAATGCAGATTTAGGATTTCAAGAAGTTGATCGTAAAGAAAACATCAGACGCGTAGGTGAAGTTGCGAAACTTTTTGTTGAAAGTGGAACGGTGGTTCTAACGGCATTCATCTCTCCTTATCAGAGTGACCGCGAGATGGTCAGAAATCTAGTAGAAGCAGATGAGTTTATTGAGGTGTATGTGGATTGTCCGATCGAAGAATGTGAGAAGAGAGACCCTAAAGGTCTCTATGAAAAAGTTCGTACAGGAGAAATCAAGGAGTTTACCGGAATCAGTGCTCCATACGAAGCACCAAAATCCCCTGACGTGGTTCTTTACACAGCTATTCATAGTGTTCCGGACTGTGTACATCAACTAGTAAACTACTTACGTTCAAAGGGTTTGTTGGCGCGATGATCGAACTAAATACTAGTAAAACGTTGAAAACGCATCTTTTATGCGTTTTTATTGTTGTATAAAGTAGATTGTAAGGGGGAAAACGAATGAAACGATGTGGGTGGGTGTCAGATGAAAAAATCTATATCGATTACCACGATCATGAATGGGGAGTTCCTGTTTATGATGATCATAAGCTTTTTGAAATGTTGATCTTGGAAGGCGCACAGGCTGGATTGAGCTGGATTACGATCTTAAAGCGACGAGAAAACTACCGTGAAGCTTTCGATCATTTTTCCGTAGAGAAAGTGGCATCTTATAGCGAAGAAAAGATACAAGATTTGTTATCGAATGAAGGTATCATACGGAACAAACTCAAAGTTCGTGGTGCAGTGAAAAATGCAAACGCCTTTATCCAAATTCAAAAAGAGTTTGGAAGTTTTTCATCTTACATATGGTCATACGTTGATGATGAACCGATCATCAACAGATGGCGTTCGAGTGAAGAGGTACCTGCACAGTCGGATTTAAGTAAAACCATCAGTAAAGACCTGAAGAAAAGGGGCTTCACCTTTGTAGGTCCAGTGATTATCTATAGCTTCATGCAGGCGGTAGGGTTAGTGAATGACCATACATTAAACTGCTTCAAACACCCAGAGAATGGAGCGGGACAATCGTGATTTTAAAAAAGATCGTCTGTAACGTAAAGAGTGGAAAAGAAGTCGTTTTTTCAAAGGATCAAGAAAAGTGGAGCGCCATATCGGAGTGTTCAGGGTTCATCGCTCAACACGGAGGTTGGGTAAAGGAACGAGAGAACGTAGCTGTGATAGGGGCTTTATGGAGAAATCATAAAGCTTATGATGACTTTATGGAGAACGTTCATGATTCGATCTATGAACAGGGCCAAGAAGGGTCAATAGATGAAATCGAAGTTCGTATAGAGGAATGTGATGGGCAAGATGGAGAGAACACGTTAAAAGAATGGCTCATGTCACAGAATGTCTCTCTCGAAAAACGGTGGACTGTTGTGAAGTAACATCTTGCTGTAAGAGATAGCAAGATTACATAAGAAAAAGCACCTCCATTTTCCTTATGATGAAAATGGAGGTGTTCTTATGTATAAAGAGGTTCTCTTGAATAAAACGATTCGTTACTATCTGCTCGGGGGAGGAGTATCGAAGCTAGGTGATGTTCTATCAGGGATGGCTTTCTTATTTCTCGCTTATGACTTAACAGGATCAAAAACATTAACGACGGGAATGGCGATCGCAGAAACGGCTCCATACCTTCTATTTGGATTGGTTGGAGGAGTAATCGCTGACTGGGTCCAAAAGAAAAGGTTGCTCATCATTCTAGATTTAGTAAGAATTCCACTCGTAGGGTCTGTTGTTTTTCTCTATTACGTAGACGCCCTACATTATGTCTTTTTACTAGTGATCAGCTTTCTTATTCAAACGATCGGGTGTTTCTTTAACCCAGCTCATCGTGCTCTTCTCCCACTCATTACGAATGAAGAGCAAAGAACCGTTGTGAATAGCTTGAACGATACGTTCAGTAGAGGCGTTACAGTTCTCAGTCCAGTCATTGCGATTTGGCTCCTCTCTTCTTACGGTGCGGTACATTTCTTTACGATCGATGCTGTGACCTATGCGATCAGTTCATTCTGTATTTGGCGCTTACATGTAACGGAAATAAGGAAAGTGGGCAAAAAGTCAGTGAAGATGGCCGTGAATGCCATTGTGGAGTTTAGTAAATGGACTAGAAACCATGTGTCGATTCGAAACCTTTTTTTCTTTACATTTATGATCGTCTTCTTAAATACGTGGGTGTGGGAAGTGGGCATGTTACTTGCACTATCGGAACTAACGGACAAAAGCGAAGAAGTATTTAGTATGGTTCAAGGGGTTTTTGGGCTAACGGTTATTGTGGCGAATATGATCATTCCATTTGTTTTTAAGAAGATGAACCTAGGAACGTATATGATCGGTTCATCGATATGGGGTGGTGGCGTGTTATACTACGGCTTATTCTATGATGTAGAGCATTTCGTAATCGGAGCAATGTTAGTTGGAATCGGAATTCCGATCGCGGGGTTAGCTAGAGTATATATTCTTCAGACGCTCGTACCAGAAGAGATGTTAGGAAGAGGGTTTAGTACGAACGCTGTTCTTCTCTATCTTGCGAACACGGTATCGCTCGCTTTATTTGGAGCACTCGCAGCTTTCATCCCGATCCAAACGCTTATGGTTGGAAGCGGCTGTCTCATGATCGCTGCGAGTGTAGGATATTTAGTAGCGGTGAAGGCGAAAATGGGAAGGCGTTCTTCCGTACAGTTTTTTAAATAATTTATTATACGAAGAAAGGTTCGTAAATCCAGACTGTAACGCGATTTCTAAAATCGTATCATTGGAATGATAGAGCGCTTCTTGACTTCTTATAAGGCGATAAAGCTGAAGCCATGAATAGGGTGCAATGCCGTATGTCTCTTTAAAAGCGTGAGCGAATTGATATTTTGATAATCCGCATAGTTCTGCGAGCTCGTCTAGGGTCCAGTTTGCAGAATAATCATCCTTGATCGCTTCGATCGCTTTAGTGAGAGAAGGCGAAGAATGGTATGACAAGTGCGTTTGATGTGAGCCAGGTCCATGTTTTATCAGCAAAAGAACGAGTTGAGGAACGCTGTGTTCAAGAAAATAAGAAGCCTCTTCTTGAGTGGCGTCCTGCATCGTCGCTCTTACGAAAGAAGCCCACCGTTCGATCTGTGGATGGTAGTAGTTTATTCCCGCAAATTCTGGAATGCTGCTTTCAGCGTACAACTCCTCCGTCACACGATAGAAGAGCGACTGATCGAGTTCGATCAAGAACTTTTCGTTCGTCACCTCTAACTGCCTGTGAGGTTCATTAGGGTTTACGAGGTAAAACTGTCCTTTATTGATCGAAATGTCGCCTCGTTGCGTTTGATAGCGCCCTTTTCCTACGTGTGAAAAGATAAACTTATAGCAGCTGTCACTACGCCAATTCCGTTCATGAAGGTGATTGTTTCGCAGTAGCAGTATCCCGTTTTCGTATGGCGTGATCATCGTTAAACTCCTCTTTCTTTACACCTATTTTAATCATAGACGACAGGTTTTGAAGGGTTCTTTAGAAAATCAAATAACAAAGCAATCTGAGATTCTGTCGTCCTTCCCGTCGAGAGGGGTGGCAGATCCTTTCTCGAGAAAAATCCACTTCCACTCGTTTCAATGCTATCAGTTGGAGAACCCCCGATTCGTTCACATTGAAAAATAATCTTATATGTATGATAAGGAGATGGTGGATGAGGGTGCTTCGATTTATCGAGAACGGCGAGGAGTCTTACTACGTTCACGTGATACCCAGTTTCCTCATATACCTCCTTTACAGCTACTTCCGCTGCAGTATAGCCAATGTCACTCCATCCACCAGGAAGAGACCACTTTCCGTCTTCTTTCTCTCGTACTAATAGTATCTTTCCGTGTTGAAAAATTGCCGCGCGAACGTCCACTTTAGGTGTCTGATAACCTGTTTCATTCGCGAATAAGTTTTCGATCGTTGCCATATCGTATTTCGTATATGTCTCCATTATTTCTGTACTTAATTTACGCAGTTCCAAGTACCGCTCATAGTCATATGGATCTTTCGTATACGTTAATCCAGCTTGCGCGATGGACTGCATTTGTTTTGCCCAGTCTAGCCATTTCTCGCTCATGAAGGTTCTCCTTTAGTAAAGTTTTCTGCTAGGAACTACTTCTCGAGCGACAGAAAAAAACCTGCTTATGATCACTCATAAACAGGTTCAGGATAACGACCAAACCATTCGTATCGGTGTTTTGAAAACCATTTGTAAAGTGGCGAACCGATTCGATCGAGGTAAGGTAAATATAAAAATAAGCTTAATGGTATCGTGATCGGTAATGCTAGGAGCAGCCTTCTGACTGTTGAAAATCCTGAATATAGTCGGCCGGATGCCGTCAACATATGTATTTCATCATACATAAGATCATGGCGATATTGCATATAAGGATAAGCTTCTGGATTGCTTTCTACTTCTTGTACAGAAATCCATTCGATTTGTCCACGCCAATCCAGCTTTTGAAGAATCTTTTTCACATTAAAACAAAGTGGACATTCTGCATCATAAAAAACGAGATGTTTCATAAGGGAGCCTCCCAATCGGAAATTTGGAATCCTATTCTTTACATTTCACTTTATTGAAGGAAATTAAACAATAGAACCCTCCTTTGTAGTAAAAAAGTTTCGCAATACCTCTGAAAGGGAAGGTGAAACATTATGAAATGATGCGGAGGAGGAATAAAAATGTTTGATAAAAGTACGGGAGAGATCCTTTTAGATACGTTATCAGAATGGGGAGTCGATCATGTATATGGGCTTCCGGGTGACTCGATCAACCATTTTGTTGATAATCTACGTTCTGCTGAAGATCGTATGAGATTCATCCAAGTACGCCATGAAGAAGTAGGTGCGCTAGCAGCTGCTTCGTATGCGAAGATAACCGGTAAGATCGGGGTATGTTTATCCATTGCAGGTCCAGGTGCGATTCATCTTCTTAATGGGCTATATGATGCGAAAGCGGATGGGGTGCCGGTTCTTGTCATAGCTGGACAAGTCGACAGTACGCAGCTTGGGACAGATCAGTTTCAGGAAGTGAATCTTGAGAGAATGTTCGACGATGTATCAGTGTTCAATAAACGGGTTCAGTCTGCAGAAACCTTACCTGATTTAGCAAATCAGGCGATTCGAACAGCTGTTGAAAAGAAGGGTGTGGCCATTCTTACGATTCCGGATGACCTAGCAGCTGAAAAGGTGAAACAGAAGGTTAAGAACACGTCACTGATACGTTCTAAGGCTGTTATTCATCCCGACAAGTCAAACTTACAGGATGCAATACAGCTGTTAAATGATGCAAAGAGACCTGTGATTTTAGCAGGAAAGGGAGCTAAGCACTCTAGAGAAGAGCTATTGCAGTTTGCAGAGAAAGTTGCTGCACCTGTAATCCTGAGCCTTCCTGGCAAAGGCACAATTCCGGATGTTCATCCGTATAACTTAGGCCAGCTAGGTCAGATTGGAACAAAGCCAGCATACGAAGCGATGGAAGAAACAGATCTTCTCATCATGGTAGGCACATCGTTTCCTTACAGAGACTACTTACCGGACGATGCGAAAGCGATACAACTTGATATTGAACCGACACAAATCGGAAAACGATACCCTGTTACAGTAGGGTTGATCGGAGATGCGAAGTGGACGCTCTCTTACTTAGCAGAACACAGTCACTATCAAGAAGACAGGGACTTTATCGAGAAGTGCCAGGAGAATATGAAGAACTGGTGGACTCACTTAGAAAAGATTGAAGCAGAGAAATCATCACCTATAAAGCCGCAGGAAATCATGCCACAGCTGCAAAAAGTCGTCGATGATGATGCGGTCTTATCAGTGGATGTTGGTAACGTGACGGTGTGGACAACGAGACACTTCCGCGTAACAAATCAAACGTTTATTCTCTCCTCATGGATGGCTACGATGGGCTGCGGCCTGCCAGGAGCGATCTCGGCAAAGATGGCGCACCCTGAACGTCAGGCTGTAGCGATATGTGGGGACGGCGGGTTTTCCATGGTCATGCAGGACTTCTTAACTGCGGTAAAATATCAGCTGCCAATGTTGGTCGTTCTATTTAACAATGAACGCCTTGGTATGATTAAATATGAACAACATGCAATCGGTAATTTGGATTATGAAACAGAGCTAAAAGACTTTGATTACGCAGCTTTCGCTCGTACAGCAGGCGGAGAAGGATATCGTGTTGAAAAGCATGAAGAACTACTGCCCGCTTTCGAAAGAGCGGCAAAATCAACCAAGCCTGTTATCGTCGACATCATGATTGAAGACCAAGCTCCCCTTCCAGGTAAAGTGACGTATGAACAAGCTTCAAGTTATTCAAAATACATGTTGAAGAAGGCCTTCGAAGAGCAGGAACTCGACATGCCGCCGCTGAAGAAAGCGTTGAAGCGTATTTTCTAAAAGCAAAAGTCCGCCAATGGCGGACTTTAGTGTTAGGAGTCGGTTACATGCATATCGTATTTGTATATGGAACATTAAGAAAAGGTGAAAGTAACCATCGTGTTATTGAAGGAGCAAGGTTGCTTGAATCGTACAGTTGGACGAGCGGGAAGCTTTATGACACAGATGCAGGTTATCCTGCGCTGTTTCAATCAGAAGAAGGGGTCGTCTACGGGGAAGTCTATGAAGTGAACGACACGTTTCTCTCACGAATCGATGTGCTAGAAGGGTTTCAAGAGGGAAGAAGAGCGAACCTGTACGACAGGATCATTCAACCCGTATATTCGAAAGGGAAGCAGTACGATGCGATCACCTATGTCATGAAAACAAAACCTTCATCTTTTAGGAAAATCGATAGTGGTAATTGGGCAGAATATAGACGAAATGAAAAAAGGTAGCGTCTGATCAGACGCTACCTTTTCTTAATTAGATGTGCGTAATGCTCGTTTTTCGATCTTCGCTTCATGATTGTTCCGTAAAAACATGTAGAATGAAGCAGAGAAGATCACGATATAACCAATGATACTTAATAGATCAGGAACTTGTCCGAAGAGAACGATACTGATCAAAGCTGAGTACACGACCGTGGAATAAAAGAAAATCGAAATCTCTCTTGCTGGTGCGAACTTATAGGCCATCGTGATGCCGAACTGTCCTAGCGTTGCAAAGGCCCCTGCAAGAAGAAGGTATATGAGCTGAATGGTTTCCATCGGTTCATAAAACACGATAACAAACGGTAGTAGTACCACCGTTGAGAAAAATGAAAAGTAGAAAACGACGGTATAGAACTTTTCCTTTTGACCAAGAACACGGAGAACGGTATAAGCTCCAGCCGCAAAGATCGCAGATAATAAACCTGAAAGATATGGGATCGTTTCAATTGAAAATTGCGGCTTTATAATCAATAATGTACCAATGAATGCAACGATGATCGCAACGACCTGAAACGTCCTAGCTCGTTCTTTTAAGAAAAGAGCGGAAAAAATAATGAGCAGGAAAGGGCTGAGTTTGTTCAGCATATCGGCATCTGATAACACAAGATGATCAATCGCATAAAAGTAGAAAAGTATTCCTAACGTTCCAAAAGTGGAACGTAGTAATAGAAACTTTTGGTTTTCTTTTTTGCCGAAGAGGCGTTCTTTATAATACATAACAAATCCAAATGATATAACAGCAGACACTGCATTACGAAACATCGTCTTTTGCACCGTTGGTAGATCACCTGACAGCTTTACAAAAGCGGCCATCATCGCAAAACCGAACGATGATACGAGTAACAAAAGGATGCCTTTATTTCGATCACTCATCAAATTCCTCCAGTGTATAAAATGAAAAATTACCTCTATCACTTTACTGTATTTTGTGGTGGATTATCAACTCAAGACGTTTCGTAATCAGGCAAAAAATGAAGGTGCGTTTCGAACATGTGTAGGATTAGGATAACCTATACCTACTAACTAAAACCGAAAGAAAGGTTCTCCCTAAAGGTTACAAGTGAATGCATGCAGGGTATGGAACCATTACATATATGGATAAAGGAGAAGCATGGTCATGTTTAGATGGAAGAACATATATAGAGGATTATTGATGGGGATCAGTGATTTGATACCTGGTGTTAGTGGAGGGACCATTGCGATGGTACTCGGAATTTACCGCCGTTTGATCAACGGCATCAACGGGTTGATGAGTAAAAATTGGAAGAAGGAACTTGGATTCTTCATCCCTCTTCTTATCGGGGTAGCTCTTGCGATCATCTTAGTGAGTAAGGTGATGGAACACTTGTTAAACCACTATCCCCAGCCTACATTTTACTTTTTTATTGGACTGATCATTGGGGTCATTCCATTTCTATTGAAGAAGGTTGAGTTTAAAGAAACGTTTAAATCTCGTCATTATCTCCTACTTGTAGTTGCAGCAGTGTTGATTGCTTCTACAGTCGTTTTTAAAGGAGGACATTCAGGAGCTGTGAAAGAAAGCCTAGAGCTTAATGATTATATTGTTCTGTTCTTTTCAGGGTGGCTTGCGAGTACTGCGATGATTTTGCCTGGCGTTAGTGGCTCGTTCGTATTGTTGCTGTTAGGTTCGTATCAAACCGTTATCCACGGGCTCTCTTCTTTTCAGATTCCGCTTATTCTGACAGTAGGAGCAGGGATCATTATTGGATTAAGTTTAACAGGAAAGGCGATTTCTTTATTGTTGAATAAATACACCATCTCCACATATGCCGTTATGATTGGACTTGTTATCGGCTCAGTCGTTGTTCTTTATCCTGGGTTTAAGCCGGATACTGCTCTTGCGACTGCGAGTGTTATGACACTCCTGCTTGGTCTTGCAGCTGCTTATTTGCTTGGGAAAATAGAGCATAAGCAAGGTTGATAGAGAAAACTAGAGGAGTACCGCTTGCTTTCCTGCGTACGGGAGAGTCAAGCGGTCTTCACTCTTGAAACAGAACCGTCTGTTCTACTATTAAAGGAATTCGATTAGTTGATAGGGAATACAAACACAACCTTTTTTCGAGAGAGGAGTCCTCAATGAAAACGCACTTTACTAAAATAGAAGAACCTACAACACTCCTCGTCGATATGTATAATCGATGGGAGAATGATCGGTCGTTAGTTCCGTTGATTCGTCCTAACAAGAACGTAAAGGAACTAGAAACTCGTAGAAAAATAACAATGATCGATCTAACAGAGCGGTTGAATCACTTACATATTTATTTGATTCATTATAATAATGTCTTAGTCGGCGAAATGAACTACATGGTCGATCCTAGCCACCTTTTGAAAAAGGTGCGAAAAACGGCTTGGATCGGAATAACGATTGGGGAAGATGAAGCACGTGGACAAGGTGTAGGCTTTGAAGCGATGAACTTTTTAGAAGAAGAAATAAAGAAAGCTGGACTCAAACGGATTGAACTTGGTGTGTTCGAATTTAATACTCGAGCACAGCAACTGTATAAAAGGTTAGGATATCAGGAAATTGGCCGACTTGAAGATTTTACATATTGGGACGGGAAAATGTGGGCAGATATTCGAATGGAAAAGTATGTGTAGCGTTTGAAGGTAGTAACTAAAAAAAGCGAATCCGACTGTGGATTCGCTTTTTTTAATTTTGACGTTCATGCCTCTTCGTACGAGGAAAGACGATATGCTTCATCATAAAGAAACTTGAGGCGGAAGAGAGAAACATCGCGAGCCCTTTCGCGATATTTCGTTCGATATAGTTCGGGAACGATAGCCATTTGAGGTCAAACAGAAACAGAGCACCATAGAATACGAGGTTACTGACTCCGAGAGCAATCACAGCTTGTACTAAAAACAGGATAACCTGTTTTCGGTCATGAATGGCTTTGGAAGGGAAGGTTAGCTTCGCATTCCAAAAGTAGCTGTTTGTGATTGCGAGCGTATATGCAATTGTGTTGTAGAAGATGAGCTGGATTCGATCATCTGTTGGAAACAACAGCATGAGCAGGTTGAGTGCGCCAATATCCACGAGAGCATTCATAATGCCGATCGCGCTAAAGCTTATTACCTGCTTTGACCCTTTTCCTATTTGACTCTGTTTCATAATTTAACCTCAATCTATTGGATCGCCTGCTGTCCTTCTTGCTCCTGACCAAGATCTAGAGCTGATTCGTAGATATCGAGAAGCTGCTGAGCAGGACCGTGCCAGCCAAAAGCTCTTGAATGAGAAAAGGCTTGTTTTGACATGCGTTTGAGCAGGTCGTCTTCCTCTAGTCTGGAGATGGTACTTGTTAAGTTACCATCTTTACCAGATTGATAAAGAAGACCTGTTTCTCCGTCTTCCACTTGTTCGTTCGTCGGACCCGACTCCGCTGCGATGACAGGAAGACCACTCGCCATTGCTTCTAAAATCACAAGTCCCAATGTTTCTGTTGTTGATGGGAACATGAACGCATCTGAGGAAGCGTAGGCCGTTGCAAGCTCTTCACCATGCATAAAGCCTGTGAAGGTCACATTGCTTAAGTGTGAGAAGTTCTTTTCAAGTTCTTCTCTGTAAGGACCGTCCCCAATAATCGCAAGGTGAGCGTCTTGCTTTTCTTCTAACATCGGTATCAGTGTATCGATTTCTTTCTCAAATGCAAGGCGTCCAACAAAGAGGAGAAGCGTTTTATCAGCGTTTCCATTCGTTAGGCGCTCTCTCATTTCCTGATTACGGAGTTTCGGGTTAAACCTTTCTGTATCGACGCCACGTTTCCATAAGTGAACGTTATAGAAGTTTTGCTCATTAAGTTCTTCTAAAATCGCTTTCGATGTACAGAGGTTTAAGTCTGCTTGATTGTGCATTCTTCGAAAATGCCACCATAGAAGGGGTTCTGCCCACGGTACGTTGTAATAATCAGCATATTTTGGAGCATGCGTATGGTAGGAAGCGATTAGAGGAACTCCGAGCTTCTTTCCATATTTAATACCTGAATATCCCATAAATGCGGGATTCACGACGTGAACAAGGTCGGGGTTAAAGTCTTCAAGGTATGTTTTGATCAAACGCGTCGGCATTCCAAACTTTCGGTGCTTGTACAAGAAAAAGGTACGAGGCTTAACCCCATCGAAACGAATATTCCTATAGCTTCGTACCCCTAAATCTGGAGCAATAACCTGGATTTCATGTCCTTGATCGATTAAATAATCGATTGAAGCACGCAATCGTGTTACGACCCCATCTGTTGAGGGGAGGAATGTTTCAGTGACGATGGATATTTTCATAGTTACACCTCTCGTTTAGTCTTCGACTTACTTCCAAGTCACGTTCGGAAGTACATTTTCTTTTAACACTCTATCTTTGTATTTAAGCGCAGTATCGAGCGTTTTTGAAATGTGTTCATCTGTTAATAAGCAAGGTTCAAGACCTAGGTCGATCAGGTTCGTGTTAACCGCGTGATAATAGTGTTCTTCCTTCTCGACACGTGGATTCTCCAGGTGATCGATCGAAATATGAAGTCCTTTTGCTTCAGCCACACGCTGTACTTTTTCAGCTAGTTCTAATACAGAGAACTCTTCTGTAAACTGGTTGAAGACGCGGAATTCCCCTTTGTCAGCAGGGTTCTCTGCAGCGATTTCAACGCATCGGATCGTATCTTGAATGTTAAGGAATGCTCTTGTTTGTTTTCCGGAACCGTAGACTGTTAAGTTATGGCCGATCGCTGCCTGGATGATGAAACGGTTCAATGCGGTTCCAAACACGCCGTCATAATCAAGGCGATTGATCAAGCCTTCATCCATGTCAGCTTCGTCTGTATGAAGGCCGTACACGATTCCTTGATTCAGATCAGTTGCTCTGATTCCCCAAATTTTGCAGGCAAATTGGATGTTGTGACTATCATGGACTTTTGAAAGGTGATAGAAAGAGCCTGGCTGCTTTGGAAATGGAAGAACGTCTTCGCGACCTTTGTGTTCGATCTTTATGTATCCTTCTTCAATATCAATGTTAGGCTGGCCGTATTCGCCCATTGTGCCCAATTTTATTAAATGACAATCAGGTGTTACTTCTTTAATTGCATATAGAACGTTCAAATTTCCAACGACGTTATTCGTCTGAGTGAATACCGCATGTTCTCTGTCGATCATAGAGTATGGAGCAGAGCGCTGTTCAGCAAAATGAACGAATGCTTCTGGCTGTACTTGTTTGAAAATTTCTTTAAGAAAGTCGTAATGCATTAAATCACAGTCATAAATATGAATTCGGTTGCCACTCTTTTCTTCCCAGAGTTTTACCCGTTCTTCTAGGGTTTGAATCGGTGTTAAAGAGTTTGAGCGGAGTTCTTCGTCCCACTTGCGGCGAACCATGTTATCTAGGATCGTTACATCGTGTCCTTGTTTAGATAAGTAAAGCGCTGTTGGCCATCCGCAAAAACCATCTCCACCTGCAACAATAATTCTCATAGATTTTACCTCCATCACAATGGTCAATTTTGTACTGAAATGCTTGCTATATCACAATTTACGATAGCACTCATCATGTACTGATTCAACTAAGGACCCCTAATTTACGAAAATTTTAAGAAAATCAGTTAATTTCAGTTGAATGATGGAGGAAATCTGAGAGTGAGACGGTTATTAACGGTCTTCATCCTTATTGCCTGTTACATCGATGGCTGCTGTGTTGTTGTATAGATAAGAAGTTGGAGTAGAATCGTTCTTCTGCTTCTCAGAATAAAAGGCTTCATTGATTGCTTCATCAACGTTCACCTCACGTTCCTTTTTGTATTCGTTCTCACGATTGTGTTTACTGTTTTTCATGTTGATCCTCCTATGTGTATGGAATAGCGGTAGTTTATGTTAGTTAAAGGAAGATTAAACACGATACTTCGTTTGAAAGGAATATTGGGAAGGTGGCTTGTTTTGAATGATTAAGACTTCTTTGTAACGGGAATCAGGATACAGTGAGCCAAACGAAAAGGAGTCGATAGAGATGAGTAAAACATTACAAGCTTATTTTCCAACGGAGAACGAAGCAGAACGTGCAAAGGAAGATATGAAGAATTATTCTGTCACTAGTACTTCAGTGGAGGAGATTAAAGAGGATAAGGATTTATCGGTCGACGTCCCGGATTCAGGTCAAGGGTCCGCAACAGAAGCTGGCGCAAACAACGATTTGTTTTTCTCCAACGAAACACCAACAGGTAAGCAAGAGGAGAATGCAGATCCTGAACATAATGAGAAGCACTTCAACTATGTGCTATCTTTTGAAACCTCAGAAGATGATGATACAGAGCTCAGAGAAATCGTTACAAAGCATAATGGAGCAATGGAAAGGTAAGGATGTAAGGGAGTTAGGCTATAGCCTGATTCCCTTTACTATGTAACGACACAAAACGTTACCATTTAGAATATGCTATTCCCTTTGAATCGATTGCTGAAAAAGGGTATACTTCAAACTAGACGATAATCATTATAACTAGATATTCAATGTAATCCTTAAATTTGGAAGGGGAACACATTCATGGCAAAGAAAACAATGGGTCTGCTCGTGATGGCATACGGTACGCCATACAAAGAAGAAGATATTGAACGGTATTATACACACATTCGTAGAGGTAGAAAACCGGCAGACGAACAGCTTCAAGATTTAAAAGATCGTTATAAAGCGATCGGTGGCATTTCACCTCTTGCTAAAATTACTGAGGACCAAGCTTACGGACTAGGTGCTCATCTGAATGAAATTCAGGATGAGATCGAATTTAAAGTATATATCGGTTTAAAACATATCGAACCGTTTGTGGAAGATGCAGTTCAGCAGATGCATGAAGATGGCATCGAAGAAGCTGTAAGTATTGTACTAGCACCACATTTCTCAACGTTCAGCATCAAGTCATACAATGGACGTGCGAAAGAAGAAGCAGAGAAAATTGGTGGACCAATGATTACTTCTGTAGAGAGCTGGTACGACGAGCCGAAGTTTATTTCCTACTGGGCTAAACGCATCAAAGCGATCTTTGATGGCATGTCTGATGAAGAGCGTGAGAAGGCAGTCCTAATCGTATCTGCTCATAGCCTTCCAGAAAAAATCATCGCAAACGGTGATCCGTATCCAGATCAGTTGAAAGAAACGGCTGACCTAATTGTAGAAGAGTCAGGAGTTAAGAACGTTGCGATTGGCTGGCAGAGTGAAGGGAATACGCCGGATCCATGGATTGGTCCTGATGTACAAGATCTTACGAGAGACTTACACGAAAATCACGGCTACACGTCGTTTGTGTACGCGCCTGTTGGGTTCGTAGCTGATCATCTAGAAGTACTATTCGACAATGACTATGAATGTAAAGTCGTGACAGATGAAATCGGTGCAAACTACTATCGACCAGAAATGCCGAACGCAAAAGATGAGTTTATCGATGCAATGGCAACAGTTGTTCTAAAGCAATTGAATTAATCGTGAGAGCAGCGGTCTTAGACCGCTGTTTTTTTATGTTTGGAAAGAAAAGTAATCGTCGTTTTCAAAGCTTGGTGTTATTTTAAAGTTACGGTAAAGCGAGCTCGTACCGTTTCATTTTTTTATAGAAAACGATTGACAATACCTTTTATTGAAGCTAAAGTTATTTAAAATAAAAGAAACAGGCGAAGAAGAGGATGCAGTAGCGTTATACGATGTGTAGTGTCAGAGAACCAGTGGTCGGTGCGAACTGGTACAGCGTATTCGTGAATTACCCCTCAGAGTCTTTCTGATGAACAATGTAGTAGTCAGAAACGGTGAATTCCGTTACCGTAGTTGAGCCGAAAGACACGAGTGTCTTTAATCAGGGTGGTACCGCGTGATAAGCCACGTCCCTACTTAGATGTAGGGGCGTGGCTTTTTTGCATAAAATAAAAATGAAAACAGGAGGTCGAAAGGAATGGGCATGATCGAAAAGTTAACGGATGAACAACAAAAGGAAATGGAAAGGCAGTATGCGGTCTATACTCACGGAACGAGCGAAGTCATTCCTTTGGATGAACTTAAGGAAAAGATTGCAAAATCGATCATTACAGGTCGTCCGTTGAAAGTAAAACTAGGTCTAGATCCATCCGCACCAGATGTCCATATAGGACATACGGTCGTTTTAAATAAACTTCGTCAGTTTCAAGAAAATGGACACATTGTTCAGCTTATCATCGGAGATTTTACCGGGAAGATCGGTGATCCGACTGGAAAATCGACGGCGAGGGTACAGCTAACGGATGAAGAAGTAAAGCGGAACGCGCAAACCTACCTCGATCAATTTGGAAAGGTAATCGATCGAAGCAAAGTAGAGCTTTTTTATAATGCATCATGGCTTTCGGAACTGAAATTCGAAGATGTCATCGAACTAGCAGGTAAGATTACTGTCGCTCGATTGATCGAGCGAGATGATTTCGAGAAGAGAATCAACGCAGGTAAGCCGGTATCTCTACACGAATTCTTTTACCCTCTTATGCAAGGGTATGATTCCGTGCATCTCGAAAGTGACATCGAGCTAGGCGGAACCGATCAATACTTTAATGTTTTGATGGGAAGGCATTTACAGGATCAATTTGGAAAAGAAAAACAGGTAGTGTTGACGATGCCGCTATTAGAAGGATTAGACGGCGTAGAGAAAATGTCGAAGTCCAAGGGGAATTACATCGGGATTGCAGAGAAGCCGACAGACATGTATGGAAAAGCGATGTCGATACCCGATGAGCTCATTTCAAAGTACGTTGAACTCATCACAGATCTAGAATTGGTAGAGAAGGAAACGATTCGAACAAAGCTTACGGATGGCACCCTGCACCCTAAGGAAGCGAAAATGCATCTTGCTAAAACCATCGTCACGATGTTCCATGGGAAAGATGAAGCTTCAATGGCGGAAGAGCAGTTTAAGAATGTATTTCAACAAAACCAGCTTCCTTCTGATATTGAAGAAGTGAAGTGGAGTGGAGATGAAAAGACAAGTGTGCCAGCTCTCATAGTAGCACTCGGAATGCTTCCGTCTACGAGTGAAGCGAGACGTATGGTGAAAAATGGCGGAATCAAAATCGATCAACAAAAGGTTACGGATAGTTCTGCAGTCGTGACGGTCAAAGACGGGATGATCGTTCAAGTTGGTAAACGAAAAGTCAAAAAAATAACGCTATAAAAAAATCCCCCATATAAGGGGGATTTCATTTATTCAGTCACAGTTAGACTTTCTTCTGTATGTTCATGTAAGCCTTCATCATTTTCAGCATGAATCGTTACAGTGTACTCTCCAGCTTCTTCTAACGTAACAGTTCCTTGATACTCACCATCTTTTGTTTCCTCTGTCTCAATCCACTGTGCTTTTTCTTCACCCGTTTTAGAGATTTCAAATCGAATCGAAGCATCTGTTAAAGGTTGATTATCTTTTTGAAGATGAGTTGTTAATGAAATTTCTTCATTTGCCTTAATGGTATCTGGCTTCATCAAGTGAAACGAAACAGCATCCCCGTGGTGGGCGTGTTCTTCATGACTTTCATGATCTTCATGATTTTCTGATGCGTCCTCAGAGCCAACTTTCACTTTGCTCTTTGGCATCGTGTGAAGGTCTCTTGCGGTTACGTGTGATTGCACAACGTATGTTCCATCTTCATCGATCGTTTTCTTTACAGTGTAGACACCTTCACCATCGTGAGTGGCTTCTATCATTTCGCTATTGTCTTTGTCGCCTTCTTTCCATATTTCAAACATCACTTCGTCTGCATCTTCAACCTTTTCATCACCTTGCGTAACGGTAGCGCTAAATGTGAGTTCCTCACCTGTTTTAGCAGTTTCAGGCGAATCTAAGGCAACGTCTAGCGGTTGAGGATCAGCCGTTCCACTTTCCTCAGTATCGTTGCTATTGTTCTGGCCGCAAGCTGCAAGCACGAGAATGAGTAACAGCATGAGCATACTTACTTTTTTCATATGAGACATCCTTTCATTAAAAACCTATGTAAAGCTTCATTATTGCCAAACAGGGGGTTAGGCAAACGAGCTTCTCACTATTAATAGTAGAAAAGATGGTAGAGGTTCTCAAGTGTTTGTGAGTTTGAGTTGTGTCGACTTGATGACAAAAAGTGATAAGGTATGAATAAGTTGAAAGTAGAAATAGAGGTTGATAGGATATAAGGAATTAAAATACACGAAGTGGAGGGGCTAGTATGTGAAAACGTTTTGCTATTTATGTGACAGGATTAGGGTTACTTACTTTAGGGATCTCGCTCTCAGTCATCTCAAAGCTTGGAACATCCCCATTCGATGCACTTCTTGTCGGGTTATATAAAACGGTAGGCTTATCGATTGGAAGCTGGGAAGTAATCATCGGTGGATGCATGGTACTCTTTAATGCCATTGCAGAGCGAAGAAAGCCAGAGCTTCTTGCGTTATTGACCTCCTTAGTCACTGGGATAGGGATCGACGTATGGATGCATCTATTAGGAGATAACGTGATGCCGACAAGTATCGTGGAACAAAGTCTCCTTCTACTTTTAGGTTTGCTGCTGAGTGGTCTCGGTATCGCGGTTTATCTACAATCGAATTTTGCTCCGATCCCCATCGATCGGATGATGTTTGTTGTGAAAGATTTAACTGGAGTTACCTTACCGTATTCAAGAGCATTGATCAGTATCTTGCTCGTTATCCTAGCGTTCTTTTTCAATGGACCTATTGGGGTGGGCACAATGTTGAATGCCCTTTTCATGGGTGTTTTGATACACCTCTTTACTCCAGTAAGTGCAAAAGCCATTCGCAAATTGAGGTTCACTCCATCATAAAAGCGGTCTCTAGGGACCGCTTTAGCTTGTTGAAAAACCTATGTCGTTATACGGTGCTCCCGATGCCGTAGTCGATGACGATCGCACGCTTTCCGCGGACGAACGGCCGAGCCCGAGGTGAAACCCACACCCCGGTCTCGGCCGCCCGTTCAACCGCAGGAGTCCGCGATCGTCTCTCCTACTGTTATGAGAATAAGTCCAAACGAACATTCCGTCCAAATGGTTTAACAGACGAATATGGACCTGAGGCCGTTTATCCATCATCGACCACTCAAACTCAAATCTATCACTGAACTTCTTTCTCTACATTCTAAAAGCGGTCTCTAAGGACCGCTTTATTTATAGTTTCATTGCAAAGTTTGTTTCAAAGGTAGACATCGTCCACTTTTCAATCTCACGAAATCCGATTCGTTTGTAGATGTTACCAGCTTCAGGATTATCATAAAAGAGGCAGAGGTCTTTGCCTTCTGTTAAAACGTCATAGCACAGCTTCATCATGCATTTCGTAGCATACCCTTTACGTTTAAAGCCAGGGCGCGTACATACTCCTACGATCATGGCAGATTGAGAGTTTTCTGCAGCAGTGGAGGCAGCTGTAACGACTTGTCCATCAATCGTCATATAATAGGTTCTAGAAATTCCTTTGTCTAGATTTCTCTGTTTTTCTTCTACCGTTTCAGAAGAATTAAACTCATCGATCGCGTTATGAAGGTCGTGAATGCTAGGGATATCTTCTGTAGTAGCGATTCTTACATCTTCTAAGTTTGTAAGTGAGAGCTTTTCAACATTATCACATTTAGCATAATACATTTTTCTTTTTGATTTAGCAGGATGCGTAATGTGTGCCTCCACCTGTTCTGTAACCCGCTCTAAACCAGATACCATAAGAAAGTCTTGATCTTCTGAAATGATGGATGCGAAACCGGCAGCATCAAACTCGTTCGAAGCAAAAGGAATGTAGTTTTTCTCATACTTTAAGAGAACAGCCCGCAATTCTCCTTCACTAGAAAAATCGCCCCATAATTTTTGAAAGGGTTGGTCGTAACCGAATGCTTCGATATCTCCAAGAATAAATAAGTTTTCAGCGGCATACGGCGTTAACAATGAAATACACGCTGCATGATCCGCTTCTGTTAGTCTTCTAATCATCACTGCGGCCTCCTTTTCCTTCTTTAAGGAACTATTTTACAGAAGATTTGAAAAATGTAAATCTTTTTCTCATGATAGTTTAAGAGTTCCTTCAGAGAGGTAAATAGGGGATGTATACTTATATAAGGAGATGATGTTCGATGAGTAAAGTAATATTCACTTCAAAGGCAACTGCTGAAGGCGGCCGAAAAGGAACTGTAAAATCTTCTGATGGTTTAATCGATATGAATCTTGTGATGCCGACAGAGAACTCTGATGAAAAGGGTACGAATCCAGAGCAGCTGTTTGCAGCAACATACTCTGCTTGCTATGATGGCGCGTTGAATCTTGTTGCATCGAATAATAAGAAAGAAATCGAATCGAAAACAACAGCTGAAGTTAGTTTCTTAAAAGATGAATCAGATGGCGGTTTCAAAATTGGGGTTACACTGAACGTAGAAGTGAAAGGTGTTAGCCAGGAAGATGCTGATATGCTTACGAAGGAAGCCCACAAAGTTTGCCCTTATTCAAAAGCGACTCGTGGAAACATCGATGTAGAAATTAACGCAAAAGCGGTCTAACCATCTGATAGCAGGCTATCGAGTGTACTCGGTAGCCTTTCTTCTTTTGGTTAAGGCATTAGCTAAAAACGAGAAACAGACATAATTACCCAGTTTAGTTTGTATTCTAAAGGGTAAGCAAACGGTAAGCCCTGCTCCCTCCAGGGGTACAGGTTATTTTAGTTGAAAGGGGAAAGAGCCGTGAAGCAATCCGTGGGTACGTTTAACCACAGGTATTCAGTGGTGCTTTATCAAACCGAAACAGCTGTGAAGAAGTCTAAAAGCTTGGCACAGAAGAATGTCGATATTCGGAAGCTTTCACAAATGACAGGATTCTCAGAAGAGCAAATCCTAGAAGCAATGGAGTTCGGAGACCCTTCATTCAAACTAAACCGGCCATCTCTTCCAAAGCAAAATATCCATTTGCAAGTTTGAAAGACAAACTTTTGGAGGGACAGGTCATAAGAAGAATATAGGTGTTTATAAAAATCGGCCACTGGTCGATTTTTTTATTCTCCAAAAAGGGGTAGTGCGGAAGTTTGTCGAAGGAGGTTTACCAAGGAAATGTAAATGGAGGCGTGTTTATGAAGGTTACGAATACGACAAGAGATATCTACACGAATGAGGATCTTATGAATCTACTGGATTCTTTGTTAAGGGAACCAACATCATTTTGGGACAAGTTTTATGAAGATAGAGATAAACCGATTCCTTTCTTTAAACAAGTTCCTGATGAGAATCTTGTTTCATGGCATATTCCGAAAGGGCGTGCGCTTGAAATTGGTAGCGGTCCAGGACGCAATGCGATTTATCTTGCTAAGCATGGCTTTGAAGTAGATGCGGTCGATTTATCACAAACAGCGATTCAGTGGGGTAAGGAGAGGGCGAAAGAAGAAAATGTGGATGTAAACTTCATACATAGTAGTTTATTTGAACTTAAGGTAGAACCTGAAAGCTATGACTTCATCTATGATTCTGGGTGTTTTCATCATCTTCCACCTCATCGTCGGATAAGTTACGTAACGTTCATTAAGAAAGCTCTGAAAGTTAATGGATTATTCGGTTTAACATGTTTCACGCCTGACGGGCCACTAGGTGGATCGACTATGAGTGATCGGGAGGTTTATGAAGAGCGGTCGTTACGAGGTGGACTCGGTTATTCAAAGGAAAGGCTTCAATCTATTTTCGAAGTCTTTAGTGAGGTTGAAATCAGAGAGATGAAGGAATCATGTGATCCGACTCTATTTGGTGTGAATGGTTTGATGGTTGCACTGTTTAAAAAACAGAATAAGTAGAAGTATTCTAAAACAGTGGTTAAGAAACTGTAGTAAAAGGGTACTAATATTTAGGAGATAGATGCTACATAATTTGGAAATGAACTGAAAGGTTACCTTTCAGTTGGAAAGGACGGGATGATGAAAAGAGAAAAAGCACAGCGAAAAGGGCCAGTCTTCTGGGTTTCAGCAGTTGTCATCTTACTACTCGTAATATGGGGTGCGGTCGTTCCTGAGTCGTTCGCGTCTGTTGCAAACAGCGTCTATTCATTCACAACAGATGCGTTCGGATGGTTTTATTTACTTTCTGTCGTGTTTTTTGTTTTGTTCTGTGTATATCTAGCAATTAGTAAGTATGGTAAGATCCGTCTAGGAAAAGATGGAGAGCGTCCGGAATATCCATTCTTTACATGGATCGGGATGTTGTTCAGTGCAGGTTTCGGTGTTGGACTCGTATTCTGGGGTGTCGCAGAACCGATGACGCATTTTGCGAATCCTCCCGCAGGCTTTGGCGTTGAAGGAGAGACTGAGCAAGCTGCTAAGCTAGCGATGAGGTACTCCTTTTTTCATTGGGGAGTTCATCAATGGTCTGTCTTTACAGTAGTCGGCCTCGTTATGGCATACTTTCAATATCGCAAAGATCGAAAAAGCTTAATAAGTGAAACGATCTCAACAGGGACACCTGCTAAAAGGAAGAAATCCTGGAGAGGCGTCATCAACATCCTCGCTGTTATCGCAACGGTGATGGGTGTCGCAACGTCACTCGGGTTCGGAATTCTTCAAATTAATGGTGGATTAAACTATATGTATGATCTACCGCAAAATGCGACAGTTCAGATCACCATCACTGCTTTACTGCTCGTTTTGTATATGACTTCGTCTACAACAGGCTTGAACAAAGGAATCAAGTACTTGAGTAATCTGAACTTAGCCCTTGCATTAGGTTTGATGCTATTTGTTTTATTCTTAGGACCGACAGTATTTATTCTTGAAAGCTTTACAGTTGCAGCTGGTGGTTACATTCAGAAGTTTATCGAGATGAGTTTTTATATGACCCCATATGAAGGCGGCACCTGGGTAAAGGATTGGACAGTGTTTTATTGGGCTTGGGTGATCGCTTGGTCTCCATTTATCGGATCATTCGTAGCAAGAGTGTCGAGGGGTCGCTCCATTCGAGAAATGATCTTTGGTGTGTTGATCGTTCCACCGTTCATTGCGATGGTGTGGATCGCTGTATTTGGTGGAGCAGCGTTTCACCTTGACCTGTTTCAAGGAACAGCAATTGCAGATGCGGTAAATGAGGATGTGACGAGTGCATTGTTCGTTACACTAGAAGAATTCCCATTAACGACAATTCTTTCAGCGCTCTCGATCTTCTTAATCTGTATTTTCCTAGTAACATCAGCTGACTCAGCTACTTTCGTTCTTGGTATGATGACGTCAGACGGTAATTTAAATCCTTCTCTTTTCTCAAAACTTGTTTGGGGAACACTCATCGCAGCGATTTCAGCGGTATTGATCATCAGCAGTGGCTTACAAGGGTTACAGACAGCATCACTTGTGTCCGCTCTCCCGTTTACTGTTATTCTGATCATCATGTGTATCAACCTCTTTAAAGCAGTGAGGCGAGATTTGAAGTCTTATGAGGTACAAAAAGAAAGAAACTTATTAAACAAACTCAATTCGACATCGAATAAGCAAAAGACAAAAATAAGCAGGCAGAACGATGATACTCATCATATGTGATGAACAATAACGAACCCCCGCGTGAAATTACGCGGGGGTTTTATTATCCTAGTGCAACGTCGAGGACCATCATGACAGAAAAGCCAACTAACAGTGACATTGCAGCTAGTTGAACATGCCCTCTTTCTTGAGAACCAGGGATCACTTCTTTTGCTACTACGAAGATCATTGCTCCAGCCGCAAAGCTTAGTGCATAAGGAAGGAGCGGGTGAATGATCATGACAGCAAGAGCACCGATTACAGCAGAGATTGGCTCGACCATTCCTGAAAATTGACCGTAGAAAAAGCTTTTCCCCTTCGACATGCCGTCACGTCTTAAAGGTAAGGAGACGGCAGTACCTTCAGGAATGTTTTGGATGCCGATACCGATGGCAAGGGCGATAGCACCGGAAAGTGATGCTGTTGAGAAATCTGCAGCAAGAGCACCGAACGCGACACCGATCGCAAGTCCTTCAGGAATATTGTGCAAGGTTAATGAGAATACGAGCATAGCGGTACGGTGCTTCGCCTTTTTGTCTTTAATGTCTTTAAAGTATAAATTCTCATCGATCATCGGTAGGAGTCGATCAACTAATAGTAGAAATGCGCCTCCGAGTAAAAATCCAACTACAGCGGGAATATAACCAGGAACTCCTTGTTCTTCTGCCATTTCAATTCCTGGACTTAGAAGTGACCAGAAACTAGCTGCAATCATGACGCCGCCTGCAAAAGCAAGCATTGAATCGAACAGCTTCTGGTTCACTGATTTTGTTAAAAAGACTACAGAAGCACCGAGAGCTGTCGATCCCCAAGTAAATAACGTGAAAATTAACGCTTGGAAAACTGGGCTTAAATCCATAAACCAGTTAATCATCGTTAAGCCCTCCTTCAATAGGTTTATTTTCATATCCACATATTTTTTGCGTATAGGAAAAATCTATACATCACAGTGTAAAGGGCTCATTTCGGCGTTGTCAATTTAAAGGGTTCGTACTTCGCATATCGAGTCAAAGAGCGTTAGTTTCTTTACTATTGCTTAACCGCTGCCGTTTTATAAGCAGTGATTTAGGGAAGATTTTACAACATGATCGTAGAAAGAAGGGAACGACGTTATGCCAGAAGGGCCTGAGATTAGACGAGCGGCTGATGAAGTTGAAAAAGCGCTGAAGAATAGAACAATAATGGAAGTGAAGTTTGCATTTGAGCACCTTAAAGGATACGAATCTTTGCTAGAAGGAGCAGAAGTGTTGAGGGTAGACACGAAAGGCAAGGCAATGCTCATCCGTTTCAACAATGACTTTACGATTTACTCACATAATCAGCTATATGGAAAATGGTATATACGAAATGTATATAACTATCCTAAAACAAATCGGCAGTTACGGCTTGCAATCCATAATGAAAAAAAGTCTGCGTTGTTATACAGTGCGTCAGATATTGAAGTATTGCGTAATGAAGAAGTGCCTCATCACCCATTCATATCGAAAGTTGGACCAGATCTATTAAGTGAAGAAGTGACGGTAGAAGAACTGAAAGAACGATTTAGCTCAAAGCGGTTTTATCGGAAGAAGTGGTCTTCTTTATTACTAGATCAATCTTTCGTTGCTGGTATAGGAAACTACTTAAGAAGCGAAATCATGTATGTGGCTGGAATCCACCCTGATTTAAGACCAGTGGATTGCACGGAAGATATGATTACAAAAGCAGCAGAAGCAACGGTAACATTAGTTGAACGCTCTTATGTGCATAAAGGGATTACGAATGATATTGAGCTTGCTAAAAAGCTTAAGGAAAGTGGCGAAAAACGTCGGCAATATAGACACTGGGTATTTAATCGCGAAGGTGCGCCGTGCAGGATTGATGGTACCGAAATTAAGAAAGTGATCGCAGGGTCTAGAAGGCTCTACTATTGCCCTACATGTCAGTCAAAGAGTCATGCTCATCTCTAATGCAGAAAACAACTTAGAGGGAGGAATAAAGTTGTTTTTTGGTGAATGTACAAGAGGGAACGAGATAAATGAGGTGAGCAAATGGAAGCACGTGTGGAAAAATGTTTTAATGAAGCGGTTCTAGAGAAAGCTCTAAATAAATTTGGAGCGGACCGTCATCGGTATAAGAAGTTGGGTGATTTTGAGAACTATGTATTCGAAGTAGATGTTAATGGTCCATCAATCTTAAGGTTAACGCATAGTTCACATCGTTCTATGGAAGATGTTAAAGCTGAGTTGCACTGGGTGAACTTTTTACATGACCATGAAATAAATGTATCGAAAGCACTTCCTTCTAATGATGGTCATTTTGTTGAAGAGATCGAAGTTGAAGATGGTTCTTTCTTTGTATCCTTATTTGAAAAAGCACCAGGTCGACAATTGAAGAAGAACGATGAGGTATATGGACAAGAATTATATGAAGTGTGGGGGAGAACGATTGGGAAGATGCATCACGCGACAAAAGATTATCATCCTGCAGGTGCTCATCGAGAGCATTGGGATGAAGAAGACTTGTTGCAGTTCGAGAAATACCTTTCTGAAGAAGATAGGGATATCATCTCTCAAGGGAAAGCTTTAGTAAGGGAGATACAAGCGCTTCCGAAAGAGAGAGATACGTATGGACTCCTCCATTCTGACATACATGCAGGAAATTTCTTTTATTATCAAGGAGATATTCATGTATTTGACTTTGATGATAGCTCATATCACTACTTTGTTAGTGATATTGCTATCCCGCTCTATTATACGGTATGGGGAGGCTTGCAGGGTGAAGATCGAGAAACAAGAGCCCAATTTGCTGAAACGTTTCTTTACTCATTCTTGAAAGGCTATTTAAAAGAAAATACGGTGGAAGCTGAATGGATTAAGAAGATCCCTTTATTCTTAAAATTAAGAGACTACATTTTATACTCAGTGCTACATAAGAAATTTGATGTGATGAATATGAGTGAAGGTGACAAACTAATGCTGAAGCAAGTCAAAGATAGGCTGGATGAAGGCGAACCAATCGCTCAGCCATCTTATGAACGACTTCTCGAACGATTGTCTAAAAAATAACGATAGGATTAATTTTATCGTTAAAGGGAAATGAGACAGAAGTACTGCTTTTTCAAGCAGAGTCTATAGATTTGAGCATACCCTTTCATTCTTACGGAAAGAATACTATAATGAAAATTGGACTAGGAATATAATGTTCTGGTCTCAAAAAAGAGGATGAACGTAATGGAACCCAAATCAAAAGAAGCTGAGATTTCAAGCTATGTAGGTAAACTTTTGCGGGATAATTTCGGAAAAGGACCCTCATCTGTTTATGTATCGATTGAAAAACCGTACATTACTATTTACTTTAGAGATTTTTTAGCACCGATGGAGCGGGTTCTCGTCGATCAAAAAGAAGAAAAAAGAGTCGAGGAAACGAGAGATCTATTGATGATCAAATTGTTTCCTGAAATAAAAGCCGCGCTAAGTGTTATGGCTGATTTCACCATTGAATCTTTCTATCATGACTGGTCCCTTCCTAACCGAACCGGTTTGTTCCTTGGAATTATGGATCAAAGCGAATGTGAAGAAAACCATGTACCAGGTGGGTTTGAGCAGAAACAAGAACTGCATGATGAAATAGCACGGATCAGTAAGCAAGCAGAAAAGGTTCCAGAACTAATCGATTCTTGCTACTTAAATGATCGAACGATCGTTGTAATACGTGAAGGAATATTGGTGCGTATTGAAAAAGAACTTATTCGTGATGGGCATGAAGAAAGCCTTAAATTAACGAAACGTCGACTTGAAAAGAGTCTGATGCATAATAATAATTTTGAATCGATCTTATCAACTGAGATTCAGGACATCTTCGTTGACTGGGATTTCAAGCTAGATAAGAGTTATATTGTGTTTATTGTAAAACCAAATAAATCGTAGGTGGAAATGAACTGGGCGATAGAACCAGACATAAGCTGAAAGGACCCTTGTGGGATCTTTCGGCTTTTTTTTGTTTTACAGTGAGGCTTTTTCTAATCCTTGAGCACAAACAGCCAACAGACGTAGCCATAGACGAAAAACAGTTATCAAAGGAGGAGAAAAATAGTGAAATATTTAATAGACCATTCAAAAAAGGTGATTCATCGAACGACATTTGCTGGTGATCGTTGCGAATTTCATACAACTCCTATCGATCGACGCGAAGGAACGATGGATGCTCCTTATCTGGATAAGCTTGTAAAAGAAAGCTCTTATGTTATTTGTGAGATGTGTAGCGGTAGTATGAAAGAAGAGTAAAAATACGCCTTGATACAAGGCGTTACCATTCCGTAATGCTACCCGTCTAAGTAAAACAAACCATGGGGAAGTTTACGAAATAGATAAAAGGTCGAATAGGACGGCAGCTAATGAAAAATCATTGGCTGCTAGGATTCAATTCCTGTTTCAAATCATAGGGTGCCGTAAAGAATTTAAGATAAATAAAAAAAGCTTTCCCAAATGGGAAAGCTTTCTTGTGACTACTAGTTACGCTTTAACAACGTTAGTAGCTTGAGGTCCGCGGTTACCTTGCTCTGTGTCGAAAGTAACTGTTTGACCTTCTTCTAGAGTTTTGAAACCTTCACCTTGAATTGCAGAGAAGTGTACGAATACGTCGTCTCCACCTTCAACTTCGATGAAACCGAAGCCTTTTTCTGCGTTAAACCATTTAACTGTACCTTTGTTCATGTGTAATTCCTCCAGTGCTGTTCGCACAAATATTACTATTACTGCTCTACATAATGATTCAAGATGTAAGGTCGCTTAAGGAGCTTATTCTAAACTAATCATACGTTCCGAACAACAATAATTAACCCTAGTATAACATGTGAAAATAATAATGCAAGTCACAAAGAGATGATAACGTGAATGCAAAACCTCATGTGGTACGTACACCCCTATTCGAGGTTCGCCCTCGAATAGATTTATAGTGCTATCTTTTCATAAACCTGGTAATGTAAACTTATGTCATCTATTCGTTTATTTATTTATTAATTAATATCCGGAGGTATCATCACATGCCTATAAACGAAACGATTTTAAAAGAAGAAATAGTTTTGATAGGGAAAAAGATAGAAGCTTCAAAACAAGAGTTGGCGAAGAAACTTTCTTTAAACGAAGGTGAAGCAGAAGAGGCCTTACAGGTTCGGATGGAGTTGTTTCAATTAATTGCGGACGCTTTTTTAAATGGTTATGATGAAACAATTTCTCGTATTGAGAAGTGGGGCAAGGAAATTGGAGAACTAGCAGTTCATATGGAAGTGGAGCTAGATGAATCATTAAAAAATACATCTGATTTCCGAAATACGATTTGGAATAAAATCGAAGAAATCAGTACGGATGAAGGAATTTCGTTGAAAACGATTTTTGAAGTAGCTCGTATTATCGATCCCTTGTTAGACCGAGTGGTGTATGCATATAGTACAGCGTACGTCGAGGCTTATAAAAGTAACATCGATAAGGCTCGAGAATCATTTCTTGAGTTATCGACTCCAATCGTACCTATATTAGAGGGCGTTGCGATTCTACCGATCATCGGAGATATAGATACGTATCGTGCGAGTCTACTGTTAGAAAAGTCTCTTGAGGGAGCAACATCCATGAACTTGACTCACCTGTTTATCGACCTATCGGGAGTAAACATCGTTGATACGATGGTTGCAAACAACATTTTTAAGATCATCGATTCGCTAAAAATGATCGGAGTAAAAGGCATTCTAGCAGGCATAAGGCCTGAAGTTGCGATGACGATGGTATCACTAGGAATCGAATTTAAAGGCGTTCAAACTCATAGCACGCTTAAACAGGCTTTAGCAAAACATATTTTATAATTTAGTCTAGAGAAGCTACCTCAACGGGTAGCTTCTTTTTATTACCATATTTTATTTTGGTTAAATTGATTGACGTGTAACTCAATCGCTAATAAAATGGGTTTCGAAAAATTTGAAGAACAGCCTCTGTTATCAAGTTTTTAAACTTAGAGGAAGGGAGGGGATCGTAATGGCTTATCGTATTACGGTTTACCTTCTAGGTATGTTCATAAACTTCTTTGGTGTAGCGTTAATCATTCACGCTTCCATCGGAGCAGGGTTCTGGACATCCTTTTTTATTGGTGTCTCAGACCTTTTTGGTTTAACAGTCGGTTTTTGGTATGGAGTTTTCCAATTTTTAATTATCTTTTTAAACGGTTGGTTAATGAAGCAAAACCCTGAATTTAAGGCGCTTTTGCCGGTTTTTCTAGAAAGCTTCATTCTTGATTTTTGGTTAGAAATCGTATTTGCATCTGTTGATCTGTCAGCAGCACCAGTTGTAGTAAAAGCTTTAACACTTGGAGCTGGGATGTTCACAATTGGACTTGGTGTAGCAATTTACATCTTGCCACAGTTTCCAAGAGCACCAGTCGATCAACTATTCTTAGCAGTCAGTGCACGGTTTAATGTGAGTCTGCGCATGGGACAAACATTAGTTGCTGTCGCTGTCGCATCTTTAGCTGTATTGATTGGCGGTCCAGTAGGAATTGGGACAGCGGTACTCGTTTTATTCCTTGGACCAGTTATCCAACTATGGTATACGAGAGCTTATCCAATGTATTACATGCTTAAACCAGAAAATGCTCCGCAAGAAGAGTATTTATAAATCGAAATTCAACAAGCGTTCCTGCCTCGTAGCAGTGAGCGCTTTTATTAATGTATACTAATTCTGAGGAGGTTGATGTTATGGTTGGAAAACGATTTAAACCTGGTAAGGCAGATAAGCTTCTTGACCCAAAACGAAATGAAATCATATCTCCAGAGCAAGTTATCTCGCTTCTGAAAGTGAAGGAAACAGACCATGTAGCCGATTTAGGAGCGGGTAATGGGTACTTTACGTTACCGCTAGCTCAAGTAGCTGATACAGTATATGCCGTGGATATTGAGAAGCAGATGCTAGAGCTTCTAAAAGATCGTGGCTCACATATGAACAACATTCAATACATTGTAAGTGATTTAGAGGAAATTAAGCTGCGGGATCGAGTAGTGGATCATGCCCTAGTCGCTTTTGTTCTTCACGAAGTTCCTGATTTAACGAAAGCATTTACGGAATTAAAGCGCATCTTAAAGCAGGGGCAAAGATTGCTCGTTCTAGAGTGGGAAAAAATAGAGATGGATATGGGTCCTCCTATTCACGAACGAATGTCTTCTGAGCAAATGAAAGAAGTTTTCATCGATAACGGTCTGGAACCAGAAGTTCATTCCTTCCATGAAGCGGTGTACGGAATATCAGCAGTGGTGTAGTTAAATTATAGTGCGCCATCTATGAGTGAATACCCCTAGGTAGAAAAGGGGTATTTTTCATGTGTAAAAGGAAAAGTTTAGGTTGTTGGGAAATAAAAGCTTTATATGAACGATAATTAGAGGGTAAAAGTCTGAACTTTCCCAATACAAAGAATGGCTGGACTCCTTTATCATATTAGGTAGGCACTCAAGGGGAGTGCAAAAAACTTTTTGATGGAGGTATTCAATGAAATTCTTGAACAAGATAGCACTCGTTGTGTTATTGGTTGCAGCAACATTAATACCCGGACAGATGAAGCAAGCGGAAGCTAGCTCGTTAAAAGTGGATCAAGCATTAACAAATTTATTAGCTAATATTACGAACTTTAGTGAAGTCGAAGCGATCATTACATATGACAGCATGCCGACTGTTGAGCAGTTGGATAAATTGAAGTCATTTGGACTATCGGTTAAAACGTTTAGTGAAATACCTGTAGTTGGTGTTTCTGGTACAGCTCTAGAAATTAACTCTCTGTTAGACAATGGTTTGAATGCGCTTGGAATCTATAAAAACAAAGAACTAGATTATCTCATGAAAGATAGCCGCAAACTTATCGGTGCTGAAAAAGTTTGGAATGACCTTGGTTATACAGGAAAAGGTACGACCGTGGCAGTCATCGATAGCGGAATCGATGCAACGCATCCTGATCTTCCGATGGGAGATAAGGTTGTCCAGAACGTGAAGATGTTAGTTGGAGGAAGCATTTTCGGTGGAGAATCTCTCTATCTTGAAAATGTACCGAATACAGATACGACTTCTGGTCATGGGACGCACGTAGCAGGAACGATTGCTGGTAATGGCACAGCTAGTGACGGTCTGTACAGTGGCGTTGCTCCTGATGCGAAACTTGTAGGAATCGGTGCTGGTGAAGCAATCAGTATTCTATGGGCTCTTGAAAGCTTTAACTATGTAATCGAGCATCAAGAAGAGTATGGCATCGATGTTGTAAGTAATAGCTGGGGTACGACAGGTGAGTATGACCCGAATGCTCCGATCAACGTAGCAAGTAAAACGGCTCATGATAATGGGATCACAGTCACTTTTGCAGCAGGAAATGAAGGGCCAGAAAATGATACGCTAAATCCTTACTCAGCAGCACCTTGGGTGATTTCAGTAGCCGCTGGTACGAAAGACAAACAGCTGGCTGATTTCTCTTCAAGAGGGGTACCTGGTGACAACCTTTTACACCCTGATATTACTGCCCCAGGCGTTGATATCGTAGCTACGAAATCTTCTACAGGTGTTGTGATCAACGCACTTGGTACTACGAAAGACGTTAATTATATCGATCCTGAATACATTCCGTTCTACACGACGTCTAGTGGTACGAGCATGGCAACACCACACATTTCTGGAATTATTGCGCTTATGGAAGAAGCTGCAACAGATCTATCACCAGATGAAGCACTTAGTCTTCTCGAACAAACGGCAGAGCCAATGTCTGGTTATGAATACCATGAAGTTGGTGCCGGTTATGTGGATGCATACAAAGCAGTACAGCAGGCTGCAACAAAATAATTAATAATGATGAAGGCACGACTCGTTGATGAGTCGTGCCCTTTCTAGTTTTTAGCACATCGAAAAACGCTTTAAACTAGTAACCCTTCACTTCACTCTCTATGATTGATGTAAAGTGAAAGGGATGATCATATGAATAAAGTCGTTATCGTAACTGGAGCTACATCTGGCATTGGGAGAGCAACCGCACTCCACTTTGCAGAAAAAGGAGCTAGAGTAGTAGGGATAGGCCGTTCAGATGAACGCGGAAATTCGTTAGAACAAGAAGCAGAATCACTTTCAGGCTCCATCGATTACTATCAAGTTGATGTTGGTGCCGAGTCGGAGGTTAAAGCGTTTTTTGATGACTTTAAATCGACGTATGAGAAGGTAGATGTGTTAGTAAACAATGCTGGTGTAGCGGACGTTGCTATCGGTCCACTCAGTCGTGTGTCAGCTGAAGACTGGGATCGTCTTTTTCACATTAATTTAAAATCGATTTACTATATGGTGAACAATGCTGAACGGTTGTTTGAAAAAGAATCGAGCATAATCAACAACGCTGCAATCGTAGGAAGTGTGAAATACCCTTCAGCTCTACCAGCTTATAGTGCAGCTAAAGCAGGGGTTGTCGCGTTAACAAAATCAATGGCTAGCAGGTATGCCAGACGGAAAATAAGAGTAAATGCGATCTCACCAGGTCCAATCGATACACCACTTGCGAGAAAGCTTTATGGATCAGAAGAGGCGTTTCAAAAGGCTTATAAGCAGCACCCAAGAGGAGCTTTCGGAACACCGAAAGAGATTGCAGAAGCAATCTACTTTCTTTCAAGTGATGCGTCAAGCTATATTAACGGTCACAACTTAGTGATCGATGGTGGATATACACTTTCATAAGAAAATCCCGTGCTATTTTTAGCACGGGATTTAGTGTAATCAACCTACGATCTGAAGTTCTTTCGGGAATTTCGTTAATGTTTCATAACCATTCGGTGTAACGAGAACATCATCCTCGATCCGTACTCCGCCGATTTCTGGTACATAGATACCTGGTTCGATCGTGTACGTCATGCCTTCTTGTAGAACATTATCGTTGTTCTCACTCATTGAAGGATACTCGTGTACTTCAATCCCGATTCCATGTCCAATTCGGTGAGGGAAGTGATCGCCATATCCACCGTTCGTGATAATTTCGCGAGCCTTTTTATCAAGGTCACCAAGGCGAGTGCCTGGTTTTGAAATGTTTAGCGTTTCAAGCTGAGCATTAAGCACGATATCATAGATTTCTTTTTGCTTTTCATTCACTTCCTGGAAAGCGACTGTTCGAGTGATGTCAGAGCAATAGCCGTTATGAACAACACCAAGATCAAATAAAACGAGGTCGCCTTTTTTAAGCTTCCGATCTCCAGGGTTACCATGTGGTTGTCCAGCTTTTTCACCGAATAGAACCATTGTGGAGAATGACATTTCGCGAATGCCTTTCTTCTTTAATTCATATTCGATCGTAGCGAGGACTTCCATCTCCGTCACGCCTTCACGAAGTGCTTTAATCCCGGTTTCAACACCAAAGTCAGCAAGTTCTGCAGCTTCACGGAGCACTTTAAGCTCTTGATCGTCTTTAATGAGACGAAGCTCATTTAGCTTCTCTTCAGCACTTGTGAACGTTACGCCAGAGTAGCGCTGCATGATTTGCTCAGCACGCTCATACGCAAGCGTCACTTTTTCAATCGCGACCTGATCAGCTTCTTCTATTCCGCGCTCTTTAAGTGCAGTATGGATGAGCTCCCAAGGGTTGTCAGCATCTCCATGTCCAATAATGTCATGTTTCCAACCTGCATCTCGTGCTTGGGAAACTTCCATACCTGGTGTAACAAGGAACGGATCTTGATCTGGGAACACAAACAGACCTAATAGGCGTTCATGTGGGTCTGTATGGAAACCAGATAGATAGAAGACGTTTGATGGCGTATGAACAAATGCGAAAGTTTGTCCTGTTTCTTTCAGCCAGTTCGAGAAATTTTCTAGACGTTGATTCATTCGGACCACAACCTTTTCTAATTCTTACTTAGTCTTTTTCGTAGTCGCAAGTGTAACGACGATGAGTACGATTACTGCGACCGGTACGGCGAAAAGAACGCTGTTCAGATCAAATGGTTTTGCTAATGGGATCTCCCATACAAGCGTTGTCACAACACCAGCGATCATGGAAGAAATACCACCGTAATAATTTACTCGTTTCCAGAAGAACACCGCTAGTACAGCAGGCGTGATTCCGGCTCCGTATACTGTGTAAGCGTACATTTGAACGGAAAGCACTGTTGGGAAAAAGCTGATGATAACATAAGCAAGAGCACCCAGAATAACGATGAACCACTTCGTCATGTTTAACAGCTGACGATCTGTTGCGTCCTTTTTCACGTACTTCCCAACAATATCATAAGTCACGTTTGTTGCAGCTGACAATAGATACGAGTTCCCAGTTGTAATGATAAAGGCTGTAGCTGCAGTTAGAAGAATTCCCCCTACTACAGTAGGCATGGCAACCGTTGTGGCCATAAGTGCCATTCCCGGATCGATATCAGGGAAGATCGATCGAGAAGCGAATGCAATTAATGCAATTGTAGGTGAAATGAGTAACATCGCAACAAGCCAACCGATTTGTGCTCGTTTAGACGATTTATCTCCACTTGAAGAAGCCAGACGCTGATACATGTTCTGGTCTGCAAGCAATAAGAATAGGGACGGAAGCAAATATCCAAGCAGTTGAATATTCGATAGTTGTCCACTAAACGTTAGGTGGTCACTCGGTACATTTGCAATAATTTCATCCCAACCACCAGCGATAACAAAGATGGTCGGTAACGTAACACCAAGACCGACTACCATTAAGATTGCGCTGATTGCGTCTGTTGGAGCGACGGAACGAAGTCCACCGATCGTAGCAAGAAATATGATAAGTGCAGCTCCGATGATTGTTCCAAGTTCAACTGAAATACCAGTCGTTAAATTAAGGATAAATCCAAAGCCTTTCATTTGATAAGAAACGATACCTACATAGGCAAGAATAATTATGATACCTGCAAGCATACGAGCGAATTGGCCGTATTTTTCTTCAAGAATAGAAGAAACCGTATATTTACCAAATTCTCGAATACGTGGTGCAATTAGATAAAGCGTTCCGATACCGATAAGGGTTGGGACCGCCATCAAGAAGGCTGGAATGATTCCATAGCTATACGCCATAGACGTTTCCCCACCGGAAATACTTCCACTACCTGTCCATGTTGCTAATAGAGTACCTGTTAGTACGAGAGCACCGAGTCCTTTTCCTGCAAGAATAAAGTCCTCACTACTCGAAACTTTCTTAGAGAAATAAATTCCTAAACCGACCATCAGGATGCCATACGCGATGACAAACCAGAGGAGATTTGGATTGTGTGTAATTTCCATTACGTAAACGTCACTTCCTTGTTGTGTAATTTTTCTAGGGTGCGCACCGATTCGTATCCTATCATAAGAAGAGTCGATTATAAAAAAAGCGCCTTATCTAGGTTGGAAACGATTTCTAACTTTTATTAGAATGCGCCAAGAAAGCAATACTTATATCACCTTTTTATGGGAAAATAACCTTCATTATTCTTTTATATGGTATTTAAGTAAGTCTAAAGTACTAATTTGAGATTTGTTTCCACGGTGAAAAAAGAGCTATTATTGCGAATTTTACCTTTGTTTTGACGATGGTGAGAAAAAATATTTTAAAATTACATTAAAATCGTGATGAATTTACTTTGTATTCGCGATTATTTAGTAGGGTTTCGTGATCCAATTCAGTTATGCGCGGATAGATAGAGAATGAGTAGTTCTTGAAGGATATAGACACGTTATAGAGAATGGTGTAGGGGGTATAAAACAATATAGTTGATAAAAAGATAAAGAGTAGATATGATGGTCTTACATACCCATAGGGGTAATATATATTGGTTTATGGAGGGTTACGAAATGTATCTACGCACATTCTTTGATGAAAAGCTAGCACAATACTCTTATTTAATCGGTTGTCAACGAACAGGCGAAGCGCTGGTGATCGATCCGGCTCGAGATGTGACCCCTTATATAGAAGTTGCAAAAAAAGAAGGTTTCCATTTAGCCGCTGCAGCCGAAACACACATTCATGCTGATTTTGTATCTGGTGCACGTCAGCTTGCAGAGAAGCATGATGTGAAATTGTATTTATCTGATGAAGGTGATCAAAACGCAAAGTATGAGTACCTCGAAGGATTAAATGTGGATTTAGTGAAAGATGGATCCATCATTAATGTAGGAAATATCGAACTTAAGGTAATGCATACCCCAGGACATACTCCTGAAAGTATTTCGTTCATGCTGACAGATCGTGGCGGTGGTTCAGATGTACCGATGGGTGTATTTACAGGGGACTTTGTCTTTGTTGGTGATATTGGACGCCCTGACTTGCTTGAGAAATCAGCTGGGCAAGAAGGAACAGCTGAAAAAGGTGCGAAGGAGATGTTCAAATCACTTCAAATTTTTAAGGAGCTACCAGAGTTTCTTATGGTATGGCCAGGACACGGTGCTGGAAGTGCATGCGGGAAATCACTCGGTGCGGTTCCTCAATCAACAGTTGGCTATGAGCTTCGAAATAACTGGGCATTGAAGGAAGAGGATGAAGAAACTTTCCGAAAAGAACTGTTGAACGAACAGCCAGAACCACCGACGTATTTTTCTGTCATGAAGAAAGTAAATAAAGAAGGCCCAGCAGTGTTATCAGGTGAGGAGCTTCAGAAGGTTAACAATGCCGAAGAATTTAAAGCATTTGCTGAGCAAGAAAAGACAACGATTGTGGATACTCGCCCTGCAAAAGACTTTGCAGAAGGTCATATAGAAGGTGCAATCAATTTACCTTACAATAAAGCATTTACGAACTGGTCCGGCTGGGTGCTCGACTACGATAAAGACCTCGTATTGATCGCTAACGATGATACGAAAGAAGACGTTGTTACATCGCTTCATTCGATCGGAATCGATAAGATCAAAGCGTATGCAAGTCCTGACATTCTATCTCAATGGAATGATCTTGAAGGATACACGTTCATCTCAACTGAAGAGTTGAAGGATGTATATGAAAAAGAAGATGTCTATGTGGTCGATATCCGAAAAGAAAACGAGTATAACCAAGGCCATATTCCTGGAGCAGGCCATCATATGCTTGGTTATATCGAAGATGAAGTTGAAGACATTCCTGAAGATAAAACGCTCGTCGTACATTGTCAATCAGGTACACGTTCTGCGATTGGAACGAGCTTATTACAATCACTTGGGTTTAAGGATATCTTGAACTTCAGCGGTGGTTTTGCTGCATGGGAGAAAGAAGGAGACAGAGTAGAGAAATAATCATGTTAAAAACGCAAAGCGAGAAGCTTTGCGTTTTTAGCTTGTTGTAAAACCACCCTTAATACTTTTTCATTGACGGAAAATTCTAACTGTTGTAATCTGAAAGAGAAGCCTCCATTTAGAAAGGTATCCCCTTTCAAAATCCGGAGGAAAGCGAATGTGAAAAAAGAACAATACTGCGTAAATTACTAAAGCTCCTACATGAGCTATCTCGTGATTACAGGCCAGTGTATCGATCTCGAATTATCGGGAGACGTATGCTGGCTTTTTTAATTTCTAAAAAGGGAGAGGTTCGAAATGATTGAGACGAAATTGGAACGAAAGACGATCAAAGGGAATGGGTATGAAATTAAGCCCTCTTTAGATCATGGGCGTATGTACGAGATCGAACTCGATCGAGAGGTGCTGGCGCGGTTCTTTGAAGAAGTCAAAACGATCAGTAGTCAACAGCTCGATTATATTCCTTATATGCGGTTTATTATGACGGATAAGCTCGTAAAGCTGCTTGATGAAAACTTCCAGAAAACAGTGAGAGGCATTCTTCACGATCGATCCACGGGTGGCTTTACGGTTGGCGTCGGTGGGTATACGGAAGACACGGAAGAGTATGTGAAGTTCTCTACTGCTTTTTCTCACCTCGTCGGAATTCCGAATTTCGACGCGATGTCTGGAAATTACTATGCTCGCTTTTCAGTGAAGCATACGGATGATAGCGATTCTTACCTGCGTCAGGCGTACCGTCTGTTCACGCTTCATACGGATGGCACGTATGTTGATGAAGCGACAGACTGGCTTCTGATGATGAAGTTTGGAGAAGAACATGC
This sequence comes from Anaerobacillus sp. ABD4_527, assembly GCF_056160805.1. Taxonomy (NCBI): domain Bacteria; kingdom Bacillati; phylum Bacillota; class Bacilli; order Caryophanales; family Bacillaceae; genus Anaerobacillus; species Anaerobacillus sp. ABD4_527. The sequence continues at coordinate 76,556 of NZ_JBSWXZ010000002.1, forward strand.
AGTCGGAGGGAGATCCCGTTTACTACACCTTGATGACTGGGAAGATCTTGACCATTTCTACAATCATCCACTTGCGACTCAGAAGCTCGTTTACAAGGCACCACCTAGTAAGAACGTTGTTAAAGAGGTATTTCGAACAACGTTTTATGAAAGGAACAATGAGCCTTGCATGTGCTTTATCGACCAATTTGTCCATCCTTCAAGCATTGAAGAAGCAACGTATTTGAAGGACCTTTCTTCTTCGATGGAGAATTCTTCGGAAACAAAAGGCGTCGATCTACCTGAAGGAAAACTCGTGATGTTGAACAATCATTTCTGGCTTCACGGAAGAGAAGCGTTTGAGGAGAATTCTAACCTTCATCGTGAACTTCTGCGCCAGCGAGGTCGATTTGCATAGAAGAAGGGGACATGAGGATGTATGATTATCTCGTTATAGGAGGGGGCATCGTCGGATTATCGACAGCTCTCTCTCTTCATCAAAAGTATCCACAAGCCAGGATGGCAGTTGTAGAGAAGGAAGAACAGTGGGCTAGCCATCAGACGGGCAGGAACAGTGGTGTGATTCATTCAGGAATCTATTATAAGCCGGGTAGTTTGAAAGCAGAGCTTGCGAGAAAAGGCAGCCAGTCGATGGTTCATTTTTGCCAGGAGTATGGGATTCCACATGAGGTTTGCGGTAAAGTGATCGTCGCAGTAGATGATACTGAGAAAGAAAACTTAACCAACCTTTACAAGCGTGGTCTTGAGAATGATTTAGCTGTTACGAAACTATCGAAAAGTGAATTACTAGAAATAGAACCTCACGTTAACGGTGTAGAAGGAATCCGGGTTCCTTCTACGGGGATCGTTGATTATCAAAAGGTGACAGAAAAGCTAGCAAACCTATTAGGAGATCGAGGTGTCGATCTCCTCTCAAGTACGAAGGTAACAAACATTGAAGAAAATGAAAACGAAGCAGTGGTAGATACTACTCGAGGTACCTTAAAAACTCGTTATCTTGTGAACTGCGCGGGACTTCATAGTGACCGAATGGCGAAACTCGCAGGCATGTATACGGATGTTAAGATTGTGCCGTTCAGAGGAGAATACTACGAAGTTAAAAAAGAGAAAAGCTATCTCGTGAAAAATTTGATCTACCCTGTGCCAAATCCAGAGTTTCCATTTCTCGGTGTTCATCTGACAAGAATGATGGGCGGTGGCATTCACGCAGGTCCGAACGCGGTTCTTAGCTTAAAGAGAGAAGGCTATCACAAATTGGCTTTCGATATGAAAGATACGGTTGATGTCCTGTCGTTCGAAGGGTTCTGGAGGATGGCAGCTAGTAATCTTAAAGAAGGAATGAAAGAGATGAAGCGCTCCTTTCATAAGAAATCATTTGTGAAGAGTCTACAGCGACTCGTTCCAGAAATCGAGGAAGATGATGTGGTGCCGACCCATTCTGGCGTTCGAGCTCAAGCCCTCTTAAAAGATGGAAAACTTGTTGATGACTTTTTCGTTTTTCCAGGCAAGCGCTCGATTCATGTGTGCAATGCCCCATCACCTGCTGCGACCGCGTCACTTGAGATTGGTAAAGTGATTGCGAACAAAGTTCCGAGTGTCGTAACTACAAAAATGTATATGTAAGAATGATGCTGCTGAGAGAGACTCAGCAGTTTTTCTTTTTGAAAAAGGAAATACGGATGACTTACCGAACAGCTATAGAGAGTAACAATAATTGGAAGCGAGTGGTAAAGATTGATGAGGGAATTCAGCCTATTCATCCCCGTGTTCAACGAAAAAAGAAGGATAAGACTTTACATACCAAATGACTACGATGAGACAGATATTCGTTACCCTGTCATCTATATGCATGATGGTCAGAACGTGTTTCATGATCATGACGCAGTGGGAGGGAGGTCGCTACGATTAAGGGAGTATCTCGATAAGGAACAGCTACCTATTATCGTCGTTGCGATCGATTCTGGTGAAGAGCGTATGAGAGAATATTGTCCGTTTCCTACTGGAGAGTTGAGTAGGCAGGTGACTGCTAGAGAGCCTATCTCGGATGTTAAAGGCAGTGAGTATATTGATTTTATCGTAAATGAGTTGAAGCCATATATCGATCGAACGTATCGAACGCTCGACCGTTCCGCCATGGCAGGGATATCTCTTGGAGGGTTGTTGACAGTGTATGCCGTTTGTCGATATCCACATGTTTTCTCTAGAGGTGCAGCGATCTCTTCTGCTTTCTTTCGGAATCAGGAGGAGATCGAACGATTCATCGCAACGACAGACTTATCGAAGGTAGAGAAACTATACCTCGATTGTGGGACGGATGAGTCGAGTGATGAGCTGATCAATTCTGTATTTTTTGAGACTAATCAAAAGGTGTGTACGCTGCTAAAGGAGAAGGGAATACAAGTTGAATTCCATCCAGTCGAGGGTGGGGCACATACATATGAAGCTTTTAGTAAGAGGGTCGGTCGTGTCATTTCATTTTTAGTAAATTAGGGTATAAGGAGGCGTTCGTGATGAAAGCATTACTAGTCGTAGATGTTCAGAAAGCATTTTTTAACGAAAAATGGGGAGAACGAAACAATCATGATGCAGAGGAAAAGATGGGTACGATCATCGATCATTGGCGAAAGCAAGGGGAGGAGGTCGTCTTCATCCAACATTTATCCAATGACCCGCAGTCTGTTTTTTATCACAAACAAGAAGGGTTCGAGATAAAAGAATCTGTTAAACCGATAAGAGGAGAACAAATCTTTACGAAGACAGTGAACAGTGCTTTTATAGGAACAGGTTTAGAAGAGTACCTTCATGATAGGAAGATTAGTGAAGTGGTAATCGTTGGATTAACGACACCTCACTGCGTTTCAACAACAGCACGTATGAGCGGTAATCTAGGATTCCACACGTCGGTTGTTTCAGATGCAACGGCTGCATATGGAATCTATGATCATAATGAAAACTATGTTGATCCAGAAACCGTTCATTCTGTTTCCCTTGCAACGATTTATGAAGAATTTGCAACGGTGATGACGACTGATCAGTTGCTTACACAAATTGTAGAAAAGAAGTGACGAATGTGGTACATGTGAGCAAACGCTCCTCTACTTATGCGCTTTCCTGCTAAAATAGAGATACGAGGCTTTAAAAGAGGAGCGGGTGTATGAGTGAAACTATTATCGAAATTTACGAGCACGTTTCTCGTGTTGTTATGTATAGGATTAGTCGGTAACTATCTACTATCTAATTATGTTGATACTAGTAGAGTACTAGTTAATAAGGATGTTCCACTTCCAGAGGAACTGCATCCAGAAGTCGAGAAAGCGAAAAATGAGCTGATTGCGAGGTCTGCTAAAAAGGGAATCGAAGTTGTCATTACAGACGGTCATCGTTCGAGTGAAGAGCAAAATAAACTGTACGAGAAAGGTAGATCCACCGAAGGTAACATTGTAACGAATGTGGCTGGTGGAGGATCATACCACAATTACGGTTTAGCGATCGATTTTGCCCTGAAGCTTGATAATGGTGATGTGGTTTGGGATATGAAGCGAGATGATAATGACAATGGAGAGTCTGATTGGATGGAAGTTGTAGCAATCGGGAAAGACCTTGGCTTCGAATGGGGTGGAGACTGGTCGTCCTTCAAAGATTATCCTCATTTACAAATGGATTTTGGTCTCACGATCCGAGAATTGAAGAGAGGTCATAGACCTGAGAAATCGTATGCGAAAAACGAATGATCGTGAGGGAAGAATATGAGAACGAGGTCTGCTGCTATCATGATCGAGAACGATCGGGTAGCGTTAATTAAAAGGGTGAGGAATGAGGACGTCTATTACGTGTTTCCTGGTGGAGGAGTAGAAAAAGGAGAATCGAAGGAACAAGCTGCTATTCGAGAGGTTTATGAAGAGTTAGGTGTTTCCGTATCGTTAACCGACCTTTATGCAGAGGTTGATTTTAATGGGAAGCAATACTATTATCTTGCTCAGCTTGTTGGTGGAGAGTTTGGAACAGGCATGGGCGAAGAATATCAGCTCAAAGAAATGGATCGAGGTACGTATGAACCGGTGTGGATCGAACTTAATGAGCTCAATGGTCTCGATGTAAAGCCGGCTGAAGTTGCAAGATCCCTTTATTCTCTCAGAAAAACGGCAGATAGTCGTTAGACTGATCTGCCGTATCATCCATCATTTATTTAACGCTTCAGGATACAATTCGTACTGTTTATGTGCATCCTTCAATGCTGCTGAAAGGGCATTTCCCGCTTTGCCAAGGTAACCTTCTCTCAACTGAGTTAATGGTTCTTCGATGCCATCTTTTAAACTGAAGCCTTTTAACAGCTGCCTTACAAATTGTTTGCTGTGTTCGGTCATCAGCGTACAGGAAGCATCTACGATCACTCCGTAATGTTTATCCACTTCGAGTGTGAGCGTTAACGTATCTGAGATATTGTTAGCGGCCATTCCCCCCGGAAGCTTCGAATGACCTGCGACGAAAATCGTATTCATTAAGTTCCCTCCTTACTGTTGTGAATAGTTGCTTTGAATGCGCTCGAGCTCTTCTATTATGTTGCTCGAGATTTCTTGTTCAGCCTCGTTATAAACGGGTTTAAATACGTCCCGCCACCTTTTTACTTCCTCTGTCGTCAAAACATCGAGTTCTATGTCTGACGTGCGCTTGATTTCTCGAATATGCGCGTCATTGATTTCGATCGAATGTCTTCTAACCCAGTCAGTCGTTTCTTCCATAGCTTCTTCAAAAGATAGCTGCTGACTTTTCGATAGCTTTTTCCAGAAATCTTCATGGATGATGACAGCATAGCCGAGATAAGCATGGTTACTGAGTGTCATGTATGCTTGTTTCTTATAAAATTTCTTAGAATAGATGTTCGAAATGGTATTTTCCTGGCCATCTACAAAACCGACTTCGAGGTTTCGGTACGTTTTATTAAAAGAAAGTTCACTCGTACTTGCGTTCAATGCTTCAAACTGAGATTTGATAACAGGTCCTGGCATCACTCTGAAGTGAAGCTGATCCATATCACTCGGTAAACGAATCGGGTGCTTGTTGTTTGTAAACTGTTTGAAGCCGTTATACCAGAAGCCTAGTCCCTTCACATTCGTTCCCTTTAGGTCGTCTAGTAGTGCTTGCCCAATCTTACCTTCGTAGGCATCTTCGACAGCATCATACCCTCTGAAAGCATAGGGTAAGTCGAGCACTTGCCAGTTTGGAAAACGAGTTGAGAGTTTAGAAGTGGCTGGGGCGATCATTTCTACATTCCCATTCGTAACAGCTTCCCACTCATTTTGATCTTGATAGAGTTCTCCATTTGAGTAGATTTCAACTTTTATCTCATTATTTGTTTTGGCTTGAATGCGGTTGGCAAAATCACGTGCTGCCATCCCTTTTGGCGTGTTCTCGGCAGCTACATGGCTAAATCGAATAACCAACTGTTCTTCTAACCCTTCTTGTTCATCATCGTACTCTAGTATTCTTGTCGATTCACCCGGACTAAATCCAAGGTAAAACGCAGTGAGTATGCCAGCCAAAACAAATGTTGTGATGATTACAACTGTCTTCATAGTATCCCCTGTTTCGCAAGCGTTTCCAATAGTTTATCATAGATAGCGAGAATGAAACGAGGTGTAACTAGCATTTGAGCTAAAGACTTTGGAAGGACGTTCAATTATGAGAAGGGTACTATCGATAAAGTGGAAAATCATGATCTTTTCGTTTGGGGTTGTTTTCTTTTCGATCATTATTGCAGGAGTGATTGCAGCTGGAAAGTTGTACGACCAGACAGAAGAGCGACTGGGAGAAAGAGGTCTGATTACAGGACGTACGGTTGCGAATCTTCCAGAAGTGCAGCAATCTCTCGTACAAAGTGAAGGATGGGAAACACTCAACCCGATCGTGAATAGAGTCAGGACGATCAATGGCTCAGACTATATCGTGGTGCTTAATTTGAACCGTATCCGATATTCCCATCCAGTTGAAGAAAAGCTTGGAACCGTATCTTCAGGAAAAGATGAAGGTGCGGCGTTTGCTGAACACAGCTATGTTTCAAAAGCAAAAGGTGAACTCGGCGTTTCCATCCGATCGTTCGTACCGATCATGAATGCCGAACATGAACAGATCGGTGTTGTGATTGTCGGTAACATCATGCCGAATCTCGTAACGGTCCTTTCTAGTATAAAATCTGAACTTGCACTGATCGCTTTACTAGCACTTGGGTTTGGAAGTGTCGGTTCTTGGCTTTTGGCAAGAAGAATTAAGCAAGAAACCTTTCAGCTTGAGCCACATGAGATATCGAGGCTTCTCGTTGAGCGGACGGCAACGTTTGAGGCGATGAACGAAGGCGTCATCGCGATCGATTTAAGTGGCAAGATTATGATCTTCAATGATAAAGCAAAGAGGATTTTAGACATCGCTGAGGAAGTGACTGACCTGCCAGTGGAGGAAGTTATAAAGGGAAAACTCCTATCGATTTTAAAAAGCAAGGATCGCTTTGAAAATGAAGAGACGACGGTTGGTCAGAAAGTATTGTTGATCAGTAAGGTACCGATCATTGTAGAGGGTATTGAAGTTGGTGGCGTAGCCGTTTTTCAAGATCGAACTGAAGTGGCGGCGATGGCAGAAGAGTTAACGGGTGTTAAGAATTTCGTTGAGGCATTGCGCGTGCAAAATCACGAGTCCCTGAACCGTCTCCATACGATTGCAGGTTTGATTCAGCTTGATGAAAAGGAAAAAGCACTCGACTATGTTTTTGATGTGTCACAGCAAGATGAAGATCTTTCAAACTTTCTAAGCAAGAGAATCAACGACTTTCGTATTTCAGGGTTAATTCTTAGCAAAGTTAGAAGAGGGAAAGAGCTCGGTGTCAACGTCACAATCGACCGTGATAGTGTGTATAAGAAGAATCCAATTTTATTAGATAGTCATGATCTCGTCCTGATTTTAGGTAACTTGATCGAAAATGCCTTTTATTCGTTTCATGAAGTGAGTCGGGAGGATAAGCTGATCCATCTTAGTATCATCGGTGATGATGATAGTCTTTATCTATCAGTAGAAGATAATGGGTGTGGCATGAAGGACGATATACAAGCAAGAGTTTTGGAAAAAGGGTTCACAACGAAAGGAAAAGACGGAAGTGGACTTGGCCTATACCTTATTAATCGAACAATTGAGAGGGCAAATGGGACAATGAAGCTCGTTTCTTATGAGTATGAAGGAACGAGTATCGAAATTGTTATTCCAATGAGCACTGAGGGGAGTGAGCATGATGACGATTAGCGTTTTATTGATAGAAGACGATCCGATGGTGCAAGAGGTGAATAAGCAATTTATCAAAAGGATCGAAGGTTTCACAATCATAGGAGTTGCAAGCACGGGTGAGGAAGGCCTGAAGCTTGTTAAGGACTTGAAACCGGATCTCATCCTGCTCGATGTTTACATGCCTGAGCAAAATGGACTCGATATGTTAAATGCGCTAAGAAACGAAGGAAGCCGAGTCGACGTGATCGCCATCACAGCAGCGAACGACAGGGATACGATTCGAACCATGCTTCATAATGGTGCTAGGGACTATTTGATCAAGCCTTTTAAATTTGAGAGGTTTCAGCAAGCGTTAAAAGATTATAAGATCTATTACGACGGCTTAAGTGGTGAAGGCACAATATCACAAAATGAGCTGGACTTCATCAAAAGAAGTTCTAAAAGGAGTAATTCCATAGAATCTTCATTACCTAAAGGCCTAAACCGGCAAACTCTTGAACAGATTATTAAATTCCTAAGCAAACAAACTGAACCGATTACAGCTGAAGAAACAGCTGATGGTATCGGTCTTGCAAGAGTAACAGCTAGAAGGTATTTGGATTATCTTCAAAAGTCTGGGCAAGTGAATATTGAAATTCAATACGGCGGGGTTGGAAGACCACTCAATAGATACTCGTTTGAAAAAGAATATAATAGATATTGATGAGAAAAAAGTCCTGTTTATAAAATATCAAAAAAGAAAAATCTTTATTTTCTGATAAATGATTGTTATTATTGCTATAAGTAAATAAGTCTGTAGGTAATGGTGCCTAATACATTGGAGAGAGTCTGATGTTTTAGGCACCTTTTTGTATGTAAAAGTATTTTAGAAAAGTAGGTGAGTGGAGTGGATTTTTCTTGCAAGTTAAAGAATGAGGTGTATCAATTCGATTCAGTAAAGGAGGTTTTAGCAAAAGCAAGTGAAGAAAAATCGGGAGACAACATGAGTGGTATTGGAGCGAGCTCTTCCTTACAACGGATGGCTGCAAAGTATGTATTAAGTGAACTTCAATTAAAAGATATTTATGAGAATCCAGTAATTCCATATGAGACGGATGAAATAACCAAGTTGACTTATGATGACATGAGTCAATCAATCTACCGTGAAATTTCAAGCTGGACTGTAGGAGAATTAAGGGAATACATACTTTCCCATAATACTAGCAGTACAGCTCTGAAACGATTAAGCAGAGGGTTAACAAGTGAAATGATTTCAGGAGTAGCAAAGCTGATGTCAAGTATCGACTTAGTTCTTGCATCACAAAAAATGAAACATCAAGCACACTGCAATACGACGATTGGCGAGCCTGGAAGACTAGCGTTTCGATGCCAGCCAAATCATCCGATCGATAACCCTGCGGGTATCTTAGCATCAATGAAAGAAGGCTTATCCTATGGATCGGGAGACGCTGTTATCGGAATAAACCCAAACAACGAATCGGTTGAATCTGTTCGTGAAATTCTTTCTATGAGTCATGAGTTCATTCAGAAATGGGGTGTCCCCACCCAAAATTGTGTTCTTGCACATATAACGACACAAATGAATGCTCTAGAAAAAAATGCTCCTATCGATTTAATGTTTCAGAGTTTAGCTGGAACGCAATTAGCCAACGAAGACTTCGGTGTGTCAAAGAAGATATTAGATGAAGCATATATCCTTATGAAGGAACAAGGTACATCGGCAGGACCTAACTTTTTTTATTTTGAAACAGGACAAGGATCAGAAGTCTCTTTGGACGCACATTTGGGTGTGGACATGCAGACATTGGAAGCACGCACATATGGATATGCGAGACATTGGAATCCCTTTATGGTTAATAATGTGTCAGGTTTTATTGGTCCAGAAACTCTTTATGATGGGAAACAAATGATTCGTTGCGATTTGGAAGATTTATTTATGGGAAAACTTCATAACCTTCCTATGGGGATTGCTCCAACCTATACGAACCACATGAACTCAGACCAAAATGATCAAGAAATTGCAGGGATGTTGACAACCGTAGCAGGAGCTAATTTTTATATGGGTGTTCCAGGTGGAGACGATGTCATGCTAAGTTACCAGGATACAAGTTACCATGATGATGCAAGCTTAAGAGAAATGTTAGGATTGCGACCACTCCGAGATTTTGAAAAATGGTTGGAAGAAATGGGTATTATGGAAAATGGTCGCTTGACTAAAGCAGCAGGAGACCTTTCTATCTTTGACTGAATCATCCATAGGGGTGATGTGAAGCGTTAAAAAAGAAGGGAAGTGAGCATGTGAATATTGAACAAATCGTAAAAGAAGTTATGAAAGAAATGGAAGTAGAAGCGAAAAGTGAAACAAAAAAACGTTTCAATAATGATACAAGAGAGTTTGTCTATAGTTCCGAGAAACGTGTAACAGTTGATTCTCCAGTAAATAAGGATTCTATAGAACTAGCACAGAGTCAAACGCCAGCTAGGATTGGTATAGGACATAGTGGTACTAGAATGAAGACGAAAAATTATTTAGACTTTAGAATCGATCATGCAGCTGCACAAGATGCCGTTGTTAAAGATGTGTCTACTTCTGTTCTAGAGGAAATGAGGCTTCCAATTTTACATTCTAAGGCGAAAAGTATGGAAGAATACTTGATGAATTTAGATGTCGGAAGATCATTAGATGAAGATTCGGTCAAGTGGCTGAAGGAGAATGGGGACAAAGGTAAACAAGTACAAATCATCATTTCAGATGGTCTAAGTTCTACAGGAATCGAAGAGACGGTACCCGATTTACTTCCAGCTCTAATACAAGGGCTTGAAGGTAAAGGCATTACTTTGGGTGATCCAGTTTTTATTCGGAAAAGTAGAGTATGGATTCAAGATGAAGTAGCAGCATTAGTAGATTGTGACATAGTGGTTTCGTTGATTGGTGAGAGACCTGGACTGGCAACATCTAAAAGTATAAGTGCTTATGTAATTTATAGACCTAATGAGAATAGCGTAGAAGCTGATCGAACAGTCTTTTCCAACATCCATAGTGGAGGTGTCCCACCAATTGAGGCTGGAGCGTACCTTTCAGATGTTATCGAAGAGATGCTAAATTACCAAGCGAGCGGAGTAAAATATTCGCACCTCAAGTAATTCGACGGAATATATGTAAAATTGACAAAATTAATATTGCTCATTATAATGTCAGGTAGTTTCTAGGCTAAACATACCATTTAATAAATGGAAAAGTTGGTGATTTATACCTAATGAATGATGCAGTATCGATTAAGTCAATCTGTGAGGAACACACGAGTCTCTCACCTGAAGAGATTCAAACGATTATTGATTTAAGTAACACGCTACAATACACAGCAGATTTATCAAAAGCGAATATTTTTATCGACTGTCTGATGAAAGATAACAAACATGCAATTGTTGTTGCGGAAGCTGCTCCAACTACAACTAGACCAATCTATGAAAACACTGTCGTAGGAAAGAAAGCATACGAAACGTTCGAGCCAGGAGTTTATTATTGTCTTCGGTCTGGAAATGCTATGACTTCAAATAGAGCAATAACACAAGAGAGAACCCAAGTTGAACAAAGTGTTGTTCCTATCCACAGTTCAAAGAACCGAGTTATTGGAGCTTTGGTAATGGAGAAAGATATAAGCGATCAGCTTCAAGAACGAGCGGAATTGAAAGCGTTGTCAAAAACGGCTGAGTCGTTAAGTGATGTTTTATTGGGAGTTTCAGAGAAACAACCTATGATTCCGGATTTAATAGAAGAAGCATTTTTCTTTGTAGAAGAGGAAGGGAATCTGCTGTATTCGAATCCTGCAGCGATAAATTTAGTTCATAGTTTAACTGGGAAAGAATGCAAGAGCGGTGAGAACCTAATTCACTGTTTACCTTTTTTAGAAGAAATTATAGTACACCCTGATGACTTATTTGTGACTGAAATTGAAATTTCAAATAAAATCTTTAAAGTGAAGAAAATACTATTATCTCAAAATGAAAAATACAACGGTAAGTTTATTGTATTAAGGGATTTAACAGATTTAAGGGATAAAGAAAAAGAATTAATTATGAAATCTGTGGCAATACAAGAGATTCATCATAGGGTGAAAAACAACTTGCAAACTGTCGCCAGTCTATTGCGTTTACAGATGCGTCGGGGAATTCCAGAAGAAAGTAAAGTATACTTTCTGGAAAGTTTGAATCGCATACTCAGTATAGCTTCAGTGTATGAGGTGATTCTTTCCAACAGTAGTATCGATGAAGTAGACATATTTGAACTAATTGAAAAAATCGGTACGATGCTCGTATACATGGAATCATCAGCTGAAACGAAAGTCGAAATCTCATTTGAGGGAAATAACCTCACTATTGAATCAAAAAGAGCGGTGTCTGTCGCACTAGTAATCAATGAATTAATTCAAAATTGTATGAATCACGCGTTTAAAGGGCGGAAATCAGGTAAGATCTTAGTGTCATTTCGACATGAGGATGACGACATAAAGATTAGCGTGAAAGATGACGGTATAGGTTATATTCCTCATACAAAAGCTTCTTTAGGATTAGAAATTGTTAATATGATGGTTGAGAACGATCTTTCAGGTGAATTTCAATTACAAAAAGTCGATCAGGGGACAGAGGCAAGTATTGCATTTCCATTTAAGGGGATGATTTAGGTGAGTAAAAGAATCGTACTCGTAGAAGATGAATCCATTGTACGGATGGACGTTAAAATGATACTAAAAGATGCAGGATACGATGTGGTGGGAGAAGCAGGCAATGGCGAAAAAGCAATTGAGGTTGTCGACCAAGTAAAACCAGATCTTATTATCATGGACATCAAAATGCCAAAGATGAATGGGTTAAAAGCTAGTAAAATAATCTCTCAAAAGTTTAAGACTCCAATATTGTTACTCACTGCTTATAGCCAGAAAGACTTTATTGATAAAGCAAAAGAAGCTAACATTGTCGGTTACATCGTTAAACCAGTCTCGAGTGATCGATTGATACCAGCTATCGAAATTGCTTTACATCAGGCAGAAGTTTCAAAACAATATGAACAGAAAGTAGTCGAGGCAGATAGGCGATTACAAGAGAGGAAATTAATAGAAAAAGCAAAAGGGATATTGATGGAGCGATTTGGATATAGTGAAGAGGTTTCTTTTAAGAAAATGAGAAATACAAGTATGAATAAGCAGGTTACTCTTGAGAAAGTTGCGAAGTATATCATTAAGAAATATTCTAGCGCAACAGAAGTACAAGTTATAAGTGAATAAATGGAGCAAAGGTGCTAAAGGAAGGGATAACAAGCCTTCTTTGGCACCTTTTTGTCTTTTTCTGCCTAGGTTAGAAAATATATTGGAAGCGGGGAAGAAATATGGTTCTAATCGGTAACATTGTTATATACATCATAATGATTTGTGCGATAGCGGGAGCGATTGCTTCGATAAAAAATAGTGAGGAAGGTATCGGAGGCCAATTCATGGAAGGAATCCATTCTATTGGGCATATTTTCGTACCAGCTGCTGGTATCATGGCTTCAATCCCTTACCTTTCTTGGTTAGTTAATACATTTGTTGGCCCTTTTTTCGAAAGAATAGGTGCTGATCCTGCAATTGCTGCAACGGCAATCTTAGCTTCAGATATGGGAGGATACCAGTTAGCAGAAGCGCTTCAGCAATCTTATGAAGGGTGGATCATGGCCTTAATCGTCGGTTTTATGGCAGGGGCAACAATAGTGTTCTCGATACCAATGGGATTAGCAATGCTTGATAAACGAGATCACAAATATATGGCTCTTGGAATTATGTCGGGAGTACTGACGATTCCAATTGGTGTATTCATATCTAGTGTCATCATAACGATGACGAATTCCAAAGTAAGAGATGTGATTTCGACGAACACTGAATCAACCTATGAATTCACAATAAGTTATCTTAAAATATTTGCGAATCTTACCCCACTACTTATTTTTGTTATAGCGATTGCGGTAGGATTATATTTCCTTCCAGATTTAATGATCAAAGGATTTATGTGGTTCGGTAGAATATTAGATGCGGCTATTAAGCTAGTACTTGTATTTTCTATCGTAGAGATATTTACAGGTGTTTTCACAAATGTTTTTGGAGGATGGGGTTTCGATCCAATCATGGCGGATGCAGATGATCAATTTAGAGCTTTGGAAACCGCTGGATATATTGGAATTATGTTAGCAGGTGCGTTCCCAATGGTTTATTTATTGAGGAAATTTGCAGCGAAACCACTAGAATCCTTGGGAAGAAAACTTGGATTGAGTACTGTAGGAAGTGCAGGGCTTGTCGCAACAATTGCGAATATACTTGCTATGTTTAAGCTGATTCGCTCTATGCCTCCTAAAGATAAAGTAATTAACATTTCCTTTGGTGTTTGTGCGGCATTTTTATTAGGTGATCACCTTTCGTTCACTGCAAACTTTCAGCCGACATTAATTCTACCAATAATTGTTGGTAAACTTTCTGCAGGTATCATTGCAATTGCCATAGCAAATTGGATATCGGTTCCAAAAGCAAGGGAACTTGAACGTCTGGACAGGGAAAAAGGCATCATTGGAGAAGATGAATATTTAGAAAAAGAAATGGAAAATGAAGTTGCAGTTGCATCGGAGGGAAAATAACATGAATGAAGAAAAAAAGAGATTTATCCAAGAGTTCGTTCCAGGAAAACAAATTACGTTAAGTCACTTGATTGCGAACCCAGATCAAGACATGTTCGAGAAATTAGGGATTGAAGAGTCTGGTGCCCTTGGCATACTTACTTTAACACCGAGTGAAACAGCCATTATAGCAGGGGATTATGCGACAAAAGCGGCTCACGTCAAGATAGGCTTTCTTGACCGTTTCACTGGCAGCCTGGTATTGCTAGGAAGTGTTTCAGAAGTGGATATGGCTATGCAAGAGGTGAACAGATTTTTATCAGAAACCCTTGGTTACACTCCTTCTAATATAACGAAATCATAGTGAATGGTAGAAGGGAGAGGGAAAGAATGACTAAACAAAATCGTTGCATGATTTTAGGATCTATTGGAGCTGGGAAGTCTACTCTAACAAAAGCACTATTAGGAAAAGAGGGAAGAGCTTTAAAGACGCAAAGTCTTAATTATGATGATTGGATTGTTGATACGCCAGGTGAGTATACTGAAAATCCAATGTACTATAAAAATATAATGGCTACTTCACTAGAAGTCACACATGTGATGTATATCCAGGATGCCACGAAGAAGAAAACGATTTTTCCACCAGGGTTCAGCACAGGAATTAATAAGCTACCTATAGGTGTTGTGACCAAAGCTGACTCCGAGAAGGCAGATATCAATAAGGCGATCGAACAACTTAAACGTGTGATACCGAAAGGGCCGATTGTCATTACTTCTGCTGAGCAAGGGACAGGGGTGAAGTTCTTACGCGAATTAGTTCATTTAAATAACAACGAGGAAATGAGAAGGTATGTAGAAAGTCAGGGCAGCAATCATCTGATTTTTAATGAAACCCTTTACAAGTAGCGTGATTTAATTTAATATTCAGAATAGATGAAGTCAAAAAATGAATGAAACTCAGGCAAAGGCGCCTTATACTTCTATCCCATCCGGATAGCATGTATGAGGTGTCTTTTTTTGTTGCAACGGAGGAATCGTATGGACCGTAAAAAAAGAGAAGAACTGCTGAGTGCAGGAATCGATATTGGAACAAGCACAACGAAGCTCGTAATAAGTAAGTTCTCTTTAACGAATACAGCGGGAAGTACACACATGCCCCGTATTGAAATAACCGATACTGAAGTCATTTACAGAAGTCCGATTTTCAGAACTCCTCTAAAGTCAGGGAATGAAATCGACATGGATGAAGTAGAACGTATCGTTTTATCTCAATATCAAGAGGCAGGAGTTTCTGTAGATGATATTCAGACTGGAGCAGTTATCATTACCGGTGAAACGGCTACAAAAACAAATGCTGAAGAGATGATCAATCATCTATCCAACCATGCTGGTGAATTTCTGGTCGCAACCGCTGGTCCTGATTTAGAAAGTATTATAGCTGGAAAAGGATCAGGGGCACATGCATATTCAAAACAAACGAATCGAACGATTGCCAATATCGACATTGGTGGTGGAACAGCGAATGTAGCGGTATACAAATACGGAAAGCTCCTTGGCACTTGTACGCTTCATATTGGTGGCAAGTTAATTGAATTCAAGAATGGAGTAGTTAACTATATTGCACCGCCTGTAAAAAGGATTGGAGATCAACTGAACCTGCAGGTAGAAGTGGGTAAGAGCTATTCTGAAAAAGAGCTTAAAAAGCTGACAGATTATATGGCTCAAACAATCGTGAACATGCTGGAACAGAAGTTGAATGAATCTGATGAATTGCTAGTGGGGGATAAACCGAATTGGGAAGGCAAAGTCGATGCCATCATGTTCTCGGGAGGCGTTTCTGAATGCATCTATCATCCTGATATATGTAGCACAACAGGGATATATGATGACATTGGTGTCTTACTAGCTAAATCATTAACAAGTCACTCTGAACTTTCATCATGGGAATGGTTAGAACCGAACGAAACAGTCAGAGCAACGGTTTTAGGAGCCGGAACACAAACTACAGAGATTAGCGGTGCAACAATTCAGGTTGATAATGACGCGTTACCCATTAGAAATCTTCCGGTATACAGGATTTCATTTAGTGGGGACTTTCAATCAAATTTATCACTTCTCCCTCAATTGATAGAAGAAGGCATTCAAATCTTTGATCCTAAAAAGGAAGGGCAAAATTTTGCTTTATATTTAACGGAATTACCTCTATTAGGATTTAAGGACATGCAGCATTTATCAGACGCACTCATAAAAGCTGTTAAAAAGAAAGTTTCAACACAACCCCTGATCATCGTTTTAGAGCGTGATCTTGCGAAATCTCTAGGTCAAACCTTACGAACCATAAATGCTGAGCAACCAACAGTATGTATCGATCAAATAAATATCGAGCATGGTGACTATTTGGATATAGGAAGATTACTAGAATCTGGCGTCGTTCCAGTAGTAATCAAAACATTGACGTTTCAGAAATAGGAAGGAGGCAGAATGTTGAATTTAGCAACCACTTATTTAGGACATACCTATCAGTTCTCATCCTTAAAAAGCCTTCTTGCGAAAGCAAATGAGGAGAAATCAGGTGACCGGTTAGCAGGTATAGGAGCAGAATCGGTGCAGGAGCGTATTGCAGCTAAGGAAATTCTCAGTGAATTAACGCTCCAAGATATTCGTAATCACCCTCTTCTTTCTCCAGAGGAGGATGAAGTATCTAGAATAATAGAATCAGAAGTCAATGAAAAGATCTATAACTCTATCAAAAATTGGTCAGTAGCCGAACTGAGAGAATATATACTAGCCACTGAAACATCAGGTGAGGATCTTAAAAGAATTAGTCGAGGTATGAACAGTGAAATGATTGCTGCTGTTGGCAAAATCATGTCTAATTTAGACCTGATCCATGCTGCGAATAAGCTCGAAGTTCAAACGAAATGTAACACTACAATCGGGCAAAAGGGTGTGTTGTCTTCACGGTTACAACCCAACCATCCGACTGATAACGTTGATGGCATGCTTGCATCGCTCAAGGAAGGCTTATCATATGGAATTGGGGATGCGGTGATTGGGATAAACCCAGTTGAAGAATCAGTAGAGAGTGTGAAACGTCTTCTCCATGCCACACATGACTTTATAAAAGAATGGAAGATACCGACTCAGAATTGTGTATTAGCTCATGTAACCGCACAAATGAAAGCGATTCAACAAGGAGCTCCTGCTGATATGATTTTCCAAAGTATAGCCGGAACTGAAACCGCAAATCGGTCCTTCGGTATCGATGCGAAGCTTTTAGAAGAAGCGAATGAATTAGCGAAGGTTGAAGGGACTGGAACGGGGCCGCAACGGTTGTATTTTGAGACAGGACAAGGATCTGAGCTGTCGGCAGAAGCTCATCATGGAATTGACCAGATGACGCTAGAGTCAAGAAATTATGGTTTTGCGCGTTACTATGATCCGTTCATTGTAAATACCGTTGTCGGTTTTATAGGTCCTGAGTATCTTTATAACAACAAACAGGTGATAAGGGCAGGACTTGAAGATCATTTTATGGGTAAGATGCACCTCATTCCGATGGGCGTTGATATTTGTTATACAAACCATACGAAAGCGGATCAAAACGATATAGAAGATCTAGGTGTTCTTCTCACTACGTCTGGTGTGAATTTTATAATTGCTACTCCGATGGGAGATGACTGTATGTTGAACTATCAGTCTATGAGTTTCCATGACGTTGCAACGTTACGACAAACATTTAATAAACGCCCTTCTCCTTTATTTGAAGAATGGCTTGAGAAGATGGAAATAGTAAAAAATGGGGAACTTACGCATTTAGCTGGTGACCCTACGATCTTTACAAGATAGGAGGGTCTAAATGGATTCAAAAATGGTAGAGAAGGTCACAAAACTAGTTCTATCCAGAATGCAGGAAGAGTCTCATTCAAAAGTTGACGAAGAACGAGTGAATATTTGGGACCATACGACTAAGCAACCAAAAGCCGAATCAATTATATCTTCTCCTCGTTCATCTGAAGAAGTAGGAGTTGGAAGAGTAACGTTTTCCCCTTTTCCTTCAACAAAAAAGGAAGAAGGTAAAGGTATGAAGTCAGTTTTGAATGCATCGCCTATACCTGAAAAAACACAAGAAAGAACACAAGAAAGAACACAAGAAAGAACACAAGAAAGAACACAAGAAAGAACACAAGAAAGAACACAAGAAAGAACACAAGAAAGAACTAATAATGGAAACAGCGATGATCTCAAACATTTGACGAATAGTACACCTGCGCGTATTGGGGTAGGACGGGCTGGCGTGAGACCAAAGACAGATGCTTGGTTACGATTTAGGTATGACCACGCAGCCGCAGTTGATGCTGTCTATGGAAATGTGGATAAAAATCTCTTAGATGCTCTAGATCTATTTTCAGTGAATACGAAAGTAACGGATAAAGAGACGTATATCAGGCGGCCAGATTACGGCAGAAAATTATCAGATGAAGCAAAAAAGACGATTAAAAGTAAGTGTATGCATTCTCCACAAGTTCAGATCATTGTTTCTGATGGATTAAGTTCGAAAGCAATCAATGAAAATCTTGAGGACGTTTACCTTTCCCTGCAGCAATCTTTGGATAATCTAGGTTTTGATGTTGGGACACCATTTTTCATTGAAAAAGGCAGAGTTGCAGTGATGGACGATGTTGGAGAGGCGTTAGAGCCAGAAGTTGCAATTTTACTTATAGGGGAACGACCGGGATTGATAAGTGCAGAATCACTCAGCGCTTATTTATGTTATAAGCCTAGACTAAACACAATTGAATCAGATCGAATGGTGATTTCCAATATTCACAGTGGTGGTATTCCTCCAGTTGAAGCGGGCGCTTATCTAGGAAGTGTGATTGAGAAGGTATTGAAATATGAAGCAAGTGGTGTCGCCCTTGTGAAAAAGGAAGGGTAGGTGAACCTCATTAAATTAGTACCTATTTTTGCGAATGTCTTGTCAGTACGAATTATTCCAAATGTTGAGCCTCTTTTAGCTAGAAAATTGAAGGTCAAAGATCGTCATCGAAGTCTTGGTATTTTTACAGTGGATATGGATGACATAGGTGTAACCGCTTTGGATGAAGCAACGAAACGGGCTGACGTGGAGGTTGTATACGCTCAATCATTCTACGCAGGTGCAGACCATGCATCTGGTCCGCTTTCAGGTGAATTCATTGGTATTCTTTCAGGTCCCAATCCAGACGAAGTGAAAAGCGGAATACAAGCTGTTGAACATGTGGTGGAAAGCGGGGCACATTTCGAAGCGCTCAACGAAGAAAAAACACATGCTTTATATGCTCATGTTATCTCAAGAACTGGATCGTTTTTGTCAAAGGAAGCTGACATAGAGCCAGGACAATCACTCGCTTATCTTATTGCTCCACCTTTGGAATCAACATATGGAATAGATGCTGCTTTGAAGTCGTCTGATGTTAAGCTTTCAACCTATTATGGTCCGCCAACTGAGACTAATTTTGGCGGGGGGTTAGTAACGGGTTCTCAAGCGTCCTGCCAAGCAGCAGCTGATGCTTTTCGAGAAGCTGTGATAGAGGTGGCCAATGCACCTAAGCACTATTAGATATACCAAGAAGGGAGAGTACAGTATTGAACTTTGATCATGACTTGCAATCGATTCAAGAGATGAGAAATGCAGTTAAGCGAGCAAACGAAGCACAGAAGAAGTTTGAAGAATTTACGCAAGAACAAGTTGACCATATCGTGAAAAAAGTTGCGGATGCTGCATTTCAACAATCCTATAGACTTGCTGAATTGGCGGTTTCCGAAACTGATATGGGGGTTGTAGAACATAAGGAGATTAAAAATCAAGTTGGTTCTAGAGATGTATATGAGTCGATAAAAGACGAAAAAACAGTCGGAATCATCCATGAAGATAAAGTGAATCAAGTGACTGAGTTTGCTTATCCATTCGGAGTGGTAGCAGCGATTATACCAACTACCAATCCCACATCTACAGCTTTTTTTAAAACGTTAATCTCGTTAAAATCACGAAATGGAATTGTAGTCAGTCCTCATCCTTCTGCAGTCAACTGTACAGTTGAAGCGCTTAAGGTTTGTTATGAGGCAGCTATTGAAGCAGGGGCTCCAGAGGGAATTATTGGTTGGATTTCAAAGCCTTCAATGGCTGCAACCACAGAATTAATGAGCCATAAAGGGATTAACGTGATTCTGGCTACGGGGGGAGGTGGTCTTGTAAAAGCGGCCTATAGTTCTGGAAAACCAGCCTATGGTGTTGGTCCGGGAAATGTTCCGGTTTATCTAGAAAAATCTTGCGATGTGAAGAAAGCTGCAGATATGGTGGTAACTAGTAAAACGTTTGATAATGGCACGATCTGTGCTACAGAACAGGCAATCGTAGTCGACCAAAATGTTAAAGAAATGACCATCCGTGAGCTTAAGAATAACAGAGCATACTTTTTGAATAGTGAAGAAAAACAAAAATTAGAAAATACAATTTCTCCTATCAAAGGAAAATTGAATCCAAAAATTGTAGGTCGTTCTGCTTCAAGGATTGCGAAAATGGCAGGTATTGATGTTCCTTCGGATACTAGTGTCCTTATAGCAGAGGAAGATAAGGTTGGAAAAGATATACCTTTCTCAATAGAGAAGCTTTCTCCTATCTTTCCTCTATACACATCCAAAGACGAAGATGATGCAAAGCGGATTTGTTTAGAATTGCTGAATTTAGGAGGTAGAGGGCACACCCTTTCATTGCATACAACAGATGATCGTGTAGCAAAAAGGTTCGGAAGAGAAATGCCTGTATCAAGGTTGGTCGTTAATACATTATCAAGTATCGGTGCGGTTGGTGGAACAACAGGCTTAAAACCTTCTTTAACGTTGGGTTGTGGGTCGTATGGAGGGAACATTACCTCTGATAATATTACCGCTCGTCACTTGATGAATACGAAGCGTTTAGCGTATGGAATAAAAGACGTTACTGTCCCAAAACCATCTTCAAATAGATCAGTAAAAGAAAAAGATTCAATGAAACCAAAAGATGAAGACCTTGAAAAGATTGTCGAGAGAGTACTTAAGAATATTGATACTCAAGAGGTAGATGCAGAACAAGTATCTTCCATTGTAAATAGAGTTGTAAGTCAATACCAATAAAAATTAGGAGGAATTTATAATGGCAATTAATGGCGCGCTAGGAATGATCGAGACTAAAGGGTTAGTAGCATCAGTGGAGGCGGCAGATGCAATGGTAAAGGCTGCAAATGTTAATTTGGTTGGTAAAGTACATGTTGGTGGAGGAATTGTAACGATCTTAGTGAGTGGAGACGTTGGGGCGGTAAAAGCAGCTACGGAATCAGGTAGTGCTGCAGCTCAAAGAGTAGGAGAGTTGCTTTCTGTACACGTAATCCCACGCCCTCACAATGAATTAGATGGTATTCTACCAAAACTTGAAGGAATCAATCAATAAACTTATTAGGTTGCAATTACTTTCTGAGAAAGGGCTTTAATGGAAAGTGAGGAAAGCGGTATGGATGTACAGAACATAGATAAAATTGTAGATGAAGTGATCACTCAACTTCGCAAAAAACAAAGTTCAGAAATTCCTATGGCGGTGTCAGCGAGACACTGCCATTTGGATAAAAACGCAATGAATGCTTTGTTTGGAAAGGGAAGTGAGTTGACCAAGAAAGCAGATTTATCTCAACCGGGTCAATTCGCAGCGAATGAAACCATCACTATTGTTGGACCATCAGGAAGTATTGAAAGAGTGAGAGTATTAGGTCCGCAAAGAAGAGCTACTCAGGTAGAAGTAAGTCAAACTGATGCAGTCAAATTAGGTTTAGCCCCACCTATCCGTGAGTCTGGTAATATCGAAGGTTCTTGCCCCATAACACTCGTAGGACCAAGTGGGAGCATTTATTTGAATGAAGGACTTATCATCGCCCAATCCCATATTCATATGGGCACTGAAGATGCAGAAGATATGGGATTACAGGATGGGGATTATGTGAAAGTCCGTGTAGATGAAGGAAAAAGGCCGATACAGTTTGAGAATGTATTAATTAGAGTCTCGTCGAAATATCGATTGGAAATGCATATCGATACCGATGAAGCAAATGCAGGTTCTATCAAATCAGGTCAAAAAGGGATCTTGATAAATGATTGATAGAACTACTATAGAAAAAATCGTTGTTGATATCTTAAAGGAAAAGGGATTCACGAGTAGGGAGGCCAAACCGACCTTACTCGTGATTTGTTCAAAAGAACCAGAAGCAAAAACTCTCGCTACACTCCAGGATTATTGGGAACCGATCGTCATTAATCCAAATACGGATGATCTACCTAATAAAGTAGAGGAAGCAGTTTTTCTAAATGTGAATCAAGACCTTTTAGTTAAGAGCGCAATAGGAATTACAGATACAAATGTGAGTCTTATTTTTTCAGAGTTGATGATGAAAGGGAGTAAAATCTACTTTGAATCAGAAACGTTATTAGATCGTTTCATTAATGATAGAAACGTTGGAACAGTAAATTCATCTTACAGAGAGCAACTGAAACAATACTACGAAAAAGTAGTGAAATATGGCGTTTCTTTTACAAAGCTAGAGGACATTAAACCAATGAATTCACCATATCACTCACCTGCTCATGAGGATATGAGACGATATAATGAAAAACTTTTAACACAATCGATAATAGAATCCTGGGATAATGAAGAAATCATCATTTCCAGTGATACGATCGTTACTCCTATGGCCCGAGACGCAGCAAGAGAACGAAGTATATTGATTCGAAAACAAGTGTCACAGGGGGGCGAATAATGATCTTAGGCGAAGTTATAGGGAATCTATGGGCAACGCGAAAAGAAGAGGGACTTACTGGGCTGAAGTTTTTAGTTGTTCGGCCAGTTTCATCTATACAGAATTCTAGTCAATCAAACCTAGTTGCTGTTGACCGAATTGGTGCAGGTGTAGGAGATAAGGTCATGGTTACAAGAGGGAGTTCGGCCTCCAATATAGAGGTAGACAATCCGATACCGATAGACGCTATCATCATTGGCATTGTAGATGCTGTAGAAGTTGAAAGAGGTGAAGAGAATGGCTAAAGCTTTAGGCATGATTGAAACAAGAGGTCTGATTGGCTCAATTGAAGCTGCAGATGTCATGGTTAAAGTAGCAGATGTTAAGCTGGTCAATCAAGAAAAGATCGATGCTGCATTAGTCACCGTTTTTGTAGAAGGTGATGTTAGTGCAGTTCAAGCAGCTGTAGATGCAGGAAAAGAAGCTGCTCAACGGGTGGGAGAGCTTGTTGCTCATTATGTGATTCCTCATCCTGATGAGGGAACAAGTAACATACTTAAGAAAACTGATGAAAACAAAAAAGAGAATCGAGAAAAAGAAGATGATATCGAAGAACAAGCTACGAAAGCTAAATCTAAATCTTCTGGTCGAACTTCAAAAGCAACCCAAGAACCAAAAAAGGAAACAAGTAAAACGTCATAGTAATTCTATTCGTTGTATGGAGGTGATTAAATGACTTTTAATAGAAAAAAATTTGCAGTTATTGGAGCGGGATTCACAGGAACAACAACAGCACTAATGCTTGCACAAAAGGAGCTTGGTGATGTCGTTCTAGTAGACATTCCTTCAATGGACAACCCTACAAAAGGCAAGGCATTAGATATGCTAGAAGCGAGTCCTGTTCAGAAATTCAATTCTACTATAACGGGTACGTCAGATTATAAAGATATTAAAGACGCAGATATGGTAATCATAACTGCAGGTATACCTAGAAAACCAGGTATGAGTAGAGATGACTTGATCGCTACTAACTCAAAGATAATGAAGGATGTTTCTGAGAAAATCGTTCAGTATGCACCTGAAAGTTATATTTTAGTATTAAGTAACCCAGTCGATGCGATGACTTATGTTTGTTATAAAACGACTGGATTCCCAAAAAATCGTGTGATTGGACAATCTGGTGTGTTAGATACGGCGCGATTTAATACGTTTGTAGCACAAGAACTAGGTATCTCGGTTGAAGATGTTACAGGATTTGTCTTAGGAGGACATGGTGACAGTATGGTGCCATTGGTTCGTTATTCTCATGCAGGTGGTATTCCTTTAGAAAAGCTGCTAGCTGAAGATAAAATAGATGCCATCGTAGAAAGAACACGAAAAGGAGGAGGAGAAATAGTATCCTTGCTGGGTCAAGGAAGTGCCTATTACGCTCCAGCAGCCTCTCTCGTGGAAATGGCCGAAGCAATTGTAAAAGACAAGAAGAGAATTTTACCATCTATCGCTTATCTCGAAGGTGAGTATGGATATGAGAACATCTATCTTGGTGTTCCAACAATACTTGGCGGAAATGGAATAGAAAGTGTCATTGAACTTCCTCTACATTCTAGCGAAAAAGAGGCACTTGATCGCTCTGCTGAGACTGTAAAACAAACCTTAACATTGGTATAAAGTTAACAGAGAGCGTGATAGTAACTTAAAGGGAGCTTCCAAAAGTGGAAGTTCCCTTTTTTAGTCGTAAAGCTTGTGACCAAAAAGACCAAAATGTCCAATATGTTCTAAATATTCAAAATTAATAATGTAACCGTTACCATAAATGAAGAATATAAGAAGCGGAGGGGTTAATGGTGAAAACAAAAGTTTTAGGGATTGTGTTACTTGCACTCGCGATGATTATTTCTGCTTGTGGCGGTGGCAGTAATTCAGCAGGTGGAGATAATGGTGAAAGTTCTGGTTCATCTCAATCTCTCGTATTTGGTACAGGAGGCACGTCTGGTACATATTATCCGATTGGTGGAGCGCTCAAGCCAATTTTTGAACAAAGTGATTCGATCGGGAACATTACCGTGGAATCGACTGGAGCTTCAGTAGCAAACATTCAGAACATCCAGGATGGATTGAACCAGATGGCGATCGTAATGAGTGACGTAGCATATGACGCTGTTGAAGGAAAAGGGCAGTTTGAAGGCAATAAAGTAGATGTACAAGCACTAGCAGGCATGTACCAGAACGTCGTACAAATCGTAGCGACAGAAGATAGCGGTATCGAATCTGTCGAAGATTTGAAAGGGAAAAAAGTTGGTGTAGGTAAGGTTGGTTCAGGCGTTGAACAGAGTGCAAAGAAAGTACTTGAAGCAGTGAACTTAACGTATGACGATATGTCGAAAGTAACGCATACGGGATATGCGGATAGTGTTCAAGAAATGAAGAATGGAAATTTAGATGCAGCATTCTTTACTTCTGGGGTTCCTAACAGTAATATCACGGATCTTATGCAGCAAAACGATATCACGTTCGTTGAGATCAAAGGTGAAACTGCAGAAGCGCTGAAAGAAAAATATCCGTTCTACAAAGACTACACGATCCCGGCTGGTGACGAAGCAAAATATAACCTTGATAATGAAGTTGTCACTGTTGGAATTCAAAATATGATCGTCGTTTCAAAAGACCTCGATGAAGAGACAGTGAAAGATCTAACAAAACGTTACTATGACTACCTTGGTACCGATGAAGTCGCTGTAGGAGCGCTAAAGCAGCTCGACCGTGACGAAATCGCGAAAGGTCTTATCGCACCGCTTCATCCAGGCGCGAAAGCATTCTATGAGGAACAAGGCATACTTGAATAGAACGAAACGGGGGCATCGTCAAGGTGCTCCCCTTTTTCTAACGTTGTTCTTCCTTTTAACTCTCGTTTTGTTACTCGCTATTCAAAAAAATGTGCTGTTAGTAGAGGAAGAGAACGAGGTGATCGATGTGTTTCTCACTGCAGATACCTTTTCTGTGAGGTGGGAGCATTCTGTTGAGAAGGAAGAATGGGAGGAGTTTTTTAAAGTCGAAGGATCTGAACTTATAGTGACTCATACTCGGTTTAAAACGTTTGGAGCTGGTGTACCCAGTCATGCTGGTAAAAAGACGTATATCAAAGATGGCTGGGTGTACATGACAGGACTCGATCAGTCGGTCGGTGATAGCCTGTTTATTCGAACCGGTGATAAGACGAAACACCGATTAACAGTAGCTGGACAAGGCGAAAAGCTTAAGGCAAACAGTTCTTATCATATAACTGTTAAAAAACTTAATCTACTAAGAGCTTTGCTAGTAAAACTTACATGTTAGGTGAGGTGCATGATCGTGAAAAAGAAAAATGTAGAAGAATACGACCGCGAGAGCAACGTCCGGTCGACTGATAACGGAATACTAAAAGTCGTGATTACCGTGTTAGCAGCTGGTTTAGCATTGTTTCACCTCTATACCGCTTATGCAGGATCGCTCGTTGATATTCAACAGCGAAGCATTCATTTATATACGTTGATGGCACTTGGGTTCCTCATGTATCCATTCCTTAAGAAAAAGGCCGGCAAAGGTACACCGATCTATGATTACATATTGTTTGGACTCGCGATGGCTGCTGGTGTGTACATGTTGTTCACCGCGGAAAGAATCATTCAATCTGGAGGACAGATCAACACGACTGATTTCATCGTAGGGAGCGTGATCATCGTTCTTTTATTCGATATTACGAGAAGGGTGACAGGATGGGGGCTTACTTTACTAGGTGCCGCGTTTCTTGTGTACGGGTTTTATGTAAAGCTATCAATCTATCCACAGTTGACTGAGCAGGTCGTTTTCAGTGTATCAAAGCAAATCATCTCCCAGATTGTATTTATTACAGAAGGAATACTAGGGACAGCGATCGGCGTATCAGCGAGCTACATCATTCTTTTCATTCTTTTCGGCGCATTCCTAAGTCGATCAGGGATGGGACAACTTTTCAATGATCTTGCGCTAGCTGTAGCAGGACACACGAAGGGTGGACCAGCAAAAGTTGCTGTTATTGCGAGTGGATTTTTAGGTTCGATCAATGGTTCAGCGATCGCAAACGTCGTAACGACAGGTGCTTTCACCATTCCGTTGATGAAAAAGATCGGCTATCACCGGAACTTTGCTGGAGCTGTTGAGTCTGCAGCGAGTGTTGGTGGGCAAATCTTACCTCCGATCATGGGAGCGGCAGCGTTCATCATGGCGGAAAACTTGAATGTTCCTTATACGAAAATCATTCTTGCAGGGATTATCCCCGCGCTTCTTTTCTATATCGGGATACTGCTTCAAGTTCATTTCCGCGCAGCAAAACGCGGCTTAAAAGGGTTACCGAAGACAGAATTACCTACTGTTAAGGAAGTGCTCGCAGAACGTGGGCATCTGATCATTCCAATGCTAATCTTGCTTTACTTGCTTTTCTCAGGGAAAACACCGTTCTTTGCAGCATTTTGGGCAATCATTGCGACAGTCGTGATTTCGGCATCAAAGCGGATGCTTCCGGTCATTTCGTTACTAGGGTTATTCTTGATCTTCCAACCACAGATTACAGCGCTTCTTTCAGGAAATGCTAGCCCTAATTTACGAGGCGACTGGTGGGAGCTGTTGTTAATCATTGCAGTTCCATTCGTCATCAATGTGTGGAGACGAATGCTGAACTTGCAAGCAGAAGAGATTGGCATTGTAGACAGTGTTCAGGCGTTAGAAGAAGGTGCGAAAACGACCGTTCCTGTCGCAATTGCATGTGGTGCTGTAGGAATCGTCGTTGGGATCGCATCCCTTACAGGAGTTGCGCTTGAAATCGCCAATAGTATCGTAAGTATCGGTTCGATGGTTAATAGTCCATTGATTCAGCTCGTGATTACGCTTCTTCTTGCGATGGTGACGTCGATTATACTAGGTATGGGACTACCAAGTATTCCGACCTATATCATTACAAGTACGATGGCCGCACCGATCTTATTGCAGCTACCGCTCTTCAGAGAGCTAGCTGGATCACCAGAAACGGCAATTTTTGTTGCGCATATGTTTGTGTTTTACTTTGGAATCTTCGCAAACATCACCCCTCCTGTTGCGCTCGCAGCATTTGCAGGGGCTGGTATAAGTGGAGGAGATCCGAACAGGACTGGTTTCCAAGCGATGAAGCTAGCGATCGCAGGATTTATCGTTCCGTTTATGTTTGTTTTCTCTCATGAAATGTTGATGGTCGATGCAACTGTGATGAACATCTTGTTGATCGCGATCACATCACTGATCGGTGTGTTTTTATTATCGGTTACAGCAGAAGGGTATTTCCTCACATCACTTTCTGGCTGGATGAGACTCATCACAGGAATCGGAGCCATCCTTTTGATCTATCCTGGTCTGATTACGGATGCGGTTGGAGCGATCGTCTTTATTTTAGTCATGGTCACGAATATTAGTAGAAACAAAGCGAATGAAGAAACGATATCGGCTTAAGAAAGGACTGATTCGATGGATTTAGGATTAAAGGGAAAATCGGTTGTCGTTACGGCTGCTAGTAAAGGACTTGGAAAAGCAACTGCACTAGCTTTTGCGAGAGAAGGTGCTTCTGTCATCATATCGAGTCGGAACAGCGAAGAACTACAAAAAGCATGCGAAGATATCATTGAAGTGACTCAAAATGAAAATGTTTCTTATCACGTGTGTGATGTGAAAAATGCAGAAGACATTAAGGACCTCATGAACGTGGCTGTTGAGAAGAACGGCTCGATCGATGTTCTGATCAACAATGCTGGCGGCCCTCCAGCTGGTGGGTTCGAGCAGTTTTCGGATGAGGACTGGCAGAGTGCATTCGAATTGAATCTATTGAGTTTCGTAAGAACATCTCGAGCGGCAATCCCACACATGAAGAAGGCAGGAGGAGGGCGCATCGTGAACATCGCGTCTTCATCTATCAAACAATCATTGGATAATTTGATTCTATCAAACACGTTTCGAGCAGGCATTGTAGGATTAGCGAAAAGCTTATCACAGGAATATGCAGAGGATAACATCCTTGTAAACACTGTTGGTCCTGGAAGGATTGCGACTGAACGTGTCGAGCAGCTTGATGACATTCGTGCTGACAAACTAGGTGTAGCGGTGGAAGATTTAAAAGCACAAACAGAACAGTCGATTCCGATCAAGCGTTACGGAGAGCCTGATGAATTTGCCAAGATGCTCGTCTTTCTTGGGTCAGGAGCCAATACCTATGTAACGGGGCAATCGTTCGTTGTCGATGGCGGACTCGTAAAAGCTCTATAAAGAGAAAGAAGACTCAACTGATGTTGGGTCTTCTTTTTGCATCGTATGGGAATGAAATGTGAATCGATGTGCCGGTTTCATCAGAAGAACCGACCGAAATGGTCCCGTTGTGAGATTTTACGATATCAGAACAGATTGAAAGACCAATTCCTAGGCCTTTGTCCTTTGTGCTATAAAATGGGACACCGAAGTTTTTAATTTCTTCTTTAGACATGCCACATCCTTCGTCATTGATCGTGATCACAACTTCCGAGTCATGGATTGTCAGGCCGATCTCAATATCTCCGCCTTCAGACATCGCATCGATGGCGTTATTGATGAGATTGATCAACACCTGTTTGAATTGTGATTGATCAATATAAAGAGGTACATGGTCACCTGGATCTTTAAAGTAGAGATTCACCTTTTGTTTCTTGGCAGTACACTTCATTAACTTAACAGTGTCACTAATGATCGTGACAAGGTCACAATTCTTCTTTTGACTAACGCTTGGCTTTCCATATAGAACGAACTCGTTGACGAGATCATCGATTCGTTCTAGCTCAGATTTAATGATCTCCATATGTTTCGTTTGTCGTTTGTCAACATCAAGAATCTTTGTAAGGCCGATGATAGAGGTCAGCGGGTTTCGTATTTCGTGTGCGAATCCTGCACTCAGTTTTCCAATCGCTGAAAGCTTTTCAGATTGAACGACCTGGTTTTGAAGTTCGATATAAGAAGTGACGTCTTTGAACTGTCCGAATGCACCAATTAACATCCCATCATTAAAGAGAGGGAGGATATCAAATAGTACGGTTTTATGATGCTCTGAAAATGTGATTTCGACATTTTCAACGGGTACTTGTTCTCTTAATACATACAAGAAGCAAGGCGAAATATCTGGTAAGATCGTAATCATTTCGCCTACTGCAGAAGCACGGTCGTGTCCAGTGATTGTCTCTGCGCTCTTATTAAAGCTGCTGATCACGCCGTCTTTGTTTGTAATTACGATACCAAGCGGAGTGGTTTCCATCAGCACTTGGTTATTGATATGTAGTTCCTGATTTTGTTTCTGTGTGTTGATTTCTCTTTCGATCGAATCAACGGCTGATGAGAGAAGCCCTAAGTGAAATTCGGACGCATGATCTTTACTTGTCATCAACGAGACCGTTCCAGCTGTTTCGCCCTTGTTAATCGTAAAAGGAACAGAAAAACAAGCAACGTTTTCGAAACAATCATGGTAATGATCATCACCGATCAACTGGATGGGTTCACCATACTTCAGTGCGAGAATGATAGAGTTGGTTCCTGCTTCTTCCTCATGAAACTGTATTCCATTCCTTATTCCGAGAGTAGTGACCATCCTTTGAATGCTATCATCTCCATATGAATCCAACACGTGCCCCTCTGCATCTGTCGTTACGATATAAGTCGGTGTTCCCGATAAGAAACTGATCAGCTTCTGCATGAATTCTCGTATCGTTGACAGTGACTGTCCGTACTCTAGTTGTCTTTCTTTAAGTTGTTCTGAAGAAAGAGAGTTTGTTAGAACAGGAATTGTTGTAGGATCTAGTGCGTATACATGCCTGCATTTATATTTAGATGTCTCGATGTAGTGTATAGGATGACTCATTATAATCCTCTTTCCTTGCGAACTGTATTACCCTTATTGTAAAGGAATCTGCGATGAAAGAAAAATCCTGCAAAAAAAGTCCTCTATACTACTTAAGTACTAACACATTTATATCCTTTGTGGAATAGGTTGGTTTGCCTCATTCTGACATAATGGAAATTAACAAACCCGTTCTGTACGGGTTGGCCCGGGATTGGTTAGTGGTGTCTCTCCATTTGACCAGTTCCGGGTTTATTTATGCTCCTGTTCTTTTCTGAAGTAAAGCAAGGTTTCCTTTCTTTAATTATGAGAATCGTGTAAAATCATAATATGATAGAAAATTCAGATTAAAGAGTGAGGAGAATGGTATGGGTCAGACGTCTCATCTTCAGAAAAAGGAAAAATACGCGAAGTGGTTCATGTACTTTGTATCAGTTGTTGGATTAGCAGCGTTTGGTTGGATGGTGTTTCAACTGTCACCTCCAAGTAATTGGTGGGTGTTTTTCCTACTTGCTAGTTTCATAGTTGTTACAGAGTATTTTCCAATTGCGATATGGAAGGGGTTTACGTCCCTTAGTTTTCCACTCCTCTATACCCTCTTTCTTCTTGAAGGTCTTCACCTTGCGGTCGTTACATACGCTTTAAGTATTATCGTGGTCAACATCATCCAACGAAGACCTCTACGTATCATATTTTTTAACCCTTCACAATTGATCATCAGCTTAATAGGAGCGGTGTTTCTTGCTCAGGTCGCATTGGAACAGTTTCAGTTTGAGCCTTTTTCTTTTAGCTATATTTTAGCGTTAACATTGTTCTTCTACTTCATCAATAACGTTCTTGTTGATCTTGTCTTGCTTATCCGTCCTCAGCCTTATACCGTGCAACTATGGCGAAAAAAATTCACATCTGAAGCCATCAGTAGCGGAATTTCAATTGTTTATATTGCGATCATGTTTTATATCGGGAACCAAAACCGGGGTGTAATCGATGTTTTTTCTTACTTTTTCTTTTTCTCTCCGTTAGTTGGATTAGCACTACTAAGCTCGATCATCGTAAGACTTCAGACGGAACGAA
Source organism: Anaerobacillus sp. ABD4_527 (assembly GCF_056160805.1). NCBI lineage: Bacteria > Bacillati > Bacillota > Bacilli > Caryophanales > Bacillaceae > Anaerobacillus > Anaerobacillus sp. ABD4_527. The sequence goes on from NZ_JBSWXZ010000002.1 coordinate 108,225, forward strand.
ATCGAATGACTGCGCTTTTCGCAATCTCTACGGAATTAAATAAATGGTTGCCAACAAAGGATTGGGTTCATTCTATTAAAACGAGTTTAAATGAATTCATTGAAGTCGATGCAAGTGTTCTTTGGGTAAAGGAAGAAGGAGAGTGGATCGTTCGATTTAAAAACGGACAAGTTCAACATGATCATCCTCTAACTGCTCAGGAAGTAGCCGAATTCGAATCGATTGAAGATCTTGTCGTCTACCAAAATAAAAAACACGAATCAGGGTTGCTACCGTCCTGTTTTAATAGTGGATTGAATGCATTCGTTTTTGCTCCGATTATTCTTGAAGGGAACTCCCTCGGGATGTTTGCAGTAGCACGAAGCAGAACGAAAAGTTTCAGGCAAGAAGACATCCAATCTGTCGCAACGCTTGCGAACCAGCTTGCTGTTGTCATCAAAACGAGGATGCTGATCTTTGAACAAGAGAAGCGAACGGTGCTCGAAGAACGAAACCGGATTGCGCGTGATATCCATGATGGCGTAGCACAGTCACTAGCAGGAGCCGTGATGAAGCTTGAGACAGCACACCGAAAGTTTTATCAGAAGCCAGCTGAAGCGCATTCAATCATTCTCGATAGCCTTGATAAATTGCGATTTAGCTTAAGGGATATCCGGGAATCGATCTATGCCTTAAGACCTTACGAGACAGAGAGAGTCGGTTTGAAACAGGCAATTATTAAAAGGATCGACGTAATTAAGAGGGACTTTAAGCTCGATATTTCGTTTGAAGAGAGAGGGAAACCGATCTCACTTAGTCCTATGGTGGAAAAGGTTATGTTCGATACGTTTCAGGAAAGTGTCCAGAATACGATCAAACATGCCGCTGCTACAAAAGTAACGATTCTTCTAAGCTACCAAAAAGAACATGTATTGCTGAAGATGACAGACAACGGTGTAGGCTTTTCTCTTCTAGATGCGATGATCAAAGCAAAGAAGGATCCACATTTCGGTATACTCAGCATGAATGAACAAGCAGAGAAGATCGAGGCTTCGTTACAGATCGATAGTAAAGAGAATGAAGGAACGGAAATTACATTAACGATACCGAAGCTAGGTCTTGAGGGGGGAATGGAAGATGATCAACGTGTTGTTAGTGGATGATCACGCTGTATTAAGGGATGGTATGAAAAACATTCTCGAAATGGAAGATGATATCAAAGTAGTCGGTGAAGCGGTGAACGGAAACGAAGTGATGACTCAACTCTCGGCGTGCAATCCTGATGTCGTGCTTATGGATATCAACATCCCAGACAAAAATGGCATCGAACTGACTGCCATTTTAAAAAAGGATTACCCAGATGTTAAAGTACTCGTCTTAACGATGCATAGTCATGACGAATACTTTATGGCAGCCATTCGAGAAGGAGCGGATGGGTATCTGCTTAAGGATCTGCCTTCTGAACAAGTAGTAGAAGCAATACGAACGGTTGCAAAAGGCGAATCGATCATCGACCCTTCTTTAACCAAAAAACTACTAGGGTACTATAATCAAAAGCAAGAATCCAAAAGTCAAACGGAGCTAACCGAGCGTGAAAAAGAAGTATTGATTTGTCTAGTAAGTGGGATGAGCAATAAAGAAATAGGTGAAAAGCTTTTTATCAGTGATAAAACGGTCAAAATCCATGTTAGTAAAATTTATAAGAAGCTCAATGTGAAAAGTCGTTCTCAAGCGATTATCCATGCGGTGCAAAATCAACTCGTGCCATTACCATAATAACGGTCATGAAAGCCAGGTTTTCTTAATGAGAACCTGGCTTTTTATGACTACGCCATTGGTACTATGGGGATATAGTCCTTATAGGTCGGAAATTACATCTTAAGTGGAATAGCTAATTTGTCCCCCATTCAGGATAATAAAAGAAAGAGAATATTCTGAATGGGAGGAAACAAAATGAAAATAAAGTCACTATTACTAGCGATCCTATTAGTAGTTTCTACGCTTTTTGGCACGACGCTACAAACGTCTGCGACAGGAACGGATTCTAACGCAACAATTGGCTCAAAGCTTCAAGAGATGATGAAGAAGCAGCTTACAGGATTGGAGGTAATCATCACCTTTCACGGCGACGGGGGACCCACATCATCACAGTTAGATGTCCTTACCCAATTGGGTATTGCAAAAGGGTTATCGTTTAAAAGCTTACCGATTGCAGGGGTAATCGCAACTGCAGATCAAATTACTGAACTAGCGAAACAACCTGAAGTGCGTTCGATCTATTTTAATGAAAAACTAGAATATGAGAATGCTGATTCAACTGCACTTACAGGAGTCGATCGTGTCCGAGTCGACGATGCGATGAGGCAAGCGAATGGCGGGTTGCCTGTATCAGGTAAGGACATTGGCGTCGTCGTAAACGATAGTGGCGTTGATGGTACGCATAGTGACATTAAGTTCGGTGATCATCTTGTACAAAATGTACTAGCTTCAACGAATTTACATTCTCTAAATGAACTAGCTCCCGTTACATACGTTGAAGATGTACCAAACACAGATAATAATTCTGGGCATGGGACTCACGTAGCAGGTATCGTAGGAGGAAACGGAGCAAAATCAGCAGGTAAGCATGAAGGAGTGGCACCTGGGGCGAACTTGATCGGGTATGGCTCTGGAGCTGGTTTAGCAATCCTAGATACGATTGGTGGTTTTGACTACGCGTTGACCCATCAAGCACAATACAACATTCGAGTGATTACGAATTCATGGGGAGCGACGAGTGATTCAGGAACAGATTTTGACCCTGAAGATCCAATCAATATTGCAACGAAAAAGTTATATGACCGTGGTATCGTAACAGTCTTTTCTGCTGGTAACTCAGGTCCCGCTGAGTCAACGATCACTGGAAATTACAAAAAAGCACCATGGGTGATCACAGTCGCAGCTGGGGATAAGCAGGGTAATTTGGCTGACTTTTCATCAAGAGGTGTGAAGGGTAAAGGCGGTACAGTTACAGTAGATGGCGAGACGTTCGAATGGGTGGATGAGCCAACGATCACGACGCCAGGAAAAGACATCATTTCGACTCGAGTGATTTCACCAACGACTGGACTATCAGCCGATAAAGATGCAGAAATGATCGAACCAGCATACCTCCCATATTATACGACGATGAGCGGAACATCGATGGCTGCACCACATATGGCAGGAATTGTAGCACTAATCTTGGACGCAAATCCTGAACTATCTCCACTCGAAGTAAAACAAATCGTTCAAGATACAGCAACGAATATGCCAGGATATGAAGCTTGGGAAGTTGGCGCAGGCTACGCGAATGCTTATGCAGCTGTAGATAAGGCGTTTCATCAATCGAAAGAATATGGCCAAACTCTAAATGCTACGAATACATTTAATGCATCAGTAGATATGGAAGTGAAACGAGAGCTTTTCACAATCGATTACAGTGCAGCAAATGACAATACGTATGAGTTCGAAGTTGAAGAAGGAACAACAGAAGTTGTGGCTCGTGCAAATGCAAAGGGCTTACTCGGTGAAACAGGAAATACAATCAATCTTGTGCTCACGTCTCCAGACGGAACAGAGTATAGCTCAGGGATTTCAGCTTTGTTCACGCTCTACACAAATCGTACTGTTCAAGTAACGGCACCTGAAGCTGGGACGTGGACAGTTGAACTGCAAGGATTAAATGGGTTAGCAATTCCGGAATCGATCGATGGAGAATTAACCTTTAAGAAAGCGAATGGATTTAAAGGGTTGAATGATGTTAGTGGACACCCTGCAGAAGCAGCGATCAAATCGGGTGTATCTGAAAGACTGTTAGACACTGATAAGAGAGGGAACTACAATCCAGACAGTAAGCTTAAGAGAATTGACCTTGCGAAATTCTTAATGATGGGCGCTGGCGTAGTGCAATCACTGCCTGCTTCAGGAGATAATTTCAGCGATGTGAAATCAACAGACCTTGCTTATGTAGAAGCTGTGACTGCGACAGGTGCGGCACTGAAGGATATTAATCAAGATGACGCAGGTATCATGCTTGGAGCGGATGGAGCTTTTAATCCTAAAGGGACGGTTTCAAGAGCAGAGCTTGCTTATTCTCTCGTACAAAGCCTTGGTCTGGAAAAAGAAGCGGCATCAGTAAACGAGCCGATAACTGTTCAGTATAACGGTGAGAGCATTCAGGTTGAAGATGCTTCAGAAGTACCAACTGAATTAAAAGGCTATGTTCAGCTAGCGCTCGATCTAAACATCCTTAACGCATACTTTGATGTGACTCAAGGTCCATATGATTTAGAGCCAACTGTAACGGCTTCCTTTGCACCAGCGAAGGATGTCACGAAAGGTGACTTTGCAGTAGGAATGACCCGTTTCTATGCAACTTATCTCATGCCATAACATACAGAAGCCACGACTCCGGATAACGGGGGCGTGGTTTTTGTTTTACTCTTTTTTCATAAAGAAAAATGAAAAAATCAGGTTAATTCACTTTTGTCCCGGGTAGAAATAGAAGTATTTAAAACTTGAAGGGCAGATTGGTGATTCTATGGGATTGTTATACTATATTAAAAAATATTTTAAGATGTCGAGGCGTCAACGGAAGATCGAGTTGAAATCGACGCTATGGTTTATGCCCCTTTGGTATATCCTCGGAGCGATCGGTTTATCTATCTTTACCTTTTATCTAGATTATGTAATTGATATTAGCTTATATCTGCCACCCGCAATCGGTTTTAGCGGACAGACCTTGCAAGTGCTTCTAAGTGCGCTAGTAGGCGGCGTACTGACCTTAAGTGCGTTTACAATCAACTCCTTACTTGTCGCACTGACGACGTTCAGCGGACAGTTTTCTTCCAAAATGCTTGTAAACTTTGTTAGCGATCGAGCGACACAACACGTGCTAGGTATTTTTAATGGAAGCTTTATCTATGTCCTGTTAAACTTCTTATACGTTACACATGGAGAAGAGGAGTTTATTGTTGCAACACCGGTTCTGTCTATTTTAACTGCGATTACGGCTGCAGTGACATTTATTTACTTTATTAACCATACAACAACTTGGATGCAGGTTCATAACATTAGCTTTAATATGAATGCCAAGTCAAAGTCCGTTCAGGCTTCTCTTGAGAAAGAGTTACGTTCATACCATTTGGAGAAGGAACCAGAATCTCTTCCATCTGAAACAGACGGCAAGATAATCAAAGCGAATCAATCTGGCTACCTTCAAGTTGCAGACTTTTCAAGACTGATCAAACACACGAAAAAAGATAATGTGTTATTAAAGTTCAACGTAAGAATTGGGGAGTTCGTATTAGAAGGTACACCGCTCTTTACTTATTGGGAATATGGACAAAGGATTCATCCAGAGCGATATTTAAAGTATGTTGAGATAGGCGTCAAGCAAACTGAAATACAAGATTTAGAGTATGGATTGACTAAGCTTGCTGAAGTAGCGATCAAGGCGTTGGGTCACAATGATCCTTTAACAGCAACGAATACAATTCATCAGATCGCTGATTTATTGAAAACGATCGGGCAGACGAGAAACTTCTCTCCTTATCTTTTTGATGAGGAAGAGGAACTTCGAATCATGTTAAACCAGAAGAACTTTCCTTATTTTCTTCACAAGGGCTTCGCTTCCATTCGTGAATACGCTAATCAGAACTCTACAGTTATGACGGAGCTGTTAACAATGATTGCTCTTATGAGTAAAACGATGGATAAAGAGGTGCATGATGATCTTTGGGAATTTGCCCGCCAGACGATATTAGGATTTGATAATTACAGCTTGTATGAAAATGACTGCTTGTATATTCTTGAGCAATTATCCGAGGTTGCGAAGAACACTGATCATCAACAAGACTATCTTTTCCTACTTGAATATATGTTGCAGCGAGTGAGTACGAAGAGTGCAGCTGACCTGCCTTCGCTTAGCTTTTTAGAAAATGGAGGACATCGGTAAATAGATCACTTTTATTAGCTTAAGCTAGTGTTTCTTATGAACACTAGCTTTTAGTTTGTTTGAAAACCTAGCATTTCCTTATAGAATAAATTTTTCTTTGATATACTCTGTGAAATCTTCAATGTGAATCAGCGTTGTATAAATCGTAATCTTTTCAGTTTTATCAGTATCAGAAGTACCGTTTTCTTACCCAACGTTAGCTGTTAAAGATACTACGAGTAATAGTAAGCTTAGCAATTACCTAGTTTCAGAAACCATCAATAACGATTCCCTTGATCGTGCTGTATGTTATATTATCGTAACAATTTCGATTTGCAAATCAAAATCGTTACGATTCATGTTATGATGTTAAAAGTTAAAAATCAATGAAATGAAAGGAATACATAAAATGACATTACCAGTGTATATGATCAGTGGTTTCCTAGGGAGCGGGAAGACTACGACTCTTCTAAATATGATTAAAGAGAGTAAAGAGAAAGGGTTAAAAACAGGAATCATCTTAAATGAGTTAGGAGAAAAAAATGTTGAAGCAGATTACTTTGAGGGACAACACATCAAGCAGTTACTTAATGGCTGTATATGCTGTTCGATCCAAGATGACTTAAAAGAAACGCTAAGATTATTTAAAGATGAAGAGATTGATTTACTGTTAATAGAAGGGACGGGCGTTGCGAATCCAAGAGATATAGAAGACGCTTTACTAAGTCCAGAGTTCATCGAGTGTTTTGATCTTTATTCAATGATTAGCGTAGTAGACGGGAGTAGCTTTCTTGAATTCCAAAACATCTTCTCAAGTAACAAAGAAGTACGTAAACTGCTACATGAACAGATCTCTTGTGCGACCATGGTTATCCTTAACAAAGTTGATCTTACAAAGCCTGGAGCACTTTCAAAAGTCGAGAAGAAAATCAACGGCATTGTGAAACAAGATGTACCGGTATTTCAAACATCCTTTGGAGAAATTGATAGTGAGGAACTATTCGAGAAACGCTACATGCGTTCAAACTTGAATTCTCAACAAACGGATCACCATCGCCATAACCACTCTACGATTCGCTCGATCAAAATAGAAGACGTCCCAACCTTGAATCGTATCCAACTAAATAAATGGGTAGAAAATTTGCCGAAAGAGGTCTTAAGAGGAAAAGGAATCGTAGAATTTAAAGAGACCCCTGGACAATTTCTAATTCAGTTTTCCTCGGGAAAATTACGTTTTGAACGAATAAAGAATAGAGAAGAGTCGAACGTAATCATCTTGATTGGTGACGGTTTGGACGTAGAACAATTGAATACTAGTTTACAAGAGTTAGCAACAAGGAGCTGAGCTTGTGAATAGCTGGATCGTTAATGGTATAAAAGATCTTGTTGGGATACTTTTGTTTGTCATATTCGTGACGTTATTTCTTTTCAATACCCAGGTGCTCGACTACTTCGATATCGTCGTTTCTGACACATGGTTAAACGTGAATGTTTTATTTCTCAGTATTCTGTTGGAGGCCGTTCCATTCGTTCTACTAGGTGTATTCGTATCGGCACTTATCCAATCGTTTGTATCTGAAGAACTTCTACAAAAGGTGCTGCCTAAACATGCTTACTTAGGCTTGGTGCCTGCAGCACTACTTGGAGCAGTATTCCCAGTTTGTGAATGTGCGATTATTCCCGTAGTAAGAAGATTGATCAAAAAGGGGATGCCGCTTCAATTCGGTGTTGTTCTGCTTATGGCTGCTCCGATTCTAAACCCAATTGTAGCCGCATCTACGTATTACGCTTTTCAGCATGACCTTACGATTCTTTACTTGCGAATGGGGCTTGGCTTTGTTCTGTCGATTGTGATTGGGTTTGTCATGTATCAACTTTTTAAGAATACAAATCAATTAAGATGGACAAAAGAAGAGCTTATTGGAAGGACAAGCTATACAACGACGATGAAGAGAAGCAAGTGGAAACAAACTCTTTATCATGCTAGTGATGAATTCTTCGATATGGGTAAATATTTGATCGTTGGTGCGTTTTTAGCGAGTGTTGTAAACGGGTTTCTTGATCGGAATGTGCTTGCATCGCTTACGTCTACTGAAGGTGGTTCAACTGCGATCATGATGGGATTCGCGTTCATCCTATCTCTATGTTCAGAAGCAGATGCATTTGTAGCTTCCTCATTCTCAAATCAGTTTTCTAGTACGTCATTACTTGCATTTCTTGTTTATGGACCAATGCTAGATTTAAAGAATCTATTCATGTACTTAGCATATTTTAAAACAAAATTTGTCTTAGCCCTAGCAATCACAATTTCAATCGTAACGTTTTGTTCAATCATGCTGGTCGATAAATTTCTACTATAAGAGAGAGGAGAGAGAGGTTTGGAACGAGAGAATAACGCATCATTGCAGTTTCATATGTTTTTAAGAGCGATTATTTTAATAGGGTTTTCGCTACTCATTATGAAGTTCATCTTAAATGAAACCATTCAGTTGTATATCGCCCCGAAGATGCTTCCGTTTGTGTATTTTGGAGGAGCATGTTTCTTTCTTATCGGGATCTTTCAGTTCTTCAAAAGCTTGTCATCAAATCTTGCAGAGGAAATCGATTGTAACTGTGGTGCGGATCATCAAATGAAAGGGTCGTTCGTTCGGAAGACGATCATCTATTTGTTATTCATCCTACCAATCGTAGGTGGATTAGGACTTCCTCAGAAAGTGATCGATAGCTCTGTCGCTGCAAATAGAGGAATTCAATATGGAGGAGGTTTGTACACGAAGCCACCAGGAAGTTCAGCTGTAGCTGAAGAAAACTCGGATAATATTCAAGATGTCGATGCGTATCTAGATGACCCTGAAGGCTATTTAGAAGAAATGGATGAACGAGTGAAGAGCGAAGCGAATGAACCGTCAGATGAAATGGTCGGATATTCGATGGATCATAGTAAGTATGATGAGCTGGCAGAAAAATATTCGAAGAAGGCCCATATCAACGTGACCGATAAAAATTATCTTGATGTTATTACAACAATCGACCTTAACCTCGAGCAATTTATTGGGAAAACATTGACGATTAAAGGGTTTATCTATCGAGAACCAGATTTTGAAGATAATCAAGTCGTTTTAGCAAGGTTTGGGATGAACTGCTGTGTTGCTGATGCCAATGTGTATGGAACGATGGTTGAGGGAGATAAAATTGCTGCGCTTGAAACGGATACGTGGGTAGAGGTGACTGGCACGATTGAAGAGACGTCTTTTAACGGCCAAAAGATGATGCTCCTAAAACCAGATCAAATGGAGAGAATCGATGCACCAAAAGATCCATATGTTTACCCGTATTAATGGGAATTAGCAAAGGCTTATGCATCGTTAAGCCTTTGCCCTTCACCACGCTTAATAATAGATCGGAATGAATAACAATTGAAGGGTGATATGACTGAACATATGTCCGAACACCGCATATTCAAACCCTTTCTTCCAATACAAATACCCAAAGAAAAGGCCACCGATTCCGTTGAGTAAAAAGCTTCTAAACGTTAAAAGTGGTGTTAAATCACCTAGCATCAGTTGGGTTGCAGGGAGATGTCCTGCTGCAAACAAAGCAGATGCGATTATAATTGCAATGACGTAAGTGGTGGCAGGGATGATCTCCTTCTTACGATTGAACGCTTTGTTTATGATCCAAACTAGGAAAGACATCAGAAATAATCTCATTAAAATTTCTTCAAAAATTCCTCCATACATCACGCCAACAAATAAACCAAGTGGTGAAAAAGAAGGTGTGTAGTCACTCAGTGCAGGGATGTGAGATTGAAAATAGAATCGATCTCCTGTTGAAATTACAAATGCAGTGATCAAACCAAATAGCAATGACAGTAGCAGCGACCTCGTATGGAGGCTGACTTTTTGCTTATTAACTAATCCAGGAAGAAGCTTGAGCGATAAGCCGGTTCTTTTCGCAAGTTTCATTCCTAGAAAAGCTAAAATGAAGGATACGATGAAAAGTTGAATGGCTGTGATCAATGATAAAACGCTGACTGGAAAAGGAAGCGTGCTTATTAGTTCAGCATGTTGTTCAGGCATGGTTGTTTTTAACGTCTCAAGTTGGTAAGGGACCACAAAAAAACCTGCGACTAGGCAATGCGATGATAGGATCAATGATACGTATATGTCTTTTTTATGCATCTACTAGACTCCTTTCTTAAGCCCATTTTATATGATATATCTTGGAATGAGTTTATATTTTTCGAATTAAATAAAAAAAAGAGGCTGGGACATAAGCATATAACCATGAGAAAGACCCGAACAATTCATTTGAATTAGATCGGGTCTTTTGTAATTACAGATAGGAAACCGCCGCTTCGCCAACATACTTCGCTTTCCGCGGGCACGGCCTCAGTCTCCTCAGAAAGCAAAAAACGCTTTCCTGCGGGGCCTTCGGACTCGTGCTGTTCCCGCAGGAGTCTACGTATGTTGGCTACGCTAAGGTCTTACTCTTTACCATTCAACATTCGCGATTTCCTTCATGTATGTTGATTTTGTCCCAGCCTCTTTTTCATTAATAAGGACTAGAAGCAGTTAACGTAAACGGGACGTTAGCGCCTGAATAGAGTCCTACATAAACATACTTTGTGCCACCGGGGATGACGCCAGATTCGTTGGCACCTGATGTTGCTACTCCACCGATTTGTTCGAAGTTCTTGTTGTAGAAGAATACGTCAAAATCATAGTCAGCAGCAGTGCTTCCACCTTCTAACGTAAAGTTATGAATACCATCACCATACTGTTCTGGAAGGGTAACGACGTACCCATCTGAACCTTGAGAGGTTGGCTCTGGGTTTTGGGTAGTAACAAACTCGTTTTCTGTAACTGCGAGGGTAGCAGGGACGCCGGCCAGGCTGCCGATTCCTGTTCCAGCGTTACCAGCTTGTACGGTCCCTTCCGCAACAAAAGGCTCTTCAGGTGCAACTGTTACGGGTTCAATCTTTGCTTTTTTCGTAGCAAATGCTTGAATTTCAGCAACTTGAACATACCCTTTCGAGTTATCTTGAGAATCATGTGCGATAAACTTTAAGTATTTAGCTTTAACCGGCTGATCAAGGTCAAAGCCTTTGTAGTGTAAGTCTGCGATTGTTGGTCTAGGATCTTGAGCTGTAAATTTCTCTTTTACAACGGTGGTCCAGTTCTTACCATCCATCGATGTTTGAACGGAAAAGTTTTTCAGTGTGGCAAAGCGTCCTTTTGAAACATCCTTAGCTGCGCTCACCTGAATATGAGAAACATCGACCGCTTCGTCACCAGCAAGGTCTACGATGAAGTCTGAGCCTTTGAAACCATTTTCCTGGGTGTCGGATGCATAGACGCTTGCTTCTGTATCATCGATCGCTAGTTTAACAGGATTGCTATCAGATTCACCGGATACGTCCGTAACAGTAGCGCCATTAAAGGACGAAGCAACGTTTGGTGCCAGCTTGAATTTTAAATTATTGATCTTACCTGGTTCGATCTTCACGTCTCGAATCGTACGAGAGCCGTATCCGCGTGCCTGGATGGTGATGTCATACGTTCCTTCCACTACATACTCTGCGAAACCGCCTGTACTTTCTGTCACAGAGACAGGGGTCGTTCTCGCTTCAAATTCCCCAATCATAATGCGAGCATCCTCGATCGGCTGTTTTGTAGACGCATTGATAACTTGACCAACGAGCTGACCGTTTCTCTCTCCATCAGGATGATTGAATGCAGGGATCGGATCTGTGTCGTCACCTCCGTTAGAGAAAGCGTCAGAGCCAAGTCCACGCTGAGCAAAAGCAGTCCAAAGTGCATCATAATGCTTTCCATCATAGCGTTCAAAGTCTGCAGCGATAATAGCTGTTCGCATTTCCTCCATAGAAGGCTCAGGTACAGATATCGGCATCGCATCCATGACAAGGTGTTCAGCGATCGATTCGCCTTCTTCTTTTCCAAACTGATTGATCAATTCTTCCCTCATCTGCCAAAGAATTGCTGCCCAGATGTCGCCATCAGAGTGTACTTCAGGACCAACGATATCATAGCCGATATCACCATAGTTATAAGGAGCATCATCGAGTGCATAGCTGCGGATTCCGCGTTCTTCGTTTCCAGTTACGTAAGCACCGACGACTGGCTTATCTTGAAGTCCGTTTTTGATGAGGTAGTGCATGCCGTACCAGTCACCCCAGCCTTCACCCATCGAGCCTGATTGGTGACTGCCGAGTGCTTCTCCACCAGCGACGAGACGATTTGATAACGCGTGAGAGTATTCGTGATAGATGATTCCAGCATCGAAGTCGCCGTCAGCATAGTTTCCTTCAAACGCTCCTGGGATTGGCTCCCATAGGAACATGCCGCTCCATGCAGGTATACCGTCAGGAAGCGTCAGCATGTACGCATTGTCACGACCAGTATAAGTTGGGGCACCGCCTGAAGCAGCGCCAGCTTGAACGAGGCCAAGAATCGCATCGCCGCCAAGTCCACCTTTTCCGAAGTTCGAAGCCTGCAGGTTACCTGCTTCTTCTACCCAGCCAAGGTTATAAAAGTAATCATGAAAAAGGTTATGGTGGTAGAACAAGTTTGTTGATGCGCTGTTCACATCGTCCGCATACGAAGGAGGAACGGTCTGTCCATTCGTCTCACGCCACGAATCTTTGAACGTAAAACTGAATTCACCTAACGGAGCAACTGGGCGAACGGCCTGGTCGGCAGGGACTAGGAAGTTACTCCAGTTGGCGTAGGAGTTTGCGTTGTTCCCGAATGTCGTAACGCCAAGAGGGCTTCCTGGAATCAACCATCCATTTGGAGAGGCTTTTGGATCACCTTTAAATGATTTAACGACCTGTGAGCCGCCTTTCGCTGAACCTGGATAGTTTTCGAAGATGAGTCCTTCAGGATCTGCTACATGATCAACAAGAGAGCGTTTGTAGAGCTGTTCTCCCGTCGCTGCGTCTACAACGATCTCATGACCTTTGTCGAGTTCCTCGATGAAAAGAACGCGGTAGGCAGGACGAACGCCATCTTCTGTAATAAACGTTGCTTTCTTCACACGTTGAACGGTAGGAAGAACCGAAGCTCCGTCAAACACATCCCAGCCGTTTTTTGTTTCAGTTAATTCCGGTGTGAAAGAAAGGGAGGCATTTTCAAATGAGATTGCTTTACTCAACGCTTCAGCTGATGATAGCTCAAACGTGTCCGATAACGTTTTTGCACGACTCATGTTACCTGTTACGGAAAGGATCTTTCCTTCTTTGTTCACTGCGACGATCACACGTCCTCCATACACGGACTCGATGCCGTCAAAGGTTTGCTGAAACGTAACAGGCTGCAGCCCCGTTCCTTTCATCGCATAGTTACGCGTTACGTTTAGACTGTCGATGTCAGAAGTAGAAAGTCCGAACATCGCTGCGTTTTCTTTTAACCAATCACGCGCGATCGTTTCAGCATTCTTGTTCGAAGCTTCTGTTAGGTAGCCTTGTTCCTTCATGATCATGGATGGTGTTCCAAAAAGTGAGTTCCATTTGATTTTTGTTCCAGTACCAGCTGTATTGATGAACGAGTCAGCAGCACTCAGCTGTTGAGCAGTAGGCATCACATCGTTCAAAACATTTCGAACGTCCATCAGAGAGGAATGGTGTTCATGGTCCGTTACACTTCTCTCAACGATCGGACCTGTAACGTTAGAAGCACTTGCTCCACTCGTTGTAAAAAGCGAGCCAGCCATTACCCCTACCCCTAGCATTGAAACTAATTTGCGCTTATTCATAACTTAAATTTCCTCCCTATCTTAGTAGCATGAATACGAATTTCTATCAGTCTATCAAGGTTACCTCTACAAAATGTGCGCTTTACTGACAAGAGCCTATAAGGTTGGTTTGTTGGCACTAGAAGGGAATACAACGAAAGGAGTATAGGAAATAGGTAGGATGGAAGACGATCTTTGTAAAAGGGAATTGTTGAGGGAATCTAGAAGAAGTAGGGTGGAAATTCGTATTACTAGAAAACGAGGGATGGCACTTATGAAAATTAGTCAACACAACAGTAAAGCATGGGATGAAAAAGTAAAACAGGGAAGTCGGTACACGAAATACGTGAGCCATGACCAAGTTGAGAACGCTCGACGTGGTGACTGGGCGATCAGCGTTACAACCGAAAAACCTGTACCTAGACATTGGTTTCCACCTACACTTAAAGGACTTAGCGTTCTATGCCTCGCTGGAGGCGGAGGTCAACAAGCACCACTACTTGCTGCTGCTGGCGCAGAAGTTACAGTGGTCGATATGTCTGAAAAGCAGCTTGAGCAGGATCGCTTTGTAGCAGAAAGGGACGATTTATCGATCAAGACAATCAAAGGGGACATGTCAGATCTGAACTTTTTCGATGATGAAAGATTCGATATCATCGTACACCCCGTTTCAAATGTATTCGTGGAAGATGTGTTACCTGTCTGGAAAGAAGCTGCGAGAGTGTTAAAAACGAACGGAACGCTGATCTCAGGTTTTACAAATCCTGTGTTATACCTTTTTGATGATGAACAAGAGGAGAATGGGATTCTAGATGTTCAAAACTCGATACCTTTTTCATCGGTCGAAGAAATGAAAGCGAAAGAGCGAGATGCAGGGAATGAAACGCTAGAGTTCGGTCATACGTTAGAAGATCAAATCCAAGGACAAATCGATGCTGGGCTTATGATCGCAGGATTTTATGAAGATGACTTTGGAGGAACTAGGCTGATCGATAACTATATCAAAACGTTCATCGCAACGAAGGCGATCAAACAATCTACCTAACATCGGAGGAAGAAATGGAATATACAAATTCATCAGTTTACGATAATCAAACATTTTACGACAACTATATGAAAAGAAGACATCGTAAAGAAAGTCCGAATGACTTGATCGAGACACCTGCTTTGTTAAAGCTTCTCGGTTCTGTAAAAGGAAAACGAATCTTGGACCTCGGGTGTGGAGATGCATCTCTTGGTAACCTGCTTAGCGAGTGCGATGACTACACTGGCATAGACGGTTCTGCCAATATGATCGAACGAGCTTCACAAAACCTGAACGGGACGAATGGCCAGGCAATACATTCTAGTCTTCAAGATTTTGATTATCCTGTCGCTGCTTATGATACCGTTGTCTCTCAGTTAGTTCTTCACTATATAGAAGATTTAGAAGATGTACTTAAGAAGGTAAAGCGTACGTTAAAAGAGGATGGGAAGTTCGTATTTAGCGTACAGCATCCTCTGCTTACCGCATCGTTTGAAAGCATGAAGAATGGAAAGCGATCGAATTGGATTGTTGATGACTATTTTGTAAGTGGAAAAAGGGTAGAACCATGGATCGGTGAACATGTAGTGAAATATCATCGTACGATTGAAGAGTATTTTATGTTGTTGCAGCACGCTGGATTCGTCGTAGAAAACTTGAGGGAAGCAACGCCGATTAAAGAAAACTTTGCAGACGAAGAAGAGTATGAGAGAAGAAGGAAGATTCCATTGTTCCTCTTATTTTCATGTGTGTGAAAAGAAGAAGCTAGTGAATCAGCGCTAGCTTTTTCTTTATGCTATCTCTGAAACTTTTTAGTTCTCCAATCGTACAGTAGGTAGAGAGTTTTTTACAGGAGGCGGTACGATGACGTTAATTGGAATCATCATGTGGGGTTCAATCGCATTATTAGTCATTCTAGGCTTTGCACTCGAGAAGATCTTTGGAATGAAGAAACCTACCAAGTCAGACAGGCAGACGAGTGAAAGTGCTCATATTCTTGATCGAGCTAATGACGGTAACGGTCCGCCGGTATAAACGGAGAGTGTTGTCATGGGTGTTAGAAATTATTTGATCGAAGGCGTTTCCTGCACAGGTAAAACGACCGTGTGTAACGAGTTGCAGCGAAGAGGTTACCATGCCATTCATGGTGATCGTGAACTAGCTTATCAAGGGGATCCTGATACAGGTGAACGAACGGATACCGCTGCGCATGAGAACCACATTTGGAATGTGGATCGAGTTAAAGCACTGATTGAGAAAAAAGATGAGGAAGCAACATTTTTCTGCGGTGGATCTAGGAACTTCTCGAAATTCATAGACCTGTTTGACGAGGTGTTCGTCCTTGAGGTCGACAGCGTTACACTGAAGAAGCGGCTTCTTGAACGTTCGGAGCAGGAGTTTGGTGGCCAAAATGCGGAACGGAAGCTGATTATGCGGCTGCATAGTACAAAGGAAGACATCCCAAAAAACGGAGTGATGATAAACTCAACCGAACCGATCGAGCACGTCGTTGATGTAATCCTCACACATTGCGAAGAAACGAAAGGCTGAAACAACGCTCGCGGAAAGCACAGGTATACCTGGATACGAAGTTTCCCTTTAACAAAGCAGGTGAGTGCGTTAGGGATCGAGCGATTTGATATCACAAAGAATTAAAAAGGAGAATGGAAATAATGTTTATTTCGTATCTATTGGTGTTTATTCTGGCAGCGGTTCCGCTGTTTGAACTTGTTGCGGTCATTCCACTAGCGATTATCGGAGGTTTATCTCCGGTCCCAACAGCGATACTTGCTCTATTAGGAAATGCACTAACAGTCGTTCTGTTGATTGTCTTTGTCGATAAAGTAAAGAGTTGGATGGGGAAGCGAAAACAAAAACGCATGAGAGAAGGTACACAAGACGAGTCCATCGAAGCGAATGGTGAAGGAATGGAAGAGTCGAAAAAAGGGAAGCGAGCAAAGATGCTCTTTGATAAGTATGGTTTACCTGGATTAACACTGATCGGTCCTTTTTTTGTCGGGTCTCACATCTCAGCGTTCATGGGGATGAGCTTCGGTTCAAATAGGAGGAAAGTTACAAGCTGGATGATGATCAGTTTAGTTTTTTGGACAGCGGTTATGGCTGTAGGCACAAGCTATGGCGTGACGTTCTTTATGCCAGATGTTGAAGAAAATGGTGTGCTGATTCGCATGTTTCAAAACTAGTTTTTTATTATATTAAATGCACAAATCGATACTTAAGCTATTCTATAAAGAAGGGGGACCCACAACGGATGGGTCCCCCTTCTTAGGTTATATCCTATAGCGTTACCAATACCCCCGCTATTATTGCGATGCCAGAAAGAATAAAGAACGTCTGGACAATCGGCCAAGGTAAGAATTTTAATACGTAAACGATGGTATCCGTATAAAGGCTCCCGCCACCGCTTTCGTACCGATTTATAAAATCTTCTTTGTTAAATTTAAACAACAGGATCGATAACGAAAGCAAGACGATGAGTATGACAACCATCCCAAATATGAGATTCATGTGTTCACCTCTAAGTTGATTAAACGAATATAGTTGCACTTTCACCTTATCCTAACAAATCCTCCTATTTCGACTAAAGGGGTATATAAAAGAATAAGACGGTCGCAGAGTTTCGATTACTTAATATGCTGCAAGTCATCATTCATTTTTTTCGACTCGTTCTTAAAGTATAGATAAAACCCAATCCATGAGATTGCATAAATCACAAGTGCGATTGCGATGAAGAGTACGATATTCGCTAAACCTTGTGGAAGCCAGCCGATTCCATAGGCTAGGATAAAATAGAAAATCATAACGGTCAAAAAGTGTAGCGCTGTTTGCTGTGACAGCTTTAATGAGTGCCATTCAAAATAGAGGGGGGAGACGGTAAATAACCATCCACAGAAGATGGAACCTAACGAGTTCTTCACAAAAAGACTTGAGTCGAGCGTTGTTTGGTCACCAAAGAAGATCACAGCGTACGTGAATAAGACGGCTAGAAATCCTCCAAAGAATATTCCGATACAACTTCTGAATAAAAATGTTTTCATTTAGTTGTTCCTCCTGTTCATTTTTAAAACTTCTTTTATTTTGCCTACATAATGTCTTGAAGCGTATTCTTTTCTGCCAGATTGAAAGTGAACTGAGAGGGTTCCGTTGAACGAAGGTTCAAAATGACTGATCTTATAAAGGTTAGCGAGTACCGATTTCGAAAGCCGGATAAATTTGTTCGATGGGAGAAGTTCTTCTAACTCGTATAACTTTTCTTTTAATTTGAATTGACCATCTGAAGTTGTGGCAATGACAGCATCACCTTCAGAATGAAAGGTATGAACGTTTTTGGGTTTAATTAAGTGCTGTTGTTCTCCCATTTTCCCAACAAGAAGATCTGTTTTCTTTTCATTAAGATAATCTAGGATATCTTTAATAGAATCGTCCATCTCACTGCAGTGAATGGTAACACTCGTTTCTTCGTGCTTACGGTCGACGTCGAGTAAGACTTTCATTTGTAACTCATCCTTTGGTTTGTGGCTTTCTTAAGGTTAGTATAAAACTGGAAATACTGGAAGTCATCAGTTATAAGATAAGAGGTAGGTACGTCTGGATAAGTTGCAGAAATGAGGGGGTGTGTTGCGAATAAAAAACAGCCTGGAATCGCATCACGCCTCCAGGCTGTTTTTGTTATAGCAAAGGTTTATTTTACGACGAGAACAGGGCAGCTTGCTTTTTGTATCACTTGATGACTGACACTTCCTAGCACCATTTCTTGTAAGACGTTCAAGCCCCTTGTTCCCATCACGATGAGATCGACTTCGTTTTCTTCCGCATACTTAACGAGTGTCACAGAAGGATCTCCTCTAAGCATGTTGATTTCATATGTTAAATTCGCTTCTACGGCCTTCTGTTCGACGGCACGAAGCTTGTCTTTACGTTCTTCTTTTATACCGAGAGAATCCCAGTTTCGTAGAACATCATGTTTGGATGTGTCCCCGTCAACCACATAGATGACGTCGACCTGTGCATCCGCTAGCTTTGCTAACTTGATCGCTTCCTCTGCTGCTGTAAGAGAGTCTTCAGATCCATCGGATGCCAGCATAATCTTCTTGTACATAGCCAGACTGCCTCCAAAATTAATAGTATTGTTCCATCTAATACCTATACCCATTTGAAAATGAGGTTAATCGTGCAAAAAAAAAGCAGGCGAGTGTGCCTGCTTTTATGCTTGCTGAAGAATTTGCTCTAGCTGAAATGCTCGTATTTTCCTAGGGAGAAAACTTCTTATTTCATCTTCGTGGAAGCCTACTTGTAGGCGTTTTTTATCGAGCAAAATAGGTCGTTTTAAGATGCCGGGGTTTTCTTTTATCAAGCTATATAGCTCTTGTAGAGAGAGTTCGTCGAGTTCTTGTTCTAGAGCGACATATGCTTTTGAACGTTTGGATATTATTTCTTCTGTTCCCTTTTCTGTCATTCTGATGATCGACTTGATTTCTTCCTCGTTGAGCGGCTTAGAGAAAATATTGCGCTGTTCATAAGGAAGATCGTGCTCTTCTAGCCACGCTTTCGCTTTTCTGCACGAGGTGCAGCTTGGCGATGTATAAAGTGTGATCATGTCATTAACCTCCAAAATGGATTTATACATTGATCTGTGTACAGCGTACGACATTCATTCCTTCGATTACTGTAAGCTACCTTACACCCTTAAAGGTAATGCTTTCTTAAAATTCGTTCATCACTATCACTATTCGCTTCTCCTTTTCTGTTTCCTTTCGTCGATCGATGAAAACTAGTCGATAAAATTCGCTGGTGTTTAGGGAGTGTGATAAGCGGGTAAAAATATGATTACCAGCACATCGGTACTATAACTAGATAACGATTGAAGGAGAGAAATAGATCATGACAATCGAATTAACATTGCAAATTTTATTATTAACAGTAGGCTTTATTACTGTATCAGCTATATTCTTAAATGTAGATAAGAAACGCACACAGAAACAGTTGAAGCTCGAACTTGCTCAGTATAAAGAGTCTGGAAAAATTCAATATAGCAATTCAAAAGGATGATAGCTTGATAAAGCTACCATTCTTTTTTATTTTAAAATGGAAAGTTCTTAGATCAAGAAGAAGAGAGCGGTTTATTGCTCACGGAATAGGAGTGATTTGCGCTCCTCTGGAATCTCACCTGTCCCGCTTATTCCGCAGGAGTCGAGCATCCTTCCACTCCAATCTGCGTTATACTGGTTAGTTCAAGAAAAAACAACTCAAAATGATGGGGAGAAATCATGATAGCATGATCATTGGGAAGGTTGGTTCGAGGATGGGACCCTTTGTTCAAAGGAAAGTAAGAGGAATTCAAACTACTACGTTATAAGGACCACAGTATTCTTGGTTCTTCACCAAGCAAAGAGAGCTGGATCACCCAGCTCTCTCTTATTATGATCCTAATGCAGTTTTCACTTCGTTGATTTGACTATCGATGTTAAGGGGTTTATCCTCGCGGTCCTCGATCTTAATGTTGGTGATGACTCTATCAGAGCCACTTTTTAGAGCCTGCGTGTGGATATCTCTTGCTAGCTCAAATAGCTCATCGACGTTCCCTTCAAAAACGGTGGAGGTTGGGCTAAGATGATAAGTAAAGCCTTCTTTTTCAGCTAACCTTACTGCATCCGTTACAAACTGACTCATACTGGTTTGACTTGTGCCGATTGGAGTTACGCTTATTTCTAATAATGCCATGTTCAATCTCCTCCTTATCATGAGGTTATATACATGACATTGACGAATCGAGCGAAAACGAAACATTATTGAGTGTTTTCCGTCCAAAAGTACTAACGAACCACGATAAAAAGGGGGATTACGTCCATGAATCAATCGATTGAAGAGACATATAACAAATTAGCTCGTACATATGAAAAGAGTACAGATGAAGGGTCTTCATACAACGCGTATTACGAACGACCAGGAGTAATGAGCGAGATTAAAGAAAGTCTTACCGGTATGAACGTACTTGATGCAGGATGTTCAGCAGGATGGTATGCAGAACAGTTTGTT
Organism: Anaerobacillus sp. ABD4_527; assembly: GCF_056160805.1. Taxonomy (NCBI): domain Bacteria; kingdom Bacillati; phylum Bacillota; class Bacilli; order Caryophanales; family Bacillaceae; genus Anaerobacillus; species Anaerobacillus sp. ABD4_527. Next base: position 128,996 of record NZ_JBSWXZ010000002.1, read on the forward strand.
GGGCGGGGAGCTACCGTTACGGGGATCGATATTAGTGAAAAAATGATTCAAGCGGCCAAACGGAGAGTGGGAGAAAACGCTGACTTTATTGTACATGATCTTACGAAAAGCCTTCCATTTAAAGACGAGTCGTTCGATCTTATTGTGAGTTCGTTAACCCTTCATTACGTAAAAGACTGGGACGCTGTTTTTGCTGAATTCAAAAGAGTGTTAAAGCCAGGAGGAGAACTCATCTTTTCTGTTCATCATCCCTTTATGGACTTTACCAGATTTAACGTGAACGATTATTTTGAGACGATGCTTCTTACCGATACATGGGAAAAGCCAGAAGTTACGATCGACGTAACGTTTTATCGAAGAGCGATGCAGGATATTGTAAACGTCGTGACAAGCCACTTCACTCTTAATAAGCTCATCGAACCGAAGCCAGCAAAAATCATGAAAGAAAAAGAACCAAAATCATATGAATATCTCATGACGAACCCTCATTTTCTTATCGTCAAAGCACGTAAAGACCGTTGATTCTGAACGGAAGGTGAAACGTCTCCCCTTCGTAATACGTAAATAAAGTAAGAGAAGAGGAGGGACGTTGTATGGAGCTTTGGATGATCTTACTAATGATTCCTGTCTTCATTTTAGTGTTGATGGGATTTAACTTTCTCATGGGTTACCGAAAAGATCATATTCAAATTGATTTTGATGAGCGATATACGGACTTCAATGAGTACATAAAAGCGATTACGAATGAGCTAAAAGCTGAGGGACGTGAGGTAGAGTATACGAGCTACCGAACTTTTATAATCGATGGAAAAGAATACGTTTTTATTGATCGAAACGTCAGCATGGGGGGAGTTCCGTTACAGCGAACGATTCTTAAGCCGGCTCGGAAAGGGTGAACCGTTTAAAACGCTACCGATTTGTTCACACTATGAACGTTAACAATAACGAGGTGAATACTAGTGGAGCAAATCGTCATCACAGCTATCTTAAAGCCAATCGAAGGCCATGAGGATGAAGTGTACAATGTACTCAAGACTGTAACGGAAGCATCAAGGAAAGAATCGGGTTGTATTCAGTATGATGTTCACCAGTCTATGCAGGATTCAAATTACATTCTGATCGAAGTGTGGGAAAATGAAAAAGCGGTAGAAGCACATATAAACTCATCTCATTATCAGAAGTATAGGGAAAGTATCCCTGATTTTGTTAGTTTGAGAGAAGTGTTTAAGATGAAGAAAATAATTTGAATGTGGTAGTTTGAGCTTAAAAAAGCACTCGCTCTACATAGAAGCGAGTGCTTTTTTTATTTGTTTTCTTTATTTGGATGGGTTTGTTCTAAGAGTGCATCTACGACTTGCTTCCGTAGCTTGTCATCAAGTGGAGCAAGACCGAAGATTTCAGAGAACCACAATCCATCGACTGCAAGTCTTAAAATAGTCGCTTTCACAGGATCCAATCCGTCTGCCTCGATGTTTTCTTGCCAATTCGCATACGTTTGTTGCAATGGTTTTAGAAGGGCAGGATTAATTCCTTGAGCTGCAAGCATTCCAGCACTCGTTTCGGTGTCTTTTTGACTTTGGTCGTGGGTGGCTTTCACAAATGCTCTTGTCCATTTCCCATCTTTATTAATATCTTCTTGTACGGCACTCTCGACATTCGTTCGGTAGAGATTGTTCATATGGAGGACAAGTCCTTCAACTAGAGCTTCTTTGCTCCGAAAATGATAAAGGAGTCCCCCTTTACTCACCATCGCCTCTTCTGCTACAGCATCCAACGTCAGCGCATCTATGCCACGCTTATGAACAATTAATGCCGCAGCTTCTAATATTTTATGCCGTTTCGACTCTCTGGGCATTGATCTAATCCTTTCGACTAAATAATTTATAAACCTTAGCACATCTTAACACTAGAGAATATTGGAGACAATTGCTCTTGGTTTCAAGTAATACATTCATAGTGTACTAGTTAGACTGTTTTTATACAAGTTAACTAATCAGTGGAGTAAAGAATGGGAACTATTGATATTGTGAGATCTTCCTAAATACCTAAATTAAGAAAGGTTGAAAGTGAACAGTCTGGATGGTATAGTTTCAATTGAGTTTGAGTTTAAAACGTAAGTACTAATGTATAGAAATATAAAGGAGGACGTAGATCATGAAAGGAAAAGTATTGTTAACAGCAGCAGTAACGGGTGCAGGAGATACAATTAAGAAAAACCCTAATGTCCCAGTTACACCGAAAGAAATTGCAGAATCTGCAATCGAATCAGCGAAAGCAGGTGCAACAATCGCCCACGTCCATGCTCGCGATCCTGAAACAGGTGGGATCAGTCACAACGTAGACCATTATCGTGAAATTGTGGAACGTATTCGTCAATCTGAGACAGACGTGATTATTAACATTACATCTGGAGGCGGTGGAGATTTCATCCCTAGTTTATCCACACCGTCTGCGGGTGGAGAAGGTACAGATATGCAAACACCGAAAGAACGCCATGAACCTGTAGGACAGTTACTTCCGGAAATGTGCACACTGGATTGCGGCAGTACGAATTTCGGTAACATGATCTACATGAGTCCAACTGACTGGTTGCGTGAACAAGCAAAGCTCATTCAGGAAAGTGGTGTGAAGCCTGAACTTGAGTGCTTTGATACAGGTCACGTTCGCTTTGCAAAACAATTGATCGCTGAAGGTTTAATCGATGGGGACCCAATGTTCCAGTTTTGTCTAGGTATTCCTTGGGGAGCTGAAGCGGATGCTGAAACGATGCTGTATATGAGAAATCGTCTCCCGGAAAATGCGCACTGGTCAGCGTTTGGAATCGGCAGAATGCAAATGCCGATCGCAGCTCAATCCGCTTTGCTTGGAGGAAACGTTCGAGTAGGACTTGAAGATAACATCTACTTGAGTAAAGGCGTTCCTGCAACGAATGAGCAGCTGGTTGATAAAGCCGTTACGATGCTTCATGGTCATGGTCTAGAACCAATGACTCCTCAAGAAGCAAGAGAGTATCTACAACTTAGAAACCCGCACGGAGGGAAATAAAATGGCAGATATCAAAAAAGTAGCAGTCGTTGGGACAGGCGTAATTGGAAATGGATGGATTACACGTTTTCTTGCTAATGGATACGATGTTGTCGCAACAGACCCAGCAGACGGCGCTGAGGAGAGAATGCGTAAAGCGGTGAATCATGCATGGCCTTACGTAGAGGAACTTGGGCTAGTAGAAGGTGCATCAAAAGATCGATTGTCGTTTGAGAAAGATCTTGCAACTGCAGTTGCAGATGCTGATTTTATCCAAGAAAACGTTCCTGAAATTGAAGATCTGAAGGAGTCTGTACTAAAGAATATTGATTCATATGCGAAAGAAGATGCGATCATTGGATCAAGTACTTCAGGAATCAAACCATCCTATTTACAGCGCGGACTAGCACACCCTGAGCGTTTTGTTGTAGCGCATCCCTTTCACCCTGTTTACATCTTGCCATTAGTAGAAGTTGTCCCTGGACAGGCTACAACAAAAGCGTACACAGATCGTGCGATGGCGTTCTTTGAAGGTATGAATATGAAGGCGTTACTAGTGCGTCATGAAATTGAGGGTCACATCGCAGATCGTCTACTCGAGGCGATCTGGCGTGAGTCGCTTCATATCGTGAATGAAGGAATCGCAACGACAGAAGAAGTGGACAACGCATTTATTTATGGCGCTGGACTTCGTTATGCACAGTACGGTCCTTTCCTTACATTCCATCTTGCAGGGGGAGAAGGCGGCATGCGTCACATGTTGAAACAGTTCGGACCTGCCCTTAAGAAGCCCTGGACAAAGCTTGAAGCTCCTGAGTTAACGGACGAGCTTCACGACCGCGTAGTAGCTGGGTGTGAAGATCAGTCTCGTGACTGTAGCTTATCAGAACTCGATAAGAACCGAAACGAATTTCTTGTTAAGCTTCTTGATCTTGTGAAGGATCATTGGCCAGAAGCGCAGCAAGGCAAGAAACCTAACCAATAGGAGGGGGAATTCAATGCCTACTTTCAAACTCGAACAGAATGTTCTTAAAGAATGGGTCGATTACAACGGTCATATGAATGATGCTGAATATGCGAAAGTATTTAGCATTGCTGTGGACGAATTCATGAACCATATTGGCCTCCACGAGGAAGCGCGTGACAAGTACAATTACACAATTTTCACGTTGGAAACGCACCTTTGCTATTTGAAAGAAGCACATGAAGGTGAGAAATTGATTGTAACTAGCCAACTGTTAGATCGAGATCAGAAACGTGTTCATATCTTCTTCATGATGAAAAATCAGCAAGGGGATCTAGTGGCAACGAGTGAACAGATGCTAATGGGGATGGATACGACAGAGGGCAGACCTGGAGCATTCCCAGAAGCTGTGGGTGTCAAATTAGAGGAAATGTACGTGAACGATAAAGAAAACGAAAAACCAAAGCAGGCGGGCCGAACAATCGGTATTAAAAGAAAATAAGCGAACAAAAAGGCATCCCCAATCGATTGGGAATGCCTTTTTCTGTTTACTGCTCTTCTTTTGCAAAGCGTTCGATCCGTGCATCGATCTCATCGCGGACACGTTGGAAGAATGCCCATTTTTCTTCTTCAGTTCCTTCAGCTTTTGCAGGATCGTCAAAGCCCCAGTGCTCACGTGTAACATGTGGAGGCGTCATCGGACATTTGTCGTTCGCATCTCCGCAAAGGGTTACGACCATGTCAGCATTGTTCAAAAGCTCTGAATCGATCGTGTCAGATGTTTGGTTCGTGATGTCGATGTCGACTTCTTTCATTGCTTTCACCGCATTAGGATTCAATCCATGCGCTTCGATTCCAGCAGAGTAAACGTCGTAGCGATCGCTAAGGTGTTTTTTTGCAAACCCTTCAGCCATTTGACTTCTGCAAGAGTTACCCGTACATAGGAAATAAATCGTTTTTTTGTTAGACATGATCAATCGTCTCCTCTTTGTTATAAGTTAAATGATCAATAGCCACAGATAGAGGCCAAAGAGCGTAATTAATAGTGTAGGAACAGTTAATATAATTCCTATTTTAAAGTAGTATCCCCAAGAAATCTTCACACCTTTTAGGGACAGTACGTGAAGCCATAATAGTGTCGCGAGGGAACCGATCGGGGTGATCTTAGGACCTAAATCAGAACCGATGATGTTCGCGTAAATCAGTGCTTCTTTTAGCGTGCCTGTTGTAGATGTTGCTTCGATTGCAAGCGCATCGATCATAACTGTAGGCATGTTGTTCATAATGGAAGATAAGATAGCAGCGATGAAGCCCATTGAAACGGTTGCTGCTAGTAATCCTTGGTCAGCTGCACCCTGAATGAGGTTTGCGAGTATATCCGTTAAGCCAACATTACGGAGTCCGTAAACAACAACGTACATACCGATCGAGAAGAACACGATCGCCCATGGTGCTCCATTCACGACTTTACGCGTTTCCACCGCTGAACTTCTTCTAGCCATCAGTAGGAAGAAGATTGCAACGATTCCTGCGATGATCGAAACGGGAACGCCGATAAATTCACTTGCAAAATACCCTACGAGCAGGACAGCAAGTACAAGCCAGGATAGTTTGAACATCTTCTCATCACGAATTGCTTCTTTCGGTGCTCTAAGCATCTTCAAATCATAGTTCCCTGGGATATCTTTTCTAAAGAAAAGGTAGAGCACAAGGATACTTGCGCCGAGCGCAAAGAAGTTCGGAACGACCATTCTTGAAGCATATTCAACGAATCCGATATCGAAAAAGTCCGCTGAAACGATATTCACGAGGTTACTAACAACAAGTGGCAGTGATGTCGTATCTGCAATAAAACCACTCGCCATAATAAACGGGAAGATCATTCTTTCTTGGAATTTAAGATTTCGCACCATCGCAAGTACGATTGGTGTCAGGATAAGCGCTGCGCCATCATTTGCGAAAAGTGCAGCTACAACAGCTCCGAGTAGTGTTACGTAAATAAACATTCGGAGACCGTTCCCTTTTGCTACTCTTGCCATATGAAGAGCAGCCCATTCAAAGAACCCGATTTCATCTAGGATGAGTGAGATCAAGATGATCGCGATAAACGCGAATGTGGCGTTCCACACGATTTCGGTTACGGTTATCACATCTTGAAAATCAACGACACCTACAAGAAGGGCTAGAATGGCGCCACCGCATGCCGACCACCCAATTCCGAGGTTTTTCGGCTGCCAGATGACGAGAATCAGTGTAAGTATAAAAATCATGATTGCGAGTAAAACAGAAGTCAAATCGATTCCTCCATTAATCACAGCGTATGCGTCGTCCGCTTAGTTCTAGTTGGTGAAGCTTGTCTCGTTGATCCGGAACGAGTTGAATGATACTTTCGATGATAGAAAAAGCTTCATGGTCTCGGTTCAGTGAGTAAAAAATCCACTGGCTATTTCTTCGCTCTTTCACTAAACCGGCGTCTCTAAGCTTACGAAGATGCTGGCTGATGGAAGGCTGGCTCATGTTTAGTAAGTCAACAAATTCACATACGCAGCATTCGCCGTCTTTTAACAAACTGATGATCGTCAGTCTTGTTTTATCTCCTAACAGTTTAAGTACGCTAGCAGCTAATTCCATTTCGATCGCCGTTCTATTCATTGCATCACCTCCAGTCATTAGTATATAAGCATGTACTTATATATGCAAGGATTTAATCCTTCAGCTCACGATTTTGAAGGTGAAGAGCTCTTCCTGCTAGAAAAGAAAGGGTATGACATGAAAGGAGAGATGTAACATGGAGGCAAGAATAAAAATGGTACCGTATGACGAAGCAGAAGGGAAATTAAAGGACCTATATGAGGCATTCAACAATGAAATGGCCAATATATTGCGCGTGCATTCCTTAAATCCTCGTTCTCTTGAAGCACATTTGAAGTACTACAAAGTCATTATGTTTGCTGAGTCGCCACTATCACGAAGGGTAAGAGAAATGATCGCAACGGTCGTCTCAGTAGAGAATGAGTGTTTTTACTGAATGGAACATCATGGGGCGGCGCTCCATTTTATTACGAAAGATCGTGAACTAGTAGATGGGATAAAGAAGAATTATCGAGAGCTAGATTTAGAATTGAAGGAGCTAGCTATACTGGATTACGCTGTTAAGCTTACGAGAAAGCCAAACAGTGTGACGGACGAGGATGTGGCAGGATTAAAAGAAATAGGGTGTATCGATCGAGAAATTCTCGATGTATGTCAGATTGCTTCTTACTTCAACTTTGTGAACCGAATGGCAGAAGGTCTAGGGGTTTCGTTAGAGCGGCGGGAGGGATAAATCAAACAATCCCTGCCTTACTAAACGATTGCCTATCCAACATGGTAACTATAGCATAGGATATAGTAATCCATGATGGAAGGGAGGCCAACTCCATGGGATATGGTTACGGCAGCGGGTTCGCTCTAATTGTTGTGCTGTTTATTCTCCTTATCATCGTAGGTGCAGCTTTTGTTGGAGGCGGGTACTAATACTCAATTTCTAAAGCTGCATGTAGCGGGTTAATCCTGCTAAATTGCATGTAATGAGAACAAGGATGCAGGGAAGGCTAATTTGGTCTCCTCTGATAACGAGAAAAAGCAGCCCTTCGTGGGCTGCTTTCTACTTATTTTTTAAAGAGTTTACGTGGTAAGATCGATTGAGGATTGAGTTTGTTTCCTAGTGATCCGAAGCCATTTCCACTGTTTGGATCAACAAGTTCATTGTGTTCGAAATAAACACGAGGCGTTTTCCAAAGTGCAATGAGCGCTCTCGTCATCGGCATTTCATGATAGCGTTCAGGCCACATGTCTTTAATGTGCTGTTTAACGAGCGGATAATATTTCGGACTCATGCCAGGGAACAAGTGATGTTCCGTATGGTATGAGAAGTTAAAGTGAATCTTATCTACCCATTTTGGAACGGTAACCGTCAAGCTGTTAGCAAGTGGGTCGTTCACAGGAGTCAATGGATTCAAACGATGATTAGTTGAAATATAAGCCATCACGATAAAGTTTGCGATCAACAATGGAATAAAGAATGCAAAGATCCATTTTTCTAATCCCATGATGAATAAGAGACCAATCCATGTTACCCATGGAAGAACAACTTGTAGCCATACTTCTGTCTGCTTCCCTGATTTGAATTCTTTAATATAAACAAAGAACATTTTCATTGAATGTGCAGTGAACTGAATAGTAAGCGATGCAAAGCTAAAGAATGCTCTGATGAATAATGGCAGTCTATAGATCCAACGGAAGATCTTCATCTTCGAGATCTTCTCGAGCGTTGGCCAAGCATCAGGATCATTCTCGTCATGTTGTGTGTGCACATGGTGGTTCATATTGTGCCATTTACGCCATAATTTTGGTCCAGTACTTAAGGGAAAGAAGGCGATTGCACCAAGGGTGTCTCGAAGCCAAGGCTTACGTACAACTGTTCCGTGCAAAATTTCGTGACCGAGAAACCCAAGTCCAGCAAAGCTTGCACCAATTACAACAGAAAAAACGAGATTGATGAGTGGGTGTAAGTTAAACAGTCCTATGATCAGGAAGCTGGCAACTGTAATCAACAAGTATATGAGACCGCCGAATAATCGGCTAGGTACGGGTTTGAAGGCATCTTTTGGCATGTGTTTCTTCACACGTGCCGCATACCAACTGAATGAGTGTAGATCTTTCACTAAATCACCTTCCAATAGTCATTTGGGCAGAATTTTCAATTTTTTATCTATGATTCGCAGTTAACTTTAACAGCACGATCAAGGCAAGTCAATGGAATTAATGACCAAAAGTTATGACCAGGTACTAAATATAGTCATTTGAAATATAATAACGCTATTATGCTAGACTAAAAAGCATCACAACAAACATGATTGTAAAAACATTTTAAACAAAATTATTTTTAGTCATACATGTAATCAACATGTAGAAATTCTTTAAATACTTTAAAAATGGGATCCTGTTTTGTGTAAAATGGTAGAGGATGAGTGGAAGTCATTTCTTTCCTATCTAGTATAACGCTTCTGGAAAGAATAAGATAATTTTAAGAAGCGTAAAGTGAAATTGTGGAAATATTTTCTTGACTTGACCACCTGTAATGTTTAGAATAATAAAAAAATACACGAGCGATGATGAAGAAGAGTAGCCTTGAGTAACACGACAGAGAGCTGATGGGTGGTGTGAATCAGTGTGTGCTGAAGGGGAATGGGCTTCTGAGCTTCCTGACTGAACGTAGAAGTAGGTTACGGCGGAGGGTCTTACCGATAAAAGAGGCACCTTATAGAAAAGTTTTCTTTTCTGTAGGAGTTAAGAGCGTTTGTGTGATGCAAACGAATAAAGGTGGCACCACGGGTTTCTCGTCCTTTTCATAGGATGAGAAGCCCTTTTTGTGTTGATTAGAATGGAGGATGAGTGATGAAGAAAACGGTGTTAACTGGTATTAAACCAACAGGCAGGATTCACCTTGGAAACTATATCGGTGCGATCAAACCAGCGTTAGAGCTTGCAGCAGAAGAGGATCCTGTTTATTTTGTAGCAGATTATCATGGTCTTACGAAAATACAAGATGCTGAACAGATGAAAGAACTTTCGTACGGGATTGCGGCGACATGGCTTGCATTAGGACTTGACCCATCCTCATCCGTTTTTTATCGCCAGTCTGATGTTCCTGAAATATTTGAACTTTCATGGATTCTTGCATGTTTTAGCTCAAAAGGGTTAATGAATCGTGCACATGCTTACAAGGCGATCGTCGATCAAAATAGAGAAACAGGGCGCGAGCTCGATGATGGAGTCAACATGGGACTGTTCACATATCCGATTTTAATGGCTTCTGATATATTACTTTTCCAGTCTGATCTTGTTCCTGTTGGGAAAGATCAGATCCAGCATGTTGAAATCGCTCGTGACCTTGCTGATACGTTCAATCGACAATTCGGTGAAACGTTCAAACTTCCAGATTATGTTGTAAAGGAAGAATCTGCTGTTATCCCAGGTCTGGATGGTCGGAAGATGAGTAAGAGCTACCATAACACGATTCCGATTTTTGAAGAGCCTGAGAAACTTAAGAAGCTCATCAATAAAATCAAGACGGATTCTACAGAACCTCATGAAGCGAAGGATCCTGACGAATCGACCGTATTTGCACTCTATCGTGAATTCGCTAGTCAAGATGAGGTTATCAAAATGAGGGAAAGATTTGAAAATGGAATTGGATGGGGAGAGGCGAAAAAAGAACTATTCGAAGCGATGAACCATGTGCTTGAAGAGCCGCGAAGTAAGTATAAGTATTATATGGAAAATCGAGAAGAGCTTGATCGGATACTTGCTGAAGGGGCAGGAAAAGCTAGAGCTAGAGTGAAACCTCTCTTGAATGAAGTGAAGCAGAAGATCGGAATAAAGGCATGAATCGATGGAAGAAACGCTAGACATGAAAGAGAATTAGGAAGAATGGGAATGATGAATGAAGTGAGGTGTAGTGAATGAAATATGAGCTGTCTAAAAATATTGGCTTACAAGTAAAAAATGTCGCAGAAGCAAAAAGATTTTATGAGAAAGTATTTGGTTTTAAGCACCAAGAGCACAGCACAGTCAACGAGGTTGAATTCAAGAGCGATCACAATCACATCTTTTTGATCGATGGAGAGGAAAATCTCGGTCCAGTCTTAGAGTTAGAAGTAGAATCATTAGAAGAAGCAAGGAATGATTTATTGAAGAACGGTTGCAAAATCATTCGCTGGGAAGGAAAAGGGAAAGATTGCTATATCCAAGACCCTTATGGAATGACGTTTAATATTTGGGAGAAAGGTTAAGAAAGAGCTGCCGAAATGGCAGCTCTTTTACTTACGGAGTGGTGTTTCTTTTGAAACGAGTTCTGATTGAATGATGTATCGTTCCGGTGCGAACCCAATATAATCAAACGGATAGCAAGTTGTTAACGTTAAAGTCGGCTCGTCCTTGTTTACGATAACAGAACGATCATCTTCATCAGTGATCCAAATCTTCCGTACTTGATAATCATATACAGTACCATCGAATTCTACATACAAATGGTCGCCTTCTTCTACTTGATCAAGGTTGTGGAAAACGGTGTCTCGATGCCCAGAGAGAACCACATGGCCATTTTCATCTGGCGTGACAGTCCACTTACTGTCGTGTAGGCCGACACCTTTCTTGAGAGAATCCTCGTCCGTTCCATAATAAACGCTGTATTTGCTTCCTATACGAGGAATTGATAGCATAGCTGCTTTTTCACCATACTCATATGTGGATTTTGATTCTTCTTCCTCAACAGCAATCGTCTTTTTCTCAACGGTCGAGTCCCAACCTGGATGGTTTTTCTGGACGACTTCAGGCTCGTGGGTAACAGCTTTGCTTTGATCCCAAAATGAATAGCCACTCCATAAAACGATTAAAAGACCTACGAATACTAGCAGAATTCCAACCTTTTTCATAGATGCTTAACGCTCACTAAAAGGTGTGTCATCGAACTCCTCCTATAAAAACAGTCTATACTAATTGTCTTCCTCAGGAAGAAAGATGTAAACCATTATTTCAAATATTTTCAAAAAAAGAACTGATTGACAGGGGTTTCCACATGGTGGTAGGTTAATGTTAACTTAATTAATAAATAAGTTAACATTTAAACAGGAGGCAACTGGATGCTCAAAGTCGAAGAAACAACAGCTAATTGGGAAAGTTTTGCGGATCTTGCACTTGAAGGGAAACCGCTGACAAAAGAACAAGCCATTTCAGTACTTTCATCCTCTGATGAATCGTTATTGCCGCTTTTGAACGCGGCATACCGAGTGAGAAAGCATTATTTTGGTAAAAAGGTAAAGCTGAACATGATCATCAATGCGAAGAGTGGATTATGTCCAGAGAACTGTGGTTACTGTGCTCAATCCGCTTATGCGGATACGAATGTAAATAAATATGCTCTTCTAGACAAGGATACGCTTGTAAGTGGGGCTCGTGAGGCTATGAATCGTAAAGCTGGTACATACTGTATCGTGATGAGTGGACGAGGTGCAACGAACAGAGAGCTTGATAAAGTAATCGATGCTGTTGAAGAAATCAAAGCTGAAATGCCTCTCAAAATCTGTGCTTGTCTCGGGATCCTTTCTTCTGAGCAGACGAACCGTCTGAAAGAAGCGGGCGTTGATCGCTACAATCATAATATCAATACGAGTAAAGGCCACCATGACAACGTCACGACAACGCACTCATATGATCACCGCGTGAAGACAGTTGAGAATGTAAAAGAGTCTGGTATTTCACCGTGTTCAGGTGTAATCGTTGGGATGGGAGAATCATACGAAGATGTGTATGATATGGCAGCAGAGCTTCGTCGAATCGATGCTGACTCGATTCCCGTTAACTTTCTTTATTCTGTACCCGGGACGAAGATGGAAAACATGGATGAGCTTGATCCAAGATACTGCTTAAAAGTGCTCGCACTATTCAGGTTAATGAATCCAACAAAAGAAATCCGCATCTCAGGTGGGCGAGAAGTAAACCTTCGCTCTCTACAAGTGATGGGATTATACGCTGCGAACTCCATCTTTGTCGGAGATTACTTAACGACTGACGGAGCTGAGTCTTCAGCTGATCATAAAATGATAGAAGATCTAGGGTTTGAGATTGAAGAGTGCGCTTTATAGAGAGGGGAAAAGTTTTAGGGGGCTTTGTAATGGGAGCGAGTTTCGCTCCTATTCGCGTTGTTTTAAGGTTTTTTAATCAAAATTCATTAGCTTGAAATGACATGAAGAAAGATTTGAAAGCACAAAAGGTCGGGACGTTACACTTGGTTTGAATGTATTCTAGTAGGAGTGAAAACCTCTTGACTCACGTGGTCCAACGGGCGTTCGAGACTCGGAGCGGACGGTTTTTGTCCTGACCCGGGCGTTCGTCCACAGGAAAGCAAGAGGTTTTCAAACTCCGTTATAGGGACCAGAATACTTTGTCCATGACGGCAGCTTTTTGTTAGTTAGTCGATTGGATCTTCCGCTTTTCCGTAGCGAATCACATCGAATATCGCGAGGCCATCACTAGGCTTTCCAGCATCGTTTCGATATGGCATAAGCGAAAAGAAAATAAAATAAACAGAGAAATAGGAATACTGATAAAAGAAAAGTGTCACAGGTAGAACATCTAAATTCATAAGTAGATTAAGAATTAAAATAACCCCAAGATTAAATAAACTACCTGCAGCATAAATGGCGACATGTGCCCACGTTTTATTGTAGGTTAGTTTTTCATACTGACACCATCCTTCCATGAAATACTTCTTCTTCACTTCGAGGGCACCTAGATGGAACAGCGTTTCACCTGTACCTATACAAAACTTAATTTTCCCACCGAACAGTCTCGCCGTAAGAACGTGACCTGCTTCATGAACAAGCGTTACGATCGGAAGAATCAAGAAAAAATTTATTAAAAACATTGGGATATCACTTAACGTAAACAACTATATTCCTCCTGGATGCAGTAGAGAATTTTTGTGCAATGTTAGAGGTGTTACCCCTTTTTAGTAAGGTGTTAACACTATTTTTAAAAAAAGTGACTGTTAAATAAAGGTTCCAGTCCAACTGTATTGAACTAGTACGTTATGAAAGAATAGGTTTGACAGATCTACATAATGAAAGGTGTGTTAAGGATGGAAAATATAATAAAGCAGATGGATATGACCCGTACCTTTTTATTGATGGGTGCTGAGAAGATCACGGAAGAAAATGCAGATATCATACCAGAAGGATTTCCGAATTCGCTTCGTTGGCAGCTAGGTCATGTGCTTGTCTCGTTTGAGTACATCGTTTTCCATATGGCAGGAGAAAAAGTTACTCTTCCTGAAGGGTATACCGAAATGTTTACAAGAGGGACGAGTCCGAAAGATTGGACAGTTGACCCTCCAAAAGTAGCAGAACTGAAGGAGCTATTATCTGAACAGATGGGTCGCTTCAAAGAGACGTTTGAAAATCGTCTTGATGAGAAGATTGAAGAAACGTTTAAGGCTGGACCAGTAGAGCTGCATACTGTCGGTGAGCTCGTTCTTTTCGCATTATTTCATGAGAGTGAACATGGTGGGTGTATTAAAGGCTTGCACCGTGCAATCAGATGAAAAAAAGGCTGACATGGTGTCAGCCTTTTTTTACCGTTCAATCTTCAATACATGAAGTCAAACAGTTATAGACAAAAAGCCAGACCCGATTAATGTCTGGCTTTGTTCTTAAACAAGGTTTCCCTTTTCAGTGTCATATCCTTCATAAAATCCAGCACCAGTTTTCATTCCAAGGTCCCCTCTGTCAACCATGTCTTTAAGTGCTTGTGGTGGTTTATCAGATATATTGCCGCTATCCTCATAATAAGTCATTTCGATATGGTAAATCGTGTCGAGACCCACCATGTCCATATACTGAAAAGGACCAAATTCGGTTTCCCATTCTAGCTTCCATGCACGGTCGAGCTTTTCAGGGGTTGTATAACCGTTTGCCCAAAGAAATAGGCATTCTTTCTTAACTGCTCTCCAGACTCGGTTCATTGAAAAACCTTTAATTTCTTTTTCTGTTATGATCGGATCATAATCAATCGTATGAAAGTATGCCACAGCTAACTCTTTTGTTGCGTGGCTTGTGTCTTTATTCCACATCATTTCAACTAGATTATTCCTGATCGGATCATCATGATTAACATTAAAAGTTTTTTCTTTTCGATTTACTTTTACATTAATATCAGAAACTTTTAACGATGAGCTATTAGTACATATAAGTGTTTCCTTAGGCGCTAATTGGTCTAGCTCTTCCCACACATCCTGCTTCAAACTCAGATGTTCAGGAACACTTTCAATAATTAATTCAGCACATTTAACAGCACTCTCCATGCTTTGTGTCACTGTGATATTTCCTTTTGCCTCGAGCGCTTTTTCTTCGGTTAAAAACCCCTTATCAATATAATGATTTAACCATCCATCAATCTTTCTCATAGTTTTATTTATAGCTTCATCATTCATATCAAAAAGGGAAACCTTTTTTCCGTGAATTGCGTTACGGAATGTAATCATCGATCCCTGAATGCCAGCTCCAATAATGGAAACGTTATTCATACCCAATTTTAGTCCTCCTATAAATGAAAAATTCATTTAAACTATACCATCCAGACTGTTTAGTTTCAATGGTTGTAGCTATCAATATACGATTTATGCAGGATAATAGAGATTAAAATGGAAAAAGAGTAGAGATGGAAAGAAATCGGTATATTGGAGTGATGGATTTGGAACAAAAAACAGACATAACGAATCAGATCGAGACAGTAATAGATAAAGAAGAATTCTCTGGCGTCATATATGCACGAAATCAAGATGAAATCATTATTCAATCAGCATCAGGCTTTGCTAACAGAGCGGAGGAAATCGAAAACAACATTCATACGAGCTTTGGAATTGCTTCTGGTTGTAAGGTGTTCACGGCGATCGCGATTTGCCAGCTTGTTGAAAGAGGACTATTATCGTTTCAATCTACAATAGGGGAATGTTTTAAGGTTCCGTTTCCACATTTCGATAACGAAGTAACAGTTCATCAGCTTTTAACACATACATCTGGAATACAGGACTATTTTGATGAAGAGACGATGGATGATTACGAAGCATTATGGCTCGACACACCGGCCTACACAGTAACTGAACCGAAAGATTTTTTACCATTGTTCCAGGATGGAAAGATGAAGTTTGCTCCTGGGGAAAGATTTACTTATAACAACGCGGGCTTTATTGTACTTGGCTTACTCGTGGAGGAGATTACAGGGGAATCGTTCACTGACTATGTAGTGGCAAACATCTTCAGCCCATGCGGCATGCATGATTCTGGTTATTTCCCGCTAGATGCGCTTCCTAAGAACACGGCTAAAGGCTATATCGACTTTGAGGACGGATCGTGGAAGACGAATGTTTATTCTATTCCTAAGGTTGGGGGACCGGATGGTGGGGCGTTTGTAACGGCTCCGGACATGATTAAGTTTTGGGAAGGTCTTATTAATGGAAAGTTAGTCAGTAAAGCGATGGTTCATCGTTTGCTATCAAGCCATGTGCATGTAAAGAATAATACCTACTACGGATACGGGATATGGATTGAAATGAATGAGGATGAGGTCATGAAGTATTATGTGATGGGCTACGATCCTGGAGTAAGTTTTGAATCTGCCTATTATCCGTCAACAGATATCATGGTTGCCATCCCGTCAAATAAAGAAAAAGGTCCTTATAAACTTTTGAGAACACTTGAAGAGGAAAGGGGAATGAACGAATAAAACGAAGTCAGCGCCTATAAGGCAGCTGACTTTTCTATGTATATTCTACTTCACACCACGCTTGCCAGGATACTAGATCATTGAGGGGATGGGGAGTTTTTCCTTTCAACTACCTTTCCGTTCTTTTATACTATAGGAAAATAAAGGAATGAAGGAGAGCTGATCTTGAAACTGAAAATGTTCTTATTGATGGTGGTACTCATCATACTTGCTAGCTGTTCAACGCCACCTTCAGCCATCGATGCGTTCGATACATATGTAAAGAAGTGGAATGAACAAGAGTTTAGTAGTTTGTACACGCAGCTATCACCGGCTGCACAGGAGTCGATTACAAAAGAAGATTTTGTCGATCGATATGAAACGATTTATGCCGATGTGAAAGTTGAGGATTTGAAGGTAACATTTAAGAAGCCTGAGGAAGAACCGGAGGCGAATGAAGAAGGAGAAGTGACGTTTCCTTTTTCAGTGTCGATGCAGACGCTAGCAGGAAAAGTCGCTTTTGAAAAAGAGGCAACGCTCGTCCTAACAGAAGATGAAGAGGCAGAGACATACAAAGTGAACTGGAACCCTTCATTTATTTTTAAGGAGTTAGAAGAGGGTGAAGAAGTCGCCATTTCTTCAGCAGTCCCAACTCGTGGAGAAATAACGGATCGAAACGGAGTAGAGCTTGCTGTGAATGGAACGGTCAAACAGATTGGAGTCGTACCTGAAGAAATTGAATCTGATAAAGAAGCGATTCTATCAGAGTTAAGTGAAGTCTTGAAAGTAAGCGTTGGAGATATTGAGAAAGAATTAAGTCAAGGGTGGGTCCAATCAAACCCTGCTCAATTTGTTCCGATAAAAAGTGTCATGGTGAAAGAAGAGGACCTGATTGCTGAAGCAATAAAGATTACCGGCGTGCAAGTTAACAATACGACAAAACGTATTTATCCACTCGGTGAAAGCGCCGCGCACTTAACTGGGTATATCCGTAATCTACTAAAAGAAGACTTAGAAGAATATGCCGAAAAAGGCTACTCAAGCTATGAAAAGATCGGTGTTGCAGGACTTGAAGAAATTTATGAGGACAAGCTTCACGGTGAAACTGGTTGGACGATCCTAGTAAAAGGGACTGAGAAAGTAATCGCGAGTACACCGAAAGTGGATGGTGAGAACATACAAGTAACGATCGATTCAACCGTGCAGGAGAAGCTGTACAACGAACTTTCTGGGAAAGCTGGTACAGCGGTAGCGCTTCATCCGACAACGGGAGAAACGCTGGCGTTAGCGAGTTCACCTGCATACGACCCGAACGATTTCACCCTTGGATTCGATGAAGGTGAGTATGATGCGCTAGCTGCTAATGAAAATCAGCCGTTTTCAGCTAAGTTTAATAAAACGTATTCGCCAGGGTCTACGATCAAACCGCTTACTGCTGCGATCGCTTTAGAAGACGGACTTGATCCGAATGCCGTAGAGAAAATTGACGGATTGAAATGGGGAGCAGATTCTAGCTGGGGCGGTTATAAGGTTACTCGCGTAAAACCAGCTGATCCTGAAGTAACGCTTGAAGAAGCACTCATGCATTCTGATAATATTTACTTTGCAAGAAAAGCGCTTGATTTAGGAGCGGAAAAGTTTCAGCAAGGTCTTGAATCATTTCTGATTGGAAAAGAAACCGACTTTCCGTTTCCAACTGCGGCGTCTTCTGTTTCAAACAACGGGTTGGAAAATGACATCCTGTTAGCGGACTCAGGCTATGGACAAGGAGAACTATTGATATCGCCGTATCATCTTGCCATGACGTATACAACGTTTGCGAACGATGGGAAGATGGTCAAGCCTTCGTTAATCATGGATCAGGGCGGTGAATCAGTCGAAGTTGTTTCATCTGATATTGCTTCAATCGTTGATGGTGCTCTTTCAGAAGTCGTTTCAAACCCTGAGGGAACTGCATATGAGCCTAAAGTAGAAGGAATCATGATCGCAGGGAAAACAGGAACGGCTGAATTAAAAGGTGCAGGAGAAGAAACCGGTCAGGAAAATGGTTTATTCGTAGCATACAATACAGATCAGAAAGATTTACTCATCGCCATGATGGTCGAGAATGCTTCGAGTCACGATGTAATCGGTAAAGTTAAGGATGTATTCGCTCAGATGCAGAAATAGAAAAAGCCACATCTCGCTCCAAAATGGATTGAGATGTGGCTTTCTTTTACTTAGATTCCTTCAACGGGACATCAGGGTTTTTCTCCTGGAACCAGCGAAGCGCAAAGTCGTTTGTGAACAAGAGAACTGGACGCTGCTGCTGATCATAGACGAGAAGGTTTCTCGAGTTGTCGACAAGGTTTTCTGGCTTATCGACTTCAATCCAACGCGCGTGCTGATGAGGCATCGTGTCGAATTGAATGTCAGTGTTGTATTCACCCTTCATGCGGTATTCGAAGATTTCAAACTGAAGCTTTCCGACAACGCCGATGACGATTTCATCCCAGTGCGCGGTTTTGTAAACCTGAATCGCACCTTCCTCTGAAAGCTGCTGCACGCCTTTGTAGAAATGCTTTTGCTTCAGTGCTTTTTGAGCACGTACCTTTGCGAAATGCTCAGGTGGGAAGGTTGGTAGTGCGCCGAACGAATAAACGTTTTTAGAACCGACGAGTGTATCACCGATCTGATACGTCCCTGAATCATAGAGCCCGACGATATCTCCTGGATAGGCTTTATCGACATTGCCTCGAGACGATGCGAAGAAAAGCTGTCCTTGAGAAAGCTTCATGCTCTTATTCGTTCTTTCAAGCCAAGCTTCCATCCCTCTTTCGAAAGTGCCTGATACGATACGAAGGAATGCAACGCGATCGCGGTGGGCAGGGTTCATGTTTGCCTGGATTTTGAAGATAAAGCCAGAGAACGTCTCATCTTCAGGCTTCACTTCTCCTTCAGAGCTTTGTCTTGGTGCAGGAGGTGGAGCAAGGTCTAGAAAGTGGTTTAAGAATGTTGGCACTCCGAAGCTTGAAATCGCACTTCCGAAGAAGACAGGCGTTTGTTTTCCTGTTTGCAATGCTTCCTCACTGTACGTTGAACCTGCTTCATCAAGTAACATCACGTCTTCTTGAAGCTGATTCACAAGATCTTCGCCAGCCGTTTCTTTTAGGACAGGATCATCGAGGTCAGAGATGTAGACAGCTTCTTTGTCTTTGTTATCACCGTCTGTATCATAGAATTCCACTGCTTTTTTGTGTCTGTCGTAGACGCCGTGAAAGTCTTGCCCCATTCCGATCGGCCAGTTCATCGGATATGATTCGATTCCAAGAACTTCTTCGATCTCTTCAAGCAGTTCGAGCGGTTCACGTCCTTGACGGTCCATTTTATTTACGAACGTAAAGATCGGGATACCGTGCTCACTAACAACTTTGAATAGCTTTTTCGTTTGGGACTCGACCCCTTTAGCGGCATCGATGATCATAACGACACTATCAACAGCGAGAAGCGTTCGGTACGTATCTTCACTGAAATCTTCGTGACCAGGCGTATCGAGAATATTGATCGTATGTCCTTTATAGTTGAAGTTCATCACTGAAGACGTAACGGAAATTCCACGTTGCTTTTCGATTTCCATCCAGTCAGATGTCGCAAACTTTGAGGACTTTCGTGATTTAACTGTACCAGTCGAACGAATTTGTCCACCAAGAAACAAAAGTTTCTCTGTTAACGTCGTTTTACCAGCATCGGGGTGGGAAATGATTGCAAACGTTCTTCTTTTATTTATTTCTTCTTGTAATTGGTTGCTCATAAGGCGATTTATCCTTTCAAATATCACTTCTTATGTAATATAACATAATCCCATCTCTCTTCCTATTGTAGAGGTGAAAGGATTCTGTCGATGCTTGTTGAAATAGAGTGAAGGGGGAGGGAATCGAATGAAAAATTTTGAGGAGTTTTTAGACGAGTTTCTAGAAAGCTGGAGGCAATCATCCATCGATGGTGTGAAGTACAAGATTAGTGATAGCTATCAGGCTAGAGAAATCACGAGCCAATCAGAAATTTATGATTTTGGTTATACCGAATCTGTCGAAGGTTGGGAACAGGCTTTTACTGCATTTAAAAAGGATGGCACACAGTGGGACTTGAAAAAGGTATCGGTCACACCGCTAAGAAGAAATGAAATGCTTGCAGTTATTTGGGCTTCCATCTCTGCTGGTGGAAAACGTAGTGAAACGGGCAATTTGTTTTTCAATACGTTCCGTAAAGGTGTACAAGGAGAATGGAAGCTTGTAAGAAGCTACATCGAAGCAGGTGTTCCTCAAGAAAATATCACCAAAATCGAACGATTTAAATGGTAGAAAAGGGACCGCTCGAATGATATCGAGCGGTTCTTTAGTGAGGAGGGGTCTTTTGAACGATCACTCTAAAACTGACGAGAGAGAACAGAACCTTTTTCCTCATTTCGATTCCTCCGAGTTCGTTTAATTGACTTTACGGTGTGATTTAGAAAAAATAGAAGTGAAATGATCCAATTTAGAAATAGAGGAGTGAAGTGAGTTGAGTAAGATGACCTTATCAAAAACAGTTAAGCTAAATAACGGCGTCGAGATGCCGCAAGTTGGTCTAGGTGTATTTCAAGTAAAAGAAGAGGAACAGCTTATCGGTGCCGTTACTGCTGCAATTAAAAACGGATACAAAAGCATAGATACTGCTGCGATCTACGGAAACGAAGAGTGGGTAGGGAAAGCTGTTAAAGAAGCTGGTGTACCTAGAGAAGAACTCTTCATCACTTCTAAAGTATGGAATTCGGATCAAGGCTATAATGAAACGATCCAGGCTTTTGAAGCGTCACTCGAAAAAATGGATCTCGAATACTTAGATCTCTATCTTATCCACTGGCCAGTGGAAGGGAAGTTCGTCGACACATGGAAAGCGATGGAGCACCTTTATCATGAAGGAAAGATCAAAGCGATCGGTGTGAGTAACTTCCACATTCACCATCTTGAAACACTGTTTAAGGAAACAACTGTTAAACCGGTAGTTAACCAAATCGAGCTTCATCCAAAGCTAAACCAGAAAGAAATCCGCGATTTCTGTGAGAAGCATGAGATCAAGGTGGAAGCATGGTCACCTCTTATGCAAGGTGAACTATTAGAGAATGAAGAGCTGAAAGACATCGCTGAAAAGCACAACAAATCAACTGCTCAAGTCATCCTAAGATGGCACTTGCAAAACGATGTCATTATCATTCCGAAGTCTACGAAAGAACACCGTATTAAGGAAAATGCTGATTTATTCGACTTTGAACTTTCAAATGAAGAAATGGATCGTATCAACGCATTGAATGAAGACAAACGAGTGGGGCCAGACCCAGATAACTTTGATTTTTAATGTAAGAACCGATAGGAAAATACTCCTATCGGTTTTTTAGTTCTGCATCTAATGGATTAATTTTCCTACATAGGAAAAATTGCTATATTTGACATTGTAGTGTTTGCATAAGTCTTATATTATTAAACTATTTGAGGATTGTTTAAATTCGCCCTGGTTTTCATAGGAGGCATTATATTGGAGAAGTATAAAAAGAAATTTGCTAGTAAGATAAGAGATCAAATCAACGCGATAAAAAAGAAGAATGAGAGCGTTCCTGAGAAAGAAATCTATCAGCTTCTGCACACGATAAAAGGGACAGCTGGTACAGTCGGATATCAGCAAGTGGGAGAACAGGCAGAGGCAGTCATCTCACAGTTTGATGAAGAGAGTGAGAAAACGTTCTCCAACGAGTATACGGTTAAAGTGCTTGAGGGTATCGTTGAGGGAATAGACGAGGGAAATGCTGCCGAGGCATCGACTGATGAAGAAGAAGTAGTCATCCTTATCCATCCTAAACCAATGACTCTGATCGAGATGAAAAGTTACATAGAAAAGCAAGGGTATATCGTATTTGCTTCTTTACAGTTATCGAAAGCGCGAACAGTTATCTATGATATGAACCCCGATTGTATTATTTTAGAGCATTCGTTGATGCTGCAGGATAAAGAAATCGCTGATGAAATCAGAGAAAAAGCTGAGGTGCAGTTTATTCCATTAGTCATTACGGATGACAACAGTTCTTCTCTGAATCGGTTGAATAGCTATAAGCTAGGGGCGAGTGACTATTTTGAATCAGACCTCTCTAAGGAAGAGTACTTTATTAGAATGAACGATAAAGTGAAGAAGCGCAGAATGGTCATGACCTCTGTATTAACAGATGAGTTGACGGGAGCTTATAATCGAAAGTTCCTAGAAAAGCATCTGAATCATCTGCGTTCGGAAATGATTAGAACGAATGAAACTGTCAGCATCACCATTCTCGACATCGACCATTTTAAATCGATAAATGATCAATATGGTCATTTAATAGGAGATCAAGTGTTAAGGAAGCTCTCCCACTTTATTATGAATCGCAAAAAAAGAAGAGATACGCTGATTCGGTATGGTGGAGAAGAGTTTGTAGTTGTGCTTCCTGGAAGAAGTAATTCTGATGCAATCACCTTCATCAATGAACTTCTCACAGATTTCCAAAAAGAAGTGTTCGGCCCGCAAACGGAACAGTTTTCTGTTACTTTTTCAGCTGGCATCGTGGAGCTCGATACAAGTTCAACCAATCGAGAACTATTGAATCTCGCTGATGAGGCGCTTTATCGAGCTAAATCGAATGGTCGGAATCAAGTTGTGTTCTATGACAATGTTCCTTCAAATGAAAAGAATATTAAAACGATACAAATCGCCATTGTCGATGACGATGAAATATTAAGAACGATGCTTTCATCACACCTTATGGACATGCAGATGGATGGAAATTATCACATCGAAGTGAAAGCCTATCGAGAAGGAGAGGCGTTTTTTGAAGATTCATGGCATCGAACGAGCGCGCCTTGTCTTGTATTACTCGATGGCATCATGCCTCGGATGGATGGAATAGAGGTATTGCATCGTCTGCGTAATGAGCGAGAACAAAGTCGCTACACTGTAATGATGTTGACAGGTAGGAAAACAGAACGAGACATTGTAAGGGCACTCGAACTCGGAGCTGATGATTATATTACGAAGCCATTCAATATGCTTGAGCTCGAAGCTCGTATCCGTAGGCTTATTGAGAAGGTAGTTTAATAGGTGAAAGGCTATTATTATGGGATAGATTTGTCGATATAAGAAAAGGAGAGTGCTTGCTCTTCTTTTTGCATGAGTAAGAACGTTGAAGGATGTGTAGTGAATATGAATGCGAGAATACTAGTAGCAGACGATGAAGAAATTCTCCGTATGTTGATCGTAGATACACTTGAAGACAATGACTATGAAATCGATGAAGCCGAGGATGGCGCTGAAGCGCTCCATCTCATCAATTCAAATTCTTACGACCTTGTGCTGCTCGATTACATGATGCCGGAGATGACAGGCTTAGAAGTTATCGAAACGATCAGAGCCAAAGGGAATCATGACGTAAAGATCATGATGTTAACAGCAAAGGCACAAAAGAAAGATGAAGACCTTGCGAAAGAAGCAGGAGCAAATTATTTTCTTTCAAAACCGTTTAGCCCTATCAATCTATTAGAAACAGTCGAGGCAATCTTAGATGAATAAACGCTGGAAAAATAGTCTTTCTCATCAGTTTGTAAGAATTATGGGAGGGTTTCTAGTCGTTATCGTACTTGTGACGATAGCGCTTGGGTTATACACACATCAAATCGAGAGAACGTATGAGACGAAGATAAACGATCTCAGAAGTAAATATGAAGCTGCGATTGAGCTTGAAGATAGTTTGAACCAGATGTTTTTTGAAGCTAGAGGGTACTTAGGGTTTAGACTTGATTCCCCTTTCCTCGCATCTTATGAACAAGAAAAAGCTAAGATTGAAGAAAACATCTCGAACCTAGAACCAAAGTTAAGCACAGACGAAGAACTGCAAAAAATAAAGGATCTTGAAAATTATCTCGTTCGCTATAATCGGTTGTTTGAAGAAGCGCTAGATTTAGTGTCGGCTGATAATACAGAAGGACTTCAACGACTTTCTCGAGACATGGGTGGGAGTGACCTCGTATATACAGCCAAAGATTCAATCCGAGAACTCGTCAACTCAATCAGAACGGATATTAAAGAGACAGATGAAGAGCTCATCAACCGTCTTTCGACGATACAAGACCTCTTCATTGCATTCGTTGTTTTCCTACTCTTGATTGCTACGGTGCTCGTCGGTGTGATGGCTCGAAAAGTTGGTCGTCCGCTGCATGAACTGGCGATTGCCTCGAGTCAAGTTTCAGCAGGAGAGCGTGTTGAAGTGCCACATGAAAAGAGGTTTGATGAATTAGGTGAACTAGCGAGAGCTTTCAATTCGATGGTGATGAGCGTTCAAAACAATGAGAGTAAACTGATCAGCACAAACGAAGCGCTTCTCAAGCAGCGCGAGGAATTAAAAGTTAACAAGGAAGAACTTGAGCAGAGCGTTAAGACGATGAATTATCAAACGAAAGTGCTACAGCATCGTAATCAGTTGAACCGCGCATTAGCTTCAACGCTGAGTAAAACGGATCTCCTGCAAAGCATTATTTCTAACTTGATCGAAATTCTCAATGCTGATAGAGGGTTGATCGTCCTCCTCAATCAAAGCAAGGACTATGCATCGGTCGGCTTAAAAAACGAGATGGTACAACGTTGGATCGATCATATCGATGACGGGCCAGCATTAAAAGCCATCACACAAAAGAACTATCACATCGTTAGCAGACAAGCGACTGAGGGAGAAGCTGGTTACCATGCTCTCGATCGTTTCTTTTCATATGATCTGTACTTACCGATTATTTCTGAAGGTACGCCTGTTGCACTTATGTGTCTCACACGGATTTCAACCGTATATACAGAAAAAGAAGTGAACGAAGTAGACGACCTATGCAGGCAGATCTCTCTGTCTCTCGATAAACTCCGATTATATGAAACGACGGAAAATGAACGTAAAGTTACGATGGAAGTATTGAACACGGTTAGAGAAGGCATTCAGTTAGTCGATCGAAAAGGTGACACGATTTCAGTGAATAACCAAATGTGTTCGATGTTGGACGCGTGTATCTCAGATGAAAACAGAAAAAAAGACTTCGATGTGTGGAGCAGCACGTTTTTAGGAAAAGTGGATGAAGGCTATCGGGACGGGGTAAGAACATATATCAACCGTGTGATAAAAGGAATCAAACCGCAGGAAAGTGAACTCGTCTATCAAACAAACCATGAAGTTCCCCGATTTATTCGGATGTATTATGAGCACCTGCATAATGCGGATAAATTTATCGGTTCAATCTTTGTTCATCGAGATATCACGAGAGAATATGAAGTCGATGAGATGAAGAACGAATTTGTTAGTACAGTGAGCCATGAACTCCGTACACCACTCTCAAGCGTGCTAGGGTTTACAGAGCTCATGATCTCGAAAGATCTAAAGCCAGAAAAGCAGAAGAGGTATTTGAAGACGATTCATAAAGAAGCGAGTCGTTTAACGGTTTTGATCAACGATTTCCTGGATATTCAGCGCATGGAATCAGGGAAACAACTGTATGAGAAGACGGCGATCAACTTAAAACCAATCGTTTCTGACGTGTTGGAGAGTTATATAGAAACGTACAAAACGCATCGTTTTAATATTGATGATACGAGTGACCATCATGAGATATTAGGAGATAGAGATAAAGTCACGCAATTGCTAAATAATTTAATTAGCAATGCTGTGAAATATTCTCCTGAAGGTGGAGAGATCACACTTCGTTTTGAAGAGAAGAACGGCATGATCCACCTGCATATAGAAGATGAAGGGCTAGGCATACCAGAAGAAGCGATGTCTCACTTGTTTGAGAAGTTTTATCGGGTCGATAACAGTGATCGACGTCAGATTGGTGGAACAGGTCTTGGCCTAGCGATTTCAAAAGAAATTGCCACAGCGCACGGAGGAGATCTGACTGTGGCGTCGAGCTTAGGGCAAGGGAGTATATTTACGATTTCTTTGCCTATTTTAGGTAAAGAGATGGACACGCCTACAGATGGTGGAGTTCTCATTGTAGAAGACGATGATAGTCTGGCGCTTTTATTGATGGAAGAACTAAAAGCGAGTGGGTTCGACGTTTACCATTGCAGAAGCGGAGAATCTGCTATTCACATGATCGAAAAAATGACGCCGCGTGGCATCGTTCTCGACATTTTGTTAGATGGAGAACTGAGCGGTTGGGATGTTCTAAAGGCAGTAAAAGAAACGGAGCGGACGAAAGATGTTCCAATTGTCGTTTCAACGGTAACAGAAGAGAAGCAAAAAGGCCTGGATCTCGGTGTGAAGGATTATCTCATCAAGCCGTATCCTCCGCAAGACTTATCAAGGTCAGTCATCAAAGCGTTATCCTCAGAAGAGGCGGGTGAAATCCTCATCCCAGAAGGTGCTATTGAACTTGGTAAGGAACAGAGAGAAAGTTGGAAGTAGTCATCTAAACGAACAGGAAAAAAGGGGTGTGCCGATGAGCACATCCTTTTTTTTGAAGTGGCACAATTATTCTTATTCCGACAAGAATAAAGGAATTTCAAGCTCGAAGAAGAAATCATATCATGTCTGACTTTAATTAAAAGGGGAGGCGTACGAATGAAACTTCTTATCCTAGGTGGTACGCGGTTCATTGGAAGGTATATTACTGAACGGGCATTAAAGAATGGACATGAAGTTACTCATTTCAACCGAGGAAATCACGCTTTTCCTGAAGTCGAAACATTGATTGGAGATCGAGACGGTGATCTTTCGGCTCTTAACGGACGATCGTTCGATGCGGTCATCGATACGAGCGGTTATTTTCCGAGAACCGTTTCCAATTCTACTGCACGATTAGCAGAAGTTGTCGATCATTATACCTTTATATCGACAATTTCGGTGTATAAAGAGTTTGGCGAAAAGCCTTGTACGGAGGAGTCGCCTGTTCAAGTTATTTCTGAAGAAGAAGCTGAGAGAGTAACGGCTGAAGGTGCTGTTCCTGGGGAACATTATGGAGCGTTGAAGGCACTTGCCGAGAAAGAAGCGGAAAAGCACATGCCGGGGAGAGTGCTGCATATACGGCCTGGTTTAGTTGTAGGACCGCACGATTATTCAGATCGCTTCAGCTATTGGGTGAAACGATTAGACGAGGGTGGCGATGTACTCGCGCCAGGAAGACCACAGCGTCCGATTCAATTCATCGATGTAAGAGACCTCGCAGATTGCATCGTAAAAATGACAGAAAAGAAGGTGACAGGCGTTTATAATGTCACGGGTCCAGAACGTCATCTGACGATGGGAGAGCTGCTTGATACCTGTATGCGCATAAGTGGAAGTAAAGCGCTCCTTCACTGGTTAGATGAAGAGTTTTTGATCAGTCAAGGGGTTACACCATGGAGCGATCTTCCACTATGGTTACCGGAATCGAATAACGCAGCTGCTGACATTAGCGTAGATAGAGCGATTGCGAAGGGGCTAACGTACCGCACGATCGAAGAGACCGTTAAAGACACGTTAGCGTGGTTGAAAACGAGAGACCCATCGCTCGACTGGAAAGCGGGACTCGACCCTGAGAAAGAAAAGAAACTATTGAATAAAACGGATCGAATGTATTCATAGATTGTGTAAAGGAGAGTGTGAAATGGCTTATGAGTTAAAGACGAAAGAAAACGACAAAAGCGTTATCGAGTTTATTGAAAATGTTGAAAGCAAAAAGAAACGTGAAGATGCGTATCGATTGCTCGACATCTTTACTGAAGAAACAGGATACGACGCAAAGATGTGGGGAGAAAGCATCATAGGATTTGGCTCCTATCATTATAAATACAAAAGCGGTCATGAAGGAGATATGATGCTTGTTGGATTCTCGCCTCGTAAAGCGAAGATCAGTTTATATTTTGCAACAGGGGAACCGAAACGAGAAGAAATTCTTGGACGCTTCGGAAAGCATACAACTGGGAAAGCATGTGTGTATATCAATAAAGTAGACGATATCGATGTTGATGTACTGAAAGAATTAATACATGAATCGATTACATTTCTACGTGAAACGTATCCTGAGCAATAAGCGGTGATGCAGTGAAACGAATCCATTATAGCTGGATCATCTTAGCCATAACCTTTTTCACAATCATCGTAGCAGGTATCGTCCGTTCATCTTCAGGTGTCTTTATTATTCCTTTCGAAAACGAGTTCGGCTGGGATCGCTCGGTCATCTCATTGGCGTTTGGAATCAGCTTGTTTCTATATGGTTTTTCTGGCCCTTTCATGGCAGCTCTGATCGAGGTCGTCGGACTGAAGAAAATGATGGTGTTCGCCATGATGACGCTGCTCGCTGGGTTAGGCTTAACATACGTGATGCAGGAATCATGGCAGCTCATCTTAATTTGGGGTGTCATCATCGGACTTGGATCTGGACTGTTTCTTACCGTTCTGAGTCCATATGTCGCGAACCGCTGGTTTGAGAAAAGAAGAGGGCTGGCGATTGGAATCTTAACGGCAAGTACAGCAACGGGCCAGTTAATCCTACTGCCACTTCTTGCGATCATCATCGAAAACTATTCGTGGCGATGGGCGGTAGGGCTCATCTTACTTCTCAGTGTCGTGATGTTTGTCGTCGTTTTGTTATTTATGAAAAGTTCACCTCGGGATGTAGGTGTTCTTCCATATGGACTTGAGGAGGAGCGAGAAGAGAGTGAAGCGTTCGGGAGTAAAAATCCGATTACGATGGCGTTCGGTGCTCTTCTAGAAGCTGTAAAAGTTAAGGCTTTTTGGCTGCTTGCCGGAAGCTTCTTTATTTGTGGCCTCTCAACGAGTGGCTTGATTGGGACACATTTTATCTCTTACTGCATAAGTTTTGGAATTCCTGTAGTGACGTCTGCAGCACTTCTTTCTTTTATGGGAGTATTCGATTTGATCGGTACAACGCTATCAGGATGGTTGTCTGATCGGTTCGATAACAGGTGGCTATTATTCTGGTACTATTCGCTAAGAGGCGTGTCGCTGTTACTTTTGCCATATGCACTGACTGAGGGCTCAGTCACGTTACTCGTAATCTTCTCAGTTTTCTATGGGTTGGACTGGATTGCAACAGTGCCGCCGACGATCAACATATCGCGGCAAATCTTTGGTTTAGAGAAAAGCGGCATGATCTACGGCTGGATCTTTGCCTCTCATCAAGCAGGCGCTGCCGTTGCAGCTTATGGTGGGGGACTCATCTATAAGGTGTTCTTTTCTTATACGTGGGCGTTTCTTTACGCTGGGATGTTTTGTTTGCTTGCGAGTCTGTTCGTCATCCTGATTAAGAAAGATACGAATCTAGTAAGAATGTAGACAAAGAAAAGGAGACGGGGATTCCCGTCTCCTTTTCTTTAACCTGTATTTTGCAGTAATTCCCGTATGCGGGAAAAAGCTTTTGTTTTCGCTACTGGTGGATGATTGATCAACGCGATCAGTTGAACAAGCAGTGTTGGGAAAAACGATTTTTTGTGGCAAATATATTTCGGTTCCCATGAGTCAGCGAACTTTGCTTTAAACTCTTGGAGTCCTTTAAAATTATAGCGGCTGTTTCCGTGATGGAAGGTAAAGCGCATCAGGCGCTCACACATCGGTGAATCCTTATGATTTCCAACATTCGAGAGCGGGGCCATACCGAGACTGCACTTCTCAACGTTCTGTTCTTTTAACCATTTGAATATATGAATGAACAGCACATCCATCGTTCCATGTGGACTGTTTGGAAACTTTCTCATCAAATCGATACAGCTGTTGCTGTAGCTGGAAGTCGCAATGGTAGCAAACGCGATGATCTGACCTTCAGGATTTTTCAGTAAAGCAATCGGAAAAGATGAAACATAATCTTCACTGAACGAGACGACAGAGAAGCCTTTTTCCTTCTGATCGCCTAGCCATGATCTTGAAACCTCTGCTACTTCTCGTAGAAGACGACTAGAAAAAGGTGGCTGCATGACAGAAAACGTGAAGCCATTCCGCTCGAATTTATTGCACCTTGTTCGTAGCTTTGCCCACTGTTTCCCAGCGAAGGTAAGATTCTCTAGGTTCACGATCGCTTCTTCACCGATCTTCGTAAATCGGTATCCATGCTCATGATAAAGGTGCATGTAGCGCGGAGATGCCTGATAGAAGATTGGCGTTAGACCAAGCTCTCTGCTGTAGTCGCAAAATTCGTCGAGGGCATCTTTTAGCAAAGACTCCTCACCGATCGGGTCCCCTAATACCATCAATTTGCTCCCGGTGCGTCTATATGCGATTAACACTTTACTTTCCTGAGCCCAGAAAACCTGTTTATCCTGTAATAAAATCAGGTGTGATAAGTGATGGCCGCCATACTCTTTTAGAAACGAGACAACCTTTTCCATATCAACATCGAATTCATTATCAAACATGTACGCTCTTCCTCCTGCGTGTTTTGCATCTCTATAAAGATAACATATGTTGAGTATGTACGTTGCAGTTATTTTTGAACGGTTATGGAATTTTCTTTCTTTAGTAATTATGAAATCCGTACTTAAAAAAAGGAACCTTCATTCTCACTGAAGGTTCCTTTCACTTTTTAAAATGGATTTGTTGCCCATTGTAGCGACTGTTTAATAAACATACGTGGATGCAGCTTCAATTGACCAACCATATACTCAGCAAGGTCTTCAGGCTGCATATACTTTTCTTTGTCATTCTTTTCAGGATCGCCTCCAAAGGCGAGCTCTGTTGCGACAAGACTTGGGTTTAAGGTGAAGACACGAATGTTGTTTCGTCTCACTTCCTGCATAAGTGCTTCTGTCATGCCCTGGATCGCAAATTTGGATGCATTATAAGCACTCGAACCTGCTGTGCCTTTTAATCCACTACTCGATGAGATGTTGATGATGTCACCAGCGTCCTTTTCAATCATCTGCGGCAGGACTGCTCGAGTAACGTGGTATGTACCGTACACGTTAACTTCGATCGCACGCTTCCATTCTTCTGGTTCAAGTTCTAAGAATGATCCGTACACGCCGATCCCGGCATTGTTGATAAGGATGTCGGTAAATCCTAATTCATCGTGCAATTTTTTCACAGCGTATTCAACTTCCTCAATGTTTCCGATATCAGCAGGTGCGACCACTGCTTTTACCCCGTAAGATGCAGCTTCTTTTGCTACTTCGTTAAGCTTACTTTCTGTACGAGCGATCAATCCAAGGTTTACGCCCTCTTTTGCGAGTTCAAGTGCAGTCGAACGTCCGATGCCGCTTCCTGCACCAGTTACGATTGCCGTTTTTCCTTTGATCTGTTGTCCCATTTCATACACCATCCTCTCAAGGTTTGCCTACCTTTAAGTGTAAAGTTAGAAACGGAGAGAAGCAAAGAAAAGGGTTTCAGTAGATTGAAAAACATCATGATGTTTGAAGTCAGCTGTGAGCGGAAACAGTCACTATGTACACGGAAAAGAGAAAATATGGAAATGAAAAGAATAAAAATTGAACAAAGGAGTTTTTTACATCATGCGTAACCATTTAAAACATTACATTAACGGTGAATGGATCGAATCAACCGGTTCAGAAACACAAGAGGTAATCAACCCTGCAACGGAAGAAGTGATCGGAAAGATCAGCTTAGGAACAAAGGAAGACCTTGATAAAGCGGTAGCTGCCGCACGAGCTGCATTCCCAACATTTTCTCAAACAAGTAGAGAAGAACGTGTTGAGATGTTAGAAAAAATCGCAGAAGAATATGCGAATCGAAAAGAAGAAATCATCGACGTGATTACGGAGGAGCTTGGCTCACCTCGTAAGATTTCAGAGAACGTTCATTACAACATGGGTTACAATCACTTTTCAGAAGCTGCGAGAGTCTTGAAAGACTTTACGTTCTCTGAAGATCGAGGCGATCACACTGTGGTTAAAGAACCTGTGGGCGTCAGCGGTCTGATCACACCGTGGAACTTCCCGACGAATCAGACATCTACGAAGATTGCGAGTGCGTTTGCTGCAGGAAGCCCGGTCGTACTGAAGCCTGCCGAACTAACGCCTTTTGCGGCGATTATCTTAACTGAAATCTTTGACAAAGTCGGCGTCCCGAAAGGCGTCTTCAATCTAGTAAATGGTACTGGTGAAACGATTGGTGATGGAATCAGCTCTCACCCAGATATCGACTTTGTTTCCTTTACAGGTTCAGCTGCAGTAGGTGAGAAAGTTATGAAAAACGCATCAGAAACCATTAAAAATGTTGCACTTGAGCTCGGAGGTAAATCTCCACTTATCGTTCTAGACGATGCAGATGTTGAAAAAGCAGCAAAAGCTGCCGTCAGCCACATCGCAACGAATACCGGACAGGTTTGTTCTGCGGCAACAAGAACGCTCATTCCTGCTTCTATGAAAGAAGAGTTTGAAGAAGCCTTGAAACGTGTGCTGCCGAAGTTCCCTGTTGGTGATCCGCAAGGTGACAACTATGTAGGACCGCTCGTTTCAGAGAAACAATGGAACACGGTTCAATCCTATATCCAAAAAGGCATCGATGAAGGGGCTACATTGCTCGCTGGAGGTACAGGAAAGCCAGAAGGTCTCGATAAAGGCTATTATGCCAAACCAACCATTTTTACAGATGTAAAAAATGATATGGTCATTGCGCAAGAAGAAATCTTTGGACCAGTGATGTGCGTCCTTACGTATGAAACGATCGACGAAGCGATTGAAATTGCGAATGAAACGGTATATGGTCTAGCAGGCTATGTATTTGGTAATGATAAAGAAACCCTTCGTAAGGTGGCGACAAGCATCCGTGCTGGTCGAATCAAGGTCAACAATGCAGAGCTCGACCCTGCAGCACCGTTCGGAGGATACAAACAGTCTGGAATCGGCCGCGAGTGGGGCGATTATGGTATCGAAGAATATCTAGAGAAAAAAGCGATTCTTGGGTATCCGGCTTAAAGTGAAAAGGATCATAAGAGGTCAGCTGCTTCATGCAGCTGATCTTTTTTTATGACGATAAAGAGGGGGGTTCTAAAAGGAGAGAACATACATAGGTATTTACCTTGAAGAATAAACTGAATTGCGGAGCGCGCTGAGGGGGAAATCGATGAAAGCAGTGGTTTGTGAAAGATACGGGGCACCAGACGTTCTTCAGTTGAAAGAGGTTGAGAAACCGGTTATCGCGAATCATGAGGTGTTGATCAAAGTTCACGCCACAACTGTTTCTTCAGGCGATGCACGAATCCGTCGTGGAACGAGGGAATCGTTACCGTTCTGGCCGATTTCGAAAATGGCTATCGGGTTGAATAAACCAAGGAAGCCAATATTAGGGATGGATTTTGCGGGAGAAATTGTCGAGGTGGGAAATGAAGTGAAGCGGTTTAAGACCGGTGACCATGTCTTCGGATTCTGTGGACAGGGAACGTACGCTGAATACATTCGTCTATCAGAGGAAGGTCCGCTCACACACAAACCACCCAGCATGACCTTTGAAGAAGCCGCGTCTATTCCGTTTGGAGGATGTTCGGCGCTAGATTTTCTAAGGAAAGGGAAGATTACTAGCGGACAAAATGTTTTAATCTACGGTGCATCTGGAAGTTTAGGAACGTATGCTGTTCAGCTTGCGAAGTATTTTGGTGCAGACGTGACAGCGGTCTGCAGCTCAACGAACGTTGAGTTGGTGAAGTCTCTTGGTGCAAATGCAGTAATCGATTATACGAAAGAAGACTTTGTTGAGCGTGGAGAGAGATATGATATCATTTTTGATACCGTAGGAAAAACGACTTTCTCCCGGGTTAAGGACGCTCTTAAACAGAACGGTTTATATGTATTAGCTGTGTTTCACTATCGAGAAATCTTTCAGATGATCTGGACTTCAAAAATTGGCAATAAGAAAGTGATCGGCGGGATAACGGACGAAAACGTGGATGATTTGCGTTTTTTGAAGAAATTAATCGAAAAAGGGAAACTAAAAGTGGTCATCGATCGATGTTACCCAATCCATCAAATTGCGGAAGCACATGAATATGTAGAGCGGGGGCACAAGAAGGGAAATGTGGTCATGAAGTGGGAAGAACGGTCGTAGCGATGCTGCGGCTTTTTTGCATACCGCCAATGGAGGAAAACAGCGCGTCATTATGGAAGTTAGTCACTATCTACAAAAATGGCAGGTGTTCAGAATGTCTAGTAAGGTAGAATTTCCGTTTCCATTTACGTCTGATCACTATGAATACACAAATAATTCCTCTCCTCTCACTCCAGCACGAACCGTGACAGTTTCGAGTAATTATGTGGAAGAAGTTCGATTGAAACGAAAGCTTCTTGAAGAAAACCACGAGCGTTGCTATCGCTCCTTACCTATTTCGCTAGAGTCACAGTGGGAAACCCTGTTGCTCGTTTTCAGAGAATTAGCTACGTACGAACCGGAGCACTTTTCTTTGAAGCGGAGAGGGAACACATACGTATTTACTAATCACTTGCTTCAAGAAGAAGAAACGTTTGTTTATCGAGATCACGCTTCGATAGACTTCGAGCCCCTAGATCTAGTAGGTCGCCACGTACAGGAGGACCTTATCGTGATGGGTGACAGGCATGATGGGTTATTTTTAGAAGGCGGACAGCTTTGCTTTCCTTCGAATTGGTCGTTAACGTTCGTGCTTGGAATGGAGTTTAAGGCGATCCATACGCCAGTTCCAGCGATAGCGGAATTTATTGAAAAAGTAGAACGGTTCATCACGAGGATACGTCCAAACACAGCATGGGAACGTAAGAATTGGTCCATTACCATTTCACATAAGCTCGATACGCCACTTGAAACGTATTCCGATTGGGGGAAGCTTCGATATCACGTAACGGAAGAAAATGCAGGTGAATTGGTGAATTTACGCGTCGAGGTGCAGCGATTATTCCGATTACCTTTAACAAACGACATCTTGTTCTCGATTCATACGTACCTGCTTCCTCTAAACGAATTAGTGGCGAACGATGAATGGCTAAAGAAGTTTTATACGAACATAAAGACACTTCCCCAGGAACTCGCTGACTATAAAGGCATTTCTCTGTATAAGCGTGAATTGATGGGGTATCTTGAGACGGCCTTGAAAACAAAGAAGATTGAACGATGAAGGAAGCGCTGGAGTATCGTCATGTGTTGATTGTTACAGATCATGTTCATACGGAAAGAGCAAAGTGCAAGCAGCGGGAATTAGAAAATGGGGGAGGGCTTGTTCAGCTTGAAGTAATACGTCATCTTCATTATGGAAAGGTAGAAGCGTTATTATCTGAACAGCCTATTGGGAGTGCGCTCATCCTTTACGGGGAAGGAGCGCTAGAAACGGTGCGAGTAGCGGTTTCATTAGGCTATGCAAGAGATGATATATACATAGAAACCCATCAACAGATGAGGGCTTTTTGTTCGCAGTGTCATCACATTACGAGTCTAGTGAATCATGAGAGGTTTGTTTGTGAAAACTGTCGGAATCAGCTTGAGCCTTCAGAACACTATTCAACGTATCATAGAGCACATCTTGCTTATCCGGTATTCACAGAATCTGACCATTAAAGGATGAAGAAAATGAAGGATCGTTATCAAGTAAAAGTGGCGGAAATCAAACAAGTAACACCTCATATAAAAGCATTCACACTTTCTAGTGAAACAGCTGTGCTCGATCCATTTGGTGCTGGTGCTCATCTCACGCTGCATCTTCCCGTGGGAGATCGCCAGTATTCACTCATCAATAATCCTTTGGAAATGACAAATGACTATCAAATTGCTGTGAAAAAAATCGGTGCTAACGGTGGTTCTCATTATCTTCATGAACACCTTGAAGTAGGTGATACCGTGCTTATTTCAGGTCCCGACAATTACTTCCCGGTTCATCTAGAAGCACAGCACTTCATTTTTCTCGCTGCAGGAATTGGCATCACCCCTTTTCTTTCAATGATGTCTTACTTATCCACACTGGGGAAAACCTTTGAGCTTCACTATGCGGTGCCAAATGTTCAACGTTGTTCATTTTATGAGGAACTTTCGAAGTACACTGAACAAGTTTTCTTTTACAGTGGTTCTCGTGAGGAAAAAAAGAAGCAGGTAAGAGAGTCGTTAGAATACAGGAAGATTGGGACTCATGTATATGTGTGTGGTCCTGAAACGTTCATGGAGATGGTAGTGGATACGACGAGAGAGCTCGGTTATCCATCTCGTGTTGTCCATGAGGAGCGTTTTAGACCTGCAGGTAAGATTGAAAACCCTAAGTCGTTTCGCGTGACGGTTAATGGAGGAAATGAGCTTCTTGTAAATAAAAATGAAAGTTTGTTAGAGAGGCTTCTAGACGAAGGCTATCCGGTTTCTTATGCCTGTAGAATGGGGATATGCGGATCATGCGAAGTTACTGTGTGTGGAGGGGAAGTCATCCACAGCGATACTTTTTTAACGGAGAAAGAAAAGCAGAATAAGATGCTATCGTGCGTCTCTAGAGGAGTTGGGGAGATCGCGATCAACGTTATGGAAACGAATTCCAAGTAAATTGTTTACATGTGGATTTTTGTTCGGTATAATAATGATTGATTAATCAATCAATTAAAAGTAGTGGAACGAAAGAGGGGGATGTTATGGCTTTGCCAAAGTCGGAAGAAAAACGTGCACGTATTTTAGATGCTGCGATCCAAATGTTTTCTCAGAACGGTTACTCGAAGGCAACGATTAAGGATATCGCAAAAGAAGCGGGGGTTAGCTTCGGAACGGTTTTTACATACTTTGAGAACAAAGACGAACTCTTTAAAGCGGCGGTGCTTGAACCGTTAGATGAGATCAAACGGGTGATGTTAGTATCACCAGAGCCAACAGAAGAACCGGTGAAGCAATTAAAAGAACTCATATCCGCTCACTTTCAATTCTTCGCTCAACAGGCGACGTATTCACGCATGATTCAGTACGTGATCGGACAGCCTGACCGGTTTCATGATCTGTTCATCGAATTAGATCGGTTTTCATTAGAATTAAGAGATGCACTACGTCCACTAATTCTGAAGGGGCAGGAAGTAGGCGAGCTCATCGAACTTCATCCAGATGATGTCGCAGATACGTACCTTGCTTTTCTAAATGGTGTTCGATTGACCAGAATCGATAGCTATGATGAAAGAAATCGATGGGATATGTACATTCGACATGCACTCTTGCTATTTGGCCCAAAACAGTAAGGAGGTGAACGGACTTGTCATTTAAGAATCTTCATTACAATATTAAGATTCGAATTGTCACCCAGTTTTTCACCACGTTTGCGACGATGATGGTCATGCCGTTCTTAACCGTATACTTTGCGCAAAAAGTAGGTCAAACTGTGACAGGATTCATGCTCGTAAGCCTCGTTTTTATAGGTGTAGCAGGTGGGATGATCGGTGGATACTTCTCCGATCGCATCGGTCGAAAACGACTGATGGTCGGTTCTGAACTCGGTTCGGGTATCGCTTTTTTTATCATCGCATTCTTAAACTCTCCATGGCTTGATGCACCATATTTGACGTATGCTGTGTTCATTTTTTCAATGTTTTTCGGAGGAGTGCTCGGACCGGTCTCACAAGCGATGGTACTCGATGTCACGAATTCAGGAAATCGCCGCTATGTGTTTACACTTCTCTATTGGATCGGAAATATGTCCTCAGGTATCGCTGGTATCATCGGTGCGATCTTTTTCTATGACTATTTGTTTCACCTGTTCCTTGTGATTGCGATTGTTTCATTCCTCTCAGCTCTAATCACACAACTCTTCATCACAGAATCCTACATCGTTGACTCAACTCAAACAGATAATACAGCAACAAAAGGCTCAATCTTTAACAACTATAAAATCGTCTTTCGGGACCGTGTCTTCATGATGTTTTTTATTGCGGGCATCCTTGTTCTATCACTAGAAGAGCAGCTGACGAATTTCCTTGCGATTCATTTTGCAGATGAAATAACCTCTCAATCTCTTATTTCCTTCAGAGAGTGGAACGTCGAGGTAGACGGTGTCTTGATGCTCGGGATCTTACGCTCAGAGAATACGTTTCTAGTTGTGTTTGCAGCTGGCTTAATCACGTGGCTCGTAAAGCGGTGGAGCAACAGGACGGTGCTTCTGGTCGGTCTCTCGATTTATTCGATCGGCTATGCGCTCTTCACGATGTTTCAACTGCCGTGGGTGTTGATCGCTGTCATGGTGGTCGTCACAATTGGAGAGCTCATGTACATACCTGTTCGACAGGCGATGTTAGGAGACTTAGCGCCAGATCATGCGAGGAGTTCTTATCTCGCAATTCATCAAATGGTGTTCTACATCGCAATGCTTGTCGCAGCGATCGATATCATTATCGGTGGGTTTGTGCCTGCTTGGATGATGGGGGTAAAGTACGTTCTGTTTGGTGGTGTTGGATTGATGTTGTTTTTGAAGGTGGATAGAAGGATTGAGGAGAAGAAGGCATCGATTGGAGAACAACAACGGGTAAGTATATGATTTGAGTAAAATGCTAGTTTAGTAGGGGGAAGGATGAGGGGATGTCTAACTTTTTTATAGTAAACGTCGAAGCAGCAGTCTATCATGAAGGAAAGTATCTAATTATCAAAAGAAGTGAAAAGGAAGAACACGCTGGTGGTCTCTATTCCTTAGTCGGAGGAAAGGTTGATTTCGACGAAAGCTCGCTAAGTGTGTTAGAAGAGACGATTAAGAGAGAAGTGTTTGAAGAAATCGGGATTGAGCTTGGTAGTGATCTAGAGTATGTGCATAGCACTACGTTCAGAGCGGGTGAGGTTCAGGTGCTCGATGTTGTGTTTCTAAGCAGGAGCTTTGAGGGAAGTCCGTACATAAAAAGTGAGGATGAAATAGCAGAGATTACGTGGATGACCTTTGATGACGTGCAAGATTCCACAGAAATCCCGCCTTGGACGAAGAAAAGTGTTGAGATGACAGAGAAGGTGCTAGAGAAATTAATGAATTGAGTAAAAAAGGTGCTGTCCTGAGTGGGACAGCATCTTTCTTTTGTTGGATTTGTGCTCGATATCAGCGGAATTCATCTGGATATCAGCGGAAATCTGAATATATCGGCGGAAATTCAATTTTATCAGCGAACAGGGTTTTCCAAGTAAGGAGCACTGCCTTTCCTTATAGCGAGTACACGCTATATCCGCGAAATCCCCACGGATATCCGCGAAAAACAGAATATATCCGCGATTTTCCTATTTTATCCGCGAAACCCTTGTGGATATCCGCGAAACCTCAATTATATCCGCGAAATGCAAGCCACACTCCCAAAAACAAGTAAAACCTACCTCTTCCCCCAATCACTCAACGACACCATCTCAAATCCTTCATCCACATCGATCCTCAACGGAGAGATGAGTTCGATCGAATTCCCATCAGGGTCGTTAAAGTAAATCGCTGCGTGGGCTTGCGGGTTATTCGGAAGGACGAGGGGCTGTTCTTCAGGTGAGAAGCCGAATGCTTCTCGGACGCGTATGTTTTTACTTTCAAGCCAGGCTTTTGCTGAGAAGATCTCTTCTGGATCGACGTGAAATGCGATGTGACGGATCGATGGGTGATACGGAATGTTCACTTGTTCTGAATCCCATAGTCCAAGCCAGCTTTCACCTTTAACGATCCACATAAATGACACGCGTTCTCCTCTGTGTGCAACCTTCAACCCAAGCTTTTCATAAAAAGCGATCGATTCTTCGATATCACTGACAGGAAGGTGAGCTTCGTATAATCCTTTTATCATCGAAATGCCTCCTTTTTTTACATCGTATCGTAGAAAGGAGGGCATGCCATCGTCATTCCTAATGAGACATTCGTAAGACTTTAGACTGAGATCGTGCTACTTTTTATCAGCGTCATAAGATAAAAGGTCAAACGTATATGTCTTGGCGTCC
This sequence comes from Anaerobacillus sp. ABD4_527, assembly GCF_056160805.1. NCBI lineage: Bacteria > Bacillati > Bacillota > Bacilli > Caryophanales > Bacillaceae > Anaerobacillus > Anaerobacillus sp. ABD4_527. Next base: position 169,162 of record NZ_JBSWXZ010000002.1, read on the forward strand.
TTAGATGTACTTTTCCGATTTTCAATCAGTTTGATGATGTCGTTGTTTAATTCGTTCCACTCCTCAAGAGTCAAGGAAGCGGTCACTTGTCGGAACGTTGCGCTCGAGTGATCCGGGGTTGGATCGGCTTCTAGGTCGTTCCGTAACACTTCTACTCCTTGTTGGATGGAAGCCATCACTTGAGCGAGAAGGAACTCTTTGTTTTCTTGCGCGAAGGCTCCTTCCATGCTCATGTTTTCTCCGATCAAGTGTTTTGACGTGTAGTACTTCTCGATTAAGTTTCCAATCGTCTCTTCGCGCTCGACTTGTAATAATCCTAATTTCACTAATTTCTGTATTGGATAATATAGTCTTGATGGTTTTTCGTTTTGTTCTGCAGCAAGTTCTTTTACGGTTTTGGGCGTACTCTCTACGCTTTTAATCAAGCGATTTAACTTGGGGTCGAAGAGAGCTTTGGCCACTTCCACACTATTGATCATGTTGATCACCTCACCAATCATATTAGCAAAAATTCTTTTACCGTTCAAAAAAATTTTATTGAGGTAAGACCTTACTATCAAAGGGTTTCTCGCTAATGAACTAATCTAGGGCTCTTTACAAGAATTCCCTCAACAATTAAATTATTTATATCGTTAAAATAATTTTTAATGAGAGGTAACCAACACATGATCGGTTTACTGAAAAACCCCGCATTTTTGAAACTGTGGGTGGCGCAAGTTGTATCAGAACTCGGAGATGGCATCACGCATATCGTCGTGATCTTTCTTGTTTCAAAGCTCTCGGATAATCCGCTCGTTTTTAGTTTTGTGTTGATGGCGAGATACATACCGAGTTTGTTGTTCGGTGTTTTTGTGGGACCAATCATCGATCGTTATTCAAAAAAGGCAATCATGGTGATCGCTGACCTTTATCGACTCATCATTCTGCTCCTCATGATTCCTGCACATGATTCTTTGGTTGGACTATTAGTATTGATTTTCTTACAAGGAATTGGGACTGTATTCTTCGAGCCAGCGAAGACAGCGACCATTCCTCAAATCATCGAGAAGAAGAAATTGCCTGAGGCGGTTGGATTATCGCAGTCAACGTTTATGACGATGAACATCATTGCCCCGTCTATTGGGGGAGCACTTCTTTTACTAAACGATGTGTCGTTAATCTTCATCCTGGATGCATCGACTTTTCTCGTTTCTGCTTTTCTCATCGGCTTGATTGTGGTGAAGCGGGAGGATTCAGAGGAATCAGGTTCAGAAAAGGGTTACCTCACTTCATTGAAAGAGGGGTTAGCTTCGATGAAGGAGGATGCGTTCTTAAAAGGATTCACATGGTTATTGATCGTCTCGGCTTTCGTGATGAGCGTCGTCGGAGCGAACATGTACCATATCATCTTGAATGTATTTGAAATAAAAGAGTTCCATTTTGGACTGTTGGAATCAACGGAAGGTGTATTCGGTGTGCTAGGTGCTTTGTTCATTCCATTCGTTATGAAGAGAGTAAAATCGAACAAACTGATCTTAGGAGCAATCGGGTTAACTGGTGCGCTGTGTATCTTGATCCTGCCGGTAAACTGGTTGCAAGAAGCTTATCCAATCATTCCGATTTTTATCTGGATGAGCATGCTTGGGCTGTCGAACCCGTTTATCAACGTGCCATTAAACAGCATGTTCATGCAATCTGTTGATGAAACGATCCTTGGAAGAGTGAGTGGTATCATCAGTGCGATTTTACATGCAAGTTTCCTTGGAGGGCTACTGATCGGAGGATGGGTTGGATCTTATTGGGGAGGTATTCCGACGGTCGTCGCGGGTGGCGTTTTGCTTGTCATCGTCAGCGTGGTCTTCCCATTCACACAGCACTATAAAGGCTTAGAAAACGTGACAAGCCAAGAACGGCTCAGCGCATAAGTGCGCGTATTATAGTAAGATAAAAGTAGAAGGTGTGAAACGGAGGTGAACGGTTTGTACAAAGTGGTGATCGTCGATCGTGACAAACAGGAGCTCGCTGGGCTCGAGTGGTTGATTTCCAAATATTCGTTTCCGATATCTGATGTGATGCTTGTTGATCAGCTGTCGGATATGTTCGGAACGCTCGAGAACAATTTACCCCATATACTCTGTCTAGAGCTCGATCTGATACCTGACGAGAAGTGGTCGATGGTGAAAAAGTTCATCGATCGGTATGTGGGAGAAGTTGTTGCGGTTACAGCAGAACCGACGTTTGAAAAGGCAACGCAAGCGATTGAAATCGGAGCGATCGACCTCTGGGTCAAGCCGTTGTCACCATCGAGGGTGAAAAATACGCTTCAGCTAGCGTTCAGAAAGCTATCGCATCGAAGGGGGAAAGAAGAGGATTCAAAACAGTCGGTATGGTATGAATCCCTCTTCATCGACGAGCAAATCCCTTATCATCATCCGATCTATTTACTGAAAACGGAGTCGTCAAGGGATTTAAGCGATTTACGCTCGTTCATCGACCATTTTGACTTTTATCATGAGCCTCTCGTCTTTTCTACAAGCGATCGCGTTGTGCTAATTTTTGAGGAGCAACTGCCAGATACGATCGCACAGGCACAGCGTTTCCTAGAGGAATGGGAGCGGGCGACAGGAAAGCCGCTCGTGATTGCGGTCGACCGCGGTGATGGCGAAGAGTCCCTTCATGGTATGTACAAGAAGCTCCGCAAAGTAATGGAGACGACTTTTTTTACAGGCTATCAGCAGGTGCTGACTTCAAGTGCTCACACTGAGTGGCGCGACATGGATCCATTTTTAACGCTAGTTGAGCAGCGGGATTGGGTGTATATGCTGGATGAAGGGCGTTCGAGCGACATTAAAAAGTGGCTGTATGAACAGTTTTATCATATTGAACGTCCCTACCCAGACCCTGGTTTACTCAGAACGAGGTTAACGAGTGTTCTCGCACAGGTTCGTCGTTTTATGATTCGAAAAGGGATCAAAGAGAAAGAAGAAGCATATAAAAAGGTTTTCGATACGATTCTATACAGTCCCGTGCTTTACAGAATCGTTCAAGATTTCATTCTCTTCATTAATGATCTGCTTCAAGCCATCGATGAAGGGAAGCACGCGAAGATGAATGTTGTTGAAGAAGCCATCGCATATATAGAAGAACACTTCCATGACACGGCGCTATCTCTAAAAGAAGTTGCTTCACACGTGAATCGCAATCCTTCGTATTTGAGTCATACGCTATCTACAAAATACGGTCAAGCGTTTCGAGAAATCGTGAATGGCATTCGGATTCAAAAAGCGAAAGAGATGCTGTCGGGAACAAAAGAAACAATCCAAGCGATCGCACACGAAACAGGATTTACGAACGCGAATTACTTTAGCAGAGTATTTAAAGAAGAATCAGGTGAAACGCCTGGTGAGTATCGAAAGCGTCATTAAGGCTGCGCTCTATGCGCAGTCTTTTTTATATTTAACTAATATTTTTATAAAAACTAATATAAGTGCTATTAAGTGACGGTATTTTACATAATTTAATTATCACAATGTGAAGTGATTTCTATTATTCAAAAGAGCATCATCTATTTTCTGAACTTTTTGAATGCTAGCATAAAAGTATCAAAGAAGATCAGAGGAGTGAAGATGATGTCAGAAACGAAAACAGGTAAAGTTGAACAATATAGAGGAACGACGTTGAATACGAAAGGGTGGATTCAGGAAGCTGCGCTAAGGATGCTGAACAATAACCTCCATCCAGATGTAGCGGAAAATCCTGATGAGCTCGTTGTGTACGGTGGGATTGGGAAAGCGGCGCGTAACTGGGAATGTTACGAGGCGATCGTCGATTCCCTTAAGAAGCTTGAAGAAGATGAAACGCTTTTGATTCAATCCGGAAAGCCTGTGGCCGTTTTTAAATCACACAAAGACGCGCCGAAAGTGTTGATCGCGAACTCGAACCTCGTGCCTGCGTGGGCAAACTGGGAGCATTTCCAGGAGCTCGATCGAAAAGGGCTCATGATGTATGGTCAGATGACAGCAGGAAGCTGGATTTATATCGGAAGTCAGGGAATCGTTCAGGGAACGTATGAAACGTTCGGTGAGCTTGCGAAGCAGCATTATGACGGGAGCCTGAAAGGAACGATCACGTTAACTGCGGGACTTGGCGGTATGGGTGGTGCCCAGCCACTCGCAGTCACGTTGAACGGCGGTGTGTGTATCGCGATCGAAATCGATCAGCATCGCATTCAGCGTCGACTCGATACGAAGTACCTCGACACATCGACCGAAAGTCTTGATGAAGCGATCAAGCTTGCAGAAGATGCGAAGCAGAAAGGTGAGGCGTTATCGATCGGCCTGCTTGGGAATGCAGCAGAGTTGCTGCCAGAGATGATCAATCGAGGATTTATTCCAGATGTGCTGACAGACCAAACGTCTTCACATGATCCATTGAATGGGTATGTTCCTGTTTCCATGAGTTTGAAAGAAGCAGATGAGCTTCGAAAGAGTAATGCCGAACAATATACGACGCTTTCAAAGAAAAGCATTGCGACACACGTTCAGGCGATGCTCGATATGCAGAAGAAAGGTGCCGTGACGTTTGATTACGGAAATAACATTCGCCAGGTTGCAAAGGACGAAGGAATCGAGAACGCGTTTGATTTTCCTGGGTTCGTTCCAGCGTATATTCGACCTCAGTTCTGTGAAGGAAAAGGTCCTTTCCGCTGGGTAGCACTATCTGGAGACCCTGAAGATATTTACAAAACGGATGAAGTGATTTTAAAAGAGTTCAGTGACAACGAGCACCTTTGCAACTGGATCAAGATGGCGAGGAAGAAGATCAGCTTCCAGGGGCTTCCGTCTCGTATTTGCTGGCTTGGTTACGGCGAGCGGGCTCGTTTTGGAAAGATCATTAACGATATGGTTGCGAGCGGAGAGCTTAGCGCACCGATCGTTATCGGTCGTGATCACCTCGATTCAGGATCAGTCGCTTCACCAAACCGTGAAACAGAATCAATGAAAGACGGCAGTGATGCGGTTGCAGATTGGCCGATCTTGAACGCGATGATCAATAGTGTTGGAGGCGCAAGCTGGGTGAGTGTCCATCACGGTGGCGGCGTAGGCATGGGCTATTCCTTACATGCAGGTATGGTCATCGTAGCGGATGGAACGAAAGACGCTGAAGCTCGTCTAGAGCGTGTTCTAACGACGGATCCTGGAATGGGCGTTGCACGCCATGTTGATGCAGGTTACGAACTAGCGGAAAAAACAGCAGCAGAAAAAAATATTAACATTCCGATGTTGAAAAAGCAGTAGGAGGGAGAGGCGTATGCAAAAATTATTAATCACACACGCAGCACAGCTTATCACGATGGCTGGACATACAGAGAAACCTGCGGTAAAAGAAGCGATGTCGAACCTTGACATCATTGAAAACGGTGCGGTTTATATGGAAGACGGCAAGATCGTAGAAGTAGGGAAGACGGATGTTCTTATTGAAAAATACGGAAAATCTTTGAAAGACGATGAACACATCGATGCAACAGGGAAGCTCGTTACACCTGGTTTGATCGATCCTCATACGCACCTTGTTCATGCAGGAACAAGAGAGAACGAATATGCGATGCGTCTTGAAGGGAAAGCCTACATGGATATCATGGAAGCGGGCGGCGGCATTCATGCGACAACGCGCGCAACTCAGGAAGCGAGTCATGAGGAGCTTTACGAACAGTCTAAAAAACGCCTCGATCAATTTATGCTTCATGGCGTCACGACAGTCGAAGCGAAGAGCGGCTATGGGTTAACGCTCGAACATGAAATGAAGCAGCTTGAAGTCGCAGATCAACTTGGAAAAGATCATCCGGTCGATCTTGTGTCGACGTTCATGGGTGCTCATGCGATTCCGATGGATGAAAAAGAAAATCCTGACGTGTTCGTTGATCGGGTGATCAATGAAATGATCCCGGAAGTTGCAAAGCGTAACCTTGCAACGTTCAACGATGTGTTCTGTGAGAGAGGCGTCTTTACACCAGAGCAGTCGAGACGAATTTTACAGGCTGGCAAAGAGCATGGATTGATTCCGAAGATTCATGCTGATGAAATCGAGCCATACGCTGGAGCAGAACTCGCCGCATCTGTTGGTGCGATTTCTGCGGATCACCTGCTTCGTGCATCTGATCAAGGTATTAAGGATATGGCGGAAGCAGGGGTCGTTGGCGTACTTCTTCCAGGTACAGCGTTCTTCCTTATGGCTGAATTTGCGGAAGCACGGAAGATGATCGATGCGGGAGTAGCTGTCGCACTTTCAACAGACGCGAATCCAGGATCTTCTCCAACGATTTCCCTTCCGTTCATCATGAACCTCGGCTGTTTGAACATGGGGATGACGCCTGAAGAAGTGTTAACGGCTACGACTGTTAACGCTGCACATGCGATCGGTTGTGCGGATCAGGCGGGAAGTCTTGAACCTGGAAAGAAAGCGGACGTTACGATTTTTAACGTACCGAACTATCTTTTCCTTTCGTATCAGTATGGGATGAACCACGTGGATACCGTCGTAAAAGCAGGTGTTCCGCGCGTAGTTGGAGGTCAGCTCGTATGAGTTATCCATACCCATTGTTAGATCGCCCGAGTAGAATCTGGTCAAAGCAAAGCGATAAGACGAGTGACTTAAAGGTCCATGAGTGGATCGAAGCGATTGGGGAGTCACCGCCAAACTGGGAGGATGTTGATGTCACGATTCTTGGCATCCCTCTTTCTAAATCATCCATTTCCACTTCTGCCGCGAGTGAAAATCCAGATGCGATGCGCGGGATGTGGAAGTCGTTTGGTACGTATAACCTTGATGAAGACATTGATCTTGCATCACTTAAAGCAGTCGATTTAGGTGATGTGAAGCAACATATCACGGATATCGCAAAGACACACCAAAACATCGAGGAGGCGATGGTGGCGATGAAACGCCATCACCCTCATACGATGCAAGTCACGATGGGTGGCGATCATTCAATCACAGCCATGCTTGTAAAAGGGTTAAAGAGAGCAAATCCAGATGAAACCATCGGGATCTTGCAATTCGATACCCACTTTGACTTACGAGACCTTACGGACATCGGCCCAGCAAACGGTACGCCGATTCGCAACTTGCTCGAAAGTGGAACAATCGAAGGAAAGCATGTTCATAATATCGGACTTCACGGCTTTTTCAATGCGAGGGAGCTGAAGGACTATGCGGATGAACATGGTGTCCATTATACGACGATGAAGCAGGCGCGTAAGAGGGGGATCACCTCTGTTGTTCAGGAAGCACTTGCTAAGCTGAACAAAACAGTTGATACGATCTATTTAACGGTCGATATGGACGTTCTCGATATCACCCACAATCCTGCAGCACCTGCTGCGACGCCTGGTGGAATGTTTACGAATGAACTGTTCGATGCGGTACAACTCGCTGGTGAGCATCCGAAGGTAAAAGCGATGGATATCGTTTGCCTCGATCCGAGGAAAGACGTTGGCGACATGGCGGTGAGTAGTGCGGTTCATGTGATGCTGTCGTTTTTGACTGGTTATTGCAGCAGATAAGAGGGGCAACCCTCTACCTATAACTATCAGAACATTCAATCAATTGGAGGAATGACATGGAAACAGTGAAACAAGAGGTTCATGTTCAGCCTGCTAGACCCTCATTTTCTCAGCTGCTGAAATTTTTCGGCTTTAGTTTGATCGGAATCTTTACTTTTTTCGTCCCAATTACAGTTGGAGGAAAATCATCGATCCCGCTCGATCACATCGTAACGTATCTCACAACGACGTTCACTTCTTTGGTTCCTTACTACGCACTCCTTGTTATTGTGATCGGAGCCATCTATCCGTTTATTAATAACACGTGGAATAAAGACGTTGTCAACATAGGACTATCGCTTTTTAAAGTACTAGGTGTCCTCGTTGCACTCATGCTAATGTTCGAATTCGGACCGGCGTGGTTATTCAGCCCAGGGATGGGACCATTTTTATTCGAGAAACTCGTGATTCCTGTAGGATTACTCGTTCCAATAGGTTCGGTTTTTCTTGCGTTGCTCGTTGGCTATGGGTTATTAGAGTTTATCGGCGTCATCCTTCAACCTGTCATGAGACCGATTTGGAAAACGCCGGGTCGTTCTGCCATCGATGCGGTCGCATCGTTTGTAGGCAGTTATTCGATCGGGTTGCTGATTACGAACCGTGTGTTTAAAGAAGGGAAGTACACGATTAAAGAAGCGACGATCATCGCAACAGGGTTCTCTACGGTATCAGCGACATTTATGATCGTTGTAGCAAAAACGCTCGGACTGATGGAAGTGTGGAACATTTACTTCTGGCTAACGCTCTTTACGACGTTTCTTGTAACCGCTATCACGGTACGGATTTGGCCATTGAACAAAATGAGTGAAGCGTACTACGACGGGGAAGGAAGTCCAGAAGAAGTTATTAAAGAAAACCGCTTGAAGGCAGCATGGAGTCAAGCGATGGCTGCTGCAGCAAAGTCTCCATCACTAGGAAGAAACGTATGGATGAACTTGAAGGACGGGTTCATTATGACCGCTGCTATTCTACCTTCGATCTTGTCGGTAGGTTTGCTTGGACTTGTGCTCGCTGAATTCACGCCGGTGTTCGACATTCTAGGGTATATTTTCTATCCATTTACTTGGATTATGCAAGTTCCTGAGCCGCTTCTCGCAGCAAAAGCTTCCGCAATGGAAATCGCAGAAATGTTTTTACCGGCACTTCTCGTAGTGGATGCTCCATTGATCACAAAGTTCGTGATCGGAACGGTATCCGTTTCTGCGATTCTGTTTTTCTCAGCGCTCATTCCTTGTATCCTGTCTACGAATATTCCAGTGAGTATTCCAAAACTACTCGTGATCTGGGTAGAGCGTACGATTTTGACGATCATCATTGTAACGCCACTTGCTTATTTGTTTTTATAACACATGTTAAAAGTCCGATCTCTTTCATGAGACCGGACTTTTTTAGTTCTTCATACTTTTTTTCATAAGAGATGAGCTGATTTTCCTAACAGTCTTTCTAGGCAATAAACGTGGAAGGAAAGAAGTTGCAACGTTCATTCGACCATCGATGATTGAACTTTTTCCTCTCTTTAACCCACTTAAGGTCGTGTCTACCACTTGTTTTGATGTCCTCATCTTGCCGGCCTTAATTGCGTCTGGCGCCTCGTTGAAAAATTCTGTTTCAGTATTTCCGGGACAAACGGACATCACGTGAATCCCTTTCTCTTTGTACTCTTCGTGCAATCCTTCAGAGAAAGATAGGACGAATGCTTTTGTAGCAGCGTAGATCGACATGTATGGAATAGGTTGGAACGCTGCCATAGATGAGATGTTGATGATCTCTCCTTTTCCCTTTGAAACCATGTCTTGTAAGAATAGATGAGTCAGATCAACAACAGACGTAACGTTCAGCATCACCTGTTGATGGTTTTTCTCAACTGTTTTTTCTAAAAGTTCACCCGTTGTACCTGCGCCAGCGTTATTGATCAGCATGTCGACAGTGAACCCCATCGCATGAACGTTATCGTATACTTCCTGCGCGTTTCCTTCAATACTTAAGTCTTTAGGTATCACGATTGCTTGTACGTTATAGGTCTTCTTGAGGTCGTCAGCGATCCGGTCTAGCTTTTCTTTCGTTCGAGAGACAAGAATCACGTTCAATCCTTTTTCTGCTAAAGTGTATGCAAACTGTTTTCCAATACCAGTAGACGCCCCTGTAATAAGTGCTGTTTTCATGTAAGTGTCGTTCCTTTCATTTACGTTTATATTATTAAACGTTTAATCATTTAAACATAATGACTATACCAGGTGAGCGAGGTATCGTCAATCAATACACTGGGCGAAAAAGTGAACATGTCCCTAAACGCCTTTTTTAGTAAGAATTGGATGAAAAACCCTATTTCAAACCGTTATGTCTCTTCCATTTCCGGGTAATGAAAATTTGAGAGAAATTAGGATAGAGATAGAGAGGGATATCATGAGTTCGGAGAAGTTAATCGATTACAAGATTTTTGTTCCATCTGTACTGATCATGATTGCGATCAGTATACCTTTTGCTATGTATGAAGCAGAGTCTTTAAGCTTACTTAATTCAATCTTTGATACCATAGTGGATGTGTTTAGCTGGGGGTATCTATGGTACGGCATCATTCTAGTCGTAGCAGGATTGTACTTCGCTTTTTCAAAATACGGCCAAGTCGTACTAGGAGACCCTACAGAAAAACCTCGCTTCACGCTTTTTGAATACGCTTCAATACTAATCGCGATGGGCGTTGGTTCAACGATTATGAGGACCGGAATGCTTCAGTGGACATCAGTCGCGAACGATCCACCAGCAGGAGTGAGTGCTGGATCAGCTGAAGCCCTTTTATGGGGAAACGCATATAGCATGTTTCTATGGGGGTTCCAAGTATTTGCTATTTTCGTTATGAGTGCTCCTGCGATGGGCTACATCCTTCATGTGAAAAAGCGACCTTTGATGAGAATTTCTGAAGCATGCCGGGTTTTATTTGGAGATAAGTTCACAGATGGCTGGGGAGGAAGAGTTCTCGATATTCTGTTTCTTATCAGTATCCTTGCAGGTGCATCTGTGACTTTGGGTCTCGGGGCGCCAATCATCACTCATAATCTATCAAACTTACTCAATATGGAAGTGACGTTCGGGATGACGATTCTCGTGACGATTGTTTGGGTGTTCTTATTCTCACTCAGCGCTTATTTAGGAATTGAAAAAGGAATCAAACGTCTGAGTACGTTGAACATGTATCTTGCAGGATTATTCGCTGTATTTATCCTGATCGCAGGTCCTGGTGTGTTCATATTAAACTATTTTTCTGATAGCGTTTCGTTTCTATTAACGAACTATCTCAACCTTTCATTAAACACGGAGTCAGTCTACGAAGGCAAAGGTTCTCATATTCAAAGCAACACGGTGTTCTGGTTCGCTTACAGTGCAACATGGGCGATGTTACATAGTGTGTTCGCTGCTAAGATTTCAAGAGGAAGAACGATCAAAGAAATGATTCTCACGTATCTCCTGGCACCAACGTTGATTTCCTGGATCGCGACAGGGGTACTGGGAGGACTTGGTGTTCATCGGTACCTTGAAGGAGATCTTTCAATATTAAAACTCGTTCAAGAGAATGAACGGATGGCTGCTATTCCGGAAATTCTCCAAACGCTACCGTTAGGAGAAGTATCGATCGTGATCTTCATGATCGTTGCACTCATCTTCTTAACGACAACGCTTGATTCCACCACGTATACGGTTGCAGCGTATACGAGTACAAGGGATATGAGTAAGAACGAACCTCCGAGAACGTTACGAATCGTTATCGCAATGATCATCACTTCCTTCGCGCTCATTCTCATGCGCATTGGAGGGCTGCCTCCACTGTCAGTTGTCTCTGGATTGATGGGGCTACCGATCATCGTCATCCAGTTCATTCTTATTTATGCAGCGAAGAAAATGATGGATAACGATTTGGCTTGGCAAACGAATATTAGAAAGGCTTCGTAAAACGGTAAAATGACCACCTATTCAAATCTAAATACGGTGCTCATTTTTTATAGGATAATGTTATCATATAACTATAAAAAGGTGCGTCACCCGCGTAGGGAACGCACCTTTTTGAATGACGTTATTTTTTATTAACTGAAGCATCATAAATCGTATCCACAGCGTTTTTAAGCGCTGCATTAAACTCGTCATCTGATTGATTAGCGTTCAAGTCTGCAGCAAGAGCTCTAGAGAAGCTTGCGATCAGTCCGTCATTTTCTTTTAACTTCTCATTTGCTTCATCACGAGAATAGCCACCAGATAGCGCAACGACACGTACAACGCGAGGGTGGTCGATTAATTCTTTGTATGCATTCGCGTTTGTAGGGATCGTAAGCTTCAGCATCACGTTTTCATCTTCAGATAGGTTGTTCAAGTGCTTCAGGATCTCATCACGTAAAATCTCTTCAGATTTTTCTTTGTCTTGACTGTGAATGTTTACTTCAGGCTCAATGATCGGAACAATGTCAGCATTGATGATTTGTTTACCGACTTCAAACTGCTGGTCGACAACCGCTTTGATACCGCTTGTGCTTGGTTCGTGGATCACGGAGCGCATCTTTGTACCAAAAATCTTTCGTTCGTTCGCACGTCTAAGCGTTTCATCTAGATCATGGATTGGTTTCATTAGCTGTACGCCATTCTCTTGTTCAGCAAGTCCTTTGTCGACTTTTAAGAATGGAACGACGCCTTTGTCCGCAAGGTAATCAGCAGTGTATTTTCCTTCGATCTCGCGGTCCATCGTTTGTTCGAAAAGAATTGCACCTATGATCTTGTCACCACTAAAAGCAGGGGACGTAATGATTCTAGTACGCATTTGGTGCACACGATCAAACATTTCATCTTCATTCGTATAAGCATCTTCAGGTACGCCGTATTCTGCTAGCGCTTTTGGTGTACTACCACCACTTTGGTCTAGTGCAGCGATAAACCCTTTACCGTTTTTGATCTTATCAAATTGACTGTTGTTCATGTTTTCCACTCCTTCAGGTTCTAGTTTTCAATACATCCACTATTACGTTTTCCTATTACCATCATACTTAAGACAATCCTATTTTTCAAAAGAAAGGGTGGTGAGCAGCAGAACTTGTAATCTTTTTCATTCGAAAAGAGCCTGGGAACCCAGGCTCTCTCTTTACATCGCTGCTTTCTTCTTTTCCTCTTGATCTTCTTCATCCTCCCAAGCTTCAGCACCTTCGATACCGAGCTCTTTAGGCGTAAATGTTGGGTTTTTACCTGCTTTACGCTGAGTCTCATAGTCTTTTAACACTTTCGCGGCTACTTTACCTAGCATCGCGATCGCAATCAAGTTGATGATCGTCATGAGGGCCATAAATAGATCGGCCATTTTCCATACGAGGCTTAAGCTTGAAACAGAACCGATGAGGACGAACGCCATCGTTGCGATTCGGAAAATAAAGAGAGCCGTTTTGCTTTCTTTAATAAATTCAATATTCGTTTCACCGTAATAGTAAGATCCAATGATTGAACTGAATGCAAAGAGCAGGATTGAAATCGAGATGAAGATTCCAGCCCAACCGCCGATATGTGAATTTAGTGAATTCTGAAGCAATTCGATACCAGATACATCTCCTGCTTGAAACACGGGTGCGAGCAAGATGATGAACGCTGTTGCCGAACATACTAAAATCGTATCGACAAAAACACCTAATGACTGGATGAGTCCTTGTTTTGCAGGGTGTGATGTTGTTGACGTAGCAGCTGCGTTCGGTGCACTACCCATTCCAGCTTCGTTAGAGAACAGGCCGCGTTTTACACCATTCATGATTGCTGCACCAATCGCACCACCGAAGGCCTGCTCAAGTCCAAAAGCATGTCCAACAATTAAAGAAATAACGGCTGGTAATTCAGCAATGTTAATAAACAGTACGATCAGTGCTATCGCAATATAAAGTATTGCCATGACTGGGACGATCACGCTCGATAAGTTCGCAATTCGGTGTACACCACCAAAAATCACAAGACCTGTAAGTGCCGTGATGATGAGTCCCATCGCGAGACGATTCATACCGAATGCATTCTCAAATGCAAGCGCAATCGTATTACTTTGAACAGAATTAAAAATAAGTCCAAACGTGATCGTTATGATGACGGCGAATAGAACGCCTAACCATCTTTTCTTAAGTCCTTTTTCAATATAGTAAGCGGGCCCACCTCTGTAGGCTTTTGCATCCTTAATCTTATAAACCTGTGCTAACGTACTCTCGATAAACGCCGTCGCGCCACCAAGTAGGGCTACGATCCACATCCAGAAGACGGCACCAGGACCTCCAAGTGTAATCGCAACGGCAACACCTGCTAAGTTACCAGTACCGATTCGTGTGGCAGCACCAACACAAAACGATTTAAACGGTGAAATGTTTTTCTTTCCATCTTTGAATTCAGGTTTTTCTCCAAGTACGCGAATCATCTCTCCAAAAAAACGAAATTGTACAAAACGGGAGGCGATCGTGAAGTATACGCCGAGTCCGAGTAATCCTGCGATCAGTACGTAACCCCAGAGGATGTTGTTTGAAGCATCAATGATGCTCGATAAAAAACTTTCCATGTAAGTCGCTCCTCTTTTAGTTTATTTAAATATTTCTGACAATTTTGTCACAACTTTTATTATACAAGTATTGAAGTGAATTTCAACACTATTCGACAAATTACAAATTTTATCAAGTTATTGGAACTTGTTTACATAAGCTGAAAATGAGTGACTAAAAGCCTCTTTAACACACTAGTCATCTAGCATGATAACAGGGTAAAACTTAGCTAGAATCTATTGACATATGATTCTGAAAACGCATACAATTTAATAAGATAGTAGTGATTAGTGGAGTACTGGATGGGTGACGCATATGCCACAAATTAAGATTGGGAAACTAGCAATGCTGGTAGCGAGTTTAACACCAGAAGAATTAGAGCCTTTTTCATCTCAGTTAAAAGATGTTGAGTACTGCCAAGGCAAAGCTGGTTCAATGAATATGGAAAAAGTGATCTCGGCTGTCGAAACAGCTGCGAAACGGAATAGTATCATTTCAGATGAACTTTACCGAGAGACACATGCGCTTTATCATGCCATTCTAGAGGCTTTAGAAGGTGTGATGCGTGGTCAAATCGGAGCAGGAAACATGATGCGAACAGTAGGGCTAAGGTTTGCGGTCGTTAGAGGAACACCGTATGAGCATTTTGATGAGGGAGAATGGATCGCAGTCGCATTCTATGGAACGATTGGCGCTCCTGTAAAAGGACTTGAACACGAAACGTTCGGTCTAGGTATCAATCATATAGGATAAAGCTGTCTATAGTGATGAGTGATCAGGAGACGGCGATGGTACGCTATGTACCATTGTCGTCTCCTTTTTTGTATACGCCTTGAAAAACTGGAAGGAGAATGAACCATGATATTGTTAACAGGATCTGATTTAACGTTAAAAGAGATGAAGAAAATCATATACGGAGACGAAGATGTCTCGATTCACCCGTCGAGTATGGAAAAGGTGAAGAAAAGTCGCAAAGCGGTAGAGAAAATCGTTGCGACAGGGAAGACCGTTTATGGAATCAATACAGGATTCGGGAAGTTCAGCGACGTTCTTATTCCAGATAAAAATGTCGATGAACTGCAGCTACACCTCATCCGGTCGCATGCTTGCGGAGTTGGCGATCACTTTCCAATCGATGTTAGTAAAGCGATGGTCGTTCTTAGGCTCAACGCGTTGATTAAAGGTTTCTCTGGTGTGAGGCCATGTGTCGTTGAGCGTCTTCGTGATCTAGCGAACGAGGGGATGATTCCTGTAATTCCAAGTCAAGGATCACTCGGGGCTTCTGGTGATCTCGCGCCGCTTTCACACCTTGCGCTCGTGTTAGTTGGGGAAGGTGAGGTTCACTACAAAGGGGACATTCGTCCAACATCAGAAGTGTATGATGAACTTGGCTATAAACCTCTTACGCTGAAAGCGAAAGAGGGGCTCGCTCTGATTAACGGGACGCAGGCGATGACGGCGATGGGTGTGATCAACTATATCGAAGCAGAACGGCTTTTCGACCAGAGCGATTGGATCGCTTCGATGACCCTCGAAGCACTTGAAGGGATCATCGATGCCTTTCATCCTGCTATCCATGAAGCACGAGGGTATCGTGAACAAATCGCAGTGGCGAAACGAATCCGAACATTAACAAGTGACAGCAAGCTCATCACACACCAAGGAGAGAAGCGGGTACAAGATGCTTATTCACTAAGATGTATTCCACAGGTTCACGGGGCTTCAAGACAGAGTCTTTCATATGTAAAAGAAAAGCTTGAGATCGAAATGAACGCAGCAACTGATAATCCCCTTATTTTCGATGATGGCGAAACGATCGTGTCAGGAGGGAATTTCCACGGTCAGCCGATTGCCCTTGCTATGGACTTTTTGAAAATTGCCGTTGCAGAAATGGCGAATATTTCAGAGCGACGGATCGAAAGACTGGTAAATCCACAGCTTAACGATCTTCCTGGGTTCTTAAGTCCGAATCCTGGTCTTCAGTCAGGTGCGATGATTATGCAATACGCTGCAGCCTCACTTGTATCTGAAAATAAAACCCTCGCGCACCCGGCAAGCGTCGATAGCATTCCTTCATCTGCCAACCAGGAGGATCACGTAAGCATGGGCACAATCGGGGCACGTCACGCATATCAAATCGTGATCAACGCTCAAAAGGTCGTTGCCATCGAATTGATCTGTGCGATGCAAGCGCTTGAGTATCGAGAGGTGAAACACGCTTCAACATCTGTTCAGAAGCTTCACGCAGAAGGAAGAGATGTCGTTCCTACCATTAAAGAAGATCGTGTCTTCTCTAAGGATATCGAAGCGCTTTGGAAGTGGCTTAAGAGTGATCAGTTCGATTGGTCTGTGCAAGAAGAAACAACAACCGTGTAAGTTCGAGCAGCGGCTTTATTCCGCTGCTTTTGTTTATGTTAAAGTGAAGAGGTAAGAAAATTAGAAGTGGCGGTGAATGGTAATGGAACGAATTTATATGCTACATGGTTTCATGGGAACAGGAGACCTTCATTTTCAAACACAGAAGGAATTTTTCTCTACGCATTATGAGGTGATTACACCTGATCTTCCAGGTCACGGGGTATCATCGATCGAAGCGAATCAGGATTACGTTGAAACGGCCGTTGAGTGGCTAGTGGAAGATTTAGAAGCAAACGGACCGGCGTATTTACTTGGTCTTTCTCTTGGTGCAACTTTATCTATACATACTGCGATCAAACGGCCTGACTTAGTAAAAGGACTGATTTTAACAGGCTATACGCCGTTTGTGCCAGAGCATCTAAAAGGAAAGCTAGATGAACAGCATAAGCATTTCTCTAACTTGGAAGAAACAGATCCTGATACGGCGGATTATTTTAAAGAGATTCATGGTACGAAGTGGTACGATACGTTGATGAAGGTAAACGATCTTATGACGTTTAACTATCCAACGATTCAAGAAGAAACGCTATCAGCGCTCAAAACGCCTACACTGTTGTTAAACGGCAGCAACGAGCTGTATGAAGTGGAAGCAGCAGCTTACGTAAAGAGTAAGAATGATCATATAAACATCGGTCTTCTCCCTGGAGCGGGTCACATTGCGAACATCGAGAACCCTCATCTCTATAATGAGATGGTGTTGGATTTCCTTAGAAGTTTGATGGTAGAGAAATAAGAAAAAGCGACCAAATCTGGTCGCTTTTTTAGTTCGTAACGTTTAACAACAGCTGCTTGAAACAGCCTCCTCAAGTTCCTCGCTATCTTGCTTCGTATAGAAATACTCCCACTCGTTGCCATCAGGATCTGTCACCCAGAATTTATCTTGCAAGGCATAACAGCAGTTCGTGTTCATTTCTTCGCGAGCGAAAAAGCCTAGCTTCTCAAGTCTTTCTTTGTGACGCATCACATCATCATGACTCTCAACCTGTAGTCCGAAGTGTCCAACCTGATTGCCTGTTACCTCTTTTTTTAGATTCAGAGTGAAGTTTACGGAAGGCTCTTCAGGTAGGAACTTCGCGTAGTCATCTTTCACTTTTACAGGTTCACTGTTGAATACCTTCGTATAAAATTCAATTGAAGCCTTTAGGTCCGTTACGTTAAGTCCAATATGTGTTCTCATTTAAATCCTCTCCTTAATCAATTTTTTTTGATGTATTGGTTAAAAAAATTAACAACCGTCATTGGTACGGAACAAACAGCAAAGTTCCTCTGATAATAGATGATTCACTTCTTTTTTGTTCAAGCGGTAGTAGCTCCAAGTTCCACGCAGTTCTTTCGTGATCAGCTCAGCATCGACAAGAATTTTCAGGTGATAAGATAGCTTGGATTGTGGAAGGTTTAACTTGTCAGTGAGGTCACATACGCACAGCTCTCCAGCTTGTGTAAGTTCGTGCATGATGTGCAGTCTCTTCTGATCTGAAAGTGCTTTGAATTTCTTTTCATATTTAGTAAACGTTTTGTTGAGCTGTTCATCGTATAAAGGAATGTCTAAGGCCATTTTCCTCTCACCTCTATTCATCAAATTTTCTTGATTAAGTATATTGTAAACGATAACATTTTGGATTACAACTATTTAATCAACTTTTTTTGATGAATAAAATTGTTGGACTATGTCTCAAGTCTCTTGAAGAACAGATCCGCTGATCAAATTAGAGACTAAAGAACGTCAAGATATAAAAGACGCATAGGAATATGGATGCAATTCCCATCTGGAAGGTTTACTGCGTTCTTGAGTGTGTAAAGATGGTTATATCAACTTCTTAGGAGGGAGAGGTTCGTATGAAAAAATGGTATACCGTCATGATGGTGTTGGTGTTAGCTCTTGTACTAACTGCCTGTGGAGGAAATACGTCTAACCAGGAGAACTCTGGCTCGGAGAATGAGTCGACGATGGAGAATGAAGGTTCGACTGAAGAAGGCGCAACAGATGAAGGTACAAAAGAAGAGGAAGCTTCCCAATCTGTCATGGTGACGATGAAAGATGCTGAAGGAAATGAAGTGGGTACAGCTGAAATTACGGAAGAAAACAAAGGAGTCACGATCAACCTTCAAGCTTCCGATATTCCTGAAGGAGAGCACGGCTTCCACATTCATGAGACAGGAAAGTGCGAAGCACCTGACTTCAAGTCTGCAGGCGGCCACTTTAATCCAGCGGACGTTAGTCATGGAACAGAGTCAGAAGATGGCCCGCATGCAGGTGACATGGAAAACCTTGAGGTAAGTGCGGACGGCATGGTTGAAAAAGAAATCATGAACGAAAAAGTAACGCTTGCTGAAGGAGAAGATAACTCTCTTCTTAAAGAAGGCGGCACAGCACTCGTCATCCACGCTGGTGCTGACGACATGGAATCACAGCCGTCTGGTGACGCGGGAGATCGCATCGCATGTGGTGTGATTGAGAAGTAAGATGTGAAGTAAGAAGCACTGCAACTTGCAGTGCTTCTTTTGATGCTAGTTCTTTTCTTCTGGTTGGCTTTGGTTGTGAAGTTCTAACTTTCTATTCTCTAAATCTAGCTTCTTATTTTCTAGCTCTAATTCTTTCTTTTTCATGTCGTATTTGATGACAAAGTATAGAAAAAGAAAAGTCATCCCAACAATGATGATAATAAAGACAAATAGATCCACACTTATCCCCCCTAGATAAATTGGTTCCTAACCCTATTATATCTCTTTCTATTGTTATATTTAAAAATCACCTATAAATAACCGCTAAAAAAGAAGAGAGCACATTTTGTGCTCTCAATCGATCGTCGCCCACATTTCTTCTGGGTTTAGTTCATAGATGTTATTTTCCCGGTACATAAAATGATTGATGATAAATTCTCTTCGAATCGTCGCAAAGTCAGGATGGAACTTTTTAATATACTCATTGATCTCTTTTTCAGGATACTTTTTCCCGCGTTCTAATCCGTTGATTAAATGCTTGAGTATAATGATTTTCTTTTTACGCTGAGAAGGGAGCTGCTTTAACGTACCGTCTTTTGCCATAAAGTTATTCACCACTGCTTGTGTTTTCATTGCATCGTCCTCCTTCGATTGTTCAGGATGATAAAGCATGTTAGACAGGGCTTCAGAATAGGAACGGAACTTCTTTTCATCTATGTAGTAGTAGATGGTGTTCTTGTCTCGTCTCTGATAGACGATACCGGTATCTCTTAATTTCGTCATATGATGTGTAATGGTAGGCGCTTTAAAACCAAGTTTGCCCGCGATCGCTTGTCCATGAAGAGGACCAGTGGCGAGTAAAGTAAGTATGCGTATACGAGTTGGATCTCCGAGTGTTTTATGAAAATTAACAAGTCTATTTAACTGCAAGACGTTATCCTCCTTTCTTTTAGTTAGATGGTTATCTAATTAGATGGTAGTTTAACTTAATGGTTTCGTCAACAGGGGGATTTCGTCCTGTCGATCTATGATAAGCTATACCTAAATGACTGGTAAGAGGTGGAAGAAGATGAAGAAAGAAGTAGAGAAAGCGATTCGGTACCGTCAGGAAGGCTACCATCAAGAAGCGAACGAGATGCTTGTTAAACTAGCAAACGAATTTCCAGAGGATGCTTCGGTTCATTACCAGTGCGCCTGGAGTTTTGATGTATTAGGAAAAGAGTCTGAAGCGGTGCCATATTATGAAAGAGCGATCAATCTAGGACTTCCCACTGAAGAGTTAGAGGGAGCGCTGCTAGGTTTAGGAAGTACATACCGAACGTTAGGAGACTATGAGAGATCGAAAGCGATCTTTTTAAAAGGGAAGGAGCACTTTCCGGAGAACAGGGCGATTCAGGTGTTCTATTCGATGACGTTGTATAACCTCGGTAAACACAGTGAGGCCATGGAAATGTTGCTTACGAATTTAGTAGAGACGACGAGTGATGACTCGATCTTAAGCTACCGGAGAGCGATTGAATTTTATGCGGATAAGTTGGATGAGGTTTGGGAGTAGTAAAGAAGTGAAACGTTAATATGACATTTTTTCCATAATATTGAAACAGTTTCGCCTGTCGTTCGTAATCATACTAGCAGAACACTAGTGAAATTCGTTTTGTGAATGGAAAAGAGAAAGGGGTCATAGGTTGGTACTTTTCATTTGTTTAATCCTCATTGGGCTTCTACTAGTTTTTGAACTGAAATACGGGTTGAGGTCAGCTCATTCGATTATGGGCGGGTTTAGAAATTTACTTTCTCCCTCTTCTAACTATGTAATCTGTCACTATTGCAATAAGAAAATGGAAAGAACAACAGGCTCACAAGAGTGTCCGAGATGTTACAAACCGTTGTAGGAATAAAGACAGTTGATTTAAAATGAATTGGTACACGGTGGGGGAAATCCTCATTATTGTGGTAGTCGCGCTATTCGTCATAAGGATGATTCGGCGATCGATTACAAAGCAAGATGAATTAACTCGTTCACCAGGATATACTCCTCATAATGAGATTTACGGTGGATCTTCGCGTGGAGATGCTTATGAAGAGAAAGAAAGGAATGGAAGAGTGGAAGAGAATCGAGAAAAGTGACGTTGTCTGGGTGCTCTTTAGTTGCTAGTGGTCTGTTTATTGTCTAAAAACGAAATTTATTAGCTAAAACTGAGATTTATTGTCCAAAATCTCAATTTATTAGCCAAAATGAGAGTTTCTTAGCTAATTAGATGTCTACTAATTTAGTAAAAGAAGGGAAAACGCCAGCGGTGCAGTGTACCGCTGGCGTTTTGCATGGGTAGAAGCGGGGGAGAGAGGTGGATATCGGCGAAAACCAGGATATATCAGCGAATTTGAGAATATATCAGCGAAAATTAGGATATATCGGCGATTTTAAGATTATATCAGCGAAAAATCGAATATATCAGCGAAATCAAATTATATCAGCGAAACCTCGCCTTGGGAATCATCTCATCTCCCCGCACACTCCCTACAACGACTCCAAATAAGTCACAACCGTCTCGATCCCCTTCGTAAAGTTCTCCAAATGAAAATGCTCGTTTGGCGCGTGAAGGTTTTCAGATGGGAGTCCGAAGCCCATGAGGACAACGGGAGCGTCGAGCACTCTTGCGAAAACTTCGACGATCGGGATCGAACCGCCTTCTTTCGGGAAGAGGGCGCGCGTTCCGTACACGTTTTCATAAGCGTCGGCTGCTTTTTGAATCATCGGGTTTCGAGAATCGAGAGCGACCGGTCTTGCCTTGATGAACTGTTTAACGGAAAGCGTTGTGCCTACTGGGCAATGTGCTTCAAGGTGCTTTTCGATCAGCTCATAGATGTGCTGTGGATCTTGATCGCCAACAAGACGGCAGCTAATTTTTCCACTCGCTTCAGACGGAACAATCGTTTTGATGCCATCTCCCTGGTAGCCTCCTGTGATGCCGTTGATTTCAAGGGTCGGACGGATGCCGGTTCGCTCTTTGAATGAGAAGCCTTCTTCTCCATATAGAGCAGATAGGCCGAGTTCTTTTTTCATCGCTTCTTCGTCAGAAGGAATTTCTGCGACTTCTTTTCGAAGTGTATCGGTTAATTCAGGTACGCCTTCGTAAAAGCCTTCTACCGCAATTTTGCCATTCTCATCATGAAGAGAGTCGAGAAGGCGGACGAGTGAGTGAACAGCATTCGGAACGCCGCCACCGTACACGCCTGAGTGAAGGTCGGTGTTTGCTGTTTTCACGTTTACTTCCATGGCAAGTGCGCCGCGAAGCGACGTGCAGATCGCGGGTAAGCCTTTTTCAATGAATGACGTATCTGAAATAAGCACCGCGTCACAGCTTAGCTTTTCACTTTCTTCATTAATAAAAGGATCGAGGTTAGGGCTCGCGATTTCCTCTTCGCCTTCGATACAGAACTTCACATTAACAGGAAGCTTGCCGTGTTCGTTCATTAAAAGCTCCATCGCTTTGATGTGGATAAAGAGCTGTCCTTTATCATCAGTCGCACCGCGGGCGAATAGCTTATCGTCCCGGATGACTGGTTCGAAAGGAGGGGTTTCCCACAGTTCGAGGGGATCAGCAGGCTGGACGTCGTAGTGGCCATAAACGAGCACAGTTGGTTTTCCTTCTGCATGAAGCCAGTCGGCGTATACGATTGGATGGCCTTCTGTTTCGATGATTTCGATGTTTTCCATGCTAGCTTTTTTGAGCGCGTCTGCAACAAAGCCAGCTCCTTTTTGTACATCTTCTTTGTAGGCAGGATCGGCGGAAATACTAGGAATCTTCAAGAACTCTTTTAGTTCATCGAGATATGATTCTTTATGTAGTGCGATGGTTTCTTTCATTGCTAGAACCTCCTTCAGGTTATCAGTCCTTCTATTATAATAGACGGCGCATATGTAGACAAAAATGATGGAAGTTAGAGTAATAGATTTTAGTGAATTCTCGTATCCAGTCGTTATCCAGCGAAAAAGGTAGTTTGAGCAAGCTTATCCGAAGAGAACTCTTCATACGGCTGATTTTGTAAAAATATAAAAATATTTTACAAAAAAAGGTTTCTACTCATCAAGAAGCGGGTACAAATTGCTATCTTAAACTAATTGGGGGATGTGCGAGTATGAAAACTTCATATTCAAATCATGAACAAGAGCAGTTTGCGAGAAGTCTTCAAACGTTGTCAACCGGTTCAAATCCAGCTGTAGTAGATGATGTTCTTAGACATGCGGCGGTTTTGATCGACAATGAGATGTTCGATGAGCTGTATGAGCTTGTAGAGGAGTATGAGAATGCAGGCATTTTTCAGGATGGTCCGTGGGAGAATCCACGTAAGCTGCAGCCTAAGCTCGTTTCTGGTTCATTTAAAATAGATGGTAACTATTCTGTATTTGAAGTGTTGAGTGAGTTAAGGTTATTGGCGATTGCGAAAGGCGATCTTCAGCATTCGAAGCTGAAAGCGGAAGAAGCGAAGGGTTTGCTCACGACGATTATGGCGTTGAACTTAGAACTCATTTTCCCTCCTGAAACAGAGGAAGCTCGCATCAGTCAAACGCAAGAAAACAAGCGCGGGATCCTATTGTTTCAATATCTCGCGAACAAATTATCACTAGCTTCTCTCGCTCCAACGTTCGTGAATGAAATCGATCGACTGACGTCACAGCGACCGATCATGGTCAACCGTATCGTGGAGATGATCAGCTACGCTGAAAACTTATTGCATGAGCCAGATCTCACGCCTGAAGGGAAAGCGAGTATTCAGCGGTATATCGATAGCTTGAATGGACCGACATCGTTGAGTAAAACGTATCAGCAAGAATATGTGAAAGAGTTCATGGCGCTTTCAAAAGCAGAGAAGGTGTCTGAGGCCGATGCGTTTGCGAACATCATGCGTGATACGGGTATCGTGTCACCGATTCATGCGGACCTTGTGAGGGAGTTAGCTCAGCAAGATGAAACGGAACTCCTGACGATTGCGCTTGATCTTACGGAAAAAGGTGAAGCAAATTTAAATGAGCATTTTGAGATCGTGAAACAAATCATTACGCTTGCGATTCATCGGTCAACTTGTCAGGCTCTTTACGGGCTTGCGCGGATGCTTGAGCGAGGCGTTCTATCATCGCCGCCCGTTATTCCAGCACTCGAACGGATCGTGGAGCTTGAGCTTCTTCCGGAAGTTGAAAAAGATCTGTTAGCTTCTCGTAACCTTTCTGAGGACGTTACGGCAGTTGGTCTTTTACTGTCTGGTGTTGTGAGCGTTCTAGGACAGCCGCTTGGAATAGGGCAAGGTCTGAACCCAACGTGTCAGTCTGCGCGGGGAATCAGTCTTTGGTCACAGCATGACCCGGGTTATTTATTAGAACTGTTAACGAGAGCGTGTCGTGATGGCGAAGTGGATATGATGTTTGAAGGAATCGAGATCAACTCATCGCTTCTTTCAGGAGGGCTTGCGCCGGATCTTCATACGGAGCTCGATCCCGTTTCACTAGTGTTAGTGCCACACTTAGATCGCATCTATGATGACATGATGAAGCGTTGTGCGTTAAGAGGGGAAGATGGCCACAAATGGGTTAACCCATCTTTTTATGGACAATGGATTTCAAAAGAATTTTCATCCTGTATTCAGCCGGTCACAGGTGCCGTAGCGGATTATGACGAGTTCGCGAAGCTATTTTATGCGACTCACCATCCAGATTTCAACGGCGGGCATCAGCTCATCTATCCGAACCCGGTCGGGATTTTTGTTACGACTGCGAATGCTGATCTTCTTGGACTGCATGCGATCTCGATTCAAAGAATCGCACCTGATCCTTCAGGTCAGATGAGGGTGTACTTTTACAATCCGAATAACGACAGTGGCCAAAACTGGGGGCAGGGAATCAGATCAACGGTTCGAAACAATGGAGAAGAAGAAGGAGAAGCGTCCCTGCCGTTCGATCAATTCCTTTCCCGGGTGTATGCGTTCCACTACAATCCGAATGAGATGGGCAGTCTAGAAGATGTCGATCTGAGTCTAGTCGAGAAAGTTACCGAGCTTGCTAAAAACAGCTGGGGACAAACGTACCAATGGGTCGATCTCAAAAATCCATTTGTACTATAAACAAGTAGGTACCTTCCGAAACAGGAAGGTACCTCAGTTTGTCGAGAAACCTATATCAATATGCGGTGCTCCCGACACCGTAGTCGATGACGATCGCATGCTTTCCGCGGACGAACGTCCAAGCCCGAGGTGAAACCCACACCCCGGTCTCGGCCGCCCGTTCTACCGCAGGAGTCCGCGATCGTCTCTCCTACTTGATCAGAAATTATATAAAACGAACGTTCCGTCCAATGGTTAACAGACAGATATTACACTATCCATTAACAATAATACGAATGGGAATGATCAACTACTTTCATTTAAATATCAAGACTTTCTCTACACTCTAAGGTACCTTCCGAAACAGGAAGGTACCTTTTTTATTTTAAAGAAATATACTGCAATAATGATGAGTCGAAAGGAATTTGACGATTTTTACCGAAATGTTGTTACATGCTTGTTTTCTGAATATTATCATAATTATTATACCCGAAAAATTCGTCTCGGTTTATAGATGGTGAACCAGCGGATAAGCAAAGAAAAGGAGGCTAACTATGCAGGGGATTATCGCATATGAAGTGTACCTTCCTCATCACCGCATTTCAAAAAAGGAAGTCGCTGGCTTTCATGGCGGATATGCTGGAAAAGGGACAAAATCTGTCGCTCATTATGATGAAGATAGTCTAACGATGGCGGTAAACGCATCGCAAGCGTTAGGTGACGTACTAGAGAAGAACCAGCCTGGAGCGGTGTATTTTGCATCGACAACGTCACCGTATCAAGAGAAATTGTGTAGCGTGACGCTCGCTAAAGCGCTCCACCTTCCTGCGAATACTGGAACAATCGACTATGGGAATAGTCTTCGTGCTGCTACGAACGCCATTCGAGCAGGTATGAACGCAGTTGAAGCGAAGAAGGGATCCATTCTTGTGAGTTTGTCCGATCGGAGGCTCGCAAAGCCAAAGAGTCCCCTCGAAGCTGAAATGGGGGCAGGAGCCGTATCTTTTCTTCTCGGAGAAGGGGAAGATGTACTCGCAGAGCTGATCGGGTCAGCACAAGTGGCTGGGGAACAAATGAGTCAGTGGCGAACCGCACAGGATCAATTTTTACGACAGTGGGAAGATCGGTTCATCGCGCATTCCGTATCAGACGCTGTACTTCAATGCGCTCAAGAGCTTCTAAACAGTACGAACCAGTCACTTGATCGCATCGATACCGTCATCGTAGCGGGACCAACCGAAAAGCTTTCGATCACATTGGCAAAACAGATCGGCGCGAACGAAGAGCAAATCAACTATATTGGTGATGCGAGTATTGGGCATCTTGGTACGGCAAACGGTCCTTATATGCTTACAAAAGCACTTTCAGAAAGCACTCCCGGGCAGACGATTCTATGGCTTCAGGCAGGAGATGGATGCGAAGGAATGCTATTTCAGACAACAGAAGCGGTTTCTTCTTACAAACAAAAGAAAACGCTTTCACATGGAACAACCGTCAGTTACAGCGATTACTTGCGCTGGTACGAATTGTTAGAGGTGGACGAAGGAAGGCGCCCTGGAGCAGCTACACCTTCAGCGCCGGCTTTGAAGCGTAACTTAGATCAAATCCTAGGTCTTTTTGGATCAGAGTGCATGAATTGTGGGCAGAGCTATTATCCGAAGCAGCGCGTGTGTGTGAAGTGTCATGTGAAAGATGAGATGAAGCCGTTCTCACTCCAGGGTAAACGAGCGAAGGTTGCAACCTATACGGTCGATTACCTTGCTACTTCTGTGTCGCCTCCGACGATTTTTGCGGTGGTCGATATCGAAGGTGGAAGCAGGCTGCTTGCTCAAGCAACGGACTGCGGTCCTGAAGAAATTTCGATTGGTACTGAGGTGGAGTTCAGCTTCCGTAAGTTATATGAAGCAGGAGGAATCAATAATTACTTTTGGAAAGTCGTTCCAAAGAGAGGTGTTCATCATGAGTCGTAAAGGAATTCACGATAAGGTTTCGGTCGTTGGAATGGGGTGTACGAAATTTTCAGAGCACTGGGATAAAAGCACAGATGATTTGATTATCGAAGCAGCGCACGAGGCCTTGAACGATGCGGGGATCGAGCTTAAGGATGTTGAAGCGGCTTGGATCGGGACGATGGATTCAGGCTATGCGGGCATGACGCTTTCAGGTCCACTGAAGAGTGACTACATCCCTGTTACGAGGGTCGAGAACATGTGCGCGACGGGTTCTGAAGCGTTTCGAAACGCGTGTTATGCGGTCGCAGCCGGGGCGTATGATGTGGCGCTCGTCGTTGGTGTTGAGAAGTTAAAGGACTCTGGATATAGCGGACTCGTTATGAATTCATCTCCTGGAGATGGAACGTCACCGAATATTACGGCTCCGGCATCGTTCTCGTTGCTCGCTCCGGCATATTTTAACCGATATGGGCTGGAAGCGAAACAAGGGAAAGAAGTTTTGGCCCGAATCGCATGGAAGAATCATGCGAACGGAGCTTTGAATAAGAAGGCTCAGTATCAAAAAGAGATCCCGATAGAGCGAATCATCAATTCGCCGATGATCGCGGCTCCTCTCGGCGTACTCGATTGCTCTGGCGTCGCAGATGGGGCGGCGGCTGCCGTAATTGTTCGAACAGAGGATAGTAAAAAATATCGAAACGATCCGATGCTCGTTAAAGCGCTCAGTATCGCGGCTGGACCCGGTGAAGGCATGCTGACGCAGGACTTTGATTTTACTAGCATTCAAGAAAACGTTCGGGCTGCAGAAGATGCCTATAAGCAGGCTGGAATAAAGAACCCAAGGAAAGAGATCGATATGGCCGAAGTGCACGATTGTTTTACACCGACGGAGCTTGTGATTTATGAAGACCTCGGTTTTAGTGAGCGAGGAGAAGGGTGGAAGGATGTCCAAAACGGACGCTTCGATCTAAAAGGAGATCTCCCGGTGAATCCAGATGGTGGATTGAAATCGTTCGGTCATCCGATCGGTGCGAGCGGGCTTCGGATGTTATATGAAATGTATCTGCAGTTTCAAGGGAAAGCGGATAAGCGTCAGTTAGATGATCCGAAGGTTGGGTTAACCCATAACCTTGGCGGCTATCCGTGGCAGTGTGTCTCGTTTATTTCGATTGTTGGGAAAAACCTTTCTTAAAAAGGAGCTAATAAGATGAAACATCCGTATTTAACAAAAGATCATGAGGCGTTTCGTAAGTCACTGCGTAAATTTCTCGCTAAAGAAGCAGAACCCTTTTATGAAAAATGGGAAGAAGATCGCCTTATTCCGCGCAGCTTCTGGGAGAAGTTAGCGGCGCAAGGGTATCTCTGTCCAACACTCCCTGAAGCGTATGGTGGATTTGAAGCGGACTGGGGCTATGCGGTCATCATCAATGAAGAGCTTGAGCGAATCGGATCAGGGCTCGTTGGCGTTGGGCTTCATAACGACATCGTTGTACCGTACATTGAATCGTATGGAACAGAAGAACAAAAGAAGCGCTGGCTGCCAAAGTGCGTGTCGAGTGAAATCATTACCGCGATCGCCATGACGGAGCCTGGTGCAGGTTCAGATCTCGCGAACATCAAAACGACGGCTGTTCTAGAAGGTGACCACTACGTTGTGAATGGGTCCAAGACGTTTATTACGAACGGCATCCATTCTGATCTTGTGGTTGTAGCGGTGAAAACGGATCCCAATGTGAAGCCAGCGTATAAAGGTGTGAGCTTACTTGCGGTTGAGCGCGATCATCCTGGCTTTTCAAGAGGAAGAAAGCTTAATAAAGTAGGTCTTCACTGTCAGGATACGGCAGAGCTGTTTTTTGAAGATTGTCGTGTTCCGAAAGAAAACCTAATCGGTGAAGAAGGCAAAGGGTTTCTTTATTTGATGGAAAAGCTTCAGCAGGAGCGCTTGCTTGTCGCGATCGCTGCTCAGGTAGCGGCTGAAGATATGTTTGAGATGACGATGCAGTATATTCAAGAGCGGAAGGCATTCGGTCAAAGTATCTCAAAGTTTCAGCATATTCAGTTTGAGATGGTCGAGATGAAAACAGAAATCGAGATCGGCAGGACGTTTCTCGATTCCCTGATCGCTGAACATATGGAGGGGGAAGACATCGTTACGAAAGTGTCGATGTCGAAATACTGGCACACGGATATGGCAAAAAGCGTTTCACAGCGCTGCCTGCAGCTTCATGGCGGCTATGGCTATATGGAAGAATACAAGATTGCGAGAAGGTTTCGTGACATTCCTGTGTCGGCGATCTATGCCGGAACGAATGAGATTATGAAAACAATCATCGCTAAAAATATAGGATTGTAGAAAGGGGGATAACATGAGCGCAATTCAAAACAAGGTCGGCATCGAAACAAAACCGTTCACGTTTACAGTTGAAAGAGGGAAGGTGCGGGAGTTTGCAAATGCCATAGGGGATGATAATCCGATTTACCACGACGTTGCGTTCGCGAAGAAACAGGGGTACCGTGATCTGCCGGTACCTCCAACCTTCGCGACTGTTATCGATATGTGGGGTGGTGCAAGTTTTGAAGATTTGATCGAGATGCTAGAGGTCGATCCATTGAAAGTCTTACACGGAGAACAAAGCTATGAGTATATGAATCCGGTTTTTGCAGGCGATACGATCACCGCAATGATGAAGGTGGTCGATCAGAAAGAAAAGGGCGGGCTAACCCTGTTCACACTCGAAACGCTCTATCGAAATGAGAGAAACGAGAACGTACTACTCGCAAGGTCTGTTGTAATCGAACGATAGGAGGGATAACGTGTCAGCACTACAACCAGTTAAGAAGAAGCCGATCACGCATTCTCAGCTTGTGAAGTATGCAGGTGCGTCTGGTGATTTTAATCCGATTCATACGGTCGTACCCGTGGCGAAAGAAGCGGGCTTACCTGACGTGATCGCACACGGCATGCTTGTGATGGGAATGGCAGGACAAGCGTTGACGACGTGGTTTAAACCAGAACAGCTAAAGGCATTTCAGGTGAGGTTCAAAAAAATGACGCTTCCAGGTGAAGCTTTAACCGTAAAGGGCTTTATAAAAGAAGAAACTGATGAAAACGTGTTGATTGGTGAAGTTGTCGTTGTGAATGAAAAGGATGAGAAAAAACTATCGGGTATATTTCACGTACAGATGTAGGAGGAATGAGCGATGTTAAATGATCAAGTTGCCATTATTACAGGGTCTGGCCGAGGCGTTGGCCGAGCAGTTGCATTAAAGATGGCTGATGCGGGAGCAAAAGTCGTTGTATCGGATAAAGATGAAGCACCAACAGAAGAAGTTGTGAACGAAATAAAAGAGCGTGGTGGAACCGCAATCGGGTTCGCGGGTGACGTCACAGAGGGTGACTTCGCAACTTCAATTATGGAGAAGGCGGCATCGGAGTTCGGAGGCGTCGATATTCTCGTAAATAACGCAGGCTACACGTGGGATGGCTTGCTTCATAAAATGACCGATGAACAGTTTCAAGCCATGCTCGATATTCATCTTATCGCACCGTTCAAGCTTACGAGGGCTGCAGCGCCTTATATGAGGGAAGCCGCGAAAAAAGAGATGGAAACGGGTGAAGCGAAGTACCGGAAGATCGTCAACGTGTCCTCCGTAGCAGGCGTGATGGGGAATGTTGGACAGGCGAACTATTCCTCTGCAAAAGCGGGCATGATCGGGCTCACAAAAACCGTAGCACGTGAATGGGGAGCGTTTAACATCAACTGTAATGCTGTAGCGTTCGGTCTGATCGATACGCGCCTGACGCAATCGAAGGAAAAAGGCGAAACGGTAAACGGCGTTCCGGTCGGGATTCCAGAGAAAGTGAAGAAAATGTTCGAACAATCGATTCCGCAGCAGCGTGCGGGAACGGCTGAAGAAGCGGCTGAGGGAATCTTCTATTTGGCATCTCCGCTATCAAACTATACGAATGGACAAGTTCTTCATATTAACGGCGGTTGGTATACGTGATGCTAGGGGGCGTTAGGGTACTGGATTTTACGCAGTACTTGCCAGGTCCTTATGCTACGCAGCGGCTAGCTGATCTCGGAGCTGAGGTCATCAAGGTTGAGCCTTTGAACGGCGATCCGGCAAGGCAGATGGCAGATGGCCTCGTCTATGAAGCAAACAATCGTGGAAAGAAAAGCATTGCGGTCGATTTAAAAGATACAGCGAAAGTGAGCGAATTAAGTGAGATTCTTCAAACGATCGATGTTGTGATCGAAAGCTTTCGCCCAGGCGTGATGAAGCGAATCGGACTTCATTATGAAGAAGTAAAGAAGATCAAGCCTACTATCGTCTACTGTTCCCTTTCAGGGTTCGGGCAATCGGGGACACATGCTCACTTAGGGAGTCACGATTTGAACTACCAAGGATTAAGCGGGCTGCTTTCTCAACATCTAGATGGAAATGGACGACCTGTACAACCAACGTTTACAACCGTTGATTATGGTGGAGGAATCGTTGCCTCAGAGCGTATTTCAGCTGCACTTTTTCAAAGGGAGCGAACAGGAAAAGGGTGTTACCTCGATCTTGCTTTGAATGATGTCCCGCTAACGATGATGGGCACGCATGCTTTGTATCACTTGAAAAAGAACAAACTAGATGGTCCTGATTTTATAGATGGAAGCTTAGTGTGCTACGGACTGTACGAAACGAAGGATCGTCGGTCCGTATCGCTCGCAGCACTCGAGCCGCATTTCTGGAAGAACTTTTGCCATGGAGTTGGAAAAGTCGAATGGTTGCCGCACGCTTTTTCACCTGTTAAGAGTGATCTTCATGAAGAGATCAACGTGCTATTCAAAGAGAGAACGATGGCAGAATGGACTTCGTTCGGTGAATCGCATGATTGCTGTTTATTCCCTGTATTAAACGTAGAGGAGGTGATGGCTCATTCGTATGGCACGGATCGAGGACTAGTAAGGAGAGGTGAGCAGGTACATATCGTGACGAACCCCAATGCTGTTGGCCAATCTGCACCACTTTTAGGACAGGATACGATCGACACATTTAAAAAGGAGCGTGATCAATGATGATGAACACACCTTTGATTCTGACAGGGTTGATTAATCGAGCAGAGCGTTATTTCCCGGATAAGGAAATTGTGTCACGGACATTGACTGGTACACAGAGGTTTACGTATAAAGAGTATGCGAAGCGAACGAGGCGACTCGCTAGTGCATTGACAAAGCTTTCGATGAAAGAAGGAGACCGAATCGCTACTTTCGCATGGAATCACCATCGTCATTTAGAAGCCTATTTTGCGGTACCTTGTTCGGGGGCTGTCCTTCATATGGTTAACATTCGTCTATCACCTGAACATATCGCTTACGTCGTTAACCACGCAGAAGACAAAATTCTAATGGTTGATGAAGATCTCGTTCCTCTTATCGAAAAAGTTCAAGATAAACTGACGACAGTAGAAACGTACATCATCATGAGTGATAAAGAGACGCTGCCTGAGACAACTCTTTCACCAGTGTATTCATATGAAGAACTGTTACAAGAAGGAGACGAGAATTTCCAGCTTCGAGAAGATCTCGATGAAAACGCTCCTGCTGGGATGTGCTATACGTCTGCGACGACTGGTAATCCTAAGGGAGTCGTCTACTCTCATCGCGGAATCGTTCTCCACAGCATGGCGACAGGGTTAGCCGATTCTCTAGGACTTTCTGAACGTGATGTGTGTTTACCGATCGTGCCGATGTTCCATGCAAATGCTTGGGGGCTGCCCTTCGCTTCTGTATGGTTCGGAACGAAGCTCGTTCTTCCTGGTCCTAACATGACACCTCAAGTCATCGCGTCACTTATCCAAGAGGAAAAGGTGACCGTGACAGCAGGCGTGCCGACGATTTGGCTGGCTTTTGTGAATCTACTTGAGAAAGAAAGCTATGAGATCAGTAGCTTACGAGCTGTCGTTTGCGGAGGCTCAGCAGCACCGAAGAATATTATCCGTGCGTTTGAAGAAAAGCATAACATTCCGTTTATTCAAGGGTACGGGATGACAGAAACGAGTCCAATCGTCTCTCTTTCAACGCTTTCGAGTAAGATGGACAACATTTCGATGGAAGATAGAATCGACACCCGAGCTACGCAAGGAATGGTGATTCCTGGGCTCGATGTTCGTGTCATCAATGAAAACGGAGACGTCCCGTGGGATGGAAAAACGATGGGAGAACTGATCGTTAGAGGTCCTTGGGTTGCGAGTGAATATTACAAAGATGAGCGTACGCAGGAATCGTTCCGTGACGGCTGGCTATATACTGGAGATATAGCGAAAATCAATGATGATGGGTACATCCAGATTACTGACCGGTCGAAGGATCTCATCAAGAGTGGCGGGGAATGGATTTCATCCGTTGACCTCGAGAATGCTCTTATGACGCATGATGCTGTTTATGAAGCTGCCGTGATCGCGATTCCACACCAAAAGTGGCAGGAACGACCCGTCGCATGTGTCGTCCTACAGGAAGGACATGACGACGTATCAAAAGATGAACTCATAAACTATCTCTCTACTCAATTTGTTAAATGGTGGCTCCCTGACGATATCGTATTTATGGATGAAATTCCGAAAACGTCTGTCGGGAAGTTTTTGAAGAGGGCACTCAGGGATAAATTGAGTGAAGAACTCGTATTGGAGTAGGAAAAGGTGTCTCTTTAGTGATGAAACTAGCATTCTAGCACGATCATCGAAAGCCTGATTAAGTTTTAATCAGGCTTCTTGTTTTGCTTCACGATCAGCATTGTTACATAATGGTAATTTGAAATTTGTAAAGAATATTGATAAAATTCAAAATAATAAATAGAAATATAAGAGAAACTGTCTATTCTAATCGACTTCACTGGCTCAAAGTGAAGCGGTCCGTTAGAAAGAAACCAGTTTTATGTCAGGAGACAAGTATAGCCAACATACTACTCGTGTGCATAAAACTGGTTTTTTTATGGAGTGGGGGAGGGAGAAATTCAAAGTCTACTAAAATGAAAGGTGAGTGACAATGACGGAAGCGGATTTGATTTTTGTGAATGGAAATGTACTAACGATGGATGATGAAAAGCCTTTTGCGAGTGGCGTGGCTGTACGAGACGGCGTGATCGTGTACATAGGAGAAACAGGAGAAGTCCTAAACTGGAAGGGGAAAGAAACGACCGTTACAGATTTAAATGGCAAGACATTGATGCCGAGTTTTATCGAAAGCCACATTCACCCAGCGATTTATGGCTTAAGCATGTTGAAGCTCAATTGTACGCCAGAAGTTACGCCTTCGATTGAAGCGATCTTAACAAAGATCGAAGAGGAAGTAGCGAAGACCCCTGAAGGACACTGGATTATAGGATGGGGCTATGATGATAGCAAAATGAAAGAGAAGCGGCACCCTACACGGTGGGAAATCGATCGAGTTGCACCAAATCATCCGGTAGTGATAGAACGAGCGTGTGCTCATATGGCAGTAGCAAATACGAAGGCGCTTGAAGAAAGCAGCATAACTGAAGAAACGCCTGTATCTGGAGGAAAGATCGAGAAGGATGAGAATGGAGAGTTAACAGGATTGCTTCAAGAAAAGGCTCAAGGGCTTCTTCACATCCCGGAATATCGTCTCGAAGAACGAGTGAAGGGCATGAAAGAAGCGCAAGAGAAATTTGCGTCGTGGGGGATTACGACCGTCCATTGTATGTCGACTCAAAAAGATGATCTGCAGTTGTATCAATCCTTGCTAGAGAATGAAGAGCTGAAGGTTAGGATTCGACCTTGGATTTGGGCGATCGATCAAAATGGGTTCGACGGTGCGCTAGAGGAGGTGCTAGGCACCGGCTTACGAAGTGGATTTGGAAACGACATGCTTAAATTTCAGGGATTGAAATTTATGTTGGATGGAAGTGTCGGCGGAAAGACTGCTGCTTTTTCAAAGTCATACACCGGAACACAGGAAACAGGTATTCTTTATAACGACGCTGAGGAAATTGCGCCACTTATGCAAAGAGGGATCGAAGCAGGATTAAGAGTCGCCATCCACGCGATCGGGGATCGCGCCATTGAGGTAGCTCTTGATTCATTTGAAGAAGTAACTAAGCATCATTCGATTGACCATATGAGAAACAGGATCGAACACTGCATCTTTCCAAACTATAATCAGATATTACAGATGAAGAACCTCTTACTGCTAGCAGGTTCATCGATCGGTTTCCTCTATCATATCGGTGATAATTATTTAGCGAAATTAGGAGAAGAGCGGATGTCGTCTGCTTTCCCTCACCGATCGTTTAAACAAGCAGGTGTTCCTGCACCGGGGAACTCTGATCTGCCTGTCACAGATGGAAATCCGTGGACTGGAATTTACGGAGCTGTTACTAGGAAAACGTCGAGTGGACAAGTGATCGGGTTAGAAGAAGGTATACCTGTCTGGGATGCATTGAAAGCGTTTACGGTGGATGCCGCTTATAGCTCTTTTGAAGAAGAAACTCTTGGCGTCATCAAGTCGGGTGCAAAAGCCGACGTCATGGTGATTTCTCACAATCCATTAGAAATCGATCACGAAGAACTATTAGACATTAAAACGGAGAGCACGTACTTAGGAGGAACAATGGTTTATAGTTCAAAAAAGGAAGGTGAACCTATTGTTTAGTAGCCAGCAAGAAACGTTGTTGATTACCATCATTGCCGTCTACTTTGTATTTTTATTTGGACTATCGCTTTATGTGAACCGAAACGTTAAGACGTATGAAGATTATAACGTTGCAGGACGGTCGACGAGACTGATGCCGCTTATCCTTACGTTTGTTGGTACAGCGATTGGAGGTTCGATCTTACTCGGCTATATGACAAAAGGGTATCTTTTTGGCATGGGGCAGCAATGGCTCGCGATCGGTTTTACACTAACCTCGATCGTTATTGCGGCTTTTCTATTGAAGCGGATTCGTTTTCTAGGAAAAAAGTACAACATGGTCACGCTAGGTGATTTCACGGCGCTGCGGTTCGGAGAGGGCGCGAGAATTCCTACTGTTTTAAGCGTTCTTTGTGCATATGCAGCCGTTACAGGCATGCAATTTGTGGCGATCGCGACGATATTGAAGTTGACGATAGGACTCAGCATGACGACTGGAATCATCATCAGTTGGGCACTTATGACGTTGAAAACCTATTTTGGCGGCCTCAAGTCGGTTATGATTCAAGATGCGATTCATGGGACGATTCAAACAGCAGGAATCTTCTTTTTACTCGTTGTCATCATGTTTCTTGTTGGTGACTGGGGAGCACTTGCTGATCAAGCGAGAAATGCTGAAGGTGGAAATGCGCTGAGCATCTTCAATATCAGTGCTTCTGAATTCTTTGTGTATATGCTTACGATTGGAGCCTACCAGTTTGTGAGACAAGATTTATGGCAACGTTTTTGGGCAGCGAAAGATGATCGAACTGCAAGCGTTGGGTTCTGGTCAGCGATCGTCCTCGGCTTCTTAACGGCTGCGGTAACTATTTTCATAGGATTCCTAGGGAAGTTCGGGCTTAACTTAACGAATATCGATCCAGCCTTGATCTATTATGAAATCATCGGACAAGTTCTACCATTCTCACTCGTTGTCGTGATGCTGATCGCATTGTTAGCAACAGTTATCTCTTGTGCCGATTCGTTCTTTCTCGCAGCGGCATCATCGATCGTGAATGATGTTGTAAAACCGAGGGTCGGTGATGTTGGGGATAAGAAGATGCTCACGTACAGTAGAATGTCGGTCGTATTCGTTTCGATCATCGCTCTCTTGCTGGCGCTCTATATTCCTCAGCTCGTTACCCTTTGGATTACTGGAACGGCCATGCTTGTTTCTGGGCTATTAGCTCCGGTATTGTTCGGGTTATTCTGGAGTCGAACAACCAAGTTCGCAGGCTTCACCGCAATGTGGGCTGGGCTGATCGTCGCAGTCATATGGCAAGTTGCAGGCCATCCTTTTGGTCTTCATCCTGTTTTCATTGGCCTACCTTTATCCGTGGTTACGGTAGTGACATTAACGTTAGGATCAAAGGGCGAAAAGGAAGATACGGTGTTTTCCGATTTAAAGAAGATCGGATAAATTTGTGGTGAAGATAAGATGGAAACTCCTTGGCTCCTAGCCAGGGGGTTTTCTATGTTTTATCGTTCAAATGGATTTCTTCATCTGTCGGCAACAACAAAGCTGAAGCAAAATAAAGAAGTAAAGATACTTCGGTAAAGAAAACGGTAAGTACAATGAATACGAATCGCATTGTTCCTGCTTCAATGTTTAAGGCAGCACTTATTCCACCGATGACACCAAGCGCCACCTTATCAGTTGTTGATTTATATAATTTTTTCAACGTACTCCTCCTCATATTAATTGTTACCTTCTTCTACGTATCGTCGTTGAAGAAGTTTCAATAAAAAGGAATTTGCCCCATTTTGTAGAAGGTAGTTGAGGGGCAACGGGTAAGGAAAGGGGGCGTTATAGGTGAAAAGTGTACATAATCTTACCATGATTGAAGACGTTGAGGGGTTCACTCCTCACATTTCAAGACTCGTATCGATGATGAACTATGCGAGGCATACGACGGAAGAAGCGATCGCTGGATTAACCGCTGATCAGCTTGATTTTCAACTTGATGATGAAAGTAATTCAATTGGGATGCTGCTGCAGCACATGGTCTCGCTTGAAAAGGCATTTCAAATCATGACGTTTGAACAGCGAGAGCTTACGGATGCTGAGTGGGATGTGCTTGGTACCGCAATCGAGTTAGGTGACCGTGCGAGAAGCGAGATACGCGGACGTGATCTTGACTACTATTGGAGTGAAATGAGTTTAGTGCGTGAATACACGCTTCAAGAATTAAAGAAGAAAGACGATGACTGGCTCGACATTGTTACCCCGTATGGTTGGGATGAGAAAGCGAACCACTATTTCAAATGGTTTCATGTAATGGAAGATGAGTTGAATCACCGGGGACAGATCAGGTTGATTCGAAAAAGGATTACGAAGCATTGAGGTGAAAGAGTTGCATAATGGTAAGTTGATACCGATACGTGGAAAAGAGCTTTATGTGGAAGTTTACGGTTCTCCCGATAATCCACCGCTTCTTTATTTACATGGTGGTCCAGGGGAGAGCTGTTTTGATTTTTCGTACCACCAATCAGCCCGATTGGAAAAAGATTTTATGGTGATTGCAATCGATCAGAGAGGCGTATGTCGATCAGAGGGTGTAACAGAAAACGAAGACTTCAAACTACAGGATTTGATTGAAGACTGTGAGGCACTGCGAGACCATTTTTCCGTTGATAAATGGTCTTTGATCGGTCATTCCTTCGGTGGATTTCTAAGTGTGCTTTACGCTGCCACTTATCCTGATTCAATAGAGAAAGTCGTTCTTGAATGCCCGACATTTGATTTCGATCTAACTTCTAGGAGTTTAATGAGGAAGACCGCTTCGCTTCTTGAAAAACACGGTCAATCGAGAGCGGCCATCGAAAGTTTAGCCATCGTAACAAATGACGAGTTAAAGGGGCGGGAACTCGCAGAGTTATATAGTGATTACAGTGATTTACTCGGTGAGAACCGGATGGAAATCTATATTCATAATCACGACCATCCAACAGATTACAGCTATTATAGCGACGAGAAATGGGATGAACTCTATGATAAGTCTGAGGTCCATTACAACCTGTTGAGAGAAGAAGGAAGAATTTTTGACTCACTACTGCCTCTATTAAAAGAGATTAAATCACCTACTCTCTTGCTGACAGGAAAATACGATCCGGTAACGTCAGATCTCCAGATTCAAGCATTTCGAACGGATGTAGAGCTTGGTGAAATCTATCATTTTGAAGATAGTGGTCACACGCCACACGATGAAGAGCCTGAACATTTCGCAAATGTCATAAAAAAATTTATCAGTTAATAGACAGAGAGGAACAAACAACATGTTTACATACCCAGTAAATGAAGATCTTTATCTAAGAATGTACACAGTAGATGATGCAGAAGAGCTTTTTCATCTGATCGATGAATCGAAAAGCTATTTAAGAGAGTGGCTCGCATGGGTCGATTACAATACGGATGTTGAAGGCTCAAAGGCGTTTATAGAAGGTACGATCAAAAGTCTTTCTGAAACGGGTGGTTATCCTAAGACGCTCGCAATGGTTTATAAAGGGGAAATCGCTGGGACGATCGGTTTCAATGAACTTAACCGAACCCATGATTATGCGACCATTGGGTACTGGCTTAGTGAAAAGCATCAGAAGAAGGGCATCGTCACACAGGCTTGTAAGGCGATTCTTACGTATGGCTTCGATACGATCGGATTGAATCGAATCGAAATACGAGCGGCTTCTGAGAATAAAAAGAGTCGCGGTGTTCCTGAGCGGCTCGGTTTCACGAAGGAAGGGTTGATCCGTCAGGTTGAGAAGGTGAACGGTGCCTATGTTGATCACGTCGTTTATGGCATGTTGAAAAATGAATGGAGCAGATCACAATGGAAATAAGAAGAATGAAAGCAGATGATGCAAAAGAGTATTGGGAGTTAAGATTAGAAGCTCTTCAGAACAATCCTGAAGCGTTCGCGTCGAGCTATGAAGAAGCAGTAGAGAGAAAGAATCCACTCGAAGGCGTTGCGGCTAATTTAGAAAGAGCTGTTACGCTAGGTGCATACGACGGCGGATTGGTCGGAGTCATCACGTTCGTTCGAGGAAGTGGTTTGAAAACGAAGCACAAAGGTGACTTTTTTGCAGTTTATGTTACGCCGAGCTATAGAGGTAAAGGTGCTGGTAAAGCACTTCTTGAGGAAGCGATCGATTATGTGAAGGGCGTCGATGGAGTCGTTAAAGTCACTATCTCCGTTTCTTCCGTAAACAAGACCGCAAAACAGCTTTATCTTAATATGGGTTTCAAAACGTACGCACATGAAGAGAAATCTCTTTATGTGAACGGTGAGTTTCTGGATGAAGAACACATGGTGTTGTTTCTTTAGAAAACCAGACGTTAGGACGTCTGGTTTACAGTGAAAACTTCGTTATATAGTGCAACATGGTATGGATAGAGCTCTGCTGTCATGATTCCTTCACGGACAGCAGGGTCTTTTTTCATGATTGACGTTGCTTCTTGTTCAGAATTCGTCTGAATGACAACGATTCCGAACGCTGAATCATCGTCGTTCACGGTTCTGCCAGCCATGATCAGCGTGTTCTCTTTCAATAGCTCCTTCAAAGCGTTGAAATGCTCCATCACGATTGCATTTTCTTTTTCAGTCCAATTGTTATCATCGACGAGTCTTGGAATGAGTTTAAGCTTGTATAAATATTGGTTCATTAGAAACCTCCATGTTTTTAATCTAGCTATTCACTTCGTTAAATCGACTCTGATTCCTTTATTAAAGATGAGCACTGCCGCAGACGAGCGGCTTTTTTTATTCGAAATGTAGCATTGTACGTCCTTTCGGTTGATTATAATAAAGAAGATCAGTTGTAACGACTCTCAATCAAATTCTATTAAGGCTCGCTTGTTAGCGAAATCGATAGTAACATTTATGACAGTGAAAAGTTGACATTGAAAACAATCTTCAATAACCTTAGGAAGTGGTAATTGATAATGATTTTCAATAAAGTGTTTAGCAGGCTAACAGGAGGAATGACATTTGGAGTCAAAGCTTAAAGTAAGTGATAGAGAAGATAACTACGAAATCCAAGTGCTCCACCATATGAGAAGTAATTATAAAACCCTTGTCGAAAGGTTTCGTGAGAACCTCATCGTTGCACGAAAAACCATTCTACATCAGTTGATTCAAGGAATCATCCGTGAGGAAATCCTTCCGTTCGATACGATGGAAGGCGCGGAGTTAACATATATAACGTTTCGTTTTTCGAAAGAACAGATAGCTATAAACGTACGCAATACTTATACACTTGGACAGATCGACATCGTTGGAGATGTTTTGCATCGCGACTCAGATGGGAATGAAACTGTATTATCAGACGCGGATCAGTTTCTTTCGATTCTAGTTCATAATGAACCTGAATTGATTTCAGATAACCTTGAACAGTTTTGTGAAGAGATTTTAAATAGTGGCTTAAACTATGGACTCGCGTTAACGGCAGCTGAAAAGCGTATGAAGACTGTTCAAGAAGAGGCGGAACAGTTGGATGCGCGAGATTCTTTTTCATATGTAGAGAAGAAGCGAGGAGATGACACATTTAGCCCGCTTACGTTCTTCGAGCAATGGGTGGTTCAAGGCCATACGATTCATCCATGTTCACGTACGCGATTAGGTCTTTCACCAATGGATGTGAGTCGCTATGCACCTGAGTGGGGTGGGCATCCCGATGTGATACCAGTATTAGTCCATAGGTCTTACTGCCGATCAACACATAAGAAAAAGAGCGCAACGCGTATTTTATTGGAAGAGTATCCAGAACTGCAAGAGGATCTGGAGAGGGTCGCATCCGAAAAAGGAATTGAGTATCGTGAGTATGAGCTCATCCCTGTACACCCATGGCAGTTCGAACATACGATTTCAGAGCACTATCGTGGGTTAATCGAACGTAACATGATCATTCCCTTGAGTAAGAGGATCAAGACGGCGGCACTCATCTCGTTTCGTTCGTTAGCTCCGTTCGAGAATAGGTCGAAGCACCACATAAAAACCGCGATCAATGTCCAGATGACGAGCGCAGTTCGGACGGTTTCTGCTGCGTCGACCTACAACGGGCCGTTGATCTCATCGGTTCTGAAGGAAATCGGAGCGCGTGATCCGTTCATCTCGAATACGTTGAGCTTTATGGGAGAAGACGCAGGAATTCATTTTGAACCCGACTCAGACGGTGGTGACCGTCATTTTCTACAGAAAAACTTTGCTTCCATCATTCGTGAAAATCCGGAGGCAACGTTAACTGAAGATGAAGTGGCGATCCCGGCAGCTGCTCTTATCGCAGATTCACCAGTTTCACAAAAGCTAATTCTACAAGAGCTTGTCGATCGCTACAAAGAGAAGATGGATCAGTCATCGCTACAGGTCGCTGCTGAAGCATTTATAAAGCGATACTGTGAGGTGCTGCTGCCAGGCATCATGAGTCTGATCGTAAAATATGGTGTGAGTTTAGAAGCGCATTTACAGAATACTGTTATTGTCTTTAAGGATGGGGTCCCAGAGCGTGTGATCCTCCGTGATAATGGAGGAATTCGTATCCTGACAGAACGCTTGGAGACGTTCGTAGAGTTAGGGGCATTAGACAACAGTACAAATTTATTAACGACAAAACCGGAAGAACTCCACGATATCTTTTTCCATGCGATTATTCATAACCATATCGGAGAAATGAACGTCGCTCTATCTCGTCGTTTAGGTCTTGATGAACAACGTCTATGGAATCCAGTAAGAAAGGTCGTAAAGGATGTTTATGCGTCGCTAAAGTCTGACACTGAACATGATTATGAGTTATTGAAAGCAACGCGCTCAAGGATGAAGGCGTTAGTGAAGATGCGGCTGACAAACAAGTACACAGAAAATATGTATGTGGATGTCGTTAATCCTTTACACAATGAGGTGTTTGAGAAATGACGATACAAATGATCAAAAGACCCAATCATGATAGTAAAGGATTCATGCTCGAAGCAGAAGTGAACTGCATGCGGTTCATCATGAAGCAGATGCCATCTTATCTTAATGATTTTATCGCTAATTTAGAAAAAGGGCGAAAAGGCATTCTTCATAAATTAGCTTCATCTATTTTAAGAGAGAACATTAACGACCTTTATAAGAATGCTACGGACTTTAAAGTAGTAGGTTCTAGCTTCGTGGTTAAGAGCGGTAAGAGAACCGACATGTCGGCGTTCCCTTACCTACAGAAGGCGACGTTTCGTGAAGATGTGACGTATAAGCTTGTGTCGGTAAAAAGTGGTGTGCTGATCTTTCCGATCAAACATGAATATGCCTTTCAGCGTATTGAAACGACAGATACGATCTTATACATCGATGAGCATCAGGTAAAGGAGATCAAGGTCGCTTCAGAACTCATCGACGTGCTTTTTGAAAAGGGTCCGCAAGTTGAAACGTTCAAAAAGGAGCTTGATAACGGTACTGCAAACCTTACGCTTGCCTATATGTTCGACGATAGTTGGAGGGGAGCCATACAAGAAGAAGCAAAAGCGTTAGGTGCTACGTCAACACTTGACTATCTCGGTAAAAAAAGCGAGGTTTCACCAACACTCTTCTTTGAACAGCTCATTCTTGAAGGGCATCATCTCCACCCTGGCGCCAAAACGAAGATCGGGTTGTCACAAAGTGATGTGTTTCGATTTTCACCAGAGTTTCATCAATCGTTTGGCGTTCGTTTCGTTGCGGTCGATCGCGCATTCGTCATGACGACGGCACAAACAAAAAGCATGCTTGAAGAACATTTCTATGACGAATGGAAGCAATGTCTTGAGGAGTTAGAGGAGCTTGGATTAGAGCCTAACACGTACGATATCATTCCAGTTCATGAATGGCAGTATGAACATGTTGTACCGGACTTGTATGAGAAAGAAATAAAGAATGGTACGGTTCGTTTAATCAAAGGTGTGATGTTAGAAGCTCAGGCAACATCATCATTCAGAACCGTTCATGTGAAGAATAAAAAGGCACCTTCATTAAAGCTCGCGGTTAACAGCCAGATGACGTCGACCGTTCGTTCGATTTCAACGCAGACTGCGATGAACTCAACGCTGTTCACAATCATGATGACGACCATCATGAACGAAGAAGAACAGCTAAAAAACTTTGTTCCATTGAACGAGATAGCGGGAATGGCTTTTAAATCTGAGGAAGATTTAAAAAGCCGTAACTTAACAATGCTCTTACGCGAAAGCATCGATGACAAGCTGAATGATGGAGAAGTTGCGATTGCTGGGCCAGCTCTGTATGCTCGGTCTCCACTAAGTGATGCAAGTATTCTCACTGAACTCGTCGATGAGTTTGCTAAGGTGAACAACATCCCTAAGCGTCAGGCAGCATTCCCGTTTTTCGATGAATACATTGAAAAAGTCATTCCGGGGTATCTCACACTTATGGTGAAGTATGGGATTGCGCTCGAAGGCCACTTGCAAAACAGCATTCCTGTCTTTAAGAACGGCAGATTGTCACGCTTCTTCTTCAGAGATTGGGGAGGATCACGTATTTATCAAGCACGACTTGAACAGCAAGGGATCGACGTTTCATTTGCACCTGGATCTGTTTCGGTAACGGATAACGTGTCCGATATGCATAACAAGCTCTATTATACCGTTTTCCAAAACCATCTCGGTGAAGTGATACGTCAGTTAGTTCAGTATTCAG
The DNA here is from genome assembly GCF_056160805.1 of Anaerobacillus sp. ABD4_527. Lineage (NCBI taxonomy): Bacteria > Bacillati > Bacillota > Bacilli > Caryophanales > Bacillaceae > Anaerobacillus > Anaerobacillus sp. ABD4_527. Next base: position 213,521 of record NZ_JBSWXZ010000002.1, read on the forward strand.
ATATAAAAGAAGAGGATTTCTGGAAGCAAGTTAAAAAAGTCTGTGATGATACATTCAATAAACTCTCCGATCAGTGTGAAGAAAACGTAGCACAAGACCGCGGCTTTCTTTACCAGTCGACAGTTATGCATAAATCTCTTACGAAAATGAGATTGTCGAATAAAAAAGGAGATGCGTACTGTGAGGTTTCAAATCCTCTCAACATGACTAGATAAGGAGCAAGGGAGTAAGCTAAAAGAGATCGCGCAATTTGTTGGAGGGACACCATGATTACAATTAGTAAAAATGCTGTAGAGGCTTACCTTGAGCAGAGAAAGAAAAGTGGTCCAGTCTGTGCGTATGTGTACGATCTGGACCATCTCAAGCAGCATGCAGAAACGATCAAACATAGCCTGCCAGCTTTCTGTGAGCTTTATTACGCTGTAAAAGCGAATCCAGATCTTGAACTACTGAGTACGTTAGAGCCGATCGTTGACGGATTTGAAGTTGCATCGATCGGTGAGATCAACAAGATCGACGGCATCTCGAAAAAGCCGATGCTGTTCGGTGGGCCAGCTAAAAAAGATCATGAAATGCTTGAAGCGATGGAGCGAAATGTTGATTATGTAAATGTAGAGAGTCTGCACGAATTAAACCGTATGGCGTATTTAGCACAACAAGAACAAGTGAAAATTCCAGTTTTGCTTCGGGTAAACTTGAGCACGAACGTATCGGATAGTCACATTCGCATGTCTGGCGTTCCAACTCAGTTTGGAATCGATGAGCGAGATATTCCTGAGGTCATCATGAAAGCTCTAACGTTCGAAGAAATCGAGATCAAAGGATTTCATTTTCATGCGATGTCCAATAACTTAGATGCAGCTGCACATCTTCGTTTTGTTGAGATGTGTATGAAAAAGGCACGATCTTGGCGAAAGGAATTTGCGTTAAACGCTCCCATTATCGATATTGGGGGCGGCATCGGAATCAACTATTGGGATACGAGTCATCCATTCGATTGGGATACCCTTGCTGAAGGGCTAAAGGAGTTTGAGCAGGAAACGATCGATGAAAACCTCACGCTGTTTTTAGAGATCGGAAGATACATGACAGCAGGATGCGGCTCATATGTATCAGAAGTGCTCGATGTGAAAACGAATCATGGTGAACATTTTGCTGTTCTACGAGGTGGCTCACATCACTTGCGCTTACCTGCTGCATGGAAGATGAGCCATCCGTTCAGAGTTCATTCTGTTGAAGGGTGGAAGTACCCATTTGAGCGGCCTGGGATTAAGGATGCCGAAGTAACGGTAGCAGGGGAACTGTGTACCCCTAATGATGTTCTTGTTCGGAAGGAATTTGTATCAGAGCTTCGTGCAGGTGACATTATGGTGTTCGAATATGCCGGAGCCTACGGCTGGACCATTTCGCATCATGACTTCTTGAGTCATCCGCATCCAGAGCAGGTGTATGTAACGAATGGTCAGGTTTATATCAGGTAAAGGGTGATGTATCGTATAGCAGTTCATCTTCTTTTAAGTAATGCTTATATCACATGGAAAAAAGTGGCTAAATAAAATAAAGAGCTTGGGACGATTCCCAAGCTCTTTATCATGCCGTAAATTCAGAACTGCTTTTTTGTTTTGCTTTTCGATGCCTCCGCTGACGCCAAAGCATGAGTTCGAGTGCCATGATACAGATTAGTAACCACGCTAAGCCGAGTGTGAGACCCGCTAGGATGTCGGTTAGGTAATGAACGCCGATAAAGATCCGGCTGAGCGCGACTGTAACGGTTAGGACGCCGAGGATGGTGTTGATCGTAATCTTCCATCTTCTTTTTAGATTGCTAATCACGATTAAGTAAAATAAGAATCCATAAAACGTGATCGCGCCAGTCGAGTGACCGCTCGGAAAGCTGAAGCCTGTTCCGTCAAACTTCTCGAGTACATCTGGTCTTTGTCGCTCGAATAATAACTTTAATCCTTTTGTGAGTCCGCTGATTCCAAGCATATTGACTAACAAGAAGAATGAAACCCACTTGCTTTTATCAGAGATAAACAGCAAATAAATGAGGGTTAGAACAGTCCCGATCGTTATCCAGGTCACTGAACCCGCTTCCGTTATCCTTCCCATGATCCCGCTGAGTGCTGGAGTATCGATCGAACTGATGAGTCGCGTCGCGAGTTTATCGATCATAAACTGTTCGTTCTCCGCAACATTTTCAGCTAATGAGAAGAAAAAGAAGAATGCTGCTCCTATAGTGATAAAACCACCTAGTATGAGAGCGATCGAGACTTTTGAGTAGTCTGATGGATGAATGTTTTTGAATATCACGATGGTAGCTCCTTTTATTAATATGTTGGTAAGGTTCATTACCCTTCTCATAAAGGCTTTTAAACAGGTGAGTGTTGGCTTGGTTAAACTAGAAAGCTAGTGTACGATGAAAGAATTGGTAAGAAAAAGAGTGCTGGGGGAGTAGCTTGAGAAAAACACGATAATTGGTTCTGGAGGGAGGGAAGAACGTGTTTAGTATCGTTTTAGGGTGTGAGAAAGGCGAGCGAATGGTATACAGAGAGGCTGTGCGCGCTATTTTAATAGAAGATGATCGGATTCTCCTCGTGTACTCAAATTTAGGAGATTATAAGTTCCCTGGCGGTGGGGTTGAAGAGGGCGAGACGCATGCAGAGGCAATCATACGTGAAATTGCAGAGGAAACAGGATATGTGAACGGTGTGATTGGAGAGAAGGCGGGAACGGTTGTAGAACGGAACGAAGATCTCTATGAAGAGGGAGCGATTTTCGAAATGACCTCTCATTATTATTTTTCCGAAGTACCAGGAGAAGTGGCACCACAACGGTTAGATGACTACGAATCAGAACAAGAATTCACGCCAGTTTGGGTCACAATAGAAGAAGCGATCAAGCAGAACGAAGAAGCGTTGAAGAAACATAGTGCGAACGGATGGATCCATAGAGAGAATACTGTCCTAAAACAATTGAGAAAGAACCAATAGATTGTGAGCCGCTTAGTCTGTGGCTCTTTTTTATGGCAGAAAACACAAAGTGAGGAAACTACACGTTTGGATATACTTGGGATGTGGGTGCAGTCATGGTTTGAGGACGTGAATTTGTATATAATGAAGCAAGTGCTTTAGGTAAGAATGGAAAGGAGGGTTCTGATGGATGAACTCCTTTACTTAGGTGTATTCCTGATTTATACGATTGCGATTTTAATCCTTGGAAAACACGGGTTTGATAAAACGGATGAATTGAGAGGGTACTTTCTGGCAGGAAGAAACCTTTCGTTATTTCCAAGCGTCGCATCCTTTTGTGCGACCTGGTTCAGTGCGGCGTCACTCCTTGGTTTGCCAGGGTTGATCTATGAAGGTGGCGTTTCCGTAATCTGGACGACAGCGGTTGCTTGGTTGTTAGGGATTATCGGGCTTCTCTTTATTTCATCAAAACTTTATACATATAACGTTGTGACGGTACCTGAGTTTTTCCTTGTAAGGTACGATTCAAAATTACTTCAAGTTTGGATTGGGATCATCTTGAGCGTTAGTTATTTATTGTACGTCGTGATTCAGATCAGAGGATTCGGAATCGTTGTGAGTGAAATGCTGGAAGTACCGTATATTGTCAGCGTCTTTCTTGTTTATCTTTTCGTGTTGTACACCACGTTCGGAGGGCTGCATTCTGTGGCGCGTACGGATATTTTTCACTTTTATCTCATCCTTGGCGGAACGATCCTCGGCTCTCTTTTTGTGGTGAACGAGATCGGAGGGCTAGAGGTATTTACTAATGATCTCGTCGTGAGAGCGACCAGAGGGGATTCCTATTTAGCGCTGTTTCCTGAAGAAGGGCTACCGTTTTGGACGCTTCTGAGCGCATTTTTTGCTTTAGGGATAGGCGTTGCTGCGAATCCACAGTATGCGGTTCGGATCTTATCAGCTCGTTCGAAACAAATTGCGTGGAAGATGATTGCAACGAGTGCGATATTCCTTGTGCTCATTTATTTTGCAATCTTTGTGATTGGCATCGGCTCAAGGATGATCAATCCGGGTGTGATATTTGAAAGTACAGACGAAATCTATCCTTATGTTATTTCATATTTGCTAGAAACACCGTGGAAAGGGATCTTATTAGTCAGCGTCGTGGCAGCTGCCATTTCAACGGCTAACTCACAGCTTCTAATTATGGCGAGCAGCTTTGTTTATGATATTACGCTTCCACTACGGAAAAAGAAGAGTGTCGATCAACAGGTTATTTCATGGACGCGCTGGGTTATTTTCATGTTTGCGACGTTTTCCTTGTTGATTGCGTTTCAACCTCCTGAAGGAATCGTTCCCTTTAGTGGACACGTATGGGGGATCATAGCGGTCTCCATGTTCTTTCCTTTGTATGGAGGTCTCTATACGGCTAGGTCAAAACACAACGCTGTCCTGTCCACATTCGGTGGGACTCTCGCATATGTACTTGCGTTTTTCCTAATCCCAGATCACGTTCATCCTGTTTATCATCCTGTCCTGCCGTCGATTTTGATCGCAGGTATCCTTTATTTCTGGAAGGGAGGTACGCATGATGAGAAATTCGATTGAACGGAAGATCCTCGTTCCTTTTTTAATCATCGTACTCCTTCCAAGCTTTATTATCGGAGCTGTCTCGATGTGGGCGAGCTACCAGTCTGAGAAACAGCTGAAAGTGGCAACGGTTAGCGAAACGTTAACGAGCATCGATCGCTACGTTGGTATCTTTGATGAACGTGTGCAAAATGGCGACATGAGTGAACGTGATGCAAAATCGTTAGTCAAGGTGATGATCGATGAAAAAGTAGGATTGTATGTCGAGGATGAAGAGGGGAACTTCTACTCAGATGGAAAAGACTATCAAGGAGAGGAATTAGAGTGGTTAAACGGCAACAGTGAGCCATCAAGCTTTGTTATTGAAAAAACGGTGATAACTGAAGAGCTCGAACAATGGGGGTGGAAGCTTTATTTCCCGATCGAGTTCTCGTTCTATTCAGGTTCACTTCCTGATATTCAAAAATATACGCTGCTCATCATCATCTTCATGGGTGTGATCGCCGTGCAGTTTACGATCATTTTTTCTTATCACCTCTCAAAGCCCATCAAAAACCTTGCTGCTTATTGTAAACGGATTGCAATGGGAGAGAGAGGGAAAGAACCGGATATTAAAACGAACCGTAAAGATGAAATCGGCGTTCTCTCAAATTCGTTACAAGATATGGTCCAAACGCTAGATAAACGAAATGGACAGATCGAGAAAATCAAAAAATTGAACGAAACGATCTTAAATAGTGTGCATGTGGGAATGGTTCTTCTCGTCGAAGGGTCAGATTCCGTTTATAATGAGGCTGCACAGCGTATGATGGATGATGATCCTTCGTTGGAAAAGCGTGTTAGACGACTTACTGTTCATGAGACGACGAAGAGAAAAGAAGAAATATGGAACCATAAACATAATGAAGAAAAGGTGTATTATGCGGTAAACTATAGAGTGATTAAAGGAACTGAGCGAAATCGCTCGATCATTACGTTCGAAGATATTACGAATCGAAGAAAGCTTGAGCAACGCGTTGAACGGATGTCCCGCTTGGCATCGTTAGGTGAGATGGCATCAGGAATCGCACACGAGATTCGTAATCCACTCGCAGGCATCAGAACAACGACCCAGCTCCTTATTCGTAGGTTGGAGCTTGGCAAGGATGAGCTAGCGTTAACTGAAAACATGCTGATCGACATCGACCGGGTGAACAAGATCATAACGAATATCCTTCAGTTCTCAAGACCGCTTGATTCTAACCCATCGTTCATCAAGGTGGATGAAACGATGCGCTCGCTCGTGTTATTGATGGAAGGAATGGCGAGAGAGAAAAACGTAACATTGCATCATAGTGAAAATGGATATGGTATTTTGGTCGATCGAGACCACCTTCGTCAAATCCTTCTCAACTTGATCATTAATGGAATTAACGCGATGCCAGAAGGTGGAGAATTAACGCTTTCTAGTGGAACAACTGGGGATAAGCGGACAATTTACGTATCAGATACAGGTGTTGGCATGGAAGATAGCATGCTTGATAAAATTTTTGATCCATTTTATACAACAAGGTCTGAAGGAACTGGACTTGGGCTATCGATCGTACACCAGCTTGTTGTGCAAAATAACGGCGAAATCGATGTAAGAAGTACGCCAGGGAAAGGAACGACCTTTTCTATTACATTTCCGACAAGGAAGGAGGAAGAGTAAATGGCAGTAAAGATTGGAATCGTTGATGACGAGACAACGCTGAGGCTTACGCTGCAAATGTTTCTTGAAGATGAAGGCTATGAAGTACGTTCCGCATCTTCACTTGAAGATGGCTGGGAGCTGATCGAAGCGTTTAACCCACAGGTGCTGCTGTTAGATATACGCTTACCCGATGGAAACGGGCTCGACGCGCTGCATGAATTCAAAGAGCGATACCCGCTGATGGCGGTTATGATGCTGACTGCCTATGGTGATGCAAAAACGGCTGTAAGAGCAATTAAGCAAGGCGCGTTCGATTACTTAACGAAGCCGTTCGAGTTAGAAGAGTTGAAAATCACGCTTGAGAAGTGGAGCAAACAGCAGCATCTTGAAAAAGAAGTCGAGCGTTACCGTGAGGAAGAGCGGCGTACGAAGCTCGTTCAAATGATCGGTGAAAGCGATCAGATGAACGAGTTGAAGGGGAAGATTTCGTTGATTGCAGAAAGCAACGATACGACGGTTTTAATAAGAGGTGAGACGGGAACGGGAAAAGAACTCGTTGCGAGGAGCATCCACCAGCAGAGTAAGCGCCATGATGGCCCGTTTGTCGCGGTGAACTGCGCGAGTATTCCTGCTGATCTTATTGAAATCGAGCTTTTTGGCCGAGAAGAAAACAGTGTCAGAGACCAGTCGAATGGAAAAGTCGGTTTAGTCGAGTGGGCTGATGGTGGTACGTTATTTTTAGATGAAATCGGAGATCTTTCGCTCGATATACAAGTAAAGCTTTTACGCTTTCTTGAAGATAAACGTATTAAGCGCGTCGGAAGTGTGCATGACCTCGAGGTAGACGTTAGGATTATTGCTGCTACGAACCGCTCTCTTGAAGAAATGATTCAAGAGAAAGAGTTCCGCTCTGACCTTTATTATCGGTTGAACGTGGTGCCGATCAAATTAACGCCGCTTCGTGAGCGAGATGAGGACGTCATTATGCTGACTGACCATTTCTTGAATGAGTTCTGTCAGCAGATGAGGAAGGATACCCCAACATTACGTGCAGATGCAAAAAAGCGGTTGTTAAACTATGATTGGCCTGGTAACGTGAGAGAACTTAAGAATACGATCGAGCGAATTGCGATCTTACATCAGGAAAAGGAGCTAGCTGCAACACACTTCGATTTTTTAAATCCTGTTGAAGGTCATGTAGAGGGATCCAAAACGATCGAAGATGTTGTGTTTGAAGATTCCTTTTCACTTGAAGATCACATCGAGAGCATTGAAAAGAAGTATATTGAAAAAGCAATTCAGGATTCGAAATGGAATATTACGCAAGCAGCGAAACTACTAGGGATCAGTCGTTACGCCCTCCAAAGACGAATTGAAAAATACGATATCACATGAGCGAAACCGCCCACATCGGGCGGTTTTTTTGTGCGGAATCTTATAAAACTATCAGAAAATTACGTGATAAGGTAGAGATAAGAGAAAAAAACGTAGCGATTCATTCGACAGATGATTCGTGTTTTTTAAGGAGGAAGACGATGGGTATTAAAAAAGAACAGCCCCTTGAAACAGTAGACTTAGAACAAAATCGTCCAACGAAAAGCAAGTGGGGAGTCATTCTTGGTGCTGCATTCCTGATGGGTTCATCAGCAATCGGTCCAGGATTTCTTACACAAACGGCTGTGTTTACAGAACAGCTACTCGCAAGTTTTGGCTTTGTTATCTTAATGTCGATCATTCTTGATATTGGTGTTCAGGCGAACATCTGGCGAATCATCGCAGTATCGAAACGAAAAGGACAAGATATTGCAAACATGGTTCTACCGGGACTTGGATACTTTTTAGCATTCGCAGTCGCACTCGGCGGACTCGCGTTTAATATCGGAAACGTTGGTGGTGCAGGACTCGGAATGAACGTATTGTTCGGAATCGATCCACGTATCGGAGCAGCGATCACGGGTGTCATCACGATCGGAATCTTCTTATCGAAAGAAGCAGGAATCGCGATGGATAAGATCGCACGTCTACTAGGCGGCGTTATGATTCTGCTTACACTTTATGTCGCGTTCCAAAGTAATCCACCAGTTGGCGACGCCGTTGTTCATACGTTCGCGCCAACCACGATCGATGTGTTTGCCATCATCACGTTAGTAGGTGGAACGGTCGGTGGTTATATTACATTTGCTGGTGGTCACAGACTTCTTGATGCTGGGATTTCGGGGAAAGAAAACCTTCACCAGGTAACGAAAAGCTCTGTCTCAGGTATCTTGATCGCATCCATCATGCGAGTATTTCTATTCCTCGCCGTACTAGGCGTCGTAACAGCTGGTTTTGCACTTGATCCAGCGAACCCACCTGCTTCTGTTTTCCAACATGCAGCGGGCGCAATCGGGTATAAGATGTTTGGTATCGTGCTTTGGGCAGCTGGAATCACGTCAGTTGTTGGTGCAGCATACACGTCCGTGTCATTTTTAAGAACACTTTCTAAAAAAGTCGATAAGCATCATTCAGGCGTAACAATCGGATTTATCGCCGTTTCGACGATCATCTTTGCATTCATCGGAAAGCCGGTTCTATTACTCATTCTTGCAGGTGCATTCAACGGATTGATTTTACCTGTAGCACTTGGAACACTTCTCATCGCAGCGTACAAGAAATCGATCGTAGGTGATTACAAGCATCCACTATGGTTAACGATCTTCGGAGGATTTGTCTTCTTGATCACAGCATATTTAGCGATCGTGACGCTTATTGATAAAATTCCACAACTCTTTGCTTAATCGATAGGAGGAACATGCGTGAAACTTGATTATCATCCACTCGGGGATACGGGCATTCAGCTCGTATTCGGTTCCGAAATAACGGAAGAAACGAATCAGAAGATAAGAATGTTTGCGGATTATTTAACGAATCATCCGATCGACGGTGTTGTTGAGTGGGTGCCAGCCTACACAACATTAACGATTTATTATCTTCCTACGAAACTTTCATACGGTTTATTACGAAAGAAGTTAGAAGAGATCAGTGAAAAACAACAAGGAAGAGAAGCAGAATCTGCTTCTCTTGTTTATATCATCCCAACGTATTACGGGGGTGAAGATCTCCCATTCGTTGCAGAACACAATGGTCGAACAGAAGAAGAAGTCATTGAACGTCATTCAGGAAAAGATTATCTCATCTACATGATGGGATTTGTGCCAGGCTTCCCTTATTTAGGCGGTATGCCTGAAGAAATCGCAACGCCTAGACGAGAAAATCCTCGTGCTGCTATTGCACCAGGGTCTGTAGGAATCGCAGGATCGCAAACGGGTATTTATCCGCTTCAGTCTCCAGGAGGATGGCAGATCATCGGGAGAACGCCAGTGAAACTCTATGACCCTGAAAGTGAGTCTCCAATCTTACTAGAGTCAGGGCACTACTTGCGCTTCGTGTCGATCACTAAAGAAGAATACAAAGAAATCGAGGAAGCGGTACAACGTGGAGAGTATGTAGTAGAAACAGAGGAAAAGAAAGTGGGGGTCACATCATGAAGACAGTTGATTTGAATAGTGATTTGGGCGAAAGCTTTGGAGCATATACGATTGGAAACGATGAGAATGTGCTGAAATTTATCTCTTCAGCGAACATCGCATGCGGCTACCATGCAGGAGATCACAACGTCATGATGAGAACCGTTGAACTTGCTCATCTACTCGAAGTAGGGATTGGCGCACATCCAGGATTTCCTGATCTTGGTGGTTTCGGTCGCCGCGATATGAACATGTCAGCGGATGAAGTGTTCAACCTTGTTGCGTATCAGATCGGTGCGATCAAAGGTATCGCAAATGTACACGGAGCACGGGTTCAGCACGTGAAGCCGCACGGTGCACTTTATAATAAAGCAGGAAAAGACCCTTCAATTGCCAAAGCGATTGCAAACGCTGTCAAAGCGGTTGATCCAGAGCTCATTCTGTTTGGATTAGCAGGAAGCGAGCTTGCTAAAGCAGGGAAAGAAGCTGGTCTAACGGTCGCACAAGAGGTCTTTGCGGATCGTACGTATCAGCCTGATGGTTCGTTAACTCCTAGATCAGAACCGAACGCCATGATACACGATGCAGATCTAGCTGTTCAGCGTGTCATTCGGATGGTGAAGGAACAAAAAGTAGAGGCAGTGAACGGGGAGGACATTTCGATCGAAGCGGATACGATCTGTGTACACGGTGATGAACCAGAAGCCCTTCGCTTCGTACAGATGTTGAGACAGCGATTAGAAAGTGAAGGAATCACAATACAACCTGTTGGAGTGAGTGCAGATGCCTAAAGACCTTTTTGAAGTGAAGAAGCCTGGTCTACTAACGACGATTCAGGACGATGGTCGAACTGGTTACCAGCAGTACGGAATCGTAGCAGCAGGCGCGATGGATTCTTTTTCGATGAAGATCGCTAATTTTCTAGTCGGTAACACGGGTGACGAAGGTGTGTTAGAAGTGACCGTTATGGGACCGAAGTTCGATGTTTTAAGCGACGCTGTGATCGCCATCTGTGGCGGAAACCTTTCACCGACAGTAAACGGTAAGAAAGTGGCGATGTGGAAAAGCTTTGAAGTGAAAGAAGGAGACAAGCTGCAGTTCGGACAGCCTGTGGAGGGAGCACGAGCGTATATCAGTGTCGCGGGCGGATTCGATGTCCCGGTCGTGATGGAAAGTAAATCAACGTATCTGAAAGCGGGAATCGGCGGCTTTGAAGGACGAGCTCTTGAAAAAGGAGATGTTCTAAGACGAGCTGATTCCATGGAAGGAAAAAGTGGACGTGCACTCCACTATGATGAAATCCCTTCGTATGAAAAAGAAATGGAGATTCGCGTCGTGATGGGTCCTCATGAGCAGGCGTTTACGGATGATGCCCTAGAAACCTTTTTATCTTCAGCCTACGAAGTTTCACCGAAATCAGACAGGATGGGCTACAGAGTCACGGGACCTCAGCTTGAACATAAGACGTCTGCAGATATCATTTCAGAAGCGATCCCACTCGGTGGCATCCAAGTTCCTGCAAACGGTGAGCCGATCATCCTGATGTCAGATCGACAAACAACAGGAGGGTATACGAGGATCGCGACAGTTATCGCGAGCGATATTCCTTCCCTTGCTCAGGCGATGCCAGGTTGCAAGATTCGGTTTAAGAAAGTCTCGGTAGAAGAAGCGCAAGAAATCTATGAACGTCACGATCGATTTACGAGAACGTTAGAAAAAGTGTCGGGATAAAGGAGAATGCTAGATGCTACAGTCAAAAGAAATCATCGATATTATTAAAAACATGGACGGAACAACCGTAGATGAAGTGCACTATGAGCAAGATGGGCTCGTTGTAAAAGTGAAAAATCAAAATCCTTATGGTACGTCAGAGAGCGGTGTAGTGGAAAAGAAAGAAGAAAAGCCAACGACAAAGAAAGCAGAACCGTCATCCGATCATGATGAAGAACAAGTTCAGGCACAGTCAGATCGCGATGTTCATACCGTAACGGCTCCAATGGTCGGCATGTTCTACACGTCTCCTTCTCCTGAAGAAGATGTGTTTGTTCAAGTGGGAGATGCCGTTCGAGAAGATACGGTCGTATGTGTGTTAGAAGCGATGAAGATGTTCAACGATGTTCACGCTGATGTGGATGGCGAAGTTGTTGAAATCATTGCGAACAATGGCGACCTTGTGGAGTTCGGACAGCCACTATTCAAAGTAAAACCAGAATAGGAGAGAGCATAGATGGGGATTAAAAAAGTACTAGTCGCAAATCGTGGAGAAATTGCCGTACGCATCATACGTGCGTGTCACGAGCTTGACCTAGAAGCGGTTGCAGTCTATTCAGAGGCTGATCGTGACGCTCTTCATGTGGAGCTTGCCGATGAAAGCTATTGTATCGGTCCAACTTATTCGAAAGATAGCTACTTGAATATGGCAAACATCATGACCGCTGCGATCAATGGTGGTGTTGACGCCATTCATCCAGGTTACGGATTTTTATCGGAAAATGCAGCGTTCGCAGAAATCTGTGAAGACAATAACATCACGTTTATTGGACCGAGTAGTAAAGCGATCAATCAGATGGGGACGAAAGATGTTGCCAGAGAAACGATGAAATCGGCAGGTGTTCCTGTGGTACCGGGTTCGAACGGTATCATCGAAAACAACGAACAGGCCGTTGAACTCGCAGCTGAAATGGGCTATCCCGTTATTATTAAAGCAACAGCTGGTGGTGGCGGAAAGGGCATCCGTGTCGTAAGAGAGGAAGCGGAGTTACTTAAAGCCATCAATGTAACCCAACAAGAAGCGGCAAAAGCGTTTGGAAACCCGGGTGTCTACATAGAGAAGTTCATTGAAAACTTCCGTCACATCGAAATTCAAATTCTTGCAGATAACCACGGGAACGTCGTTCATCTCGGTGAGCGTGATTGTTCAATCCAACGCCGTATGCAAAAGCTTGTAGAAGAAACACCTTCCCCAGCGCTCGATAAATCGATTCGAAACGAGATGGGTGAAGCAGCAGTTCGCGCTGCGAAGGCAGTAAATTATTCAGGTGCAGGCACCGTCGAATTTATTTATGATGAAGACGGCCAGTATTACTTTATGGAAATGAACACACGAATTCAGGTGGAGCATCCGGTAACGGAAATGGTCACAGGAGTGGACTTGATCAAAGAAATGATCAAGGTTGCGAACGGCGAAACGTTACCGATTACGCAGGATGATATCGCCCTTACAGGTTGGTCGATGGAGTGTCGAATCAATGCAGAAGATCCAGATCGTGACTTTATGCCTTCTGCAGGAAAGGTAGAAGCTTATTTGCCTCCTGGCGGTTTTGGGGTTCGCGTTGACTCAGCTATGTATTCTGGCTATGTGATCCCGCCTTTTTACGATTCGATGGTTGCGAAGCTTATCACGTATGGTGCAACACGTGAAGAAGCGATGCAGCGGATGAAGCGAGCACTAAGTGAATTTAAAATAAAAGGAATCAAGACGACGATTCCTTTTCATCAGAAGCTATTAAACCATGAAAAGTTTGTAGAAGGTGACTTTAATACAAAGTTTCTTGAAATCTATGAGCTTTAAAGGAAGGTGAGCTCGATGTTAAAACCAAGTGAACAACGTCTAAGATTTAGAGATCAAACGGATCAAGGGACGACTTCAGGCATGTGTGATGGGTATCTACAAGCAAACATGATCACACTTCCTAAGGAATACGCATCGGACTTTCTTAAGTTTTGCGAACGAAATCCGAAGCCTTGTCCATTAGTAGATGTGCTAGAAGCAGGTCAGGTAAAACCGAATGTTGCTGATGCAGATATTCGGACTGACCTTCCAAAATACCGAATCTATCAAAATGGAACTTTGAAAGAGGAGGCGCTAAATTTAAAGGAGTACTGGCGTGACGACTTCGTAACATTTTTACTCGGATGTAGCTTTACGTTCGAGAAAGCTCTAGCGGAAGCAGGAATCAGCTTATTGCATCAAGAGATGAAGAAAGTTGTTCCAATGTATCAAACCTCGATCGCATGTAAAGAGGCAGGCCGTTTCTCTGGAGGAATGGTCGTCAGCATGAGAGCGATCAAGAAGGAAGAGCTCGACGAAGCGGTGCGCATCACGGCAGAATTTCCTGATGCACACGGTGCTCCGGTTCATATCGGCGACCCTTCTGAAATTGGTATTCATGATTTTGAACATCCAGACTACGGGGAGTATACGCCTTTTGATTCGGAAGAGCGAATCCCTGTGTTCTGGGCATGTGGGGTAACACCGCAGTATGTCGGTTTAAACGCAAAACCTGAGATTATGATCACGCACGCGCCGGGCCACATGCTGATTACAGATCAAATGGGATGAATGTGAAAAGTGTTGATGAGAGTGAGGAATTGGTTATCGATTCCTTACTTTTTTTATGTTAGAAGCAAGTTATTTTTAAAAATCCCATATAAAGCCTATACTTTAAGCTGAAATAAAATGGCATGTTACTTAAAAGGAGGATGCATATATGAAAGCGTTACTGCTTAAAGAAAAAGGCCAGTGGAATAGCATGACGGTGGAGGAGATCCAAACACCAAAACCGGGAAAAGGTGAAGTCCTCGTCAAGATTCATGCTGCTGGATTAAACCCAGTAGATTATAAAACTGCAACGAACGGCAATCCAAACTGGGAATATCCACACATCTTAGGTCTTGATGGTGCTGGGGTCATCGAAGAAGTAGGTGAAGATGTGACGGAGTGGAAGAAAGGGGACCGTGTGGTTTACCATGGTGATCTGACGAAGAAGGGTGTCTTCGCTGAATATGCCATTACGACTGCTTATACGATTTCAAGACTTCCTGATGCGATCTCGTTTGAAGACGCAGCAGCACTTCCTACCGCTGGATACACAGCGTATCAATCCCTTTTCAGGAAGCTTCACATTGAAAAAGGTCAAACGATCCTCATACATGCAGGAGCTGGTGGTGTTGGTGGATTTGCCATTCAAATGGCGAAGTACATGGGCTTAACGGTCATCACGACCGCTTCTAAAAGCAACCATGAATATGTTAAGCAGCTAGGCGCGGACTATGTGATCGATTATAAGGAAGAAGATTTCGTAGAAAAATGCTTGGAGCTTACCGACGGCGTTGGGATCGACGCAGTGCTCGACGCGGTGAGCGCAGACAATGCAACGAAATCTCTCGATGCTCTTACGTTCAACGGTCAAATCGCCTATATCGCAGGGGTACCTGAGTTTTCTCGAGGCGTTTCCTTTACACGCCCTCTCTCGTTCCACCAGATTGCACTCGGTGGTGTATATGCTTCAAACAATAAGAAAGAACAAGCAGATCTTGCTAGAATGGGAGACGAAATGGTGAACCTCATCCTCGGTGGACATGTTGACCCAACGGTTAAGCATGTCATCTCATTAGAGGAAGTGCCAGAAGCACTCGTAAAGCTCTCAGAACGTCACGTTACTGGGAAAATTGTAGCGAAAGTTGTTGAGGAAACAGTAGAGTGACACGATAACGAAATCGTTTAGAGTGAAAAAGCCACGCCTCGACCAAGAGATCGAGGCGTGGCTTTTCTCTATCATTTTTATACTGCTGTCTTATTATTCCGTAACACGGTAATAAATCCATCGAGGATATCGTGACTAATGAAAAAGCCTTTTCGCTGATAAAAGTCTAGTGCATTTTGATTGCCGTTCGATACGAAGATAAAATGATCTTGAACGTCTTTTTCATTCCGCAACCATTCCATCGACATGTTGAAAAGCTTAGAACCAACCCCATACTGTCGATAACCATCTTTTATGTAAAATTGAGATAAGCAACCTACAAATTCTCCACTTACTGACGATAGATCAAAGAACGTTGCAAAGTCATTATCATACGCTTCTTTACGTGAAATGTTCGAGTACACGTATCCGATGATCTCCTCTTCGTCTTTTACAACGACAATGTAATTTTTCTCCGCTTTTTCCACAGATGGAACCAATCGTGTTTCAAAGCTCATGTCATCGAATAATTCCGGGGTGACGTTCGCTTTTGATTTTTGGAAAACCATCAGCTCGTTACAAATCTCACGACAGCACTCGATTTCTTCAGGACTGATCTCATCATATTTAAGATTCATAGGTATTCTCTCCTGACTGCTAAAAGCGTTTTCTATCTTTTAGTATAGCTTTCTTAATGAACAATGGAAATGAACGTTACCGCTGCATGAAACATTTGTAGCGGAAGAAACGTACTAGTTATCAGAGAAAGGATGTTTTTACCAGTGGAATACTTAAAGAAAATCCAATACATCGTAGGTTTACCGTCAGCTCTGACCTTAATGATATCACTTCTAGTAAACGTTGAACCGGTAACAATAATCGCATTAATCGGTTGTTTTATCGCCCTCATCTGCAGACAGATTCGCTTACATCCTTATTCCTATCGTTTAGGTCATCCTGATCGTCACTCTGATGAACTCGGGTATGACCTGACGAACGATCATCTCGACGAAGCAGAAACGTATGACCGTGACCGACAAAAGAGGTGAACGCACTTTTTTATGGAAATAGTGGGTTAGCACAAAATGAGGGGGATCACGATGATTGCGCCAGAACAGATTATGACCGTTTGGAAAACGTTTGATGACTTTCCGATGGAGACACTTACGAAAGCATGGTATTTCGATAAAGCGCAGACAAAGCAGAGAGAAGTCGCGTTGATGAAAGAACATCGAGCGCAATATGGAATTA
This sequence comes from Anaerobacillus sp. ABD4_527, assembly GCF_056160805.1. Taxonomy (NCBI): domain Bacteria; kingdom Bacillati; phylum Bacillota; class Bacilli; order Caryophanales; family Bacillaceae; genus Anaerobacillus; species Anaerobacillus sp. ABD4_527. The sequence goes on from NZ_JBSWXZ010000002.1 coordinate 229,974, forward strand.
CAGGTAATTGCTTTGATCTCGCGTACTGGTTGCTCGATGGGTTTAAAAGAAGTGGTGTGGAAGCCTATCCGATCGGACACGATTTACATACAGAAGGTGCTCATGTTGCTGTCGTTTCGGTAGATGAAAGAGGGAGGCGCTATTTATGTGACCTTGGGGATCAATGGCTACAGCCTGTCTTAATCGACTCAGAATGTGAGGATTACTCTAATGAAAAGCTTGATGGCTTTTTTCCAGGGGCGTGTATTCAGGTGAGCCCTCATGATGAGCAGCTTACTGTTCTTTACGAGAGACCGAATGGCAAGGTTTCGAAACAGGTTTATGATACGAGGGTGGTTGAGATGGGAGAGTTTAATCGTGCAGCAGAGCATTCCCAACACATCATAAAACCAGAACCATTACTTGAATGTAGGGTCCCCTTTAAAGAAGAGACAGCTCATTGGGAGTTTTATAACTGGAGTAGTTTTATGAGTACGACAGAGGGGTTGTATAACGAACGAGACCTAACTAGTATCGAAGAATGGACTGCTAGAATACATAAACGGACAGGGTATGATGAATTGTTCGTACGAGAAGTATTAGAGATTTACAACAAGCAACGGTCAGTTGAGAGGAGGTAATGGAGTTGGGGATGGGCGCAGTAAGTATTTTTCTCATCGCAATTCTTCCTATCCTTGGAATCGCGATACTTGGAATCTATTTTATAAGAAAAAGCATACGAAACAAGTGACTTCCGAATCTTAGGAAGTCATTTTGTTTTATCCGCTTTGAAACTATTTCACCGGTGGTCTCGTCAAACTTCCAGAACAAATCACTTGATAGAGAGGAGCTAAAATGAAAGACGTTGAGAAAGATGCCATGTTAGAAGAAATCATGATTGATTACGGAGATGAGCTTGTACGATTGGCTTTTACATATGTAAAGGATACTTATACCTCAAAAGATCTTGTGCAGAATGTGTTTATTAAATGCTATGAAAAAATTCATACCTTTCGTGAAGACGCTGCTTTAAGAACATGGCTCTACAGAATAACAATCAATGAATGCAAAGATTATGTGAAAAGTTGGGGATACAGAAAGCTCCAGGTATCTAACTTTATACAAGAGACAGCTAATGGCTTTGAGACTTCTGTTGAAAACAAAGTGATTCAGCAATCGACGAACGATGAAATTAAAGAGATCGTCTTATCTCTTCCTATCAAGTATAAGGAAGTGATTTTTCTTTATTTCTATCATTCTCTAAAAATAGAAGAGATCGCAGAAATAACCTCCATTACGCCTAACACGGTCAAAACGAGATTGAGGAGAGGAAAGCAAAAGCTGAGAATAATGATGGAGGAGGCAGAGATGTATGGATGATGAACAATTGAAAGAAGCCCTCCGTAAAAATGATGAGGACCTTCAATTTACAAAGCATGATCGGAAAAACGTGTTTAGGAAAATTGAAGCCAGACATGGAGAGAGAAATAAACGAACCTTTTTTAAAGGGAGACTATTTCCTATTTCGGCGACTGCACTTGTTGCAGCGATATGTTTTATATTGCTCTTACCTTCTCTCCTCAGTAATCAAGGAACACCCCTTACCTTAAAAGATGATGTTGTCACGGGCAGTAACGAAAGAAGTGAAATTACTACGATCGTTGTTATGGTAACAAACTCTACGGACCGAACGGATGCTAACCTGCTAGTTTCTTTTGACAAAGTTTCCAATAATATTAATGTCTTCGCCATGCCACGTAGTTTAAAAGTTCCTATTCTAAAGCCAGGGGGAGAACTAGTTAGTGAAGACAAACTCACTCATGCCTATGCGTATGGATCCGGTCCTGAAGCGACGAGCAAAACGCTAGGGGATTATTTCAGTGTAGAAGTAGATTACTATGTTTCTATCGATCGGAATGATATACAGAAATTGCTTGAACCAAGAGATGTTATTACGGACGATGTGGAGGAAGCTACAACAATCCCAGCCCCAGGCGGGAGAGAGCTTCAGCTAACCAAAGGCTTGAATCGATTTGGACCTGAAGAAATCGCTACACTTCTAGGATCAGATGTACGTAATGAACAAGTATCAGTGTTAATCGATCATATTATAAAAATTTTTGTAAATGGGTTAACGCAAGATGGGCTTGAATATCTCGCGAAAGAAGCACGAACGAACATTGATTCAGTGGATTTTACGGGGGTATGGGATGCGTCTTACCAATACGATGTTAGGACAATCTCAGTGTCCGAAGGGATAAGGGAAACTAGAGATAACGGACACTTTTTTATAGAGTTTGAACAAGGTTTCTTGTATGAATTAAAAAAGAAGATGCAAGATTTCGATTGGTAATGTAGGCAGTGATCACCACATGATGGTGGTCACTGTTTTTTTAAGTGTGATGAAAGTAAGTGACTGGCTTTTTGATTCACTTACTTTCGTGAAAGTGGTTGTCCCTTACTAATTGTTAACGTATCCTTAGTATGTTAACTAGTCGGATCGGGGGAAAAGTGTGTTGAGGAAAAAGGATAAAGACATAAAGTTTGAAAACCTTGATGAAGAATTACGTGAAGAAGTGCTTGAGTATACGGGGAAGAGATCAGACGTCTACGAAAAGAAGTGGAGCAAATTATCCAACAAAAAATCGCAGATTTCATGGAACTGGGCGTCGTTCCTTTTTAATCTGTTTTGGTTTGCATTCCGTAAGATGAACATTTATGCCTATTCGTTACTAGGTGGTATCATCTTGATCGATGTTCTGTCCATCCTTTACTTTAAGAAGACCATTTCGGGTACAAGTATGGGACCTATATTTATAGCGTTCGCTCTCTTATCAAATAAACTGTATTTTGATTTTGTACTTAGAAAAGTAAAGAAATTAAAAGAAAAATACCCTGATCGTGAAGAACGCTTGGCAGCCATAAGGAAGCAGGGGGGCGTAAGTTGGCTTAGAGCTATTCTTTTCGTACTAATCGTCTTCATCTATTCTTTCTCAATCATGTTTGTAGAAGAAGAAGTGTACTATTCCTACATGGAGCCAAAGTTCACTGAAGCATATGAATTACAAGAAGCGGGTCAGCTTGATGAAGCACTAGCGGTGTATGAGTCGATAGAAAATGACAATATACCTGTAGCAGAAATTCATTTAAACAAGATGTACATATACTCCGATAAAGGTCAGGATGAAAAAGTGTTAGAAGAAGTAAATGCTTATTTACAAATCAGGCCAGAGGATGAAGAAATGCTCGAAATAAAAGAATTAGTCCTTGATCGGCTAGAAGAATGAGAATTGTCTATCGTTATTTAAACGAACGTTAAATGAGTATTTTCATTTAATGTTCGTTTTTAGGTTGTGTTCCCTTCGTACCTTTGATATAGTGACACAGTAAACAACTTAAAAACATTGCTCGTATATCCTCAGTAATATGGTCTGAGTGTCTCTACCTGGTTCCCGTAAACGAACTAGACTACGAGTTAAAGTATTTTTCGGTATTAGCCGTGTTCTTTTTGCTATGGTTATTTCTATTGTTGATACTTTGACTTTGTTGGTCTAGGAGGTAGATGTCTACACGCCTAGACCTTTTTCTGTGGAGAAAACGGTGCATCAAACATCTTAGAGGGGAGCACAGTAGAAGTAGTGGAGAAGACAACACCATTCATACAACAAAGGGGAGTTTTCAATTGAAACGTAGAATAGCAGCAAGATACATGGCGATCGCAATGGTTTCTTTACTAGTACTTTCTGTAATGGCAGGATGCAGTTCTTCCACGAAAAGTGAGGCGGAAGCTAAGGAAAATGAAAAGCAGCCTCTCATCGTTCAGGGCCCTATGCCGATCGAAGCAGAGAAATTTGCTAGTAAGCTAAGTGATGTGAAAGAAGAAAAGTCTGGTTCATTTGTGTTTTATAAAGGAACATTGGACGGTTACCCTGTAATCGTCACGAAGACAGGTAAAGGAATGGAGAATACGGCGGCTGCAACGGCTGTAGCGATCGAAAAGTATGACCCGATCGCTATTATCAACCAAGGTACTTCGGGTGGGCATGATCCAGATCTCCACGTCTTCGATATCGTTCTTGGTGAACGAACTGTTAATCTCGGTTCATTGAAAACACCGAACAAAGAAGAAGGAGAAGGCATCTCACCGAAAGAGTGGATCCCAATGGACTTGATGGCATCAGAAGGAAGTGCGGGAGAAGATCCTGATGCAGAAAACATCCGTTATTTCGAAGGTGACAAAACGTTACTAGAGGCTGCTCATGCGGTAAAAGATACCTACACAAAAGGAAAGATCGTCGATGGAACGATCGGTTCAGCAGATGTTTGGAACAATGAAGTGGATCGTATCAATTGGTTTCATGAGAACTTCGGATCCTCAGTAGAAGAAATGGAAGGTGCCGCTGGCGCACAAATTGCAAAAGCGTATGATGTTCCTTTCCTTGGCATTCGCGTACTTTCCAACAACAAAGTAAACGATGGTGCATATAATCCTGAAACCGCAGAAGCAAATCAGGAATATGTTTATGAAGTCGTGAAGGAATATTTAACGATGATTGAAGAAAAGTAATTGCTTAGAGTGTGGATGCGTCCACACTCTTTTTATGTAGCGGAAGGAAACGAGCGCTGTTTATAGAAGATGATTGAATGCACAAAACCATTTAGTGAGGAAGATGCATCATGATTCATTATCCAACGTTAAAAAATAGCGGAAAGATTGGAGTGACCGCTCCATCTTCAGGAGTACCAGAAAGCTTGCACACGGTTCTTCGTGAAGCTATTGAAAAAGTAGAAGCGAAAGGGTATCGCGTTTCCTGTGGAGAGACAGCTTGGACGCAGGAAAAGGCAAAGTCAGCGAGTGCGAAGGTGCGAGCGGATGAGTTCAATAGACTGATGCTGAAAGAGGAGATCGACCTCATCGTGCCACCGTGGGGTGGAGAGCTATTGATCGAAATCCTTGAGCACATCGAATTTGAAAACATAAAACCGAAGTGGATTCTCGGCTACTCAGATGTTAGTGCGCTGTTGTTTTCCGTCACGTTGAAAACAGGTATTGCGACAGCTCATGGAACAAACTTGATCGATTTGAGAGGTGACTATCAAGACGCGACGACTGCGATGTGGGAATCCGTTTTGAAAACGAGAAAAGGTGAAACGGTCGTTCAACATTCTTCTGAAGCTTACCAGAAGGAATGGGACCACGAAAATCCATCTCCTTGTGTCTTTCATTTGACTGAAATGACTGAATGGAAATCGACGGCAGACGATGTTTCGATAGAAGGTCGTTTGCTTGGAGGATGCCTCGACATCCTCACACATCTCGTAGGCACGCCATATGGCGATGTGGCGTCATTTAGAAACACGTATCTTTCAGATGAGCCAATCCTCTGGTATTTCGAGAACTGTGATATGAATACAACGAGTGTAAGACGATCGCTAGTCCAAATGAAACTAGCAGGGTGGTTCGATCATTGTTCAGGTATTTTGTTTGGGAGGAGTGCAGCGAATCAACCAGTGAATGGGTATGTGATTGAAGATGTGTATGAACAGCTTGCGGAAGAGATTGGAGTGCCTGTGGTTTATGATATCGACTGTGGTCATGTCCCTCCACAGTTCACATTGATAAACGGTGCTCGTGCAAAAGTAACTGCACGCAATGGAAAGGGAAAAGTTAGTCAAACACTCGACTGATTATCACTCTTCGTGCAACGAATTTTTGTGAAAAAGTGCGAGATTTTTGTAGAATAAAGGATTTTGACGAGCAAAGACGAATGAGTTGTTAATGAGGTATGTTACCGGTCTGCTTGTATGAATCAATTTAGATACCTTCTTAGCCGTAGCCGTTTGTGAGATCTTGTAGAAGGAGGAGGTATGATGGAACAACATTCTGCTATTCGGAACATAACAGGTGTCCAAAAAGAACTCGTTTATAATCAAATCTTGGAGTACTCGAACGAAGCGACTGTGATTCATTCAAACCACGAAATACTTTATATTAATCAGTCAGGAATAGACCTACTCAACGGCACGAGAGATTCGATCATCGGTCAGGATATCGTGGACTTCTTTAAGTCAGATCAAAGAGGGTTTGTAAAGGACCAGATACGTAAATTGACCAATGATAGGCAGATCAGTGAAACCATCGAAGCTGAAATCTTCAAGCAGGACAGAACGATTGTCGAGGTGGAGTTATACTGTCATTCGGTCGTATATGGGGATGTACCAGCAATTCAAACGATCATCCGAAACATCACGACACGAAAAGAGGCTGAGCGAAAATATAAAAAAGTATACAACGAAATCGGCATGCCAATCGTTCCGGTGTTCGATGGCATCGCAGTGCTCCCACTTATCGGTTCGATCGATGAAGAGCGAATCGCCCACGTTTTAGATCATATCCCAACTAAAGTACACCAAAAAAAGGTAGATCATCTGATCATCGATGTATCTGGTGTTTATACGATTAACGAACGGGTCGCAGAGTTTTTATTTAAAATGAACGATGTGATCGAACTTCTCGGTGTTTCTATCACATATACAGGCTTTCGCCCAGAACTTGTATATAAAGCGGTCGATACAGGGCTGGAAATTGGCAACTTAAAGACAGTGGCGAGTGTTCAGCATGCGCTTCGTGGATTAAATTGCACATAGCACCATCTACACATCTGAGGATTTTTGAGATGTGTCTTTTTTTGTTCGCACCTCTTGTGTTACGGTTATACTATTATTTCCAAAATTAGAAAAACACTGCGTTAGGAGAAAACGACATGCAATATGCGATATCTGTCACCGACACCTCAAAGGCAGAAACGATAGAGGCACAAGGCTTACAAGTGATCGAGGTGTTGAAGAGGTTTTCAGAAGCACTTAAAAACATTACGTCGTTCGAGGCACCGCGTGGAATCGTCTTTCACGATTTGAAGTCAGCGACAGAACTATATTCTGATATCCCTATACCCGCTTATACATCTAGAGACCTCATCCATCTCAGTCCTGATCCGGCGGTTTGGAAGAAACTCTTTTTATCAACGGTCAAAGATGGGATGAAGCAGGCCGAAGCGTACTACTCTTCGACTAATCATCTTGATGTAGCAGCCATTGCTGCCCATGAATTGACCCATCACGCGGATTTCTTTCACGATGATTTTGAGGGTGACGACGTGAATATGTGGTTTGAAGAGGGGCTTTGTGAATATATCCCAAGTAAGCTCATGTTCTCTGAAGAAACGTTTCAGGAAACTTCAGAAGTTGAGGAAATGTTGATCGAGAGCTACAAAGATGAGTTCGGTGAGTATTGTTTGAGTGAGTTTGGAAAAGCGGGCTATCGAAATGGTGAGAAAAATGGATACGCAGGGGCTTTTTATGACTACTGGCGAAGCAAAAAAGTTGTGAAGGCGTTAGTGGAAGACCATTTTGATAATCGCATTTCGAGTCTGATCGAATGTTATAGAATGTGGGATCAATCAACACCGCTCCATGGTTATTTCACGAATGTGCTCGGCTTATCTAAATCTCAAGCAAAAGACTTATGGCGAGCATAAAAAAGTCCTGACTCACATCTCCAGTGAGAGCCAGGACTCGTTGAACCATCCTTAAATGGTAACACTCTATTTCACACAATAACGTGCTAATCGTTAAGAAATCAACTTACTTGTTTGTTTCATCAGTAAGCTTAACGAGAACATGAGCGATGTGCTTACGTTCTTCTTCATTCGCTACGTTCCATAGCTCGTTCAATACTTTCTGCTCACGGTTTCGCGGCTCTTCATGCTTTGCTAAGTAGTCACCGACACGCTTAGCACCTTTGGATAAGCCTTCTTCACCAAGACCAAGTTTTTCACCTTTTTGAACTTGGTCACCAAGATAGTCTTTGAACTGCTGGAAGTTCTCTAGAATATCATCTTTCTTGTCTTGATTCATTTCTGCTGCTGCACTTTTTGGATCTTTACTCATTATAATCCTCTCCTTCAACTTGTCTTCATGTTTCTTTTTCCACGTATGGAAGTGATAAAAACATGAGAGTGTTTTTCGATGTGCTGTTGTGATTTGGTAATGTTAGCCACACAGGATATATAACCGAGCAGGACTGTTCGTAAACCTTTGTGCTGAGAATAGGTATGATCTTACTACTTAGTGAAGAATAGGAGAAAGGGTATGACATCTAACTATAAGCGTGAAATTAATGCGGTATATCCAGAATTAACGATAACGAAGATCGAACAAAACACGATCGGTCAAAACAATGATGTGGTCATTGTGAACGAGAATCTTGTCTTTAGGTTTCCGAAGTATGATGAAGGGGTTCTAGCGTTAAAAAATGAAACGGCGGTCCTTGAAGAAGTTAGAAAACATGTGCCGCTACCCGTTCCATTCCCTACGTATCAGTCGTTGCAGACGCAAGAGGTTGGGAAAGTTTTCGTGGGGTACGAGTTGATAGAAGGGGAATCATTTTGGAAAGAAGAATTTCAGAAAATCACTGCAGAAGATAAAGAGGGAATTGCGAATCAGCTCGGTTCATTTCTATCAACGCTTCATTCGATTCCAATCGAACAAAGCAATGGAGCGATTCAACATGAGATAGAGAGTCTATATGTAAGGATACAGAATCTGTTATTTCAACATATGAGGGAAGAAGCGAGAAAAGATGTTTCCACCCTTTTTGAAACCTTTCTAGAAAAAGTGAAAGAGACACGTTTACACAAGAAGCGAATTCACGGAGATTTTGGCGCTTCAAATATTTTGTGGGATTCTGAGAAACGTGAGATAACTGGAATCATTGACTTTGGTGAAACGGAGATTGGAGATCCAGCTTATGATTTTGCAGGGCTTTTAGCGAGCTATGGAGATGAGTTCGTAAAGAAGTGTCTTGCGTTTTATCCTGAAGGAGAGGACTTTCTAGAACGCGTTACTTTTTATAAGGAAACGTTCGCATTGCAGGAAGCTCTTCATGGTATCGAGCACAATGATGTTGAGGCGTTTGAGAGCGGGATCAGTGCGTATCGCTAGTTTGATTTTACTAAGTGATAATACATCAGCAGCATCGATTGAAACAGTATATAGATCGGGACAGACCAGTACATCGAGTAGCCCTTGTCAAAATGATAGAGGCCAATTTTCGTCCCGATCCACTCCATCACCATCGACACGACCGTCCAGATGATGATGTAGAGGATCGAATAAAAGCCTTTAATGTTTAGTTTTACATAAATGTAAACAAAGAAATAGCTATAAGGACAGTACATCACATAGCTTAAGAAATCGATTCCCTGATAAGCTGCGGTATCGTTCACATCATAAAAGTCCCATGCGCTAATGCTTAGGGTTTGGTCACTAAACATTCCTAGGAATAAGCCGAACAAACTATATCCGATCGTCTCTAATGTAGAGAATATTTTTGGCAGGTAAAAAAGTAATGAAAACAGAACGAGTACGCTAAGAATAACGAACCACTCATTTAAGTCAAAAGCTCGTTCATAAACCTTCATAGTGCTCTCTCCTTCCGAGCATCATAACGATCTTGAGCATAGCAAGGCCGATGAGTAGAAGGATACAGTCCATCATGATCGCAAAAAAGAAGTTCCATTCGTTGTATACCTCAACTTTAAAAAAGACGGACCCTACGTTAAAGGTATGCAAGATCAGCAAGGTACAAGCAAAAAGGCCAAACTTTGCTTTTCGACTCGTTACCATTCTAACTGTATTGATAAAAAGTATAATGATTAACGGTGTGATGAGGTTCCGATGCAGTAAGAAAGATAGAAATAGCGTGTTGTCATCTGATGTGGAGATGAATTTCATGTTCCATGTAATAATCGTTAAGTAATTCATGATAAAGATGGAAACACCGAAGAACACGATGGAGTTTTCGAGAAAGCTACGCATTTTTCTATGGAAGATCGTTAGCTGAATCAGGAATATGGAAATGGTCATTGCGATCGCAAGTGCCACGGTCATCCTCCTTAACTATCTCCAATTGCTTACGGGAACATCGTACAGAATGAGCAGAATGATTATGATTGGTACCGATATCACATAAGCGATCAGAGGGCGTTTATATTGTAAATAGATCATCGTAAACATGATGAAGTTAAAGACGATTGAGCTGAATAATGTCCATCCGTGGTGGTAGTGAAATAGGTTGATCGCTGTGAAAAGCCATTCGAAGAAACCGTATAACACGACCCATGATGTAAGAAAGAGAATTTTACCAGAAGTGCTTTTGATCCGATCCATGTAAGGAATATATATTAAAACGGTACAAGGATAGACGATAAACATAATGATCAAATTGATCGTAGTATGGTTCGGTAAAAAATTGCTTTCCGTATACTCCCATAGCGGGTATTTATAAGTAAGGAAGTTATAGAGGAGATCACATGCTATAAAATAAAGGATGGTGTGATGGTATTTCTCCCAATGCCGCCAGTCTCCAAAAAGTCTAGCGGCAATGATCCAACATAATGCTCCTAATATGTACATAGTCCATTGCCCCTTTTCATCTGCACATCTGTTAGCTTTTTCAATGTTGGAAAGAATATGCGTTTGCTGTGCTGTTAAATATTTGGTGTGATGTGGGGAAGGTGTGACTAAAGGTATTTCGCTGATATAACCAATATTCCGCAAAAATTCAAATGAACTTGCGGATATAGTCCGACTTACAACATAAATTTAGGCATTTACAGATTGCCTTCCATACTTTTAAATGAAGGGTGATACATAATGAAAGTACTGAGAGGAAAGCGAAGTTTCGACTTGGACGAATTTATGAAAAAACCTCTTTTTGCACATCTATCGACGATGGCAGATGAGGGACCGAGGGAGTCTCCTGTTTGGTTTTACTGGGAAGATGAGTGTATTTGGATTATTGGTACACCACCTTCTGATACGTTTCCAGCAAGAATTGAGAAGTATCCGAAGTGTGCGATCGGCATCGTGGATTTTGATCGCAGCACTGGTGAAGTTCTTCATGCAGGGTTTAGAGGTGAGGCATCGGTCGTCCCGTTTGATAAAGGGATCGCCTATCGCCTGCTCAGAAGGTATCTTGGTCCAGAGGAAGCAGAGTGGTCCCCAAACTTTCAAGGATTGGGAGACAGCAACATTCTCATTAAATTCGTTCCCGAAACAGTCGTGGTACGAGATCAGTCATACGCTCCTAGCGGTGGCGAGTGAAACATTGGGAGATGAGAGACATGACATATACACAATTACTGAACAAGACGATCGAAACATATGAAAAAGATGGAAGCTTAGAAGCTTTCCGCTATATTCAAAAGCATGCTGATGAAGTCGAAGGGAATCGAACGCAGATCTATAATTTTCAATATGCGCTCGCTGCAGCTTCTGACCTAAAAGATGAAGCATTAACATTGATGAGAGAAGCCGTCATCGACCATGGGTATTGGTATTCCTATGATTATCTCATGGCAGATGAAGATTTGGACTCCATTAAAGATACAAGCGAGTTCCAGGAACTCGCGGAGATTTGTAAGAAAAGGGAAGAAGAAGCGAAAGCAACGGCTAAACCCGAGTTAACGCTCATCGGTGAAGATGGAGCAGAAAAACCGCTACTCATCGCGTTACACGGTGATCAGGAAAATGCTGCTTTAACGAAAGAATATTGGCGTTCGGTCGTTACAGAGGGGACGACTCTCGCTCTTCCACAGTCGTCACAAATTCAGTTTACGGATGCATACGAATGGGAAGATCTTGAAAAAGGCTCAGATGAAGTCGTCAATCATACGGAGCGATTGGTCGATCAATTTAATGAGATCACGATTGGCGGCTTTTCAGCTGGATGTCGAGTAGCGCTTCACGCCATGGTGACAAAAAACTTACCTGTTAAAGGGTTTATCTTTGTTGCTCCGTGGCTACCAGAAGTAGAAGAGTGGGATGAGTTGCTCGACAACATTGGTACAGATGTAAAAGGCTACATCATTTGTGGAGACCAAGATGAAGACTGTATTGAAAGTGCAAACAGATTTGGAGAGCTTTTAGTGAAGCGGAATATCCAGCACAAGTTAAAAATCATATCAGGTCTTGATCACGAATATCCTGAGAGATTTGAAGAGATGTTGAAAGAAGCGATGACATATATTGGTTAAGACGCTGAGGAAACTTGATGAAGGTGCTAGAGCTTCATCTTTCCTCTTATATTAACCACCAAAAAAAGGGGTGAAGCGATGAACACGCCACAAGCTTGGACGGAGTATATTCATCTTGTTCCTGCTTTAAAGAATGCTGTCGTATGGAAGTCTCTACGACAATGGTCACTTTCAGAAGTTTGGAGAGTCACGATGCCAGGTGGAAACACGATGATTGCAAAAAAAGGAATGGGAGAGAATTCCCGCGAGGCAGCCGTTTATGAACATCTGCTTCGTCCCCTTAAAGTTGATTCACCAATTATTTATAATGCGATTTCAGAAGGCTCAGTTGGCATTTTACTGATGGAAGATGTAAAAGGGAAAAGTGTCGAAGAAAATCCGGATGGACGTTATTTTATCGAAGCAGCCAGAAAATTAGCAGCGATGAGGACTGAAGTTCGATCGAGGCTAGCGAATAAGGGCACTGGCATCAAAGATGTGTTTTATTTAAAAAAAGATAAGTTGATCAACGATCTTGTTCATTTGAAAAAGCAGCATGAGGTGTTAGAAATCAACCAGGACGTTATTCTTCAACGAGCGTTAGAGATTCTACCTCAGCATTTGGAACAATTGTATAAACGGTTTCCAGTTACCATTACTCATAATGATTACTATCCAAAAAATATGGTAGGTATTAATAAAACGCTTAAGATCATCGACTGGGCCAATGCCAATCTTAGTCCACATCTTGGAGATCTATACTGCTTGATTGCATCTGCAGAAGAGTATGGGGTAAATCAAAAAGAAGTGATCGAAGCGTATCGACAAGATGTACCTGAGGAATTAGCTGTTGATCTAGATTGGCAGATTACGATGGGCGGCATCTGCTGGACGATCTATATGCTTAGATGGCTGATCGATTTTGGTGTGGACGCCATTCCAGAAGCGAAGGACTGGGTTCCAGATATGGTGAATGAACTCGAACGTTTATTAGAAACGCTCTCATAGTTAGGGGGATCAAATGAAGCTTTATGGAGATTTTGAAAAAGAAGACTGGTTGAACGCGATGAAAATAAAGGCTGAGGATGTTCCTGACGCTTTTATCTTACACGGAGAATGGGAACATGAATGGAATTTAGCGAGTTGGAAGGAGCTTCTTCATCACGATCAATGGTTCCCGGATTGGAATGCAATCGTAGGGACATACGGCGACAGAAGGATTGGATTTGCAAATGTGTTTGGAGGCCCGATCGCAGCATCAGTTGCGCATCGGTTCTCCGTGCTAGGAACTGAGACGTTCATTCAAACGGGCTATTTTGGTGGATTGTCTCATGATGTGCAGTATGGTGATATCTTTATAGCGACGTCGGCAGCGATGGAAGATGGGGTATCACACTGGTACTTACCTGAGAGGAAAACCGTTGAAGCAGACGAAGCACTTGTTCAAGAAGCGATCAGGTTTTGTGAGGAAAGAAATTATTCTTATGTAACAGGACACATTTTCACAACGGGTGCAATCCATGCTGAAACGAGCGAACTCGTCGCTTCCTGGGCGGATGACGGGTATATTGGAGTCGATATGGAGACGGCGACGACGTTTGCTGTCGCAAAGAAATACGGCAGAAAGGCGATCAGCCTTCTTAACTTATCTGACCATATTATTAAAGGAGATACCCTCTACTCCAATAATCTTGAAAGAGATGAAATCGAAGCGAAAACAGATGACAGGATTAAAGAACTAGCGCTTCACCTATCACATTTCTAGAGTAGACTTTTCAATTGAAAAAATTGAAAAGTCTTTTTTTTCGAAAACACGTTTAACACCTTTTTTTACGAGGGAACGAAAAGTAAAGGTTGTTATGATGTGATTCGAAGCAGCTGGAAATTTGATGTAACGAGGTGGTTCATTTTGAGTCCGGATCAAATAGGGTTTGCGCTATTATATATAGGTGTCTTTCTTCTTATCGGAAAACTCATACGTGTGAAAGTGAAAATTTTGCAAGATCTTTTTTTACCTGCATCCATAATAGGGGGCTTTATCGCATTGCTCCTAGGTCCTCAGGTTCTTGGTAAGCTAGTCGCTCCTTTCGTCTCGGAAGGGCATTTCTTAGCGAATGGAATCATGACAGACACGATCATCGAGGTGTGGGCAGCACTGCCAGGTCTTATGATCAACGTCGTGTTCGCATCGTTATTCCTTGGAGCGACGATGCCTAAGCTTAAAGACGTGTGGACGTACGGCGGACCACAGCTTGCCTTCGGTTGGGCAATCGGCTGGGGACAATATGTAGTCGGTCTATTAGTCGTCTTACTCATTCTTACGCCGTTCTTCGATATTCCAGCGATGGCTGGTGCATTGATCGAGGTCGCCTTTGAAGGTGGTCACGGTACTGCAGCAGGTATGGCGAGTACGTTCGAAGAGCTAGGCTTCTCGGAAGCGTTCGACTTAGCGATTGGACTTGCGACAGTCGGTGTGTTGTCAGGTGTGATCTTCGGTATCATCCTGATCAACTGGGCAGTTAGAAATAATAAAACAGAAGTGATCAAAGATGTTGATGGCTTCTCTGACCTTCGTAAAAGTGGAATCATGGAATATCAAAACCGAGAGCCAGCTGGAAAGATGACGCTCCGACCTGAGTCGATTGAGCCGCTATCGTTCCATCTCTCGATCATTATGGTTGCCATTTTGATAGGTTGGTTGATTTTACAAGGGTTGATCGGACTAGAAGCGATCACGATCTCTCAGTGGACAGGCTCAAGTTTCATGACGTATATCCCGCTGTTCCCGATCGCAATGTTTGGCGGTATCATTCTACAAATCTTCTTTAATAAAAATGATAAGTACAATCTCGTCGATCGTCGTATGATCAACCGTATTCAAGGGCTGGCATTAGACATCTTAATCATTTCAGCAATTGCAACGGTATCACTCGAAGTAATCGGTGACTATCTCGTTCCATTCTTAATTCTAGCTGTAGCCGGAATCTCTTGGAACTTGTTCGGATTCCTATTCCTCGCACCTAAAATCATCCCGAATTACTGGTTTGAACGAGGAATCGGAGACTTTGGTCAGTCGATGGGTGTTACAGCAACAGGTCTTCTCTTGATGCGAATCGTTGACCCTGATAACGAATCACCTGCGTTTGAAGCGTTCGGTTATAAACAGCTTGTGTATGAACCGTTCCTAGGTGGTGGTCTCGTCACAGCGCTCTCGGTTCCGTTTATTGCAGGCGTTGGACCGTGGGCAGGACTGATCCTTGCGCTCGCCATGACCGCACTCGGAATCTTTTCTGGAATCTTTTATTTTGGAAGAGGGAAGCATAAAGAAGGATGATGAAAATCGGAAAAGGAAGCTGTCTCATTAAGAGGCAGCTTCCTTTTTTATTAGGTGATAGGAAGGTTGTATGATTAATTGAGTTAACATGTTTTTAAAGAATTACTTATATATATCTGTCTTAATCGTATGGTAGAATTGTACATTATAAGCTAGGAGGAAAGTTATGGAATCAACTCATGCTACAATTCAAGAGTTTATTTCCTTTTCAGATAAACTACCAGATTCTACTCATCGAAATTACGAAACAGCGATTGCTGATTATGCTTTTAATAAATTTTCGGATGAAGATTTTAATCTTTTATTCAATTGGTTAAAAAAAGAAGATATTTCATCTGATATACCTATTTATTTTTCAACCTTCATTCTTCTTTGTACATTTTCAAGAAGGATGAAAAACAATACTCGATATAAAGAAACGATCGATGCTTTTGGTAGTTACTTTGAACATGAGCTTTTATATCCTCACTTTAAAGCACTTTATCACAAAGCACGATATACATCAGATGATATGGAGTATGCTATTCAGTATGCTATGGAAGCAGTTGAAAACCTCCCTGAACAAGTAGGGGTGCTACATAATTATGTGGAAATCATCATTACGGCAAATGAAATAGATATGAACTTAAGTGATGATTTATTGACTGAAGCTAAAGAAACGATGAAGATAATTATGAGGAAAGACAGTAGATATGCGAAGTTTCATTGTACACGTGGGCGTTTATATGCCCTGCTTGGAGATTTCAAAGAAGCAGAAAAAGCAATTCTTAAATCTATCGACCTAGAGGACTCCACTAAAAAAGACTATGTGATGCGTATAAATGACTACCAATCTCATTTGATTAGAATTCAGACGGTTGCATCAGCAAAGAGAACAATGGAGCAACTAGAACAAACAAGACATGACTTGAAGGAATCTAAGGAAAAATTAAAGGTCTCTATGGATAAAATGAAGTCTGAGAATATACAATTTCTTGGTTTTTTTGTTGCAATCATTAGTTTAACGATAGGATCATTGAATATGATTAGTAATCGTTCCTTTTTAGAAAGTGCACTCCTCATTATTATTCTCACTGGCGCAATTTTAATAGGATACGTAGGTCTCTCCTTAATGTTCCAGAGTGATACAAATAAGAATAAACAAAAATGGTTTATCTTAGCTATAGGACTTTTTTTAATTGCGGGTTCTATGTTGACACATATCTTACAAAAATAGAGGTGATAGAATGATAGATACTATTGAAACTACCTATGTGCCTGGAAATAATGCTAAAAATGAAGATGCCTACGTCGTGGAAGAGCAGAGAAATATTTTTGCAGTGGTAGATGGTGCGACAGGGTTAGGGGGATTGCCGGGGGATCTTGCCGCAAATGTAGTGAAACATACAATTGAGTCAAACCTTGATCTCCATCTACGTTCACTTATACTGCAAGCTAACAATGAATTGCATGTTCAAGTAGAAAATAAGGGGGGAGATGCACTATCATCAATTCCTAAGTATCAAAGAAGTACATGTGGGCTAGCAGCAGTACAATTACACGGAAATAATAGGTTAGAATTCGTAGCTGCTGGAGACTGTATGGCATTTATAGAATACAATAATGGCGAAATTCGAGCTTTGAACCATGATCACATTGATAAATTTGATCAAATTGCGATTCAAGAATTCCATAAAGAAGTCTCACTCCAGCTAAAAAAACTTGGTGCAAAACCCTATGAATTAAATACAGCTAAAATAAAAGAAATATTAACGCATAGCAGAGATGCTATATTACCGCTTCTTCAAGAAAACCGTAACAGATTAAATACTAAGAACGGCTATGGAGTAATTGATGGTTCTGAAGAGATTGAGAAGTGGTTGGAGTTTGGACAGATTCCACTGATAGGGGTAAAAAGTATACTGTTGCTCTCAGACGGGTTAAAGTTACATAGTAATAATGATAAATTACTTGGAATGCAGTTATGGATGGAAACCGCTAGGGTGGCGTTTGCACATGGTTTAAATGAATTGAAAGAGCAAGTTCTTGATCTTGAAATCAATGATCCTCTTTGTTATAGATACCCTCGATTAAAGCCTCAAGATGATAAAACTGGCATCCTTGTTAAGTTTTCGTCTTAGGCTAAAAGGATTCTAAGCTAACTATCTAAGTTGCTTTAAACGGTTTGCACACAAAAAAGCTGTCTCTTAAAGAGGCAGCTTCCTTTTATATTGAGATATAATTATGAACTTATTCATCTCGCCAGTAGTCTACGAGTTCTTCTTCAGCGATCAGTGCTTCAACTTTAGACACGCTGTCCCCATTGAGCATGTATGAATAACCTGATGGTGAACCTTCTGCTTCATTCATAGTGATGTTAAGGTCATTCACTAACCCTATTAAATACGTCATGCCGACTTCCATTCGTTCACTCGGTTCCTTCCATTGATCAAGATATCGAGTAGGAGCTACTGTTCCATCTAAGTTTAAGTGTTCATAACGTTTGCGCTCTTCGTTGTTGAGAAGGATCGAGAGGTTCTTTAGATTTTCAAAATCTTTTTCAATCGCTTCTCCTTGAACGGTTATGCCGACAAGAGAGACTCGAATTGTTGTTGCTCCTATGGTTTTGTAATACATGTGATCATCGTCATGCTGCTCAGGGACGGGGGCATTTAACGTTTCAGCATAGGAAGCGATCATCTCTTTTGCACTTGTAGGATGAGTTTCGACGACGTCGCTCGGGTCGGTCACATCAGTCCATTCTTTATCGAGTTCAGAAGAGCTCGTAGAATTCCCTTCGCTAACAGAGACAGGTTGTTCTAGTGAACTTGGTTCATCAACGGCTGATGGATCGGTCTTTTCTAGCCCACCTGTTAAGATAATCGCTCCAAAGACCGCTAATACTACCACTGTTGAAGCCGTGTAGAGTAAGAACTGTAATGGGTTTCTCTTCTTCTTAGATGAGATATGATGGAGGACCGCCTGTTTTCCTGCATTAGAAAATGAGATGGTTTCATACGTTTCTTCATGAAGTTTTTGTTTTAGGTCATGATTCATGGTTGTAACCCTCTCCTTTCAAGTTCTAATTTAAGAATTTGCTTTCCTCTCCTTAGTCGTGTTTTGATTGTGCTTTCGTTCAGTTTCGTTATTTCGCTAATTTCTCTGATTCTTAATTCTTCATAATAATACAGATAGAGGATGCCTCGGTATTTATGTGGTACTTGTAGCAACGACTCCGTAACAGCATGTTGATCGTCTTTTTGAATCAGCTTAATTTCTGGTGTGAGCTCGTTCGATGGGTGGTAGGTTTTACTGTAGGGCAGCCACTTTTTGAAAGCATGTGTTTTTAATGTATCTAATGAACGATTGACCGTAATGCGGTAAAGCCAAGTTTTGAAGCTCGATCGCTTTTCGAACGTATTGAGATGGTGATAGCAGCTTATAAACACATCCTGAGTGATGTCTTCTGCTGTGCTCAAATCTTTTACATATGTAAAAGCAAGCTTCTTGACCATGTCACCGTATTCATCCATAAGGTGAACGATCGTTTCTTCACGCGTTGCGTCTTCGATCGAGTGCGCATTTTCCAAGAATTATCAGCTCCTTTCTTAAAAGCTGTATCGGTAATTTAATCTTAGACGATGGTGACAGAGAATAGTTTCATATTTTGAGAAAACAATGGAAATGATTTATAATCAAGCGCATGTTGGAAGAAGGACGTGATAGTATGGTCAGTGCTTTATTATTGTTTGTTCTTGCAGGACTAGCTGAAATAGGTGGAGGCTATCTCATATGGCTTTGGTTACGGGATGGCTATCCTTCGTATTACGGTTTGATTGGTGGAATAACACTTGCGTTGTATGGCGTGATTGCAACCTTTCAGGCGTTCCCTTCCTTTGGTCGTGTTTATGCCGCATACGGAGGCGTGTTCATCATTCTTTCAGTGCTATGGGGATGGGGTGTCGATCAGAAGACGCCTGATGTTTATGATTGGTTGGGAGCGGGAATCTGTTTGGTCGGTGTATCTGTCATGCTGTTTAGCCCGAGGTGATCGCTCGTGCTACGACAGGTTCATCTTACTGCTTAAGCAGACCCGTTGACTTTCGATAGAATGTAAGGTATCTTTATTTCCTAGTAAATTCATAGGACTAATACTAGTTTGTTAGCAAGGGGAGAAAGGGAATGAAGAAACTATTTCGAGGCTATCTTGATGCCTCATTAATATTAAAAATTACGATAGCACTTCTATTAGGGATTGCCGTAGGTTTTGTGTTTGGTGAAGATGCGGCTGTGCTTGCGCCGTTCGGAGACCTCTTACTTAATCTATTGAAGTTTCTCATCATACCGCTCGTTCTCTTCACACTGATCGTTGGGGTAAACCAAACGAAACTTGGAGATTTAGGGCGTAAGGGCGGAAAGGTGTTCAGCTTTTATGTGATTTCCAGTGCGGTAGCGATGATCGTCGGAATCACGGTTGCGAGCCTCTTCAATCCTGGAGAAGGATTAAATCTCACTCCGAACGAAAGCGTTGAAGTGCCAGAAAATCCAGGCGTGGTGAGCGTCTTACTAAACATCGTTCCTACGAATATCGTGACGGCGTTTAGTGAGATGAACCTTCTTGGAATCATCTTTACAGCGCTCGTTTTCGGAATCGCGATTTCTGCTCTTAGAAGTTCAAGTGAAACAGCTGAGCTTGGGGAGCATCTTTACAAAGTTGTTAACGGACTGAACGAAGCCACGTTCAAAATTATGAACGTCGTGCTGCAATACGTTCCGATCGGAATCTTTGCAATCATCGCGAAGACGATTGGTAATCAAGGGATCGATACGATTCTTTCACTTGGAAACATGATCCTCGTGTTGTACATTGCACTTGCTGTTCAGGTTGGAATCTATGTGATTGCGATGTTGTTCTTTAAAGTAAAACCGAGTCAGTTTTTCAAAAACGCACGTACGCCGATGATTACGGCTTTTGTTACGCAGAGTAGTTCAGGCACGCTACCGGTGACGTTAAATGCGGCAAGAGGACTTGGCCTTTCAAAGAGCTTATATAGTTTTAGCTTACCGTTAGGTGCTACGATCAACATGGATGGAGCTGCGATTCGAATTGCGGTATCCGCTGTTTTCGCCGCTAACGTTGTCGGCACACCGCTAAGCTTTTCGGACATGCTTGCGATCGTGCTCGTCGGAACGCTCGCATCGATCGGTACTGCAGGTGTTCCTGGTGCAGGAATCATCATGATCGCTACAGTGTTTTCTCAGGTAGGATTACCGATGGAAACAGTAGCATTATTAACAGCTGTCGATGCGCTTGTTGGAATGGGTGCAACAGCACTCAACGTTACTGGAGACCTTGTCGGTTCTTCAGTGATCGACCGTTCCGAAAAGAAAAATGAGTTAAAAAGTGCTTAACTAATAGAAAGGCCAGGGAAATCTTATGATGACCCTGGTCTTTTTTTATAATTGCAGACATTGGAGCGGAATGGTATACGATACCTATAAGAGGGCTATCAAGGTATTTTTAGAGGACTTTTATTATGTCCTATCGAATTTTTAGAAGTGGAGGGGGATGCTGATGTACAAAAAAGATTGTCCATTTTGCAATCCATACAGCGATGTAAACCAAACGATCGTGTTTGAAAGTGAAACATGTTATTTTCTTCAGCACGACAATGAGCAACGAGTGTTGAAGGGTTCAGGTGTAATCGTTCCGAAAAAGCATAGGAGCGACCCTTTTGATTTAACTGAAGAGGAATGGCTCGATACATATACGCTCTTAAATCGAGCGAAAGCCTACCTCGACCAACGTTTTTCCCCTGATGGCTATACAGTCGGCTGGAATGTTGGTGAAGTGTCAGGTCAATTCATTCCACATAGTCACCTTCATGTGATTCCGAGGCATATGGATGAGCCGCTTGCTGGCAAAGGCCTTCGCTATTGGTTGAAGCAAGATGAAAATAAACGACGATAATAGGAACCGCACTCGAATCGAGTGCGGTTATTGAGCGTGGGAGGAAAGGTATGAATATACAAGAAATACGAAGCCCTTTTAGTTATAACGAGATTTCTAGCATGAAACAACTCGAGACACCGATTGTGAAACACGTAGATGATGGGATCGAAATTCACTTTATTTATATTGGAAATGAAGACACTTCGAGCGTTCACGTTTTAGGTAGTTTTCCAGGGTGGGAGTTACAAGGAGGAGACATGACGAGGCTTGAAGAAAGCGACATCTGGGTAAAATCCTTTCTTATAGATCGTGCATTCGCAAGCACGTACTATTTCTCAATCAATGACGACTATGGAGATGATTGGGGAGAAAGATTCAAGCACATGATCTTAGACCCATTAAACCCGAATACGATGAATTATTCTGAAGTACCCGGTGACCCTCTTACGGCAATCTCATACGTTGAAGTAGATGAGGAGCTAGCCGCTATGAATGTGACGAAGAAGGGGAACGTCTACAAGGAAGTGTTCGAGAGCAGCGTCTTACATAATGAACGAAATCTATGGATCTATGATCCTATTGAAGCTGACACGCCTAAGAACGTGTTGATTCTATTCGATGGTTTTCAGTATACAGATGCCATCCCGGCACCTGCTATGATCGATCATTTATATGATGAAGGAAAAATTTCTGCAACGGTTATGGTCGGGGTGGATAGCCCAGACCGTTTTACGGAGTTTGTTGGAAACGATGTGTTCACTCAATTTTTAACAGATGAACTCTTACCGTGGATTCACAATACGTTCAGAGTGAATCAAAACAAAATCGTTTTAGGAGGAGCTAGCTTAGGAGGGTTGGCCGCATTTTATAGTGCAATGTCACGGCCGGATCTATTCGGTGGGGTTTTATCACAATCGGGTTCGTTCAATCATAAGAAGTGGGTCGATTGGCCTGTTCATCACATGGAAAATGGGTCAAAGCAACATCCTGTACGGATCTACATGAATGCAGGTAGGTTGGAAGTTCCGGAGTTACAAGAAGCCAATAACCAAACGTATTCAGCGCTCAAACGAAATGGCTATGATGTAAAGTATGACGTGTTTAACGGTGGACATGACGTACTATGGTGGCGTGAAACGTTTCCTAGAGGGCTGGAATATGTCTTTAAGTGAGGAATGAAGAGCTTATCCCAAATGGGGTAAGTTTTTTTGTACTCGTTTGTGATCTAGATTCAAGAGAATATATTAACAATAAATACATATCAATAATTAATAATTATTTATTGAAAAACAATAAATAATGAGGTATATTCAACCTATCAAGCAAGCGAGGTGTTTACATTGAAACTAGGTTCAACGAATTTTTTAAGAATCGTTGTAGTCGTCATTGGGGTAGCGGTACTTGCACTGTGTATCTTTGCGTTACCAGCGATTGCGTCTGAAGCAGCTGAGGGTCAAACATTTCTTTATCCCATTTTAATTGGAATGTATGCTGCTGCCATTCCGTTCTATGTTGCATTGTATCAAGCTCTAAAACTGTTAAGCTTTATCGATAAAGAAGAAGCATTTTCTGATTCTTCTGTGAAATCGCTACGAACGATCAAGTTTTCTGCAGCAACCATCAGTGTGTTGTATATGCTCGTTATGCCGTTCTTTTATATAGTAGGTGAGAGGGATGATGCACCAGGAGTTATTGCGATCGGATTAGTCATCATCTTTGCTTCTCTTGTGATCGCAGTATTTGCGGCTGTTCTTCAGAAGTTATTGAAGAGTGCGATCGAAATCAAATCTGAAAATGATCTAACGGTTTGAGGTGAAGAACATGGCGATTATTATTAATATCGACGTGATGTTAGCGAAAAGAAAAATGAGTGTGACGGAACTTTCGGAAAGGGTGGGTATCACGATGGCGAACCTTTCGATCTTGAAGAATGGAAAAGCGAAGGCGGTTCGATTTTCAACGTTGGAAGCGATATGTGAGGCATTGGAATGCCAGCCTGGCGATATTTTGGAATATAAAAACGAGAGCGGTAAGTGATGGGGCCACTTAAGCAGCTCGTCAGGTTCGGGTGGGAGCAAGCGCTATCCTGCTTGTTCCCGGTCGTTATCTTTGCTTCCTTAGCTCTTACGAAGTTCGTTCCGCTCCCCCTATTGCCGAGATATGACTGGCTACTCTTAATCTGTTTAGTCATGCAGTGGTGGATGATTCGTTCTGGTCTTGAGACGCGAGATGAATTGAAGGTGATCACGATGTTTCACCTCATCGGTCTCGCACTAGAGCTTTTTAAAGTGCACATGGGTTCTTGGTCATATCCGGCAGAGGGTTACTCAAAGGTTTTTGGCGTACCGTTGTACAGCGGATTTATGTATGCGAGCGTTGCGAGCTATCTCTGTCAGGCGTGGAGAAGGCTGAACGTAAAATTGGTCAAATGGCCATCTTTGTGGCTCGTCGTTCCACTTGCGGCTGCAATCTACCTAAACTTCTTCACTCATCATTATTGGATCGATGTTCGCTGGTGGTTATCTGCGCTCGTCATCTTCGTCTTCTTTCAATCATGGGTCACGTATGAGGTTGGAGGAAAGCAATACCGTATGCCGATTGCGCTTTCATTTGTGCTTATCGGATTTTTCATATGGATCGCAGAGAACATCGCGACTTTCTTTAGCGCCTGGGAATACCCGAACCAGAGAGATGCCTGGAGTCTTGTTCACCTTGGAAAGGTAAGCTCGTGGCTTCTCTTAGTGATCGTCAGCTTTCTGATCGTAGCGACGTTAAAGCAGGTGAAAGGGAAAAGTTCTGGTTTGCCACGTACATCTTCTAGCTCTAGCTATCTCTCAATACGAGGAACGATGAAATAAAGCGATGTTTCTTCATCTTCATGGTTAAAGGATTCTGGATAATATTCGAAGCAGTAAGAAAGATCGATACCCGACGGTCTTTCTTTTTGTATGTAATCATAGACTGATTTAATGTCACGGTCTTTATTACGAAAGCTGATTTCAAATGATAAATACGTTCCTTTTGGGATGATGATTCTCTCAAAACCACTCGTTTCACCGAATGCTGTGACTTCACACGCTGCTGTGTATGCATAACTTCCGTGCTCGATTTCTTTCATATAGCCAATCGCTTCTTCCTTTGGGACAAGGTGACTCACGTGACGGTTCATGAATTGCTCCGAGAACGTTGTCCAGAAAGACGGTAGATCCACTTCTTCTAAGGAGTTAAGGGAAAGGGAACCTGGATAGCTTAGGCCAACATAATAACGATCTTCGTTCCAGTGTAGTTTTTCGTAATTCATTGTAGTCGCCTCCATTTTTATAAACGTATTTTCCTCACAATCATAGCATGAACATCTTAGGAAATTTGATAGAAGAGGTAATCGTTAGGCATAGGTAAATAGAATCGTTCTATAACGGTAGCTATTGTATTTTTAGAAGACTCCTATATACTAGAATCAAATACAATAGAGTTAACTAGGGGAGCCCAATGAGCTGGGCTGAGAAGGAAACGCTTTGAAGTTTCTTGACTCTTTGGACCTGATCTGGATCATGCCAGCGTAGGGAAGTTAGAACGATCATCACTGTAACGCAACGTCTGTTTACATATGAGCCGGGTCCGATGAATGACAATGGACCCGGCTTTTTTATGTTTTGATAGGCTTCTGCACATGGTTTGATTCATCTCGTCCTTTATTTCAAAAAAAGGGAGAGTTTATGATGTCAACATCATCTACACCAAGCAATGAGAGCATTTCCATTATGTCTAGTTTTTCAGGTAGTCGAAAAGTGTATATCTCAGGATCGAGAGAGGATATCAAGGTGCCGATGCGTGAAATCGCGTTGAGTCCGACAACAGGGACATTTGGTGAAGAGGAGAATCCTCCGGTTCGTGTATACGACCCTAGTGGTCCGTATACAGACCAACAATATACTGTTGATCTAGAAAAAGGGCTCCCAGCACTTCGTAAAACCTGGATTCAAGAACGTGGAGACGTTGAAGAGTATGAAAGGCGCAAAATGAAGCCAGAAGATAATGGATACAAAGATGAAAATGATCCGAGAATGAGTCATTTTTCACGGTTAAATCGAAAACCACTGCGAGCGAAGAAGGGAAAGAACGTTTCGCAACTTCATTACGCTAGAAAGGGAGTGATCACTCCCGAGATGGAATTCATCGCACTTAGAGAAAAGATGAATCCAGAATTTGTTCGAGCTGAAGTGGCTAAAGGCCGTGCGATCATTCCTGCGAACATCAATCATCCAGAGATTGAGCCGATGATCATCGGTCGCAATTTTCATGTGAAGATTAACGCGAACATTGGAAATTCTGCCGTTTCCTCATCGATTGAACAGGAAGTGGAAAAAATGACTTGGGCAACACGCTGGGGCGCAGATACGATTATGGATTTATCAACGGGGAAAAACATTCATACGACTCGAGAATGGATTATACGTAATTCACCTGTGCCAGTGGGGACCGTCCCAATTTATCAAGCGCTCGAAAAGGTCAATGTTGTTGAGGATCTAACTTGGGAGGTTTACAAAGATACATTAATCGAGCAAGCAGAGCAGGGTGTTGATTACTTCACGATTCATGCCGGTGTTCGATTACAATATGTGCCGCTTACGGCTAAACGGTTAACGGGAATCGTATCTCGTGGCGGCTCGATCATGGCGCAGTGGTGCTTGTATCATCATCGAGAAAGCTTTTTGTATACGCACTTTGAAGAGATTTGTGAGATCTTAAAAACCTATGATATTTCTTTATCCCTAGGAGATGGCTTGCGTCCTGGATCCATTGCTGACGCCAATGATGACGCACAGTTTGCTGAATTAGAAACCCTTGGAGAACTAACAAAATTGGCGTGGAAATATGATGTTCAAGTTATGGTTGAGGGACCAGGACATGTGCCTATGCATCTGATTAAAGAAAACATGGACAAACAAGTCGAGCTATGTGATGAAGCGCCATTTTATACATTGGGACCACTTACAACAGATATCGCTCCTGGGTATGATCACATTACGTCTGCAATTGGGGCAGCGATGATCGGTTGGTACGGTACGGCGATGCTTTGCTATGTTACGCCAAAAGAACATCTAGGATTACCAAACAAAGAAGATGTTCGAGAAGGGGTGATCACGTATAAGATTGCGGCACATGCAGCTGATTTAGCGAAAGGGCATCCAGGGGCACAACTCCGAGATGATGCCCTTTCGAAAGCACGGTTTGAATTTAGGTGGAGAGATCAATTCAACTTGTCTTTAGATCCAGAACGTGCAGTGGAGTATCATGATGAAACCTTACCTGCTGAGGGAGCAAAAACAGCACACTTTTGTTCCATGTGTGGACCAAAGTTCTGCAGTATGAGGATTTCTCAAGATATCCGACATTTCGTAAAAGAAAATGAAACGTTCACGAAAGAGGATATTGAAAATGGGATGAAGAGAAAAGCTGCAGAGTTTAAAGAAAATGGATCGTCGATTTACCGATAACATGAAGGGGGCGACATGATGAACGTTCAACAACTTGAAGAAGAAATTAACGTTACGAAACATCACCTTTCACTGCTCGAGAATCAGTTAAAAGCGTTTCAAGAAAACTGTGATCATCACTTTGAAGGAGATCAAAACTATGAAAAATGCGTGAAGTGTCATAAGGTAGAAATCTTATATTATTAACGTGTACACTTCATTTAACGTAACAATTGAAGAGACATAGGAAAAAACGAGGTGCAAATTTGCTTGTAAATGACTATCTAAACGAGACTTTTCCGAACTTAGAGCTACAGCCTCCGTTATTATATAACTGGAACGTTGGACTACGGTTCGAATTAGGAGTGGGGTATCATCTTGGGAAAGACAGTGCTTATATGCAAGGGGTATACCATCGGGCAATCACATTATTTGAATCATTACATTCAAAAACGGAAGACATCTTTGTAGTAGTCGATGTCTATCACGATACAGAAGGAAAAGCTCACAAACATAAATTGAAGGTTTTTTCGCCATATGTGAAAGAGAAATCGCTACTGTATAAAGTAAACCAGAAAACAATTCCTTCTCTACTCCTAGAAGAAGAGGAAGAGGAGGGATGTAAAACGCATAGGTTCACGTTGCAATGCAAGACGTCCGATCTTAAGTATAGATCTATGTTAAAGGCGATTTGTAATCACGATATGGGTATAAAACCACTGATTCATCATAGGGTATACTTCATCAATATCAATAGGAAAACGATCTATCACGTTTATGACGATAGAGGATGTGATTTGCTTGCTACCTCTCCTGAATCAATAAGAAGCATGTATAATCGCTATAACGACTGGATTTTAAACTACGACAGAGAAGAAGTCGAAAAGCGGTTTACCTAACATGCAGAGAGGGAGTGTACCTTACTGAAGGTAGACTCCCTCACTATGAGGTCAGTGAAATATATGTTCAAAAGTTCATTCAAGTAAAATACTAAACGTATTCAAAACTAGCTTCTCATCATAGAATAAAAGATTGACTACTACGTCTAAATCGATTAGCATAGTTAGTTGATAATGGTTTTCAATTAAACCACTTACATAGTATTCGAAAATTTGCTAACAAAGGGATGGTTCCATGCTCAAACGTTTCTTTTCTTATTACCGTCCATACAAGTGGCTGTTTATCTTAGATTTCTCTTGTGCCGTGTTTGTCGGTATATTGGAGCTGGCCTTCCCACTCGCAGTCAATCAGGTAATCGATCGGCTATTGCCTGAACAAAATTGGTCGCTCATCATGTTCGCTTGTCTAGGATTGCTTCTCGTGTACCTGTTGAATACAGGACTGCATTATGTCGTCACGTATTGGGGGCATATGCTTGGAATCAACATTGAGACAGATATGAGGCAGAAGCTATTCACACACATGCAGAAGCTTTCGTTTTCTTATTATGATGGGAATAAAACAGGGCATAGTATTTCACGTCTGACGAAAGACTTAGAGGAGATTGGAGAAGTTGCCCACCATGGACCAGAGGATGTTTTCGTTGCGTTGATGACGCTAGTCGGTTCGTTCGTTCTTATGCTCACGATCAATTGGCAACTTGCCGTCATCTCTTTCATCGTGATTCCATTCCTCATCATCCTTGCTGTTTACTTTAATAAAAAGATGACGAGAACGTTTCGTAAGATGTTCCATCGCGTCGCAGAAATTAATACTAGAGTCGAAGATAGCATCGGTGGCATTCGTGTTGTGCAGGCGTTCGCCAATGAAAAGCATGAACAAGAAAAATTTCTAGAAGAAAACAATCGCTATAAAGGAACGAAACTGCAATCGTACAAAATCATGGCGCAAAATGTAACGGCAAACTACATGACGATGCGCCTTGTGACGTTAACGACACTACTGTTCGGCACGTATTTTGTTATTCAAAATCAGTTAACATACGGTGAGTTTGTAGCCTTTATCCTTCTTGCAAATATTCTCGTTGGTCCAATTCAGAAGATCAATGCGGTTATTGAAAGCTATCCGAAGGGGATTGCAGGATTTAAGCGGTATACAGAAATTATGGATACTGCTCCGGATATTGAAGATACACCTCAAGCTGTTCATAAAGAACTAGAAGGTGACATTGTGTATCACGATGTGAGGTTTGGGTATGAATCGTGGAATCCGATTCTTAAAGGCGTTAGTTTACAGATCTCACCTGGGGAGACGGTGGCGTTCGTTGGCCCTTCAGGTGCCGGGAAGACAACGCTTTGCAGTCTTCTGCCTCGTTTTTACGACGTTCATAGCGGAGACATCACAATTGATGGCACAAATATTCGTGATCTGAAACTCGAATCGCTGCGCAGTCAAATCGGTATCGTTCAGCAAGACGTCTTTTTATTCTCAGGAACGATTCGTGAAAATATTGAATACGGAAAGCTTGGCGCATCGGATGAAGAAATTTTAGAAGCAGCGAAACGAGCGAGGCTTGAGGAGTTCATCGCTGATCAACCAGAGGGACTCGATACGGTTATTGGAGAGCGTGGTGTGAAGCTTTCTGGAGGGCAAAAACAGCGGCTTGCGATCGCGAGAATCTTCCTGAAGAATCCTCCTATTCTTATTTTGGATGAAGCGACTTCCGCATTGGATACGGAAACAGAAGAAGCGATTCAAAAGTCGCTGGATGAATTGACGGTTGGCAGGACGACACTTGTCATCGCACACCGCTTAGCGACGATCAAGAATGCGGACCGGATTATGGTCGTTACGAAAGACGGCATTTCTGAAGAAGGCTCTCATGACGAACTTCTTCGTCAAGATGGCCTCTATAAAAAGCTTCACCAAGCTCAGTTCGGTCGTCCTGAACTTTTAAAGGAAATTTATTGAAAAAGGTCTTTGAATAACTGGAAATGTTAGGTATACTTTAACTACATTGCAATGCAATGTAGTTATTTTTTTATCCAACTACCTTGTAAAACAATATAGATGAACGGAGAGGTGGAACATGTCTTCGAGTCAGATTTTAAAAGGGATATTAGAAGGCTGCTTGTTATCCATTATTGGAAAAGGCGAAACGTACGGGTATGAGATGATCGAAAAACTGAATGAGTATGGGTTTAATATGGTAAGAGAAGGAAGTATTTATCCTCTGTTGCTACGCATGAAAAAAGAAGGGCTCGTTGTAACGTCACAAAAGCAGTTACCCTCTGGCGGACCGAAGCGAAAGTATTATTCGCTAACTCGTAAAGGGGAAGAAGAATTAGCGGCATTTAAGGAGAAGTGGGAGTCACTATCAAAAAGCGTTGATTGCTTGTTAGAGGAGGAAGGTTAATGGGATTATCTGTTCAAAGTCAAGAGTTCCTAGCGAATCTACGACTCTATTTGATCTCGAGTGGGAAGAACGAAGACGAAATCGAAAGTATCATTAGTGAACTCAACGATCATTTGCTTCAAGCAGAAAAAGCAGGGAAAGATGTAAGTGACATCATAGGAAAATCGCCAAAGGATTATATGAAACAACTATCGAAAGAAATGCCGATCGATCGTAAGGATGTGTTGAAGTATAGTTTGATGGTCATGATTGGAGCCATTGCATTCATTGTGTTAGGAAACGTTGTTCGCGGCGGAATCGAAGCGTCTGTCCTCGAGCTCATCAGTTATCCACTCATCATTCTCTTTTATATTGGATTGATTTCAGTCACGTTCCGCAGGATTGCTACTAGCGGAAGTAAGATGCTGATGTGGACGCTTCTAGGCATCGTAGGAGCGGTTCCAACCGTTCTCATACTAGCTTTACTTTTCTTAAATGGTGCCGTTGAGACACCTACAGTCACATTTCATTCAACTTGGAACATCGTTGCCGCAACTGTCGCCGTTCTCCTTATCATCGGCTTATCACTTTGGACGAGAACCTGGGTCATGCTCATCATTGCTGCGATCGTATTTGTTCCTGACTTGATCATGAACGTTACCGAGCTCGAGGAAAGTACAAAAATCATTACATCTAGCATGCTGATCATGCTCGGGATGGCGATCTACCTATTCTTCATGTGGAAAAAAGACAAAAAGCAAAATGTTATAGGATAGAAAAAACGCCCTGAGGTCAGGGCGTTTTTCTATCTTCGTATTTTTTGTAGAAGTCTTAGAATCTCGATATATAGCCATACTAGCGTGACCATGAGTCCGAACGCGCCGTACCACTCGAGGTATTTAGGTGCGCCGGCGTCGACACCTCTTTCGATGAAGTCAAAGTCCAACACGAGGTTAAGCGCGGCGATTGCGACGATGAAAACGGAGATGCCGATGCCGATCACGCCGTTTGAATGCAAGTAGGGCACCGTCATCGTTGTAAACATGTTCATAACAAAATCGAGTAGATAGACGACAAAAATAGCGAGCGTCGCTGAGACGACCATCAAGCGAAAGTTCTTCGTTACTTTTATAATTCTTGCCGCATAAAGGAATAACAGGACGCCCATAACTGAAAACGTTAGTGCTGCTGCTTGAATCACGATTCCTGGAAACTGGTTTTCGAGAATGGCAGATATGCCGCCTATCGCAAAACCTTCAAGGGCTGCATAGATCGGTGCTGTGATCGGGGCTGCTTTCTTTACGAACACCGTGAATAGAGCGACCACGAGCGCTCCGATTCCTCCGATCATCATCATGAAGATGACGTCTTCCCCTTGCGTAAAGCGATACCATGTGTAGACCGCCGTTCCGAGTAAAAAGAGAAAGAGTACAAACGTCTTTCCAACCGTACCACCGAGTGTCATCGTTTCGCCTTGTTCACCCGTATTGCGAAATATATCGTTCTTTAATACTGGATTTCCGCTTCTCATTTTAGTCTTCCTTTCTATTAAGAAGGTTTCTCTTGTTCTACGAATGCGAGGTTCCAAACGTTTCAGAGAGTGCTTTTTTCATAAGAATGTGTGGAATCCCATCTTCCATGAATACGTCAGAGACCGTTTTATACCCTAACTTATGGTAAAAGGTTTCGGCTTGAACTTGACCGTGAAGCTTTACCTTCGTAACCCCCTGATTTGCAGCTAGCTCTTCAAGTTTGTGGACGATCATATTGCCGATCCCTTGCTTTCGATAAGATGGAAGGATGCAAATGCGTTCGAGCTTCCCATACCCATCATGAACACGCCATCTGCCAGTGCCAACTGCATGATCGCCGTCCAGAATAAGAATATGCTCGGCATCCGCTTTTAGACTGTCGAACTCGTCGTATTCTTCTTCTTCAGGCGTTCCTTGCTCATCGATAAAAACGTTCTTCCTAATTTCAAAGGCTGTATCTAACTGCTTCTGTGTTTCGATAAGAATGGCTTCCATTCTATTGACCCCTCTCCAAACGTTCTAGTAAAAGTATAATGAAAATCAGCTCAAGAAGAAAATAAAATGGATGTGTATGGAAGGTTTTGGATGACGAGGAGTAGAAGATGAGAGCAGTAGTGATGGAAGTGTATGTAGAGAGGGGTTAAGTATGAGAAATTGGATGGTAATCGTAGGAGCGCTCTTGCTTGTGTTGGCAGGCTGTACATCGAATAAAGAAGCTGTGACGCTCCCTGATAATATTCCAGAACATGTGTCAGAAAAAGATTTTGAAGAAATCGATTGGGAGAGAAAAGCGGAGCCGTTTGCGGAAGGAAACATGATTGGAAATGAAAATAAGACTGGCGTCATCGGCATAGACCAACCGAGTTTAGAAGGTCAGAAATGGATGTGGCATCTATGGGGTGTTGAGGAAACGGAATTAACGGTCGTCGGGTATCACCGTGAGAGCGGTACGGTTCACCAGATTCTTGCTGGTGCGTGGACGATTCCTTTAGGGGGAGAAAACAATGGAGCGGATTCACACGCCCCTTCTTCTGTAAACGTTCCGAAAAAGGGTGAGTGGGCCATGCTGTTATATACGGGTGATGCCTTGTTCGACACGCTAATTTATGAGATTGATAAATAGGTGAAGGCGAGCGGCTCTCTAAAGAGCCGCTTTTGTTGTTGTAGTTTCTGTTTCACTCTTTTTGGTTGATATAGTACAGATGAATATTTAGAATAGTATGTAAACGTTTTAAATTCTCAAAAGGGAGAGTGGATCTGTTGAACGTACCATTAGTGCTGACTGATTTTCTTGATCGAGCTGTCGACCTGTATGGAGAAAAGCCTGCGGTTATCGATGATGAGCGTGTGTTAACATACAACGAGCTGAATAGCCGTGTAAACCAGCTTTCACGTGGACTAAAAGCACTTGGAATCGAAAAAGGTGATAAAGTCGCTTACCTTGCACCGAATACGACTGAAATGCTAGAAGGATTCTATGGGGTGTATCAAGTTGGAGGTGTCATGACGCCGCTGAATACACGACTCAATCAGACAGACTACCAATTTATATTGGAGCATAGTGAAAGTAAGGCACTTTTTGTAGATGAAGAGCTTTTTCCTCTTGTAGAAAATGTGCTCCCTCTCCTACCTGAGCTTAAGCATGTGTTTGTTCACGGAAACGATCAAGACGGTGGACGAGCTTACGAACCGTGGCTACGTACCTTCTCAGATGAAGCGTTTGAGCGAACGGAACTCGATGAAAATGATGTTGCATCACTGTTATACACGAGTGGAACGACGGGAGATCCGAAGGGAGTACTGCTGAGCCATCGCTCGAATTATCTTCATGCTCTATCCACGATGCACCATCTTCGTGTAAGTGATCAAGATACGCTGCTTCACGTGCTTCCTATGTTTCATGTGAATGGTTGGGGTTCTCCTTTTTACTATACAGCGAACGGTGCAACGCAAGTGATGCTAAGAAAAACAGATCCAACTCTCATTTTAGATAAAATTAAGAAACACGGTGTTTCAATTCTACATATGGCACCAACCGTACTGAACATGGTGATTGAAGCGTTTGAAGAAGAAAAGCCTGCGATCGATCAAGATGTACGAGTGGTGATTGCTGGCTCCGCGCCGCCTCCTGCTTTTGTTCGAAAAGTTGAGGAGGACCTGAGATGGAAGTTCATTCAGGTATATGGGATGACGGAAATCTCACCATTGATCACGACGTCAGAACTACGCTCGATGGACATCGATCTTCCACCCGAAGATCGGTACAGATTAAAAGCAAAAGCAGGGTATGCGATGATTGGAAGCAAAGTAAAAGTTGTAAACGAACTTGGAGATGACGTTCCACACGACGGAAGAGCGATCGGTGAAATCATTACGCGTACGAACGGCGTGATGGAAGGGTACTATAAGAATCCTGAAGCAACGAATGCAACGATTCGTAACGGCTGGCTTTATACGGGAGACATGGCTGTCGTGGATGAGGGTGGAAATATTGAAATCGTGGACCGAAAAAAAGATGTGATCATTAGCGGCGGAGAAAACATTTCTTCTATCGAAGTAGAAGCGACGCTTTACGAACATCCCTCTATCTTGGAAGTCGCCGTTGTTTCAAAACCAGATGAGAAGTGGGGAGAGTCTCCACACGCAGTGGTCGTTCTCCGTGACGGCGAAACGCTGACAGAAGAGGAGCTCATCTCATTTTGCCGAGAAAAGCTTGCCCATTTTAAAGCCCCGAAAAGCGTTTCGTTCATGGACGAACTGCCAAAAACAGCATCAGGTAAAATTCAGAAGGTCGTGATTCGAAAATCGTTCTGGAAAGATAAAAATAGATTAGTAAACTGAGTGAAGTGAGACATTTCCTATGTGGAAATGTCTTTTTTTAAAACCAGAAAAAGGAAATGGGGGAGGGGAATCGAAAGAGTGATGTGGCTAATAAAAAGGAAGGGGAGCAATATGAGAAGAGTATCTGTTCTAGGGAAAATCAATTTAGTTCTCGGATTGGTGTTTCTTATTGGCGGGATTTCGTTAGTTTTCTTTGATCGATCGACGTCTCTCATCATTGCGTTCGTAGCACTTGGCTTAGCTCTGATTCTATCTTCTATGTTCATGAACAAAACGGTGGTTAAAAAGGGAAGCAATGAAGTTTCAAAGTAATCTGCCAAAGGTCGATGGTGCTATTCATAGAGAGTTGATAAAAGCAGGGTGGAAGCCATTAAAAGAACCTCAAAGTGTGACGAGTGCGACCATTCGCTCAATCCCTCTTATGATCCTGACGACGCTTCTAACTGCATTGCTCATCATGGCGAATTCCTCACTCACACTTCAAGAATTCGGGATCAACACAAGTACGAATTCATTAACTTTGAGTTTTCACTTTGGATATCTTATCGTTATCTTTTTATTGCTGGTCGTTCATGAGCTGCTTCATCTCGTATTTATCCCTCATTTTTTACAATCAGGTAAAACGTATATTGGGTTAACTTGGTTTGGAGGGTATGTGGTAACAGAAGAGAAGCTATCGAAATCAAGATACTTGTGGATCACTGTAGCACCTTTTCTTATCTTATCCGTTCTTTTGCCGCTCGTTCTGAGTTCCTTGGGACTGTTAACACCGGTGATGAAGATAGTGATTCTACTAAACGCAGCTTCATCTTCAGTGGATATGTTGAACGTGCTCCTTATAACGAAACAAGTACCTGCGAAATCTACGATACTTAACAATGGTATGAAAACATATTGGCGGAATGAAGGAGAACAAATTGGAGACTAGAATGAGAGATTAGGTTGTTGATGATGCAAATAACGTGATTATTTGAAGAGAAACCTTTATGGACGATCGCAAAAGAAATCCCTCGAATAAAAACGCTCCACTTAGGGTAATGAGAATAAAAGATTACTAGCTTAAGTGGAGGGTGAAAAGATGCAGAAAATGAATAGAGGAATCCTCACAGCAGTGTCCTCGATTGCAATCGCACAAGGATTGAAGATTTTAACGTACAAGCGGTTAACAGGGAATTGGGATTTCAAGCAGGTAGCAACAACAGGCGGGATGCCGAGCTCCCATTCTGCAGGGGTATCCGCTCTTGCGACGTATATCGCTGCGAACAAAGGCTCACGTCATACGGAAACAGCACTGGCTGCAATATTTGGTGTGATCGTCATGTACGATGCCCAAGGAATTCGCCGTCATACAGGAGAAATCGCACAGCTCGTGAACGACCTCGAAGACAATATCGCTGAGATTTCGAATTCTGGTCAATTTGCTAGCTTTGAATTTGTGGAACGTGAAAAAGAATTAAAAGAGCTCCTCGGCCATCAGCCTGTTGAAGTAATTGGCGGTGCGCTGCTCGGTGCCATGCTAGGATTCTTTTCGGCGAAACTAGAAAACAAATAAGTCAATGAGGCGCTTGCCGAGGGTAGGCGTCTTGACAGGGGGTTTCTTTAGGTAGTTTAAAAGAGTCGCTTTAACTATGTAGAAGCCCAAAAGTGCGTGTTTTCAACACATGATTAGGAGGGTGTATAGAATGGTAAGTCCGATCGCAAACAAAGTACATACCATTTTTGTTCATGTTACTGACTTAGAACGCTCTGTGCGTTGGTATACAACGTTACTCGGTCAAGAGGTCAGTTCAGAAGTGGCGGATCCCGTCTACAATTTGAAGCTCGATCATCATACGGGAGTTGTCCTTGATGCAGGTCCTGAGGGAGAGACGAAGAAAGTTGACCCATCAAAGCATCCGATCTTCAATTTTCATACAGATGATATTCAAAAGGCTTATGAATATGTAAAAGAACTAGGATATACCGTTGACTCTGAAACCGTGCATTTCGATGACTTTTCTTTCTTCAATATTGAAGATCCTGATGGAAATATCGTGATGGTTTGTACGGGATGATGTTAGAACAATGAAGAGGGACTTCATACGAAGTTCCTCTTTTTATGTGTGCTTCATGATTTCCTTACAATCAACACATAGTATAGAGAAAGGCTTTCTCAAATGGAGAGTGACGGTATGAAGAAGATCATCCTAACGACAAATCGACTCGTTCTTCGGGAAATGTACCGAGAAGATGTTGATCACCTTTTGGAAATGTTTCAGGATTCTGAAGTGATGAAGTATTACTCTGGATTGAAAAATCGAGAAGAGACGAGGAAATGGATCGAATGGACGCGTGAAAACTATGCCAAGTATGGTGTTGGGTTATGGATCGTCGAAGGTAAGAGCACTGGTGAATGCCTAGGACAATGCGGTCTTGTTTTACAGAAAGTCGGTGGCAACATGGAAATTGAACTCGGTTATTTATTGAAGAGAAATCACTGGGGAAAGGGAATCGCCTTTGAAGCTGCACATGCTTGTAAACACTACTGGTATGAAAAGATGACTGCAGAGAGAGTGATTTCTCTTATCGATCCTCTTAACGATCAATCGGCAAAACTCGCAGCTCGAATTGGGATGAAGTATGAAAAGCGTATTAGGAAATGGGAGAAGGAACTAGATCTCTACTCATTTTATCGTAGTGATTTTACCCAGATTAAGGAATAAATAGAAGGGACTGTATAAGTTGGGATTCGATTGTACTAAAGACAGACTCAGGACTATTTTACCTTTTTATAAACATTTATAAAGCGGGCGTTAGTAAAAGAGGAATAGGACTTTTGGGGCAGAATGTATAGTGGTGTACTCACAAAAATCTAGATGTGTGGTGAAACCATGTTATTGACGGCTAAGAGTGTGCTATTAAACCTTCTGGTGGTTTTTGCCCCATTAAGTATCATTCAGGTTTTCTATCTCCTCCAGCATACGAACTTTTTAAAACGTTCTTCGAAATGGATCTTAACGATATTCCCTGGAATTTCAATCATTTTTTGTATGATGTATCCCTTTGTATTTAACGATGAATTTATTTTAGATTTCAGAAGAATTCCTTTTATATTGGGGGGGCTGTATGGCGGTCATTGGGTTGCGTTCGGATACCTGATCGTCACACTTGGGTTCCGCTATTCCATCGGTGGTTCTGGATTTATCACGACTCTTATCTTCTTCGGCGGCCTTGCGATCATCATTTCTTTCCTATCTCCTTTATTTAAAAAACTCGGTCTAAAGCATAAGCTCCTATTAGCGCTTGCGCTCGACAGCGTTGTTGGATGGTTTTCGGCAGGGTTTAGTTTAGCATTCTATGATACTGGTTTGCCCACGAATATATGGGTTATCTTCAACATCACTTCTTCTATTGGAATCGTCATCGCCATTCTCGTGTACGAAGTGTTCATCAGCCAGTTTAACTTATTGAATTCGGTTATGGAAGGTCAAAAGCTGAAGGTCGCGAGTCATCTAGCCGCTAGCATTTCTCATGAAGTGAGAAATCCACTCACCGTCAGCAGAGGGTTCCTCCAGCTCATCGATAGCGATGTGAAAGACCCAAAAACTAAGGGCTATATGGATCTTGCGATAAAAGAAATCGACCGAGCAACGGATATTATCAACGACTATCTTACGTTTGCGAAGCCGTATCCTGAGAAGTACGATGTGATTGAAATTGAAAGAGAACTCTACACGAGTCTCAATGTCATTCAACCACTTGCCACAATGAGCGATGTGAGGATCAATTCGCATATCGAGCTGCCATCAACAATTATTGAATATGAAAAGAAAAAGTTCCAGCAGTGCATCATGAACATTTTGAAGAATAGTATCGAGGCGATGCCTGAAGGAGGCACCCTGACCGTTCACGCAACAAAACAGGGAAGTAAAGTGGTCGTTGCGATTACTGATACGGGTGTCGGCATGACTACTGAACAGCTTTCACGCATCGGTGAACCGTTTTTTACTACGAAAGACAAAGGGACGGGCCTCGGCATGATGGTGACGCATAGTATCATTTCTGCGATGAACGGTCATCTGTCATTTGAAAGCAAGCCTGGTAAGGGCACGACCGTTACGATCTTTCTTGAAGTGAAAGAATCCTCTACAACTGGTTTTGCAGGGGAACAGTCTAAGAAAGGAATCTCTTAATGAAACTTTTGAAACCTTCTCATAGGGGGAATCGTATAGATAGACAAGTACCCATTAAGAAAGGTGGATGTTCGTATGAAAAAGCTATACAAATCTACACAAGATCGGAAATTATCAGGTGTGCTAGGTGGACTGAGTGAAGTTTGGAACATGGATGCAAGCATGTTACGAATCGTTTTCGCGGTGTTGACCGTTTTATTAGTAGGACTTCCGATGGTCCTCATTTATGTGCTAGCAGCACTGATCTTGCCAGATGATAAGGATGTTTGGGAATAAGGTGAAGACAGTTGTCTTCACTTTTTTTATTGAGAAGGAGGGGAACGTTCATGAAGGCAGTTCTTTTTGACCTAGATGGAACCTTATTAAATCGAGATGCTTCGCTCGAAGCATTCATTCGTGACCAATACGACCGCTTTCCACAGGTAGTGGGTCACATTCCGAAGGACGTATATTGTGACGCGTTTATTAAGTTTGATCAACGCGGTTACGTTTGGAAAGATAAGGTGTATCAACGAATGATTTCAGAATTCAAGTTGAAAGGTGTGACCTCTGAGGAACTATTACACGACTACGTAACCGAATTTAAGCATCACTGTGTCCCGTTTCCAAATCTCGTAACGATGCTAGAAGAGTTAAGGTCTCGCAACCTTACGTTAGGGATTATTTCTAATGGATTCGGACAGTTTCAGATGGATAATATAAAAGCGCTAGGCATTCAAGATTATTTTGAAGCGATATTTATCTCAGAGTGGGAAGGATTAAAGAAGCCAGAGGCGAACTTGTTCTATCGGGCACTGAGTAAGCTCGGTGCATTGCCA
Source organism: Anaerobacillus sp. ABD4_527 (assembly GCF_056160805.1). Lineage (NCBI taxonomy): Bacteria > Bacillati > Bacillota > Bacilli > Caryophanales > Bacillaceae > Anaerobacillus > Anaerobacillus sp. ABD4_527. The sequence continues at coordinate 269,431 of NZ_JBSWXZ010000002.1, forward strand.
GAAGAGAGCTTATTTATCGGTGATCATCCTGAAAATGACGTAAGTGCTGCAAAGCGAATCGGGATGAAGGGAGTCTGGAAGAAAGATGACCATTGGGAAACGCCGGATGCTGATGCGGTAATCGATGATCTGATGGAGCTTCCACCTTTACTTGATAAACTTGAGAACTTAAAGGAGCGAACTTTTTGAAGCCTATCATACCGAAAGCACCAACAATGCCAGAACTAGTCCAAGAAGAATTGAACCATATCGAGGAGATCGTATTCGGGGAAGTGAAAGCTCACAGGCGATGTGATGTTCTATTTATCTATAGCGGGACACATCCAGGACACTGGGAAAAAGCGATTGAAGCCTATCACAATGGATATGCGAAGGACATAATCGTCACAGGCGGAAAGAGTTTAACGGGCGTTCCTCACCCTGATTGGGATCATGAAGTCGCTTCAGAAGCTGACGTAATACTCTCCCACCTACTCGATAACGGGGTGCCTAAAGAATGTATCACGTACGAAAAGAAATCGACCAACACACTAGAAAACGTGATTTATGCGAAGGAAGTGTACGATTTTAGCCGTACAGAATCTGTTATGTACATATGTAAAAGTCATGCAGCAGGACGCCAGTATCGAACGCTAGCGAAACATCTTCCGAGTTCAATCGAGTACACTTCGTACACGTTTGATTGTACCTATAACGGCGTACGCGTTGGAAGGGATAATTGGATGGATACAGAGGAAGGTAGAAAACGGGTTTGGGGAGAATACTTAAGGATTCAGCACTATGGAGAGCTAGGGCATATTTTGGCAGTCCAATAGAATGTAAGGAGATCACAATATGATTGAACGGATAGCGATTATTACCGGGGCAAGCCGCCCAAAAGGCATTGGTGCCGCGATTTGTCGTGAGCTAGCTTCAAAAGGGGTTCATGTCTTTTTTACTCATTTCACTCCCTTTGATGAGACGACTGGATATGATGATGCAGATCATCAGTGGGCAGAGACATTTGCGAGTGAGCTTAGAAGAAAAGGCGTAAACGTTGGTCACATGAACTTGGATCTAGCTGATAAAGACGCCCCGGACCAACTACTTGATAACGTTGAACGAGAACTTGGGAAACCTACCATTCTCGTAAACAACGCAGCACACTGCGAAGAAGTAAGCTATAAAGAATTAACAGCTGAAATACTAGCAAAACACTGTGAAGTTAACGTACAGGGAGCGTGTATGCTGACGGTGGAATTCACGAAGCGTTTAGAAGGGACGCGGTTAGGCGGACGTATCGTGAATTTAGTAACAGGTCAAGACAAAAGTCCGGTTGCAGGAAACTTGGCCTACATCACGTCAAAAGGGGCCATCTCTGCTTTTACAAGATCACTAGCAACAGAGGTTGCATCTGAAGAAATCACGGTGAATGCGGTTGATCCTGGACCGACCGATTCTGGTTGGATGGATCAAGCAACGCAGGAGTTTTTAAAACCGAAGTTTCCAACAGGGCGAATTGGGACACCGGAGGATGCAGCGCGTTTGATTTCATTTCTCACAAGTGAAGAAGCGAAGTGGGTAACCGGTCAGATCATTCATTCTGATGGCGGGTTTTGGGATTAAGAAAAAACTGTGGTCAGGCACGTGCCTAACCACAGTTTTTTTTATGCATCTACGCGTTTTCTAGCTACTAATAGAAGTGCGCCTGCTAGCACTGCTCCACTACCGATCAGCATCATCGTTGGAAGGTTTGTTGCTGTATCAGGCATTTCTCCACCAGATGAATCATTCGCAACATGATTCATACGATCAGCAAATACCCATTTTCCTGCTTCATATTTGTAGTGAATCGTTAGCGTGTATTCACCGCGCATGTTATTTTCATTAGGTTGAGTGAGTTTATAATGATTTTCATTGATTTTTTCGAGAGTATAATCTTTGTTGTCGAGTAGTCTTACGGGGCCATCACGGGCGATTTTAATGAGTTTTCCATCGCGTTCTTCAAAGAACGTATCAACATAATGATCAGCCAGCGGCCAAACCATTATGCTTTTGAACTCTTGCTCCAAACGATCAATCGAATCGTACTTCTTTACTTCGTTTTCCTTGTTCGTTTCAAGTTCGATCAGCTCATCGAATTGATTCTCTAACTCCTCCACCGGTGGCTTTCCATGGTCTTCAGCATAAACCGGGTTGTTCATCCCCAAGAAGAGTAGACCAACTACGACGAGTGCAGAAATGAATCGAAACAATGTAAAACCTCCTTAAAATTTGTTCCATTACTTATGTTCCGGATTAATTTGGTAGTTAAACGTGTTTTGGTAAATTTTTTGTAATAAAATTAATATTTGTGATGTTAATGTAACATCGCAAAGCGTTAAAACTTTAAAAACTTTTTTGCAATTTTTGTCTTACATCGTCAAATTTTAGGGTAATAAGGGGGAGGGACCTTATTCGCATAGGTTTTATACAGCAGCATTCAAATCGTTATGATGAGGTGAAAGGATTGAAGAACGTTACATCGGTTTTTTGGTACGGATTATTGATCTGCGGATTGGTAGTCCTATGGGGAGCAGTAGCTCCATCTAATTTAGAAAGCGTCACATCAGCTGTGACAGGATACATATCAACACAGTTCGGCTGGTATTATCTTTTAATCGTTATGGTCATTCTAGGATTTTGTATCTACTTAATCTTTTCCCCATTTAAAAATATTAAGCTTGGTGGAAATAATGAAAAGCCAGAGTTTCCGCTTGCAACATGGTTTGCGATGCTCTTTAGTGCAGGAATGGGAATGGGCATGGTTTTTTGGACTACTGCTGAGCCAATCTCTCACGCTTTTAAAAGTAGTCCGAACGGACAAGAAGGAACGCCTGAAGCCATTCAGCAATCACTTGAGTATTCATTCTTTCATTGGGGCGTCCATGCATGGGCAGTGTACTCGTTAGTTGCCCTCGTACTGGCATATTTTAAATTCCATAAAGGGTACCCGGGCTTGATCAGTGCTACGCTCATTCCACTTTTCGGGAAGAAAAGAATGGAGGGAATAGCAGGAACGTTGATCGATACGCTTGCGGTCGTCGCGACAGTTGTAGGAGTCGCTGCAACGCTCGGATTCGGAACGGCTCAGATCAATGAAGGGTTAGCGTTTCTCTTTGGTACTCCGAGTAACTTTGGAATTCAGCTTTTGATCTTAGTTGTGTCTACAATTCTTTTCATCGCATCTGCATGGTCAGGAATTAGTAAAGGAATAAAGTATTTAAGTAATATCAACTTAGGATTAGGCTTTGTATTACTTCTAATGCTGCTTATCGTTGGACCAACGCTTTATATCATGAACATGTTTACGAATACGATCGGAGGTTATTTTACAAACTTCTTCGATATGAGTTTCAATATGAATCCAAACAATGAAGACCGTCAGTCATGGGTGAAAGGATGGACGGTGTTCTACTGGGCATGGTGGATCTCATGGTCTCCGTTCGTCGGCATCTTTATTGCAAGAATTTCACGAGGCCGTACGATCAAAGAATTTATGCTTGGCGTACTCTTCGTTCCATCGATCGTCTGCTTCATCTTTTTCTCAGTGTTCGGGGTATCAGCACTCGATCTTCAGCAGCAGGGGATCGCGATGATCTCAGATTACTCACTTGAAACCGCGACATTCGCTGTGCTTGAGCAGTATTCACTAGGGACGCTCATGACGGTCATTACACTCTTTGTGATCGCGATTTTCTTTATCACGTCAGCAGACTCTGCGACATTTGTGCTAGGGATGCTTAGTACGACAGGCAGCCTGAATCCAGCCGCACCCGTGAAGATTCTCTGGGGACTTAGTCTTTCTGCAATGGCAGCGATCATCATCTACTTCGGGGGAACACAGGGACTCCAGAACATGCTTATCATCGCAGCATTCCCGTTCTCTGTCGTGATCCTCATGATGGGATACTCATTCTTTAAAGCCGCAAGTGCGGAAGTGAAAGAGAATAAGACAAATATGCGTACGAATAAAGCGAGTTGAATTAGGGGTATTGAAGGAAGCTGAATGGATCAGCTTCCTTTTTTTATAAATTAATGGTAAATACTTGCATTCTAAACAAACTATGCTAGTATACTAGACAGGCGCAAGATTACAGTTATATTACAAAGATTAAATTTATTACATAGACGCGCCGAAAAATTTTCAGGAGGTTTTACAATGAAAAGAATTCTTTCAGCACTCATCATTGTCACTGGTTTACTGTTTATGGGGTTTCAAAACACAGCATTAGCGCAGGATCATGGAGAACCCCCGGTAAAGGAGCTAGAAGCGGATTTTACCGAGTTATATGAAATAGAGGATGAAAAAAGCGTACTTATTTTAAAAGGCTATGACTCCATGGAGAAATTGGAGCAAGCTTTCGGGGAAATCATGGTTCCTGAACTTGCAGAAATGTATGTTGATAGTTTCTTTAAAGTAGAAGATGGAGAGGTTACATTCAAACCACAAGATAGTCGCCTCACAATCGATTTCAATCGTGAATATGACCTTACAAAAGTGAATGACAATCATTACAAGCTTTCACAAGTTGCCACAGGCGACCTGTATGAGGGGCGTACATTAACAATCGATTATATCTATGATTCTGGTAAATGGATCTTTGGTAACCGTAATGGTGCACTTCCAGAAGTGCACGTAGATGGGGGAGCGGAAGAAGGAGATCAATTACCTGATACTGCAACACCATTTCCAACGTACATGATGATTGGCGCAGGTATCATGATGAGTGGTGCACTCGTATTAATTGCTAGAAAACGCTCAAACGCTTAATCGAATAATAGAGTTGAAAAGGGAAGCTGATCTATTCAGCTTTCCTTTTTTTTATATTGAAGGAACGGGTAAGTACTACTTTCTAAAATTTAACAGAAAAAGGATTTTTTATGTTACTCTAATGATAGTAACCAAATAACGTAAGGAGTTCGGTAGGTGAAGAAGTTGGAGGAAGAAATATATGAGCTGCGGATGGCGCTTTACGAAGTGGCGTTTGAAGCAGATACTTTTTCAAGTGAAGAAGTCATAGAACTAAGTCAAAAGCTGGATGAGAAATTAGTGAAACTTCAAATAGAGAAGGAAGAGTAATTAGATGAAAGGAGTATGCGGTTGCCAACTTCAGTGCTAGGTAGAGTTTGTGCGGTGTCTCTTTTCATTTATTTGGGTGTGTTGATCGCTTTGGTCGTAGGGATCTATCAAGATGCAGCACTTGGAGCAATCACACTAGTGATGAAGGTTGGGATCTTTGCAGGTTTACCGATCTTCATCATTTCTATCTTCGCGGTTAGAAAAGAAATGTTCTATAAAAAATTTGTTCCTGTACTTTCACTAGTCATAAGTTTTTTCTCGTTAATCGGCACATTCTTTTTCATGTTTATATGGTCTTTCGGAGGATAAAAAAATCCGCTCACGATATGAGCGGATTTTCTTACATTTACTTATTCATATAACGTTCAACTTCCCACTGACTTACGTTCAGGGAGTAGTCGATCCATTCTTTTTCTTTGTCTTCGATGTAGCATCTAGACGTATGCTCACCTAGAGCGTCGATTACGACTTGGTCTTCTTTAAGTGCTTTGATCGCTTCTTTTAGGTTTGTTGGAAGCGTTGGAACATCATCTGTAGACACTTCGTAAAGGTTACGAGACTCTGGTTCACCTGGGTCAAGCTCGTCACGAATTCCTTCAAGACCTGCATGTAGTACTGCAGCTAGCGTCAAGTAAGGGTTCGCTGTAGGGTCTGGGTTACGGATTTCAAAACGTGTACCCATTCCACGTGTTGTTGGAACGCGGATCATACAGCTTCGGTTAGAGTGAGACCAAGCAACACTTACAGGTGCTTCATAGCCAGGAACAAGACGCTTATAAGAGTTCACGTTCGGGTTTGTAATTGCCGCAAGACCATTCGCATGGTGAAGAATACCAGCCATGAAGTGTTTCATCGTATCAGAAATTCCGTCTTCTTTGTTTTCGTCAAAGAAAGCACTCTCGCCATCTTTGAATAGAGAAAGGTGGCAGTGCATACCAGAACCGTTCTCACCTGCAAATGGTTTAGGCATGAATGTTGCGTGATAATCATGTCCAGTCGCAACGTCTTTAACAACGCTCTTGAACGTTTGGATGTTGTCTGCAGCTTTCAATACACTGTCAAAACGGAAATTGATTTCGTGCTGTCCTTTTGCTACCTCATGGTGAGAAGCTTCCATCTCAAAACCATATTTCTTCAACGTGCGAACGATATCGCGTCGTACCTGGTCACCTTTGTCTTTAGGTGATGCATCGAAGTAACCACCGCGGTCATTCATTTTGCGGATCGGGTAGCCTTCATCATTCAGTTGGAATAAGAAGAATTCTGGTTCAGGTCCAACGTTTACAGTATAGCCAAGGTCTTGTGCTTCTTTCATCGCTCGTTTTAAAATATAGCGAGGGTCACCTTCGAACGGTTCACCGTCGGGCGTGTGAATATCACAAATGAAGCGTGCGATGCAGTCCGTGTCGACCGCTTCAGGAAGTACTTTGAATGTTTCAAGATCTGGGAACAAGTACATATCACTTTCTTGAATATCTGAAAAGCCTGCGATTGAAGAGCTGTCGAACATCGCTTCATTGTTCATTACACTTTCGATCTCTTCAACAGGAAGCTCTACGTTCTTCGTTTCACCAAGCATGTCTGTAAACTCTAGGCGAATAAATTCTACATTCTTTTCATGAACTTCATCCAAAATAACTTGTTTGATGCTTTCTTTTGTAATCGTCATACATTACCTCACCTTTAGAAAGTTTTTTAACTATTCACTATTTTACCGATAATAACGTATAAGTGTGGATTTATGTAAGGAATCCTGACATAAAATTTCACTTTGTCTATCAGCTATAGAAATAAATACCCTTATTTTGTTCACGTAAACCGCTCAAATAACAATCCATGATAGAAATGGTTTCCAAATGCTTCACTTTGAAAGACAATGATAGTATGTGTAAAAAGATTTGAAATTTGTATCAAAAATTTTATTCACTGAGGTGCTATATGCAGAAGCATGAATTAAAAGCGTTGTTCGATGAAGAAATGAGAAAAAACGTTACGCCTCCAGGATTTCGAAGAGAAGAAACGGAATATGTTATTCGTCATGTGTCAGTCCATCAAGATGAACATGGTTTCATCATCTTTTCTAACTTGACGGATACTGACGCTAAAAAGGTTATTAAGAGTGAAAAGGACCGCTTTGCTACATTAAATCAAGAGTTTGAGTGGAAAGTTTATAGTTATGACGAGCCTTCAAACCTTGTGGATCTTTTAGAAGATGAAGGATTTAAGAAAGGTGAAAAAGAAGCGCTGATGGTCATCCCGCTTTCTGATGACCACTTTTTGTTACGTCACGATACATCTCATGTGAAGGAAATAACCGATTTGGATGGAATCAATGCGATCATGAAGCTTGAAGAAAGCATATGGAATCACTCTTTCGCAAGCTTAGGAGAACGATTGTGGCGTGATTTTAAGAATACGAATTCACTCTCCTTATATGGGATATATGAAGCTGGCAATTTGGTAAGTGCTGCCTGGATGTACTTGGAAGGAGAGAATTTTGCGAGCATGTGGGGTGGATCAACGTTACCACAGCATAGGAAAAAGGGACATTACACCGCGCTTTTAGCTGCACGTGCGAAAAAAGCGAAAGAAATGGGGCATCCTATTTTAATGGTCGATGCAAGTCCGATGAGTGAACCAATTTTACAAAAGTGTGGATTTGAACGATTAGGGTATTCGTACGGCATGTTGTATCGTGGAGGGAAGTCACATGATTAAAGAAATGAAGTCGCTTGAAGAAATAAGGGAAGCCTTTCTCGTAATGAGTGAGCTGCGCACAAATTTAGATGAAGAATCGTATTTAGAGTATGTAGACCAAGCACGTAAAAAAGACATGTACCATTTGTATGCACTCTATGAGGAAGGGGAAATCGTAGCCGTCATCGGCTTTACACCGATGATCACCTTATACTATGGAAGAAGTGTATGGGTTTATGATCTTGTGACTCGAAAGGAAGATCGCTCGAAAGGGTACGGCAAGTCGCTCCTTTCCTTTGTGGAGAAGTGGGCTAAAGACCATGGCTATCGTTCGATCGCACTTTCCTCAGGTCTTCAAAGGCATGATGCGCATCGATTTTATGAAGAGAAGATGGCTTACGATAAAGTGAGCTATGTCTTTAAAAAGGAGCTCTAAAAAGGAAACTTCCTCACCTTCTATTCGTATAGTATAGTAGACACGAAAAGGAGGGACGACGATGGGGACTCGAAATAGACCGAACATCGCTATCGAAAAACCATTTTTACATAAAGTCCTAGACATCATAGGGATTTCAGCATTATTCCTTTCGATCGCTTATATTGTTCTCAACTGGTCAAGCATCCCAGAGATGGTCCCTCACCATTTTAACGCTGCGGGTGAACCTGATCGGTGGGGAGACAAGTGGACGGTTTTCCTTTTACCTTCGATTGGAGTATTCGTATGGATTGGGCTTTCGTTCCTCGAGCGTATCCCTGACGCTTACAATTATGTAGTTAAGATAACAGAAGGAAACGCTGAAAGGCAGTATTATTATGCCGTTACGATGATACGCTTACTAAAAAATGAAATCGCAATTTTCTTTGCGATATTGACCCAAAAAATCGTTGAAATGTCGAGTACGCAAGAAGAAACTCTCCAGTTCTGGGTTGTTCCGGTATTCCTTGTCGTGCTATTTGGTACGATCATCATTTATTTCGTAAAATCAATACGGTGGCGGTAAGGGACAGGGCAAGATTTCCTTTAATTTTTTGAAGAAAGTTATACGGGCGCTATGTTATAGTTGAAGAGAGAATGATTCCCTTACATTACGTTTTGATTGGAAACTTCCTATCGAAATGAACCATAAAGGAGCTACGTTATGCTACGCCAAGAAAAAGACGTGAAAGTATTTGGTTTGAATTCAAACCCTGAACTTACAGAAGAAGTTGTAAAACTTCTTGGAATCGAGTCAGGTAAGTCTTCCGTTAAGCGCTTCGCAGACGGTGAGATCAACATGAACGTTGAAGAAAGTATCCGCGGATGCGATACATATCTAGTTCAGTCCATCGGTGGGGCTGGATTAGGAAACGACTATTTGATGGAGCTCCTCATCATGATCGATGCATTGAAGCGAGCTTCTGCAAAAACGATCAATGTTGTGCTGCCTTATTATGGCTACGCACGTCAGGACAGAAAAACAGGCCCAAGACAGCCGATCACAGCGAAATTGATTGCAAACATGTTAGAACGCTCTGGTGCAACTAGAGTCCTAACGGTCGACTTGCACGCGAACCAGATCGAAGGATTCTTCAACATTCCTGTTGACCAGGTTTCTGGTATTCCAGTATTAGCTGAATACTTCGAGAAGAAACAGCTTGAGGATATCGTAATCGTTGCCCCAGATAACAGCAGCGCACTGCGTGCCCGTAAACTTGGATCCCTGCTTGATGCTCCGATCGCATTGATCGATCGTCGTTCATACGACACAGGTGAACCTTCTACGATCAACGTAATCGGAGATGTAGTAGGTAAAACAGCGATCATTATCGATGATATGATCGATACAGCGAAAAACGTGACATTCACTTCTCAAATATTAGAAGAGCACGGTGCGAAAGAAGTGTACGCGACATTCACGCATCCGGTCCTTTCAGGCACGGCTACACAAGAAATCGCACAATCGAACATCAAAGAAATCGTTGTGACGAACACGCTGCCTTTACCGAAGAGCGGCGATATCGATAAGATCACAGTTCTTTCGATCGCACCATTGCTTGCAGAAGCAATCCGCATCGTTCAAGAGAAACTGTCGATCAGTAAGATTAGAAAATAACTTATGAAGAAAGAAGCTGACCGTTCAGCTTCTTTTTTTTGATTTGCAGGATAGAGGAAGAAAGGGAGAAATCAAAAAGGCTGAGTGAATGTTCCATTCACTCAGCCTTTCGACATAAAGCGGGGGGTGCCTGTCACTCGCCCTTCATAATGTGGTCGATTGCGTGTGCGACACCGTGCTCTGTATATGATTTCGTAATCCAGTCTGCTGCTTCTTTCACGCGCTCCTGTGCGTTGCCCATCGCAACACCGAAGCCAGCTTCACGAATCATAGCGATATCGTTCATACTATCTCCAACAGACATCACTTCATCCATGGAAAGATCAAGCCATTTCGTTACTTTGCGTAGCGCAGCTGCTTTGTTTACACCTGCAGGGTTGATTTCCATGTTTGTTAAACTAGAGTTTGTGACTTCTAAAGCATCGTTGCTCATGACTTCATCTAAAATAACTTGGCGCACGTCGTCGTCTTTCACATCGAAGCCGAATTTCAACCAGTCATAGTCATGAAGATCTCTTTCAAATGGTGTGTTTGAATTAAATACACCTTCAGTCGTGGAAGACCAGAACCAAACATCATGCCTTTTCTTCAGTTCCCAGAGGTTCTCAACAATCTCACTATCGAGGTGCGTACTGTCCACAAGGTTGAAATGCTGGTCATAAATTTGACCCCCGTTCACCGTGATCAAGTAAGCTGATTCGCCTAACTGTTCTGCAATCTCACGACAGAAAGGAAGAGAGCGCCCAGTGCTGATCACAACATGATACCCAGCTTCTTTCGCACGGCGCACTGCATCCTCATTCTCCTTCGACACTTCGCCGTCATGATTAACGAGCGTGCCATCCATATCTAACGCGATTAACTTTATCTCTTTTTTCATCTCATCCACTCCTATCTTTCGCTGACTCTATTCTAATACAAATGAAACGAAATCTGTAGTGGAGTGGTTTTTTATAGGCAAAAAAAAAAAGAGAACCTGATGAATAGGTTCTCTAAGGGTATTGAGTTTTAGTAAGTGCTGACAACTATTCCTCTCTCTTCTTCCCAAACACTTTCTTCGAAGCACCTTTGATCATTTTCTCAGCCTTATCTGCCGTTTTCCCTACCGCATCCGTGCCGGCCTTACTCACATTCTTCACAAAATCAGTAGACGTATCGGATACCTTGCCAACGAGACCGCCTTTTCCGCTAACAGACTTCACCATATCATTAACGGTATCTGCAGATTTATTCACAAGATCGTTTGCTTGTTTGGAGGTTTTCTTCACCAGGTTTTCGTCTTGTTTCTTTTGATCAGAAATAAGATCTCCTCCTTAAAAAATGAAATACATTACTATACATATGGGTGAATTCCAGTGAATATGCGTCTTTTTTTCACTTTTGTTATGCGCTACGCATGATGTGAGTGGTATGATGGGTAGAACTTATGTTTGGAAGTTAGGGGGCAATTAGCAATGAAGTTAACGCAAGAAACGCAGTATGTTAAACGTCTCAATATAAAGAGAGATGAGATCCCTTCGTACGATTTCTTTCCATTTGCTCTACCGGTAATCAAGAATTTCAAGGAGCTGTTGTTTCACCCAAACGTGACGTACATCGTTGGTGAGAATGGGATGGGGAAATCGACGCTGCTTGAAGGGATGGCGATTAAGTATGGATTCAATCCTGAAGGCGGGACGCTTAACTTTAATTTTTCGAGCTATGATTCTCACTCGAACTTAGATCACTATTTGCGACTAGCTAAAGGCGTTTACCGTGCGAAGGATCATTTCTTTTTCAGAGCGGAAACGTATTATAATCTCGCTACAAATATTGAAGAGTTAGATGCTGATCCGTTTGCGGGGGCAAAAGTCGTCGATGGGTTTGGAGGCAAATCGCTCCATCAACAATCTCACGGAGAATCCTTTTTCGCGGCTTTTACCAATCGGTTTCGAGGAGAAGGGTTATATATTTTAGATGAACCTGAAGCGGCCCTTTCTCCGATCAGGCAGCTGTCGATGCTTGCGCGCATCCACGAACTGGTCGAGCAGGGATCTCAGTTTATTATCGCCACACACTCGCCGATCCTTATGGCATACCCAGATTCGAAAATGATTGTGCTGAGTGAAGATGGAATGACTGAGACAACGTTAGAGGAGACGGAACACTTTAAGGTGATGAAAGAGTTTTTTGATGATAAAGATCGGTTGCTGCATCATTTGTTTCAGTGAACGAGTTTGACAGATCTACAGCGATAGGAGATAGTAATTTTTAGGTAAGGATTTTCCTTACTAACTGAATAGGCCTTATGGTGGCTTTATTAAAAGCTGAAAAGGGAAGTTTGGTGAAAATCCAACGCGGTCCCGCCACTGTGAAGAGGAGGCATATCGCAATACCACTGTTGTTAAACGGGAAGGGCGATGTGCTGAAGAATCTGAGTCAGGAGACCTGCCATAAGGAAGAGCATTGATTCCTACGGGAGATAGGAGGGTGTTACGTGGAAAGTACTAACGGATACTGTTTGGTGGTTCCGTAATTTCGTGACGTTTATATCCTGCGCATCTTCAATTTGGAGGTGTGTTTTTTTGTTGAAAAATGAAGGAGGAATGCGTTCATGGAATCTTTACCAGTAAGCTATTCGAAAATGACACAAACAAGGTTAGTGTTACCGCCAGATACGAATCATCTAGATACGATTTTTGGAGGGAAAGTGTTAGCATACATTGATGAAATCGCAGCATTAACGGCTATGAAACACTCAAATTGTGTGGTCGTGACGGCATCGATCGACTCGGTCGATTTTCTATCATCCGCGAAAGTTGGAGATGCGTTAACGCTCGAGGCTTGTGTCACGAGGTCCGGCCGAACGTCGATGGAAGTGTATGTGAAGGTGTATGCAGATGATCTTCTTCACGGGCGAAAAGTGATGACGACAGAATCGTTCTTGACGATGGTTGCGGTCGACTCAGAAGGGAAACCGAAAGCCGTTCCTGGCATCCTACCTGAAACGGATGAAGAGAAGAGGCTGTACGACACTGCGCCTTCAAGGAAGGAACATCGTCAGAATCGTTCACGGTTAAGGTGATAATGGAGGGTCCCTCAGGTAACGAATTCCTGAGGGGTTTGCTTATTTTTACCAGATTAAAAGGGAGATCGCCTTAAGAATCGAAGTATGTATGGGGCATATTGTAGGAGGGGACGTATGAAGCGCTACCGATTTGGGCGAGGTGTTGGAAAAGAAATTACGAAGTTTGATAGTAAGCATGTGGTGATCTCGCCTATTACGAGAATGATAGAAGAAGAGATCGATGTGATACAGATCGCTTGTATGCATCTTGGTCGTGATGGATTGCTCGGAGGTCATGAAGCTGTGGTGCCACAAATGTTCCTCGTGCTTGAAGGGGAAGGAATCGTGAAGGGCGGCGGTCAATCGCATCGTATTCAAAAAGGAGAGCTCGCGATGTGGGAAAGAGGGGAATGGCATGAGACGTCAACGAAAGATGGCATGACCGCAATCGTTGTAGAATGTGACAAGCTAAAGCCGTTCAGTGGTTTACAGGAGATAACAGATGAAGGGAATTAAGCTGGTTTTTATAGTATTGCTAATCATCGTCAGCGGCTGTAATTCTGCTGAACCAGCCGAGGAAACGCTTTTTCAGTACAAAGATTCATACATAGGAGACAACGGCGCGGTTGGTGCAATCTTACGCCTATTGCCCGGTAGCACGGAGTTAGAAAGTTTATCGCTGCAAACAAAAAGCGAACCATATGGCTTAACAGCTTATTATTCAAAAGCGCTATCAGAAGAACAACGAGAAGCGTTTCTATTCAATGCAACGGTTCTTTTCACGTTGATTCAAAATGCTGAGGTTGTTTCTGCTGATTACGATGGCGAGGTATTGTCGGTTACGAGAGATGAGTTACAAGCTTGGTATGGTGAGAATTTTTTTGAAGCTGCTTCAGAAGATGAACTGATCGGTCTCGCTCAGCCAAAGCTTGAAGACTCGGAGCAAGTCAATCAATTTTTTGAAAACCAAACAGGAGTGAACGAGCGTGACTAATTTTTATTGTGATGAAGTGTTGAGTGGAAATATTGCTTCCGGAAAGGCGTTGAGTTAAGCGATGATCATCATGATCAATGGCGCGTTTGGAGTTGGAAAAACGACTGTTGCCAATGAGCTTTTAAACAAAATCGATAACAGTATGATTTTTGACCCAGAAGTGGTCGGAGGGATGCTCAGTGCGTTGCTGCCTTCATCGATCAAAGAAGAAGAGGCACTCACTGGTGATTTTCAAGACTTGGAATTATGGAAAGAGTTTACCGTCTCGATTGCAAAGCGGACGGCAGAGCACTATCAGAAACACCTCATCGTCCCGATGACGATTCGGAAACCTGATTATTTCCATTATATTTTCGATGGATTTAAACGAATCGATCCTGAGACGTTTCATTTTTGCTTAACAGCAAATAAGGAAACGATTACGTCAAGACTGCTGAACAGGGGAGAAGCTTATGGAAGCTGGTGTTTTTACCAAACCGATCTGTGTGTAGAGGCTTTTTCTTCCGGGGGGTTCGGGGAGTATATTTCAACGGAGAATCGACGGATAGAAGAGGTGGTAGATATTATTATGAAAAGGTTAGTGATGCCGATTCTTTAGGATAGGAAGGAGCATGTGTGTTGAGTAAGCCAAAAGTTCTGGTGTTCGGAACGTTTCATATGAAGTATACGAAAGACCTTTATAAGGTGGATACGAATGATTTGGAATCGGAAAAAAGACAAGCGGAAATTCGAGACGTTGTAGATCGATTAAAACGGTTTGAGCCTACGAAACTAGCATTCGAAATTGTAAAGAGTGAAAATGCCGGGCTTAATCAAGAGTATCAGGATTACTTGAATGGTAATGTAGAGCTCAGGGTCGATGAAGTGCATCAACTTGGCTTTCGTATCGCGTCTCAATTAGAGCATAAAAAAGTATATGCGGTCGATTGGATGGATACGGTCGGAAATCGAGCGCTAAGTGAGGTATATGATTGGGCTCAAGAAGAGCAGCCTGAGCTTTATGAACATATCAACCAAACGTATCGCTCGCATTCTCATAAAAGTCTGGAAAACAGAACGATCCTCGAGCTTTTACATGAGATGAATTCTCCTGA
Source organism: Anaerobacillus sp. ABD4_527 (assembly GCF_056160805.1). Taxonomy (NCBI): domain Bacteria; kingdom Bacillati; phylum Bacillota; class Bacilli; order Caryophanales; family Bacillaceae; genus Anaerobacillus; species Anaerobacillus sp. ABD4_527. The sequence goes on from NZ_JBSWXZ010000002.1 coordinate 284,456, forward strand.
AGAAGTGATGAAGGATCACGAGATGTATATGAACATCGCTCGTATCGGAAAAGGTGGGCAATACGTTGGCATCGATTGGGTCCGATGGTGGTATCAGAGGAACTTGATTATCTATCGCAATCTATTAGAGCTGAGTGAGCCAGGTGCTCGAACGCTGCTCATCATAGGGTCTGCTCACGTTCACCTCGTTTCACAGTTTTTAGAAGAAAGTGGTTTGGTTGAGGTGGAGAGAGCAGGGAACTATTTAGAGTGAGAAGGTGACGTAATGGAAAAGAATCTAGTCGTACAGCAGTATGATCAAAACTATCAAGAACAAATGGTGGATTTGATTTCTACGATCCAACAAGATGAATTTCAAATCCCAATTACTGTAGAAGAACAGCCTGATCTATATGCGATCGAGTCGTTCTATCAAACGGGGAAAGGGAACTTCTGGCTGGCGATTTATAATGGACGCGTAGTGGGTACGATTAGCCTACTCGACATTGGAAACAACCAGCTTGCACTACGTAAAATGTTTGTACATAAGGATTATCGAGGGAACCCTCTTTTTGTCGCAAAAAGATTGCTTAAAGAAGCGATAAAGTGGTCGAAGGAGAAAGAAGTTCATGACATATACCTTGGTACAACGCAGCAGTTTTTAGCGGCACATCGATTTTATGAGAAAAATGGTTTTGTTCGGGTGGAGTTGGAAGACCTCCCGAAACCTTTTCCTGTCCTGGCTGTGGATAAAAGGTTTTACAGGTTGGAGATGAATCGAAAGGTAATGTAAAAAGGTTAAGGCAGATCCATGATGAATGGGTCTGCTTTTTTGATGCGTGACCTTATAATTTTTTGTAAAAAGGGAGTTGTGTCGTAAGGCGGGATGATGGTAGTATGAGTTAACTGAAAATTTAAACAATAGTTTTGGGGAGGCGACGTCCCGATGATGCCATTCGAGTTGCGAGAGTACCAGGAACGCATTCAGCTGACGAAGAGAAGGATGCTCGATGAAGGTCTTGAAGTTCTGCTTATAACGGACCCTGCGAACATGAATTATTTAACGGGGTATGACGGCTGGTCATTTTACGTGGATCAAATGGTCGTCGTGATCATCGATGAAGAGCAGCCGCTTTGGATCGGAAGAAAGATGGACGGCAATGGCGCGAAGGCAACGACATGGCTTCACCATGAGAACCTCGTAACGTATACCGATGATTACGTTCATTCGAACGTGAAGCATCCGATGGATTTTGTTGCGAAAACGCTTGAAGAACTTGATCAAAGTACGCGTCACATCGGGGTAGAGATGGGCGCATATTACTTCACCGCCTTAGCGTTTGAATCGTTGAAGAGAAACCTTCCTGACGCGAAGTGGAAAGATGCCACCCTCCTTGTGAACCGTGTTCGGATGGTGAAATCGAATCAAGAGATTCTATATATGAAAAATGCAGCGAGGCTCGTTGAACTCGGCATGCAAAAAGCAGTTGATACGATCTCTGAGGGCGTTCGAGAATGTGACGTCGTGGCTGATATTTATAGCAGTCTCATCAGTGGAACACCTGAATTTGGCGGTGATTATCCAGCGATCGTTCCGATGTTACCATCGGGGGAACATACGTGTACACCGCATCTCACATGGTCTGATAAACGGTATCGAAACAATGACCTCGTCATTATCGAAATTGCTGGCTGCTACAAACGATACCATTGTCCGATGGCGCGAACGGTCTCAGTTGGGACGCAAGATGAGAGAGTAAGAGACATTGGAAAAGTCGTGGTAGAAGGGCTCGATGAGACGCTCGCGTTCATAAAACCTGGCGTAACGTGCGAAGAGGTTGAAGAAGTTTGGCGGAAGTCGATCGCTCGACATGGCATCATGAAGGATTCACGCCTCGGCTATTCGATCGGACTAAACTATCCACCTGATTGGGGTGAACATACGGCGAGTGTTCGACAAGGTGATCAAACAATTTTACAACCGAATATGACGTTTCATCTGATTCCTGGAATCTGGTATCACGATTTTGGGATTGAAATCAGCGAATCGATCAGAGTCACAGAGAGTGGAAGCGAAGTTCTTGCGAATTTTTCAAGAAAGCTAATCGATGCAAAAGACGTGTCGATGATGGGGAACGATGCAGTCTGAAAAAGGAGGAGATCGATTGTGAAAAAACCAGGAATGGGGACATCGTCCGTCTGGGCAGGGGAGAAAGAATACCTCTCTCATGGTGCGACACAAGTTCCGGTCGTTCATAGCGTAGCGTATGGATATGATGACATGGACGAGTGGTATGAGGTCGCGGTTGGAAATAAGAAGGGTCATATCTATGGTAGGAATACGAACCCGACTGTTCAGGCGTTCGAAGATAAAGTGAAGGCGCTTGAAGGAGCGGAAGCGGCGACGAGTTTCTCGACGGGGATGGCGGCGATCAGCAATACGCTCGCAACGTTTCTTTTTCCAGGAGATCGGATCGTGTCGATCAAAGATACGTATGGTGGCACGAATAAAATCTTCACGGAATTTCTTCCGATGTTAAACGTCGATGTGATGCTTTGTGAAACGGGAAATCATGAGCTCATTGAGGAAGAGGTCGAGAAGGGATGCCGCATTCTTTATCTCGAGACACCGACGAATCCAACGGTAAAGATTACGGATATTAAGCGGATGGTAAAAGCAGCTCACAGAGTGGGGGCGCTCGTTGTTGTCGATAACACGTTTGCTACACCGATCAATCAAAACCCGCTCGCACTCGGAGCGGATCTCGTGATCCATAGTGCTACGAAGTTCCTCGGTGGTCATGCTGATGCACTCGGCGGGGTCGTTTGTGGAAATGAAAACTTGGTCGAAAAAATCTATCATTACCGGGAAATCAACGGAGCGACGATGGATCCGATGAGTGCCTATCTCTTGTTGCGTGGGATGAAAACGCTCAAGCTTCGTGTACAGAAGCAGTGCGATAACGCGATGAAGGTCGCGACGTACTTAACGTCACAGGCACTTGTCGAAGAGGTATATTATCCTGGACTCGAGGATCATCCGGGGCATGAAATCGCAAAAGAGCAGATGAAGGATTACGGCGGGATGTTCAGCTTTGCGGTGAAAGGCGGTGTGGAAACGGTGAAGCATCTTTTACCTAAGCTTACGTTTGCAAACCGAGCCGCAAATCTTGGAGCCGTGGAGACAACGGTGGGACCGTCACGAACGACGAGTCATGTCGAATGCACACCTGAAGAGAGAGAGGCCATGGGCATACCAGAAGGATTAATTCGCTACTCAGCGGGTATAGAAGATGTAGAAGACCTTATCGATGATTTAGAACAAGCGTTTCAAGCCGTTGTAAAAGAAGTGAAGGTCTAGTAAAATCTCCTTAAAGTCAGAAAAGTTAAAAGAATCTGCATTGTGAAGTTTAAAGTTTTGTAAAATCGGTTAGATTTATAGTAACAGCGATAACAATTGTAGCTGCGTTTCTAATAATAGAATGGAGGATGAAACAATGGATCATCGAAAAATCTATTCAAACCAAGTGTCGGAGCAGAGTCAGGAAGTAATCGCAGAGCTACTAGAACATGTCCATAATAACGCTATTAAACATAGAGAAGAGCTACTTATGAAAGAAATAGATAAAGCATTAGACGAGCGTGACCGCGAGACTTTCATGGAACTGACAGAGCGATTGAAAACTTTCCATAATTGATAGGCATAAAAGACGAACCGCTTGCTTATAATCTAGTATCACCTAACTCAGGAGGAGATAGAGATGCTAGATTTGGCAGCGGTTTTTCATATGGCTACAGAGTGGATGGTCGCAAATAAAGGGTACAAGCTTCAGTCGGTCATTTTGTTTGGAACCTTAGGATTTTCGTTTATAAGCTATCTGATCTGGTACGTAACGAAGGGATATCGAGCTGTTTGAGCGTTGAAACGATTGTATCTTGTGGGGATGGATGAGTGTTGATAGTGGATATCCGCGATTTTGAGGGGGTTATCCGCGAAATTCTCATTATTTCCGCGGAAATTTTATTTTATCCGCGATAATCGAGTAGATATCCGCGAAAAAAGGAATTTATCTGCGAAACGTGCTTTAACACGCTAAAAAAAGACCCCTGGTATCAGGAGTCTTCAATCGGAATGTCAATTGTTTTTGCCTTAGCTTTGGAATTCTTATCTTCATCAAACACGTCACTTGTTTTTACCGTTAGGGATGAAAGCTCAGCGATATCTGTTTCGTTAAGCACAAATCCCAATTCGCCAGTACGTTCTTCGTTACCTTCGTATACCCCATAAAGTTCTTCGAGGTAAAAGTCTTCCTCAAACCCTTTTTTCTCTCCTTCACTCGTTTCGAGCACCGAGACAGGAGCAAAATCAACTGGTTCATCTGAAGTGTTCTTCACTGTTACGTGCAGTTTTACATAATTGAAGTTCTTTTCGTCATCGGAATACGGATGGAAGAAGTCAATCAAGTCCATCGAAGGCGAATAGTTCATCACTTTAACGTCTGAAATAGTAAGTTCAACGTCTCCGATTTTCGTCGTTTCGTTATAGTTTGAGAGTGCTTTTAACGTAACGGATCCATCTTCATCCTCATGGAAATCGCCAACCTTCGTTAGTGAGCTGTCATCCGGTGCTTGTGGATTATCGGGAGCTTTGGCTGATTTATTTTCGTTTTTGTTTTCATCTTTTTGCTGATTGTCTTCTTGCGTTGTTTCAGATTGCGTATTATTATCTGCGCCTTGCTCAGCGTCAGTCGCACATCCGGCAAGGAGTAGGGAAGCTGCTAGAAAGAATCCGATAGTTTTCATTTAGAAAGACCTCCTGCTTATAAAATTCCCGCTGCCGTATGAGCAGCGGGAACGTTTTTCTTAGTATGCCCTTAATTAATCGTCGTCACGCTCGTTGTCGTCATCATCTTCATCATCGTCTTCGTTCTTCTGCTTCATAAGAAGGTCGTTCACCATTTGACCTGTCTCCGTGTTGTCATGAAGACCGATGAAGTTTTCTGCTCCAGGACCGTAAGCATACACGTTTACGTCTTCACCAGTGTGGCCGCCAGTTGTCCAGCCAGTACCTGAACGCAGGTCGAAGATTTTTTCGATCGCATTGTCGATTTCAGTTGTTTTGTCTTTTTCAGCTTTCGTAGCTTCTTTTACCCAGTTGATTTCTTCTTCAGTAAGCTCTAGGTCGATATACTTGTTAAGCGTTTCTTCTACGTCAGCACCTTCAGCGATTTGCTCTGCCATAAAGTCAGGCGTACGCTTAGCAGCTTTTAGTGGAGCTGGATCCCACTTGTATTCACCGTCGCGACCCATTGCGAAACCGCCAGTTGAGTGGTCAGCAGTTGTAACGACTAGCGTGTGCTTGTCTTTTTTCGCGAATTCGATTGCTTCTTTATATGCTTGTTCGAAGTCTTCCATTTCACTCATCGCTGCAACGACGTCATTGTCGTGACCAGCCCAGTCGATTTGGCTTCCTTCTACCATTAGGAAGAAGCCGTCTTTGTCTTTGCTAAGGCGATCGAGTGCAGTTGTTGTCATGTCAGCTAGTGAAGGCGTTTCTTCGTCGCGGTCGATCATCTTGTCCATTCCTTTTTCACCGAAAAGGCCAAGGATCTGTTCATTATCGTCACTCATAAGATCTTCTTTATTTGTTACGTAGCTGTATCCAGCTTCTTCAAACTCACCAGCAAGGTCACGATCCGCGCGTTCGAAGTACTTTGTACCACCACCTAGAATGACATCTACTTTATGCTCGCCATCGACTTTTTCATCGAAATAATCATCAGCGATCGCATTGTAGTTGTGGCGGGACTCATCGTGAGCACCGAATGATGCTGGAGTAGCGTGGTTTACTTGAGATGTTGATACAAGCCCTGTCGCTTTATCTTCTTTCTTAGCGCGCTCTAGAACAGTTTCAACTTCTTGCTTTTCCATATCAACAGAGATTGCGCCGTTGTACGTTTTGATACCAGCGGCCATTGAAGTACCTGCTGCAGCTGAGTCCGTTACGCTTTCTTCATGATCCCAAGAGTACGTTTGCTGCTGCCCAAGTAGCTGCTTATCGAATGCTACTTCTTCCATATAAGGCGTTGATTTGTCATCCATGAATGAACGGTATGCCGTGTTATACACAGGACCCATTCCGTCACCGATTAAGAAGATAACGTTTTTGATTTCACCATTAACTTTTAGATCTTTATCTGATTTCGCTTCTGTTTCAGGAGCGCCACCAGCAAAGCTGCTGAATGCGAGCGTTGAAACAACTGCGAATGGGATTGCTTTTTTCTTGAAGTTTTTAAAATTCATTTGAGTACCTCCCGTGTTTCTTTTTTCTCACAATGTGTACTTTACTAGATAACGGTTAAGGGTCTATTAATAGATTGTTAGAGAAGTGTTAAGGTTTTTGGGTCGATTGTTACAGTCGAAAACAAACGATAATTTACGATAATAAAAGAATTTTAACGATGTTTAGTTAATGACCTGGGTGATTTCTCGACTATCGATCGATAGAATTGTACTTTTTTAGAATGATAGAGAAGGAAGGAGGAGGTTTGCGAGCGTTTTCAAACGAATTAGTATGAAAGGAAGGGAAGGAGGAACCCGCGCGCATTGTTTTTGTACCATTTGTTGCGGGGAATTTTTACTAGAGGAAAACGTACACTTATCACTTTGAGGAGGTAAAATAATGCACACGCTCTCAACTGATTCTGTTATTTATGACTTTAATAAAGCTCATGCTCCAGTGAAAAAGGTAAAGGTAGGAGATACGATCGAAATCAGTACATACGATTGTTTTGAAAATCAAATTCAGTCGGAAGACACTGAGATTACGGGAATCGATTGGAACCGTGTTAACCCAGCGACAGGTCCTATTTATATAGAAGGTGTTGAGCCCGGTGACGTTTTGAAAGTGAAAATTGAGAAGCTCGAGATCGGTGACCGCGGTGTGATGGTCGTGGGTCCTGATCTCGGTGTCATGGGGCATCGGCTTGAGGAAATGAAAGCGAAGATGATTCCGATAAAGGATGGGAAAGCGGTGTTTAACGAGATCGAACTTCCGCTAAATCCCATGATCGGCGTGATTGGGGTTGCACCTGAAGGGGAAGGCGTGTCATGCGGAACGCCGGGTGCCCATGGAGGAAACATGGACAATAAGATGGTCACGGAAGGAGCAACGCTGTATTTCCCTGTTGCCGTGGAAGGAGCATTGTTCGGACTTGGTGATTTTCACGCGGCGATGGGTGATGGAGAAGTGAGCGTTTCTGGGATCGAAGTAGAAGGAAAAGCGACAGTGACGTTTGAAGTTGTTAAGGATGAAGGCGTTACTCAGCCAATGTTAGAAAACGATGAAGTCGTGACGCAAATCGCTTCAGCAGAAACGCTTGATGAAGCTGTTAAGGTTGCAACTGAGCTGATGATCGATCGAATCTGTGGAAAAACAGGCATGTCGTTGAGTGACGTGACGATGCTGATGAGTGCGGTGGGGCAAGTCGAAGTGTGCCAGGTTGTCGATCCGCTCATGACAGTGAGGTTTGTTGTGCCGAAATGGTTGGAAGAGAAGTTTGGGGTAAGGTTGATCGGAAAATAAATATGTGAAACTTTATTTCTTTATAGGGACATGGTGAAAAAAACACGATAAAACGGCTTTCACCATGTCCCGTTAATAGGTTAAAGCGTATGCGAGTAATATGAAGCAAATTAGAGAATAAAGGAGAACGTAACATTGAGAGAGGGTGAGAAATTGTTCTGTTTACATAACGTGGAGTTCCGTTTTTTCGGAAAAAGGAGGTCATGTAAAATAGGCGTTGAACCCGTTGGGAGAGTAAGGTAAAATTTAGGTGCAGTAGAAATAGTAGACCTCGTTTTAGAGGATTAACACATCTTCCATCGTCGGCTCTCTCGTGTCGAGTTCGTTTTGCGGTAGAAATAGTAGACCTCGTTTTAGAGGATTAACACATGTTAGCGTTGAACGCCTCCTTAGAGAACTCCTCTCTAAGTAGAAATAGTAGACCTCGTTTTAGAGGATTAACACTCTTTCTTTAGGTCTTTTTGCAGTTGGCTCTTCGTCAACGTAGAAATAGTAGACCTCGTTTTAGAGGATTAACACATGTACAACTGTATCGAATTTAAGACCTCTAATAATAAGCGTAGAAATAGTAGACCTCGTTTTAGAGGATTAACACAAGTTTGAGCATCGCGACGCCTTCTTCGAGCCGCTCAAGGGTAGAAATAGTAGACCTCGTTTTAGAGGATTAACACAATTGAGAATTCTTCGGCGTGTGAAGTTGAAGTGTTCCGTGTAGAAATACTAGACCTCGTTTTAGAGGATTATCACATTGGGGTGTAACGTAATTCTGGGTCCTTCGTCAATCTACCGTAGAAATAGAAGACCTCGAATTAGAGATTAACACAGTTTCCTGGTTAAATTCTTAACTGTCATATAATCATGTAGAAATGAAAGACCTCGTATTAAGGGATTAACACTGAACTTTCTTTATCGCGTTCAAAAGGGAAGGGTCCTAACTGTAGAAATGATAGATCTCGTATTAAGGGATTAACACCTCAAATAGAGGACAGCCCTCTCGCCCGTTTGTAGGGAGTAGAAATGATAGACTCGTATTAGAGGATTAAAACAACTTGCCGTGATAAATTTGCCTCGCTGTTATGAATAGGTAGAAATGAAAGACCTCGAATTAGAGGATTAACCCTGACAATAGCTTCTAAGACTATAAAAGAAATATTTAAAAATAGACCACAGCAAAGAAGATTAATAGATCCTCTTCCTGAACAAATCTCCTCTCAATAACTCCCACCAGGTAATAAAACCCCTCCATTATTCCTATCACCATCAACCTCTCAATCTATCCACCCCATTACTTGAAAAACCCCCAAGATAAATAAAACCTCCACTCAATCAATAGTCCTAGGTAGAAGGAATCCCAACACCAACGTCGAATCTTAGTTTTAGGAATTAGCTTCCAGTAATGTAATCAACTTACTAAGAGAGGAGGCGTGCATGAAGAATTTTTTGATCGTGACCAGTTTTCTCGTTTCATTCTTTTTAGTTGCTGCGAGCGTTCATGCAAATACTAATGATGCTATCCCGAAAAAGCGGATTGTAGTGCTTGTGTATGATGATTCATCAAGTATGTTTGAGGGTTTGGATCAAAACAGTAATACTGTGGCAATCGACAATTGGAAGTATGCCAACTATGCGCTTCAGAGCTTTGTTGGTTTACTTGATGAAAGTGATGTTCTAAAGGTTGTTCCGATGAGTGCATCTAGTCGGGTGATAGAAATTGGATTAGGAGAGAGAAGTCGCGAGAAAGAAATTGAGAACATTAGATCATGGGTGGGGGCCGGAAATACGCCAGTTCAATCCATACATACAGCCGTTGAGGAACTTAAGGAAACTTCTCAGAGTTATCCAGATGCAGAGTTATGGCTTGTTGTGTTAACGGATGGTGTGTTCACTGAGTTTATAGATTCAGATACTTCTCAGGATGAAAAAGATAAGGAACGAAAAAAACTTGATGAGACGCTTTGGAAGCTTACAACAGCGTTTCATACGGAAAACAGATCTTTCAATGGCGCACTTGTAACCATCGAATCGAACTTAATTCCGATTGAGAAAAAACTAATGACCGATTTCAAGAATCTCTTTCAACGTACGACAGATGGTACGTTGATTGAAAGCAGCGATGACGGTGATATTGTATCGAGCATTAATCAGGTTGCTGCACTTATAACCAATCGTGATCCTTCAACAGATGAGATTTTTGACCTGAATCCAAAGATAAAGGGAGATAAGATAACCCTAACCTCACCACTGCCGCTCGAACGAATAACGCTGATCGAGCAGTCACGACAGAACAATTCCCCGTTTAATCTTGCCAATTTTAAAAGTAATGAGGTACCGCTGCGCGTTACGGGACCATTCCGTATTGAAACGCCAGATGACCCTAACCAGTTAAGTCCTTCTATTTCAGGAAGTGTTACGCACATTCAGCACCAGAATGCGGAAGAAACGATTCCTGAGGGAGAAATTACACTCACTTTAAAAGAACCGCTTAGTAAAGAACAACGAGAGCACATCCAGATTATTGCAGAGCCCGCACTGGATTTTACTTTTTCTGTATCAAAACTAAATGAAGACGGTAGCGTCACGAAAGATAAATCAGCGTTTTTCGCTGGCAGTAAGATGAAGCTAGATGTTTCGATTATGGATAGTAAAGCGAATCGCGTTCTTGAGCTCGATGACGAGACGGTCGCTCTATTTGAAGTAACGGGACAAATTGAAGATGAAGAACTGGAGCTTGCGTGGAACGAAGAGGATAAACAGTTTACTGGCAATTTTAAACTGATTGAGAAGGATGACATTGCTGTAAAAGTGAAAGTTCGAATAAAAGGATTGTATCAAAAGGAAAAGTCGATGGTTATTCATGGCTATCCGATTCGAAACCTTGAACTCCAAGCGGTTAATCCAGAGTGGCGTGCAAAGTTAAATGAACTGAATACCGCAGAACCAATGGTTGTGAAGCCGATGATCGATGGCGAAGCGATAACAGAAGGTGAGCTTACAGAGATTTGGAGTAATGTAACAGTTTCTACTCGCGAAAAACGGATGATCTATGAGCTAAGTCAGAAAGGGAACACCATTTTGTTAACGACAAAGCCGAAGTGGCCCCTCATGCTTGCATCCACAGGGAAAATTCCGGTGGACATTCAGTTGGTAGGAAAATATCCAGGCGAGAAAGCGAAGCTTACCTTGTATCCTGTCGTTGAAAACATTCCCTGGTATCAAAAGTATTTACCTTTTATCGCAGGTGTCCTCTCTATCTTACTAGTACTTTTGTATATTATCGGCATCCTTATAAAACCGAGATTCAAAAGCAAAAGCAGTCATATGAGTCGCCAGGTGTTCTATATAACTAACGGAGAGAGGCGTCCAGGCAGAACGATGACGGAAGATTTTAAAACGAACTTTATTAAACGCTGGCTTATTCCATATGTACCTGAAAAGAAAACAATTGATAATCTAACCTTTAAGGCATCTAAGGGGGGAGAAAAAATCCTTCTTGCCAGGCAAAGTCAGAGTCCCGAGATGGTTGTTGTGGATATGAAGTTAGGGGAAAGAAGTGGCGAGAAGGATATTAGGATTTATAGCAATGATTCGATTGTAATTTCTCAAAGCAATAAAGAAGAGCATTATGTATTCCATACCGGTGAATAAAGAGAGGGGAATAATAATGAAAAATGATAACGTACCTACAATACTGATTGGACTTGGTGGGATTGGGAGCACAATCGCAAACAACATTTATGGAAACATTCCAGAAGATCGTAGAGACAGGGTAGCGATTCATGCGTTCGATACTGATGTGAATAGCATCAAGAAGCTCTCTCATTTGAAAGCGAATGTTACGCAGACGAGTACGAGAAAGTCGGTAGGCGAGTATCTTCATCAGAATGAATCCTTACTTTCATGGTTTCCTCCTAATCCTCAGCTGAGAAAGAAAACGATGACAGAAGGAGCGGGGCAAATCCGAGCTGTTTCGAGGCTTGCTTTTCGATCTGCGATGGCGGATGGAAAGATGAATGGCTTATGGGAGAGTGTTGAAAAGATTTTTCCTGTTCAAAAGGATAATACAACGTATGGTGTTCGTGTCATTATTATTTCTTCTCTTGTTGGCGGGACAGGGTCTGGTATCTATCTTCAGGTTGCGATGTATCTTCGCGAAATGCTTGAAAGAAAGCTCGGACAGGCGAGTGTTCTTATTCGAGGTGCTTTCTTGCTGCCTGACATCCTCGTTAGAAGTAATGCGTTAGATGATCGAGAGTGGGAAGCTGTACAGGCGAATGGATATGCGAGTTTAAAAGAACTCAATGCGATCTCACGCATTGCTTCTTCACCGAAGGGAAAAGATGTCACGATTGAGTTGGAATACCGGCCAAATCAGGTCGACCTTGAAGGAAGAACGACGCATGCGATCACGGATAAACAGCTGCCTTATGATTTCTGTTTTCTATACGACTATGAGAATTTGAAAGGGGAGCACCTCTCTGGGGTTTCTGATTACATCGATCAGGTTTCGCAAACTGTGTACCTTCAGCTGTTCAGCCCGATCTCTGCGAAGCATTTTTCACAGGAGGACAACCAAATTCTTGAGCTTATCGGTTCAGAAGGAAGAGGAAGATACTGCGGGGCTGGTGTTGCGTCATTAACGTATCCGTATGAAGATATTGTAGAGTACTGTGCACTCAAATGGGCTGCTGGTGGACTTGATGAAGCCTGGCTTAAGATTGATCAAATCTACGAGGAAGAGCTCAAGCGCTATGAAAATGATCTTAGAAGAGGGATCAACCGAGAACGGCTCAATCGCGGCGAACGCTTCACTTCAACGTTTGATCAGCTAGTAAACGATGAAATTCCACAGCCATTCTTTAAAGAAGTGGAAGGACAGGTTCGAGAGGAACTTTCTAATGGAAAACGGGGCAGCGGGAAAGCTGGACTATTTATAGAGGCGATGGAAGAACGCATCAAGCAAGTGATCAAGAATGATCCAGACCTTAACGCTCAGTCCAATAAATGTCAACTCGATGAAAAACTATTAAAGATGGAAGACAAAGTGAAGCGAGAAGTTGAGCAAAGTGAGTTCGCCCTTGCACTATATAAGGATCAGATTAACAAAAAAGTATATGAATATCGCACTTTCCTCCACCACCAAATCATTGACCAGGATTACGACAATCCAAGTGGGGGAGGGGGACAAAATTATAGATTAAATACATGGTTCCTGATGAAGCCTCGTCCAATTCATCCACTTGGTGTTCGTTATATGATGTATAAGATTCATCTGATGCTGCGCGAGAAAATTGAAAAATTACGTGAAGAAAATAGAAATCTAAAATATAAAATTGATAGTTATGAGGATGCTTATAACCTTAGCGGTACAGAAGAAATTGAGGATGCGGTTCGACGAATAGAGTTGGCACTCAAGCAAAATCTGATTGGTAGAATTTTAAAAAGTCAGTTAAGGGATTTTATGGAAGATTATATTGTGCAAGCAAGAAGACAGCACTCGGCTTTAACGGCTTATAAAGAGTCGTTGTTGTTAGAGCTCGTTTTTGTATCAGTTGATCAATCCATTCAAGCAATGATTCAGGACTGGGAGCGGTTCTTTGAGAACTTAAAGGATACTAGAAACACCTTGTTATCAGAAATAAATCAACAGGCATTAAAATACGAAGGAATCATTAATCCTACGAAAGAATACGTCCTTGCAACAAAAGAAAACCAAGAGAAGCTGTGGGAACTCGTCAGCCAGGATATTCATAGAGGAATTCTGCCAGATGGTATTTCTAAAGAACTCTATCTAAGTCATTATAAGCAGTACTGTGAACGAGCGAACGCAAGGTATGAGTCCGATTTCTTTAATGTCATCAAAGTCGAAGAACTTTATCGAAAGCAGGTATTGGCGTATTGTCGTAAACAATTGAAGGAGCAAAAGGCGGATCGTCTTGACCTTGACATTATTATGGCATTACGGAGAGAAGCAGCCTTTACGGGGAATGAGCCTGAGAAGCATATTGAAAGCAGAATCTCACATCTTGCCCATCTCTCAAGTCCATTTATTCCGTTTGTACCTGAGCATAGAGAGCTTAAGTTCTGGGGAATTCATAGTGAGAGTGCTGAGCGATTAAGTGAGCAACAAAAGCATGAGTATTTTATGGATAAAGAAGTGAAGGATGATGCTTTTTCAAGACATGAGATCATTTGCTACAGAGCCCATTATGGCCTTAGTGTGGAGAACTTTCAAAAGTTTTCTGCAGGTGGAGAGTCTGAGAACTTCCAGCAGCTGCCGGGTGTTTATTTCGAAGCATATCGAAAGCGAATCGATCGACTTAATCGAGGAGAAGCCACTGTAACGCCTCACCTGGATAAAAATTGGCACTTGCCAGCATATTTACCGGATTTAAATCCTTCTCATGCAAAGCTTGAAGTTTCAAAAGCAGATCGCGCATTTTTGCTAGGTCTTATTTATAAATGGATTAAGCTTGTAAATGAAGATGGAAGAATGGTTTATCAGTACCAGGGTTCTCAGGGATCAAGACTTATCAGGCAGTCAGGAGCAGTTATTGGAGAAGACATGCATCAGCTTCATCAAGCGCTCCCGCATAATCCAGTAATTTACGATGAAATTCTAGATCGTGCTTCTGAGATGCAGGCGTTTTATACGAAGAAGCATAAAGAGATTGGAGAGCACAAATTTATTATAGGGTGCTTACATGTTACAACGATTACGAAGGATTTCCTCCACAATATTCTTGACGTTGGATTTCTTTACGAAAGTGAAAATCCGGGTGATGAAAGTCTGCAGGAGGTTGGTGATCGCCTTCGTAGCTGTCTATTGAATGAAATTGAACAGTATTATATCCAGCATTATGGAAATCATCGCAGATTCAGGGCGCGAATGGATGCGGCTGGATTTATAGAAAATCTTTGGGAGGAAACGCAAGCTGTTGAATCTGTTGAAAAAGATTCCGTTGAATACAATTCATGGAAGAATCAAATTCATAACAAATTGAATTCGTTAAAAACAGAAGAAGTAAGGAAGCATTAAGATGCGTTCGATTATCATTCACGTAGACGAGAAGCCTATCGACTGGCACCTGATCGAACCACTTTTCTACAAAGCACGTGCTCAGAAACAGACATCATTTTTTTCATTAACTTCACCAGGTTCTGAGATGGAGTTCCATGCACTTACTACTGCTATTGCACACTATTTAGAACGCGAGCAAATAGGTGAGTGGCAGCTTGTTCTGTTGATGCACGAAGATCTGTTAAACAAGTTGACACAGCGTCTTAGTGTGAAGCTTGCAGGTATTACCACACATGTCCTCTCGCCTCTCGCGGAGGCAGGGCATGTACCATTCAATAAAGTGGTCATCGCAGGAAGTCGTGAAAGAGAACTGGCTCATAGTTGTACAAAAATGTTGCTGGAGCTAGATGCCACAGGCTATGTGACTGAATATTCCGCTGGAGCTACCAATCATTTTACACTTGATGAAATTCATTCCTTGGATACTAGCTGGGGTGAGGATCTTGATTTACGGAAAGCAGGAACGATTGATACTCCCAATGAAGAGTTCCTCCGTGAGCTTTCCCTTCGAGCGGGTAGCTTGAAGCTCCATCTTACGAATTTAATAGATGGAAAGAAGGAGAAAATCGCAACAACACCTGAACTCTTACAAGGTGACAGTCTTAGTGATGAACAGCTACAGGCGATCTATCAAGCGTTTGAAGAGGGTCTTTTACGATTTATTGAACCTCCTTTACCTATGGAGATGAATCAATTCAAGCCGTCAAATATGCTAAAGGAAATTTTATTGAAGAATGTGAGCCTAGCTGCTGACATAGAGGGTTTCCGTTTATTGTGTATCAAAGAAACTGGCTCATCCGTGAGCAGGAAAAAAGCTCAGCTTTACAATAATGCATTTTTAATCAATGCCCTCGTATTGTATCCAAAATGGATTGATAAAGTACGGAAAGGTACGGTTCAGCATGTAAGCGTTGGGCTTGATGAAAATAAACTGCAACTCATGTACCAACAGTACTGGAGTCATCTGAATGAGATGCTTGGGAAGCTAGAAGATCGAGAGTTAGAGGATGTTCATTTCAGTATCAAACCATTCTCGGACCCAGAGCTGTTACCAAACTTTTCTGCTGCTTTAGAAGAAGTTGAGTGTGAAGCACCTCGTTTTAAGCTCAGCCAACGACGCACGTACGGTACTGATTGGAATACCTTTCTCGAGACAGTTGAGAAACGGTTGTATGAGCGAGAACAAAAGGCCGTTGAAGCTGCGCAAAAAGCTGTTTGGAACATGAGTGTAGCAAAAAGGCAGGAGCATCTGTATCAAGAAGAAATGATTGTGAACTTGAATACTTATTTAGAAACGCTTAAACAAAAACGGTACACGCTCCAAAATGAGTTGGAAGAAAAGGTTCCCTCTACAAAAGCGAGTAGAGTAGAGTGGAGGGAATACGCAAGGAAATTAAATGATGCGATGATGCTTAGACTCACATGCTTTCCTTCTTTCACAATCGTTGCTCTATCGATTCTTACCATCCTGTTGGTGTTACTCTATCCACATATGAATTCTCTTACACTCTATCAAATTGGAGGAGAACTACTGATGTTTTCCTTGTTGTTTGTTTTGGCTTATCGAAAGTTAGTTGCGCCTATTCACAAGCTTGTGGAAGAGGCGAATGGAAAGAGAGATCATTTTGTTAAAAGTCAGAACGAAGCACAGTTCGCTTACAATCATTATTTAAATAAGCTCTACCATATCACGATCATCAGTCAACAAATAAGTCGCGTCGAGAAAGAAATTAACAAGCAAGCACAGGAAAATATGATGTACCGCTGGCACCAAGGAAAGGTGCGTGAACATATGAAACTAGCACAACGTTTTGTTAGTTCCAGGGACAGTCATCAAAGGGTAAAGCTCCAACGTGATCTGAATTTATCAATCGAAAAGGATGTTGTGCACAACCAGCTTTATAGTCTGCTGGATACTGATATAAATCAAAAAGGAGAACATATTATTACGATTGCGATCGGGCGATCAAAAGAGTCCTTGAGAGCGGATGAGCTAAAAGCGATCTCACACATCGAATTTGGAGAAGAGCTGGTGGTGCGACTATGAACCCATACTTGATATTGTTGCTGTTCTGTTGCATTCTTCTCATTCAAATTGGAGGCCTGAAGCTTGCAAACTATCGAAAAGAAATGCGTTATCGTCAGTTCTGGCTCCTACCTGCAGCCTTACTATTTGTCAGTGGATTCCTCTTATTTAACAAGTATATTTTGACCCATCTAACAGGGTTTCTCTATGAAATCGTGCCTCTTGCTGAAGGGTATACGTCTTTTGCTATCAACACATTTTTACTGGGAAGCTTTCTTGTTCTCAAGCTAAGCGGGCAAAATATTGTTGCGTTTACGCAGTATGTTTTTCGAAAGAAAAAGAAGAAATCTGTTTCTAGACTGAAGATCCCGCGTGTTATTAAACGGCTAATCATTCTCTTACCGGAAAAGCTACGAAAATCCTTATTACGTAAAGATTCTACTACTGTAGCTTTCTTCTATAAGCGTAAAGGAGAACAGGTGGTTCTAAAAAAAGAATGGGTGTTTACGAGTATTCTTCTTACCTATTCCGTAGCGATCCCAGTTATCATACTGTTTTTGTTAGCGGGAATGAGTATCTTCTTCCCAGAATATATAGCACCTGTCATTCCCGGAGAGTATCCGGTCCTATCGTTTATCCTCGTTGCTGAATTTGCATGGTTTCTCGGAGGTCCCCTTCCTATCCGTAAGTATGGTGTTATTCAAGGGGATGATGCGATCGTTAACAAATCCGTTGATTACGATCAGCTCTACAACGAGTATGAAAGGCTTTGGCCTGAACGCATCTTAAAAAAGGCGATACTTGAGGGCGGAGCTTTTAGAGAATCTCATTACTACTATGAAAAGATGACTACAAACCATGAGGTGCAGATGCAAATCAACGCATTATGTGACCGGTTGAAACGTGAGAGACATATAATTCGTGAGAGCTACTGTAGAATATATCGAGATATTCTAGAAGAAAAAGATATATTGATTGAAGATCCACACTATCACGATTTATCTCCTTATCTATTTGCTGGACTAGTACGGTTACTTACGTGCAATAAGAAGATTGCCGTCATCGCATCCTCAAAGTCACATGCAAATGAAATGGTGGAATGGTTGAAGAGCGGCATAGTTGAACGAGAAGAAGAAGGGGCTATTTTTACAATCGCTACTTTTCACGAGGTAATCGAGCAAAATATCCATGCAGATGTCCTTGTGCTTACACCAGCTGATCTATCGCATGCCTCGCTTCATCATTATTTAAGTCAGGAGAAAAATGCGATCGGATGCGTTATGCTTCCTGAAGCGGAGAGAATCTTGAATAGTTACGGGCTGTTTCTGCAACAATTTATAGATCGATTGAAAAGAATTTCCGAGGAGCAACCGCATATCATTATCTTATCAAAATGGCAGGAGGACCTTGAGCAAACTGTTCGTAATTTGCTCGGCGCAGATCCAAGAGATAATGAGCCATTCCTACCTCTAAGTACTAAAATCTACTATATGCTATGGCGTAAAGAAGGGGACGCTTTATTTCAGGATAGCGTCGTTTCTCGAATGGTTCATAGGAGAATCGAGGCTGATGCTGTGCTAGCGGTACCAGCTATTAAATATGGCGTGGAGCGGATCACGTATCTTAATCAAAATCGAAATCCAATCGAAGAAGGGCTAGAGGAGATTAAGGATAACCGCGAACAGTTGAGGTCATACATGGCAGAAGCCTTTACTTTTGATACCTTATCCAATCGAGCCATTTTTCACAGGAACACGTTAGAAGTTTCCATGGACGACTATCAATTTGCTATCGTTCGAGACGTTGAATGTAACGTAGTCGACACACTCGTTCAATGGTTGCCAGCTTCAAAGAAGGTAGGATTCATTCATGTTGTTTCGCCACCCTACTTATTACGAGACTATCTGACTAACTGTATTGACTATTTCATTGATAATAATCGAAAAATCTCTCCTCTTTCCATTAAACCACCCGTTTCGCTGTGGAATAATGCTTTTCAATTGCTGGACCGCTTGTGTACAGGCGGAATAGAGGAAGAAGAAGTTCGATCTATTTTAACTAAAACAACTCTTAGGTTTCATACGGTGGTGCATGGGATTAATCGATTATTTAACGAAGCGTTCCATCATGAAAATGACTACAGCCGCATGATCGAAATAAATACAGTCCTCCATTTCAATAAAGACCGAATAGAATTCCAGGAAAAAACATATTACACGATGGCTGAAGGACTACGGCATATATTACTTCCTGACTGGTTAACGTATTACGATATTAAAACGCAATCAGGGATTGTTCTTGATCAGGTTCTAAAAGGAAACGTGTATCAAAATTACCTCGAAGGTCAGTTATGTTCATTTGAAGGTAAGCTATACTCCGTACAATGCATCGATCATATGCGAGGTGTAGTAGAATTATCGTTTGAAGTCCCTTTCAAAAAAGAACGATATCGTAATAGTATTAGCTTTACTGTGACGAGTGTTGGAAAGCCATTGAAACAGTTGGGACAAAAGCAAAAAGAAAGGTTCACGGTTACGTTCAACATGATAGAGAGTCATGTGAAAGCTGAGACAAATGGCTATTTTTCCTTTGAAAAAGGTGTCGATCTGGAATGCGAAAAAACCAATTTTATTGCGGTGAATAAAGAGGAAACAAAAAGAGAATACCGAAATAGTAAAGCATTGGAAGTTAAAATTGAGACGCGTGATAACCTGCTACAGTCCTCTGAGCAACTAGCATTTACGCTTTCCTTCCTATTAAATGAAGTATTCGTTTCACTTTTCCCTTATAGCCATCAATACATTGCAGCAAGCACCGTTCTACCAGAAGACTACTTTTCAACAGAGGTACAATTCACAAAAAACCTGGGTTTACTTTATCCACAAATGACGTTGGATGGGTTAGAGAATACCGGGAACGTTCTAGCACTATATATAATAGAAGATTCTCCAGTCCACCTCGGAATTCTTGAAAGTATCATGCATCGATTTGATCACATATTGGAGATCCTTGATGATTATCTGCACTGGTTATTAAATGAAGATGGAACTGATTATTACATTAGACTGGGTGCTGAAAATTATTCGCCACTCCTAAATCTTGAAGACACGCTAAGCTTGATCGAACAACTACTTCCGTCAAACACTCTAAGAGAGAATCGTCTGAAAAACACAAGCGGTACTTCTATCAGAGAAGTTCCAATCATAGAAAATAAAGGCCAGTGTGATTTTTGTGGTAGCATGCTTCCACCTTCAGAGTATGACAGGTTAGAGGATGGGCGAGAACGATGTCACAAATGTGCTGTAAGTGCAGTCGACGTAGTGGATGATTTAAAGCGGCTTAACATCAAAGTAAGGGGTGCGTTAAAGGAATATCTCAACATAACGGTCAAAAGTGAGATAGAAGTAACCATGGTAAACGCAAAAGAACTTCACACGCTCGTTGGAGAATCTTTCATACCGACGCCTAGTAGAGATAGCAGGCTAATTGGCCTTGCGGTGAAAAAATCTGCAGATCATATGTATATCTATATAGAAAATGGCGCACCAACGATCAACACCATCGGTACCCTGGTCCATGAGCTCACTCACATCTGGCAATATGAGAATCTCGAAATAAGCGACCTTTCAATTGAAACAATGGAAGGACATGCAGTTTGGACAGAAATTTATATTTGCGAGCAGATGGGTGAACATCATTTTGCTGAAACTCTAAAAGAAAATATGCAGATGCGAGATGACTGCTACGGTGTTGGCTATCGAGCTATGTTAGAACTTCTGAAGGAAAATAACTGTGCCGATCCATTTGAGTTGTTAAGCAATAAAGAAGTTATTATAAAGTGAGAATGCTTCTTTGCTCTAAAGTGACATGGTGAAAAAAGTAGGGGTTTTAGCTCTTCACCATGTTGCTTTAGAGAGTTAAAACGAGTGTGAGGAAAACAGAGTATAGGGGAGGAAACGGAAGATCGATAGTTTTTTAGGCAGTCATCAAAGGTGTTGTTAACATAATGTGGAGGCTCGATTTTTCGTAAAAAGGACCTCATGTAAAATGGCTCTTGAAACCCTTGGGGGAGTAAGGACCAGAAACAGAGCAGTAGAGATAGTAGACCTCGAATTAGAGGATTAACACAAATCACTCCAAACATTCGCCGTGACTCCCGTTAAGACACGGTAGAAATAGTAGACCTCGAATTAGAGGATTAACACCAGTTCCATAAACGCCTGACCCGTTTCTGAAATAAAAGGAATGTAGAAATAGTAGACCTCGAATTAGAGGATTAACACCTGAAACAGCTTGCATGCAAAACATTCTCTTCTTTTGTAGAAATAGTAGACCTCGAATTAGAGGATTAACACTAGTGCTCATGCTGAACCCTCCCATTTGGAATTTGAATCGTAGAAATAGTAGACCTCGAATTAGAGGATTAACACTTTACGAGCACCGCTTCTTTTTTAGGATCTTCCGCACTCAGTAGAAATAATAGACCTCGAATTAGAGGATTAACACAGAATAAAATCATTTACGTTTTGGCCCAATGGTTATGTAGAAATAGTAGACCTCGAATTAGAGGATTAACACAACTCGCTTTTTTCCACATGTAACATATACGATATACATCATTAGAAATAGGGAACCAAGACCACACCCTAGAGCATTTAATAAGCAAATGGACTATATAACTCACCTCACTGAAGAGAATTACCCACTGATAATATCGTTACTCTCTAACCCTTCCTCGCCATAGAGGTATTTAGTGTACAACACCACTAGCAAAGGGTGTTCTAGTAAAGACTATCTAAAAAACGTATAAGGGGTGAGGTTGTGAAGGCAGTTTAGCCTGTTGTTCAATTTCCAAGGCATTATTTAGACAAAGCCTGGGAGAAAGTTCTTCATGGTGGGAGCAATGCTGCAGGTCTTGATGGCGTTCGATTGAGTGATGTGGAATGAAGAAAGGATGAGCTTTTAGACGAAATTCAAGAAAAGCTCACGCGTGGCATCTATCAGCCAAAGTTCAATAAGAATAGCTATGCTTATCAATCCGGAAAGTCTGCAAATCAAGCAGTTGAGGCAAAGTTAACAGAAGGGTATACGTGGATTGGAGAAACTGATATTCAAAGCTTTTTTGATGAAGTTGATCATGATTGACTTGGTTCCTTACTGTTAACCTTTGTGGATGATAAAGAAAGAGTCGACTTAATTATCTATCTTTTTAGTACTCACTCCGTTAAAAGGATTACTCAGGGGAGCTCTTGCCACCGTTACATAATTCTATTAATAATCTTCTTTTTATCACCCAAAGTTTTAAGATTTAAAAGGAAATAAATTATAATTTTATTCCAAATATGAGAAGGATTTCCTAGTTGTGAGGGAGAATATATCAATAAGAAAATTGATTTAGGACTTTTATCATAATCTCTCTTATTGTGTTGAGATTAATCGGGGTGATAAGCAAAAAATGAAGGAAATGTTATTAAGTGAAAGTGCAGTTATTAAATGTTTGTTGGAAAGAGTCAAGAATTATGTCCCAGAGAAAGCAGATGAAGTTTTATATACTCTATTGGGACATGAATGGGGAAGGGAAACAGTAGACTTATTGAATAATGAAAAATGCGAACAATTTCTAAATTGCATTGAAGATTGTGTAGATGAAGAAGCAAGTGGGTTATCTTCACTTCTTAGTGAAGTGACACTAAATAATTCTGAGAGGAGGAGTGTTCGTTATTATGAACCAAGTAATTGGATAAATGCTGTATATAATCCCTCATTAACAACTAAACCAAGCATAGATGAGTTGAGTGAATATTGGGGTCAAATAAGTACTGAATGGATAAGTTTTATAAATAATGCTTCTGACAACCATGTCGTGAGGATAAGCCAATTCATTCATTGGTCTGATACCTGGTTGTCGAGTGTCCCTGTAAATAAGAAAAACAATTCAATTCAGCTATCAGTGCATCTCCGTTTAATAATTGCCCTAGGAAATATTTATAATGAATCTCAAGAATTCAAGATAGTTTTAGCAGATATTTCAGGTATTCAGAATTATCTATTTGATGTAGCACATATTGGTGCTGGTAAAGTTGCAAAGAGATTAAGAGCAAGGAGCTTTATTTTAGGTTTATTAGCTGAGGCTGCTTCACATCAAATTTTACGTGATAATAAATTACCTATGACAAATTTACTGCTATCCGCAGGAGGTTTATTTTACGCTATTTTGCCTTCTGATGTATCAACAGATGAATGGAAGGAGCAAATGAATAGATACCTTTTTAAGAGGTTTAGAGGATCTATTTCTCTACATTCAGCAGCTCAGATAGTGAGTTTTTCAGATTTGAAATTCAATTTCCCAGAAGTCCTCTCTCAATTATATGAGAATATTCAAGCTTCTAAGGGAAATTCATTTCGTAATTTACTAATACCAGATGAAGTGTGGGATGAAGAAATATTCGTCCATCAAATAGATAATTCAGCTGAATACTGTGATAGCTGTAGAAAGTTTCCTAAAGTAACTAATGAGTTTTGTGAGTTCTGCAAATTAGATGAAGATATTGGTAAAATGCTTCCTAAAACTAAGTACATAGTGTTTAAAGAAGGGAGAGGGGATATACAACTCAATCACGAGATATCTGTCGATTTATATGAAAACATCAAGGATATTAAATCAGATACCTATTATTTTGTACAGGTATGGAACAATTCCGAAATCGAGAATATAAACTCTCCATTCCAAAGAAAATGGATTGCAAATTATATTCCAATTTCCAATAGAGATTGTACTTATAGTAATAATTCGGAATTACCGGATTTAAGAAAAGGCGAGCCTCTTACGTTTAGTCATATTGCTAATTCAGGAAATGGAAAAAATCTAATAGGGTTTTTAAAGGCAGACGTTGACCATTTGGGAATGATATTCACAGTAGGATTAATGAATAGTCAAGATGAGGGACAACCCCATTCTCTTACTGAAGTATTAACTTTGAGTAATATGTTAGAACGCTTCTTCTCAGGTGGAATTAATGAGTGGTTAAAGGATAAATTCCCCTTAACATACACTGTATTTTCAGGTGGAGACGATTTGTTTTTAGTAGGTCCTTGGGATGAAATCATTAGAGTTTCTAGAGAGATCCGAGGTAAATTTCAAGCATTTGTAGGAGGAAACCCTGATGTAACGTTATCTGCAGGGATAAAAATATTAAAACCGAAGTTTCCAATTCCGCATGCTGCTAAATATGCAGAGGAAGAACTTGAGAATTCTAAAGAGCTAATAAATAGAGTGCGATTTCAAAATGGTGAAAAGGTAGGAAGGAATCAAGTTTCGATTCAGGGCGAAATTTTGGAATGGAAAGACTTAAAATTTGTAATGTTAACTTCCTTGAAGTTATCAAACTGGTGGAAAGGTGAAAAGCTTCCCTCCTCTTTTATCTATCAATTATCTCTATTTAGTGAAATGTATAAGAAATATAAAGATGAAGGAGAGAATCAATATTTAAAGTTTATTCCATTGCTTGAATATCAAGTCAAAAGAAATTTAATTGAAAATCGTTATTTGAATAATAATTATAATCAAGATCAAGAAATTTTATCTTGGGTGGATAATCTTAAGGAAATTGATTTAACTGATAGTTGTGATTACTTAACTGAGTCTCAGCCCGATTTGTTATGGCGGTACATGAGGTTAATAATTAAGTTGAGTAGTTACTATAAAGATGAACAAGGAGAGAAGAGTTATGACAAAGTTAGAAGCTAGTTATCTAGAAGGTGGTTATTTTGATAAAAACCAAAAACCTAGGAGGGAATTGTATACGGATTGGGCAAAATATATAGCGAGTGAATTAAGCAAAGAGGGAGTTACACGTGGATCATTAAGGAAGTTTTATGCCCAATTTAAAGGTGTTGAACATTTATTAAAAAATGAGAAAGATTTCGAGTTAAATAAACATAGAATTTATAAAGTTGAGCCGTATGCACATTATGCAGTTACCCGTGAGGAAAAATTACCTTGGTTGCTTAAGTTGTTTTTCGATAAAAATATTAATATGGCTCTTATAAGCCATCATCACTTTCATGCTTTTGTTGATCATTTTCAGAGTATAATAGCTTATTCTAGAGCTAAATAATAGGAGGAAAAGAGATTGTTATTAAAAAAAATTGTAGAAATTAAAGGTATTATACACTGCGATAGTGGATTGAGAATAGGGGGTTCTAAAGATTTTATGGAAATAGGTGGGGTTGATAGTCCTATTATCCGTCATCCAATTACTGAAATACCCTATATACCAGGTTCCTCATTAAAGGGAAAAGTTAGATCATTATTAGAAAGTGTGTTTGGGAGAAAACACACAACGGGCTTAGAGTTAACTCATATAAAATTTAAAAAGGATAAATCAAAAGATAATCCTTGTATGTGTGGAAAGTGTACAATATGCAAGGTTTTTGGAGCACATAATAACACCCGTCATAATTTAGGACCTACGCGCATTTTAGTTCGCGATGCCGAATTGACTAACGAATCAATGGAGCTGTTAAGCAAATCTCAAATTGAAAAAGGCATTTTATTTTCTGAAGTTAAACCAGAAAACTCTATTAAAAGAGAGAGTGGAACAGCATATAATCCAAGGTTATACGAAAGAGTACCTTCTGGAACGACTTTTAATCTTAATTTAACCCTGAAGATTTACGATCACGACAAGGAAGAAGAATTGATTGACTTTATTAAGAAAGGGTTAGCATTATTAGAAGCTGACTACCTTGGAAGCTCAGGAAGTAGAGGGTATGGAAAAATATCGTTGAGGAATTTAGAGTTTCGTTCTAAAAATGTTAATGAAATATCTACATCACAAGAATTTGAACAACTTATTACTCCTAATAATAATGAAGATCAACCCACATCCAAAATGGTTAAAGAAAAGGCAATTAAGTGAGATTAAAAAATGAATATATATGAATTTTCTTTAAAAATTACTAGCCCGTTTATGACTCCTTGGCAAGCAGACGTATTATTTGGACATTTAGCATGGACTTATAAAGAAAAATATGGAGAAGAAAAGCTAGGGAAGTGGCTTGAGAGTTTCTCAGTAGCCCCTCCATTTATTTTGTCAGATGGTTATTTGCCAAACAGCTTTCCGCGACCAATGATTCCTCCTCCAGCCAGGATTGCACAAACTAAATCCGAAAAAGTAAAGTTAATTACTGAGGGGAAAAGGTTGAAAAAATTGAGAACCTTAAATGAAGCTGATTTTACTAATTTTATTAATGGAAAACCTCTTAATTTCTTATCAGTAAATAATGGAGAATATAAGAAGGTTGTTACCACACGTAACATTGTTAGTAGAGAATCAGGGAGAAGCTTAGAGGAAAAGGGTTTATTTGAAGAGGAAAGTATTTATTTAAATAACACTAGCAATATAAGTTTTTATATAAGAGTGCTGGATAAAGCTTCTCTTTCATTATTTACTGAACTTTTAAATCTAGTCTCTTATTCTGGTTATGGAAAAAAGAAGAATTTAGGCTTTGGCCAATTTAAAATAAAAAATATTACTCTCCGAAACGATTTGGATGAAATGAAAGATAAAGCAAATGCAGTAGTTTGGTTAAGCCATGGTGTACCATCAAGAAATGATCCAGTAAATGGTTGGTATAAGCTTGAAACCAAGTACGGAAGAGTAGGGGGTAAGATCCCAACATCGGGTTACTCTAATAAGAAACCGATTACAAGAATTCTACCAGGTTCAGTATTTAGGACTTCAGACATAAAGCCCTACTACGGTAGGACTATTAAAGGTATTTCTCCACTAAATCCACAAGTAATTCAATATGCATATGCATTAGCTATACCATGTGTCCTACCTAGTTATTTATCGAACTGAGAGACTATAAAAAGTCTCTCTTTCATTTATGAATGAGTAAGGAGTTAATAATGGAAACAAACACAAAAACAAGGGCTACAAAGATTAAAATTAACATGATTAGAATATCAATCACAATAAAAGCAATAAAAAGTGGTCGAATGCCAACTCATTCTTTCTCAATTTTTAGAGGAATGTTTGGTAAAGAAATTAGAGACATAACATGTTTAAATCAAGGAGTTAAGTGTCATGATTGTTCTTTTTTAAAGAATTGTGGTTATGGGAGTGTATTCGAACCTACTAGTGAAATATTTGCCCCAGAATATATAAAAATAAATAAATTTTTGCCTCCACCGGTCATAATTAAAAGTCCAACTTTCAACAATCAAAATTGGCAAAAGGGCGAAGTCAAAAAAATTGAATTAACATTTTTTGGAGAAGCGGTAAGTAGTGCTCATTTATTTCTCCAATCCCTTTATACAATTGGAGAAATAAATGGCGTAGGTCCTGATCGAATTTTATTCAAAGTGAGTGAAGTTGAACAAATTCATCAGAACAAAAGTACTTCTACTTTGAAGGCTTCTGAAATTATTGATGACTTATTGTTCACCCAGCAATGGTTATGGAACGGTCAATCCCAACAGCCAAGTAAAATTATGGTGAATATAAATACACCTCTAAGACTCCAGCAAGGAGGAAAACTTGTTCGTTCAGTTAACAAAAATTTATTTATTAACTCAGTATTGAGGAGAGTAAACTATTTAACGAGCTTATATGGAAGTATTATCCTTCCCGATTCCAATACTTTAACAGAAAAAGTAGAGATTATAGAAGATAATTCAAAATGGATTTCGTTGGAAAGGTACTCAGGTAGACAAAAGAAGAGAATGGATTTTGGAGGAATTATAGGTAGTTTTTATATTAAAGGAGATTTTAGTGAGCTATTACCTTTATTAAAGTGTGCATCTGACGTTCACATTGGAAAACAAACTAATTTTGGATTTGGAGAATTTGAAATCTGGGAACTATTATAATCAGGAGGCTATTATGAAATTAATATTCTATTATATTAGTAATATCGTTTCAATTATAGGATTAGTAACAATTTTTTATCAAATATTTCGATATATGAGTTTGAAAAAATATTACAAGGAAAAAATTAAGCTCTTGGAATCAAAGCATGAAATAGCAGCTAGTTATGTAATAAATTTCTCTGGAAACAAAATGGTTTATTCAGAAGATAACTGGCTAGAAAACAAAGTAATAATTGATATACCTCCTGGGAATATTCATAATTTGTTTAAGTTAGAAGATGAAGTAGATAAGTTAATAGACAGGATTGATCCTGCAATAAAAGAGGAGATTACCAGTGGTAAGCCATTTGTTTTTGTTCTCCCAGGAATGTCAAGTTTGGCACAAATTATCATGGTCAAACTACATGCACTCACGTCAGCCTTTCCCTTAGTGTCCTACGCAGTTAAAGATGAGAATGGATATGTGTGGAGAAAGCCTGTTGATTTACAAATTTACAGGACAAATAACCGAAGTAACCGGCTGATAAAAGAGGGGATAACAAATTGAAAAATATTGTATTCTTCAACATAGGTAATCGTGACTTGAATTTCAGTGAACAAGTAGAAATCTC
Organism: Anaerobacillus sp. ABD4_527; assembly: GCF_056160805.1. Classification (NCBI taxonomy): domain Bacteria; kingdom Bacillati; phylum Bacillota; class Bacilli; order Caryophanales; family Bacillaceae; genus Anaerobacillus; species Anaerobacillus sp. ABD4_527. Next base: position 312,614 of record NZ_JBSWXZ010000002.1, read on the forward strand.
AGGTGAAATTATTAATGAAAACCTTTCCTATACAAAATTAAAGTTCAGAGATCTAAGTGAGTATGTATATAATAACTATGAAAATTATAAACAATATATTAACTTTCCAATTATCGAAAGAATACTTATGCGCGTAAGAGATCAAGATAAAATAGACATACAAGAGATAATACTTTTTGCAACAGATCAAGAGTTAATGCACTATACAGATACCGTTTTTATCGCGAAGATACTTCAAAAATATTTAATGGATCTTCGAAACGTGAAAGAGTGGAAAAAGTGTTTATCACAATTAAGCAAGCCGAAAATTTTATTAATCAAGGAAAATCCTGCTGATTTGGATTTGATGAATAATTATTATAATCAAGCTATAAAGAAGATTTCAAATCAAGATATTAACACCGCTTTTATTTCAATAACTAGTGGAACGCCAGCGATGAATAATATGATTTTATTCCATAGTGTAAAAAATTTAGGTAAAGCTGCAGATATAATATATTTATCTAATCAGTCTAATTTCCCTGCAAAAATACAGTTTGGTAAACTCCTAATAAAAGAAAATGTACTTAATACTCTAAAAGATAATATAAAAGTTTATGATTATTATGCTGCATTAGTACATTTGAAAAACCATAAATCTGAATTTCAAAATCAAAATAACTATGACTTGCTTTCAGATTTACTTACTTTCTCACATAGTAGGATGTCTTTTGATTTTGTTAAGGCTGAAGAAACTATTAACCACTTAATAGATTACTCTCCTGAAAACAGATCAAATACTCAAAAGTTACAAAAGCAAATATACGAACTGTCAGTACTCTCTGAACGTAATGTTGATAGGTATATGGCAGAACTATATTGGAATATGTGGGTCTTATATCAACGTGGTCAATTCATAGATTTTTCAGGCCGGTTATTTCGATTTTCAGAAGAAGGACTTAAGCAAATTTTAAATCAAATTCTTCAGGTTCCATTGGTCCAAGGGAAGTTTTTAGATTTGAATTGGCTAAAAGAAAATCCCGAACTATTAAACTATCTTCAAAATTATAAGGTTGGTAGTAATACCGGAATTGATTATGAAAGACCTTTAACGCGGTTAACAATAACTTCTATTATCGAATATTACATAAATAAAGGTCATTTAGATATAGAAGACACTTTAGGAAACATAAAGGCATTTGATACTCTTGCTTCTATGCGAAATCAATCTCCAATTGCACATGGATTTGGAGGAGTATCTGAAAGAAAATTGTACGAAGCCATGATTAAAAATAAAAGGTTTGAATGTGAATGTGAAGATTTTCAAAAAACATTATTCAATAATTTAAGGTCGATATTTAATGGAATATTTAAAGATGAAGAATTATTAACTAAAAACATATATGATGAGATAAATGATGTGATCCTTAAGATAATGGATAACAAATTTTAATATTTTAAGAGTGCTACTAGAGCTTGAAAATCACTTGAAACACCATGTCGGGTACGGAAAGCCATTTGGGATGGTTGGCATGGGAAGTGTATCATCTTAAATAATTTCGTTAGTATTAACTGATTCCAAAGAAACTCTTATCGATGATTATTTGAGTTTAAGTAAAGTTACTGCCTATGTTGATCATTTAGAATTTAAAAATGAATATAAAGAAGTTTTCAAAGCTGAGATGGAGAACTTATATGATAAAGATAGTTTTGAGGAACTAGAGAATATCAAGGACCTTAAGTGCAACCTGAACCCATTCCTTCAGAGCGATATTATATATCCGCAGTTTAATTGGCTATCCAAAAACAAAAAAGGAAAGAATTTGACGCTTCCTTTAGCTGGAGATTTAAGTGATAAGAACAGAATGCTGCCAAAAAGAAATTAAGATACTCTGAATTAATACTGGTACACATTAACGAGACATGGTGAGAATAATAGTGAAAATAAGTCCTCACCATGTTGCTTTAGAGTGATGAAACAAAATGAAGGAAAATAGAGTAATCGAGAGAAATTAAGAGATTGCAAAAAAAACTAATGTACTCAAATTGTCTAGTTAACATAATGTGGAGTTCCGATAAACCGGAAAATAGACCACATGTAAAATGGCTCCTGGATCGCTTGGGAGAGTAGGGCTCAAAATAGTAGCAGTAGAAATGGAAGACCTCGTTTTAGAGGATTAACACAGACCTGCCTAGTTTAGACGTACTCCCATTAGCGATAAGGTAGAAATGGAAGACCTCGTTTTAGAGGATTAACACACCACCACAGCGAGTAGAAACATCAGCCCCGGTAACGCAGTAGAAATGGAAGACCTCGTTTTAGAGGATTAACACAGCTTTTTTGTTTGGATACTTTTGAGGAACTCGAATGGGATCGTAGAAATGGAAGACCTCGAATTAGAGGGTTATCGCGTTCTGCAACAATACTCCCCGTTAGTTGTTATGGCTGACGTAATAGAGAAGACAGCCCTCGTACTAGAGGATTAACCACCTGTCTTCTTTAAAAAGCCCCAATGCTAGAATACATTCCAAAAAAAAATTAACTTTTCACTTCCCAACCATATTACAAGAAATTCACCTCTCCTCTTGCTAAAATTTCAACCCTTCCAAATCAAAGATTATTTTCAATAAGACTAGTCAAAACTAATCCTGATACAACTAAATAAGGTATAAGACCGGCTTATATAGAGAATCATTTGTGCTTTTTTCCGGAAAATTACAAATCCCGGGTGGTGACAGGCACGATCCACCGTTTGAACGTTTTACAGTAGGGTAACTACTAATTGAATAGGTAAATTGGAGGGGTGATGAACATTGGCTAGTAAATATGGAGCAGTTGTACAAGAATCATTAGATGCATTATTACAAGATGACTCATTTATGCCGAATTTTAGTGGGGAAGAGAGAGAGCTTGCTTTTGATTCTCTTGAAGCAATTCTTTCCACACCAAACCAAATTCAGAAATCATTTCTACGAGTACCGATGGAAAATGGAAAGATCTTACGCATTCCTGCATTCCGGGTACAACATAACAACGCGCTTGGTCCTTATAAAGGCGGTGTGCGCTTCCATGAATCGGTCGATGAGGATGAGGTCGTTAACCTTGCAACATTGATGACGCTTAAGAATGCGCTTCACGAAGTCCCGTTCGGTGGAGGAAAAGGCGGCGTAGTCATCAATCCAAGAGAGTACTCTGAAAAGGAATTACATACCATTTCAAAGAAATATGTTCACTATTTCAGTGATATCCTTGGACCAGACAAAGATATTCCAGCACCAGACGTAGGGACTGGTGAGCGAGAAATGGACTGGATGATGGGTGAGTTCAAAAGTATTCATCCAGGGCAGCCGTACCGTGGGAGTTTTACAGGTAAAAGTCATTTGAACGGCGGTTCTCTCGGTCGAAGAGAAGCGACTGGTAAAGGGGTGTATTACACATTCCGTTATATGATGCACGATTTTATTAACGACAACAAAGATTGGTTTGAGAAGAACGAGAACTTATTTGCGAAAACAGCTATGACGCATTACAAACGCGATTTAACAGTTGGAATTCAAGGCTTTGGTAATGTTGGTTCTGTTGCAGCGCTCGAAGCTTATAACTGTAACTACATTAAGACGAAGGTTGTTGCGGTGAGCGATCGGAATGTGACGCTTTATCATTCGGAAGGGCTTGATATCAATGCTCTTGTAAAATACACATCAGAGAACGATGGTGACTTGCCGACATCAGATGAGGCGTTAAGTCAGAACGGCATTGAAGCAGATATTCGAGACCGTGAAGATGTGCTTTATCTTGAGACAGATGTATTGATTCTTGCAGCTCTTGAAGATCAAATCCACGAAGATAATATGGAGAAAGTAAAAGCGCGTTTGATTATTGAAGGTGCGAACGGTCCGATCACGATGAAAGCAGATGATTATTTGAGCCAGAATGGTGTCCTGATCGTTCCAGATATTCTTGCGAACGCAGGTGGTGTAATCGTTTCGTATTTGGAATGGTTACAGGGACGTGATACACAGTTCTACAGCGAAGAAGAAGTGAACACGATGCTTCTTAAGAAAATGAAAGAAACGATGGATCAAGTGTTTCCACAATTCTTTAACGACCCGTTCCCACTTCGCCAGAATTGCTATATGCACTCAGTGATGAAACTATCAAATACACTTTATCGACACGGAAAACTTTATTAAGATACATTTCAAGCTCCTCAGCTTACGGACTGAGGAGCTTGGTTTTTGTGTTCTTAAAAAGGAGTATCCGTATACGAAGCGAAGCCTTTAGTAAGAGAGAACCATTCTATTATAGAGGTGATGAGATGAGGATCAAAGGGTTTGGTGGGGTGTTTTGGCGGTCACGTGACATTGTTGCACTTTCGAAATGGTACAAGGAAGTACTCGGAATCGAAATGGAGTCCTGGAATGGGACCGTCATTACGCCACAAGAAGGAAATGAAACGATCTTTTCCTTCTTTACTGAAGACGATCAGTATTTTCCGATGGATCAGCAAGTCATGCTGAACTTCCAGGTTGAGAACATTGAAGATTCTATGAAACATCTGGATGCGGTCGGAGTTACGCTAGTTAAAGACCTTGAGAAGAGTGAATATGGTTCGTTCATATGGATTGATGACCCAGACGGCAGGCGCATTGAGCTCTGGGAGAAATAAGCATAGGAGGATTCGCATGCATGAACCTGTAGGAACATGTAACGAGTGCGGGAAAGAGCTCTTTTGTAGAGATGGATTTTTGGATGGGGTAGTAGGTGAGGATAAGGAACTGTATTGTTTTAATTGTGCAGAGAATGCTACTGTTCGTAAGAAAGATAACGTATTATAAAAAGCTGTTCTCCGAGCGAGGAGGACAGCTTTTTTATTCGTTATTCCATCGTCAAGTTGTCTTTAAAAGAAGTGATCTTCGTTTTTGTTGCATCTAACAGCTCTTTCACTTTCTCAACGTCGGGCTCGTCTTTCTTTGTTTCGTCGATCAATGGGTAAAGGTCGCTTTCTATATCCTTATATTCATCTGGATATTCCTTTTCAAGCTTCTCTTCGAAAAGATCCCAGTGAGAGTCGATCTGATTTCCAAGTTCGTTCATCTTCGCAACATCATCAGGTGATTCTTCTACTACTGTGCTAAGGGAGTCAAGGTCAGAAAGAACTTGATCGACACCCGTTTGGAGGTCAACCTCACTGCCTTCACCAGCAGTGTTGCTGTCTCCAGCACCACCTTGACCTGAACTATCCTCCGTTACCGCATCATCATTCATAGAGGGCTCTTCTGAGGTATTCGTATTACCGTCTTCTTGCCCAGCAGAATTATCTCCACAGCCCGCAAGCAGCGTGCCGGCAGCTAGTCCAATCGCAAGTAATAAAGAAGTATTCTTACTCATATTTAACAACTCCTTCCTTTTCCTCTATTGGTTCCCATTTCCATTACAAAGTAAACAGAGCAGCAAGCAATTTATTCGACAAGATGTGAGTGGTGACAGGCACCTTACTTACTCTACGTAATCAGGGTAGTCAGTGATGATGCCATCTACTCCGGCTTCTTTGAGGGCTTGTACTGATTCACGGTCTCTTGCTGTCCATGGGGTGATCTGCATATTTAGGTTATGGATCTTCGTAACGAGCTCTTTATCCACGTAGTCTTTATTAGGGTTAACGTAATCTGCGTAGCTTGAGAATTGCTCTAAACTCACTTCGTTCAGCTGAATGGGATCGTTGATGAGCACGCCGACAGGAACGGAGGGGAGGATCTCATGAAACATCCGTACTGAACGGTGGTCGAATGACTGAACGATCACGTTGCTGTTTGCTTTATGCATGTTCCTTTGCTTAAGTTCATCAGCAATCTTTTGTTCAATTCCAGGGTATAGAGCTGGCGATTTTACTTCAATTAAGATACCTGACTTACCACGGTATTTATCGAGCACCTCGCCTAATGTCGGGATCGTTTCACCTGTGAATGCTTCACCGAACCAGCTTCCAGCATCAAGTGCTTTAAGCTCTTGGAGCGTCATGTTTTTTACAGCACCTGAGCCGTTTGTTGTGCGATCGACGGTTGTATCGTGAATTACAACGATTTCCCCGTCTTTACTTAGCTGAACATCGATTTCAAAAAGTTCAGCTTCCATGTCTACTGATTTATCCAATGCAGCCATTGTATTTTCAGGAGCATACCCCGATGCTCCGCGATGAGCTATGGTAAGAGTATCTGAGTCTTCCTCAGCAAATGCATTCCCAGTAGGCTGAATGAAAAGACCGAAAGCAACCATGGCAGTTACGGTGATCGTGATTAATTTTCTCAAGTAAAACAGCTCCTTTAGTAGTGATGGTTCACTATCAATCTATCGAAAAATTGTTAAGTAAAAATAAAGGAGCGTTTAGAGTGTCATGACGAGATATAAAGGTTTCTGTGTAAAAAGACCTAGTAATGTTTACACGTGTTTTCGGGGGTGGCATTAAACCTAGCAGGGAGAGGACTAAACAGAGACGCGATCGGACTTCGTTTGGTAATTATTACAATAGCTAGAGAAAGGCGAGACTTACGTTTGTGTAGTCGTAAAGATTCATGACAAAAGTCCCTCAGAAGTAGAAAGAGTTATTTGAAATAATGGTTAGCAATACGCATGACACTAGGAGGATCAACTATGGAAGGGAACGTTTTTAAACAATTTGCGAAGCGTTACGATACGGAAGAACGGAAGGAACTTGCGGATGTCGTTGTAAACAAAGTGAGAATACACTTACACAACAACCAATCATCGTCGATTTTGACAAAAATGAGAAGATCAATCATCCGGAGGTGCATAACAGTTTTTCGCTAGCGCTCAAGAAGAAGCTTTGTGAGGTTGGTATTCGATCGAATGAAATCAAAACGTTTCATCATGGAAGTGGTATATTTATGAAGCAGGACGCATCAATGGTTATCTCCACGTGTTCGAAGTGATAATGGAAAGAGCTTGGAAGCATCGCCTCCAAGCTCTTTCTTTATACACCTACAAAGGTAAATTTCGTTTTCGAAACACGAACACGGTTGCGACGTATGCGAGTAATCCTAATCCGAAGAGGGTGAAAGAGACGAACGCGACGTTCACATCGCCGTTCGCAATCTTCGCTGGTTCAAAGAGGGAGAAGAGTGTAAGGTTCCGTAGCCAATCTAAGTCTGGAACGATCTTACCCGCCATATCTAATGCGTAGAATAAAAACGTTACCCCGCCCGCTGCTGCAAACGCCATTTTCTCATCGTTAAAAAGGGAAGAGATGAGGATGGAGTAGCCTCCTACCGCAAAGAAAAGTAAGAACCCTACAAAGTTGATCTGGAAAAAGTCGCCCATGCCGATCGCATACTGGTCGTCGATCAGGAGTTCTCCAGCGGCAAACCCGCCTGCAAAATTCAGAAAGATAATGATAACGAGGCCAGTGATGAGAACGGCGATTTGCGTGATTGCGACCTCAGCGCGGGATACTTTGGTAGAAAGTAAGTAAGCCATCGATCCTCGGTCGACTAACTTTGCGATCAGTTGAATCGCGGTCATCACGCTGAAGATTCCTAAGATGAATAAAAAGAATAGCCCATAGTACTCTGCTGAGATGAACTCCCCGTAGGTGCCGAACGATTCGAGCCCGAACGCATTCTTCAAGCTTTCAGGATAAATCGCTGTTAGCTCTTGAATTTTATCGATGTTGTCGGAAATCATCGGAAAGAGAGAGGTCATCAAGATGACGTAGACAGCAGAAGCGATGCCGAAGCTCATGATGCTTTTTAAGTTTGATTTCATCATCTGTTTATAGAGTGAAGCGCTCATCCGTTCACCTCCTCAGCATTGTAATAGTCCATGAAAATCTGCTCGAGGCTCTGGTTTGCAGCGCTTACGTTTTTAATAGGATAGTTTGCGAGCTCTTTGAAAAACGCGTCATAGTTTCCTTGCACCTCAATCCGTACCATGTTTCCATCCGTCTTCTCAATTGATAGAGTAGAAGATTTCACCGCTTCTACATCTTCAGGGTTGAAGAAGGTAATGTCGAATAATTTTCGCTGCATCGACTGAAGCTCATGGATATCCTTCACGGTGACGATTCGGCCGTCCTTAATGATGGCGGCTCGGTCACACGTTCGTTCGATTTCTGAAAAGCTGTGAGATGACATGAGGAACGTTTTCCCTTTTTCCTTTTCTTCAAGCACAAGCTCGACGAAGACGCGCTGCATTAAAGGATCGAGTCCAGATGTTGGCTCATCGAGGATGTAGATGTCTGGGTCGTGCATGAACGTCGCTACGATCCCAACTTTTTGCTTCATGCCTTTAGACATCTTACGAATAGGGGTTTTCGGATCGAACTGGAGGCGACGGATCAATTCCTCTCGCTTTTGATTAACCTGATTTCCCTGCATTCCTGCGATCATGTCGAGGAATTCTGTCCCCTTCATACCGTCTAAAAAGGCGATTTCCCCCGGTAAGTAGCCAACATGCTCACGCGCTTTTGCCTGCTCGCTCCACGCATCGTACTCGAACACTGTCGCGCTTCCTTTTTGCGGCTTCATATAACCCATCAGGTGTCTGATCGTGGTCGACTTTCCGGAACCGTTTGGACCGAGGAAGCCGAATACCTCGCCTTTTTTTACATCGAACGACACATCGAAAATCCCTTTTCCATTTGAAAACTGGCGCGTAAGGTCCTTGATCGAGATCATAACTAAACCCCCTTCGTTACGTTATAGAAAGTAGTTTCGTAAACGTGATGCGAAATCCAAGTAGCGATCGTATTTATCGAGATTGGACGCCATGCCCTTTATGACCGCTTGTCTTGGGGATGTTCTCGCTAGCTCATCTAAAAGGATCGTTGCGGTATCAATCAGATTCTCATCACTTTCTTTTTCTAAAATGAGTGTGAGCACATTTTTAATTTCTTCGAGGTCATGCAGATTAAATCCTTCAGGCATGATCTGTTCGATGACTTCCTCTGTTATGACTGGTTGGTCACTACTTTGTGAAAATCCGGTCATCAAATAGTCGGTTTTTCTCGTGACCGCAGCTGCCACTTCGTAATAATTGAATTCAATATTATCGAGAATGATGAGGTCGATGTAGTTTTTCATCAAGCTCTGAACAGCGAGACTCGCTTCCCACACGTATGGTTCGCAGTCTTTCCCATAGATCGCGAGCAGATGATTTTTGTAAAAAAGGTACGAGTTGAAGCGCATCTTTCTGATGAGTTCTTCGATCGACTCGTTGAACGGAATCGCCTGCTCGCGGAATTGCATGATAATGAACTCGCGGTGATCGGCGATTTCTTCCATATAAACTTTAAGCTGATACGTAAACTTTTCCTTAGGAGACATCGGCTCGGTTGCGACTTCATTCACTTTACGCTGCATTCTGTTCCAATAGTACATGAGGACTTCAAATAGCAATTCGTCTTTCGATTTAAAGTGAAGGTAGAATGCGCCTTTCGAGATATCGCATTCCTTTGCGATCTCTTGAACAGACGTTGCGCTGAATCCTTTTTTCGCAAAAAGCTTGATGGCATTCTCTATAATCATTATTTTTTTTGGTTCCATATATTGACCACCTTCTATCACGTTAATGAACATTTCTTCCTTGACCTATGACCAAGTGGTCATGTATATTTTATAACAGAATGACTACTTGGTCAAAAAGGGGAAGGAGAGAACGTATGAGCAAGATTATAAATTTTTCGATGAATAATAAATTTGCTGTCTGGCTTATGACCATCATCATTACAGCTGCTGGTCTATATTCCGGATTGAATATGAAATTAGAAACGATTCCAAATATCGATCCACCGATCATCACGGTTACGACCGTGTATCCAGGTGCGACACCTGCAGAGGTGGCTGATGAAATATCAGAACCGATCGAGCAGAAAGTGCAGAATTTAAGCGGAATGAAATCCGTAAGTTCAAGCTCGTTCCAAAATGCTTCGAGTTTACAGCTCGAATATAATTTTAGCAAAGATTTAGATGAAGCAGAGGACGAACTTCAAGAAGCAGTAAATGAAGTAGCGTTACCTGATGGCGCTGAGACGCCTGATGTGTCGCGAGTGAACTTTAATGCGTTCCCTGTTATCAGTATGAGTGTTACGAATGAAAATGGTGATCTTGCTGAGCTCACTTCGACTGTTGAAGATACGATCGCACCTGCACTCGAAGGGTTAGATGGTGTTGGCGATGTTCAGGTTGCTGGTCAAGAAGTGAGAGAAGTTCAGCTTCAGTTTGATGACGAAGCGCTCTCTGAACGAGGCATGGACCAAGAAACGGTTACGAATTTGATCAAAGGTTCAAAAGTGACGTTCCCGCTTGGACTATACACGTTTGATGATACACAGAAATCCGTTGTGATCGATGGAAACATCACAACGATCGATGATTTAGAAAAACTCCAAATGCCAATGATTCCATCGCAGAGTGCGCCGCAAGGAACCGCTCCGCAACAAGGTGCTCCTGGAACGCCGTCAGGTCAAGGAGCTCAGGGAGGTGCTGAAGCTGTTCAAGCACAGCAAGGCATTCCAACCGTTGCGTTAGGTGAGATTGCTGATTTTGAAATCGTTGCAGAAGCCGAGTCGATTTCACGTACGAACGGGGAAGAATCGATTACGGTTCAAATAATCAAATCGCAAGAAGCGAATACGGTCGACGTTGTCGATCAAGTGAAGGAACAAGCTGCTGAGTTTGAAGATGAACTAGACGGTATCGACTTCATCTTTACGTTCGACCAAGGCGAGCCGATCGAAGAATCCGTAAGTACGATGTTGAACAAAGCATTGTTCGGCGGACTGTTTGCGATCATCGTCATTCTGTTGTTCCTGCGTAACATTCGAACAACGTTGATTTCGGTCGTATCGATCCCGCTATCTCTATTCATCGCGTTACTCGTATTGAATCAAATGGGAATCACGCTTAACATCATGACGCTCGGTGCGATGACCGTTGCGATCGGACGTGTTGTCGATGACTCGATTGTTGTCGTTGAGAACATATACAGGCGGATGTCATTAAAAGAAGAGAAGTTAGAAGGTAAGGAACTGATTCGATCCGCGACGAAGGAAATGTTCATGCCGATCCTATCATCAACGATCGTGACGATCGCGGTTTTCCTACCGCTCGGCCTCGTTGAAGGTGTCGTAGGTCAAGTGTTCCTGCCATTCGCATTGACGGTAGTATTTGCACTACTCGCTTCATTAATCGTTGCGGTTACAATCGTACCGATGATGTCGCACTCGCTTTTAAATAAAGAACAGGCAATGAAAAGCCATAAGGATGGTCCAGGGAAGCTCGCTACGTGGTACCGTTCGATTTTAAACAGTGTTCTAAATCATAAGATCATCTCTTCGATCGTTGCAATCGGTGTCCTTGTAGGGAGTATCGCGATGATTCCGCTCGTTGGCGTTAGCTTTTTACCAGGTGAAGAAGAGAAGATGGTGATGCCGACGTTCAGTCCTGCACCTGGACAAACGCTTGAAGATGTCGAGTCGATCGCACTTGAAGCAGAGAAGTATTTTGAAGGTCGAGACGATGTTGAGATCATTCAATATTCTGTTGGTGGAGAAAATCCGATGAATCCTGGTGCATCGAATCAGGCGGCATTCTTCGTGATGTATGCGGATGATACGGAGAACTTCACGGAAGAAAAAGAACAAGTGATCAAAGATTTGAAAAACATGACGGACAAAGGGGAATGGAACAACCAGGAATTCTCTTCTACAGGTTCTAGTAACGATATCCAGGTTCAAGTATTTGGTGATACGATGGATGATATTAAGCCATATGTAGAAGAGGTGGAAGACGTCCTCAATGATCAAGATGATCTAAATGAAGCCGAATCCAGTCTCGCAGAGTCGTATGAAGAATACACGCTAGTTGCAGATCAAGAGAAGCTCAGTCAGCTAGGGCTAACCGCCGGTCAAGTCGGTATGGAGCTCGGTCAGAACGGGCAGCGTTCAGAAATTACGACGGTAAAAGAAGATGGAGAAGAACTTCAAGTCTTCATTGAAGTAGAGAAAGACGATTACGAAACCTTTGAAGACTTAACAGATAAGGAAATTCAGTCTCCAATGGGTGTATCTGTTCCAATCAACGAGCTGTTTACAGTTGAAGAAGGAACAACAGAAGACACGATCACGCGACGTGATGGAAAAGTGTACGGCAGCGTTTCAGCGAAAGCAACAACGGATGATATCGGATCAGTCTCTGCTTCTGTAAACGAGGAGTTGGAAAAGATCGACCATCCTGATACGATCGACATTTCGATCGGCGGGGTTACAGAAGATATCAATGAATCGTTCAGTCAGCTAGGTCTTGCGATGCTTGCGGCGATTGCAATCGTCTATGTTGTGCTCGTCATTTTCTTCGGAGGAGCACTTGCGCCATTCGCAATCCTGTTCTCCTTACCGTTCACGATTATCGGAGCAGTTCTAGGGCTGCTAGTTGGTGGAGAAACATTGAGTATATCCGCTATGATCGGTGCACTGATGCTGATCGGAATCGTTGTTACGAACGGGATCGTCTTGATCGACCGCGTTATCCAGAAAGAAAAAGAAGGATACTCAACGCGTGAATCATTGCTCGATGCAGGCATGACGCGCTTACGTCCGATCTTGATGACAGCTCTGGCAACGATCGGTGCGCTGCTACCACTCGCACTCGGTTTTGAAGGTGGCTCGATCATCAGTAAAGGTCTTGGACTTACCGTTATTGGTGGTCTTGCGAGCTCGACGCTCCTTACACTACTGATTGTACCGGTTGTGTACGAAATGTTGAGCAAGTTTCAGAAAAAGCCAAAGAAGGCATAGAACGTAAAGCATGACGTGTGGACTTCCGCACGTCATGTTTTTTTTGTGATTTTACCAGAATTTTAAACATGTGAAGTTGAGAATTTCATACGAAAAGAAAACAGTTATGGTATAGTGTCTGATTATGTCGGGAGGTTTGATACTAATTTTGGTCGTAAAGTAGAGGCTTCTTCATCCCATATGTACACTAATGGACCCGTATGAAGTCCATTCTTTTTCTCCATTTATTTTTCTTTAATCTCCTCTTTACCACGATTAGGATTAAATGAATGTCGTTCATTATGTAGTCAGATGCTATTTCTGTCGAATCGTAAGAACTTTAGAAAAATCTAATTTCATGTTGCTTTTGTAAGATAATGTACAATTCTAATCTTTACATTAGAACACAAATGTTAGTAGCCGCTCAAATTAATTGCATGTCATGGACAAAAACATTGAAATGCAGTCAAGAATTAGGCAGTCTTGTACCCTAGTTCTCTCAAATCAAATTCTAGATTGAAATTGGTCATTTAAAAAAATTCGTTAATTTATCACTATCTCATCTTTCTCAAGATGGTACATATCATTTATAAATCTAATATACCCTTACTTATAAGTTTGAACACTCCATTAACTTTTCATTTATGTTTACAAAAGAATAAAAGAATGGCTTTATTTTAACACCCATTACGATGATTCGCTTCGCGTATGGGTGTTTTTTGTTTGCATTTGAAGAAACCTCACCTGTTTTGGATACTTGTCTATACCAAACCAAGGGACATTCCATATAGTGAAGTAAAACTGGCAAATACTGAGTAAAGGAGGAATGGTTGTGGGTGAAGGTCTGTTTGGGAATGAAAATTGCAAAAATAAGAAGCAAGTATGCGAGGGCTGCATTTGTGACGTCTTTAAAAAACTGGAACAAGGAACGGTGTTAAGAATCGCTTTCTTAGAAGACTTTTTCGAAAATGATAGAGAATTTACCTTCGTTTGCTTTGATGAAATATCGTGTTGTGTCACATTGATTGACCAATCTGATGATAATGCAGTATTGATTAACTGTCATGAACTGATTGCGATTGAAATCGTTGTGAATAATTAGTCGTTACTACATTTCGGGTGGAAGGAGGAACATTCATGAAAAGAGATAAAAAATGTGATACACCCATCTGTAAATTTCTAAGATGCCTTGAAACAGGAACAATTATTCAATTCGCTATAGATAACACGGACGAATTCTTTGAAAATGAAAGATTTAGATTTATTTGTTTCGATTCCCAAAAATGCTGTATTACATTAGAACGAATTCAAGAAGACAATATCGTATACGTAGACTGTCGGGCAATTGTTGGTGTTCAAGTAGAAAGAGAAAATTCTGAAAGTGAATTGGGTTAATTGAAATCATTAAATTCTTATTCATAAAGGAGGATAATTTATAATGGGCTGTGATTGTAAAGAGTATATGGGATCAATGAAATGCACAGGATGCGCATGCAAACAATTTAAAAACCTTGATGTCGGAACAAAAGTTTTCATCATTCTCGGAGATGACGAGTATTTTGAAGATCAACAATATACATTTGCATGTCTGGATGAAAAAAATTGCCTTGTCACTTTAAAGGAATATGACAATAGAGATAATGTTTTCGTTGTTGATTGCAGAGCTGTCAGAGGAGTAAAAATCGTCCGAGACTAAAGATTGAAGAACCAATTACAACGATCGAGTTAGACCCCTCTTGAATAAACAAGGGCTTGTATCAAAGGAAACCTCAATAGGGTGCGGATACGTGCCTGATCTCTTCAGTTTAACTATTAAGCTTGAAATAATACTTTGCTTCTTCATTAAACCTTCTAAAAGAACGTTTCCTGCAGAAGCTTCCTTTTACATAAGGTTTATGTCATTTACTATGACATACGAGAAAATAAAATAACTCTCTCATTTACGGAAAAGTGGTTTTAACATCCAGATCCCTTCATGGTGGATCAAGAACGGTTGGATTGTATAAGGTTTGTAAAGTGGAAAGTCTGAGAAGAAATAAGCTGCGGATGCTCTCTCGTTTGTGGTGATGAGCTACATTTTCGCACTTAAACCACATAGGGATGTATACTATAGAGTAAGGTTTTATCATCTTAAGAAGAGAGCTGATCATATGAAGAGCTTCTTTCGAAAAATGTTCGGTTTAGAGAAATGCATGATCTGTAAACAAAAACCGGTCCGCCCTCAGTACTATTTGGACGAAGAAGATAACCGTAAACCCGTTTGTTATAAATGCGTTTCCTACGCTGAACGACGTGCGTATCGAAAAGCGTGATTTCTGATATAAAGGTGAGAATTTCTTAAATCGTTAAGAGATTCTCACCTTTTTTATATGAGTGAATCAAATTAGTTGATTCTTTAATTCCTTTATACTATTATTATCTTAGTTTCAAGATATCTTAATTAAAAACTCTTTAGCTCGAGGGATTGGGAGTAATCCTATTAACACATACTAATAGCGAGCCTTAAAGAAAAACAGAAAGGAAGTTAAACATGACGAAAGTATTGTACATCACAGCTCATCCACATGATGAGACGTATTCTTACAGCATGGCAGCTGGAAAGGCTTTTATCGACCAATACAAAGAAGTAAACTCTGATCACGAAATCATCCACATGGATTTATATAAAGAGCACATTCCTCAAATTGACGCTGATGTATTCAGCGGATGGGGTAAGCTTCAAAAAGGAAGCGGGTTCGAAGAGCTTTCAGAGGAAGAAAAGTCAAAGGTAAACCGTCTTTCAGAGCTATGTGAACAGTTTATCGATGCAGACAAATATGTATTCGTTACGCCGTTCTGGAACTTCTTCTTCCCACCGGTACTAAAAGCGTATATCGATGCGGTATCCGTTGCTGGTAAATCGTTTAAATATACGGCTGAAGGCCCTGTTGGTCTTCTAACAGACAAAAAAGCAATGCACATTCAAGCTCGCGGCGGAATCTACTCAGAAGGTCCAGCGGCTGAGATGGAAATGGGTCATCGCTACCTTGGTGTAATGATGCAGTTCTACGGTGTGCCAACACTTGAGCACGTGTATATCGAAGGACATGCATTGATGCCTGAAAAAGCTGAAGAAATTAAAGAAAACGGGATTGCGCGTGCGAAGGATGCAGCACAAACGTTTTAATCTATTTATGAAGACACCCTTTTACGGGGTGTCTTTTTTATGTGTCGGAAGGAAAGGAGGATCATGAGGAGAAGGTAAAGGCTAAGAGGAGGGATGCGAATGGTAAGAGTTACAAAAAGGTCGTTTTACTTTTGGCTTATAGGGTTCTGCTTACTTTTAGCAGGATGTTCGAACTCAAATTCTGTAGAAGTAGGGGAAGAAAGCTCAAGGAATCAATCAGAACCTGTTGATTCGTATTGGCCAACTGAAGAGTGGCGTACAACTTCAGCTGAAAGTGTAGGTATGGATTCATCTAAGCTAGTGGAGATGTTTGAGCATGTTGATTCAAAAGACATTCCGATGGAAGGGTTTCTCATCATTAGAGATGGGTACATCGTAGCTGAAGACTATGGTGGGGAGTTTGATCAAGTTAAGCCGCATCCGATTTATTCAGTAACGAAAAGCTTAACATCTGCCCTTACAGGAGTGGCGATTCAACAAGGAGCACTGAACAGTGTAGAGGACAAAGTGCTGACGTACATACCGAAAGAACACATCGAATCATTGAACGCTCATAAAGAAAACGTGAGGATCAAGCACTTTTTGACGATGAGCTCTGGACTCGATTTTCCAGAGCAAACGCAAAAAGGTTTCTATGAATCGGAAACATGGGAAGCGTTTATGAAAGGTAATGACCCTGCAATTTACATCATGAATCGGCCTCTACGTGAAAACATAGACGAATGGAACTACAGCACAGGTGATGCAAGAGTTGTTTCACGTGTTGTACAAGAAGCAACAGGGAAACGACTAGCTGACTTTGCAGAAGAGAGTTTATTCGAGCCACTTGGAATCGAGAACGTTGAATGGCCAATGGATCGTTCAGGCACGTCTTTCGGAGGTACTGGGGTCTCAATGACTCCTCGTGACATGGCGAGACTTGGTTATTTGTACTTGAACGATGGCGAATGGGAAGGTGAGCGACTGTTTCCTGAAGGATGGGTAGAAGAAAGTACGAAAGCGCACGTTTCGACCGGAGGGAATTTTGATGGTGATGACTATGGCTATTACTTCTGGTTAAAAGAAGTGAATGGTCATAACACATACAGAGGGATGGGACTTTATGGACAGTACCTCGTAATGGTGCCAGACTTAAATCTCTTGGTTGTGCAAACTTCAAGTGGGATGGACGTTGATCCACTTTTAGAAAACTACATTCTGCCTTCTGTAAAAGCGGATGGACCGATCGAAGCGAACGAAAGCTCGGCCAGTGAATTAAAGGAAATGATGAAATGAGAACAATCCCCAGGCCGGGGATTGTTTTGTTATTGCCCAGGATGAAGAACGTTTGTAGCACTAAGTAAATTCCCGTCTGGGTCTTTAAAACCGAACCCGCCAAATCCGTTATCAGGATTCACGTTGTAAGGACCCACTTCGATTTCTTTCTCCTTCAACCAGTTGTAAAAGCCTTCTAAGTCGTGCGTGTAAAAATCGATGATGCTATGTACGACTTCTGTATGTGAGTTTTGAAAAGAGAGTTTTTCCGTTGACTCCGTTTCGACCAAAAAGATCGTTGGAACTCCTTGTTGATTGAACGTCAGCATGGCATTTCGTTCACCTTGAAAATGAATATGGACGCCTAATATTTCCTGATAAAATGAAATAGACGATTGAAGGTTGCTGACAGGTATTTCGACAGTAGCAATATGAGAGATGAAACTAGACATTAAGGGTTACCTCCTTTCCTATTGTAACTGTTTTATTCAACTTTGTTTCAGTGGACTCCTTCTTAAATAAACATTATTGGGGGAAGTGACATGAGCATTAGAAATTCAGTGAAAGCCTTAGTTTTAAAAGAAGATAAGGTATTGTTAACGAAAAACAGAGATGATGAGGGTTACTTTTATCTCTTTCCAGGCGGTGGACAGGATCATGGAGAAACATTTCCTGAAACTGTGGTAAGAGAGTGCCTAGAAGAGACAGGCTATAAAGTAAAGGTGGGAGACCTTGTTTTCATAAGGGAATACATTGGCAAGAACCATGAGCATGCTGCATTTGATTCGGAGGTTCACCAGATTGAATTTTATTTTGCATGTGACCTTATAGATGAAGGGAGATTACCAACTAATCCAGATCCTCATCAAGTCGGTTTAGAATGGGTTGAATTGGAACAGCTAATTAAAACGAGAGTCTATCCTAAAGCGTTAATCGAACAGGTCATAGACCTTCGGGAAAATGAGGGAAGACCCGTCTATTTGGGTGATGTGAATTAATTGCCGAAAAGTGAAACATTTCTTTTGTTTCTTTCGTCTGTCTAAGAGGAGGTTTTTACAATGAAACTAAAATTCGTCATGTTATTATCAGCTCTTTTAGTACTTGCTGCGTGTAATTCAGGCAGTTCGAGCTCAGAAAATCACCTCAAATCGCTTGTGGAGGCCAATCCAGAAGTGAAGAGTGAAGTTGAAAAGCTATCTAAAGAATTTCGAGATGAATTATCAGCACCAGACATGGAAAGCATTCCGTTCGAGGCTGAAGAAGTTACTGCGACTGCGCAGACAAAGTTAGAACCGAATGATGTAGCGTTAATTTATTCGAAAGGAAATGAGCAGCTTTCTTTTATGCAGCGGGACGTAAAAGGGAAAGAAGTTAGCTTCGGAAAAACGGATGTGGAGCTTGAGAATGACATTCGTGCTTCCTTCAACGATTGGGAAAGTATCAGTGAATTAAGGTGGATGAGCGAAAATGGTAACGTCATGTTTTTTCTCCGTTCAGTCGTTCCACGCAATGGTAATGATGAGCCGATGACAAAGGAAGAGCATGTCAATGTTGCAAATTCAATCATTGATCAACGAAAGTAAATAGTTAAGGGAAACGCGTAAAACTGGCTAACAGTTTTGCGCGTTTTTTATGCTATCGACAATTATTGATAAATAACGGGTAGTGACAGGCACCGGTGGACATAGTAAAAGCAAACAGTTGATCTTTAGGTAGGAGGACATGACATCATGATTAGTATTATTATTGGCCTTGCACTGTTGATGCTTCTAGCTTATCTTGGCTGGTCGATTATCTGGATCGCGCCGCTCGTATCCGGAATCGTTGCATTACTAAGCGGGATGAATATACTCGATACGTACACATCTACTTATATGGAAGGTTTCGTTGGGTTTGCAAAATCATATTTTCCAATCTTCTTATTCGGAGCCATCTTCGGGAAGTTGATGGAAGACACGGGTGCCGCACAGTCTGTTGCATATAAGATCTCAAACCTTATCGGTGAAAAACGTGCGATTCTAGGAATGCTGTTATCAGCAGCAGTGCTTACATACGGCGGAGTAAGTCTATTCGTTGTGGTATTTGCAGTTTATCCTCTTGCAGTCGCGATGTTTCGCCGCGCAAACGTATCGCGTAAGCTGATTCCATCGACGTTTGTTTTAGGGGCTTTCACCTTCACGATGACGGCGATCCCAGGAACACCTCAGATTCAGAACATCATTCCGATCAATACGTTCAAAACGAACACGATGGCAGCACCGATCATGGGTATCGTGGCTGGATTGATCATGGCAGTCGGAGGCTATTTCTATTTAAAATTCCGAGAGAAACAGCTCCTTAAAAAGGATGAAAAGTTTACAGAACCACAAGGCGATAATGAAGTGAATACGATCGATGAGGAAGATTTACCGAACTGGCTTCTTTCCATCATCCCTCTTATCGCAGTAGTCATTACGCTAAATGCATTCGAGGATCTTAGTATCCTCGTTGCCCTATTAATCGGGATTCTTCTCATCATGGCGTTTAACTGGAAAGAATTCAAAAACTTTATCGGTTCCATCAACAAGGGTGCATCAGGGTCGGTTATGGCGACGATCAATACGAGCGCAGCTGTTGGATTTGGGTCAGTTGTAACCGCGTCTCCAGGTTTCGAGGCTGTAAAAGACTTGATCTTCTCGATTCCACTCAGCCCATACTTTTCTGAAGCATTCGCAGTTCAGCTTCTCGCAATGATCACAGGATCAGCATCGGGAGGTATGGGAATTGCGCTTGAGGCGCTTGGTGAGGAGTATTACAATATCGCTGTGGAAAACGGACTGAGTCTTGAGGCGTTCCACAGAATTACATCCGTTGCTTCTGGTGCCTCGATCCTCCCGCATAACGGTGCCCTTCTAACGCTATTTACTGTTACAGGTCTTACGCATAAAGATTCGTACAAAGACGTGTTCGTCGTTGGACTCATCATCCCGATGATAGCCACGATCGCCATCATCTTCTTAGCTATGATGGGTATTATTTAATAGAAGAAACTCAATCCTGTACGGGTTGAGTTTTTTTGTTACTCTTTTAGAAAATTTTCACAAATAAGGATGATTTTTATCGTCGTTTTCGAGTATGATTAGTCTATACAACTTCTAAAGGAGATAGCTCATTGAAAAAAACGACGATCCTTGGTGTTAGCCTTTTGTCTTTTAGTCTCATTCTTTCTGCATGTGGTCAAGCAAACGAAAGCGCTAGCTCAGAACCAGAAAAGAAAGTTGAAGCGACCGCTGAAGAGAAGAGTGAAACGAACGGTTCGGAAACCCAATCAGATGAAACAAACGATAGCGATGCGGAATCTAGCGAAGCGAAAAACGACGATTCAACCTCTGATGAAGTTGGGGAGGAAGCCTCTAGTGAAGCCGAACCTGATGCATCGGAACTTTCTTACACGCTTAAAGAAGAAGTGTATACGGAGAATGGAGTAACGATTTCGTATCCTCAGCTTACGAACGCATCAGATGCAGGAAAGCAGGATGAAGTAAACGACCTTCTTTTTAACGAAGCATATAAAGTGATGAACTTTTACGAAGGTTCAGAAGGGTTAACTCTTGAAGTCGATTATGCTGTTTCGTATGAAAGTCCTTATTTCTTAAGTGTTCAGTATGCAGGCACTGGCTACGTAGAAGGAGCAGCGCATCCTAACAACCTTTTCTACACAACAAATATAGATCTTGAAGACATGCAACAAATTAGACTGAAAGATGTCATTAATGCAGATGAATCATTTATTGAATTGTTTAAAACAGATGCATTCAAGCCAGTTAATCCACACCATAAAGAGTTCGAAAAAGAGCTGAAAGATAATGCTACTGTTACTGATCTTCAAAATGCGGATTCGCTTGATGGGATTGGAACCGATCAACATTCTGAAACGTTTACGTATTTTACCGAGAGTAGTATGGGAATTAATTTCGGTGCTAGTCACGCTGTTGGTGGGCATGCAGCTTTTGAAATCAATTATGAAGACGCCCCGAGTGAGATGTGGAATGGCGATAAGATATGGGATCTTCTAAAAAAGGATCAATAAACCATCATGACTCTGTTTTTAGCAGAGTCTTTTTTGTGTCGGATTTTTATGATTTTTAATATTTTCCAGCTATACTGATAGGAAAGGGGCTGATCGTTATGAGTGAACAAATAGAAACCTCCGAAAAACGAATGAACTGGAGTGGCCTTGCCACCTTAATAAAAGAAACGAATCCTTCGAAATTACTCGTCACGATCGCGGTAACGATGAGTTTGATCGGGACAGTTGCTGGCTTGATCGTACCGTTTTTTACGAAAAATTTAGTCGACCAGCTTTCGTCAGGGACATTATCGAACGGAATCATCGGTCTCTTGATTGCAGCGTTTGTGCTTCAAGCGATCTTCTCAGGGCTATCGATGTATTTGCTGCTTTACATAGGAGAATCCGTCGTCGCGCGACTTCGCGAAAGACTGATGAAAAAAGTGCTTTCCATGAAGGTGACGTTCTTTGACAGCAACAGGGTCGGTGATACCACGAGCAGGATTGTAAACGATACAGGCGTAATCAAAGATCTCGTCTCGAATCATCTCATCAACTTGCTGACGAGTACATTGTCGATTGTAGGATCGATCGCGATCCTGCTTTATCTTGATTGGCGATTGACGGTGATCTTGCTTACGGTCGTTCCGATCATGATGATTGGGATCCGTTTTATCGGAAAACGAATGTACAAAGTGTCGAAGGGACTTCAAGAAGAAACGGCGAAATTTACGGCGACGATCACACAAGTTCTCTCTGAAATACGTCTCGTGAAATTCTCTTTAGCTGAAAACATCGAAGAGAAGAATGGGGAAGATGGCATTAAGAATGTTTTCTCTTATAGTATGAAGGAAGCGAAAATTTACGCGCTCCTCATGCCGATCATGACGTTACTTCTGATGGGTGTGTTGGTCGTTATCGTTGGGTATGGAGGCGTCCGTGTATCAACTGGTGAACTTAGTGCAGGTGAGCTCGTTGCCTTCTTGCTATACCTTTTTCAGATCATTATTCCATTTAGCTCGATGGCAAGATTTTTAACAGCGATCCAGAAGGCGATGGGAGCGACGGAACGGCTGCAGTTTTTGCTCGATCATGAAGGGGAAGAGCGCTTGATCGGAAAGGAAGTTACGAATCCATCTCAACATCTAACCTTTAACGACGTAGAGTTTTCATATGGAAAAGAATTGATTTTAAAAGGAGCGTCCTTCCGTGTTCCACCAGGTAAAATCACGGCGATCGTTGGTCCGAGTGGAAGTGGTAAGACAACAACCTTTTCACTTATCGAACGTTTTTACGTACCGCAAAAAGGATCGATCGCTCTTGGAGGAACGGAAATTACCGAATTCTCTCTCCAATCATGGCGAAATCAGATCGGTTATGTTTCCCAGGAGAGTCCACTTATCGCGGGAACGATTCGAGAAAATATTCTATATGGAATGGAGCGTGAGATTTCAGACGAGGTGCTGACGCAAGCAGCTGATCAGGCCTATGCCCTTCCGTTTATCATGGAATTACCGAATGGATTCGATACGGAAATCGGAGAGCGGGGCATCAAGCTATCAGGTGGTCAAAGGCAGCGAATCGCCATCGCGCGCGCTATCGTTAGAGATCCTTCAATTCTACTATTAGATGAAGCAACATCGAGTCTTGATAGTACGTCAGAAGTGCAAGTACAGAAGGCACTCAACAACTTGATGAAAGACCGTACGACGATCGTCATCGCCCACAGGCTTTCCACCGTCGTTCACGCTGACCAAATCCTAGTGATGGAAGAGGGAAAGGTGATCGAGACCGGAACGCATGACGAATTAATGAAGAACCATGCTCTTTATTTCAAGCTCGCACAGCAGCAGTTTCAGTTGGAGAGTTCGTAGTGCAAGCGCAAAACTTACCGCCTAAATAGATGAAAGCACCAAATTTCAATGACGAATTGCTCTCTCTGGCTAACACAGTTATAAGCAATACAATTCCCTGAAAAGCGGGTGACGATCATTTTTAAGGAAGAAGCGTTCTTGAATGAATGGAGTGAAACTAGAAAGTTGGGGATGTGGAAGTATATCCTTTTTTACGGAATCATGATAGGCGGAATGGGTATTGCATTAGTGGAAGCGGGAATAGACTTTTACTTCCATGGAGGACTCAACCATTTCACAGATTATTCAACAACCGGACTAATATTTGGGACTACTTATGGAACGGGTACGTGGTTTCATGGTGAGTATAAATATAGAAAGATTACTAAAAAACAGCAAAGTTAAAAGCTGAAATAAAAAACGGTCAGAGGCACTCGCCACTGACCGTTTTTATCGGAATGATGTTTAGTATCATGTTCGTTACGTTCGTTTCTTACTTAATGCCTGTACGATCTTTCAGCCGATTTTCTAATATCGCATCGTGCTCGTTTATTTTCTTCAAAACAACCGGAACGATCAGTACTAGAAATAGTGCCAAGATACCTGGTTTCATGATTAACTCCTCTGGATGTGTTTTCGTTGTTTCATACCATTCGTTGTGATTGTACTATAAATGGTTGTAGTAAGAAAGTTTGTGTTTGAAAGTAAAAAGAAAGGAAAGTTCCTCGTGGAACTTTCCTTTCGATGTTAAGCACTTGCTTTGTAAAGTTGACTTTGTGCGTTTTTTTCTAATCTACCTAGCCAAGCCGTTAAGAGTACGGCTCCGGCTACCATGACCCCGCCGATCCATGCGGTGTGGATCAAGCCGATACTATCGACGATGAGTCCGCCTACGAATGATCCGATTGCAATACCGATGTTAAACGCTGCGATGTTCATCGCTGAAGCCACGTTTACTGCAGATGGTACATATTTTTCTGATAGGTTTACAACGAGAAGCTGAAGGCCAGGTACGCTCATGAATGCGAAGAGACCCATAAGAGCGATTGTGATCAGACCGATCACTTTGAACGGTGCAGTGAAGCTTAATGCCACAAGTACGATCGCTTGAAGAATGAACATCCAGAAGAGCGCTTTGATCGGACTATTGTTGGATGCCTTCCCGCCGACCACGTTTCCGACCGCAACAGCTAGACCGTATACGAGTAAGATCACGCTGACCCATTTGGAACTAAAACCAGTTAGGTTTTCTAATAGCGGTGTTAAATACGTGAATGCAACGAACGTTCCTCCGTAGCCTAGTGCAGTGATCGCAAACGCAAGAAGCAAACGGCTAGAGCTTACGATTTTTAGCTGATCGACAAATGTTGAAGGTGGTGCTTCTTTTAAGTTCTTTGGTACCAGGATCGCACTTGCGATGATGCCGATCACACCAAGCATCGCGACACCTAAGAACGTTGCACGCCATCCGAACGTTTGCCCGATAAACGTACCGAGTGGAACACCCGTAACGGTTGCGACCGTTAATCCTGTGAACATAAATGCAATCGCGCTCGCACGCTTATCTTCAGGTACTAAGTCCGCTGCGATCGTTGAGCCGATCGAGAAGAAAATTCCGTGTGAGAAAGCGGTGATGATTCGTGCGATTAATAAAAGTGTAAAAGAGGTTGCCATACCAGCAACGACGTTTCCTAAAATAAAAATAACCATAAGTGACATGAGCAATGTTTTTCGATTTATCCGGTCTGTTAATGCGGTTAAAATAGGTGCACCGAAAGCAACACCGAGCGCATAGCCGGAAATTAATAATCCTGCTAACGTGATCGAGATACCTAAGTCATCAGAGATCGTCGTCAGAAGGCCGACAGGAACGAACTCCGTCGTCCCGATTCCAAATGCAGAAATCGCGAGTGCAAGAAGTGCTGCGATTCCGCCTTTCTTCTTTTCCGTATGTGAAGCCATGGATCGTCCTCCTAAAAGCAAAATAAGTTCTTGAGAGAACGTGGTTCGGCGCCGAAATGAAGCCACGCCCTCTCTGCAAAAACTATTATGCGACATACGCTTCTTGCCGTGAAGTACGCACTTTATTGTTATAAAGGAACCTCGAGGTGCTATAGGCACCTGTAAGTACCTGTAGAAACCATTTTGCTTTTCGGATATACTACCGGTATGTTAGTTTCGTAAACGTTAATTAGACATGTACAGATGAAAATAGATTGTAGGTGCAAAAAAGTACCTTAGGAGGAACCATCATGCCATATAACAATTCGGTAGAAGCGACTCTCGATGTCATCGGAGGGAAGTGGAAAGTCGTTATTATGTGTCATTTGATCGAGAAAGAGCGACGAACGAGCGAATTGAAGAAACTCATGCCAAAGATCACGCAGAAAATGCTCACACAGCAGCTGCGTGAATTAGAGGAAGACGGCGTTGTGAATCGAAAAGTATTTGATGTAGTCCCGCCAAAAGTGATCTATTCGTTAACAGATTACGGCTGGTCTTTAAAACCGATCCTCGATGCGATGTGCGCATGGGGAGAGGGCTATATTAAGAAAAATGGCTGCGATGTTTTAGAGTAGAACGGAAAATGCAAAAGAGGGGCACTTCCACTAAGGAAGAGCCCCTTTTTTCTTATTCCGCGAATTTAGCGTGCCATCTTTGTTGAACAACGCGATCGATGATAAAAAATACGATTGCAGAAATGAGGCTGGCTGCCCCTAGAACGGTACCTGCTAAAAAGTGAATGAAGAACGAGAGAATCCACTCAGGCTTTTTTGTCGTATAAGCCATGGATTTTGCTAGAGAATCGCTAAGGATAGACGCCCACACACCATAAAGGAACATTCCTAGAAAGAAATATGGAAACCAGTTTTTAAAATCAGAGGTGAACGCTACTAACGAGAAGGTGGATTGACTTAGTCCCGCAAACAGTGCTGTTGCGGTAATTGCTGTAATGATTCCGACCAATAATTTTCGGAGTAGAAGATAACCTTTTGTCTTCATAGTTCCTCACCTCAATTGTGTTCTACCCTGATTTTACCATACTGTATTTATTGAAACTTTATCTTCTTTCATTCGTCCTTATTAGTAAGACGTGTTTGAGGAGGTTATGATGAAACGAACAGTGCTTATCCTCTTACTACTTGTAAACAGCATCTACTTACTAAATTTATTGTTTGACTCCATCCTTCAGTTTTCATTCGCGATTGATGGACTTTTCGTTCTATCGTTTATCGTTGGAATCTTACTTTCCATCATCTATCTATTACAACCAAGAAGTCAGCACCCACTTCTTTCACTCGCTGTCCTATCCTTTAGTCTCGCTTCATTCGGTTGTTTCACATTCTTTCAGTTTCTTTCGACTATAATGGGTTAAGATAAGTGAATTTGAAGAGGAGGTTATGATGGGAAGGCTCACATGGTTTTTTAAATCTTTTATGAGAGAACCGCTTTGGTTTAAAGCGGTGATCATCGTGACGTTCCTTACGGCGATTGTATTCAGCAGTTCAGGTTTCTCAAACGAATTACAAAGCGTAGCAAAGTTAGCTGCAACAATTTTCTTTGTGACGTATGGCATCAAGCTCAGGCACAGTCGACTCGTGTCCACGATCATGTTCGCTGTGGCACTCATGTCTCTGTACCTCGCTTGGACTCTAATCGTTTAAAGCCAACCCACTCGTTCGCGCCATTCATGAACTTCTGCCATGCGCTTCTTCATGGAAGAAGGGGGTGACACGTTGTTTTCTTCAAGCTCTTTCTGAATCCGTTCGAGTTCTTCTTGCATCGGAGAAAGGCCGATTTCCGCTCGTCTTTGTTCGATGTTTTCTTCATCTTCTATTTTCCATGGGCGCATGTTTCCTTCTTCATCCCAATCGAACTGTGTACCATATCGCTGAGGTTTGCCTTCGAAAAATAAGATGCGATCGTAGAGATAAGCCCAGCGAAATGGTTCGATGTATCCTTCGTTCATTTCTTTTTCAAGAATGGGAAGTGCGTTTCGCTGCAGCTGAGGTAAGCTGATAGCGTGCTGAAGAATGAGCCACGCAGCATCAGCGGCTTCCTTTCCAACTTTGTCCTCGTTCGGCCAGCCGATTTCTTCCATGATGTTTGTTAATCTAAGGCCGTTTTCGATATGCACTTTCTCCATTTCGATATTGTATCCCTCGAATAGAGCCCCTTCCTTCAACAGTTGCTCTCTTACTTCAAGGTCGCGTTCCTTCATCTGTATAAGTTCATTTGCTATGTTGCGCCGCATGACTGTCCTCCTTGGGTAAAAAAAGGTTATAAAACAATACCCGTTTTTGAATCGTATAAAGAAAACAAGCTTTTTTATACTATACTAGTCTTAACTACCACTATAGTAGGAATTCGAATCGTTAGGAGATTTTTTGTTTTAAAGAATATAAGTAATGCAAGGGGAATTTGGTAAGTAATCGGAGCGTTTACATAGTCAAAGTTAGTAGAAAGGAGTGCTGCAGTGAAGGAAGTGAGAAGAATCGGTGATGTGTGCCGAGTTGATGAAGAAGGAAGGATTATCAACACCTCGTCATTAGCCAATATTAGTCCTGCATTCAAGGAAGCGATATCCTATTATCGAGAAGCTGTTCTATCGAATTTTCGTGATGAGGTTCACAGCATCTATGTAAGAGGTTCAGTTCCAAGAGGCCTTGGAATCGAAGGTGTGTCGGATCTTGATACGATCATCATTACCGTGTCAGGTGTAGAAAAGCTCAGTTCGAGTCTAGTTAACAAAGTAGAACGGGATGTAGTCGAGCGTTTTCCATTCGTAAACGGAGTGGAGATGAGCGTGTTTTCGTTAGAAGCTGTGTTAGAAACAAGTCGGTTCGCAATCATTCCGTTCATGATCAAAACGCATAGTGTATGTATCTATGGAGAAAACCTCCAGAAGCAGTTACCGCGGTATAAAGCGGACAAAGCGCTCGCGAACGCTCATATCCATCATATAAAGGCGATCATTCTCCAAGCGAAAGAAGAATTAGTCGGTAACGAAGATCCTGAAGATGTAAAAGACTGCTGTGTGTGGGTTATGAAAATGATCATTCGCTGTGGGTTCGCTTTCGTCATCGAACAGGAACGTACTTATTCGAGAGACTTGTACCCTGCATACGAACGATTCTCAAAGCATTATCCAGAAAAAGAGCCTGAGATGAGAAAAGCGTTGCATCTCGCTGTGAACCCAACGGAAGAGATTGAAGCGATTCTTTCGTTTCTCGATACGTTCGGTGGCTGGATGATGAACGAAGCGGAAAAGTGGTTGGAAGCGAATAATCCTGATAGACAAAAACAGTTAACGTTGTAAAGCTGTTCCCTAGTGGAACAGCTTTTTTTGTATCTTTCGACAATGGTCGAGCGAAACCGGGTGGTGACAGGCACCGCACGAATGGTGTAATATTACACTAAAGGTGAAAAAAGGAACGAGGTGGTAAGGATGACGAAAGAAGAAGTAATGAAATTGGTTTCTGACAGATTACGATTGATCAGGCAAGAGCAGGGGTACTCTCAAGACGTGATGGCAGAGGTTTTAGGAACGTCGAAGAAAACGCTCGTTCAAATCGAGAAAAACCGTGTACTTGCTAGCTGGACGGTAACGGTTGCCGTTTGCTCGCTCTTTCATCAGAGTGAGGTACTGCAGCACGTGTTAGGAGATGAGCCCATTGAAGTAATCAAGCTCATCGCTCATAGGAAGATCGAACATCCAGTAGACAAAACGATGGGCGGTAAGGTGTGGTGGAAAGATGTTGAGAGAAACGGGAGATATGTTCTGCAGCAGAATTTAATCAGTAAGCACTTTCGAATTCTCGATGATGATCATTTTCGCTGGTTTAGCTCATTTGACCGTGAAGAAGGATTGAAGCGGTTAGAAGAACTTAGTAGGGCGTAGCTAGTGCTGTGATTCGTTTATACAAGGAGGTCGTCGATTATGAGTGGGGAAACATTACCCGTCTGGTTCTGGATTATCTACTATTTATTGCTGATTGGGACAATCACAATGTCAGTGAGAATGATTTTTAAGAGGAAGTTAGTAGCACTTTCTTCAATTGCAATCGTACTGGTCGTGCTAGCGCTGCTGCTTTCAATTAATATGATCGCACGAGTCGAAGGAACTGAATTAGAGTACTTGATTTACTCGTTACATAATGGCGCAGTATGGGCGTTTGTTCTTATTTCGATCTATTGCTACATCGTGTTTTGGTGGCTATTTTATTTGAAAAAAAGATGAATGGGGGATGGCTGTGATGAGAAGGATCTATCAAATTCTACTCTTGTTTCCCTTAGTAGTGATTTTCGGATATACTTTTTGGCTTTCATCATGGACTGCGAGTTACTTACCGTTTTCGGATGAATGGCAGGAGGAGGTAGTCTTTACTCCTGATACTGTTACGGACCACTCCGAAATCTACATCATCGACTATTATCTTTACGCATTAAGGTACTCACCGTTTCTAACGATTGTTTGCACCGTATCGTTTTCGGCGATACTGGTCGTTTTGTTTTTATTAGTCAAAGGATTGATAGGCAAAACGAAAGAACAAGCGTGACTTGGTAGGTATTGGAGTAATTGCCCCATTTGACGTACTATTCTTTTCATTGGAAGGACTGGAAAGAATTAATAATGAAACGGGATCACCTCCTGTGTTACTTTATTACTAGATTGATTTTTAGGAGGTAGATTTCGCATGTTTAAGAAAATGTGGATCTCAGGAATTGCAGCGACTTGCGTTCTAGCATTCTCATTACCAACGCAAAGTTC
Organism: Anaerobacillus sp. ABD4_527; assembly: GCF_056160805.1. NCBI lineage: Bacteria > Bacillati > Bacillota > Bacilli > Caryophanales > Bacillaceae > Anaerobacillus > Anaerobacillus sp. ABD4_527. The sequence goes on from NZ_JBSWXZ010000002.1 coordinate 342,477, forward strand.
TGCCGAAGAAAATACGCATACCGTCCAAAAGGGCGAATCACTATATAAAATTGCAACAAATTACGGAGTGCCTACAAAGCAACTGCAGGCAATGAACGATAAATCACATCATGAAATACAGCCAGGCGAAGAGCTTGAGCTTCCAGTTGTGCCAAGTGACTACGAAACAGATCTTCTTGCTAGACTCGTAGAAGCTGAGGCTAAAGGAGAAAGCTACGCAGGGAAAGTTGCCGTTGCGACTGTTGTGTTGAACCGTGTTCAAAGCGACGAGTTCCCAGATACTCTTCATGGTGTCATCCATGATGGCATTCAGTTTTCACCGGTATTGAACGGTACGATTAAGCAGCCAGCAGGCGATGAATCCAAGCGCGCAGTAAAAGAAGCGCTCGCTTATCAAGGGTATGATAAAGAATCGCTATTCTTCTATAACCCTGATAAAGCACAGAGCAGCTATTTAGAAGGCAAAGAAGTTACAACCGTAATCGGTAATCATGTGTTCTTACGCTAAAAGAGTAAAGGCAAGTCCTCTTATCGAGGGCTTGCCTTTTTTATAGTTTCCTATTATTTCTCCCCTTTAATAGCAATCATGTCATACCCTCTTGACTCAGGACCCGCCAACAGCTCGATTTGTTTGAAATGACTTCGTATCATCGATGGGATTACTTCTTCATAAATCATGTTGGTGATACCACACTGCTTGCTATCGTTTATTCCATCGCAAAAGGTAAGGATGACTGTTCCTTCGGGTTTTAATACGCGATAAATTTCATTGATCGTTTTGGGGATCTCATCCCAGAAGTAGATTGAATGGATACTAAACACTTTTGAAAAAAAGTCTGTTTGAAAAGGAAGAAACTTCACATCTCCTTGAACGAATGTGACTTTCCCGCTATCAACATCTTTTCGGTTTCGCGAGTTTGCGGACCTCAGCATAGAAAAAGAAAGGTCGAGCGCATGAATACTCGAAACTGCCTCTTCTTTACAAAGCATTTTTATCGCATAACCTGCCCCGCACCCAAGCTCTAAAATCGCTTCCTTTTGATCTAACTGCAATTGCTCGATTGTCCAAAGCGTTTCAATTCGATGCTGCTTCACCATCCTCTCACCAAGGTAGATACCTGTAAGCCCAGTTGGCAGACCGTACTGTTTGTCGATAAACTCTTGAAACGATTTTATACCCATATGAAGTCTCCCATATCGTTCGTTTACAAACGGTTTTATTACGATATGTATTTTAAAAGAGAGGATTTCATAACAAGTTAATCAAAGAATTGGCTGAGGAACGCGAGCATCATCAACACTGCAAAAAAAGAGATTAAGAAAAAACCTAAGTACCGAATGGCCTTTGGTAACTTACGGAAGTTCGTTTGTTTCGCTGGGTATCCTTCTATTTCTGACATGTGTTCCATCGCATCGTTGAAAGGTTCTCGGTGTGTTGGGTCGTCATCATTATAGCGTCTCATTCATTTTCCTCCCGTGCCTAACTTTCTATCAACAGAGTTTATCATAGATAAGGAATAGAAGAGGAGCTTATATGAAAATGACTCGCAATCTAAAAAAAGGATGCCAGACGATGGCATCCTCGAAGATATAGCATTTAGTAATTCACTGCACCTTCAGCATTAACGCGTCCGTTCTGAAACAATGTACCCGTTCCAGTCACGATATCAGCTGTTTCTTCGAGAGCAGTACGGATTTCTGATGCGCTACGGCCTTGAGATGCGAGGAGTCCAGCGACACCAGCAACGACAGGTGATGCCATCGACGTACCGGAAAGGTTGTCGTAGCTATTGCCTGGCATCGTAGAGTAAACGCTAGAACCAGGTGCAGCGATATCCACCCATGTACCGTAGTTTGAGTAGTAAGCGATCGTATCGTTTTGGTCAGTCGCTGCTACTGCAATCGCGTTCGAGTAGTAAGCAGGATAGCTTGGTTTTGGTGTGCTTTCGTTACCTGCAGCTGCTACAACGACAGAGCCTTTGTTCCAAGCGTAATTCACTGCGTCCTTAAGCGTTTGAGATCCAAGGATACCACCGAGGCTCAAGTTGATAACCTGTGCACCTTGATCTGCTGAATAACGGATACCTTGTGCAACATCATCTAGTGAACCGCTACCACTTTCGTCTAGAACTCGGACTGCTAGGATGGAAGCTTTTGGAGCTAGACCTGCAATTCCAATGCCGTTATTAGTGTTTGCTGCGGCAATACCGGATACGTGCGTTCCATGGTAGTGCTCATCCATCGGGTCATTGTCGTTGTCAGCAAAGTCATATCCTTTGATCACTTTGCCTGATAGATCAGGGTGGTTGTAATCGACTCCAGTATCGAGAACAGCAATTTTTACTGAAGACGAGCTTTGAGACACGTCCCATGCTGCGGGTGCTTTTACTTTTTGTGGAGCATATTGTTCTGAGCTAAAAAGTGGATCGTTAGGCGTATAGCTCACGTGGAACATGGAGTTCTGTTCAGCATAGTCAACATGAGGGTTCTTTTCTAGTGCTTTAATCGCTTGAGCTGCGTTTCCATTCACTTTTACAACAAAGAAGTCATCGGTTGTTTCGATCACATTTCCGCCGGCTTTATTAACGATCTCCTTTGCATATGTAGAATTGACTGATTCATTAAAATGGACGATCAATTCTTGTGACGCAACTTGTTGTTTGCTCGAATACGTAAACGGCTGTTCTTTTCCTTCCGTTTCCGCAGCTGATGCTGGTAATGCTACTGAAAAGAGTAGAGTTGCAGATGTTGCGAGTGCAGCGACTTGCTTTAACATGTTTCGATCACTCCTCTAAATGATTCCCGGAAGGTTTACCCGGGTTAGGGAGAGGATTCAACAAATTTCTACAAAGCCCTTCAATGGTCTAAGAAGATGATGATTAATAACTAGTTCAACATCAAAGTTATGGAAACTTTGTAGTTCAAAGTAATGAGGCGATGGTTCGAAAGTCTTGCGCTGTTTTCTTTATGGGGGTGAAGTTTGGGTGAGTGATTTGTGGATGAAAATGGTAATTGCAATAAAAAATGAGCTGGTTTTCTTCAGGGAAATTTGGAACAATAGTGGAGTTGGAAAAAAGTTGTTGTTGTAAGGAGGAAGTCATATGGTTGTGGGACAACTCTTATATGGTTTAGGTATCGTTGTTACCGCTGGTTGTGCAATCATGCTACTATTTAGCTTTTTTAGTGGAAGTGGCATGCTAGTAGCTCCTTCGTTTGGCGTGTTGAATGGATTAATTGCGATTGGAGTAGGAGATCTAGTTATTCATTCCAACCATAGAAGAAATCTTAGCTGAATAGAAACGTACATACTTAAAAGCCTGAGGATCATCTCCTCAGGCTTCTTAATGATAGATAGTCAGTTTACATCTCTTGCGCTGTTTTTCTTCTTCTAAAACGATAGAACACAAGGTACAACATTGGCACCATGATCAGCGTGAGAACAGCTGAGAATAGGATACCAGAAATAATCGTAACAGCAAGTGGTGTAAAGAGTGCGTCACCAGATACGGCAACTGGGATCAATGCAACGATCGAAGTGATCGCTGTTAATAGGATCGGGCGTAAACGAACGCGTCCGGATTCGATGACAGCTTCTTTTACATCCATGCCTGTTTTCAGTGCTTGCTCGATAAATTCAATCAACACGACAGAGTTCCGTACAACGATTCCTGTGAGGGATACCATCCCCATGACACCGAGGAAACTGATCGGAGTCTGTGTAACAAACAGGCCAAGAATCGCACCCGCGATGGCAAGGTATACCGCAACGAGTACTAGGAACGGTAGTGAAAGTGAGTTGAATTGAAGAGCGATCAACAGATACACAAGGAATAGAACGATAATGAAGAGAACGGTAATTTCTGAGAAGAAATCACTTTGTGCTTCATTTTCTCCACCGAGTGTGATGCTGTAGTCAGCTTCTAGCCCATCACGCTGCTCCTCCACGATTTCCGTTACGTTCGCTTTGTAATTTTCTTCATTCTCTGGAAAAGCTCGAAGCGTGATCGCGCGTTCTCCATCTTTATGAGGAATAACTTGAAGCTTTTCATTTCGTTCCGTTGTCACGAGCTCATCGAGTGAGATGAGTTCAGGTGGACCGCCTGTAGAAGCGGCTGGAACCTCTAACTCTGTTAAATCGATTTCGTTTTCTTCAAGAACAATTGTCATATCTCGTTTTACAACGCCATTATCAAACGCTTTTAACGGAATACCTGCCGTTGCAAGTCGCAGCTGCTGGCTGATCTGATTGACCGAGATGCCGTTTTCTTCAAGAGCGTCACGATCTGGCACATAGTCGAGAGAAGGTTCAAATTCGCCTACGTTGTCTACAACAAGGTCAGTCTCAAGGTTCTCGATTTCATTCGTTAATGTATCTCTAAGGTCGATGAGTTTCTCGATTTCAGGACCTGAAACAGTGACGGTAACTGGCGCACCAACTGGTGGTCCTTGTTGAATCGTCTCCATGAAAATTTCAGCATCAGGAAATTCCTCTCTGAGAGGATCTGTCCAATCATCGATCAGTCCCTGGGTCGTTTGATTTTCACGATCGACACGCGCCACGATCTGACCGGTGTTTTCACCTGTGTTGTTTAGGGAGCTGTTGAAAAGTCCAGGTGTTCCTGTCCCTGTGAAGACGCTTGTTTCATAGACGCCATCATCCGTTTTAAGTCGTTCCTCGATCTCCTGAAGTGTTTCGTGCGTTTCTTCGATCGGTGTCCCGATTGGGAGCGTGATGTCGACCGTTACTTCTTCCTTATCCGCTGCAGGGAAGAATTCGAACGGTGTTAGGACAACTAACCCGAAGATCGCTGTCGTGAACAAGAGCCCTAAGATTGAAACGAGAATTGGTTTTTTAGAAAACTTCTTAAGTAATTTATCTGCATACACGTCAGCTAGTTTGTTAAGTGGTTTCCCTAAAAGACCTGGTGCATCTGACATCGGCTTCTTTGACCTACGGCTTAAGAAGTACCTTAAGATCGGTACGAAAACAAGCGCGACGATTGTTGATGCGATGATCGTCGTAATCAGAACGGTCGGCAATGCGCGAATGAATGCACCGTTTCCGCCTGATAAGAAAATGAGTGGTAAAAACGTAAAGACGATCGCAAGGGAAGATGTGACGATCGATACCCAAATTTCTTTTACGCCGTTGACTGCACCCATCATTCCTTTATCGCCAAGCTTGTACCGTCGCTGAATGTTGTCGTTGATCACGATCGAGTCATCAACGATGATACCGAGTGCGATGATTAACCCGATCACTGAGATCTGGTTAAGGTCCACTTCAGCAAATGGCAGCGGAATAAAGCCCATTAAAACAGAGATCGGAACAGCTAGTGCGACGACGAGTGCGCCTGATCCTGATAGTCCTAACGACGTTGCGACGATAACGGCAAGTACCGAAATCGCAAGTGATAGGAAGAGGCCATCAAAAATATTGTTCACGATTGATGCCTGAGAATAATACGGTTCTAATTCAACGTTAGAAGGTAACCCATCAGCAAGCTCGTCTACTTTTTCGCTCACTCGTTCATCCACAGTCGGGATGTCTTCGCCTGGCTCGACATAGGCTGTGAACGAGACAGAAGGTTTTCCTTCATACGTGATGATGTCTGTCAGTTCTTTTGGTTTCACTTCGACGCTCGCGATGTCTTTTAAAAAGACGGAATCGCCAGCAGGATTTTTCCCTACGAAAAGTTCTTCCATTTGGTCAAGAGAATCATAGTTCTCTACAGAAAGCTGAACGAGTTCATCGTCCATTTCCTGTTTACCAAGAGGTGTAGGGTAGTATTCGTTATTGATCGCGTTTTGAACATCGATGACAGTGAGTCCTGATTCTTTTAAATCGTCCTGTCTTAATTCGATTTCGATTTGTTCTTCAGGTAGCCCTTTAATCGTTACGCCAGACACACCTGAAAGTTCACTGACTTCATCTTTCCAGCGGTTCAATTCTTCTTGCATGGAAAGGAGGTTTTCTCGATCATCACTCGTTAGATGATAGGAAACGATCGGCATTTTTGCCGTTGATTCGTTTACTTCTGGCTCAAAAGCATCTTCAGGAAAAGAAGTAGATGCGTCTGAGACCGCTTGTCGAACATCGCTAAACACTTCTTTCTTGCTTTCACCTTCTGCCACTTCTACAACGATGGTAGAAAAACCGGCTGCAGATGATGAGGTGATTTCAGCGATTCCGTCGATCGAACCTAGTGAAGATTCGATTGGATTTGTAATCGAGCGTTCCACCGTATCGACTGTGGCACCTGGATAGACGGTGTTCACCGTGCCGATGTTGATGGTCGTTTCTGGGATTTCACGCTGGGGCAGTTGTATAAATGTAAATACACCAACGATAACGAATAATAGGATGAATATGATGAATAGCTTTGATCGTTGTAGAATCCACTTTAGCATTTGGGACCTCCTCAAATTGGTTCCGACCGATTGGTCAATATGATGTTTTCTTATACCCTTTCTATACCTACAAATAAACTTCTGAACTTCTTGACTCACTAGTCATTTTACTTAGATAATAGAAGATGTCAAGAAATGAATGTGCTGCTGTAAGCTCCGAAAGCAGATTTGAATTCGCTCTTTCAGGGAAGAGACGTTATAATTTAGGTCAATGTCGTGGCGTGAACGAGAACAACGAGGTGAAACAATTGGATAAAAGGAAAGCGATTCTAGAAGCAGCCGTTGAGCTCATCGGAGCGAAGGGCTATACACATACATCCATGCAGCAAATTGCTGATAGCGTTGGAATTTCGAAAGGCTCACTGTATTCATTTTTTCCATCGAAGGAAGATTTGATCATTTCGATATACGAGCATTATCAGCAACTTGTCTTCGAGCGAGCATTTGTGATTGGGCTTAACGATCTCCCTCCATATGAGCGATTTGCGAAGCAATTTCAAGTGCAGTTCGAAGGGATACTCGAATATAAGTCTTATATGAAAATGCACATGCGAGGGGAAACCGCGCAGAGTAGTGAAAAATTAGAAAGCATGGCGCACCGCATGAGAGGAAGGCTATTCAGCTGGCTTGAGCGAAATTTGCTCGATTTATATGGGGATAAAATTTCCCCGTATAAGTGGGACTTGATGTGGATGACGCAGTCGATCTATACCTCCTATACAGGATTGATGATTTCTACTGAAAGCACGATCGGTCCAGAGGAGCTTGGGCAGCACATCGTCCGTCAGATTGATATTCTTGCGAACGATTTTCTTTCAGGAAACAGTCACCCTCTTCTTGATGATGAGATGATGCGACCGTTCTCAGTCGGAATGGATCGAGAAGGTGCGTTCACATCGTTCGGGAAGAGAGAGGAAGCGTGGAAAGCGGTGTACGATAAGGTCCATTCGTTGAACGGAGATTACTATCTAGACGTGATCGATCGAATCTCGGAGGAATCAAGAAAATCAAAACCGGATGAGCTTGTGATGAAAGGCTTGTTTCAACTGTTGAAAGAGGAAGTAGAATTAAAAGCAGAAGCCGAAGCATTAGAAGAACAGCTTCTACCTTAGAAAGAGGAATTTACATCAAGAATGGAACGAGAAAAGCCATCCCTCACTCTTTATAAGAGAGAAGGTGGCTTTTTCTGCGTAGTTGAGGGATATGACAAATAGTGACAAAAATCGGGGAGTGACAGGCACTATGAAAGGTACTGTGAAAAGGGAAAGGTCAAAGTGGAGGATTAGTTACCTCGCTTTTTTGGTAAGTGTTGGAGGGGTTATTGGCAGTGCGATAGGTGGTTTTAATTGGCCATATATATTTGGAGTCTTATCCACTGCACTTATAGCCGTTGTGATTAATGTTATATATGTGATCTACACGAATAAGAAGTCAAAATCGAACTAGAACTGGATATCTGAATCAAAGAATAACTTGTTGTCAAAGGCCCTGTTTCTTCTTTACAATAAAGCTTAATTGAGAGAATTCTTCTAACCAGAAGCGATGAGAGGAGGGGATGCAGGTGCAGAGAGCGAACCAGGTGGTTTGTGATAAACGAACGTATTCTAGTAATATGACATCTCACAAACATGACTTTGGTCAATTTCTATTTCCTTTGAGTGGCTCTTTAGATATCTCGACGAAACACCAAGGATTACATCTCACTCCTGATCATTGTTTTTACCTTCCGCCGTCGTATAATCATGAATTTCGGTCATCGGTGAGAAATGAATTTCTAATCTTAGATATTCCGGTGGATTATTTACTGTGGGAGACAGAAAGCATGTATGTCCCAATGGATGAGCAGTGGACGTCGATTCGTTTCTTGTTATTAGAGGAGATCCGGAATAAACAAACCAATCCAGCAGCACTAAGAGATTTAACGAGATATGTAGCCAATAAATTGAAAAGCGCTACACCCCCTTCGGTCGACTATATTCATCGGCATTTCAAAGAGTCCATCAGCTTAAAAACGTTAGCTGCAATCGAACGCTATCACCCTACTTATTATTCAGCGTGGTTCAAACAGAAAACGGGGAAGAGCCCGAAGCGCTATATTGCGGAGTTACGTTTGAAAGAAGCGAAGAAATTATTAATGAACACGTCCTGGACGATCACATATGTGAGCCAGGAGATCGGTTTTGAGAACGCTTCTTCTTTTACACGATGGTTCTTAAAGCAAGAAGGCATTACACCACAAATGTACAGAAGTATGAAGAATGGATAAAAAGAACCTTAAACTCAGTAAAGATGAGCGAGACTGATTCATCTAAAATGGGTTTAAGGTCTTTTTATTGAGGTGATTGTAATGGAAAAAAAGGTCGCACCTTTTTTAGTTTTATTAGCCGCTATCTTGTGGGGAACAACGGGAACGGCACAGTCGTTTGCTCCTGAAACGGCGCATCCTGTCGTAATTGGTGCCGTCCGCTTGGCGTTAGGCGGGCTCCCGTTACTTTTGATTGTTCTTCTTTTAGGTAAGTTAAGATTAAAGAATTGGCCTATAAAAGAAACGGTGCTCGCATCCCTTTGCATGGCCTGCTATCAACCATTCTTTTTCTCTGCTGTAACGTTGACGGGTGTCGCGATCGGAACGGTCATTGCGATCGGGAGTGCGCCAATTTTGTCCGGGTTGATCGAGTGGCTCTTTTTGAAAAAAAGCCCTGCTAGAGTTTGGTGGTATTCGACGATCCTTTCGATCGTCGGGTGCTGTATGCTTTTTATCAACAAAGAAGCAGTCGTGGTTGATCCATATGGGATTGCCATGGCGTTGGTGGCAGGTCTCTCTTTTGCGAGTTACACGCTGGTTAGCAGAAAACTAGTCGAAAACCAGTCGTCATTATCCATCGTCGCCGTAGTCTTTTCGCTTAGCGCAATCTTCCTATCCCCACTATTGTTTCTCTATGACCTATCGTGGATCACGGAAGGAAATGGGATGGCTGTTAGCCTTCATCTCGGCATCATCGCAACAGGCCTTGCTTATTTCTTGTTTGCGAGGGGAATGGTAAACATTCCGTCATCAACGGCCGTTACCCTAGCATTGGGTGAACCGCTCACGGCAGCCTTGTTGGGCGTGTTCATTCTTGGAGAGAATCTTGTTCTAACGTCATGGGTGGGCATCTCTTTGTTATTAGTAGGGATCGGGATTTTAATTCTTTATTCCAAAGAATCTGGAGTGGAGAATCGTAAGCAACGCTTCAGTTCGGCTCTGAGTAAACAAACTCTTTATGGTAGACTTAGGTGGAAGTGGGGTTATAGGAGTTGAAACGGTGTGCCTTTCTTATTTTTATTAATCGCTTTGTTAACAATGTTTTCGTATGGTTTTATGATTTCGCCAATCTTTTTTCTAGTGGCCATCGCGAGTGCCATTTATTATTCGAATAAAAGAAAGTATATGTTCGCTTCTGTTGTTACGTTTATTGTGAGTTTGTTAGTGTTGATTACGATGGGACTTTTGTTTCTCGTGGTTACTTTCGGTCAAACGTAAACGAATGATAGAAAAAGAGCTTGAAATGCAGGTATGCATTCAAGCTCTTTTTTTATTGAGCTGCGTTGTGATAGAGAGGGGCGCTTTGTTTCTTTGATTCCTGCACGATAATGACAGAGCTGATGACCATGATCATCCCAATGTATTGCCACATCGAGAGTGTTTCGTTGAAGATAAAGAAGCCGACGAGCGACGCGACGACTGGTTCCACCGTTGCGATGATGGAAGCACGGCTCGATTCCACGTGCTGCAAGCCTTTCGTATAAAAGATGAACGGAAGCATGGTTGAGAGAAAGCCAAGTCCGATAATGAGGCCTAGTACGTTTAGGTTGGTAAACATAGCGATCTTTGATCCCAATCCGCTAAAAGGCACGATGGCGATTGTAGCGAAAAGAAACGTGTACACCGTTACGGTTAATGAGTCATATTTACTCAGAGCGAACTTACCGAATATGCTGTACAGGGCGTAGAAGAAACCTGAGCCAAGTCCAAGAAGGAGTCCGTAGAGTGAGATGGATGCAGAGGAACTTGAGAAAATGCCGATAACGAGCGAGCATCCGATAAGGGTGATCAAGAGTGCCGAGACCTTTCGAGGCGTCAGGGTTTCTTTGAAAAGCAAGCGGGATAAAATCGTAACGAACGCTGGTGCGGTATAAAGTAAGATGAATGCGATCGAGATCGATGATTCTTCCATAGAACTGAATAAGCACCAGTTAAAAAGGACGATGCTGATGATTCCTGTTCCGATGAAGTATCGACTATCCTTCGGCTGTATGTTGAATAACTTTCGGTTCTTAAATAGAACGTAAGAGGACATGAAGATGGCAGCTGTTAACACCCTGATTGCAACCACCTGAATCGGCGTAAAGCCAAGTTCGTAAAGATATGTAACGAATACGCCAATAATCCCCCAAAGTGAGGCACCGATTGCGATCAATAGCCACGCTGATTTTCGTTCCATCTACAACCCTCCAATCTTTAATCCATTCATTCTAACATAGGAATCGCATAGAAGTTTATATTATTCTGATAGCTTTTGTAGTTTGTGGTATAGATCAATTTGAACAGAACTACATAGAAAAGGCATAGCCCTCGTTTGGCTATGCCTTCCGTTTGTTATTTGTTCTTTTTAGTGTTTGCAAGTCGACCTTCTTGGCTTTTTTGTTGACTCGTGTTGTCCACTAAGTCAACTTCGTTTGTGTAAGACTTTTTCATCGCACCTGGTTGATTTGCGTATTTTTTCTTGTTTAATTTCACAATGATCACCTCTAAAGGTTAGGATGACCCAAGATGTAATGAACATACGCAAATTGTGACAAATACCGGGTGGTGACAGGCACCGTGAAGTTAACAGATTGAATCTTTAGGACTCGGGTTCTTTAGCCCAAACAACGGTCTTATGAAGAGGGCGAGATAAGTCCCAGCAAGTGCCATGATCATCCATACCCAGCCGTGTAGGCTCATCGATGCGATCCCTCCGAAGTAAGCGCCGATGTTACAACCGAATGCAAGGCGAGCGCCATATCCCATCATAACGCCGCCGATCAACGCAGCCATCGTGACGCCAGGAGTGAACGCTTTAAGCTTGAACGTTCCTTGTGACGTTGCTGCGATAAATGCGCCAAGGATGATACCGAAGTTCATTACGCTTGTAGAATCGAACAGCACAGAATCCGTTAGCTGCTGTGTACGTCCAGCCCAGTATCCCCAGCTGCTTACGTCGACGCCAAAGAACATGAGTACTTTTGATCCCCAAAGAGCGAATGCTGACGTAATGCCCCAAGGGTTTCCTCGAACTGCTAGTGTTAACGCATTTAGAACTGCTAGCGCGATCGCCGCAACAAGTAGTGGCCATGAGCCTCGGAAGAGCTTCTTGATACCAGTCGTCGTAGGCAGTGGCTTCATGCTAGGAGGATTCTTCTTTCGTGCAATTTGAACAGTGATGCCGTAGAGACCTGCAAAGATCGCAAGTTGAAATAGAACTCCTCCAACATAGCCAAATCCGGTTGTTTCAGCGAGTGAAATCGCACCGAGACTCGGCATCGCTTCACTCGTCCACCATGGAAAGTGTAGGGCACCGATCGTTGAACCGACGATAAATCCGATTAGGGTTAGAAAGAGCGGTGCGTTTCCCCCACCAACATTATATAGAGTACCTGATGCACAGCCATTTCCTAGCTGCATTCCGATTCCGAACAGGAATGATCCGAAAACGACACTGACACCGACAGGAAAGACGTAGCCTGTGGGTGCAATACCTGAGAAGTTAAAACCTGTTGCGAGAATGATTCCAAATAAAATTGTCGCAACGGCAAGCATCCCTAAATGAGCTTGTAGCCCTTGAACGTTTCCTACAGATGTTAATCTTCTGAATGCTGATGTGAAACCGAACCGTGCGTGTAATAATGTTAGCCCTAACGCTAATCCAATGACAAAGAGCACTCCTTGTGTCCAAGAAACGGTCATCACAATCATGGTAAATAAGATGATTGAAGCAAGAATCCCTAACGTAACAAACGGTTTTTGTATAGGATTCAACGGTTGTACTACCGTTGTTGCTAAGCTTTTCTTTACGTTTGCAGCTGCTTCCATTGAGTAAACACCTCAATCCTTATAAGTTTAGTATGAATTAATCTTTACGTATCATAATACGATTTATATGGTTTGTAAATCGTTTCGCTTATAGTTGAGGTGTTCGACAATATTCGAGCGGTGCCAGGCACTAGTTATTTCTTTGAAAGGTCTAGCGATTTCATGAAGTATGCGGTTGGTAATAGGATTCCAAGCATCGATTCTAGGATGGCAAAAAACCTTGCGGGACCGACTGGAAGCATGTCTCCGTACCCGACAGAGACGAGCGTTTCACCACTGAAGTACAGAAGGTTGAGGAACGTGATGTCGATCGGTTTCATTGAAGATAAGTTTTGCACTAAGATGACGTCCTGAAGCGAAAGAAGATAATAGATAACTGCAAACCCTACTAACATACTAAACATGACAAGAACGAGTTTAAGAAAAAGAGCAGAACTGAACGTGCTCTTACGGTAGGTTTTGTTCGTAAAGAAATAATATAGATTGAATGCGATAAATACGATCGTAGCTCCGATTAAGAATGTCGACAAAATTTTCACCTCCACCTCTTTTTTATTATCTTTTTCACCGAAACATAAACGTCCATTTGTGGTATGGTGAACAAGTGGAAGTTATATGGAAAATACGGATGGAGGAACGCGATGAAAACGCCTACTGTTCACCTTGTTGAATATGATGAAACTTGGCCGGAGAAGTTTGAAGAGGAAAAACTGTCTATCCTACATGCTGTGAAAGATAAAGCTTTTGGTGTCGAACATATCGGAAGCACCTCGATTGAAGGCCTTTCTGCAAAGCCAATCATCGACGTTGCAGTTGGCGTTCGGAGTTTAGAAGATGTAGATTCGATGAAAGAACCTCTAGAACGAGCTGGTTACGAGTATGTGCACAAACCAGAGCTTGAAGACAGACGGTTTTTTAGGAAAGGAGAATGGGGCAGAGGTACGACGCATGTTCATGTGTGCGAGTATGAAGGTTCTCAATGGAAGGAGAAACTATCATTTCGAGATTATTTGCGTGACCATCCGTCTGTAGCAAAGGAATATGAAGAATTGAAGCAGACACTCGCCAATCGTTACAAAGACGACCGCCCTACATACACAAGTGAAAAGGAACCTTTCATCAAGAAAGTGCTAGAGCGTGCCAATGGAAAAGGATGAAACTACAAAAATAGAGGAGTTGAATCTGATGACTAGTAGAAATAATAAAGTGACGTTCTCTAAGTCGTATTGGGTTATCAATGTATCAGCACTACTTCTTTTTATCATCGTAGGGATTATTCTTATTGCGAACGATTTCCTTCTACCGTTTACCATTCTCGCCATTGTATATGGGTTTACAATGATGATCGGAAATCAACTATATATCCACTTTCGTAAGAAGGCTAGTCAATCATCTAGCGTGTAGAAACCAGAGTCCAAGGAGGAATTTTCAAATCGTATGATCGATACGTTTTTAGTTATGATGACTGTAGTAGGAATTATCGTGTTTTACCGGAAGTCTGATGAGCCGGAGCCCTATTTATTAGTGAAGATAATAGGTCTCGTGATACTAGGTGAATTCAGGTTGGAATTAGATCGTTTCGTACTTCCACTCGGATTTCTGATATTCTTATTGTTTGCTAGATCGTTAAAAACAAATGCTAAAGCAAAAAGAGGAGCTGCGTTCTTTGGACTCCTCGTTTTTTGTTTATCGCTTCTCCTGCCGTTTATTCAAACAACCTACTATGAATGGCCGCGGAACATAGACGTACAGGATACGAATTTTTATAGTGGTAATTTGGTTAAAGAATTTGAGAACATAAAGCAGGAATTAGGCGATGAACACTTTCATGGAGAAATAATGAGTTTTGATATGACGATCACTAGCGAAGGTGATTATCAAGACTTTGACATGCAGGTGACAGATGCGTATGGCCCTGGAGAAGTTCACTACGCTATTACGCTATCTGAAGATGGTGAAGAATTTATTGTAAAACGGAAGGGATTTGAGCAAGAAGCATTTGTCGTAACAGATGCTACTACGTTGACGGAAGCGGAGTTCTTTCTTGCTCAGGTCGACCTGATTGAGAAGACGATGCTAGAAAATGAAGATGCTTATTCGTATAATCTTCGTTCATCAGGTCAGCGCCAGGGCTACGCAGTCGAAAACACGGAGAAATACATCATCGATACGGCTGGAAAACATAAGGTGGAGAACGAGGATTTACCTTTTGAAGCGATCGTCGTTGAAATTTGTACAGTTAATTGCGACGTTTATGAACATTACCTTTTTGACGTGTTAGAAAGATACCACGATGTCACGGAAGAAACAGTCCTTGGCGTCGCGAGAGAAACGTCCTCTGATGTTCATGAATGGTTGAATGCGCATCGTGGATACCAAATCGCTCATGAAACGAACGGGGAGTACTTTTTAAAAAGAGACGGTGAAACAATAGAGGTGTCAGAAAGGGAATATGTTGAAGCGTTAAAAGAAAATCCGATGGTCGAAATAGAAAGAGATGAATCCATTTGGTACGTAACGGTTGAGCATGCGTATGGAGAGGCGCCTCACAAGATGGAATTTACGTTAAATGTTGAGACGAGAGAAGTGATTGAAGTAAGGATGCGTTAGTCCGACTAGCGAGGGGGAATAATCATTCTAGTATTAAAAACCGTTAATCTCATTCTGGCAATCGTTGCAATGAGTGCGGGGATGTATGATTTGTTTATTGATAGACTCGACATAAGCATGAACATGAAGACGCTATTGTTAGCCTCTTTGTTTACGATGTTTGGAATCGAACATGCCTAGAAAAAAGAAGAAGGGAAGAGGTCGTTTAACATTTTTCTTTTTTCAGGCGTTCTTCTTTTCTTAATGCTTGGGATTCAGTTCGTTTGGCATTTGGCAGAGGTTTCCTTCCTCTCGTCAAATTGACAAATAAGCTGGTGTCGCATAGTATTGTCAGTAACAGAACTTTTTACCGCCTAAACAAGAATAGGAGAATGATGTATGAGTGTGGTTGTTCTTAACTAATCCACAAATTGGATAGCACCTGTTGTAATGAAGAAAAAACGTGCCTGAGGGACGTTTACTTCGTTATGGAATCAACAGGGCAGTTAAGAACAAGCATAAGCATAGCTGAACTTCATCATAGAACGCTATGACTGGCTTATTCAGTCATAGCTTTTTTGATGTCTCGGGGCGGTAAAAAGGGGATTCGTATGGAATCCATCTGTTTATCATAAGCCACGATGAGCTAATAAGCTTGTCGTGGCTTTTTTTATAGGAGGAGAACATGAACACACAAACATTTGAAACATTAGAATTCAACGAAATCATCGAAGCGATCAGTACATTCGCCTTAACGAATAGAGGAAAAGAAACGATCCGGCACTTGAAGCCGTCCATTAATCAGAGCATCATCGAACGATGGCTAGAAGAGGTTGAAGAAGGCGTCGCGATTTTAAACGTGAGTGGAAGTGTGCCGCTTCATAGCTTGAACGACATAGGGCTTTTGATCGAGCAGGGGAAAAAAGGACTTTTCATTCGAGCGATTCAATTTACAGAAGTCGTTTCGTTTCTAGAGCACTGTACGAAGCTGAAGCGATTCATGAAGGATAAAGGTACGGTCGCACCTACAATAAGCTTGTATGCTGATTCGATCGAGGATCTAAGTTCACTAGAGGAACAAATTCATGCGGTGATCAAGCATGGCCAGGTCGATGATCATGCCTCTAAAAATTTGTTGAAGATCAGGAAGCAGCATGGTGTGAAGAAAGAGAAGCTGAAGGAGCGGCTTGAAACACTTGCGAAAAAATATGCGAAGTGGATGCAAGAAGCACGTCCTGTTGAGAAGAATGGTCGCCAGACGTTACCGATCAAACGAGAGTATCGTAAGAAGGTAGCGGGCACTGTAATCGATCAATCGTCATCAGGTGCGACGCTTTTCATCGAGCCGAATGAGCTTTCTTCGATTCATGATGAACTGCAGCTCTTAGCTCTGCAGGAGGAGCAGGAAGTCGAACAGATCCTTTACGGATTGACGGGCGAAGTGCTCGCATATGAGCGTGAGATCAATATCGCGTTAGAAACGATGCATCAGTACGATATCATTTTTGCAAAAGCGAAGTATAGCCGCAGAATCGATGGGAAGACACCAGTATTTTCAAGTGATTTCACAATCGATATCAAAGCAGCAAAACATCCACTTTTAGGTGAAAAAGCTGTTCCACTATCGCTAAAAATGACTGAAGGTGAGCAAGCGCTCCTCATTACGGGGCCTAATACGGGTGGGAAGACGGTCACATTGAAAACGGTCGGATTACTCTGCATGATGGCACAGTGTGGAATTCCGATTTCAACGAAAGCACCGTCTACGCTCCCGATTTACCAGCAGATCTTCGTTGATATTGGAGATGGTCAGAGTCTTGAAGAGAACTTGAGCACGTTCAGTTCGCGCATGGTGAACTTGATCGATATTTTACGAAAAGCAAATGACCATTCGCTTCTGTTACTAGACGAAATCGGCTCTGGTACGGACCCTGGTGAAGGAATGGGACTCGCAACTGCAATCCTTGATCAGCTCGCAGCCAAAGGTGCGACTATTTTTGCGACGACGCACTATAGTGAGATGAAGCAGTATGCGAAAGAGAAGGAAGGGTTTATCAACGGGGCGATGGAATTCGATCTCGAAACCTTGAAGCCGACGTATCAATTACTCCTCGACACGACTGGAAAGAGTCAGGCCTTCGCGATCGCGCATAAGCTCGGGCTTCATCCTGATATCTTAAAGCATGCGAGCAAGATCACGTATAACGAAGAACAGGATTTTACAGTAGAAAAAGAGGTGCTTTCGACGAATGATTACAAGCAGCAGGTAACGGTGAATCGGTATGGTAGGAAAACGGCTAAAAAAGAAGAAAAAGCAGAAGTGACGTTGTTTGAGCAAGGAGACAACGTGATCATTCAAGCAAGTGATGAAATGGGAATCGTGTATAAAGGTCCCGATGATCTTGGCAACTACATCGTCCAGGTTCAAGGTGAGAAAAAGTCCTATAATCATAAACGACTCAAACTTCACATCTCTGCAAACGATCTTTACCCAGAGGATTATGACTTTGACATCATCTTTAAGTCCAAGGAATATCGAAAAACGAAGAAGGTGATGAATCGTAAGTTTGTTGAGGGACTGACGCTTGAAGACGAGGATTAAAAAAGTTCGTTTTCGCCCGATAGAGTTGGGTAAAAGTGCCCATCTTTTTCCCGAAATCTCCTGATATAATTAGCTCAATTATGGTGAGGGAGATAGCGGAATGACGAATGTGGAATTTGAAAAGCTCGTTAAAGAGAAGGAGATCGAAGCGAAGCAAAATCCGAGTGCATACAGGAGGAAGGTAGCAGCGTTTTCATTAGTTGGATATGGGTACCTGCTCTTAGTGCTTGGCATCATCCTTAGTTTGTTTTCGATTACAATCGTGAATTTTATTAGCGGCTCTTTTACGTTTGGCGGAATAAAAGTTGGCATCATCACATTGGTTGTAGGTATCATCATGTCCCGCGCGCTGTGGGTTCGATTCGATCATCCTGAAGGCGTCACGCTATCAGAAGAAGATGCACCTGAACTATTTAAGACGATTAATGAGATTCAATACAAATACAAAACGAAACAGGTTCATGAAGTGCTGCTGACCAATCACTATAACGCAAGCGTTGTGCAACATCCGCGTCTCGGTATTTTTGGCTGGTACAAAAATTATCTCGTCCTCGGGCTACCGCTCATGCAAGCACTGTCACGCGAACATCTCGATGCCATCATCGCTCATGAGATGGGCCATCTGGCGAATAAGGATGGACAGTTCGGAACATGGTTGTATCGGGTGCGTGAAACGTGGATCACCCTTTTGGATAAGTTCGAAGAATCCGAAGTGTGGGGCGGCTTTTTATTAAGATGGTTCTTTCGCTGGTTTGTCCCACGGTTTGATGCTTACTCTCATGCATTAGCGAAACAAGAAGAGCATGAAGCCGACTGCTTTTCAAGCCACTATACGGATCCACACGTCGTAGCTGAAGCATTAGTGATTACAGAAATCAAAGCAGAGCGATATGATGAGTTCTGGGAGACGTTATATGACAAAGGCTTAGAAGAAAAAGAGTGTCCACGTCCGTTCGCTCGGGTGCAAGACGTGTTGGATCATCATGATCCGGTTCGGCAGGAGAACGTATTGATGAAAGCGATGAAGCGTGTGGCCTCGATCAATGATACGCATCCATCCCTTTCTGAGCGGCTCAACAAGTTAGAAGTCGAGGTGAATCAGGTTCCGACCGTCACCTATCCGGCAGCTGAGTTTTATTTGGAAGATAAGGATCATTTTATTGAGTACTTTGATGATGTTTTCGTACGAGTGGAGAAAGAAGATTGGAAAGAGCGTAAGTATGAGAAACAGCAGCTCAAGCTTGAGTTAGAAGAGTTAGGGTCTAACTCGACACTATCAGTAGACGACGCGGTCAAACGAGCGACGCTTTTTGAAGATGTGTATGGAACGAAAAAGGCTGTGCCGATCTATGAACAATTGGTGGAAACGTACCCTGAGACGAAGTCGAACGTATCGGTTTTGATGGGGTTAGGGAACGCTTACTGCGAAGATGAAAACGAGAAATGCTTAGAATGGTTAGAGGAAGCGATCAAACGAGACTATCGTGTCGGCTTTGATGCGCTTTCCCTCATGGCTAGGTACTATGAATCGAAAGGGCTTTATAGTGAGATCGAAGCACTTGATCAACGTGCAGCAGAATGGAGCGACTCCGTCGAGAAAGCGGACGAGGAAAGGAGCGAAGTGAGACCTGATGATGCGTATCGTTTGCCAGTTGTGAAAAGTGAGGTCATCCGAATGCTCTCACAGTACCTTCGAATGTTTCCACAGGTGAAAGTCGCTCACTTACTTGAAAAAGTAGTCACGCACTTCCCTGATCAAAACGTGTACGTGTTAACGATTGAGTTAGAAGAATCTTATCTCACGAATAGAAAACGAAGCGCGTTTATCGAACGGGTTTGTGAAGAGCTAGAAGCGGAGGAAGAGATCCACGTACAAGTAACGAACGGAAACAAACCGATGAAGCGGGCGGTCAATGAGCACCCTAAAAGTGTTATCTATGAAAAAGGGAAGAAATTCATTGAACCTATGCCTTCTGTTGGGTGAGGTGAAAGAGCTTTGAAGCAGTGTGCTTCGAAGCTCTTTTTATTTTTACTACTTTTAATAGTCTAAAAGTTTGGTAAACTACAGTTATCAACTTTTTCCAGTGGAGAGACCGCAAGATTTGAAGAAGTAGAAAGAAGGTTAAGATGAGGTTTAGAGATTTTCATAAGAACATTAAGATTCGGATCATCGAATCGTTTATTAGTCGTTTTATCGGCAGTATGATCTTTCCGTTTATGTCGATCTATTTGGCATTTCACTTTGGTGCGAAGATTGCTGGATTGCTGCTACTTATCAACGTGTTCGTCGGAATTGGCATCACGTTCGTAGGGGGCTATTTCGGCGATCAATTCGGTCGGAAGAGGATCATGCTCATCGCGGAAACGCTCAGGTTCTTTGCGTTTACAACGATGATGGTTTGTAATTCACCATGGTTTGAGTCACCTACGATTACGTTTGCGATGATGACGGTAAACAGCATCAGCTGGGGACTAGCAGGTCCTGCTAACCAGGCGATGTTGATCGATGTGAGTACGCCGCCGCAACGAAAATTAATGTATTCCATCACGTACTGGGCAAACAACTTGTCCATCGCGATCGGCGGGATTATTGGAGCGTTCCTTTTCAAAGATTACTTGTTTCAGTTATTCATGGGACTGAGCGTTTCAGCGGCGATCGTCGTCATCATGATCGCATTTTTCATCGATGAAAGTTACGTCCCGACGGCTTCTAACGTGAAGCCGCATCAGCATATTCTTCAGTTGTTCGCTACTTATAAAAGTGTACTGAGCGATAAGTTGTTCGTCCTCTTCACGATTGCAGGAGTTTTAATCCTCTCGCTAGAATTTCAACTTACGAACTATATCGGCATTCGACTCAGTGAAGAAATGGAGACGCAGCAGTTTCTTCTATGGGAAGTTGACGGTGTAAAAACGATGGGATTTCTTCGAAGTGAGAATACGAT
This sequence comes from Anaerobacillus sp. ABD4_527, assembly GCF_056160805.1. NCBI lineage: Bacteria > Bacillati > Bacillota > Bacilli > Caryophanales > Bacillaceae > Anaerobacillus > Anaerobacillus sp. ABD4_527. The sequence goes on from NZ_JBSWXZ010000002.1 coordinate 363,139, forward strand.
CCTCGTCGTCGTGTTGATGTTGTTCGTCACGCGTATCCCTCACAAACTTCAAGACAAATCCGTTCTCGTATTGAGCTGCTTGATGTTTACGGCGGGGTACGGCGCACTCGCTTATTCAAACAACCTCGTAATTTTGTTTGTGATGATGGCGATTTTGACAATTGGGGAAGTGTTTCGGGTGCCTGTGGAACAGTCGTATATGGCTTCCATCCCACCAGACGATGCGAGGAGCTCATACATGGCGTTCAACGGATTGAAATTTAACCTATCGATGTTGATCGCTTCATTGACCGTGACACTCGGGGCAATCCTACCGTCCGTTGTGATGGCTTGGACCATTCTTGGTATTGGTCTAGCGGGGACATTAATCTATCATCTCATCACACCTGCTCTCGATAAGCGCAGGGAGTTGGCCGAGATGAAGCAGGCAGTATAATAAATTGGTAGAAAGGATGATTCATTGTGATCACACCGATCTTTCGAATTTTTGATAGTGAAAAAGCGTATGCCTTCTATGTAGACTTTCTAGGTTTTCAAGTAGACTGGGAGCATCGATTTGCGGACAACATGCCTCTGTACGTGCAGGTGTCGATGGACGATGCTGCGATTCATTTATCCGAGCATTACGGAGACGCTTCGCCGGGTGGAGCGGTCCGGGTGAAAAAGAGTGATCTTGAAAGCTATCATGCGCTGCTCCATAGCAAAGACTATCCATTCTCTAACCCAAAGGTAGAGAAGAAACCGTGGGGCACAATCGAGATGACGGTCGTCGATCCATTTTCAAACCGGATTATTTTCTATGAAGGTGTAGAAGAGTAATGGAAATTGCTCTAACGAAATTGAGCGAAAGGGATGCAGAGGATTTGTTTCGCTTTGAAATGGAAAACAGAGCTTATTTTGAAGAGATGGTCCCGACTCGAGGAGAGGATTATTACAAGTTTGATGGTTTTCTAACAAGGCATGAAGCGCTTCTATCGGAACAAAGTAGAGGGAATTCTGCTTTTTACTTAGTAAGAAATCAAGAAGGACACATTGTAGGGCGAATGAACATCTCGGTTGATGAAAAGATGCATGGCGATCTTGGATACCGAATTGGTCGTGATCACACCGGAAAGGGAGTAGCAAAACAAGCGTTAAAAACATTGATGGAAGAAGTAAAAGGGACGGGTGTAAAACAAATTCATGCGAAAACGACGTCAAACAACATTGCATCACAAAAAGTGTTAGAGAAGAATGGGTTCAGATGTGTTGGTTTCGACGATGAAAGCTTTAGCATGAACGGAGAAACGATGAATTTCGTTTATTATATGTGGCGTGAAAACAATTAAGCGAAGGTGAGAGGATGGGAAACATACAATTACAAAAAGGTGATCTGAAAGTGAGGTATGGGTCTGAAGAGGTTACCCTGCTGCCAAAAGAGTATCAGCTATTCCGCTACTTATACGAACGTGAGAACCGAGTGTTTAGTAGAGACGAACTCCTTGATGCCGTGTGGGCGATGGAAGCACCAACAGACCGGACCGTCGATGATCACGTGTATCGGTTGAGAAAAAAACTTACTCCGCTGTCCTCCGTTTTCACCATTGAAACGGTTAGGGGACAGGGATACCGGTTGAAGGTTCATAAAGAAATGCATAGCCCATTGCTTAAGGATGAAGAAGTGTCTTCGAATGTGAAGACGCTTTTTCATAAGTACCATCTTTATGGACAGGGAGATGCCCTGAAGCTGCTTGAGGAAAATCAGACGGTGTTCGGCTTCCAACTCGATCTTCAGAGCAAGCTGTATCTTCGGTTTATGAAGGGGGAGTTTCAGTCGTTCCAAACGCAGGAAGATCCATTCTGGGAAAAGTGTTATTACCTTCTACATATTTATTCTTACACGACGCGTGACAAGAAGAAGAGCCTCGAGTTCTTCACAAAAGCGCTGAAGGCAAAAGCTTTACCAGAGCATCACCGTTTAGAAATTCGACTCTTGAACCGTCTGTCACTCCTTCTTTTTACAGGACAACATGATGAAGCAGAAGAACTGCTCATCACATCAAAAAAAGAAGTGCATGAAAAGAAGCTTGAAGGATTCATTCCGTTGATTGCGTTAACGGAAAGCTATCTCGCACTTGTAAAAAGGCAAGAACGTTCAGTTATACAGAAGAAGATCCATGAGATGGAGGAGCTCCTTCTTCTTTATCCTTTTTCAAGAGAACGAGCGAGCTTTTCGATCTTAAAAGGGGTTCAGTGTCTTGCTTTTGGTGAGCAAGCAGAAAGTCATTTTCATGAGGGAATTCAGCTTTTTAAAGAGGCGAAATATGTGCCTGGAATCTTTATCAGCTTAATGACGATTCGGTATTTTAGAGATGTTTTTCAAGTTGAAGCGTTAGAGCAATTCGAGAACATGTGGGAAGCGAATGCGGAAGAATACAAGCTTTCTGATCTTGAACCGAAAATCAGAAAGTTGTTGGATGATCATCTTTCGTCCCTCTGATATTCCTCTGATAATCACTCGTTATACTCCTAAGTGAACGTTACTTAGGAGGTTTTCATATGAAGAAATCGCTATGGAAAGACGGGAATTTTGTAAGGTTTTTTACTGCGAATATGCTTTCGAACTTTGGGAACTGGTTTGATTTTGTCGCAGTCCTTATTTTGTTTCGTTATACGTGGAAGGCGGATCCAATCGTGATTGCCCTCATTCCTGTGATGTACGCAATTCCTAGTATTCTGCTAGGACAGTTCGCTGGAGTATTTGTCGACAGGAGAGACAAAGTGAAGGTGCTCATCTATTCAGATTGGATCCGGGCAATCTTGACGATTGCATTGATTTTGACGACATCTCCACTCTTTGCATTGCCGGTCCTGTTACTCCGGAACACGGTAGGGGTCGTCAGCCTACCAGCACAGCAAGGGTTGATGAAAAGGATCGTTGATGAAGAAGATATCATGAAGGCGGTCACGATCAACGGAAGTTTGTTTCAGCTCGTGAAGGTGGTCGGTCCGCTTCTAGGTGGAGCGGTCGCAGGGGTGTTATCTGCAAATGCGTCGATTGCTCTCAACGCTTTTTCCTTTGCGCTATCAGGGGTTATCTTGATGAAGATCACGGTAAAAAAAGAGGAGCCTTTGATCGAAGAGGGATTTCGTTCGATGAAAGGTGCAGGGTTTTTCGAGTCATGGAAAGAAGGGTGGCACATCGTTTTTCAAAGTAGGATCCTCACGGCGAGTATCCTGTTTGGAGTTGTGAGCACGTTCGTGATTCAAATGATCGATGCTCAATTTGTGACGCTGTTTAGCGAGGTGTTTCCAGATGATGAAGAGATTACGGGCTTCGTCATTGCAGCGATAGGAGGCGGTTCCTTACTTGTCGTGCTCCTTCTGAATAAAATGGATGGAATCAAAAGGTATGGCTGGTATTTTGGTACTGGGAGCCTCCTGATTGGGATGATGACGTTTGGGATGGGTTTCCTTGGAGACTATCGAGTGATGGCACTGACAGTTGGTCTTGCTTTAGTAGGTGGAATCGGGAACGGCATCATCTTCACCGCAGTTCATTATCTCATTCAGAAGGAGCCACCGAAGGAAGCGATCGGAAGAGTTTCGGGTATTGTGGATTCAACGCTCAGTATTTTGTTTATCGCGGGGCCGTTATTAGGTGGCGTGTTGATTGAGCAGGTTGGTGTGTTGACTGCATTTAAAGTGATTGGGATAAGTTTGAGCGTCATTGGGTTAACAGGTATTCTTTTTCAAAAAGCGTTGTGGAAACAAAAAGAGAAAGAAACGTTTCAACAGAATACGAAGCAATCTGTTAACGCCTAGTTGACTAATGAAACAGAGCTTGGATGAGCGTCCAAGCTCTGTTTCAATCTGTGCTCTAATGTCACCTGTCATGATCAAAAAAGAGAAACCCACTCTGTTTAAACGCATCGGATTGGGGATCATAGCCAACTTGTTTTTTCGTTTCATGCAGATTGAGGCGCTTGAAACGGTTGTTTGAGACAGCATGCAGTAACGTGTATGGAGGTAAGTTTTCAGTGTTCAATGTTTTTAGCAGAAGGTCATTAAAGTCCTGCGGGCTAACATACGCACTCATATCCCTAGCTGAAAGAGCGGGACCATCTGGTTGATAGTCGTCGTACGCACCTATTCGAATCGCAACACTTTGCACACCTTCTTCATATGCGTAGTAGCAAGCTACCGCTTCAACAAAGCATTTACAGACGCCGTACATATTTTTAGGTCGTGGCGGTGTGGACTCGTGTATTTGATAATCTAGTGGATAGCCTTCGATCGTTTGAGCACTGGAAGCTACGATCACTTTTGAAACGTTGTTTTCTTTTGAAGCCTGAAACATATTATACGTTCCTTTAATATGTCCATCTAGTAAAGAGTCATAAAAACTAGCATCTGGAGAAGGGTTTCCTGCAAGGTGAATCACAACATCAATTCCCTCACAAACGTTCTGACATTCCTCTAAATTTGAAACATCAAATCGTACCACATCGTATCCCAATTCTTGAAACGGCTTTAACCCATCCTCGTTACTATCCGCTAATCGTAACTTATACGTATTCTCTCTCCCTAAGGCTTCTACAACATTGCGTCCAATTTTCCCTGCTGCCCCTGTGATTAATACAGTTTGCAAGTTTCATCGTCCTTTCTTTACCGAAAGTATGTGGTAGGTTTGTCATTAGTATAGGGTGAGGATTGTTATTAAGAAAGCGAAAAAATATAATGGATGAGATGAATTATTTTCATGGGAGAAGGTCGATGTGATGACGTTAGTGAAGTATGAAATCTTCAGTAAAGTAGCAGAGTTGAATAGTTTTACTAAAACCGCCATAGCGTTAAATGTCACGCAATCAGCAGTAAGTCATGCCATAACGAGCCTTGAAAAAGAATTTTCGTTTCCACTATTTATTCGTCACCATTCTTCCATAAAACTAACGGATAACGCGGAAAAACTACTCGTTCCCATTCGACAAATGCTCCATCAGCAAAATCTTTTACAAGAAGAAGTTCATGCCATCAATGGGTTAGCGAAAGGAAATGTGAGGATAGGCGTGTTTAGTAGTATTACAACAACGTGGATGCCGGCCATTTTAAAAAAGATGGAAGAGCACTATCCGAATATTACGATCGAACTTCGTGAAGGAAACTACGATGAAGTGGTGTCCTGGCTGATTAGAGGGGAGCTTGACTGTGGATTCGTTACGAATTGTGAACAGATAGATGGGTTTCACATTACGCAGTTGAAAAAAGATCGCCTTTTATGCGTCGTATCCTCACAGTCGTCGTTGGGATATGAAGAAGTCCTAACGAACGACCAGATTGAAGAAGCCCCTTTTATCATGCCAGCGTTTCAATGCTACAAGGATATACAGGCGGTATTCAAAGAAAACAAGATTGAGCCCTCCATTCGATATGAAAATATGAGTGAGAATTCGGTTGTTTCCATGGTTGAGCAGAACCTCGGAATCAGCATCATGCCAGAAATGATCGTACCTAAAAATAACAGCGCCATAACGGTTATTCCACTCGAATGCGATCGCTATCGCACCATAGCATTAGCAACAAGAAAAACGGGTTCACCAGCTTCAAAAAAATTAGTGGAGGTGATTGAATCATTCGTATTAAGTAGAGGTATTGAATGATATTCGGGGCGTAGTTATTACTGTAAGAAAAGAAGGAAATAGCAGGAGCGAATGGAATAAGGGTGATGGAAACAAAATACCGCAAAAGGAGGAAGTCCGATGCCAGTCGTTCACGTACATATCACGAAAGGTGCGACTCGTGAACAGAAAGAGCAAATTGTCCGAGAGTTCACAGGCACTTTGAACTCGGTTCTTGGGAAAGAACCTGAGTATACGCACGTGGTTATTCATGAAACAGAAGAGGAAAGCTGGGGATTTAGCGGCATGCTAACGGATGATTTTAGGAAGAAACAAGGGTAGGGAATATGAGGAGTGCCCTATGCAGGCAATAAAAAAAGTCTAGGATATTCGGGAATAATAGCAATATGATGGAACCAATCGCACACCTAAGTATGACTTTGAGTAATTCTTTCTTCTCCCTATTGTTTTCAACCATTCATACACCGCCATTTGAAAAACATGGTTAGAGGCAATGAGCTCTGACCATGTTTTTTTGTTTTTTATGATAGTTGGGATACAGAATGAGGTGTGCTCCTATAAACGTGTTATTTTGCTACTGTGCGGTATATCCTCCGTCGATAACAGCTGCTTGTCCAGTGATACTCTTTGCTTTATCGCTACAGAGAAAGATCGAGTAATCTGCTACTTCTTGCACTTGGATGAGACGCTTTTGTGGTACGTTCGATAGAATCGCTTCGTCTAGTGCCTTGTCTTTTTCGATATTTCGTGTTTTTGCTATGTCTTCAAGCTGGTTCTGAACTAGAGGTGTGTCAACGTACCCAGGGCAGATGGCGTTTACGTTAACGCCTGAGTCCGCACCTTCTAGAGCCGCAACCTTTGTTAGACCGATGACACCATGCTTCGCACTGTTGTAGCCCGCTTTTCCAGCGAACCCGATGAGTCCATTGATGGAAGCCATGTTTAAAATGCGTCCGTACCCTTGCTCCTTCATAATCGGGAAGGCGTGCTTGATTCCGTAGAAAGGACCTTTCAACATGATGTCGAGAATAAGGTCAAACTTCTCGCTTGGGAACTCTTCGACGGGTGCAACGTGCTGGATACCAGCATTGTTAACAAGAATGTCGAGGCGTCCGAATTTCTCAACCGTCTTTTCGATCGCATTCTTCACGTCTTCTTCTTTCGCAACGTTCGCTATTACGCCATCCACCGTAAGACCTTCATCTGTTAATGCTTTGATCGACTCGTTTAACGTATCCTCGTTGATGTCGTTTAACATTACTTTCGCGCCAGCTTTTGCGAATTCCGTTGCAATTTCAAGTCCAATTCCCTGACCTGACCCTGTGATCAATGCTACTTTACCGTCTAACATTGTCATGAACCTCCTTTATTTCAGATATACTTTCTTATATTACCCAATCGCATTGATTTCACTAAAGTAGGCTAAATTTTTTTGAGCGTTATTCTACATTCTTCGAGCTTATTCGAGGGGTGACAGGCACCATCAAAAGAAGGGGGAATCTACATCATGGGGAGTGAGGGTAAACGGTTTTCTTCTTTAATTGAGAACGGTAAGAAACCGAACTTTCTCATCTTGATGGTCGATGAGGAGCGGTATCCATCGGTATATGAGGATGAGGCGCTACTAGCGTGGCGGAGAAAGAATCTAATCACGCAGGAACTTTTGAAGGAAAACGGCTTTGAATTCAACAAGCACTATGTTGGCAGTACCGCATGTAGTCCGAGCCGAACGACGTTATATACTGGGCAGTATCCATCTCTTCACGGTGTTTCACAAACAAGTGGTGCAGCGAAAGGAGCTTTTGATCCTGATATGTTTTGGCTTGACCGGAATACGGTACCTACGATTGGCGATTACCTTAGAACGGCGGGATACCGAACGTTTTGGAAAGGGAAGTGGCATGCGTCGGACGAGGATATCCTCATTCCTGGTACGAAGAATGCTTTGCCGAGCTATACGAATACAGGGCTGCCAGATCCAGAGAACGTGAATGAATACCTTAACGCAAACCGGTTGAATGACTTTGGCTTCAATGGCTGGGTAGGACCGGAGCCTCATGGAACCGCTCCTCGGAATTCCGGTTCTTCTGCTGGAATCGGTATCAGTGGCCGTGACGTGATCTATGCTGAAGAAGCGGTACATCTTATTAGGTCGCTCGAGCGAAATTCAGCTTGCGAAACCTCTCCTTGGATGCTCATGACATCCTTTATCAATCCACATGACATCGCGTTGTTCGGGGCGTTTACAAGAAACAATCCGATGTATAATTTTGAAGTCGATCCATCCCTCCCTGATATTCCGCCAGCTCCTACTGCAAACGAATCGCTAGCAACGAAGCCGAGAGCGCAAGAAAGCTATCGATTCACTTATCCGAAAGCAATTCAACCGCTCGCAGACACGCTGTTTTATCGTCAGCTTTATTATTCTCTTCAGAAGCAAGTCGACAATGAAATGTTCAAGGTGTTCGATGCGCTTCGGGACTCCTCTTTTTATGACGATACGATCGTGTTGTTTTTCTCAGATCATGGGGATATGTTGGGGGCGCACGGTGGACTGTTTCAAAAATGGTACAACACGTATGAGGAATCGATTCATGTGCCCTTCATCATCCATAGTCCAAAGCTGTTCTCAGGAAGAGAGAGTACAGAGATGTTGACGAGTCACGTGGATATTCTGCCAACGATGCTAGGGCTTGCAGGGATCGATGCAGGAGAGGCCGGGGAAAAGCTGAAGAAAAGTCATAACGAAGTTCACCCTCTCGTTGGGCGTGATCTCACCCCATTGTTAGAAGGGAAAAAATCCTTTTACCGGGCAGACGAACCGCTTTACTTTTTGACGGATGACGATGTGACGAGAGGGTTAAACCAGGTTACGATAACCGGCGAGCCGTACGAATCAGTTATCCAGCCGAACCACATTGAAGCGATCATCACGAGGCTTCCGACTGGAGCCAACCGAGCTAAAGAGCTATGGAAGTTTTCAAGGTACTATGACAACCCTCAGTTCTGGAGTAATCCTGGTGTATCGGATGTCGTCGTGCATGAACAAAAATCAGTACCGACTTCTGAGAACGTCGACGTCTCTCTCTGTATCACAACAACTAAAGTAAATCCCCTGCCGGACGAATTTGAGCTGTATAATTTGACGACAGATCCTCTTGAGGAAAAGAACTTAGCGGATCCTGCGTTTCAAACGCCTGAGTCGATTGAGGTTATGAACCTCTTGATGATTGCACTAGAGGAACAGTGTAAACAGAAGAGGCTGGAGCCGTCGAGTGGAGTTGTGCCAGGCATGCCTTCGTGTGAAGAGGGGTAGATCGTCGGCTCGATATGAATGCTTTTTATTCATCAGGAGATAGTAAGGATGAATGAAATAATTAGTATCGAGGTCGATGCGCTTATGACATCAAAACGGCACGTTGTATTTAATTTCGCGATGATCCTGATCCCTTGGTTCTCGTTACGATTTATCGGAAAGCGACATATCAAACGGTTTTTCTTTGCGAGTTTTATTATTTTTATTTATGAAGTGATCAATCATCTGTACGGTCGAAAGCGGAAATGGTGGAAGTTTTATGATAAGCCGAAGTCATTCCTAAGAGATGAATTTCCGTTCGATATTGGGCCATATATGCCAATCTCCATGTGGATCTTGAAACATTCGTACGGAAATTTTAAAAAATTCGTAGGGCTTAATGTGCTTGCAAATGCGATGTTTGCATTTCTGTTGCTCCCATTTTTGAAGAAAATAAAGATCGCACGGTTGCATAAGTTCACGTACTTTCAGTTCTTTTTATATATCCACTATAAAGCGTACTTGTTGTATGGTGTTCAATACTTATATGAACGATTGCGGGGGAGGAAGCAAGGAGAAGGGAACGCGCAGGTTGCTGAGGAAGGGTAAGGGTGTTTTTTATGGGCATTTCGCCAACGTTACGTTTAGACGTAGCGAGCGAAATGCTTTTTTATTTGGAACATAAAACCATAAAAGAGGGTCTATTGTCCTTGAGGCTACCTTGAGAAAAGGGGACTTTGTGAGGGGATATAAACGATTTTATTGACGAACTAACCGCCATTCGTTATTTTTAAAACAGCAAATGTTTCCTTAGGTCAACTTTTTGTCTTAAGGTAAAAAGAGAGGAGTAGATAAACTTTGATAATGAACTGGTTTCGAAATAACGTTGTTGCCGCCTCATTACTAACAGTGATTCGCGTTTATGTTGGATATACGTTTTTGATGGCAGGGTGGGGAAAACTTTCAGGTGAAGTGAAATTTGATGCTTCAGGATTCCTACAAGGAGGAATAGAGAAATCGACAGGAGAGCATCCAGCTGTGCAAGGATGGTATGCGAACTTCCTTGAGGACGTTGCTTTGCCGAACGTATCGTTCTTTAACGTATTGGTACCATGGGGAGAGTTGTTAGTAGGAATTGCATTAATACTAGGGTTATTAACAACTTTTTCAGCGTTTATGGGATTGATCATGAACGTCAACTTTTTACTTGCAGGTGCGATCAGCACCAATCCAAACCTTATGATCATGGAATTTTTACTATTAGTTGGAGGATGGAATGCTGGAAAGATTGGACTCGATTACTTTCTTCTTAAACTGAAAAAGAAACGCTTTGAAGGTGATGAAAGAGAAGTTGCAGCATGAACGTGGTGACAGGTACCACTCACTATTTGTCGAATGTGGTCGTTCGGCCTGATTTATAAGTTATGCTTCTTTTTTTGAATCATTCCAAATAATAAGATCATAGGAATGAACACAAGAGTCATCGTAAAGTCGAAAAGGGGCCAATATTGTGCGATAACTTCATTGTAATACACGATGTTAGGTGATACGACGACCGACATAGCGACTAAGAGCATTCCAAGTGGAAAGGTAAGGGGGCGATAATCAGTTAATTTAAAGAGCTGAGCAAGCCCTAACGAGGCTGAGTAAAAATAGAACGATGTTTTGATGAAGATTGTGATCAGCCATAGAATAGCGATGATGGCCTCGATCCGTTCTAAGAATTTACCGACCGTAATTTTCTTTGCTAAAGAATAACTAGGGTATTGCTGGTGGGCTACGAGTTCTCCGCCGAACACGAGTAAAGAGGTTAGCATTAATAAGATTAATAATGTCCCACCGGCGAGCTGCCCTAATAACATCGCATTTCGGATGCTTTTTTTGTTTTTCACCTTAACATAGGGGAAAATCATGATGATCACAATAAGGGTTTCCATGTAGGGAAATGCAGTAAACGTAAGCGTACCGGCAAGAATTGCTTTCATTCCCTCACCAAAGACCGGTTTAATATACTCAAATTGTATTTGTGGTGTGAGAAAAATGAAGAATAAGAAGGTTAAGGCTAAAAAGAATGGAACGAATACCTGTCCAGCTCTAACCCATGTTTCTAACCCTAATCGTGTTCCATAAATAACAACAAGCATAAATAAAACGGTCAAAACCTCAATAGGAGTGCTGGGCAATATTTGAGTAGTGAGGAAATCACCGAGCTCTCGTAGTAACAGAGCAACAGATAGAAGTGGATAGATTAGAAAAAACAACGCTAACACTTTTCCGATGAAGGATCCAAATAGATCTTCACTGTATTCTACAAATGTGCGATCGGGTACAAGTTTATATACTTGATAAACTAGAAGAACGAGGCACATCCCGATTGCTAATGAAAGTATTCCAGAAATCCACGCATCATTTTTTGCTTGTGTTGCAACGCTTGAAGGAAGAACTAGAATCGAATCACCGGTCGTTACCAGAAAGACTAATATGGAAAATTGAACAACTGATATTCTTCCTTTTTCAAGCATGCATCTTCACCTCTTATGAAAACAATCAACTAAAATATACGTTCATACAGTGGTTGATAGATATTTTTTATTACATCCATTGGATTCCATATCTTTACTTCGTATATTTCAAGTATATTAGCACTCATAGCTAAACTTAAAAGCATAGCGAATATCAAAAAATCCCTACGTTTGCCTTTCTTTAGTATGGGATAATCGATTAAGCAAATAATGATCGCAATGATTAACACTCCTACTACCTTCAACATCATTGACTACTCCAATTCATTTACAATAGAATCCGTCGTCGTGCCGAGTTGACGGATTTTAAAGTCAGTAGTGACAGTCACTTCTAGATTCTCGAATTCGTCATCCCATCTTTCTTTCAGGTCGCTCCACTTTTTTGGATGTTGTTGATGAATGACGTGTCCAAATCCGAAAATATCAGATTTAAAGTCATGCTGCGCTTTTTGTAGTGCAGCTTCACAGAAAGACTTTAGAAGCTCATTCCAATTCTTTTGGAACTCTTTAACGTTTTCTGGTTTAGAAAAATCAAGTGCGCAAGCGATCTCATCTATATTACCTTCTCCTTTTATCGATACATTTATCACAGGACTGTTCGCTTTGAATTGACTCGTGAGCTTCGTCTTCGTATTTAAAAGCCTCATTCCAACATTCCCACCATCAGGACAAGGAACGACACCGTTCGTTTTGACAACGTTGTTCGTAATAAAGTTATAGCCTTTACTTTCTTCTTCTGATAGCCAGCCAACTAAGCGATCTTTTTTAAAAGCAGCTAAATTTTCATAGGTTAATTTCGTGTTCTTTTCTAAGTTTTTCACGTTTTCTTCTGAAGCTGCACGTTCTTTATCTCCATCTAACGTAATGCCGGTCAAGACTGGTTGTTTCCCTTTGTTTAAAAGATCTATTTTCAAATCATCAAGCGTAACAGCTTTCGTTGGGGCATATAGCTCTTCAGATTTTTCTAATGACTCGTAGAGTTTGTTTGCTGGAACTCTCTCGAGCGAAGTGAAAACTTTAAGCATCGTATCAGCAGTATCGTCTTTTGCAACAATCATGAAAAAGTCTGTCCGAAATTCATGATACCGAGAGATAAAATCTAGCACGAACTTTAAGCGGTCTTTCGCAAGTTCTTCTCCTATAACGATAACCCTGACATGTGACAAGTAGATGGTATTAGGAGAAGTGTTCAATATCTTTCGTAATGCTTCACTAAGGGTTTCCCCAGTCTCTTCAAAAATGGTAACTGGTTTTATTGCACTATTGTTACCAGATGTTGTTGAGATCACAGCTGGGTTTACGACTTGAACGGTAACTTTGAATTCATCACCTTGTTTATCGAGGCCTAAAGCTACAGTAATAGCAAGGTCACCAAGTTCTCTCGAATCCCAGCACCCTGAAAGCAGGATGATCAACAGAGGGAAAATGAGCATTTTTTTCATGTTTCCACCATCTTTATACATAAGTTAATTTTTCTGACCAGGCTGTCTGTGTTGATCTTGTTCGTTAAGGAATTTAGGACGATTCTTCATCCAAGGCCAAGGTAACCGAAAAAGCGTATCTTGTTGGTCTCTCATATAATAAGGGCCAACAGGAGCTAGATACGGAATCCCGAAGGATTTAAGGTTGCATAAGTGAAGAGTAAGACCGAAAAGTCCTAAGATAATGCCGTAAAGACCAAATGTAGCTGCCAGTATCATCATTCCAAACCGTAGCAGGCGAATCGTCAGAGACATGTTGAATGCTGGGGTTACAAAGCTTGAAATCGCCGTTAACGAAACGATGATCACCATAGCTGGAGACACGAGTCCGGCTGTATAAGCAGCTTCTCCGAGTACGATCGCACCAACGATCGAGATGGTAGAACCGATTGTTTTCGGCATCCGAATACTAGCTTCTCTGAGGATTTCAAAGATAACGGCCATGATGACCGCTTCAATAAAAGCAGGAAAAGGTATTCCTTCAAGCTGAGCTGCAAGACTAATCAATAATGAGGTTTGAAGCATCTCTTGGTGATAGGTTGTGATAGCAATATATAATGATGGAGCGAGTAAGGAAATGAAGAAAGACAGAAGCCGAATGTAACGGATGAAACCAAATTCTGACCGTAGATAATAGTCCTCTGAAGCCTGAAAAAATTGAATGAACACGCTCGGTACGATCAATACGAACGGAGTCCCGTCTGTAATGATTGCGACCCGTCCTTCTAATAAGCAGGCTGCTACTGTATCGGGACGTTCTGAATTATAAACGGTAGGGAATGGTGAATAAGTAGAGTCTTGTATGAACTCTTCAATATACCCACTTTCTAAAATACCGTCGATCGAAATCTGATCTAACCTCTCTCGAACTTCTTGTACGATCTTGTCATCTACAAGACCATTGATATAGGCAATGGAAACATCCGTTTTCGTTCTTTTACCTAGTTGCACACTCTCGATCCATAAGTTTTCGTCACGAATCTTTCTGCGTATAAGAGCCACGTTTGTAATGATTGATTCTGTGAAGGCTTCCTGAGGACCTCTAACCACTGCCTGCGAAGTAGGTTCACCAACATTTCTCGCTTGCCATTTCCTGATGTTGATTGAAAGAGCAACTGTTTCTCCTTCGACAAAAATAATGGCATCACCTGAAAGCAGCCCTGTGAAGATCGAGTTAAAATCTGTTAGTTCTTCAACTTGAGAAACGGTCAGTAGTGACTTTTTTATCTCGTCTATTTGAGTAAGGGTCGGCTTCCGTTCATCTAACATCAGCGATTCTAATAATTCTTGGATAATGATGCGATCGGTCAACCCTTTTGTATAAAGTATCGCAGCGTTCACGTTATCTTGTATTTTAAATTCTCTCGTTACGATATCCATGCTATGTCCAAGCTTATTGGTAATGAGGTCAATATTAAGTTGAAGTACTTCATTAACGTGAGTACCCTGAGCGTGGACTGACTGCGAAGGTTTTAGATTTCTGATCCGTTTTCTATTTTTTGCTCGACGCATCGTCTTCACACTCCTCCTGTTAGAATACTTTAGTATGTAGCATTTTCTATAACGACCATCACTATGCAACACCACTCGGAACAGTAGGAGAATAATAAAAATGACCCGCAGATGCATCTGCGGGTCATGCTTGTTTTTATGAAGGTGGAATGGTGTTATTTATTGATTCCTTGTTCCTTCGCCATCTTCCGAGCGACTCTCGGTGCGAGCCAGACCATCGGAAGGAGAAGGAGTGAAACCGGAACAGCTGTTACAACGATAAAGTTCTGAAGCTGTGTGATGCCACTGTCACCCGTGATCAACAAGATGACGGCAATAGCGCCGAGAAGCACTGCCCAGAATATGCGTAACCAGCTCTTCGGATTGCCTTCACCTGTTACGGCCATCGCAATCGTGTACGACATCGAGTCGGTCGTCGTTACAACGAATAGGATCGTCAGGATCAAGAACAGTGGTGAAACGATCGCTGCGAGCGGGAACTGCTCCGTGATCGCAAACATTGCGGCTGGATTTCCAGCTGCGTTTAACGCTTCAGAGATCGAGCCAGGGTTTGTCAGTTCAAAGTGAATGCCTGACCCACCTAGAACGGTGAACCAGAACGTTGAGATAACCGGTGCAAAGATCGATACGGCGACGATGATATCTCGGATCGTACGACCGCGAGAAATACGAGAAACGAGTATCGCCATCATTGGACCGTATCCGATGAACCAGCCCCAGAAGAACACTGTCCAGAACGAGAGCCAACCCGTGTCACCACGGAACGTCGACATCGTAATAAACTGATCAACATAGTAACCGAATCCTGAGATGAAGTGGTCGATAATAAAGCCACCTGGTCCGAAGATTACGATGAAGACCATCAGTACGATCGCGAGCTGCACGTTGAAGCTACTTAAGATCTGAATACCTTTGTATAGCCCCGTAACCGCAGAGATCGTAGCGATCACAACAACAGCTAAAATGATCGAAAACTGTGTGCTAAACTGATTCGGAATGCCGAAGATCTCCTGTAATCCATAGCTCGCTTGAAGACCTAAAAATCCGATCGGTCCGATCGTTCCAGCTGCAACTGCGATTACAGAAAACGCGTCGATTACCGTTCCGATCCAGCTGTGACGAAGTCGTTCGCCAAAGATCGGATAAAGAAGCGTACGAGGCTTCATCGGCATGCCTTTATGATAGTGACCGTACATCATCACGACTGCACTGATCGTACCTAGGATTGCCCATGCGAGGAAACCCCAGTGCATAAAGCTTTGTGCAAGTGCTGGGTCGATCGCAGCGTTCGTGCCTGCTTCGATCCCAGATTGAGAAGGTGGAACGGTTAAGAAGTGGTACATCGGCTCAGCCGCTGCCCAGAATACACCGCCACCTGCAAGGAGCGTCGCCATGATGATGGAGAGCCACTTGTATAAACTGAGTTCGGGTTTGTCTAAATTACCCATTTTGATTTTACCGTATCGGGAGAAAGCGAGTCCGATTCCAACGAAGAACGTCGCTAACATAAGGACTTGCCAGAAAGCCCCAAAGTAGGTTGCTGACCACGAGAAACTATTGCTAACGATTGCTTCTACAAGACTGATATCGAATAGTGCGAGAACAACGAAGAGAACGAGAATTCCTCCGCTTATACCAAATACCGGCCAGTCGATCAGGCCTGATTCCTTATTTTTCATATCGTACTCCTTTAAATTTTCTATACGTGCTCTAGGCACAAAAATTTACTTTACCACCTGACTATTTAGGATGCAAGAAATTTGTCGTATTGTGATGTATTTTGTCCAGCTTTCTTCCAAATCATGAGTGAATTGGTAGAGAAAAATGGTTTCGCTGATATAAGTTGGAATTCGCTGATAAAAGAGTGATTTTCGCTGATATCTAGGTTGAAATCGCTGATAAAAATGATATTTCGCCGATAAAATGAAATTTTCGCTGATATGAGGAGAGGGGATGAACCGCAGTCTAGATTTTTCCTTATAAAAGAAACTTTTGGTAGGGGATACACGTAGAAACTAGTAGAAGATGGATAAAATAGAGGTGAATCACGATGAAAGGGAAATTCTTTTTACTTTATATGTCGGTTACGATCATTATTATTTTTGGCGGTGGATTCGCAATCAGGTATTTTAGAGATGGCGATTTGTATGTTGATCATCTTATAGCCGCGATAGTCGGTGTGATCGGTGTTCTGGTGTTTTTCATCTTGAAGGTGAAAGAAAAGTCTAATGCGACGGAGGAAATGTGAAAGAGGGGGCATCGGGCCCCCTCTTTACGCATTTATATGCTCTTTTTTTCGCCATTTTCCGTTCTTCAACTCATAGCCGAGGTCTCGGATTCGAATGTAATATCCTAAGAAATAGATGCCGAGCAAAAAGAAGTAAATGAGTGTAAAGGTGAGATATGTCTCAATCCTTGTTCCTTCAGATGACGTTACGAAAATCATTCCGATAAACAAAAAGTAGATCGGAAGCCAGATGGTGAAAGGGCGTTTTTTTAGATTGAACGAGCGATCGATCGGTGCAAGGTAGTTCTCGTCCGTACTTTTTACATATAGCTTTTTTATAATGATTGGAATTAAGATGATAAACAACCCTAATAAGCGCGCATAGTCATTGAAGAAGGTTACTGCAATCCAGTAGAGTCCTAGAATTGTTACGAACATCGCTGTTAAAAAAAGAATATGCTGCCGTGCAGTTAGTTCTCGTTTCTTTGGCATCATGCACCTCCGGAAGTTTCTTCTTTTACAAGCGTAAAGAAAGCACTAAATTATGTAAATAGAATCACAAAAAAAGAAGGCTCGACTATGAGCCTCACGCATCTGTTTCTACTCCTTCTTTGTCCCATTTTCCGTTATTTAGATGATAACCGAGTTTCTTCATTTTGCGAAAGTGAAGCACTGTTGGTATCCCGAGCAAAATGGTGGCGCGAATCAACCCTAATATGGCGCCAAGTATGACACTTGACCCGATCGTGAATGTATCCCATAGTACGATAAAGATAAAAAGAGGGATAACGAAAAACCAAAAAAGGATTGTTATGTTCAACTTCCGGTCTAGAGGTGCAAGGTAATGTTCAGTCGTGACGTCAAAATATCGTTTGCCGATCAAACCGATGATGACGATCATGATGAGGAAAGTGGGAAAGCCAACTGAAAATCCAAAAAAATAAAAGGCAGTCGTTACGCTGCCTATTAATAATAAAACAAGCCCGATTAATAGAAGTAGCTGTTGCCCAAACGATAAGCCGCTTTTCTTAGACATCTACTAGCCTCCAGATTTCATCGTTTTTTAGGTGTACGTCTGTTCATATTTAGCAGCATGTATCCAACTGCGATGGCGATTGAAATCGAAACGAACGGTGACATCGCTACGTTCCCATGCTGAAGGGAATCCACGTAAACGATGATGGCTGCAGGAAATAAGAAGAGAAATAAAACAAGGTTCAGCACAATTTCTTTCATGATCGTAACTCCTCTCTACCCTCTAAAGTGTTAAAAACAGCCGATGAACTGGTCACCAAAAAGAACAAAAGGTTCTCTATCTTGTTACTATCTTCTTACCTTTTATTTATGAAGAATAAACCAAAAAATGTAAGTGTTTTTAAAGAGTTAACACAATATGGGAACTTTTTCTTGTTTCATTCGTCTTTCCTTGTGTGGAGAACGTTTGGAGGAGATTAAATGAAAACGGGAATGAAGTTTGTCTCGATTATAGTGAGTATAGTACTGATCGGAAGCTTTGCTGGCATGTTCCAAAATGGAATTGAGATGAGTCTCAAGGAATTTTGGAATCAGTTCGTCCAATTAATAGGGGCAATCGTTAATCCTGGGGAGTTAACATATGAACCGCTGTTCGGCAGCACGACGGTATATCCAGTTTTCCCGGGAATATTTGAATACTATGGCTATTCTCTTTTTATCTTGGTTGCAGGATTTGGTATAGCGTTGGTCGGAAGCTTAGGGTTAACTTATATCACGTTTCTTCTTCCATATCGATTGAGGAAGATGTTTATTAGAGTAACGGGCATCCTCGAGGCAATACCTGATCTTTTTATCATCGTAATGGTTCAGATTGCAATCGTTTCGTTGTACAAAGAGACGGGATTATTAATCTTTGAAGTCGTTGGAGGTTTCGAACGTCCTGTCGTTCTTCCGCTTATTACGTACGCTATCTTGCCGGCTATTCTTCTTTACCGAGTCATGCTGCTCACGTTCGAGGATGAATAAGCTACGCCTTACGTAGAACTTGCGAGTGGAAAGGGACTTTCTAAGAGAAGAATCTTGTGGAAGCACGTGTTACGAAACGCGCTTTTTACCGTTGTGAATCACTCCCGAACCATTATTGTTCTCATGCTATCGAGCCTAGTGATGCTTGAAATTCTCTTTAACTTATATGGACTAGTGTGGTTTATGGTGAACAACTTAAGAGTTGAAATCGTAATAATCGGAATACTGATGATTTTCGTACCGCTCTTTCTTATTGAAGCTTGCTCGAAATTTTTCATTCAGCGTATAACCGGAAAGGAGTTGGCTGATTGATGGGAAAGGCACTGATAAAAAACGCGCAATTTATGATCGGTTCGACTTTCTTTTTTAGTGTACTGGCGGCAAGCTTTCTTTACACGATTTTCTTTCAAGATCATATTCCCGTTGCAGAGTTAACGTATGATCAAAACGGAGATATCCTTGCGAGGCCTCCTTATTCGCCAGTCGAGCACCCTCCCTTTGGGACAGATAATGTTTCTCAAGATTTGTTTTTCTTATTGCTCGTTGGAGCAAAATACACGCTCGGCCTTGCTCTATTGATTGCTTTAGCGAGATTTGTACTATCCTTTCTGATAGGGGTTGGGATGCAGCTGTATGCTGCGCCGATTTTGAAAAAAGTCAAACCGTTACTAGAAGGGTTCTTTTATTTTCCTGCACCGCTTCTTGCTTATTTGATTTTAAGTTATGTTCTAATGAGAGATTTGTTTATGGATGGTGAGTTTTCGACGACATTTACAGAGCGAATGGTGTTCGAAGTCATTGTCTTGATTCTAATCGGTGTGCCGATTACGATGAGCACGATTGCAAGAGAAGTAGAGCTTTTACAAGAAAGAGAGTTTATGACGAGTGCGAAAGTTCTAGGTGGGAGTCGCTTTCATATGTTGGTAAAGCATCTCTTGCCATACTTAAAACCACAGCTTTTCATCATTTTTATTAGAGAAATCATCCTCGTCCTGTTGTTGTTAGCACACCTTGGGGTTTTAAATGTGTTGTTCGGAGGTGCTACGATCGAAGAAGATATGTTTGGGAACAGTGTGTTTGTTTCGCTTTCCAACGAATGGTCCGGTTTGATCGGAAGCAACCTTAAGTTCTTGTTCACAACCTATTATTGGATTCCACTCGTTCCGATCATTTGTTTTACGGTGACGATTCTCGCTTTAAAAATGATGGTACAAGGCTTTCAAGAAGCTTCTGTTCATGCTTCAAAAAAAGGTATGGTTGTTCGGAAAGAGAAGAAGAGTCTAGAGGAGTATGATCAGAAAAAAATTGATGATCGTTCGTTCGAGTCGCTGAGCGGCTAGAAAGAAGGGAGATTTTTCGTTGGTACGAGATTTTAAAATGGAAGAGGTAGATGAAGTAAAAGGAGTTTACATATGGAACAAGAACAACTGAACATTTTTGACGAAAAACATAATCAAATCGGTGTGGCATCACGAAAAGAAGTACATGAAAAAGGCTATTGGCATAAGGCGTTTCATTGCTGGATTGTGAGTATAGAAGATGGGCGGCCGTTCGTTTATTTGCAGCTTCGTAGTCGAGAGAAGAAGGACTACCCTTATTTACTAGATATCACGGCTGCGGGTCACCTTTTATCGAATGAAACGGTGAAGGATGGCGTGAGAGAGGTGAAGGAAGAGATCGGGATCGATGTGGCGTTTCAGTCGCTGTTACCGCTTGGTGTCCTGAATTATTCTGTTCATCGGGGCGATTTCATAGATAAGGAGATTGCTCACGTGTTTCTCCACCGCGCGTCGCTAAGGTTCGAAGACTTTACGCTTCAAAAGGAAGAAGTGGCGGGAATGGTGAAAGTGGACCTCGATGAGTTTGCCGCGCTTTGGGAAGGGACTGCTGAGACAATTCAGGTGGAAGGATTTGAAATCGATCAAGAGGGGTGTAAACGGTTGATCAGCGAAAAAGTTGGGAAGAACAAATTCGTGCCACACGAGGATTCTTTTTATCAAGCGGTGATCGAGCGGATAAAAAATGAATGTTAGATCGGAGGTGTAAGTGATGAACAACGAGTTACCAACACTCGAAACGAAACGGTTGATGCTGAGAGAAGTGAAAACAGATGATGCTGAAGCGATGCTTGGTTATTTATCAGACCCAGATGTTGTGAAGCACATGGGGCTTGAACCGTTTCGGTCGATCGACGATGCGTTAGATGAGATTAACTGGTACAAATCCATACATAAAGAAGGTTCCGGAATGCGGTGGGGACTGGTACTGAAGGAATCGGATGAAATGATTGGCAGCTGTGGGTTTTTAAATCGTAGTCCGAGACACAAGCGGGCGGAGATAGGTTTTGAGCTAAATAAGAGTTACTGGGGAAAAGGGTTAGCGAGTGAAGCGCTGCATGCCGTTATGGCATTCGGTTTTCGAGAGCTCGAATTGGAACGGATCGAAGCGTTGATCGAGCTTGAAAATCGTTCATCTCAAAAGTTAGTTGAGAAGCAATGCTTTATGAGAGAAGGGTTATTGAGACACTATGAATATACGTGTGGAAAATTTGATGATCTGTATATGTATTCAATGCTGCGTGGGGAGTATGAGAATGGGGAAGAAGATGTTTAGCGACCGATGGCCATGATGTTTTAATTAAGTATGCGACTCTCGTAATGAGCAATTTTTACTGTTTCATTTTGAAATAATTGGGAATTAGACAGTAAGAACTCATTTATAGGAGGGTGCACGTGAAAATAATAAAAGCGTTCGCGGAAGGAAAAAAGTTTTTTCGATCTGTTATTATGGCAGGTATCGTCTGTTTTTTTCTAGTTGCTTTGATCGTAGCGTTTGTTCAGTTCCTTTTTAAATGAACTGGTGAAGCCGTATTCGGGAGTCGAATACGGCTTTCTTTTATGTTTTTAACTAATAGGAGAATATAGTGATAAAACCCATTGACCCTCACGTTACGTTATACACTATAGTGATGAGTAAGGAGGTGCTGGTCGAAATGAAAGTGAAAGAGGTAGCGGATCTTGTAGGAATCAGTGTTCGTACGCTTCATCATTATGATGAAATAGGGTTGTTAACGCCAGAGACGACTGAAGCAGGCTACCGGATTTATTCTGAACATGATTTAGAGACGCTGCAGCAGATTTTGTTCTTTAAGGAACTTGGGTTTTCTCTGAAGGAAGTTCAGCGAATTCTTGAGGACCCTGCCTTTGATCGGAAGGAGGCATTGGAGCTACAGCGGAGGATGCTTGTTGAAAAGCGCAGTCATGTGGATCGGATGATTACGACAATCGATAAAACGATAAAACAAATGATGGGAGAGGTCCAAATGACAAATGAGGAAAAGTTTGAGGGGATGAACTTTGATCATAACCCGTATGAAGAGGAGGCGCGCAGGCGCTGGGGTGATAAGAAGATCGATGAATCGAATAAGAAGGTGCGAGGAATGTCTAAAGAAGAGCAGCAAAATCTATCGGAGGGGTGGGATCGGATTTATACGAGACTTGCGAAGCTGCGTCACGGTGCACCTGATTCTGTGGAAGCACAGGAAGCGATTCATGAATGGTATGAGTTCTTGAAGAATTTTGGAGATTATTCTTATGAAGCGTTCCGCGGGCTAGGGCAAATGTACGTGGATGATGAGCGTTTCACGAAGAATATCGATAAATACGGTGAAGGGTTAGCGGAGTTTATGCGCGATGCGATGGCCGTTTATGCGGATCGAAAAGCCTGAATGAGAGGGGTGCTTGTCGTGGTGACAGGCACCCCTCACAATTCGTCGAAAAATGTATTGCATTCCCCGGAATTACTTGTATAATAAAAATATACAAATTTCTGAAAATTTAAAAAGAATTAACAAAAAGGGGCGAATGTGTAAATGGAAGGGTTTTTGAATGGGATTATCGATGCATCGAATGGCATTCTTTGGGGTTACGTACTCATTGCAGGGTTACTCGGTATAGGCATTTACTTTACGGTGGCTTCACGTTTTGTGCAATTTCGTTTCTTCGGAGAAATGATCCGGGTGATGTCTGAGAAACCGGAGTACAAAGATGGATCGAAAAATATCTCACCATTTAAATCTTTCTGTGTTGGAGCAGCGACTCGTATTGGTACTGGTAACTTAGCGGGGGTAGCAGTAGCAATCACGCTTGGTGGACCAGGTGCAATCTTTTGGATGTGGATCGTCGCTTTACTCGGAGGAGCAACAGCGTTTATTGAAAGTACATTAGCTCAGGTTTATAAGATCAAAGATTCAAAGGCGTTCCGAGGAGGACCAGCGTATTACATAGAAAAAGGGTTAAAGAAAAGATGGTTAGGAATCATATTCGCAGTTTTAATCGCAATTACGTTCGGACTCATTTTTAACTCCGTTCAAAGTAATACGATCGCATTAGCGTTTGAGAATGCGTTCGGCATGAACCGTATTATGGTAGGGGTTTTGATTACGGTTGTTACGGGTCTCGTTATTTTCGGAGGGGTACACCGTATTGCGAACTTATCGAGTATCATCGTTCCTGTAATGGCAGTGCTTTATCTTACGATTGCGATCATTGTGATGTTGATCAACATTACTGAACTTCCTGCCGTCATCGGATTGATCGTACAAAGTGCATTTGGTTTTGAGCAAGCTGTCGGTGGTGCGATCGGTGCAGCGATCATGAACGGTGTAAAACGTGGCTTGTTCTCGAACGAAGCTGGTATGGGTAGTGCGCCAAACGCTGCAGCTACTGCAACGACGTCACATCCGGCGAAGCAAGGTTTAATCCAGTCTCTAGGTGTATTCGTTGACACGATTCTTGTGTGTTCCGCAACAGCTTTCATCATCTTACTTGCTCCTCAGTTCCGTACAGGAGAAGTATCTGGAATCGAGTTGCTGCAAAACTCACTAAGCTCTCATATCGGTGGATGGGCAGCAATCTTCATCTCAGTCGCAATCTTCCTTTTTGCATTCAGCTCGATCATCGGTTCTTACTACTACGGCGAAACGAACATCGAGTTTATTAAAGAAAGTAAGTCAGCGATTCTTGGCTACCGTATCCTTACGATGGCATTCGTGATGATCGGATCGATTTCAAGTCTATCTCTTGTATGGAAGATGGCAGACTTGTTCATGGCACTGATGACGATCATCAACCTGATCGCGATCGGCATGCTGGCAAAAGTAGCCATGAAGGTACTGAAAGATTACGAGTTACAGCGTAAAGCAGGTAAGAATCCAGTGTTCAATCCTACAGCACTTGGTATTAAAGATACTGAGGCATGGGAGACGAAGCAGGAAGAAAAGAAGGTTGGTTAATTCGATAGTTTAGCGAAAGAGCCTGTTGTTTCAGGCTCTTTTTTTGTTTCGACATAAACCGGGGGGTACCAGGCACCAGGATAGAAAAGGCACCAGAAACGGGACTTGAATGCGAAACCTTCAGCTGTCAACAGTCGTACTAGTAAGTGAGGTGATACTATGCTGAACGTAGCGATTGAGAGTGCAGGATATCAGGATAATCGGAAGGCGGTTCGAAACATTGCATTTGACGTAGGTGCAGGGGAACTCGTTGGTCTTCTTGGTGGAAACGGTGCAGGAAAAAGTACAACGATAAAGGCATTACTTGGTCTATTGAAAGGGGGGAAAGGTAATGTTGAGATAAAAGACGGCGCTCGCTATGCATACATACCAGAACAACCCGTTCTATATGATTACTTA
The DNA here is from genome assembly GCF_056160805.1 of Anaerobacillus sp. ABD4_527. Lineage (NCBI taxonomy): Bacteria > Bacillati > Bacillota > Bacilli > Caryophanales > Bacillaceae > Anaerobacillus > Anaerobacillus sp. ABD4_527. The sequence goes on from NZ_JBSWXZ010000002.1 coordinate 387,487, forward strand.
ACATTTTATGAGCATCTTGAACTTGCCGCTGCTTCCTCTCTAGGAGGGGAAGAGTGGGAAAGAAGGGCGAAAGAGCTGATCGCATATTTCCGTATGGAGAAGGTGGTGGATGACTATCCGTCGAGTTTTTCAAAAGGGATGAAGCAAAAGGTCATGTTGATCACAGCGTTTATGTTAAAGGCAGATCTCTATATTATCGATGAGCCTTTTCTTGGACTTGATCCTCGTGCGACGAAAGATTTTCTTACGCTTATCGAGATGGAAAGAGAGAGGGGCGCAGGTATTTTAATGTGTACCCACGTCTTGGATACGGCTGAGCAAATCTGCGATCGGTTCATCCTTTTGAACGATGGAACGCTGTTGGCGCAAGGATCGCTGCATGATTTTCAGTTGAAGTCTGGAGAAAAAACGGGCTCATTGCTTGACTGCGTTGATACTCTGCTGGAGCAAGAGCGATGAAAGCTCTTTCGCTGTTAAAGAAAAGGATTAAAAGCGATTTTGATTATAAATATCGAGATCTTCGTACCGCGATCGACTGGACGGTCCTTCTGTATATCCTTATCCCAGCAATCGCAATCTTCATCGTGATGTATCGATCGTGGTGGATCGAAGCACCTGAGTGGACAGTGAGTGTGCCTGAGGAAGTCGCGTTGATCGGGTTATTTTTCTTTGCGACGACACTTTCCTTCAGAACATATGTAGAAGAGGCAGACCAAGTGTTCATTATGGGAAATACTGAGCTGATGGTCACATACAAAAAGTGGTATACGCTTTTTTCACTTTTAAGGACTGTCGGATGGGGGATCATTGGGTTAGGAGTTCTCCTCCCATTACTCATCGTAGGATGGGGATGGTCAGTTTCTGAGGTTACGAGTCTTGCTTCCTATATTCTTTTGATAAGTGTCATCGTGACGTTAGGAAAGCATCTTCTTCAAGTCACCATCTCAATCATATGGGTTAAGTGGGTGATGATTGGGTTACTAACCGCCATAGGAGTTGGAACGGTTCTCGTCTTACGTACCGTAATAGATTGGGAAGGTATTCTAGTATTCGTATGTGCTGTTCTCGCCGTTATCCTCTCTCTTCTCATTCGTATGTGCCTTACATTGAAGGGAACGTTCTTTCAAGATGTCATTCTTGAGAGAGGCTATAAACAGCACTTTACTAAGCTATTTCTAGGACCGAGCGGAAGTGTTTCTAAGCCGCTTATCGAGAGAAGAAGACCCCTACTTGTTAAGGGGAAATGGTTTAAAAAAGATGATCCGGTCTCACGTATTCTTGATCTGTACATAAAGTGGCTAGTTCGATCGTTTGATAAACTTCAGTTCTACCTGCAGGTTGTCGGCTGGAGCAACGTAGCGATCTATCTGTTGCCACTCGCGGTCAAATTCATCGTACTTGGTTTTGCTCTGTACGCGCTTACGAGTTTATCTCGTTCAGATTGGAAAGAGTTCAGTGATCATCAATACGGAAAATTGTTTCGATGGGATAAAGGTGTGCGAAGGGATGCAGAAGGGAAAGTAGTGAAGCTCATCAGTATGCCAGCCTTCTTCTTACTTTGTATCGTAACGGTTGGTGTGGTATGGATGCAGGTCATGTGAGTAAGGAAGTAAGCAAAGGGTTCCGAGTCAGCGCTGACTCGGAACCCTTGTTTCGACAGAAACCGGGTGGTACCAGGCACCATATCTCAACAGCTGTTGTTCACTTCATACGCTGCTCTTACTCCGGATTGGATGGCGCCTTCCATCCAGCCGTGGAAGGAGGAGGTGTGTTCGCCGGCAAAGTGAAGCTTTCCTTCTGGCTGTCTGATGATTTTCCCTAAATTTGTTTCCTGTCCTGGGACAAAGAGTGTAAAGCAACCGGCAGAGTATGGGTTCTCGCTCCAATTGAACGTAACGGAAGTCTTATATTCTGTGTAGACTTTGCTTCCGTAAATCTTAGCTAAGTCTTTCAGTACCATCTTAATGCGTTCCTCCTCGGACAAGCTTCCCCATAGTACTGCATCATTTCCCCAGCTATAGCTCGCCAACAACACACCAGAACCCGGCGAACCGATCGCGTGGCTTGGGATGTAGGTGAACCGGGTTGGCAAATCGCTGAGCGCATTTCCAACGTCGTCAGCTTCCCAGAACTTCCTTCCAAATTCAATGCCGATCTTAACAGCTGGTACGTTGACTAGTTCTCGGATTGCTTGCCATTTTTTGAACGAAATCGAATCGTAGGGGTATATATCGATGAATTGAATTAGAGGGAACGGCAACGTAATGATGGCCGCATCACCTTTATAGGTGAAACGTTGCCCAGTTAGTGGGTTCTCTGCTTGAACGCGTACACCCTTATCGTTTTGGACAATCTTCTCAACTTTACGATTGAAGTAAATATCTGACCGCAGTTCATTGAAGAAGGCGTACGGCAAACGATCATTCCCACCTTTTATCTCATAAAACTTTATCTCATTACCGAAGATCGGATAGATGATGTCGGTTAAAATGTCAGTAAAAGCAAAGTTAGGGAATCCTTCGATGCCAAGCATTACGGCAATGCTTCTTATGGCATTGAGAGAAAGAGGGCGTCCGAAGGGGTTGCTCCGTAAAAACCTTCCCATTGAGTAGGACCCATACTCCTTGATCAAGTTTTCCTTTTCTTCATCTGAGCTGTTTTTATAAAGGTCGATAAAAGGCTGTGTTGCCTCTAGAAAAAGCTCTGTTGCCGTTTTTCCTTTTTCATTTTCATCCACTGGGAACCTTAAAATATCTGGGTTTTCCTCGTATTCTTTCCGAGTCGTAAGGACATTGTTCACATAGATTAAATCATTTAGAGAAGCGTTTTTGAACGGATTAACAGGTAGTCTAAAACGCTTGATGTATTCAAACACGAGGGTATGATTATCAGGGATTCTCATCGCCCCAGCATCCATGTATTTGTTCTCTGAAAAAGGCTCGCGAATCGTGTAAACTCTCCCACCAATTCTGTTGTTGGCTTCAAGGATCGTGACGCGATGACCAGCCCTTTTTAATAATGAAGCCGAGACTAACCCTGACAAACCGGCCCCGATTATGATGATGTGTCGAGGAGGACAGGATTTCGGCAAACCGTTTCGAATAATGGATAGTAAATCATCAGGATACTTTAATGAAGAAAACGATTCTGTCACCACACCCACCTACCTTCCCACCAATATATATGAAAAGAATAGAATGGTTATGTTGTGAGAGAACCATATCTGTTGGCTGGCATAGGGGTATAGGGTGCGAGAGAATCGTTCGAACATGTAAAAAAGTTTTCTTCCCACCCATATCTTTTAATAAGGTTCATCCGTTATAGAAGTGAGAGGATAAAGGAGTGATGATGGTGGAAAATACATTTCCTTCTAAGGAGAACGGTAAGGAAAAGCAACTTGAGACCCTGCTGCCAAAGCTGTATGCGTACTGCACCTTTCTCACAAAAGACAAATGGCTTGGAGAAGACCTCGCTCACGATGCGATCGTAAAGGCTATTAAGACGTATGGAGGAGAGCTAACACCAGCCCTTTTGAAGAAAATTGCCTACCACGGTTGGATCGATCACATGAGAAAGGCAGAAAAGGAAACTCTTGTTTCAGACGAAGGGTTTGAGGGGCAGGCCACTGAAGAAAGCGATGTTGATCCTGAAATACTTGAGAAACTGTTAACGTTAACCGCAAAACAGCTCGTGACGTTCGTTTTAAAAGAAGCGTTTCAGTATAAAATTTCTGAGATCGCCGAGCTGTTAGAGATGTCAGAAACAGGTGTGAAGGCATTGTTGAATCGGGCTCGATCGAGAGTCCAAAAGGTGGAGGACCCTGCTGAACAAATTGTGTATGACACGGTGGTGTACCGGTCAATCGTGAAAGCGATTGCGATTCAAGATCCTGCCACATTCATCAAGCTGATTCCATCGCTTATTCCAAAGGCGTCACGCCCATCGTCACCTTCCATGATCCTCTCATTAGCAGCATAGCGAAGGAGGCAATAACGTGAATGCGATACCTTACGTAGTGGAACAGACGAATCGAGGTGAGCGGTCGTACGACATCTACTCACGTTTGTTAAAAGACCGCATCATCATGGTGAGTGAAGAAATCAACGATCATATGGCGAATAGCATCGTAGCTCAACTCTTATTTTTAGCTGCAGAAGATCCTGACAAAGACATCTCGCTCTACATCAACAGTCCAGGCGGCTCGACATCAGCGGGCTTCTCGATCTTAGATACGATGCAATACATCAAACCAGACGTCCAAACGATCTGTACGGGTTTGGCAGCTTCATTCGGAGCGATGCTGCTCCTGTCTGGGACAAAAGGGAAGCGGTTCGCTCTTCCGAACAGTGAAGTCATGATCCATCAGCCGCTCGGTGGCGCGAGGGGGCAAGCGACGGACCTTGAGATCTCCGCAAAACGAATCATCAAGCTTCGAAAGCACATCAACGAAATCATCGCCGATCGAACAGGTCAGCCGCTGAAAAAGGTTTCAGAAGACACGGACCGTGATTACTTCATGAGTGCAGAAGAAGCGAAAGAGTATGGTATCGTCGATGACATTTTGAAAAGGAAGTAACAGGAAGACAACAGCGCGCTGTTGTCTTTTTATTGTTATAAAAATGGCATGATTCTCCTGATCGATGAATAAGATAGGTACATCATCCAATAGGTTAAAGGGGTTGAGTACGATTTATTGGGTCTTATACGTCATCGTTTTTTTGATGCTGTTGTTTTTTACGAGAATCGAGTTTGCGCTGACCTTTCTAATCGGAGCTTTCTTTGCGATTCGGCATCTGCCACGTCGTGTTCGTGTAGCATCAGGCATGCTAAGTGAACAGGCGACTTCTCCCGTTCGAAAAGTTTCGAATGCCGAATATGAAGATGAGTTTGATTACTATGAGAACCACCCAGAGGAAGACAGAATCTATGAAGAACAAGGTTACGTACACGAGTCAATGCAGGAGGAAGTCGTTGAAGTAGGAAGTGATGAGCGGTAAAAAGCGTGCTGCCCACATGGACAGCACGCTTTTTATTAAAACAATACATATGAAATGACAACGTACATGAGAGCCATCGCGAGTGACGGGGCGGCATATCGCCACTGACTTAGGGTACGAGCTGGACGCACGAGTAGGTAGATGATCACGAGCGTCATGACGAGGCCGAGCCCTGCGATGAACATGTTCGACGTATCGACAGCAGCGAGAATCGGACCTTTTCGGTAAAGGATATCCGTTAACGCAAGGAGCTGGATGTTGAAAAGGTTGCTTCCTAGAATGGAACCGATCGCCATGTTATAGTTTGCTAGTTTAAAAGCAGCGAGTACTGTCACGAGCTCTGGTAATGATGTAGAAGCAGCGATGAGAAAGCTTCCGACGAAGCTCGCGTTCATGCCTGTTGCTTGTGCAAGACGGTCACCTGTAATCGATAGAAGACTACCAGAAGCAAAAACAACAACCGCTGCGATGATAAAGCCGACAACCGCTGTTCGAAGGGCGTAATCCTTCGTCGGAACCTCTTCTTGTTTCTCCTCATCACTTGAAATGAATTTCATACAAAGGACGTAAGCGAGAACGACGATAATCATTTCGATTCCAACTCCAAAGATCGAGATGGAGCCAGGAATCAAGAACGCTGCGATAATGATCGCGAAAAAGAGTAAACCGATGAGCGCTGATGGGACGTTCGCCTTCGTATCGATCTGTTGAAACAATCTTCTTCTTCGATAGATCAAGTCGACAACAGCGAGGATGAGTAGGTTAAACCCGTTACTGCCTAGCATGTTTCCGACCGCAATATCGGGGTTATCGATGTACACGGCGGTCAAACTCGTCGTTAACTCTGGAAGTGACGTTGCTCCTGCAATCAAGAACGTACCGACGACCGCACCGCTCAATGACGATTTCTTACTGATGACGTCACCGAACTGATTAAGATAAATAGCGGCAATGACAACAACTGCTGCTGCGAGTATAAAGGATAGGATTAGCATGGTGAACTCCTCTCTGCCAGTGCATACAAAAAGACCCTGGCACGTTTTGTACCAAGGTCTTGCGTACTAAAAGTTTAGCGTGATGGACCAGGTATCGAAATACCGTAATGGTGATCCACCAACCGTATCGGCCGCTACTCCCCTTGTTACTTTAACTATAGCTCGAACTGATTTCTAAGTCAATTTATAAGGGACAAAATGTACGTACGCCCTGCCGCAAAACACTTTCATCACCTCCCCATCCGTAGTAGACTAGTAGTGAACTGGAAAACTGCAGCTAGGGTTCCGCTATTCGATAGGACTGTGACCGAGGGCTGCATCTTTTACGAAAGTAGAAGGCACCTATTGACATAAAAGGTCCGAGGGGAAAGGTTCAGCGTATTTCGCATGCGCTGAAAACTTTCTCTTCGGGCCTTTTTTTATTTTGTAAGGAGGTTAATGAGATGAAAATCGATGCGTTAAAAGTAGGTGTAGCGGTGATTATTTTGAATGAGAACAATGACGTGCTGCTTCAAAAAAGGAAGGATGTTGGACTTTGGGGTATTCCTTCCGGGCATATCGAGATTGGAGAAACGGTTGCTGAGGCAGCGGTAAGAGAAGTGAAAGAAGAAACGAATTTAGATATCGCGGTTAAAAAGCTGATCGGCGTTTATTCGGAGCCGTCCTCATAAGTGTTTCATTACCCAGATGGAAAAGTCGTTCATTTTATTACAACGTGCTTTCTAGCTGAAATCATAGGTGGAGATCTCAGGTGCAATTCAGACGAATCACTCGATGTGAAGTTCTTTCAGGCATCTAAGCTGCCGGATGAACTTTTAACGATGCATCCGAGGTGGTTAGAAGATGCGCTTGAACAGAGAGAGGGTGCTTTTATTCGTTAGCAGGCTGACGAGGAAGAATACCGTAAAGGTGACTAAGTTGTGTCGTTTTTAGTTCATGGGACACCCGAATGATGGGGTGTTCTTTTTTTGTAACAAATCATGTGTGAGTGAGGGAAGGGGTTCGCTATTATTTTTAAATGTAGTGTCTCGTACACATCCGTTTGAGAGATTGGAACGTTATCTTAATAGTTAGTAAGAAAATAAACGTTAGGGGAGAAGGGACAATGTCATACTCTAATCAGCAGCAAGTCGATGTGCATCAAGCAAACGAACACAAACCTAGTAAACCGAAGAAACCCTCTTTCTACGCCACGCTTTGGCGATGGCATTTTTATGCGGGGCTCGTCTTTGCTCCGTTTCTGATCATTTTAGCGTTTAGTGGAGCTGTCTATTTGTTTAAACCACAGATTGAATCGTTTCTGTACAAAGATTTATATGAAGTAAAAACGACAGAAGCCGCACCGTTATCTGCATCAAAACAGGTAGAAAGCGTCTATGACGAATATCCGGATGCTACCATCACGTCGATGCTTTTTTCGGATGATCCGAACCGGACAACGAAGATGGGGCTTCTCGAAAACGGTGAGCAGACGTCCGTCTATGTGAATCCGTATAACGGAAGTATCGCAGGAACGATGAAAACAGAAGATGAGTTCACGGAAGTTTTTAAAAAACTTCATAGTGAGTTGATCGTTGGTGGAACGGTAGCCAACCGAATCATCGAGCTAGCAGCGTGCTGGACTATCATTTTGTTAGTAACGGGGTTATACCTGTGGTGGCCTAGGAATCGTTCATCGGTCTTCGGCACGGTACTACCGAGGCTTCGATCGAAAGGGCGAACGTTCTGGCGTGACGTTCATGCAGTGCCTGCGTTCTGGCTATCGATCTTCATCGTTATCTTAATTGCGACAGGACTTCCGTGGTCCGGCGTCATGGGAGAGCAGATCAACAAATTAGCGGTGGCTACGGATACAGGGTTCCCTGAAACAGAGACGCCGGTCGTAACAAAAGACGTTGCGACGGATGTGCCGTGGGCAGCTGAAAATATTCCTGTCCCAGTCTCGACGCTTAGTGAGGGCGGAACGCTTTCTGCTGATGAAGTGAGTCAGGTCGCAGATCAGAATGCCGTAGTAAAACCATATACGATATCGTTTCCTGAAGGAGAAGAAGGCGTCTACACGATTTCAAGTTCTCACACAAAACCAGGGGACAACACGATGCTTCACGTCGATCAGTATGATGGGACGGTTTTAACAGACGTTCGGTTCAGTGATTATGGCACCATGGCGAAAGGAATACTATACGGAATCGCTTTACATGAAGGGCGCTTATTTGGACTAGCAAACCAAATCATCGGGTTGATCGTCTGTATCGGTTTGATCGGGATCGTTTTGAGTTCGTTTGTGATGCTAAAGAAAAGGAAACCTGAAGGAAAGTTAGGCGCACCTAAGAAAACAGAAAGTAAAAAGGTGCAGCGCGTCGTCCTAGCGATCATGCTTGTATTTGGAATTCTGATGCCATTAGTCGGAATCTCCATCGTCGTTGTGTTCTTATTCGATCGGTACGTATTGCCGCTCATGCCGAAAGTACAGAAGTGGTTAGGAGCTTAACCTTAGAGGAAGAGGGTGCACCCTCTTCCTTTTATTGTGCCCTCGACGCTCTCGGCACCGCAACCGTACTCATCTTTTTCATATTAAACGTGTGAACAATGATTCCTAAGATGATGAACAGAACGCCTACTAAAGCGAGTCCAGTTGGGAGCGGACTTGTTAACAGGAGCGTCTCACCCATGATCACAAACAGAATCTGCGTCGATTGCGTGGCTTCCACTGTGGCGAGCTTTCCTTGGTGATGCTTCACGCGATTCGTTGCGATGAAGAATAGCGTTGTCGCGATGACGCCTGAACAGATCGCGACGATAAACGATTGTGTCACTTGACTCGTGCTCGGTAAGCCGACTTTGGCGACTGCAACCCCGCTAATAATCAACCAAAATGGCAAACTAGCGATCGTCATGCCTAGAATTCTCTGAAACGTATCGAGCTTTCCTTCACATAACTCCATCATCTTGCGGTTTCCGAGTGGATATGCGAACGCGGCTAAAATGACAGGACCGATCCCGATCATAATCTGAACGATTGTGAGCTCACTCGCTTTTTGCTGTTGAATCAAAAGGACTCCAATCAAGATGATCAGCGAAATGGCGAGTGATTTTGTTTGGATGCGGTGTCGTCGTTTCACGATGCCCTTGGCGGTTCGTTCTACTTTGAAAAAGAAAGGAGCGACGAGGATCCCACCGATAATCGTGAATTGCCATGTGCCTGCCACTAACCAGCCTGGTCCATATGTCGCTGCGTATGTTAGAGGGGCGTAGAAAAGGACGAAACCCACAAAACTCCACGTCAGCCATTTCCAAGGTTCTTTTTTTAGTTCGATAAAAACTTGTTTTCGATTGCTTCTCATCAGTACAATGAGGAATAGAAAGGGAACCATGAAGAGGAAACGGAGGGAAGAACTCCACATCCAGCTTCCACCTTCAAGTTCCATCGAACGGTTCAAGATAAATGTAACGGCAAAAAACATCGACGAAAGAATACCGAGGGCTATCTCTTTCAATAAAATCGCTCTTCTCTGTATAGTATAGTTAATGATATGTATATTATAGTATATGTAGTGAAATGTAAAATTGTTTGATGGTGAGGGTATCGTATGAGTGAAAAAAATAACTGGGGAGACCCTGAAAAATTATCGAAGCAAGTCGGGGCAACGCTACGATCGATTAGGAAGGAACGAAATCTTTCGTTATCAGATCTAGCAGAACGAACGGATGTTAGTAATCTAACGTTAGGGAAAATTGAAAGAGGGGAAGCGAATCCATCGTTAACGATCATCTGGAAGATTGCGAATGGACTAGCGATTCCGATCTCAACACTGCTCGTAGAAAAACAAGACGTCGTAATATCGAAGAAACATGAAGGACAGAAAGTACTTAGCGCAGATGAATCTTTAGTCCTTGAACCGATGTTCAACATGAAGGGATACGGTTCATTAGAAACGCATCGAGCGTTTCTTGAGCCGAACAGCGAGTACAATGCAGACGCCCATCAGCAAGGTGTGATCGAATACATCACTGTGATGGAAGGGCGTGTGAACGTGAGGGTCCAAGATGAGATCTATGAGTTAGAACGGTATGATTCGATCAAGTTTCAGGCTGATCAAGAGCATGCTTACATCAATCCAGACTCAGCTCGGGCCGTTCTACATTTCGTGATGATCTATACGCAGGCATAGAAAAAGCTGCCGATTCGGCAGCTTTATTCTCCTTTGTTGAGATCGAACAATTGTCGCAAGGTGTGATCATTCACGATAAGATCATCGAGCGTATAGCCATCGAGTACCTTAAAATACGCTTGCAGCGCGTCATTGAGCACATGCTTCAATTGACACGCAGGTGTGATGACGCACGTGTTCGTTTCTCGGTCAAAGCATTCGACTAGATGAAAATCTTCTTCCATGCTTCGTACGATCTCCCCAACGTTTATGTCTTTAGGGTGTTTTGCGAGTCGGAGTCCGCCGTACCTTCCTCGGATCGTTTCGATATACTTCTTCTTTCCGAGCTCATGAGCGACTTTCATTAAATGGTTTTTCGAGATATTGTAAGCATCTGCGATTTCCTGGATGCTCGCTAATTTATCATTCTTCATACTCCCAAGATAGATCAACATTCTTAATGAGTAATCCGTATAATTTCTTAAACGCACGATCGTTCATCCTCATTTCAGTCCACTTTCCCTTTATTTTAGCACATCTGCCATTATGAAAACTTCTGTAAGGTTTTAAACGAAATGTGAAAACTTTCGTAAAGATGTATTTTTTATATTGCTTTAAAAAGAGATCCCCTTTACCATAAAGATGTAAACAAAATACTTCTTTAAAATTATGGAGGTTTTCTTATGCTATCACCTAAAACGATTGCTACCATCAAATCGACTGTGCCTGTGTTGGAAGTCCACGGAAATGCCATCACGACACGTTTTTATGACATGCTTTTCACAAACCATCCTGAACTGTTAAACATCTTTAACCATGCGAACCAAAAGCAAGGACGTCAACAGCAAGCGTTAGCGAATGCCGTTTACGCAGCAGCGAAGCACATCGATCAGTTGGAATCGATCCTTCCTGTCGTAAAGCAAGTTGCGCATAAGCATCGAAGTCTTGGTGTGAAACCAGAACATTATCCAATTGTCGGGGAGTATTTATTAAAAGCGATAAAAGAAGTGCTCGGGGATGCGGCGACAGATGAGATTTTGAGCGCATGGGAAGAAGCGTACGGCGTTATCGCAAGTGTGTTTATCGACGTTGAGGAAGAAATGTATAAAGAAGCAGAGGCACAGGTAGGTGGCTGGCGTAACGATCGCACCTTCGTAGTTGAGCGTAAAGAGCAAGAGAGTGACGTGATCACCTCATTCTATTTAAAACCTGTTGAAGGCGGACCGCTCGCACCGTTCAAACCAGGGCAATACATCAGTGTCAAAGTAAACATTCCGGGAGATACTTACACACACATCCGTCAATATAGCCTTTCAGATGATCAGGGGAAACCGTACTACCGCATTTCTGTTAAAAAGGAAGAAAATCCTACGAAGCCTGATGGCATCGTTTCAAACTTTTTGCATGATGGGGTAAAAGAAGGCGATACGCTGAGCGTTACGGCACCAGCAGGAGACTTTTATTTAGAAGAAGGTACGAATCCAATCGTTCTATTGAGTGGTGGAGTAGGGATCACGCCACTAATGAGTATGGTGAAGGCTAGTGCAACACAGAACAGAAACACGACGTTCATTCATGCGGCGATCAATGGGAATGTTCACGCATTCGATAAGGAAGTGAGGGCACTGGATCACTCTGCTCTTGATTATTATACGTGCTATGAATCGCCTACGAGTGAAGATCGAAGGCTCGGATTGTTTAATAAAGAAGGCTATGTAACAGGTGAATGGATAAAAGAAATTCTTACGCTTGATCAGGATACACAGTATTATTTCTGCGGCCCATTAGCTTTTATGAAAGCGGTGAGGGAAGCTCTTGAATCGCTCGGTGTGAAAGAAGAACAAATGCATTATGAATTCTTCGGACCAGCAGTCGCACTCGAGCCATCGATTCATTAAAATGTTGTGAAGACATTTCCGTTAAGGTGGAAATGTCTTTTTCTTATTGTTGAGGGATAGTGGCTCGTTTGAAATAATTGTTTATAGACGGTCTTGAACCTACTACTTATAAAGGAGGGTACTATGAAAATCATCGATAGTAATGAAACGTTTGCGTTAAGAGAGTTGCTAGACAAACCATTATTCGCTCATCTATCAACATCATCTGAAAACGGACCAAGAGAATCACCAGTGTGGTTTCACTGGGAAAACGAGTGTTTATGGATGATTGGCAATCAGGGAAACACGTTCCCATTACGGCTCAAGGAAGAACCGAAGTGTGCGATTGGAATCGTTGATTTTGATCACAACACTGGGAAAGTATGGCACGCTGGTTTTAGAGGAAAAGCGACGGTCGAACCGTTCGATCATGCATTAGCGGAGCGCTTACTGTCAAAATACTTAGGTGGAAATAAAGAGGTTTGGGACCAAAGGTTTCAGCACCAGGATGAAGAGAATGTTTTGATTCGCTTCGTACCTGAAACAGTAGTGGTGAGAGATCAAACGTATGACACGAGTATTTCCAAATGAATCCATCTCCTATATACTCAACAACAAAGGCTTAGAGGGGAGTACTTACATATGGATAGTATCATCTTTGATCTAGACGGAACGATCTGGGATCCGATCGACACGGTGATCGATGCTTGGAATGAGAGTATCAGTCAAAATCCTCACACGGACAAACAGCTAACGCGTGAAGATTTCGAAAGGTCCATGGGACTGCAGATGGATGAGATCGGTAAAATGTTTTTTCCAGATGTTCGTGAAGAAGAAAGAGTACAGCTCATCGAAGCTTGCGGTAAGAATGAACTAGGTACGATCGCCGAAAAAGGTGGATCTCTTTATGAGAACGTTCCTGAGGTTCTCAAGGTTCTTGCTCAGTCGTACAAGCTTTATATCGTAAGCAACTGTCAGGATGGGTATATCGAGGTGTTTTATGACTATCATCAACTAGGTGAACACTTTATAGATTATGAAAATCCGGGTAGAACAGGGCTTTCGAAGGGTGAAAACATTATGTTGATCATGGAACGAAATAACCTTCATAATCCTGTTTATGTAGGCGATACGGAAGGGGACAGAAAGGCTGCCAGATTCGCCGGGATTCCTTTTGTTTATGCGAAGTATGGGTTTGGTCAAGTAAGTGAGTATGACGAATCGATCGAAAAGTTCGATGATCTTTTAACATTGTATGGGAAATAGATGGTTAAAATAAAAATAACCGCACTGCCTTTAAAAAGGTGCGGTTTCCAAGGTTGTTATCGTGTTGCAACCTTGATCGTAAACGATGGAAAGTTAGCTCTTTCTGCATAAGACGCAGCTTCTTTGTACGTACTGAAACAAACATCTAACGTGGTCCGGGCACCGTTGTCTTCGAGTACTGTGATCACCCACACACCGATCATCTCCGTAATCATTATTTCTTATTTTATTCAATAAGTATCCTCCATGTTCGGTGATTTTCGATAAAAATATACGTGTACAGACCAATTTTTTATGAAGGGACACGATGAATTGGCATGCTTCTTGTTTGAGAGTACGACAGCAATAAGCCGATTTTGTGAAAGGTGAAAAAGCGTGAAGAAAAGCCGTATGGACCGAAGAGCAGGTAAGAACGTGAAGCTGTTTTATGGCATCGTGCTCGTTTTGTTTTCCATCTTGATCGCAAGACTATTTTACATACAACTTTTGCATTGATTTTCCAGCACGGTTCTGATAATGTAATTTGAAATAGAGGAAAAGGTGTGAGTTCACATGGTCAACGAACGATTGTCATTCACACAACTTCATCATAACAACTAGCCTTGCTATTCGATTTTCTAAAAAGAAATCGCACATAGGAAGGCTATTCTTCATGAAACCGCATCGATTAAGTGACGAACTTAAATCGGTGCGGTTTTTTTATACTTTTTTAGGAGGAATGGATATGAAGAGCTTTCAAAATGTAAAAGGAACGCAGGATTTTTTGCCTAAGGATCAGAGGGTAAGAAGGGAGATCGTACGAACGCTTGAAGATTTGTTCATTCAATACGGATGCCAGCCGCTTGAGACGCCAATCTTGAATGAAACGAGCTTGATGGCTTCGAAGTACGCGGGTGGCGATGAGATTTTGGAGGAGATGTATCGATTATCGGATCGGGGGAAACGTGACCTTGCGCTGCGTTATGATCTTACGATTCCGTTCGCAAAAGTGGTGGCGATGAATCCATCGTTAAGCATGCCTTTTAAACGGTATGAGATCGGAAAGGTATTTCGAGACGGCCCCATCAAAGCGGGGAGGTTTAGGGAGTTCACGCAGTGCGATGTTGACATCGTTGGTGTTGATACACAGCTTGCTGAAGCAGAGTTGATGATGATGGGGTTAGAAGGCTATCGTCGATTAAACCTCGATGTGGTGATTCAGTACAACAATCGGAAGCTGTTGATCGGCATGCTGAACGTTCTCGGAACGCCGCGTGACAGGGTAAACGATGTAATTTTAACACTTGATAAGCTGCCGAAGATTGGTGTTGACGCTGTGGTGAAAGAGCTAGAAGACAAAGAAGTATCACCTCAACGTGTAACGGCGATCAAGCAGTTTCTTGAAGATGAGGGGAATACGGAGCTTTCTTATTTTGAACGGTTCAGTGAGTCTGAGAGCGTACTGAGAGAAGGGATTGAAGAGCTTAGGGAATTGCAATCTTATTTAACGTATCTTGGTATCGATGCGAAATGCGTCTTTAATCCTTTTTTAGCAAGAGGGTTGGATATTTACACGGGGACAATCTATGAAGTGTTTTTGAGGAGCGGCAGCGTAACATCGAGCATCGGAAGCGGGGGAAGGTATGATAATGCGGTCGCTGGCTTGATTGGACGTGATGAGCCACTTCCGACGGTCGGAATTTCTTTTGGACTCGACGTCATTTATACGGCGATGAAAGAGGAGGTTGAGGTAAAAGAAAGCGCGATCGAGTATGTGATTATCCCGATAAACACAGGGATGCAGGCGCTGAAGCTCGCGGAGGCTCTTAGGGACAAAGGAAATCGTGTTGAGGTTGATATGAGTGGACGGAAGGTAGGGAAAGCGATGAATAAAGCGAATCGAGAAGGCATTCCTTACGTGATCATCATCGGTGAAGAGGAAGTAAAAAATGGAACGTACAACGTGAAAAACATGGCAACGGGTGAGGAGGTCACAGAGCGGTTTGAATTTTGATTACGAGCCCATCGCTACTTTTCTTTAATGGATTAGTGACATCACCATGGGCATTCATCATACACTATCTTGGGGTGAGGAAAATGCCAAGAGTAAAGTACAAAGATTCAGATGTTGCCTTGATGGCAAGGATGATGAGAGCAGAAGCCGAAGGGGAAGGGAAACAGGGGATGCTCTATGTAGGAAACGTCATTGTCAATCGTGCGCAGGCCGATTGTTTGGATTTCCAGGGGTTACGAACCATTCCTCAGGTAATCTACCAGGTGCAGGGCGGCAACTATTCATTTGAAGCTGTTCAAAAAGGGAACGTTTTTTACAACCGAGCACGAGAATCCGAGAAACGATTAGCCAAACGGAACTTGGACTACTGGAGAGAACATCCTGGTAAATATGCGCTCTGGTACTTCAATCCTTATGGCCCTTGTCCTTCAACGTGGTACGGTCAACCGTTTTCTGGTCAATACAAAAACCACTGTTACTACGAGCCTGAAGGCGGCACGTGTGCGAGCGTTTATCGATAGGTGTTACTGTAACAAATAAACCATAGTGAGCGGACTCGCTCGCTATGGTTTTTCTGTTATTTTCGCTTTCTTGAGAGCGGAGGTGGCGGTCCGATGACGACTGCGCCAGCGCCTTCGATCGGCTCTAGCGCTGCCGCCATTTTCTTAGGCTCAATATTGTATGCTTGTTCGTAAACAGGAAGTGGCGTTTGCGTTAACATCGTAGAACCTTCCTGCGTTTGAAACTGATCGTTGTTAAAGAATAGTATCAGTTTCGTATCGTCAGAATCAGCTGAGATCCAGTGCCAGTAACCCATTGGGATGAACACCGTTTCGCCTGGTTTTGTTAGCTTGTACGTTTGTAGTTTATTGTTGTTAGGGTCAAGAATGCCAACGGTTGCTGAACCAGAAATAAGGTAGTCCAACTCCCATGCGTTTGGATGCCAGTGAGGTTCTCTAATAAACCCTTTCGACATATTCAGTTCTGCAACAGATCCGCCAATCATCGCGGGCATCTGGGTGGAAGATAAAAGATAGACGATGTTTTCTGGATCTCTTTCAAACAACACGCTATTGTTTATATCAAAAAACAAATTCGGTGTACCTTTTCCACCGACTAAATTTCGGTTATCGGTGATATACCCTGAAACGGGACTCGTCATATGATTTCCTCTTTTCATGTCAAACTTCTCTATTATCATATGTACGTAAATTTATTTGGACTAGTTAGGGGTCTAGTTTCTAGCGAACTATGTTTCTATCCTTATTTCGTTTGCCTCACCATAAGAGAGCTCACCCTTCTTGGATAAGCTCTCTTATACGTGGGAAGCGCTCATTGTTTTGAACTCTTGATGACCTTTGGTCTCTTGTATTTACTCTTTTTGGAGGAGCTATTTTGCAGCTGCTTCATTTGGAGCTTCTGAGCCAGGTCGGTTTGACCGTTCTCGCTTCGACCGTTCTTTGTTCGTTCCTTACTATTACTTGGAGCTACTTGAGCCTCTGGTGTTCGAATCGTTCCGCTACTCTCTCCAATAACACGAACCGTCTCAGATACCCGATCGATCGGTGCGTTCGAAGTTTCTTCTAACAGTGCAAAGTGAAACTCGTAGTTGCCAGGTTCTCTAAATGTACCGAGAATCGTTGCGCACGTATCCGGGTTAACGCCCTCAAACTCAAACGTACCAAGGCTATCGAACGTGATCGGTGTACCATCCATAAAGAATAAATCAATATTCTGGGCCTGATCGGGATTGCCCAATGAAACAAGGACGTTTGTATTTAACGTTGGATTACAGTCGATTGAGAATACACAGATAGACAAGATGTTTTGTACATCCGTATCGACGATAGAAGGATTTCTGACGACTAAATAAAGAGACAACCGAATTAACCACCTTTCATAATCTATCTTAAAGTATATGCAAACGGGCTTTTATTGGATTGGATGACTTGCGTCTATTTTTTGGGAAGTAGATAACGGTGGTGAGTTCGACACCATTCGGGGAGTGACAGGCACTCCGTTGGGAACTTTATGATGGGGTAAGACGTAGAAAAGGTAGAAGATCTTTAGTCAATCAGGAGGAAGCGCTTATGTTCACAACGATCATGTCAGTATTACTCGTAATCGTTCTTATTGCATCAATCGTTCTCGTCATAAAGAAACGAAGAAAGGCGGGGCAAACTGGATTGAAGAGTGCGCTAACACCGATTTGCTTCTTTTCAATCGCCATCATTAACTTGATCGGAATGTGGTTTGATTTTCTTGGAGTGTTCATATGGTCCCTAAACATCATCTTATTGATGGCAGGGGCATACTTTACGAAATATTCACTTGTACAAGAAAAATGAGTTACATAGCCAATAAATAAATATGAGGTGAAGAGGGTGTTATGAGATTGTCTCGTAACACCCTCTTTTACGTTCGACAGGATTCGGGGAGTGACAGGCACCCGAATCTTTTTTTTTGGACATGCCCCTTTTTGCGATTTCATTTCGATATATAGGGTGAAAGCGAAAGGAGGTGACACACATGGCAACAGCTTCTCTTAATAGCACGCAGCTTCGTATGGTACTCGATGTTGGAGTGGATGAGAAAGGTAAGACGATCTTTCGTAGCAAGAACTTCAACAACATCAAAGTTACAGCTTCGACGGACGCATTGTTCACCGTTGCAGCAGCGCTAGCGCCACTTCAACAGCACACGATGTTTGCGGTTGAGCGCAATGATTCTTCAGATCTACTAGGCTAGACCGCTATCCCACTAATTGAGAAAGGAGGTACCCGACATGGCAAAAACACTTGAACTTCAATTTCTTAACGCTGACAACAAGCCGTTCTCGATCTCACTTAGCGATCCGGTCGAGCCGGTAGATGCAGCAGCAATCTCCGCTGCGATGGACACATTGCTTCAGCAGAACATCTTCTCAACTAGCGGTGGTGATCTTGTATCAAAACGAGGCGCTAGAATCGTTGAACGTAACACGAGCGACGTGATCATCTAATCAACCTGAGAGAGCACATGCTCTCTCTTTTTCCAGTAGCTAAAAAAGGAGGGATTGTTATGGAGTCTTGGATGACACTGATCAGTGATGTTGGCTTTCCTGTCGTGGTGACGCTCTACTTGCTTCACCGCATCGAACAGAAGCTCGACACGCTGAACGATACGATTCTACAGCTGCCAGAGAACATCTCGTTACGTAACGATCACTAACCGGAGGATGGTGAGGGCTCCCTCACCACCTCAAACTTATACATATTGAACTACCAACTTCATAGTGAACAAGTCCTCGACCACTTCAAAAAAGCAGAATGGTGCGAGGTGTCTTTCGTAATGTCTTTTTTCTGAAAGCTGTTCAGAACGTGGAACCCCTAGTAACACGTTTAAAATCTAAACTTGACAGGTTAGCTGAAGCCGATGAAATAACTTTAGCGTTCCCGCAGAACACGCAGTTCCCGATTTCTGCGGCGGGAGACTATGGCGTGAACAGCCCTAATGGTTCGGTGAGGTAACCAGGCGTACTACGGTACGGGTAGCAGGGAGAAGACGACGCACATGGGACTGGTTTCATGTGTAGAAAGCTCTCTGTTGAAGGAATTCAAGCGTTCAAATCGGGTGATACGGTGGCCCCCTCAGGCAAACTCAGTACCATTCAGGACGTCTGCTTTTTCTACAGTACATTGTGCTGTAGAAAAGGTAGTCTTTCTCTGTCCAATGTTTCCTTATCAAATCTAGTTCATTCAGGTATTTGAAGAGCGGAAAGTCATGAGACATTGTAGAAATTGGTATGAGGTAGAGAGAAGAAAAGGACGAAAGTAATCGTTGGAGTACTGGAGGATAACGTGAAAGAAGCCGTATAAATGAGAAGCTCGTTTGGTAGTGTGAGAGGCCGAGTCAGATTTTAGATGGTTGAACGAAACTGAAGGTGTAGTGGAAATTAGGTCATTTACAATCGTGCCCGTGAATAAATCTTAGATCTCAGTACGATACCCACCAACAGGAAGTGTTACTTTGACTTGTAAAAATACATTTATATAGGAGTAATTCATGCTAAGAATCGTATTTCTATGCCTGTTTTATGTTGGAGAGATTGGAGGAACTGGAAGCTTCATTACCCTACGATCCTTCTAATGATGATGGGGGATTACTTGTATAACTTCCTAATGTATGACCATGACCTGTGGGTGTTACACTCATTTTTTGGAGGACATGCTATATGCCTACCCGATTTCAATAGCGATCGTGGTGTTTTTATTTTACATACTCAATATTCCTGTAAAGAAATGGAAGTGATTGAGAGAGTCTAGATGTTGGTATAGTTTTGAGGAGAAAGAACACATTAAGATACGGGAGGTGTAGACATGCTAAATCCTTTTGAGTCGCTTTGGCATACAATTAAATCGTCAGTTGATAACGTTAATGAACCAAAAACACCGTTACATACAGGAGAAGTTACGTCTTGTTGGGTTTATTACACAGCATTGAAAGAATTTATTCGATATGAGGAAGTAGGCCTGAATACGACTGACGACGACGAGGTGAGAGAAGTACTTATTGAGGGGAAGAAGTTATGTGAAGCGCAGGCAAAACAGATGGAAGAATTCATGAAAGAAGAAGGAATTCCACTGCCTACTTTACCTTCTCCAAAGCCTGAATCTAAAGGAAGTGCCATCCCTTTAGGAGCGAAATTAACCGACGATGAAATTACAAATGGCGTTTCAGTAAAGATTGCTGTTTTTATCATGGAGTGTGCAGCCGGGCAGTCTCAGGCCATTCGTAATGATGTAGGGTACATTTGGATTAAAAATCAGACAGAATTAATCGCATATGGAACCACGTTAAAAGCTTTAATGGCGAAAAGAGGGTGGCTACGAATACCACCATATTATTATCCTCCAGGTAGTCCTGAATAGTTTAACTAACTAAGGAAAGCGATTATTCTAAAAGAGTAGTCGTCTTTTTTCATTTATGAAGGATCAGGAGTACCCTAGGTAATTAAAAATATATGGTGCGTTCCTTTCACAGTGGCAATACATTCATTCACCAACGTAGACGATAGCTACTAAAAAAACGTACGGCCAGCGGCTACTGCCCCTGACCGATTTTTTGTTGCACGAATTAGCCTACATTTCACTTTCCTCTTTCCCATTCGCATACTTGTAAAGGATGATCCCAATTGTTATGACCATGCCGATGGCTTTGAAAAACGTATAGTCGAAGTCTTCTGTGAAAAAGTCAAAGATGATCGCACCTAAGAAGAAGATAGCAGCTAGGATAAAGACAATCAGTTTTGTCTTACTCATTTGCACACCACCTTGTTTTTTATCCATTACCCTCTTCAGGTAGAAAAAAACAATATTTGTAAGGAAGTGGCATCTACTCGGTGACTACCTTTTTTCCGTGCCTTTCATTCGATTGATCGAGCAGCATCTTTGTAGTATCTCGGATGAGTGTTGGCAGTACATCGAACGAATACGGTTTATAAACACGCTCTGTCCATTTGTGCCCGTCCTTCCCATACACGCCCATGTTCACAGACGGAACGTTCAATTCACGAATATCTTTGATTTGAATTGGATACGTTTTTGAGAGCTCAGGAAAGTTCTTAACGAGTGCGTCGATTTCATCATCCGTTTCATGCAGCGATAAGAAACTACCATCTGCAAGGTATGGGAAGAACTTCTTCACTGCGAATGTTTCCCCTGTGCGCTTTGCCGTTTCATCAAGATTTCGTTTCACAACATCAAGCAAAAGCTGGTCACGCTCACTTTCACCCAAATAATTGTGGGGAAGGTAAGGAGGACCATAGAAGATGATCACTCTTGGCTTCTTATCTGGATCAAGCTGTTGAAGTGCTTCGACGATTTTAAAACAAAGCATTCGCGCCTCGAGCTCTTTGTTTTCCTCAATAACTTGGGCAGTCACTGTGTCGACATCTGCGCCTTTTCCCTTCAACTCATCAATAAATGATTCAAGACTCGTAACTTCGATATGCCACGAGAGATTTCGAGTTGGAAGACCCGTTCGCTTGATGAACGCTTGGTAGTTCGCTGAAAGCGTTGCTTCGACCTCTATACAAGCATCCACCGTCAGTTCCTCAAGCTTTCTCATCACATCCTTCGCCGTCGCTTCATAAATAAAATAGTTAAAATACAAGTAGCTGCTTTTCGCGGTCTGAACGTTATAGAAATCTTTCGTGTCCTTCTGGTACAAACACGAAGGAGGAAGGATGAGTTCCCCGGGAATATTTTCAGCTAAGTTGATGTTGTTGTTTATTCTTAGATTGATTTCAGCTGAGATCAACGTTGAGTCGATTCCAGATAAGGTGTCGCCAACGTGCGTTTCTCTTCCATAGATATAAAAGCTCGGTAAAAGCTTTCCGGCTGAACCAGTATAAATATAGCGATGCGGGTCACCGTCGTATTGAGGCGTCATAAAGTCAGCGTTGATCGCACAAACAAAGTTCAGTCCTTGTCGTTTCAATCGATTTAACTCTGATATCGCAGTCGTGATCCCTTTATGCTGGCTTTCTTCATCAGGATTGCCCATGTAGAGGATGTTTCCATTCAGCTCTTCTTGGTGCGTGGAAAAATAGAGTAAGTTTACAAGATGCACCGCTACACCGCTCTGCATATCGAGTGCCCCTCGACCAAACAACCAATCGCCAGACTCCGCATCTTTCTTTACGTCTTGATCAAACTGATAGTCTTTGAAAAAGGCCTCTAACGCATCCGAGTTAAGCGCATCTTTTTTCAAGCTGCCGTAGTCATCCGTTCCAACTGTATCGAGGTGCCCATGAAAGATGATGGTGTTTTTAGTAGATTTTGGACTTTTAAGGAGTGCGAAGATGTTCTTTCTGCCTAGTTTTTGATCGACAACCTGCTCCCAAACGAGGTGAGGATTTCTTTTAAAATATGGAAAGGATAGCAGCGTATCTTTAATAAAATCCGCAACAGCTGCTTCTCCTGATGTACCGTTGATGCTTTCGATCTCGACCAAAGCACGAGTCAGTATTTCTACTTGCTCTGGAATTGTTTTATCAACTAATTTGTGAAACATGAGCTTGTGCCCCCTATGTGTTCATTTATGTAGTTCAAAATTGTACTACAATTTCATTGTAAGTCCTTTCTTTGTTTTTGAATAGCCTAATTTATTCAAGAGAGTGCTTGGCTTAGGAGCGTGGGTCGCTTATGCTAGTAGTACCGTACAATTAAAGTAGAGGGGATCACCAATGACAAAAAAGTCTGCTGAACAAAGGATTGTCGATAAGTTAAAACAGGCTATCTTGAGGAGAGAGCTTGCGCCTGGAACGAAATTAGTGGAAGCGATCATATCGGAAAAGTTGAACGTAAGCAGGACCCCGATTCGTCATGCGTTTCGAAAACTAGAGGAAGATGGCTATGTGACGCTTGTTCAGAATAAGGGAGCGTATGTGGTACAGCCAGACATAAAGGAGATCATTCAGGCGTTTGAACTGCGAATCGAGCTAGAGTGTATCGCAGTAAAGTTCGGACTCGATAAGGTCTCAGATCACGATATCTTAAGATTAGAAGAAACGCTCGAAGAAGAGGTGAGCGTTTATAAAACAGAGGATATCCCAGAATACATCGCGCTTAACAAACGATTCCACATGCTTCTAGCAGACAGGAGCGATAATAAATACATAAGTGAATTCCTGCGTAAGGTGATCGATCAAATTGATATTTATCTGCGGATATATGATGTTGTCGATACGAAAAGTGAGGAAAAGAACAAAAGTCTCGATGAACATCGGAAGATTATCGAAGCGATCAAGAGCGGAGACGTCGAAGAAGTGCAAATCGCAATTCGCCATCATTTAGAGAGTACGCTCGATACATTGAAGCAAACTGCAGAAGGGTATAAATCGCTCGATCAAATGTTGTAGGAAAGGAAAATGGCAATGACGTATACATTTGTTCCAATCACATTGGAATATGTTAAAGAAATTGACGCATGGGACTATGAAGGCCGCTTCGAAGACCTCTTTATGAAACCGTACTTTACTTCCTATGAGAAAGACGGTGTGCTGATCGGCCCTGGTGGGTGTGATGGGTTCGTGGCTCTTGAAGGGGAAAAAGTTGCTGGACTTTTTGAGTTCACAGAAAGCGGTAATACGGTGGAGATCGGACTTGCTCTTCATCCTCGTCTAGTTGGGAAAGGACTCGCCGTCGATTACGTGAACGAGGGAATTCAATTCGGCTTGGATCACTATGACAAGAGGATCGACGTGATCAGGTTAGAAGTAGAGAAAACAAATAAAGCAGCTATCCGAGTTTACGAAAAAGCAGGATTTAAGAGAGTGGACGAAACGGAAGATGACTTTGTAATGAAGAGAGATGTAGAATAACAAAAAATGATTGGAAGGTTAGTCCATTGAATAAGGCAAAGGAATCAAGAAAGTACGTATTATTTGTCGTCGCTTTTTTTATTTTGATCACGATTGATCGGTTTCTGATCGAAGCGAAATGGTTTGATTATCTTTATTATTTCTTCATGCTTTCAGTGCTCGCGTTGATCAGCGTCATCCATTTTAAACAGAAAAAATGGGTGTATGCAGGGATCTTTACGATTCTATTATTCTGGTATGTTTATGGGTTTCAGTTCATTTAATACATAGACAAATGCATAGCAGCAAGGGGGAAGTGAACGATGAATGTCAATCGATTTAAGCTATGGCTCGGTGCTGTGATTTTCGCTCTCGTTGCTTTTTTTATCACAAAGCTCGTTTGGAGTACAGTTCCGACTGCGTTCTTACTCGTTTATTTAATGGTTGGGTATCTTGTCATCTTCTTTTTATCGGTCATTATACAAAGTAGGAAAACGTAGCGGATGGGGGTTGTGCGGTTGTGAAAAAGTTCGTGCTTTTTTTAGGAATCACCTTACTTCTAATAGCGGGTGTTATGTACTTGACCGATGTAGGGGCTGAAAAAGTTTCGTTGAATGTAAATGAGGAAGTTACGGTAAAAGGGATGAGCTCACTCGATGTCAAAACAACGTCAGCAGACATTGTCTTTCGGTCTACACCAGAGGAAAAGCTTTCTGTAACATTGGAAGGAAAAGTTAAGAAAGATGGCGATAACCAGGAGATCGACGTGACAGAGAGAAATGGGAAGCTTCAAGTTGCGTATGTACCTGACAGTAAGCTTGGAGTTAATCTTGTAAGCAAAAATGTAACGCTCATTATCGAAATACCAGAGAATGCTTTTAAAACGTTAAACGTTCGTTCCACGTCTGGGGATATTGATGGTGAAGCACTTACGACAGATACTGTCATGATCGAGTCGACTTCTGGTTCTCATACGCTTGAAGGATTTACAGCCACAACCGTTTCGTTAGCAGCTACAAGCGGAAACATTGAACTGGGCGAGAGCGAAATCGGCGATCTATCGATAGAGTTGACGAGTGGAAGCGTTGAAGTTAATCGTCTCACTGCAACCTCTGGGGAGATCGAGGCAACGTCAGGGGACGTAACGGTTGTAACCGAAGAAGAAAGCAAGTCTTTTGAAATCGAAACGACGAGTGGTAGTGTCCAGGTGATCTATACGAAGAAACCGACTGATCTTGAAGTTACGTTCGATGGAAATTCTGGCGAAGGTGATAGCAGGCTGAAGGATATGCTGTATAAGGTGAAAGAAGAGAATGAATTCCAAGGTGTTATCGGGGAGGCGACGAATCAACTAGATGTAGAAACCACTTCAGGAGACTTTTCAGTTGAGTAATTTCATAGAGCAGTTCGTACTTTTTTTACAAAATAAGGGAGCGCGTCACAGCTATGACGCACTCCCTTTTTAATTTATGATTCTGATTTTGCTCCTCTCGACGCGTAAGGATAGATCGGATCACGTAATGAGAACTCATACGTGTACCCGTCAACGATTCCGACGACTTTATCGCTTTTATAGAGATCGAGCATGAACGCGGCCATTTCTTTTGCTGTGTGATACTGTGGAACAGCTTGTTCATAGCTAAACTCATCGACATCCAACGAGCGTTGGGCAAATTCTGTTTCAGTTGCTGCAGGTGCCAGGACTTTCGCTTTCAGCTTCGCCCCTTTTCCTGCGAGCTCTTGCGCTAATCCTTCTGTAAACGCACTAACGAAGAACTTTGTTGCACAGTACGTCACAGCATCGGCGACAATCGTGTATCCTCCCCCTGACGAGACATTAATCAGCTGTGTTCCTTCTTTATCCGCATAATCGCGAACGTAAAGAGACGACAGAATTGTGAGCGCTTCGTTATTTAAGCGAAGCATCGTTTCGATCTTTGGCAGGTCTTGATCTCCAACAGAATCAAAGTTCCCGAACCCGGCATTGTTGATCCATGTATCGATTTCATAGTCCTTAAGGTTTTCGTAAAGGGTATACACTTGTTCGTTGATCGATAAGTCCGCGACGCTCACGACGACGTCCAATTCTGAATTGATGTCTCGGATTTCCTTTTTTAGTGCTTCTAACTTTTCTTCCCTTCGTGCGACAAGAATAAGATTCTTACCCTCTCTGGCAAACGTTAACGCCGTTTCATAGCCAATCCCTGAGCTTGCTCCTGTAATGACGGTGTATGTCATGTGAATTCCTCCTTTATTTGCTATGATCATAGCGTAACTGTTAAAGTTCACTTTAAGGCAAGCCGTTTGTTTTAAAAATTGGAGGTTGCTATGTATTCGATAAGTGAAGTTGCAGAAAAAGTCAATATAAAGCCACATACAATACGCTATTATGAGAAAGAAGGAATCATCGAGCCTTACAGAGATGAAAATGGTGTCAGGGAGTTTGATGATGCGCTCATCAGATGGCTCACGTTTATTAAGAAGTTAAGAGAAACCCAAATGTCGATCACAGACTTAAAGAAATATGCCCTTCTGTTTAAAGAGGGTGATCACACCGCACAAGAAAGGCTCATGCTATTAGAGGATCACCAAAAGAAGATTCAGCATCAGATTGAAACGCTCAAGGCAACAGACGAGATGCTCGATAGAAAGATCGCTGCATACAAAAAACACGTCCTAAATAAAAGTCATCATTGAAAAAAGGGTTCCACCGCTTCATGTAGAAAAGTGATTGGGGTGGGATTGAAAATTTGAAGATGAGGTGATGGTATGGCGTTACAAGTCAATCAAGTTTACTTGAACTTACCTGTAAAAGATCTTGATCGGTCGGTATCCTTCTTCACTGAACTAGGCTTTGAATTCAACGCTGAGTATACGGACGATAAAGCAACATGCATGGTGATCAACGACAATACTTACATTATGCTTTTGGTAGAGGAGTACTTTAAGACGTTTACAAAAAAAGAGGTCGTGAATGCAAAGGATGGAACAGAGGCGATCGTCGCGATATCGGTGAGTAATCGAGAGGAAGTTGACCGCATCGTGGAGAAAGCTTTGAATTCTGGAGGAAAAGCGTCCTCAGACCCAGTCGATCACGGGTTTATGTATGCGTCGAGCTTTCAAGACCCTGATGGGCACATCTTTGAAGTGATGTCGATGGAGAATCCGGTGTAGATCTTAATACACAAAGCCGCTAGGAATCCCTAGCGGCTTTGTGCTTGTAATTGAGCTAAATAACGTTCCCCTTCTAACGTAATATGAGTGCCAGCTCGTCCGCGTCCTTTAATCACGTATCCCTCTCGTTCGAGATCGTTTAGGCGGAGGCGAACTTGTTGTGGAGTGAGTGGGGTGGTGGAACCTTGGCTACTCTCAGATAAGTGGTTTCGGCTTGCAGATTTTCCTGCGTCGTTTCTCTCTTTAATCCCTTTTAATATCATCTCATGTTCGTTTGCTTCCATACTGCTTTCAGGAAGTGTTGACGGCTCGGCAGAAATCTTTTGCAGCCTATCATGCGGCAGATCGTTCAATGTAATCGTTGAGCCACTTGCGACCACTAGTGCATAATCGATGATGCTTTTTAGCTGGCGGATGTTTCCTGGCCAATCGTACGTCTGAAATCGTTGAATTACATCATCATCGATCTTCATCCAGTTGCCGCTCTTTGTGACAAAATAATTCATAAGAAGCGTAATATCACTCACACGTTCTCTAAGTGGCGGGATAGAAAGATGAAGGACGTTCAATCGATAAAACAAATCTGACCGAAAAGACCCTTCTGCGATTTTATCCTGAAGGTTTTTGTTCGTGGCTGCGATCACCCTGACGTTGACGGGGATGATCTTTCTTCCGCCAATCCTTCTGATTTCTTTCTCCTGCAGTACACGAAGGAGATGAGCTTGAACGGTCGAGCTGATATCTCCTATCTCATCAAGAAAAATCGTGCCGTTATCAGCGAGTTCAAACAATCCTTTCTTACCGCCTTTCTTCGCTCCAGTAAACGTTCCTTCCTCGTACCCAAACAGTTCACTTTCAAGCAATGTCTCTGTTAATGCACTACAGTTGATCGCAATGAAAGGACCGTTTTTCCGAAGGGAGTGGCGGTGGATCGCATGAGCGAAGAGTTCTTTTCCAACTCCTGTTTCCCCGTGAATAAGAACGGGGTGCTCAGACATCGAAAGCTTCTTCGCAATCCGTTTGCACTCTGTTAAGTGAGGGTGTTCTCCTAAAATATCGTCAAAGTCGTATTTCGCTATGAACCCTTTCTTATGCTGCTCTCGCTGTGCGGTTTTTTCAATTTCAAACGCCTGGTTCACACTTTTAAACGTTACGACGATGGTATGTTCACCTTCCATGTGTTGTCTGAACGCGACGACGTCCACCCCGTTCATGGATAGGTACTTGTTCTCTTCTGTATCATGAAGGATGAATTCATACAGTTCGTCATCAACTACGTCTTTTAGAGGCTGGTCGACGACTTCTTTTGCTGAAAGCTGAAAGAGAGCTTCGAGTCTATGATTAAAAAGGGTGATTCGTTCTTTTCGGTTGATCGCAAGAATCCCATCATCAACTGTATCTACGACGTTTTGATAGTGTTCAGTCGTCCTCGTTGCTTTTTGTTCAGCGAACAGGATCTTTCGATGTAACGTGATCATACTGCGGATGTAGCGCTCAGAGACTTTAGAAGAAATCATGTCATCAAGATCGAAATGATCGATCATCTTAAGGATGGTGGCCATATCGAACGGTCGGACGCCGATGTCTATCACCGTATCGATATAGGCAGGGCATAGGTGCGTTTCACCTGGAGATATCGCGATCGTGATATCGTCATAAAACATCTTTCCTTTTTTATAAGGAACGAATTTGATGTGGTTGATGCCAAGCTGGTAAAGCGACTCGATTACGTCGACCGTCGTTTGGTCGTCGTCATTGACCATGAGGACAGTTTCGCCATTCGGGAGCGTCAACAGCTCTTCGATGTAATCGTGACGAATCGTTCTGTTGCCGACGATGATTTTTGGACTTTGGATCGTTGAGAGGGCTTCCGCTTCCAGTTTGGCGGCGTCAGAAGAATACAGAATGATCTTATCAGACCATTCGAGAGGGAGCCCTTCATCGACTGCGAACGATGTGACAGATATGTAATCTCCAAGCAGCTGGTCAAGCTGCTCTCGTAATACTTCCTTTGTTCGACTACTCCCAGCAATGAGCGTAAGGGTTGGCTGACTCATATAGAACACCTTCTTTTCTTATTGGTTCTATTGTAACACCAATTAGAAACAAATGAACCCGATAGAAAGGTTTACTTTCGTGATTTTTCTGACGATTACGGAAGTTTAAAACTTGGCATGGAACTTGCATCATGTATAGTAAGCAGTATAAAACCAATAGTAGTAACGGAAGGAAGGGGAAACATGAATAAAGAAAAGAAAGAGATTAAAATGCCGCATACGTTTGTCATCGTCTTTTTTGTTGTATTAGCAGCGGCTGTTCTTACGTATTTCATCCCAAAGGGAACGTTTGAAACAAAAGATGTTACCTACGTTCACCAGGGGCAGGAGCAAACGAAAACCGTACTTATTCCTGATAGCTTTTCTTATGTAAAAGATGAAGAAGGTAATGCCGTACGTGAAGGTGTGAGTCTGTTTGAGCCTTTTGGTGAAGCAGGGTTTCTAAATTATGTATTCGAAGGTCTCGTATCAGGGAGTAAGTGGGGATCGGCTGTTGGAGTCGTCGCCTTTATCCTCATCATAGGTGGTGCCTTCGGGATCATCATGCGAACGAAAGCGATCGACCAGGGTATTCTCTCGATCATCGATAGAACAAAAGGGCGAGAAGTATTAATCATTCCTCTTATGTTCGTCTTGTTCTCACTAGGCGGCGCGATTTTTGGAATGGGAGAAGAGGCGATCGCCTTCGCGATGATCTTGATCCCACTCGTCGTTGCGCTCGGGTATGACGCGATCACAGGTGTCATGATTACATACGTTGCGACGCAGATCGGGTTCGCAACATCGTGGATGAACCCGTTCGGCGTTGCGATCGCGCAGGGTGTTTCCGGTATTCCTGTATTGTCAGGAGCACCGTACAGGATCGTGATGTGGATCGTCTTCACGCTTGTAGGCGTTCTCTATACGATGTGGTACGCGAACCGCATCCGAAAAGACCCATCGAAGTCTCTCTCAACCGAATCGAATCAGTACTTTAAAGATTACAATAAAAATCAAGAACTGGACTCTTCTTTCAGTCTCGGTCATGGACTCGTTGTGATCACGTTGTTCGCTGGGGTTGGCTGGATCATCTGGGGCGTTATTAAAGATGCTTACTACATTCCAGAAATTGCAACACAGTTCTTTACGATCGGGCTTGTTGCCGGAATTATCGGCGTCATCTTCAAACTGAACAACATGACGGTCAATGATATCGCGGATGGATTTACAGATGGAGCGAAAGACCTGTTACCTGCAGCGCTCGTCGTTGGGATGGCGAAGGGGATCGTCATCATCCTTGGAGGCGACGCAGCCGGAGAGCCATCCGTTCTGAACACGCTTCTTTACAGTGCTGGGAACGTTGTGGACGATTTCCCTCAGGCGGTTTCAGCGTGGTTTATGTTCCTGTTTCAGTCTATCTTTAATTTCTTCGTTGTATCTGGTTCAGGACAAGCCGCACTCACGATGCCACTCATGGCTCCGCTCGCAGACATCGCTGGTGTAACGAGACAGGTTGCAGTTCTTGCATTCCAGCTCGGAGACGGATTAACGAACATCATCGTTCCAACGTCAGCAGCCCTAATGGGAACGCTTGGTGCTGCGAGAATGGACTGGGGAACATGGTTTAAATTCATCATCAAGTTCCAACTCGTGCTGTTTGCACTAGCATCCATTTTTGTTATCACAGCGTCACTCATCAATTTTCAGTAATAGCTTGGAGGATCGTACATGTTTACTATCATAAGAAATGCAGAAATATACAATCCTGATCATCTAGGGAAAAAAGATGTGCTGATCGCGTTCAGTAAGATCGCCATGATCAGTGAAGCCATCGAGCTTCCTGAAGACATTCCACACAACGTGATCGAAGCAGATGGGAAGCTCCTTTTCCCGGGCTTCATCGATTCACACGTCCACATCATGGGCGGTGGCGGGGAGGGAAGCTACCGCACGCGAACGCCAGAACTCACGCTTAGTCAAGCAACGACTTCAGGCGTCACGACACTGATCGGTGTGATCGGAACGGATGGCACGACGAGGACGATGCCAGATCTGATCGCAAAAGCAAGAGGATTAGAGGAAGAAGGAATCACCTGCTACGTTCATACGGGTAGCTATCAAGTCCCGGTAAAAACGTTAACAGGTAAAATCGAGGATGACCTCATCTTGGTCGACCGCGTGATCGGAGCAGGAGAGATTGCGATCAGCGACCATCGCTCCTCACAGCCGACGGTGGACGAGATGGCAAAGATTGCGTCTGCAGCGCGTATCGGAGGAATGCTTTCTGGTAAGGCCGGCATCGTGAATATCCATGTAGGAGATTCTCCTACGAAGCTAGCTCTACTAGAAGAAGTAGTAGAAACAACGGATATTCCGATCAAAACGTTCCATCCGACGCATATTAATCGAACGGAAGAGCTATTCCGTTCAGGACTAGACTATGCGAAAAAAGGTGGATACATCGATTTCACAACGAGCACCATCCCGCAGTTTTTAGAAGAGGGAGAAGTAAAGTGCAGCACTGGGTTAAAACGAGCGCTAGAAGCAGGCGTACCAGTTGGGCAAATCACGTTCACTTCAGATGGCCAGGCAAGCCTTCCGGCGTTTGATGCAAACGGAGAATTCGAAGGGTTGCAGATCGGAACTGTTGCATCTCTCTACAAAGAGGTGCGAGATGCGATCGTGGAAGATGGCGTCCCAATCTCTGACGCTATCAAAGTGATTACGAAAAATCCCGCATCCCTTCTAAGGTTGAAGGATAAAGGCGAAATTGCGGTAGAGAAGGATGCTGACCTCGTTCTTGTGAACAAAGACTTTGAAGTCGATACCGTGTTCGCGAAGGGACAGCTGATGGTAGAAAACAAGGAGGTCCTCGTGAAGGGGACGTTCGAATAAAAAAAGGTACCGCACAACCACCTGTGCGGTGCCTTTTTTACTGGGCGTTATTGGGTGTCGAGAACAACCAGATTAGAAAACGGAACAGTGAAAATGTCCAATATAGCAGGTTTTTCCACTTGGCACGGAACTTGCATAATAGTCTGATAATAGAAGAAGGGAGAGAGTGTCATGAGTAAATGGAAACGAACGACTGCTTTACTAGCAGCGGCCTTTTTAGGAATCTTTTTAGTTGTACAGGGGATTCAGAAGCCTGAGCCAAAAGCGAGTGCTTCCGGTGGAGGCGAAGAAGGAGCCCTTGTGATTGTTGGAGGTGCACTTAGCCCAGACAATGAAGAAGTGTACAACAAGTTCCTCGCGCTAGCTCAAGCAAAAAGAGGCGTTGAAAAGAAAGACCTTAAAATCGGTATCCTGCCAACAGCAAGCTCAAGTCCGATCGAGAGTGCAACCTCTTATAAGAAAGATTTTGTGACGTACGGTGCAACGGAAGGAAATATCGACATTCTTCCGATCGCTGTCAACGATGACCGCTCAACAGATGAAGACGAGTCGAAGTGGGTCGATAACGGCTCCGATGAGGAACTAGCAGAACAAGTAAAACAGTACGATGCAATCTGGTTCGTTGGAGGAAATCAGCTACACTATACGACGACGCTTCTTAAAAATGACGAAGAAACGCCGGTGCTAGAGGCGATCGAAGACATCCGTGAAGAAGGTGCGGTCCTCGGTGGATCGAGCGCTGGTGCTGCGATCATGAGTGATCCAATGATAGGGGCAGGCTCTAGCCTTGGTGCGTTGAGCGACGGTGTGACGGATCGTGATAACTACGGTGACCCTGAGGATAATCGTGTTTTCTTAACAGAAGGGCTAGGGTTTTTTGAAGAAGGGATCGTCGATCAGCATTTCGTAAAACGTGGCCGATTCGGTCGATTGATGGTTGCGGCATGGGAATCTAATCATGAAATGGCGTACGGAATCGATGAGAACAGTGCGATGGTCGTTTACCCTGAACGTGAAACGATCGAAGTGGTTGGTGAAAGTGGACTCGTCATCGTCGATCTCGCTGACGCAAAGAAGACGAAAGACTATCCTGCTGCGATGAAAGATGTAAAGATCAGCTATATTGAAAAGGGAGACCGCTACAACTGGGAGTCGAAAACCTATGAGATTACAGAGGACAAGCCTTTGATTACCGATCCTTATTATCAGCCGAATCCTGCGAATACAGGGATCTTTGGCGAAGATGCGCTAAAACAGGTGTTAACCTATGATCTTATCGATAATACTGCAACGACAGCCGTCGGATTAGCGATTGATCTAACGGATGAGGACCGTGGTGAAGGCTTTAAGCTGACGTTTAAAGAAACGAAGGACACGAAGGGCTACTGGGGTAAAATTGATGGCATCGAATCGTACGCTGCCGTAAATGTAAACCTCGACCTTGCCCCTATGAAAGTAAAGTTGAAAGTAGATAAGATAAAAGAAAAGAAGATGGAGGAATTTGAGTAACGGCGACGGTCGAATAGTTGCTTCGACAACGTTGCCACTAGTAGTTTACTAGTACCTTAATGTGCAGGTTACCTTCCAACAAATTTTAATATGGACATGGTCATTAGAAGCTTTTCCTAACTGGAAGAGCTTCTTTTTATTGGAAAAAACGATGTCATGTAATTCTATTTCAGTCATAACGTTATTACGTAGAAGTTTAACTTTTTCTAAATTTTTACTTCCGGATTGGGCATTCGTGCGTATAGTAAAAAGATTGAAACCCATTGGAGGTGTTCGCGTGCCGTTTCCTAATAACAATCAGTTTACACCGATATTGGTGAATGGAAAGGTTTATGCAGATTTAATCAAGGATATGAGTCCTTCTCAGACTGATATCGTGGGGGATGAAAGCAATCCCTCGTTTTACTACGCCTATGATACGATCAATGTCTATTTTCGCATGAGGCTCAGAGCTGATCCACGTAACCGAGCAAAGACATCGTTCAAACGAAATGCATGGGGAGTGCTTCTCAATACGACAGGAGTAGCTGGAACCTATGATTGGCTGCTTGCTGTCAATGGTTTGAAAAATCGAGTGAACTTGGTTCAAAACGTTGATAAAGAATTTAACTCATGGAAAGATTCAGCAGAAGGAACAAACGGGAAAGGTGAGCCGAATTTTCAACGACAGATTATTAACTTTGATGTAGCGAGGGTAGTACAGGCGGATACGACATTTGGAAATTCACAGAACTACTTTATTGATTTTCTAATCCCAGCTTCCACTTTTTTCTCTTATCTAGACATCAAGCCAGCAGACCCGATCCAGATGGTGGCTTTTACTGCTACAAACAACAACAACTACAACAAAGATTCATTACGCAGGAAAGAAGACTATGAATTCAAGGATGCTCTTTCTGATCCAACGACGGTGAACGATGCGAATGTAAAAGCGAACCTGCAAATCACTAAGACGATGATTTCAGGTCCTACTGAACCAGTTGCTGGGCAGAACTATGAGTGGACTGGTAGAATCACGCTAACGAATATAGGTAAAAGTCAGGCGACAATCTTAAACGTCGTCGATGTGGTAGCCCTCGATGTTGTATCGGTCTTTGAAGCAACTTCTGTTTCGCAAGGATCAACTGCCTATAACGAAGGAAACAAAACGCTCACATGGACGGTTGGAGATCTTGAAGCAGGTGAGAGTGCAACCTTAGATTTTATAGAGAACGGACTGTTTTATACATCCGGAAACCAGGTTTTGAATGTCGCAACAGGCATCGGCTTTGATTTGTTTACAGGTCAGGAGCTGGCGATTGTTCGGTCACCGGTTACCGTCGATGTTCAGGCAACGGGTGGCGTCGCTGGAAACGTGCTCAATCAGGTGAACGGACTTCCGGAAGAGAACGTGACTGTGCGCTTGCTTTCCGGTGCAACGGAAATAGCCACAACGCAAACCGATGTGTTCGGGGATTACAATTTTACGAATATCCCGGCAGATACGTATACGCTCGAATTTTCAAAGGCTGATTTCGACGATGTTACAAGGGTTGTAGAGGTCACAGCAGGAAACGTTTCGATCGTGAACCTATTTATTGAACCTTTGTTAGGGGACATTGCCGGGACCATTACGGCTGGAGGTTCTCCGATCGATGGAGCTAGGGTTGCGATTTCAAATAATATCGGGCAAGAAATTATTTCGGCGACTACGAATGCTGCTGGTGAATACACACTGAACAACCTTCAGCCAGGTCACTATGCCTTGACCGTAACGGCCGATGGTTATCAATCACAGTCGATCGGTAAAGACGTCATTTCGAACGGTACATCTACTGAGAACTTTGTTTTGGTTCCAAATCCAGGAACTGTGGAAGGGCTCGTTAGGAGTAATGGTTCGCCTATTGCTAATGCCACAGTAGATATTATTGGTTCGACCGGACTCACTGTTGCATCAGCAACGACCGATGCAGCTGGTCGATGCGTTATTAATAGATTGGCTCCTGGCACTTACCGCTTCAGGGCAAAAGCAAATTCCTATCAGACTTTTAACGTTGGTTTTTCAGTACTTGCAGGTCAAACGGTCGATGTGGAAATCGATCTTAGTCCTAACCCTGGCTCAGTCGAAGGACGTGTAAAAGATGAAGATGATGATACTGATTTAGCAGGGTGTAACATCAAGATTACGAATTCGTTCGGATTAACGATTGCAAATGCAATCACAGATGTACTCGGGCGTTTCAGTGTTGGATCACTCGCTCCAGGAAACTATGTCTGTACATTTGCTTCTGACGGGCACGGTTCTAAGAACTTCGGCTTCTATGTAAGACCTGGTCAAACAGCTAATTTAGACTGCTTCCTCAGGAGAAGAACCGGAGTCCTTGAAGGGATTGTTGAATCAGATGGAACTCCGATAGGCGGGGCAAAAGTCGATGTAGTTGAAAACAATGTCGTTGTTGCAAAGACTGTTACAAACGATGATGGTACTTATAAAATCAGAGGTCTTTCACCTGGAAGGTATACGTGTATTTTTACAGCTGATGGCTATTCTACAGAGACACTTGGAGCGCTTATAAAAAACAACCGTACGTTTACTCTTAATGCAGAGCTCAAACAACTTCTTGGCTCCTTAACAGGAATAGTGACAACAGATGGTGGTGTGCCGCTAGCTGGAGCTGTCATCCTTGTCAATAATTCAGATTCGGATGTACTCGTCTCAAGACGCGTAACGAATTCGAATGGAAACTACTCAGTTAGCGATCTCAATCCAGGCAGTTACTCAATTACAGCCTCATTTCCAAACTATCAATCGTTATTAGGCGGGGCGATCATTACTTCTGGAAATGAATCAGAGCTTAATTTTTCATTAACACCTAATCCATCCACCATCGTCGGAACGATTATCAATGAAGAGACGGGCGACCGTATTACAGGTGAATCGATCCAAATGCAACTGATCGATTCGAATGGTGTGCTACTGTCCACAACGTTCTCAACGAATGAAGGGGAATTTACGTTTGAGAATGTGCTCGTTAATACGTATACGATCAACGCGAATACAGATGCCTACCGCAGTTCTTATGCAAGCGTGAAGACAGAGCCAGGTCAAACGGTGACAACAAGCGTAGGGCTTGTCCCATTACCTGGGTTTATTACCGGTACGTTACGTGATGCGGACACGAATTTGCCGATTGCCGGTGCAACGATCAACATCAGTAATGCACTAGGGTTTCAAGTAGATTCATTGATTACGAGTGGAGACGGAGAGTTTTTTACAGTAGGGCTGCCTGCAGGAATTTATACAATGGCTGTTGTCGCTCAAGGATATGAAACGGCATTGATCGGAGAGATTGTACCGTGGGGCTTTACGAAGAGCATCGATATCGAATTAAAAGCAAATCCAGGTTCGATCATCGGAACCGTTACGCCTGTGGCTGAAAATTTAATCGTTCAGCTATATTCGCTCGATAACCAGCTCGTCAATGCAACGGCAGCTGATCCAACAGGTGCGTATCAATTTGAAAACTTGGCGCCTGGTAACTATATTTTAAAAGCGGCAGCGCCGAATTACTCGGTTGCTTGTACAGGTGCATTCGTTGAATCAGATATTGTATCAAACGTTCCTATGACGATAAAACCAAATCCTGGTTCAATAAGCGGAAACATCGTGAATGATCAGGGTACGACATTAGCGAACGTGACCATATCGCTGCTCGATGAAAATGAAACGCCGATCGCATATGGAAATACGGACGTAGATGGGAACTATTTTATCAGCAACGTGCCACCAGGAAGTTATGCGCTCATCGCAAAGCTCATGATGCACACGACGACATCAGGAACAGTATCCGTTGA
Source organism: Anaerobacillus sp. ABD4_527 (assembly GCF_056160805.1). NCBI lineage: Bacteria > Bacillati > Bacillota > Bacilli > Caryophanales > Bacillaceae > Anaerobacillus > Anaerobacillus sp. ABD4_527. Next base: position 424,558 of record NZ_JBSWXZ010000002.1, read on the forward strand.
AGCAGGGCAAGAGGTGCAAAACATCGATTTTGTCATGGCGAGGGTGCTCGGGACGATTTCAGGCGGGGTCTCTGATTTTCAAACAGGGGAGGTCATCACAGGAGCTTCAGTTCTTCTTAGAAACAGTCTCGGAATTCTCATCAAGTACACCACAAGTGATCAGTTCGGAAAGTTTCTGTATCGAAACATTGGTCCAGATTCTTATACGATTACGTGTTCGGCACCGAATTATTCTACTGAGATTACAGGAGTTATCGTTCCGCCTGGAGAAACGACGGGTGCGAATGTCAGACTGAAAACAACGGTTGGAGATATTCGGGGGCAGGTTGTTGATGAAAACGGTGATCCAATCAGTGGCGATAACATCCAACTAAAGTTACTCGGTGCAAACAAAGAGCTGCTGCAAGCGCTGTTGGCAAATTCAGATGGATCGTTCGTTATCCCAAGTTTATCTGAGGGAACATACTTTGTTACCGCAACATTAGTTGGTTATACGGCTAACCTTGTGTCTACGATCATCACTGCAGGTGAAGTAAGCAACGCAACCGTTCAGCTTTCGCCGATTCTTGCAACGATTGCCGGGAATGTCGTCGATGCGAATACAGGTGCTCCGATCACGGGAACCGCTGTTTTTCTATCGCTCACAAAGAGCACGGGCGTTTTTGTGTCGAGTATCTATCCGAGTGAGAATGGTGTGTATCTATTTGATTCTGTATTGCCTGGCTCCTATTTATTGAACGTGAATGCAGAGGGATATGGGAATGAAGTCATCACGGTTACCGTCCCGCTTGAAGGTGTTGAACTGGATATCGCCCTACAGCAGAACCCTGGCGCAGTGACGGGGTATGTGACGAACCAGCTTACGAGCGAACCATTAAATAATGCCGTCGTTACAGTCAGTAATTTTGGTAAAACGTTAGAGACCAAAGTTGTAACAGATAGCTTTGGACAATTTACGTTCCCGAATTTATCCCCTGGTTCTTACCGTGCAACTGTGGCTGCTGAAGAATTTTCAAGTCAGACTGCTACGTTTGAGGTTTTACCTGATCAAACAACATCTCTCAGTTTTATTCTAACCCCTGAGCCAGGTGATTTGATCGGAACGGTGACAGATATTGAAACGGGAAATCCGATTCCTGGTGTGAATATTCAAGTGCGCTTCTTAACACCGCTCGGTCCTGTGTTTGCGACCACATTGACAGATGAAGCAGGCGTGTATCAGACACCAGGACTTTTCGCAGGAACGTATACGGTGATCGCTTTTGCAGATAGTGGCTACGGTTCTTCAACTGCATCGGTTAAAGTACCTGCTAATGGATCAAGAACTGTGGATTTTGAGCTTGAACCGTTCCCAGCGATTGCAGAAGGTACGATTCGTGATGAAACGACCGGTGATCCGGTTGCGAATGTCTTTGTCAGGTTATTGGATATCCACGGTAGTTCGATTCAAACGGTCAACTCAGATATGAATGGCTTTTATCGATTTACAAACTTTACTGCGGGTCAGTATCTGATTTCGGCGATTTCACCAGATTACCAGCGCGTTCAAATCTCGATCAATCCGCTTCCGGGTGAAACGGTAGTCAGTGACATCTTTTTCACACCTGAGCCAGGTGGGATCTCTGGAATTATCCTCGATGCAGAAACGGATGCTCCATTGGTGGGAGCACAGGTGGAAGTATACTCTCCAGGATCAACCGTTCCAGTAGCACGACGAACCGCTGGCGCGAGCGGAGACTTTTTGATCACAGGCGTGTTTCCAGGTTCCTTTACAATCAGCGCGTACACGCTAAATTATAGTCAGGAAATTAAAGGAATCACAGTTGAAGCGAATGAAACGACGGATTTAGAATTCCGTCTCGTCCCTGATCCGGTTACGATTTCAGGGTCTGTTGTGGATGATACTGGTCAGCCGCTTGGTAACGTAAGCGTTCGAATTATCGATGAGTATGAAGTAGAGGTAGGTAATGGAATATCAGATATCGACGGGAACTTCTCCATTGGTAGTTTGCCGGCAGGTTCCTTTACAGTCATTGCTGGTATCGATGACTATGCTGATTTTACAACAGGGGTATCTGTTCTTCCTGGAGACGAATATAGCGATCTGAATGTTGTCATGGTTCCTCTTGGCGGAACGTTTGCAGGTAGTGTCGTTAATGCAACTACAGGTGAGGGAATCCCTGGCGTTTTGATTTCTGTAGGTACACCTGAGGGAATTCCGATTATTTCTACGAACTCGGATACGACCGGTGACTTTGTATCACCGCTTTTACGGCCAGGTATGTACACCGTCATCGCAAGCTCACCGTATTTCGTTCAAGATCAAACAGGTGTCATCATCGTCTCAAATCAATCGGCCGACGTACAGTTTTCACTTGAAGAAGTCGGAGGCACCATCTTTGGGACCGTTGTTGGAGTGGACGGCGATCCGATCGAAAATACCTCGATTGCCATCAGAGTGTTAAACGACAACGGTGCACTGCTGCAGACGCTCCAAGCTTTATCGGATGGAACGTTTGAAGTCCTGAACCTTCCTTCTGGATCATATCGTATCAATGTGATCGCGGATCGCTATCAAGCAGCTACAGTTGGTGCGATCGTAGAGAATGGAGAGATCACCGAGCTAACGGTTCCACTTTCACTGGCAGGAGGTTCAATTCAAGGAACGATTACCGACACAGGCGGTGCGCCTTTACCAGGTAGTTTCGTTGAACTTACAGATGTTAATGGTGTTCTTGTTGCCACGATTACAAGTGATCAGAACGGAGAATTCTTCTTTACAGATATTAAAGTAGGGCAGCTTAATGTAAAAGCAACTGCTCCAGACTACGGCGCTTCTACGATCGGAGTAATCGTTGAACCTGCTGAAACGTCGACCGTTCAGCTTGCGCTATCAGAAATAACCGGTACGATTTCTGGTGTTGTAACCGATACAGATGGGGCACCGATTAGCAATGCGACGGTCAACGTGACAGATGGGACCAATACGACGGTTGCAACCGTTATTACAAATAGTGATGGATCCTACTCGATTCCACAGCTTGACCCTGGTGATTATGTTGTAACGGCTAGTGAGAGCAGTTCAGGGACTAATGTTGTGACGGGTATCGTTACACCTGATGGAGAGACCATTGTCGATATTACTTTGATTCCAACAGGTGCTGTTATTCAAGGAACCATCTTAGATACAAGTGGAGAAGTCGTAGTCGGTGCAACGGTTGAACTGAGATCAGTCAGTCCGTTCGGGCCTGTTGTGAGTACCGTTTTAACAGATAGTGACGGTAATTACGATTTCGGTACAATATCGAACGGGACGTATACGCTCGTGGTGTCTGCTGAAAATTACGGAACTGAAAGTGGCTCAGTTCTTATCGTCGATGGTGTTCCAACGATTCAGCAGTTTGCACTTACACCGGATCCTTCTAGTGTAGAAGGCGTTGTCACGACTGACGGTGTGCCAGCTCCGAATTCCGTTGTCAAACTGTTAGATATAACAGATACGAATCTCTTTGAAGTGCAAACGGACGCAGAAGGTCGCTACCTTATTCAAAATATTAACCCTGGCATCTATACTCTTGTCGTGAACAATGCTGATTATCAATCAGAAAAGCAAGGGTTCACGATAGGAGCAGGAGAGTCGACCACCGTTGATTTTGATCTCGTCCCACTTCCAAGTTCCATTACTGGGAGAGTCCTGAATGCACAAACAAATTTCCCGGTAAGTGGTGCAATCGTTCAAATCATTTACGGTGATAGTGTCCAGCCATCAGCAAGAGCGGTGACAGATCCTGCTGGAGAATATACGGTAACAGGAATCGCTCCAGGCGCGTATACGATCATTATCACTTCACCAAACTTCGATACGTTCACAGCTGGTGCTACGGTCACAGCAAATCAAACAACAACGATCGATGGCTTCCTGACGCCGGATCCAGGGGTTGTGACGGGAAGCGTGTCAGGACCAGACGGAGCAGTAGCAGGTGCTTCTGTAAAAGTCGTCGCCCCGAACGGCAGCGTTATTGGATCAGGTGTGACGGATGCGAACGGCACGTGTTCGATTGGAAATCTGCCGGAGGGAATTTATGTTGTTTCCTGTACTGCTCCTGACCATGAAAATGCGAAGCAGGGTGTAGCGATTTCACCAGGAGAAGTCGTGACGGTGTCGTTTGAACTTGGAGCAAACAATGGATCGATCGATGGAATCGTAACGGATGCAGATGGTAATCCTCAACCTGGAACCGTTGTGAATGTCGTGTCGCCTGATGGAACAATTGTGGATTCCGTTGTAACAGATGAAGAAGGATTTTATACCATTCAAAATCTCGAGCCTAAGACCTATCAAATCATTGTTGATAAGCCTAATCAACCAACCACATCAGTTGGGGGAATTGTAGAACCGAATGACACCACAACATCTGATGTTCAAACACCTCCAACGTTTGGAAGGATTACCGGAACGATCACGAATGCTGATGGTGATCTGCTCACAAACCGAACGATTTTTATCAGATTATTTGACCAGAACGATGCCTTGATTACGTCCGTTCAAGCTCAAACTGATGGGACATATACAATTCCAGATATAGCAGAAGGAAACTATTTCCTTACAGCTACAACGAAAGGGTATAGTCCAGGAAGCTTTGCGGTCATAGTAGAAGCAGGTGAAGAAAGCACGCTCGATGTAGCTCTAAGTCCACAAGGCGGCGGATTAACGATTGTTGTTGTAGATGAGGTGACGAGTACGCCAGTAACAGGTGTTGTGGCAAGTGTGAAAAATGAAACAGGTATACCGATCACATCTGGTGTCACTGACCAGGAAGGGAAAGCTGTTGTTGAAGATTTAGAACCAGGGACAGTGATTGTTTCAGCTGCCGCACCAAATTATACGAATTCCTCGCAGGGAGCGATCATTGAGCCAGGTGTTACAAAAGAGGCCACCTTGGTTATTTCTCCTGAAACCGGTGATTTGGCAGGTGTTATTACTGATGCGAACGGTAATCCGATCGCTGGTGCGACTATTCAAATCCTTGATTCCAAACGTTCGGTCATCACGACAGTCTTGACGCAGAGCAATGGAGCGTATAAGGTGTTCGACCTTGCGCTAGGCATCTATACGATGCTCGTGAACAGTCCAGGATATGAACAGCAGTCGTTAAGTGCAGATATTTCTTCAGGTGAAACGACCGCGACGAGTATCTCGCTTCAGTCCGTACCAGGATCCGTGAAGGGTGTTGTCAAAGATTTCGAAACAGGTGCGCTTTTATCGAGGACGAACGTGGAGCTGCGTCTGATTAGCTCGTCAGGTCCAGTCATCGCATCCACGTTGACGGATTCACAAGGCATGTATGTACTTCCAGACATTGAAGCGGGCAACTATACGGTCGTTGCGAGCAGTCGCTTCTACGGTGACGATGCTGATGCAGTATCTGTTGAGTCTGGTGAAACCACGTTTGCTGATCTTCAACTCCCATTAACGAAAGCAAGCGTGGAAGGACGCGTGACAGGAGAGGGTACGGAACCTTTAGCGAATACGCTCGTTCGAATATCTGATCAAAATAAAGTTGTTGTAGCAGAAGTTCAGACGGATGCTGACGGGAACTTCCAGTATGAAGGCTTAAACCCTGGAGAGTACAACATCTCAACGATCAACCCAGATTATCGAGCGAACGTCGTATCGTTCCAGGCTGAACCTGACGCCCCGACTGTCGTGAACAGTGCACTTGTAGCGATTCCAAGTCGATTTACAGGACTCGTTACAGATGCTGAAACAGGTCTTCCAATCGTAGGAGCGATCGTTGAAGTGTTCGATCTCATCAATCGCCCGGTTGCGGTTGCGCTAACGAACATCAACGGAAGATACACGATTACAGGACTCAGTGATGAAACGTATGCTCTACGCGCATCAGCGCAAGGATATGGCTCTGAAGGAAGGCAGTCTACGTTGTTTGTAAACGATACGAACGTAGAGAACTTTGCGCTCGGAAAGGCTGCAGCTTCCATTTCAGGAACGGTACGATCAGCTACGACGAAGGAGCCGATTACTGAAGCGACCATCAGTGTTTTTGATGAAGAAGGCGTGCTTGTTGGGGACACATTCACTGATGAGAATGGTGCGTATACGATTGGGAACCTTAGCGCAGGAACCTTTTCGGTCGCAGCCGATGCGATCGATTATCTAGAAGATCGGCAGGTAGTGGTGCTAGCAGCTGGTGAAGAGCGTCAAGGAGTTGATTTTGCACTTCGCCCTGGTGAGGACGGAGCGGTCGCTGGCCGGGTAACTGACCGCAGAACAGGAGTACCGATCGATGGTGTGTTGATCAGGCTTTATAATGAAGGTGGGACGCTGGTTCGAGAAGTGAGAACGAACGAAGAAGGAGTTTATTCACTTTCTGGTCTTCCTGTTGGCCTGTATGAAGTCAGGGCGACGAGAGCAGGATATGAACCGTTCAGCACGACCGTTCGCGTTCGTCCGAATGAGGAAGTCCTCCTTGAAATCAGCTTGGTCTCAACGTCACCAGTGCCGCCACCGGTTCGTGACGAGTATTATATTACGACGAATCGAGGAGAGTTCTTACGATTAGATGGAGGGATGGTTCCAACGCTGTTCAGGATGGAGAGCATCAATGAATCAAGAGGATGTGGAACGTTCTCGTATGTAAGTGAAACGGGAGCGAGGAGAACGATTACGCTCGATCTGTCTTCGATCACGATTAGTCCAGTAAGAGAATAAGCATTAAGCTAGCCCAGGGACGTTTGTTCCTGGGCTTTTTTATTTTTATAACGAAATACGGCCCTCGTTTTATAAGCAAAAAAGTTGTATGCTACAGGATAGAGATTCTTTATAAAGGAGGACGGCAGATGAGCCAACCCGATTTAGAACGGATGTGTGAGATATGTGGGCTCGGTATGCAGACCGCGCTACCTGAACGGATTTATGGCGGGCTCTTACACCGGATGTATGCTGTCTTGACTACGAAAGGGAAATACGCGATTAAAGTGTTGAACGAGGAGGTCATCACGAGACCTTCTGCTGTAAAAAACTTCTTGAACTCAGAAAAAGTCGCAACGCTCGTGTCGAACGAGATCCCAGCTCTTCCTGCTCTGTGGCTGAACGGTACGTTCCTTCAACAGCTCGATGGACTGTACTTTCTTGTTTACGACTGGATTGAAGGGGAAAGCCTCAAACCGGTGTCGATCACGAGTGACCATAGCAAAAAAGTTGGCGCGCTGCTTGCAGACATTCATCGGACCGATTTTTCCACGTTACACATCCCGTTTAACATTGAGGAAAGTGAGGTGACGGACTGGGAGTACTACTTGCACCTCGGTAAAGAAGCCGATGCGCCTTGGGTTCCGCTATTTGATACGTATGTAGAGAACCTTTACAGGTGGACAGCGATGGCGAAGAAAGCATCCGAAATCCTTTCCTCAGAAGTAGTGATCAGTCATCGAGACCTTGATCCGAAAAATGTGCTTTGGTCAAACGGTGAGCCGATCGTCATCGATTGGGAATCGGCTGGGTATATCAATCCGATGCAAGATCTTCTTGAAACGGCTGTTTACTGGGCGATGACGGGGGAAGGGAAGATCGACAAAGAGCGCTTCTTCTCATTCATCGACGGCTATAAGAAAACGTGTGAACCGTATGCCGACTGGAAAAAGGTACTCGCAACAGGCTTTTCAGGAAAGCTTGGCTGGCTAGAGTACAACCTGAAGCGTTCGCTGAAGCTAGATGGGTCAGTGGATGAAGAACAGAAAATGGGAACAGACCAAGTGCTGCAAACGTTAAACGAGATCAAGCAGTATGCCGATTCCCTGCCGACGCTCGAGAACTGGTTGCAGGAGAAGGATAGAGGATAAGGCGGGGCGCAGCTTTTCCTATCGCTTCCCTGCAATCGATTGATACACATGATACCCGCTCGTCGACACGCCGATCGTACCAGCACCTGGGAATACGCTATCACCGCAAAGCCATAACCCATCGAGTCCTGTTCGATGCGATAGGCTATTGAATAAGCTGAATTCGTTCGTTTGTGGAAACCCACCGACCATACCGTTCGGTCGTTTCGTGAATCGCTCCCAAGCACGAGGGGCACCAGCCATCATCATGTCGATGCCGCTTCTTACTTCAGGGATCACACGCTCGACGCCACTCAGTACTTTTTCCGTTAAGAACGCTTTATACTGATCGTATTTTTCTTTCGTATCCCAGTGATGAAGCTCTGTATGGGTGCTCACAGTAAGTGTTCGGTAACCTTGTGGTGCACGTATCCGGTCCTTTGAGCTTGAAAGAGAGAGAAAGAGGTGGTCCCCTTCTGTCATGGTTCCGTCTTCAACTAATACTTGATTGAAAAGAGCTGTGTACTCTGGAATCACGTTCTCCTCGATCGCAAAGTACATCGTGAACGCTCCCCACTGCGAAATTCTGCTTCTTTTTTGAAGCTTGTTCGGAAGCTCAAGTTGAAGAGGTTCTGAGAGGAGGGGGACGAAGCTCTGTACAGGGAGATTACAGATCAGATGATCCGCTCTCCAGTTCTCTCCGCGCTGATCGACCGCAACCCACTTTTTCTTTTCGCGGCGAATCGTTTGAATGTGTTTTCGTTTAAACGTTTTGCCCCCGTGCTCTTCAATATAAGACTGCAGTTTTTCAGCGATAGAGAAGAGGCCGCCTTCCGTGTAGTACGCGCCTTCATGGTAAATATCGAGTGCGAGCGCTCCCATGAGTGCTGAACATTCGCCGCTTGTTGCCTGCATGCTGTCGATCAACTGACCATCGATAAAATGGCGAAACGCATGCGCTTCATGAAGATGATGTTTCTTTAAAAGATCGCCCATCGTTTTCCGTAAATAAGGAAGAAGCTTTGGAGTTCCGATGTTGACTGAGAAGAGCAGTTTTCTCCATTCCGTCATGGTGACGGGTGGCAGCACGGGCAGGGGCTTGATTAATTTTCGTATTTCAGTACCTATTTTCCAGACTTCCTGATAGAACGAGACGATTGCTTCTGCATGATCAGGAAACTGAGACGTACATTCAGCGAGGTGCCGGTTTCGATCAGCATAGTAAGGCATAACAGAAGAACCGTTATACACTCTCATGATTTCGTCTAATTTTACAAACGGAATGGAAAGTCCAAGTTCATCAAAAATGCGGTGGTGCACGCCGCCTTCCTCAAACCCCATCCCCATCGTCGCACCGACAGGAAACAGGTAATCCTTTCGGCTGAACTTACCGGCAGAACCGCCCCATTCGTTCGACGCTTCTAGCACCGTCACATTATACCCGTCCTTTGTGAGTAACGCCCCGGCAGTTAATCCACCGATTCCGCCCCCGATGATCGTGATATCCAAACGAATCCCTCCAAGATTTTCCGGTACTTATATGTTCTATTATAAAGGTGAATCGGACGAGTTGCATGGTTTATGTGTGCTATGATCTGTGAGAAATACTGCTCGATTGCTGAAAATTCATCGGTAGTACGAGATAATGAGGTGGAACCTAGAAGAGGAGGGTCGTCTCATGCAAAGTGGTAGGAATCTTGATTTACAGAGTCAAATGGAAATGCTAGAAGACATCGTACATAAAAATGAAACCATCGAACGTGTATTGAACGTTGCCCATGCAGAACTCGATCATTATTACATAGGGGCCGGAAGCATCGTTCAAACGGTGTGGAATCGCTTATCCGGAAATCCGCTGAATCATGGCATCTGTGATATTGACATCATCTATTATGATGAAGACTTGAGTCGAGAGAAGGAAAAGCGTACGGAAGAGCACTTGCAAGCGTTACTTCATGACGTGCCGCTCGATATCGACGTGAAGAACGAAGCGCGGGTTCATCTATGGTATGAAGAGAAATTCGGGAAGAAGATCGAGCAGTACGAATCGCTTGAGGACGCCATCAACAGCTGGCCGACGACGGCAACGGCGCTCGGGGTCAGGAAGGGTGAAGAAGGGAATTTCAGAATCTACGCTCCGTTCGGTTTGAACGACCTTTTTACAATGACGGTTCGAGCAAATAAAACGATGGTTACGAGAGAAGTGTATGAAGCGAAAGTTGCGAAGTGGACGAGCAAGTGGGATCTTCGGGTGATTCCATGGGAAGATGCTTGAGTGTAAGTGTTTTCGAGTCGTGTGTTGAAATCAATCGTGAAAGCAGAAAGAACTCCTGATGATAGGAGTTCTTTTTTATGAAGAGTAATAGTACTTATCGACGTTGCTTTTTACTTGTGAAAGCATCCTTGCAAGCTCTTCCGTTTCTTCTTTACTTAAATGTTCTGTCAGCTGCCCTTCTAATTCATCTCGTATTTTATAGAGCTGCGATTGTTTTTCTTTACCGAGATCAGTGAGACAGATGATTTTAGAGCGAGCGTCTCCATCTAGTGATTCTCGTGTTACTAGCCCTTTTTGTATCAAGATGTCGATCAGCTTAGAAAGAGAGGAAGCTTTTATTCCGAGGTGATGTTGGATGTGAGATTGATTGACTCGATCTTCGTCATACAGTACAAACATGACGTTCATATGAGAGATACTGAGCCCCTCTTTTACTAATCGTTCGTTTTGAAGCTGTTTAACTAAATGGGAAATTTGCTGAACTTGATATCCGATATCATCCTTGTGTGATTTATGCATTCGGGTATTCCCTCCTAAACTAACTGTATTCTAGCATAAAAAAATGGAGAATATCGATAGGAGTTTAATTAGTTTCCTAACTAATTTAATTGTGGTATGCTGTTTTTTGTAATCAAGGAGGGAAAACGATGAACAAATTATCGAAAGTTGGCATCTTTTCATTAATGCTTACTGCAAGCTTAACAATCATGGTGGGGAGCGCGATTACACCGGCTCTCATAGACATATCACAGCACTACGGAGTAGAGGAGATGGCCACCTGGCTAACAACACTGCCAGCACTTGGCGTTGTTCTTTTCGCACCACTTGCTGGTCGGCTCATTGACCGAGTGGGCTCCTATCTTTCGTTGTGTATAGGTTTAGTACTGTACGGAGCGCTAGGGGTCTCTGCGATTTGGTTGTCAGGAACGATTCCGATCTTTACGGATCGGATTTTACTAGGTGGAGCTACAGCAATCGTGATGGCTTCTTCGACAGGTCTTCTTGCTGAATTCTTTGTAGGGGAAGAACGCCTGAAGATGGTTGCTCTGCAAGGGATGTCGATCGAAACTGGAGGGATTATCTTTCTAAGTATCGGAGGGGTCCTGGGTGGATTAGGATGGCAGTGGCCATTTATGATTTATTTGATCGCGTGGGTTGCGCTTCTATTTATTTTGATCTTCGTGCCTTATAAGAAATCCGTGGTCAAAGAAGAGGCACAAGAACCGAAAACGAGGAGTATGAGAACGATTTTTCCAGTGCTGCTATCAGCTTTACTAGCGATGACGATGTTCTTTATCGCATTTATCACACTGCCATTCTACTTAGCAGATCATTTTCAATTAGGATCGGCGACAACGGGCTATTTCTTAGCTATGATTTCATTTGTAGCCGTCATTTCAGCTAGCATTATGCCTAAAATGGTCAAGAAGTTAACCGATTATAAAACGCTTCTCACCGGATTTACTCTGTTTACGCTAGGCTTCTCCCTATTAATCATAGGTCAGAGTTTATTAATCATCACGATCATAGCTGGAATCGTGATCGGGTTTGGATTTGGCTTCACGATTCCTCTAGCGAATCATATGGTCGTCGAAAAAAGTAATGTTAGCAATCGTGGAAGGAATCTAGCGTATTTCTCATCATTTACATTTCTTGGACAATTCCTTTCCTCGCTCGTGGAAGGGACTTCAACGAACCTTGTTATTCTTTATTCCGTTGCCATTTCGATTGGGATCTTAGTAATTTTGTTTTACTCGCTATGGCTTAAAAAAAGCAGCAATCGTCAAATGGTACAAGCACAAAAATCGTCGCTCTAACGATCAGGAGCATTTCATTAGTTAATCTTATAAAAAAAAAGCCACACTGCAATCCGTTTACAATTGAAGTGTGGCTTTTTCTATATTCAAGTTAGATAAACATACCTACGAAGATTGCAGTGATAAACGAAGCAAGCGACCCTCCTATAATCGCTTTTAAACCAAGTCTTGATACTTGTGGACGCTTTGAAGGCTCTAATGAACCTAGGCTGATGATGAGCTGACCGATTGAAGAAAGGTTTGCGAAGTTACAGAGTGCGACAGACAGCATCGCGACCGTTTTTTCAGTGAGTTCGCTCTCTTGAGACGTTAAATCCTGAAACGCTACAAATTCGTTGATCGACATCTTCGTTCCGATGATTGACGCAGCACGGAATGCTTCGTCGAGCGGGATGCCGACGAGAAGAGCGAATGGATAGAAGACGTAGCCAAAGATTGTGCTTAGGTCGGTCCCAACGAAACCGAGAAGTCCATTGAGGAGCGCAAGAATACTGATGAACGCGATCAGAAGACCACCGATATTCAGGGCTAGCGTCACACCACTAACGGTTCCATCTGCGATTGACTCGAATACGTTCGCATGATCGGAACGCTTCATCTTCACGTTATCGTTCGTTTGGGATACTTCTGTTTCTGGCTCCATGATCTTCGCGATCACAAGGGAGACGAACGGAACGCTAAACACGGAAATCAAGAGGTACTTGATGTCGACACCCATGAGAGAGTACCCAACGAGAATCGCGCCACTCGCGGAAGCCGTTCCTCCGACCATCACCGCGAAGATCTCTGAACGCGTTAAGATTTTTAAGTATGGTTTAACGAGAAGCGGTGCTTCAGCAAGGCCGAGGAACGAGTTACCAACTGCGTTAAACGATTCGACTTTTGTTGTGCCCATTAGCTTTCCGACCGTCACACCGACGATCTGTACGATGAACGGGATGACGCGTAAATAGTAAAGAGCAGAGACGAGTGCTGAGATAAAGATGATGACGGAAAGCACGTTGATCGCAAACACGAACGTTAAATCCGTTTGCTCGTACAATCCGCCAAACACGAACTGAATGCCTTCGTTACTATAGTTGATGACCTTCTGGACGGCTGCAGATGCTTTTTGAAGAAACGCCTTACCAGCCTCAACTTTTAGTACGAAAAGAACGAACGCCCCCTCGATTGCGAGTCCGACTCCGATCGTTCGCCAGTTTATTGATTTTTTATTGTTACTGAGTAACCATGCGATACCAAGAATCCCCGCAATGGATAATAGACCAAAGATGATGCTCATGGTGATGAAATCCCCCTGAAAGAAGTGTTGCTTCACAAAAAAGATCTATAAAAAAAGCCGCACTTAGAAAAAGTCCGGGTTCAGGAAGAATGAATAAGGCTGAATACAGCTTACCTTCCCTATAGTCCTGCAATTCATGGTTGCAGGGTAGAAACTTATCGGACCGTATTTCCAAAACTATATAGAGAAATGATGTGAAGTTATTTAAACAATCTAGCAGATGCAAAAGGGGGTAGCAATACCTAGTCTAATAGTAACAATGTTAGAAAAATTCAGTTGGGAGATGTAAGCGTTCGACAAAAAGTGACCTTTTGTGCGAGGTGAGGTTCAGGGAAGTGCGAGGGGATAGTAGATAGACCGTTTTCATAGATTAAAGGGAAAAGGGAGTGGGCTGGAACAATTTGCTTTTCATTTTTATAGCTTAGGTAATAAGAAAAAGCTCCTCTTGATGAGGAGCCATTGCGGAGAGCGTTACGTTTTTGGGAAGGTGAACCCTTCTCCGAACACATCACGCACGTCGTGTACGACGACGAACGCTTTGTCATCTGCTTGTTGAATCATCTTCTTCAACAGGAACAGCTCCTGTTTGTTGATGACAACGTACAAGATGTCTTTCGATTCATTCGAGTAGTGACCGCGTGCATTGATGATCGTCACGCCGCGATCCATCTCAGCGCTCACGGTTTCAGCGATCGCAGCGGTGTTATGCGAGATAATCGTAACGGCTTTTCTCGTATCGAAACCATCGATCAAGTAATCGAGTATCTTCGTACTGATGTAGATCGAGATCCCTGTGTACATCGTATTCTCGATTCCGATGATGAAGGATGATCCCATCACGACTAAGATATCGAATACAAACATCGACGTGCTGACACTCCAGCCGAAGTGCTGGTTCAGCATGCGCGCAATGATCGTCGATCCACCTGTCGTTCCACCTGATCGTAGGACGAGTCCAAGTCCAATCCCGATGAAAACACCGGCAAACACTGTACCCAACATGATGTCGACTGGGTTACCCATGTCTTCTGTTAGGTGGATGAATAGGGAGGTGAAGAAGATCGCGAGCATCGTATACCATGTGACGCGTTTGTTGAGCACTTTATATCCGATCGCAAGCAGCACACCGTTCATAATAAAGTTTGTAAGACCTGGTGACCATCCGAGCACGTAGTAAAGTGCCATCGAGATACCCGTTACGCCACCTTCACCAAGTTCGTTTGGGATCGCGAACCAGTTTACACCAAGCGCAAAGAACAATGAACCGATGATGATCAGCGTTATTTCTTTTCCTGTATGATTCATAGTATCAACTCCGTTCGAGAGGGGACGCGGGGACAGGTTCCCTGTCCCTGTGCCCCCGTTCAAATCTAGTACGTAGGATAATATATCATAGGAGAGGGACGTAGGGACAGGTTCTGTGTCCCGATTTTAAGGTGAAAAAGCCAAGGTGTAGTCAAAATGTTACGACGGTCAAGTTTTATAGTATAAAGGGCCCTTGTTTACGAAGGTGCAGTCGAAGTATAAGTAAATTTAAAGGGTGAAATTTACTTAGATGAGGGTTGAGAAGATTGGATGATAAGGAGTTTGAAGCAGTAAGGAAACAACCGGCAACTATAAGGTACGAGTATTTTATTAAAAAGGTTGTTGATTATGAGGAAGTTTGGGGACTTTACAACGATGGATGGGCGACTTCTCAAGATGAAAACAAGAGCGTGCTCATTCCCTTTTTTCCTAGAAAAGAATTTGCTGAAAGTTTTGCTAGAGGAGATCGGGCAGCATATCATGTTCGATTAATTGAATTAGATGAATTTATGGATAAATGGTTACCATGGATGAAGAAAGATGGAATACACGTTTCTATTTTTCCTAATGAACAAGATACAGCGGTTGTAGAGATTGAAGACCTCATAGAAAGTTTAGAAAGAGAACTAGAGAATTATTAGTGTATTTGACTTCTTTTAGAAGAAAGGAACAAGAGAAATAGATGGTGAGCGTTCTATGGTACTTGATACCGGTAACATTTATATTAGTAGGTTTTTTATTTTTCCGGTGGGGGTTAATCGATCGTTTGGAAGAGAGTGACAGTGAAGAAAAAGTAAGTGTGGTCCTAGGTAGTATCGTAGATGTAATAATAGGTAACCCAATAGCAACCGGGGTTTTTCGTATGGGGGCTGGCGCAATCATGGTGTTAGGAGGGCTGATGCTTATATCTTATGTCCTTCTTTTTGGTTAATTAAATTATAGTTTGATAGAAGAATTAGGAGAGATGAAAATGGGAGCTTGGGGAGTTGCGATTTTATCCGATGATACAGCCGAAGATATTCGCTTTAGATATAAAGACTTACTAGGAGACAATTACTCTGATGAAGAAGCGAGTAAAATTGTAATCGATGAATTTGAAAGTGAGTTAGATGAAGAAGAAATCACAGCATTCTGGTTGGCGTTCGCTTTAATTCAATGGAAATTAGGAAGACTTCAAGAGGAAGTGAAGGTTAAGGCACTCCAAATTATTGAAAGTGGCGATGATCTTCCACGATGGGATGAAGATCCTAAATTAAAACGGAAACGAGAAACCGTATTACTCAAACTTAAAGAACAATTACATTCCCCACAACCACAAGCTAAAAAAGTACGAAAGCGGTTTATAGCCGACACGAATTTAAAAGCCGGAGACGCTATTCGTTATCGATTACTTTCGGGGGATTATATTGTTCTGAAGGTGATCGGCACCATTGAGGAATGGTATGGCGACCGATACCCTCTCTTTGAGGTATGTGATTGGAAAGGAAAAGGACTACTTACTAAAGAAGAAATCAATCAACTTCCACTTAAAGAATGGACTTGGGCAAATGGAAAAAAAGAACTAACTAAATTGGCAATTTTCCCAGCAGGAAAAAGAGATGATCCCACAAAACGGATTGAATTAATAGCTGAAGATGTAAAAACAATCTTGGATATAGAAGCACCATACGATGCATTTACTTGGAATGAGTTTGATGAGAATTTAAAGCAATTTTATCACTGGGAATGAAGGAGGGACGTAGGGACAGGTCCCTCGTCCCACATAAAGAAGGTCTGAAGGGAGATCCGTTATGAAAAGAATCGCAATCGTGGCACTCATCATATTGATATTTTTTATTTCACCTGCCATCGTATTTTCTTTCTTCACACCTTCAGATGAACTATTTGATTTCCCCGTTCCAAAACGTGCGGTTCTTATTGAGGAAGGTGAAGCTCGCGAAAGGTACGAGTGGTCGAAGGCTTCTGAGGAGAATGGTATTCCACTTGGATACAAATTCGTTTTAAAGGCAAAGGGATGGAAAGAGGAAGAGAGGCTGGGTGCTTCGGTGATTTATCGTAAGAATGGGAATAAAATTAACATGATCTCTACCTCTGGTTATGTAGACCTTATTAAATTGAATGAAACAGAATAGTTTGAGATGATGAAAACGAAAGCAAGAAAAAGCGGAGGTGGACCCGATGAAACGAGATGCTCAATACGAAATAACGAGAGAAACTCATGCAAAGCCTATGAAATGGCGATTCTTTGCATGAGGTCATACAACTAAACATCGCCATCGACTTCATTCATTAGGCTTTGCACCTTATTTGTTATCAGAATAAAAATAAGGAGCTGGCAAGAATGAAATATGTAAATGCAGAAAAAGCGTTACCTAATGAGTTGTTAAAAGAAATTCAAAAATACATACAAGGCGAAACACTTTATATACCAAAACCTCAACGCAATCGAGAAAAATGGGGAGCTTCGACTGGTATTCGTAGTGAACTAACGAAGCGAAATCGTATGATAAAAGAAGAGTACTTGCACGGAAATTCGGTAGAAACGATTGCGGAGAAGCATCATCTTTCCGTAGAAACGATAAAGAAGATCATCTATTCTAAGAAAGAGATTACCTGATTGTAACTGGACTGTTTTGAAGTATAAACACGTAATTGTACAAGTAAATGGTTCCTTAATTATCACCATAAACATCAAAGAAATCGTATAAGAAAAACGGTCAGAGACTTTTTGCCTCTGACCGTTTTCTATCTTTTGTTATAGCTCCAAATTTAAGTGAATAACACTTTGGTTAGAACGATACCAGTTTGATATATATTCATAGGATAGGATAGGTTCCGCACTTTCAAACCTTCTCATTTAGAAAGAGGTACGTATTAACAATGACTTAAAGACTGAGTCACTAGTTAATCAACCCGTACCCGTAATATATAACTCCAGCGACTGCGAATAAACAAGTAACAATAATTATATTCTTTTTAAGCACTTTAAAGTAGGAACGAAAACCCTTGCCCTTGTCATTCAGTGTAGCTATTTCCATCGCAAGCCAAAGGATTGTAACAACTCCTATTCCAATTCCAATAACCCACTTCAGATGAAACACCTCCATAATTTTCCTTTTTTATATATTACCATAAAAAAGAGCTTGCTTTATTAATAATAAGCTCTCTTTAACTGAATTAATTTCATTTCATATCATGAAAAAAGAACCCGTTAACCTGATTGGGTAATCTTTTTTAGATAGTTTCTTTCTAAAAAAAACTCGTCATATCATTTTCTTCATCCTTGCCTCTAAAATGGAACCAAGGTAATGATGAGGAGGAACGGTTATGGAGAACATTAAATTTCTTGAAGGTGATCGCGTCTATTTAAGACCGATCGAGCAGGAAGACTTAGACACCTTTTACGCCAAAGCGCTTTGGGATGCTGAAGGCAGAAAGCTTACAGGTACACAAGTTGTGTTCAGTCGTCAGGGTGTGCAAAGTTGGTACGATCGAATTGTGATGGATCAGTCGAGGATCGACCTTGTCATCTGTTTACAGGAAACTGACCAAATCATTGGTGACGTAGCGATGATGGACATCGATCATCACAATAAAAAAGCAGTCGTTCGAATTTCCATATTTGATAAGAAGTATTGGGGACAGGGCTATGGTACTGAGGCAATGTCGCTGCTTTTAACATATGGATTTGGAATCTTGAATTTAAATCGAATCGGGTTAGATGTATTTTCTTATAATGAACGTGCGATAAAATCATACAAAAAGTTAGGATTTCGAGAAGAAGGCAGGATTAGAGAAGAGTTGTTTTATGATGGTGCGTATCATGATTCTGTGCTGATGGGGATATTGAAGCGGGAGTTTGAAGAGTTGAAGTGAAATGAACATGTTTGTGTTCTTTAACCGTAACAAGTGTTACGGTTATTTTTATGTAAAAAGGTCTAATCATCCATTATGTGGAATTTACTAGTAATAAAACGAAATGGAGTTGTTTTACAATGACTTTATTTATTTTTGCCATTAGTATGCTAGGAATACTTATCGTAGGTATTATGACAATTATTGGACTGGTGAAGCGAAACGGAAAAGGAAAGAGAAATGGGCTTACTTTACTAGCATTCGTCATCCTTTTAATCTTTAGTGTAACCGTTCTAGATAATGGAGAAACAACAATGACCTCAACAACAGAGCCAGCGAAAGAAGTAGATGCAGAAAAGGAAAAAGCTGCTGAAGAGGAAGCGAAGAAAGCAGAGGAAGAAGCCGCTGCTGCTAAAGCTGCTGAAGAGGAAGCGAAGAAAGCAGAGGAAGAAGCCGCTGCTACTAAAGCTGCTGAAGAGGAAGCGAAGAAAGCGGAGGAAGAAGCCGCTGCTGCTAAAGCTGCTGAGGAGGAAGCGAAGAAAGCGGAGGAAGAAGCCGCTGCTGCTAAAGCTGCTGAGGAGGAAGCGAAGAAAGCAGAGGAAGAGGAAGCAAAAAAGAAAGCGGAAGCAGAGGCAAAGAAAGAGGCTGAGGAAAAGAAAAGTGAGCCTACTTTGGCACAACAAAACGCGATTTCGCATGCTGAGAGCTATTTAAATTATACGGCGTTTAGCAAAAAGGGACTTATCGAACAATTAGTATTTGAAGGGTACAGTCAAGGAGATGCATCGTTTGCCGTTGATAGTATTGAAGTCGATTGGAACGCCCAAGCCGTCCAGAAAGCGAAAGACTATCTCGATTACACGTCATTCTCTAGAAGCGGGTTAATCGACCAATTAATGTTTGAAGGGTTTACTCAAGAGCAGGCAACTCATGCAGTTAATGAGATAGGACTTTAATACAGTTCAAAAAAAGTAGGTTCTTTTAGAGCTTAAAAGAAGTTTTCTATATAGCAGTCTCTCTGTTCTGTAAGAAAGAATTAAAACAGGAGCCTATGTGGGCTCCTGTTTTTGTTTTCGCTTCTATCACCATCAATCAAACTCTCGACTAACCTTATCATGGTAAAAGCTAACTGCTTCTCTTAATTTCGAATTCTCTTCTTCAAGTCTTGCAATTCGTTCTCTATTTTCTTTTACTTTTTCTTTATAGATGTGGATCGTGAAGATAAGACCTAAGACTATTATGTATGCTAGGAAGTCCTTCATGCTGAGGGCGTTCGAATACAAGAAGATCACCTCTTCCGTAAAAAGAGTTACACGAATTGCAGCCATAGTTCTACTTGCTTGGCTGCTTCAGGATCAATAGAACGCATCGGTTCAATAAGTATCTCGGCGCGCTGACGTTTGATTTCTTTTGCAAGATGCGGGAGGTCTTCCAGCAACCCTTCTTCGATCATGTACCTGAGTGTGTTCATTCGAAAGTGCTCATTTTCTAGCGTGTTTATTTCAAAATGTTCAAGCACCATCTCAACCATGGTTTCTAGTGGATATTCTCTCATTACATTCCCTCATTTCTTGATGGAATTTTCCGGTAGATGCTGGTTTCTATGATACGCGTTCGTGACAAAAGGGACAAGGGGACAGGTACTGTGTCCCGACGGATAGATTAGTAACCGATATTTGAGGTACCCTTCTTCATTCACAAGGGAGTAAACGGTTGGTGGGACGAGGTACCTGTCCCTACTGTCCCTTGCATTACCGTGAAGGGTTTGAAATAATTGGAATAAAATACGTTGTCGATGATGCTGGGAGATTGGTAGCTTTGAAAAGAAAGAAAATGAAAAAGATACTTGTTCAAATCCTTATCGTGACAGTCACATTTTTCGTTATTAAAGGAATCATAGAGTTCACACCGATTAAAGGATACTTAGGCAACGTTACATCAAACGCTGTATTACAGTTGTACCATTTTAAAGATCCTTCAATTGAAGAAGGTAACATGGAGCTAACGTATGACAGTGAGCAAAAAGAAGTAGCGAATGAACTAGCTGAGGAAATCGAAGGGTTTCAGGAGTTAGGTGCTACCTGGTTTGGTGAGAGCGATCTGCCTCAGTTAGAAGTCATACTCATAAAACAGGGCAAGCTTCCTCATCCTATATTACTGCACCGCAATGGGCTTTATCTTCCACATAGCAACATCATCCTCATTAACGGGGGGTTATCTCCTGAGGAAAGGGTACACGCCCTTTCGCATGAATATGCTCATTACTATTTGATGAACAGCATAGATAAAGAGATGGAAATTACTGATCTACCAGACTGGTTTCACGAAGGAGTATCCGAAGCTTTCGCGCACCGGTTCGCTCCGCTTCCATTCTATGAAGCGATTGGGAGCTGGGATGTTGTGCCTGTTGCAGAAATGGACATGAAAGGTCCAGGAGCCAGCGAGCGATATGTGATGGCGCAATTTATCGTGGAGAAACTATTAGAAGACCACGGTGAGCAAGTCGTTGCTAAACTTATTGCTGAGGGGCAAGGGTCGTTTGAGGGAAGGTTTATGGAAATTACGAAGCAATCTCTATCTGATGTTCATAAGCTGCTAATTAGAAATGAAGAAATTTATGAAGAAACACCAGCGAAATTAGCTGAAGGATATGATCGTAACCAGCTCAAGAAAGAGTTACTCGAGTTTGAGGAAACGAAAGGTCCATATTACTTTGAAGCGCCGTTCATCTATTCGACCCTCGAGACGATCTATACCGATGAACAAAATTGGGAAGCTGCGATTACGGTTGGACTGAAGAGGCTGATTTATGTACCAGCTTCATACAGTGATTGGCAAATACTCTCTGAATATGCTTCTAACATGGGGGATACTGATTTAGCGATCGAGTATGGAGAACGCGGATTAGCACTGACCGATTCAAGAAGTCGAGCTACTGTTGAAAAGTGGTTAGAAGAGCTGGAGAGTCGATCGTAAAGAAGGTCTAACGAAAATGTTTAAAAGGATTGATAGCGTGAACCGTACCTACATAATAGGAGTTAGTTTAGCAGGGTTAGTCGCCCTGTCCATTTCGTTTCTTATCCTGACGTCAAACTATTTTCATAGTAAAGAGATCAGTTTGCTAACGTCTAGGTGCTATGAGATCGATGGGGAAGTAAGCTTAGAGATTCATAATGACTTTACGAAAAGTTACTCGTTTGAGTGTAAACGGTAGCCATCTGTGAATGAACCTTTCGTACGGCACAAAAAATCCCACCCTCAAGCCGAGAGTGGGATTTTTAATGGTTGATGGGACGAGGTACCTGTCCCTACGTCCCGCTGGTCACTTCCCGCCTCACAAGAAACGGAACAAGCATCGGAATAAACAGAATAAGAATAAGCAGTCGAATAACCTGCATAGCAGCGACGACGCTTCCGTCGAGGTCTAGCGATGCGGCGACGGATGCCATCTGCGGTGCCCCTGCTGGTACGATCGCGAGTAGGCTCGTGATGAAGTCGAGCGGTGTCATGAGATAGAACACAAACGTCACGACGAACGTAAGAAAGAAAAAGGATGCGAGGATCCAGAGACTTGTCCATCCGATCTGTTTGATATCGGAAAGAGACTTACGGTCGAACCGAACGCCGATGATAACACCAAGCATCGCCATCCCAAGTCCAACACCAAGGTTCGGCATGGGTGGGAGTGGCTGGACGAACGAATGAAAGATAAAGGAGAGAACGATCGCGTAGAGAAAGGGTGCGATCGGAATTCGCCATTTCTTTGCCAGAATGAGCGTCACCACTATGAGAAGGAAATAAAAGAGCATAGCGAGCCACATGGGTGCCGCCCCTTCTACAGCTTTACTTAAGCCGCTCGATTCCACTTCCTTCGTTTTCAAATATGGAGTCATAAATCCAGCGACGATTGGGATCGTTGCAACGAGCATCATGATTCGCACTGTTTGAAAGGCTGCGACCATGCCCATGTTTGCTTTGTACTCTCGACTGAGTGCCATCATGACGGAAGCCCCTGCAGGAAGACAGCAGAAGAGAGCCGTCTTCGCATCGAGATTCGAATAACGACCGAGCACTTTACCCAGAATCCAGCTCGCTACAAGCAGGATGACAAGGGAAACGGCTAGCGGAAGCAGATAGCTTGCGACCTCTGTAAACATGGATACTTTTATACTTATTCCAATACTGACGCCGATCACAGCGAGTGATAGGTCGAATAGAAGGTTCGGGTAGGACATCTCATCGATCATGAGGCGGTAGTACACGCCGACAAGCATCGCACCGAGTAACCACCCCGCTGGAATGCTCATCAAGTCGAATAAGAATCCTACGCCAAACGCTATCATCAATAATAAGAGTTTTATCATATAGGAGCACCTTCAGTTAATGAGAGTTCTTTTATAGCACACAGCTTATTTAAAACAGTTTAGCACAGCACCTGTATACAATTCATGAATGAGGGTTTGGGACATGGGGACAGGCCCCGTGTCCCTCTTCATAAGGAGTAACCGCTCATGTTGATGATTGGTGTGGGACGAGGGACCTGTCCCTATGTCCCGCATAGGCACATTCCCTAGCACGCTGAATAGCATAGTTTTAGAAACTGTGAAGGGAATGAGTTGGATGTCCTATGATTCAGGTTCGTTCAGCGAAGATCGAGCTTCAAAAGGAATAGGAAAAATAAAGATTCAAGATTATGGACCGAAGCCGTTCGTGGTGGATATCAATGAAGCAACGTTAAAAAATAACACGTTCCGTACAGCACTATGGACGGGAGATTATTTTCAAATCACGTTGATGAGTATTGGAGTAGGGGAAGACATCGGACTAGAAATGCACCCGGATGTAGACCAGTTTCTGCGAGTGGAACAGGGACAGGGACTTGTTCGAATGGGGATGAATAAACATCAGCTGCCGTTTGAAGTACCTGTTTTCGATGATTTTGCGATCGTCATTCCAGCAGGCACGTGGCACAATGTGATCAATACAGGAAAAGATGCGCTCAAGCTTTATTCCATCTACGCACCTCCAAACCATCCGTTCGGTACGGTTCATCGAACAAAAGCCGAAGCGATCGAAATGGAAGAGGGGTATGGGCACGACCACGGGTAAAAGGATGTAACACACGAGTCCCCCTATACATCGTATAGGGGGACCATTTTATATCATAATTTAAGGGGGGAAGGAGTTTGGGGGGACTCCTTGGTTCATACATTATCACAGGTTTTAGCGATTCTAGCGATTATGTGAGAACTTTGACATTTGATACGTTAACGTAAAAAAGATTGGGACAGGTCGCGTGTCCCTATGGATAGATTAGTAAGCGATGTTTGGACTACCATTCTTCATTAGCAAAGCATGTTGATGAGTGATGGGACGAGGTACCTGTCCCTATGTCCCTTGGGCTGTATAATAAACGACGGACAAGCGGTAAGGTACAACAGCGAAATGACCCGCCTGATTTGATGATTTCTGAAAAATCGACTGTGATGACGTGAAAGCCTTTTGAACGAAGAATCGCATTCAATCGCTCGTTTTGAGGAAGGCTCACGATATGATCGTTTCCGATGGAGAGCACGTTTGGCCCCATCTTGAACTGCTCCTCTTTTTTCACTTCGATGAGTGATTGAAAGCGAGCGGAGATTTTCTTCAATCCTTCTTTTGTAAAAGCTTCACGGTACACGAGCGCAGTATCTTTTGAAACGATATTAAAGACACAATCAAGGTGAAGAATGTCTTCCGTCAGTTTAATCGCTTCGATACGATACGTTGGCAGTCTTCGCTGTAACTCATCGATCGCACCTTTCGTCGTACGCCCGCTTACACCGATCCAGATCGTCGAACCATCGACAACGACATCGCCGCCTTCGATTGATCCTGGTAGTCCTTCTTGAAAATCGATTCCTTGATCGCTGAGCCAAGTTTTCAATATGTTTGTTTCAGAGCGGCGTACTCGCTCATTCATCGTTCCGACGAACAGCTCATCGTTGATCGTGAACCCGATGTCTCTCGTGAACACTTGTTCAGGAAGGTGAGGATCGCTCGGAAGTTCGCTTACGTTTACGCCGTTTTCTTTTAAGGTCGAGACGAAGTTCTCATGCTGCTTCAGTGCGAGCGGCACGTTGATGTTGCTTTTTTCATAGTGTTTCTGCGTTTCATTTATGATTTCAGTAATCTTCATAAATGAGGGCTTCACAACAAGCACATGGTTTAGTGCATCGTATTCTGTAGCGCATCGCACGTTTTTGTTGGCTGTTATTGTATTCATCTCATAAACCTCCATCTCACATTTAGTCCCCTATTCCCCTAGTAAATATCTGTAAAACCTATCGAATGGGATTCACTAGAACGATAGAATAGGAGATTTTTGATGATGGAGAATGTTGGATTCCCTTTTGTTGCAAACAGGGTTTAATTTCGAAATCGTTTTCTCTTATAATAGAGGTAGGCCTTACATCATTCGTAACTGATTTTGAAAGGGGTTACATCATCGTGAACACGAAATACTTAGATCTGCTAGCTCAGAAGTATGATAGTGAAGAAAAAGTCGTAACAGAAATCATCAACCTGAAGGCGATTTTAAATCTGCCGAAGGGGACAGAGCACTTTGTGAGTGATTTACATGGGGAGTACCAAGCCTTTCAACATGTGTTACGAAACGGATCGGGGAAAGTGAAGGAGAAAATCTCCGACCTTTTTAAAGAGGAACTATCTGAGGAAGAATTAAATGAGTTCGCTACCCTCGTTTATTATCCTGAAGAAAAAATCAAGCTCATCAAGAATTCGTTCGATAACGATAAAGAGCTGAACGAGTGGTATAACGATACGATTCAGAGAATGTTCAAGCTGATTTCTTATGCTTCTTCAAAATATACGCGTTCGAAGCTGCGAAAAGCGCTGCCCGCACAGTTCGTGTATGTGATTGAAGAATTGCTTTATAAATCGGACGATGCGAATAAGGAACCGTACTACCAGAAGATCCTTCAACAGGTGATCTCGCTCGGTCAGGCGGACAAGCTCATCATCGGGCTATCTTACACGACCCAAAGACTTGTCGTCGATCACCTTCATGTCGTTGGCGATATCTATGACCGTGGACCGGAGCCTGATAAGATCATGGAGACGCTCATCAACTACCATTCTGTTGACATTCAGTGGGGAAATCACGACGTCCTCTGGGTCGGGGCGTTTGCAGGCTCGAAGGTTTGTCTCGCGAACATCATCCGAATTTGTGCGCGATACAACAACCTTGAAATCATCGAGGACGCGTATGGTATCAACCTTCGTCCGCTCTTGAACCTTGCGGAGAAGTACTATGGTGACAACCCGGTATTCAGACCGAAAGTCGACAAAGACGATAAAACGTCAGAAGATGAGCTGCTGCAAATCACGAAGATTCACCAGGCGATCGCCATGATTCAGTTTAAGCTCGAAAGCCCGATTATCAAAAGACGACCGAACTTTAACATGTCTGAGCGCCTTTTGCTTGAGAAGATTGATCATGAGAACAGTACCATCACGATTCATGGGAAAACGTACGACCTTGAAAATACGTGTTTTAATACGATCGATCCTGAACAGCCGGAGAAACTTTTAGAGGAAGAACAAGAAGTAATGGACAAGCTTCTCTTCTCTGTTCAGCATTCTGAAAAGCTTGCGCGACACATGAAGTTTCTTATGAAAAAAGGAAGCCTTTATTTAAAATACAACGGCAACCTTCTGATCCACGGGTGTATTCCGCTTGATGAAGAAGGAAACATGGAGAGCATGGTGATCGAAGGAGAATCGTACGCCGGGCGTGATTTGCTCGATGTATTTGAACGATATCTCCGTGAAGCATACGCGCACCCTGAGAAAACGGATGACCTCGCAACAGACATGGTGTGGTATTTATGGACAGGCGAGTATTCCTCGCTGTTTGGAAAACGTGAGATGACGACGTTCGAGCGTTACTTTATTCAAGATAAAAAATCTCATAAAGAGAAGAAAAACCCTTACTACTATTTACGAGAAGAAGAAGAAACGTGCCGAAAGCTTCTCGCTGAATTCGACCTGAATCCTGATCAAGGCCACATCATCAACGGGCATACGCCGGTAAAAGAAATCGAAGGGGAAAATCCGGTAAAGGCGAACGGGAAGATGGTCGTGATCGACGGAGGCTTCTCGAAAGCGTATCAATCGACCACCGGAATCGCTGGATACACGTTACTTTATAACTCCTTCGGCATGCAGCTCGTCGCGCATAAGCATTTTAATTCAAAAGAAGAAGTCCTCCTAAACGGGGCGGATGTATTGTCCGTTAGGAGACTAGTCGATAAAGAGCTTGAGCGGAAGAAGGTTCTTGAAACGAACGTTGGAGAAGCGTTGCTGCAGGAGCTTCAGATTTTAAATAGTTTAATGGAATACAGATATATTGATTAAACAGAACCCGCAGAATCCTCTGCGGGTTTTCTTCGCCAATAGGCCTAAATTTTCTGAAGCAGTAGGAATGCGATTCCCTTATCAAGAAGATAGTAAGGCGAGACTTTACAGAGATTCTAGCGCATCCAGAACGGTCTTACTTTTGGTAGAAAAAAGGAGAGATGTTGTGGAACACTTTGCTGTTTTTCGTACGCCTCAGACGATCCTTTATGGGAGGAAGTCTTTCCAACAAGTTGGCGTACAAGCTGCCTTAAAAGGACGGAAAGCGCTCATCGTAACGGACGAGGTTATGCTGAAACTCGGATATGTGGATGAATGTCAGGAGCTGCTTAAGAAGGAAGGGATCGAGAGCGAAACGTATACGGGCGTGGAATCTGAGCCGACAGATCTCTATGTGAGTGAATCTCTTGAAAAACTGAAGAACACCGCATGTGACCTCGTTCTTTCAATCGGTGGAGGGAGCTGTATCGATACGGCAAAAGCGATCGCGGTTCTTGCGACAAACGGAGGATACATAGGGGATTACAGAGCCAATCGCACATCTGCCAAGAAAGCGCCGCTAGCGCATATTGCGATCCCAACGACAGCAGGAACAGGATCAGAAGCAACGGACGTCACGGTCATCACGAACACGTCGGATGATGTGAAAATGATGATGAAGCAACCGGCGTTCATGCCGGACGTTGCGATCGTGGATCCGCTTTTAACCGTATCGTCCCCAGCGCACGTAACTGCTGCAACGGGCGTCGATGCACTTAGTCATGCGATTGAAGCGTATCTTTCAAAGCGTGCGCATCCGATGACGGATACGATCGCACTTTCGGCTATGAAGCTGCTTGTCGAAAACATCGTCACCGCCTACCGTGATGGAAAAAATCTTGATGCTCGTGAAGCGATGAGTCTCGGGGCACTCCAAGCTGGAATGGCATTTACGAATGCGTCCGTCTGCCTCGTGCACGGGATGTCTCGTCCGATCGGAGCGCTTTTTCATGTGCCGCACGGCTATTCGAACGCGATGCTGCTTCCGGCCGTGCTTGAATTCAGCAAAGACCTTTGTACAGAAAGACTGGCTGATCTTGGTCGTATTTTTAAGCCTGATGGAGCACATCTATCAGACAGCGAAGCAGCTGATATCGCCGTAAAATCTGTGAAAGAGCTCTGTTCGACGCTTGAGATTCCGAACTTGAAAGAGTGGGGGATCGATGAAGCGGCGTTTAAAAAGGCGATTCCAAAGATGGCGATGGATGCGCTTGATAGCGGCAGTCCTCAAAATAACCCGCGCCTGCCTTCTCAAGAAGAGTTAGAAAATCTGTATACGATGTGCTATGACTATCGATTAGAAAAAATAACGCGCTAAAACGAAGGGAGATCGAAACATGACGACGACAGCGACAAACGTACTAAAGAACTATATAGACGGTGAATGGGTAGATGCAAAAACGGATCAGTTCCAGCCTGTTCCAAACCCCGCGACTGGTGAAGAGATTGCTCAAGTTCCAATCTCAACGAAAGCTGACGTAGAGTGGGCCGTTCAGGTAGCGAAGGACGCCTACAAGTCGTGGAGTCAAGTTCCTGTTCCAAAACGAGCGCGTATTCTTTTTAAATACCAGCAGCTTCTCGTCGATCACTGGGATGAGCTAGCGAAATTGATCACAGAAGAAAATGGGAAGAGCTATAAAGAAGCGTATGGCGAAGTTCAGCGAGGCATCGAGTGCGTTGAGTTCGCAGCTGGCGCGCCGAGTTTGATGATGGGAAAACAGCTTCCTGATATCGCGACGAACCTCGAATCGGGGATGTATCGCTACCCAGTCGGAGTAGTTGGGGGCATCACGCCGTTCAACTTCCCGATGATGGTGCCATGCTGGATGTTCCCACTCGCGATCGCGATGGGGAATACGTTCGTCCTGAAGCCTTCTGAACGCACGCCGCTACTCGCGAACCGACTCGCGGAGCTTTTTAAAGAAGCTGGGTTACCTGATGGTGTCCTGAACATCGTTCACGGTGCACATGATGTTGTGAACGGTCTTCTTGAGCATAAAGACGTGCCGGCCATTTCCTTTGTAGGATCTCAGCCAGTTGCGGAGTATGTGTATAAGACGGCATCTTCTCACGGTAAACGTGTCCAGGCACTCGCGGGTGCGAAAAACCATTCCATCGTGATGCCTGATGCGGATCTTGATAGCGCGGTAAAAGAAATCATCGCAGCGTCTTACGGCTCAGCAGGTGAGCGCTGTATGGCGTGCTCCGTCGTTGTTGCTGTGGATGACGTGGCAGACACACTCATTCAGAAGCTGAATGAAAAAGCGGACGAGATCAAGATCGGGAATGGACTTGAAGACGACGTGTTCCTCGGTCCAGTCATACGACAAGAACATAAACAGAGAACGGAAAGCTACATCGAGCACGGTGAGAAGGAAGGCGCAACACTCGTGCGCGACGGTCGAAAAGATGAAGCGTATCATGATGGCGGCTACTTTATCGGACCGACGATTTTCGATAACGTGACATCTTCTATGAAAATTTGGAAAGATGAAATCTTTGCGCCAGTGCTTTCAATCGTGCGCGTGAAGAGTCTTGAAGACGCGATCGCACTAACGAATGAATCAGACTTCGGAAACGGTGCATGTCTCTTTACTCAGAACGGTAGCAATGTTCGCACGTTCCGTGAGAAGATTGAAGTCGGCATGCTTGGTGTAAACATCGGCGTACCTGCACCGATGGCGTTCTTCCCGTTCTCTGGATGGAAGAATTCCTTCTACGGAGATCTTCATGCGAACGGGTCTGACGGGGTAGAGTTTTATACGAGACGTAAAATGCTAACAGCTAGATGGTAAGGGTTTAAAAAAGAACGGTGTAGAGGAGCAAACGCTTCTCTACACTTTTTATCGGGATGGGGGAGACAGCAGATGGATTTTAATCTTAAAGAAGCGATCGGGATGCTTGAACGAACGCCAAAAACGTTGGAGAGCTTTCTTTCTGGATTATCAGAAGGATGGTTAACGTGCAATGAAGGGGAAGGCACGTGGAGCACGTCGCAAGTGATCGATCATTTGATCGAGTGTGAGAAAACGAACTGGATTCCGAGGTTACGGACGATTGTGGAAAGTGAAAATAAAGATTTTCCTCCTTTCGATCGTGATGCTCACTTAAGTAAGGCATCGGATAGCTCGATCGATCAAAAGCTCGCAGCGTTTAAACGACTTAGAGCACAAAACGTTCTGATCGTGATCGGCCTGATTAAATCCGACGCACAGTTTGAACTAACAGGAAACCATCCTGCATTTGGTGAAGTAAAGCTAAGAGAACTGCTTTCCACCTGGGTCGTACACGATTTAACGCATATTTCGCAAATCGTGCGCGTGATGGCAGAACGCTATCGTGAAGATGTTGGTCCGTGGGAAGCGTATTTAGGTGTGTTGAAGAAAGACTAGACCATCATTGAACAACGAAAGGATGAAAAGAAAATGCAATCCAATAAAGAAAAAGCAGTATTGTTACTAGAACACGTTGTGGCAGGCGAGGTCAGAGTCGCGTTCGATAAGTACATAGCAGAGGACTTTATCCATCATAATCCGTATTTTAAAGGTGATCGCGAATCATTGATGGCTGCGATGGAAGAGAATGATGAAGCAGCACCAGATAAAGTGTTTGACGTGAAGCATGCGATTGAGGACGGAGACGTCGTTGCCGTTCATTCACATATTAAACAACACCCTGAAGACCTCGGTGCCGCTGTTGTTCATCTCTTCCGTTTTCAAGATGGTCGTGTTGTAGAAGCATGGGATATCGGTCAAGCAGTGCCAGAGGATTCTCCAAACGAAAATGGTGCTTTCTAGACCGTCAAAAAAAGGAGTGTGTTAAGCATGGATGCACAAACGGTCATGCATGAATTAGAAGCTCTTGGGAAAGAGCGTACAAAGAAAATGTACATCTCAAGCGGTGCGCACGAGCCTGTTTTTGGTGTGGCTACTGGGCAAATGAAACCCATTGCGAAAAAGATTAAGCAAGATCAAGAGCTTGCTGAGCAGCTTTATGCGACTGGGAACTACGATGCGATGTATTTTGCAGGAATTATCGCTGAACCAAAAGCGATGACGGAATCAGATTTTGAGCGATGGATCGACGATGCGTATTTTTATATGATTTCTGACTATGTTGTGGCCGTCACGTTAGCGGAAACAGATATTGCGCAACAGGTGAGCGACAAATGGATCGCGAGTGGGGAAGACCTGAAGATGTCTGCCGGCTGGAGTTGCTACTGCTGGCTGCTTGGAAATCGGAAGGATGAGGAGTTCAATACGGAAAAGCTTTCAAAGATGCTCGATCAAGCAGCAGAAGCCATTCATGACGCGCCAGAACGGACAAAGGCATCGATGAACAATTTTATTTCGACAGTAGGGATCTCCTATGTTCCACTCCACGAGAAGGCGGTCGAGGTCGCAAAGACCGTTGGACCGGTTGAGATGAAGCGTGACAAGAAAAAGAGCAGCATCTT
Source organism: Anaerobacillus sp. ABD4_527 (assembly GCF_056160805.1). Classification (NCBI taxonomy): domain Bacteria; kingdom Bacillati; phylum Bacillota; class Bacilli; order Caryophanales; family Bacillaceae; genus Anaerobacillus; species Anaerobacillus sp. ABD4_527. The sequence continues at coordinate 455,844 of NZ_JBSWXZ010000002.1, forward strand.
GAACGCTTCTGAAACGATTCAAAAGGAAGTCGACCGTGGGAAGATTGGGTTTAAGCGAAAATATGTAAGGTGTTAATACGATACGCTGCGAGGTGGGATACACATGGAAAAGCTCGATGCGGTGAAAGTAAAGGGTGTAGAAGAAATCGGTGAAAAGAAGCTGGTCGGTTTTCGGGTTGTGTGCGGAGATATGGCGGGATATGCAGAAGAGATTCCAAATGCATCGCAGTTACTCGTTCGTCGAAAAAATGAGATCAAGCATCTCGTTCAACCGGTGAAGCTCATCGGTGCCTTTAAGGCGGGTGAGGTTTCAGTAGAAGAAGATGGCTATTGGGTTTGTTTTGAAGTAGAGGAGCATGAAGACATACCGGAAGACATGGTTTCGCTTACTGTTCCGAAAGAAAAACGTGCTGTTCTAACGTTTAAAGGGCATGCATCTGACATTTTCAACGTGTATTCGCATTTGCATGAATGGATCGATGAGAATGGTTATAAAAGAGTTCCACAAAAATGGACGCTGGAACTGTATTCAAAGTGGACGGAAGATGAAGATATTGTTGATCTTTGTGATCCGGTTGAGTAAGAAGAAGAGTCTGGCTTATAGTCAGGCTCTTTGTTTTTAGGATGGAAAGTCTTACTATTTGTGAAACACTTAATGTGAATTATTTCACATTTAGTTGACGGGAGGCTGCGGGGGGATATGAAAATCAAATCGAAAGTAATATCAGCGTTACTATCTACGTTGTTTATCGGTGTCGCATGCGTGATCGACGGCGTTTTTAACTCATATGGTTCTGAGGACTTCTTTATTATCCTAATCATTATGTTCTACGCCGCCGTAGGGAATTTTATTTATGGAATTCCGGTTTCCCTATTATCTGATTGGGTTTCAAACAAAGTTCCGACGTTTCGATTCTTCATCGCATCGTTTATTCATATATCGTTAGCCGTTGCAACAGTTGTCGTTCTTGAAGCGTTCTATTTGTTTGCTGTTATAGCGGCAGTGTTCTTTTTCATAGTGGAGGAGTGGCAGCACCGAAAGATTCGAACGTTTCGAGTGAAGGCCGCTTTCCTGAATGCATTTTTGCTCACCGTAATGTTTATTGGTATATGGGGGTTTTCACAATTAGACTTAAGGGAAAAAACGAACAGTCAGTACCTTATTCCTGAAGGATACGAAGGGACCATCGTCGTTTTATACAATGTCCCTGGTGAAAAAGCGTTAGCTGAAGAGGACGGACGAAAAATTATCTCATTACATAGGGAATATCAGGAGTACACGTTTGTAGGAGATGTTGTTACATACGTTGAAGCCCGAACGCAATCCCATAAGCCAGAAGGAATCGTGAATGATACTTATTTTTATAGGGATAACCAAGGAGAGCGAACGGCGATCGATGAAACCTGCGTTCATCGCGGGAAATCTGGGAGTGATTATTTAGGTGGAGAAGTGGAAGTAGAATATGAAGTGCTCCAGGTGACAAGCACAAATTGTGGAATGGGTTTCATGAGGTATGGGCGATCGACTTATGAGCAGCAGGAACGTAAAATTATGATTGAGTTATTTTAGCGTGAGGGGTAATCTAGAAGGTATGTGGTAGCGGAAGTTTTCGTTTATCACACAGGCATCTTTTATAGAAATTTGACTTATGGGAAATCTAAATTCATTACTACTTTTGAGAAAGAAAGGAGCGATACATATGGAGACAGCTCTGTTGCTAGAGTATGCCTGGGCATTGTTGATCTTGATTGCCTTAGAAGGGCTGCTATCTGCAGACAATGCGCTCGTACTCGCTGTAATCGCCAAGCACTTACCGGAAGATGAGAAGAAAAAGGCGATTAATTATGGAATCATCATGGCGTTTGTATTTCGATTTGGTGCACTCTTTGCGATCTCATTTATCGCCAATGTATGGCAGATCCAAGCGATCGGTGCCGCTTATCTTCTGTACTTAGGGTTAAAGCATATTATCAAGGCACGTATTAAGCATGAACCTCCTTCTAAAGAAGAAGAAGAGAAAGCAGCAGGCAAAGGCTTCTGGCCGACAGTTGGGAAGATTGCACTCGCTGACCTCGCGTTTGCTATCGATTCGATCCTAGCTGCAGTTGCGATCGCACTCGGTCTACCAGATTCCCCTCTAGGCGACTTTGGTGGGATGGACGGCGGACAGTTTACCGTTGTCTTGATCGGGGGTATCGCAGGACTAGTCCTTATTAAGTTTGCTGCAACGTGGTTCGTGAAGCTTCTTACAAAACGTCCTGCACTTGAAACAACAGCGTACGCGATCGTTGCCTGGGTAGGTGTAAAACTTGCCATCATCACCCTTGCGCACAAGGATATTGGGGTCATCGATCATCATTTCCCACATAGTCTACTTTGGACGTTGATTTTCTATGGTGTGTTAGTCGCGATCGCACTGATCGGGTGGTTTTCACCTACAAAAGATTCCGTTCAGGAAGAGTCCACATAACTGTATAGTGCGTTTGATTGAGCAAAGGTTTTCTCGTGAGGAGGGGAAACCTTGGCTCTTTTTTATGGATTCTTAATGGTGGTAGAGGAAAGTTACTAAAATGATCGTTTTTTCTGTGCAAAACAGGGGTGAACATGTGAAAAATCTTAGTGGTCGAAGAGGATATCAGCGAATATTCTCAGTTTATCAGCGAAATTTCAATTTTATCAGCGAAAATGCCACCAATATCAGCGAAAACACCACTTTTATCAGCGGTTTTGAAAATATATCAGCGAACTTCCATTATCCCTCTTTATCCAAGCGGGATAGCCCCGGATGTGGTTTAGTGGGAACTGCCAGGTAGGTGACGAATTGTTTGATGAAAAAGCAGCATGCCCAAATGGCATGCTGCTTTCGTATGAACGCTGGGATGAAGGTGAAAGTAACGATTCATTTCAGATCCGCTATTATTTTGTACTGCTTACCCTTCCACACTCTTCTTCAAATAACTCTCAAACAACAAATCGATCAGCAGCATGAGCGTCGATCTCGCCGTGATATCATACCCAGCGAACTTCACTTTCCCAACGGTCATGCTGAGGTTCGTGTTGACCATGCTGCCGAGCGTGGAGTCCGATGAGTTCGTGATTGCTGCGGTGTCTGCGACCAAGTACGAGAGCTTTTCAGCTGCATGGATGAGCGTTTTTGTTTCGCCGCTCGTCGAGATGAAAAACACGAGATCGTCTGCTTTCACCATGTTTGGCAGAAGGTCGATCATGTGCGATTCGTATGTATAATGCGTCTGCTTGTTCGTCTGCATGAGCAGCTTACTGAAGTACTCGGCCATCATTTTTGACAAACCTACTCCGACTACGATGACGCGATTGGCTTGATGGATACGCTCGCTCAGACGGTCAAGTTCATGAAGCTGAATCGTTTCAAACGCTTGAACGAAGCCCTTTTTGTAGCTTTCGATCGGGTTTTCTTCAAGCTCTCCGCTCTCTTCATCTGCGCTTTTCAATTTATATTTTAGTTCAGAAAATCCTTCTAAACCGAGCTTATGTGACATCCTGACGACGGTCGTCGTGCTCACGTTGTTCACTTTTGCGATTTCCGTTAGTGAAAGGTTCTTCGCCTCTGTTAAATGCTGATCGATGTAATAAAGCACCTGCTTTTCTGTCGGCGTTAAGTTCGCAAGGCTATTACCAAACTGATCGATGATCTTGCCCATGTGATTGCTCCTTTTTCGAAATATGCTCGTTTCAGTATAGCATGCTGACGCGTCAGTCTGTACAATTGTACAGACAATGTACAGAAACACCAGTTGTTTTCATGTTAAAACAATATTATAAGAACTTGTAAGTGTTTTCATATCGGAATAGATAGGAGTGACGAGATGCAACTAAGACAGATGACGAATCATAATTTAATCTTGTTCGACGTTGAAGCAGAGAGTAAAGAACAAGTGATCAAACAGCTTATTTCAAATTTAGTAAAGGAAGGCTATGTTGAATCGGAACAGCCATTTTTGGAAGCGGTTTTAAAGCGTGAAGAGCTATCACCGACCGGAATGGAGAGAGGGCTTGCGATCCCACACGGAAAATCATCCGCAGTCAAAAAAGCAACATTCGCCGTAGCGCGACTGAAGACGCCGCTTGAAGATTGGGAGAGCATCGATCCTACGAACAACGTACAACTTGTATTTTTGATAGCGATTCCAGAAAGTGAAGCGGGTTCCACACACCTAGAAGTATTGTCCACATTGAGTACGAACTTAATGCGCGATGGCTATATGGAAGGGTTGATGGCGACAAGCAGTAAAGAGGAATTTCTATCTCGACTAGATATTGAAGAGAAAGAAGAAGTAAGTGAAGGAAAAGAATACACGAAAACGGTCGTTGCCATTACAGCATGTGCGACAGGCATCGCCCATACGTACATGGCAGCAGAAGCACTTGAAAAAGCGGGTCGAGAGCTCGGGATCAATGTCCTCGTTGAAAAGCAAGGTGCAAACGGAATCGAAGATGAGCTCACAGCACCAGTAATCGAAAAAGCTGACGCGGTCATCTTCGCAACGGACATTGCACCAAAGCAGAAAGAGCGATTTAAAGGAAAGAACTACGTGCAAACGCGCGTTGCTGAACCATTGAAGCATAGTAAGGACATGCTTCAAAGAGCACTTTCGAAACCGGACGGTGTTGTCGAAACGAACGGGGAAGAGGAAGAATCTCAGTCCACTGGATCAAACGGTGGCGGATTCCTAAAAGACGCGGTACAAGCGGTTATGACAGGGATCTCTTACATGATTCCGGTCATCGTTGCAGCTGGTCTTATGATGGGGATCGCAAAGCTTGGCGCGATGCCATTCGGTCTTGTGAATGAAATTCATGAAATGAAATATGCAACACACTCAAATGAACTATTCGTGATCCTGCACCACCTCGATAAGTTTGGCGTCTTGATCTTTAAGTTCATGTACCCGATCTTTGCAGCATTCGTCGCGTACTCACTCGCTGACCGCGTTGGGTTAGTGGCAGGCTTTATTGGAGGCGCATTCGCAGGCGGCCTTCACCACACGTTCTGGGGAATCGAAGGCATTCCATCAGGATTCTTAGGAGCTCTTATCCTCGGTCTAGCAGCAGGATACATCTCCCGTTTCTTAAATCAAAAGATTCAGCTCAGTAAGAACTTCCAGGCGATGAAACCGATGTTCCTCATCCCTGCAATCAGTGTTCTATCGATCTTCTTTTTAAACTTTTATGTAATCGATCCCGTATTCGGAGGACTGAACGTTGTGCTTCGTAACTGGATCGAATCCGCTCAAGGAACAGGCGACGTTGTGCTCGCGTCGATCATCGCATCCGCAACAGCGTTCGACCTTGGAGGACCAATCAACAAAGCTGCTGGTGCAATTGCAATCGGACTCGCAGCAGATCAAGTATATCCGTTAACAGCACGTGTTCTTGCGATCGTTATTCCGCCAATTGGACTTGGACTTGCAACGGTTATCGATAAGTACGTTGTCGGTCGCCGCGTCTTTGAAGCAGACCTTCGTGTGGCTGGAAACACGGCATTATTACTAGGGTTCATCGCAATCAGTGAAGGGGCGATTCCATTCATGCTTCGTAACCCGCTGATCACGATCCCGATCAACATCATCGGTGCGATCGTTGGTGCGAGTACGGCGGTTCTACTAGGTGCCGTTCAGTGGCTCCCGCTTCCAGCGTTCTGGGGCTGGCCGCTCGTAGATAACCTATGGGCATACCTATTAGGCCTGATCGTTGGTGCATCGTTCATCGCATTCGCTAACATCTTCATCCGTTTTGCGATGATCAAAAAACGAGAATTTCAAACAACCTAAATCACATAGAGGGCGCATCTTGAAAAAGAGTGCCCTATTTCTTTTAAAAGGTACTGGAGGGAAATAGATTGAAACAGAAAAAAGTATACGTCGTACCGCACTCCCACTGGGACCGTGAGTGGTATTTTACAATAGAAGATTCGAACCTTTTACTCGTTGAAAATATGGACCGCTTGATGGACGTGATGGAAAATGACCCGAATTACACGGGCTACGTGTTCGACGCGCAGTCTTCCATCATCGATGAATATTTACGCATTCGACCAGAGGAAAAAGAGCGCCTTAGCACGTTGATTAAAGAAAAGCGCATCTACGTAGGACCATGGTACACACAGGCGGATTCGCTCCTCGTAAACAAAGAATCGCTCATCCGTAATTTGCTTTACGGAACGCGAATCGCAGAAAATATGGGTCACAGCATGAACATCGGCTACCTTCCGGATATTTTTGGTCAAAACACGTATTTGCCATCGCTATTTAGAGAGTTTGGGATCGACTACAGCATCTTACAGCGCGGCATCTATACAGACCAGTTGAACGGTGACCTGAACTTCCACTGGACATCTCCGGACGGTTCGAGCATCAAAACGAACAACATGTACTTCGGCTATGGACCAGGGAAGTTTCTCTCTTCAGACGATGATTATATGGAAGAGCGATTGCTGCCGATCTTAGACAAAATTTCAGCGCTGAATAAAAGCACGGATAACCTCTTGCTTCCTTCAGGCGGTGATCAGGTGCTCGTTCGTGAGCATTTCCCTGAAACCGTGAAGGCACTGAACGAGAAAGACGACAAGCATGAATACGTGCTGTCAGACTTTGAAACGTTCATGGAAGAAACGTTTAAGGATGGCGATTTTACAAACGAACTACAGGGCGAACTCATCGCAACACAGAAATCACGGATCCACAACACGATCCGCTCACAGCGCTATGACATCAAGAAGCTGAACGATATCGCTGAGAAGAAGATCATCAACGAACTCGAGCCGCTCGGAAGCATCGCGAGTACGCTCGGCTTCAAGTATCCGAAAGCATGGCTCGATGAGATGTGGAAGATGCTGTTTGACGTTCACGCGCACGACAGCATCGGTGGCTGTAACTCTGACGATACGAATCAGGAAATCGTAAACCGATTAACGAAAGTGATCCGTATGGCGGATGGCTGTTTGAACCTACTGAAAAAGCAGATGACAGAAGCAGTGAGCCGTAAGCTAGGAAAAGACTCCGTTCTCGTTCTGTTCCACCTGCTGCCGAGTTCGTTTGAAGGCTCACAGAAGGCGGTTCTTTTCACAAGAGAGAAGGAGCTTTCAGTGAAGACGATGAATGGAGAAAACGTTCCACTCGATACGCTGAATCAAGAGTATATTAGCGGTGGAAAGACGATAGTGGTGACAGCTGAGGGTGAAAAGCAGGTGGAAGCACCTGGCTACTATAGAAGTGAAGTGCTCCTTCATGATCTTGAGCTGCCTGCGATGGGGTATCAGACGTTTGAAGTGGTTGATGGTGAAGGAGTTACTGCTAGCGTAGATACTGGGAAAGAAGTTGAAAACGAATCGTTCTTGATCAGCGAGGAAAACGGTGCGCTTCTGCTTCACATCAAAGCGAACGATGTGACGATTCCGAACTTCCTGCGCTTTGAAAACGTTGCGGATGCAGGTGATTCATATGACTTCTCTCCATTAGATGGCGATGAGCCGATCTTCACTTCTGAAGTGGACCGAGTTTCTGTTACGAAGCACGCTCGCGTTGAAGTGATGGATGTTCAGCATTCGTTAATGGTACCAGCTGATCTTGAAGAGCGAAAAGCTGGCATCACGACTAAAGAGCTCGTGATTCGCTCAAGCTTCGAGCTTCACCAAAACGAAGCGTTCATCCGAGTGAACCATCACATCGACAACGACGTGAAAGACCACAGAGTAAGCGTGCTGCTAAAAACGTCGCTTGAAAAACCGGAGAACTCCTTCGGTGATCAAGGGTTCAGCTTGATTCAGCGCCCGACGGTTAACCCGTACATGGTGAACTGGAGAGAGCAGAAGTTTGCGGAAGCGCCTGTCCCGATCTACCCGCTCGAAAACCTTGCTGGTGCGACGAATGGCGAGCTAACGTCTGCCGTCGTGACAAAAGGGATCAAAGAGTATCAGCTTTTAAAAGAAACGGGAGAACTCGCGCTAACCCTATTCAGAAGCGTTGGCCTGCTTGGAAGAGACGACCTCGCATTGCGTCCTGGTCGCGCATCAGGGATCAACAACAAAGTCGTGTATACACCTGACGCCGAGATGCAGGGCGAGATGACGTTCGAATACGCGCTTCATTTTGCAGAAGGATTCGATGAGTCTTCACTATTCCGTCTCGTTGATCAGTACAACGACCACGGTGTGAGTTATCAGAAGCAAAACCTGAACACATTTGAAGAGCGATTGGATCGCTTTGAAATTCCGTATCCGGTCGATGCGCTGCCAACAGAATTCAGCTTGCTCAACGCTTCGAACCAGAATGTTTTCTTTAGCTCGATAAAACAAGCGTACGATGATCAAAATCTTATTCTTCGCCTGTTTAACCCGACGAACGAAGAACAGCTCGTTGCGCTAACGAGTGATTCGATCGAGTCAATCATGCAAACGAAGCTCGATGAAAAGGATGGAAACGTGATCGAAGGCGACGTAACAGTAGCGCCGAAAGGGTATGTGACGCTTAACGTAAAGGTGGATGTGCGATGAAGTTTAAAGAGAAGGTCGAGAGTTTACTCCAAACCATTTATGGTGAGGAGTATTCTCCGTCATACAAAGAAGAAATCGTGAACATGGTCAAGGAATGGAAGAAGAAGGATTGGAAGGACATTTCTCCATTAACAGAGAAGAACGTGTATCTCATTACGTATGGAGACGCCATTCGTAGAGGTGATGAGCCAACGCTTCAGACGCTCAATACGTTTATAAACGAATACGCGAAAAATGAGATCACGGACGTTCATTTGCTGCCGATGTTCCCGTATACGTCTGATGATGGGTTTTCGGTTGTGGACTACCGCGAGATTCATCCGGATCTAGGCGACTGGTCCGATGTGGAGCGTCTTTCAGAGAACTACCGTCTCATGTTTGATTTCGTGACGAACCACATGTCGAAATCAAGCAAGTGGTTTCAGGGGTACTTGAACGATGATCCGACGTATGCGAACTATTTTATTCGTGAAGAAGAAGGTTTTGATGCGTCGAACGTGGTTCGTCCGCGTACGTCGCCACTTTTCCATCAGTACGAAAACGGTAAAACAGCTTGGACAACGTTCAGTGAAGATCAGGTCGACATCAACTTCAGGCATTTCCCAGCGTTACTTGAGATGACGACGATACTGCTAGAGTATGCGTACCGCGGCGGGACAAGCATCCGACTCGATGCGATCGGGTTTATGTGGAAGGAATCCGGCACAACGTCGATTCACCTGCCGCAGACGCATGCGATCATTCAGCTGTGGCGTGAACTGTTAGAAGAGCTTGAGCTCAACACGATTCTCATCACGGAGACGAACGTTCCGCACAAAGAGAACATCAGCTATTTCGGCAACGGAGAAAACGAAGCGCACATGGTGTATCAGTTCTCGCTGCCGCCACTTGTGCTCCACACGTTCACCACACATAACACGCGTACGCTCACGGACTGGGCGAAAACGATCGAGAAAGTGTCTGATCAAGCGACGTACTTCAATTTCCTCGCGAGTCACGACGGCATCGGCATGCGTCCTACGGAAGGGATTTTAGAAGAAGAAGAGCGTGTTGCGCTTGCGGATAAGGTGCTCGCAAACGGTGGGCGCGTTTCGTATAAAAGTAACCCTGACGGCACAGAGTCACCATATGAGCTGAACATCAATTACATGGATGCGCTCATCAATTCTGATGAGCAAGATGAAGATACGCAGATTCAAAAGATGCTTGCTGCGCATTCGATTCTCTTCTCTGTAATGGGTGTGCCAGCCGTTTACTACCATTCCCTGCTAGGCTCTGAGAATGATGATGAGGGACTGGAGTCTTCTGGGATCAACCGACGCATCAATCGTGAGAAGTTTCAGTATGATGCACTTGTTGAAGAGTTAGCGTCCTCAAAGAGGCGGCATGACGTATTTAACGGTATGAAAAACTTGATTCGTCTTCGCCAGAACGAACCAGCATTTTCTCCTTTCGCAGAACAAGAAATCATCGATGTGGATGAAAAGGGATTTTCGCTAATTCGTAGAAATGAAGGTGAAGAGGTTCTCTTCGTTGTGAACGCAGCGAATGAAGAGGTTTCAATCGAACTTCCTTATGGCGGGCATGACGTAATCAGTAAGAAAAACGTTGAGAAGTCTGTCACACTATCTCCTTATCAATACATGTGGATTAAATCGTAAAGGGTGATGAAATGAACATCGTCATCGCACCAGATTCATTTAAAGAGAGTTTAACATCGAAAGAAGTGTGCGACGCTGTACAAAAGGGGTTTCTGAAGGTGTATCCTGAGGCCTCCTTTATACATCTTCCTGTCGGGGACGGTGGTGAAGGAACGGTTCAATCGGTCGTCGACGCGACAGAGGGTAAAATTGTCACGCAAGAAGTCACAGGTCCACTTGGAAAAAAGGTAGAAGCCTTCTACGGAATAACGGGTGACGGGAAGACAGCGATCATCGAGATGGCAGCTGCTTCTGGGCTTCATCTCGTTCCAAGAGGTGAGCGGAACCCGCTTGTGACGACGACGTTTGGAACCGGTGAACTGATTCTAGGCGCACTGAATAACGGTGTCGAACGGATCGTGCTCGGTCTCGGAGGCTCTGCAACGAACGATGGTGGCGCAGGCATGGCACAGGCTCTCGGTGTTAGGTTACTAGATTCAAAAGGTGAAGAACTCCCTTTTGGTGGAAAAGCGTTAGGTGGACTTCATTCCATAGATGCGACTAGTCTCGATAGCCGCTTAAAAGAAGTGTCGATCGAAGCGGCGTGTGATGTGACGAATCCATTGACTGGGGAGAGCGGTGCATCTGCCGTATTCGGACCGCAAAAAGGAGCTACACGAGAAATGGTAAGCGAACTAGATGCGTGTCTTGCTCATTATGCGAAAGTGATTCAGAGAGACTTAGAGAAATCCGTTGGTGACAAGAGCGGTGCTGGAGCGGCAGGAGGGCTTGGTGCTGGAATCCTCGCTTTTCTTGACGGAGAATTACGTAGTGGCATCGACCTAGTGCTCGATGTAATAGGATTTGAAAACCGCATCAACGGTGCTGACCTTTTAATAACAGGAGAGGGACGCATCGATTCACAGACGATTCACGGGAAAGCGCCAGTTGGAGTCGCAAAGCGAGCGAAGGCGCTTCATCCTAACCTACCAGTTATTGCGATTGCAGGAAGTTTAGGAGAGGGTTATGAAGCGGTCTTTCATCACGGCATCGATGCCGCGTTTAGCGTGGTGAATGGAGTGGTTACGCTTGATGAGGCGCTTCGGAATGGATCCTTGAATGTGGAGAGGACTGCGGAGAATGTAGCGCGGGTTTTGGAGATTAATAGAAAATTGTAACTAACGAGCATACAAATTGTAGATTGAAATTTATGAACATACTAAAGCTTTCTGTCTCTAAACATTAGCGAACAGCGTGTTTAGAGATAGGGGCAGTTTAAATTAAGGTAACTTTTAAACAGGTTTTTTACGTATGATCAGGATTAATTAGGGGGAAGGAAGTAAGTTGATAGCAGGTTAAAGTGAAAAATGATTACAAAAATTAATCCACCTAGAAGAAGTTCATATGAGAATTCATAAGTAAAAACACTAGGAATTTCCTATGGAAAATCCCTAGTGTGCAAATGATTAACTAAAGTTTTTTACTATTCCTTGTTAATATAAGTGTTTCTAAGAGATCCGAGGAGATATGTCAGTAACTTTTTCTATCCCGAAATCCTGTTTCATGGTCATATATTTTTCAAAAAAGTTCGTATCTATCCCTGTTAAATAGTGATAAAACGAAACCTCTACCTTCCAATCGTTTTCAATCAATTTATTAATGTTTACAAGATCATTCTTAGCAATTAAGTCTATAATTGATTTTATTTTCATGGGTCTTTGAAGTGGGATAGCTTCATCAAGAGGTTCTTTTTTTAAATATCCTTTCCTATGAAGGGCTGCATAAAAGTTGCGATGACTTTTTGAATCTATAATTCCAAGATTAGCAGCTCTGTATCCTAGAACTTGAAGGGAAGTGCTCCACTTCTTTTTTAAGTCGATATAGGCGTCTGGATTGGTTATATAAGAAATGTTGTTCATATCATTTAAGAATTCTTTTTCAGGTAATAGAAATATTCCTGCAAAGAGATCTGCTTCTTTCTCAATAACATTATGCTCTTTACGTGTTAAGGTAGTAAATTCAAGTCGGTAGTGAAGAAGTAAATGCGCTAATTCATGTGCAATGTCAAAATTTCTTCGTACTGCCGAACGTTTTAAATTCCCTAAAATGATATAAGGGCGTTCACTTTCAGTCCATAAACTGTAAGCATCAATTTCTTCGCCAATCGCTTTTTCAAAAACAAACACTCCGCTCTTTTCAATAAGAAACAATAAATCCTCATTAGAGTCGTTCTTAAAACCTAAATTTTCTCGAGCTAGTGTAGCTGCTTTTTCTATCTGCTTCAACTTGTTGTCTTCAGTTGAATTTAAGTATTTGATTATTTGATCTCTTAATTGAACTATCTTCATAGTTGGATATTTTATTTTTGATGTTATTTGATTCACAAAAGCATCTAAATATTCTAAGTGTTTAGCTTCAGCCTTAGTTTTTGATATTACATTCATAACTTTAGACCTATAAGCAATGTTGTCTTCTTTAATATTATCGTGTGAAACATCACGATTAATGATGTCAGAAGTATAAAAATACTTGCTTTTTACATTGAATATATCCTTTAAATCGTTTATAACTTGCATTTTTGGTGATGTATAATTGTTTTCGTATTGCCAAACCGCCTGTTCTGTTACGCCGATCATATCAGAGAGCTGTTTTCGCGAATACCCGTGCAAGATACGAAGATTGGTAAGATTTTCACCAATAAACATATCGCTCCCTCCTTATCTAACTAAAACAAAATACCATATTATTCATTTTGTTCTTCTTTTTCTTCAAGGATTTCAATGTCGAATGCTTCAGGGTCAATTACTTCCTCTACCATGTCTGGAGTGATAACTTCTCTATCCTCGTCAGTTAGTTCTGCTCCAGAAATGTAACTTGTAAGATCCTCAATCAAGTAAGCTCTGTTATCTTTTGGATTTGGTAGGTAATTTTTTATGGAAGATATTTGATATGCCTCATCTAGTTCATATGTTAGGATATGAAACTCATTATAGGTATCTTTGAGGTGACTTAACTCTTCTTTGACTTGCTTTTCTCTTACCAAGAATGAGAGCTGTTCAACGTATTGAGGTTCCTCATCATCTGTACTTTGTTGTTTATTTTCAGAGAAAGTTAGGTCATTATTTATCATAGATAATTCATGAAGGTATGTTCGACGGCTTCCGGTCTTTCCGTTTCTATTTGGAATTTTTGATTGAGAAAATAAATTTTCATTAAAATAGGCAGCATTCTTAATTAAAAAAATCACCTTATTTTCTCCATGGATAAATTGAAGGTAGTCCCATGTTAACCCAGCTTTGGACTTTTTATAAGTGAAACCTTGATCAATACATACTTCAGCAACTTTACTTTCAATAAAGTTGCCTTTTGTCCAAGCAAAAGCAGAGCTTATTTTCATGTGCTCATTTCGATCTTTACGGTGGTTAATGTATTCACGATAGCCTTCAACAATAGCATCTACAATCATTTTGTTATGATGAGAGTCAAACTTGTATTGATCCATGTTATCCCTCCATCGAATTTATATGACCTCAACTTCTATTTTAAACGAAGATTTAATAGAAGTGTGTGATTTTATCGTTTTTTTTTAAAGTTTGATGATATATATGTGTGAAAAATTATAGTGTGGAACTAACTTTAAGATAAATACCTCTAAGTTCTCGGTTATATATCTTGTTTATACATCACACTTGAAAGAGGTTAACTGTTTACAAATTAAGATGATTGTTAAAGTATCAACGGAATTTCACAAAAAGATAAATATGAGGAAAGTACTAGATCGGGCAACCAAAAGGGCTGCCTGGTCTTTTTATGTTCATAAAAGCAATCTTAATTATACCGCGGTTCCTCAGCTACTAAGACAGCCCAAAAACAAATATTTACAAAAACCGATTGACTCTTCTAGAATACCAGTGTACTATGTAACTAATACACAAACACATTAAGGGGAGATGTAAAAATGAAGAATTGGAGTGGGCTGTTTCGGAAGGAATTTCGTGTGACGAGAACGTTTTTATTTTCCGTGATTGCGTTTGACATCGTGATGATGATCGGGATCTTCGTGGCATCAGAAAGATGGGAAGTGCCTTATCTAACCGCGATTTTTGGAGGCGTATTCGGCTTTATGCATATGTTCTTCCTGCCCATTTACTTATTGATTAGTTTGAACAGTGAAGGACGGAAGCTGCATCTTTGGCTTCACAATCCACAGTCTGGATCGCGTCTTCTTGGCGCAAAAGTACTGAATGGATTACTGGCGCTACTGATTTCGCTCGTTGTTGTCAGTGTTCTGTCTCTAATAGCGTTTAACCTTGAGACAGCTGATATTGTGCTTCCAATCGACAACGTTTGGCTGCTTGGAGCTTACGTTCTAGCTATCATTTTGGCAGGTGCCCTCACGATGGGGGTCTGGGTTACCTTTTATTGGACGTCGTATCAAGTGTTGAAAACGTATATTGGAAGGTGGGCGCTGCTTCTAGTTCTTATGCTCATCGGTTTGATCAGCTGGTTTGGAGGATGGTTTAGCGGAACGCGTGTTGGAGAAGTATTGATGGACTGGGGTTACGTTGAATTTCCGTCTCCATTAAGTATGCAAGTGACCCAGGAGGCATTTGAAGTATCCACGTCTACGGTTCCATTTCCAATTGGAAACGTGATTTTCGATACAATCCTCTTAGTCGTTATTTTCTTCGTAACAAGTTGGTTACTTGATCGAAAAGTGGAGGTGTAAGGAATGGGAGAAGAGTTTAATCCCTCCAAGCCGATTTACTTGCAGCTCGTGGATCGGATCAGCTGGGAAATCATTAAAGGCGAACGGAAAGCCGGTGAAAAGCTTCCTTCTGTAAGGGAAATGGCGATTCAATCGGGTGTGAATCCCAATACAGTGTCACGCACTTACAATGAACTGGAGAGGATGGAGATCGTGGAGACAAAACGAGGGCAAGGAACGTTTGTAACCGAGGAAAAAGAAAGACTTAGCGAACTTCGAGAAGAGCTGAAGCTCAACCACATCCAGAATTTTATTGAAGAAATGAAGCAGATGGGATTTTCATCAGAAGATATGATCGATGGGATCAGAACGTATGTCACGAATGAAAAGGAGAATAACGCATGATTACTTTTGAGAATGTATCGAAACGGTATTTAACAAAACGTGCCCTGTCAGATGTGAATGTAACGATACCCGAAGGAAAGCTCATCGGTCTCGTTGGATCGAACGGCAGCGGTAAATCGACGTTTATGAAGATGATCGCAGGTCTTGTTGGACCTACTGAAGGAAACGTAATGATCGACGAAGTGCCTGTCACGAGGCGTACAGCGGATAAAGTTGCTTACCTCTCAGAGTTAGATGAATATTACTCCTTTTATTCTGTGAAAGAAACGATCTCCTTTTTTGCAAGTCAGTTCGCTGATTTTAATACAGAAAAGGCGTACGAGATTCTCGATTTTATGGAAGTTGATCGCGAACAGAAGGTAAAGCATCTCTCGAAAGGAAACCGTGGAAGGGTGAAAATCGCCCTCACGCTTGCACGAGATGTTCCAATTATTCTGATGGATGAGCCGCTATCAGGACTCGACCCGATGGTAAGAGATTCAATTGTAAAAGGGTTGCTTTCTTTTATTGATCTAGAAAAACAAACCGTCATCATCACGACGCATGAAGTGGCGGAAATCGAGCCGTTGCTAGAGATGGTCATCGCAATTCGAAACGGGAAAGTCCTTGCGCTTGAAGATGTTGAAACGATTCGTGAGCGCGATGGTATGAGAATCGTCGATTGGTTGAAAAAACAGTATCAAGCGGAGGCTTGATCCGCAGCTGAGGTGGTCAGGAACATACCTGACCACCTCTTTTTTATCCTACAACACCCAAACAGAACCAATTGTTGTTAGGGAGCCAGGGAATTTTGAGTGGTCCACAACATCCCGACGGTCCCGTTTTGTCCCATTTTATTCTTGTTTTACTAACCTCTCTATATAAAGAACCCCTATGTTTTCATCGTTTTTTTGAAGAATTAAAAAGTTGGCACAGAACTTGCTTGTATAAAAGTAGCGGTAAAAATAAAAGGGGGAAATTTGTATGAAGAGAAAGCCAGGATTTTTGTTAGCCATACTACCAATAGTCTCGATGTTGCTGTTGCTAGGTATTGGGTACGGCGTGTTTCATCTACGAGCTGAGCCATTATTGATTACGGCGGCCATCATTGCAGCGATCATCGGAAAGTCACTTGGCGTGTCGTGGAATGAGATGCAGGATGGCATCGTCGAAAAGACGGCAAAAGCGATGCCGGCCATTTTAATCTTGATTACGGTAGGTGTGTTGATCGGGACATGGATGTTATCTGGGACGATCCCATTGATGATCTTCTACGGAATTGAACTTATCAATCCGAGTTACTTGTTGATCACAGCATTCATCGTTACAGCAGTGGTATCAACGTTCACTGGAACGTCTTGGGGTTCTGCGGGGACAATCGGTGTTGCGATCATGGGAATTGCGATCGTTCAAGGTGTTTCGTTACCGATGACGGCTGGAGCGGTTGTCGCGGGTGCTTACTTTGGTGACAAGCTATCACCACTTTCTGATACAACGAACCTTGCGCCAGCTGCAGCGGGAAGCGAGCTGTATGAGCATATCAGACACATGCTGTACACGTCGATTCCAGCAGCGTTAGTCGGTTTGATCATTTATTTCTTTGTTGGAAAATCTGCGCTTACGGGTGATAGTGGGAACGAAGAAAAGCTTGAGATGATGACGTCAACACTAACGACGATGTTCGATTGGAACATTTTATTGATACTACCTGTCATCATCGTGCTCGGTGGATCGATCATGAAGTTTCCAACGATTCCAGTTATGCTTACGTCTTCTATTGTTGCGATTCTTCTTGGACTCGTGTTCCAAGGTGTGACGCTTGAAAGTGCGTTTCTTGCAAGTGTGAATGGATTTAACGTTGAGATGATGGCAGCTTCAATGGACCCAGCGACGATTGCGCCAGAAGTTGCGAACTTGATGAACCGTGGCGGAATGAGTTCAATGATGGGCACGACGCTGATCGCATTTTGTGCGTTTGCTTTTGCAGGGGTGTTAAGTAAGATCGGTGCACTTGAAGTTGTACTTGCAAAAGTGAATGAAAAAGCGAAGTCTACAGGCAGTATGGTCCTTGCGACAGTGCTTTCGTGTATTACGATGGCAGTCACAACTGGTAGTTCTTATCTATCGATCTTGATTCCTGGTGAACTCTTTAAAAACGTCTACAAAGAGCGAGGTCTTCACGCAAAGAACTTATCTCGTACGCTTGAGGATTCCGGAACAGTGGTCGTTCCGATCGTGCCATGGTCACTCGCTGGTGTGTACATGTCGAGCACGCTCGGAGTACCGGTTATCGAATACTTGCCATGGGCGATCATGTGTTACGTTGGGTTTATTTTCGCGATCTTGTTCGGGTTCACAGGCTTTTCGATTACAAAAGTAGAGAAGCAGCCTGGGGCGATGAAGGTCGATTCAGAGCAAGAAGCACAGTATAAAATTTAGTACGGGACGACAGGAGGATCATTCATGCTGAAGTTAATACAACAAACAAACGTCTACGCACCGGACTTTTTAGGTAAAAAAGATGTGCTGATCGCAGGTGACCGTATTGTCACGATCGAGGACTCGATCAAGTTGAGCGGCGTGGAGTTTGAAACCATCGATGGGACAGGCACCTCGTGCGTTCCTGGATTCATCGATCGACACGTTCATATTACAGGCGGTGGAGGTGAAGGGGGCTTCTCCTCTTCGACCCCTGAAGTTCAGCTAGGTACGCTCGTTAGAAGCGGGATCACGACGGTCGTTGGATTGCTTGGAACGAACGACATCGGACGCAACACGAAGAACTTGCTGTCGAAGGCGAAGGCGCTAAGGGAAGAAGGCATGAACGCCTACATGTTAACCGGTGGCTATGGGTATCCATCGAACACCATTACCGGCGACCTGCGTGAAGATATTCTTTTCTTTCAAGAAGTGCTCGGGTTGAAGCTTGCAATCGAGGATCATCGTTCATCTTACGTCACGAACGAAGAACTGAAGCGTCTCGCAAGCTACACGAGAGTTGCTTCAATGCTCGCTAAGAAAAAAGGATTCGTTCACCTTCACATGGGAAGCGGGAAGAATCACTACGAGCAAATCTATGAAGTTCTTGATGAAACAGATTTTCCGATCAGCCTCTTCAGTCCTACGCATATTAATCGAACGGAAAGTCTATTGGAAGCTTCCATCGAATTTGGACGGCGCGGTGGATTGCTCGATATTACAACGAACACGGTCACGAAAACAAGTACTGGGTCGTTAAGCCCAGCAGAGGCAATGCACTACCTCCTTGAAAACGGAGTGCCGACTGAGAACATCACGATGAGCTCGGATGCGAATGGTAGTCTTCCATCGTTTGATCAGAATGGAAACTTGAACGGCCTTGCGGTGGCAGGATTTGAACCATCGCTACTAGCATTCAAAGAACTGGTCCAAGCATGCGGACTTCCATTAGAAGAAGCGCTCAAACCGTTCACGATTACGCCTGCAAAGGGACTTGGACTAGCTGATGAGCGCGGCTCACTCCTTGAAGGAAATTACGCAGACTTACTTCTGCTTGATGATGAGCTTAACATTAAGGACGTATATATCAACGGATCTGCTTTTATGAGAGAATACGAGGTAACGAGATCAGGCGTGTTCGAATAGATACAGAATGAGAGGTAGCTTGCACATGAAAGAACTCATCGTCATTTCATTAGGAGAAAATACATTACATAGTGTCGTGGAACAGGTAAAACGGTACCTAGGGAACAACGTTGTCGTGAAAGGGTATGCGATCGAAAGAGGCATCCATCAAAACTTTGAAAACAACGTTGTCCTCGTCACAGGTGAAACCGTTTTGAACCTTGCTGCTGACTATATAAAAGGGGCGAAGAAAATCATCGTCGCGAGAAGAGCCCTTAGCTATGATTTTATCGAACCTGTATTTTCGCTAAAAGAAAAGACGGATGTTCTTCTTGTAAACGATACGAAAGAAAGCTGTCTCGAAGCGATGGATCAGTTGAAGAGCCACGGTTTTCAATCGCTCTCGCTTCATCCATACTATCCAAGCATCGATGGTTATCCACCGTGTCAGGTCGCGATCACACCAGGGGAGAGCCAGCTCGTTCCGAAAGAAATACGTGACGTGATCGATATCGGAAATCGCCAGGTGGACATCACGACGATCACAGAGATCATGTTCGAGCTCGATCACCTTCACGAAGCAGGAACGCTCGCATCGTCTGAGTTCGTAAGTGACATCATCGGGTTAACGAAATACTTATCGACGTTGAATCAGAAGTACGATCAATCGAACCTACTATTAACGACGATTTTTGATAAGTTCGGAAAGGCTTTGTTGTTCTGTGATGATGACGGAAACATCATGTATTCGAATGAAAAGATGAACTGGATGCTGAACGATACGCCTGCAAAGCAGCCTACGATCAGCGATTTTCTTGGAGAAGAATTTCAGTTTAAAACAGATGGCGAACATGAGGACGAGGTGGTCGAACTAAACGGGAATACGTACATCGTCTCCGTCGATCGGGTCGAGAATGAAGAAGGCGTCATCTGTTACTTACTTGAGATCGAAAACTACGACACGTTAAAGGAACTCGACACGGTCATTCGCTCAAAAATCAAAAACAAGAAGTTTGTTGCGCGCTATGATTTTCATCACCTTTATTCGCGTAACGAGAAGATGATGGAGATGACGGCGTTAGCGAAGCGAATGGCGAAACGTCATGCGGCTATTTTGATTCAAGGTGAAAGCGGGACGGGAAAAGAGCTGCTCGCTCAGGCGATCCACAATGAATCCCTCCGGTCACACCAGCCCTTTGTTCCGGTGAACTTCGCTGCGCTATCGCCAACCATTTTAGAAAGTGAGCTGTTCGGTTATGAAGAAGGCGCGTTTACTGGCGCTGTGAAAGGCGGGAAACGAGGCTTGTTTGAAGAGGCGCACAACGGCACGATCTTCATGGACGAAATCGGTGATGCGCCGCTCGATCTTCAGGTGAAGCTGTTGCGCGTACTTCAAGAAGGAAGCGTGAGACGCGTCGGTGGAACGGAACAAGTTCCGATTGATGTGCGCATTATTGCCGCGACGAATCTAGATCTTGAAGAAAAAGTTCAAGAAGGCTCGTTCAGACAGGACCTCTACTACAGGCTTAACGTTTTACCGTTGAACACCCTTCCACTGCGGGAAAGGAGAGAAGATATTCTCCCGTTGATGCATCACTACCTCAATACGTTCACGGAAGAAGAAGTGTACCACGCCAATGAATATATTGAAAAAGATGCTGTAGATTTCTTAATTCAACACCCATGGCCAGGGAACGTGAGAGAGCTGATCAACGTGGTTGAATACATCGTGAGCATGAAGCTCCCAAATGAACGAATTGGGCTCCGTGACCTTCCGCGCTATTTCTTGAAGGAAGCGGATGGTTCGCCACGGCCGGTCAGTGTATTAAATGAGAAAGATGAGGTTCTTCTCATGATTCATAAAAAATATGGTATCGGTCGAAGAAAAATTGTAACGGAGCTTAAGAACAAAGGAATCGTGATAGGCGAAGGGAAAGTGAAGCGTGTACTCAGTGAGCTGCGTGAGAAAGGGTTTATTGAGGTGAATAAAGGCGTTAGGGGATGTACGATAACGGATGATGGTGTTAATGAAGTACGGGCGTTGTTAAGGTAGGAGTCCCCTACCTCACAACGTATATTCTAACTGAAGATCCAGCGGTTCACGGTTGTAAATGGCTTCGTTCATTTCTTCCGCGAGCACACACCCCATACTGAAATAGAAGCGCTGCGTTTCAATCGACGGGTGCGCGCCTATGTACAGTTTCTCAGCACCTAGCTGCTTTGCGACGTTTGTCACGACGTTGAAAAGCTTTCGACCAATGCCGTTTCCACGATGTTCGGATGAGACGTGAATGTAGGATAGCTCCCGGTAGCAGTAACGTTCTCCGAATACTTCCGGTTCGATGACGGCGAATCCGACAACGGTCGTGCCCATATTCGCGAGGATTACCGCGCCACCGCCCTCAATCACATCTCGAAAGTGCTGGACGATTTCTCGCTTTCGGGTTAGGGACCATTCGTCGTTGAAGTGATCTTCTTTTTCGACGAGACTTCCATTCTCGTTCACGAGCACGCGGGTTGTTTCTTGGTTTCTTTTAAACGTGTCTAGCATAGAAGGGTATAGATCAGACGGGGTGATTTGCTTGATTGTGAGCATCGTTTCACTCCTCTAGTGAAAATAAGGATGAGGTCCCAAGCGGCCTCATCCTTTGTTTTGGGACATTTTTGTTTTTTGATAATGCTTCTTCGCCTTCGTTCGGTTTCCGCAAACCTCCATGGAGCACCATTTTCGCTTTCCTTTTTGGTTCACAAAGAACGCGAGGCATTCGTCGTTTTCGCACGCTTTTACTTTTGTTAACGTTCCGCTTTCCTGAAGCTCCAGCATTGAAAAAGCGATGATTGAGAGAAGTCCGTTCGTACCACCTTGTGAAGGGAGTGGAGTTAGGCTTCCATCTTCTATGATAAAAGAAAGCGGTGCTGTTTCCGTCATCGTGCTTAGGACGTCGATCACGTTTTCTTCTTCCTCAGCAAAGTACGCGCGACACTGATCACGAAAGCTTCTAAGGTCGTTCATATGGAGAGGACCTTCATTGATCCGTTCTACCTGCCTTGCCGTTAGTAACCCTTTTTCCCTCATCAACTCTATCCATTCCAATCCATTCGCTTCCGTTGCTAAAAGGTCGGTCGGATTATTTTCATGCATCTTCATCGTGTTCATCAAGTTGATGAAGAGGTGATCTGAGAAATGTGGAAAATTCGTTTGTTGATTCATTGTGAGACACACCTTTTGCGTTATCTTTGACAACGATTATAACATAATGTATTATTCTAACCACTAAATAAGTTTTTAGTAGTTAGAATCAAAAAAGAGGAGAGATAACATGGCAGTACAACAAGTAACAGACCATAACTTTGAAGCAGAAACAAAAGAAGGACTCGTTTTAGCAGATCTAGGTGCACCATGGTGTGGCCCTTGTAAAATGATTGCACCCGTTCTCGATGAACTTGATGAAGAAGAAAAAGACCTAAAAGTCGTAAAGCTTGACGTCGATTCAAACCCTGAAACAGCACGCAAGTACGACGTGATGAGCATCCCGACGCTGCTATTCTTTAAAGACGGTGAACTCGTTGATAACGCAGTTGGGTTCCGTACGAAAGAAGAACTTGCATCGATCGCGAAGAAACACGGTTAAACAATAAAGAAAGTAGCGCCTCTTGTGGAAGGGGCGCTACTTTTTTGTGTTGATTTCTACCTTCTAGCGGCAATATTCGAACCTATTGTCAATAAAATGATGGCAACTATTATAAATTGAAAGATAAACGGTACAGATATCGTTTCGTGGCCAAGATAATTAAGGATAATCCCATTAATTGTAAAGAAGCCGATCGCGACCGTTAAGAAAATGGTTGTGAATTTGCTTACCCTCGCATCTACTCGTTCATCACGAATAGGATGCTTCGGTTGTTTAGTTTTAGACTTGTTGTTTGATACCCCTACTCCTATAACAGAACCAACTATTCCTGCTAATAAAGGAAAGAAGTAGTCTAGGCTTCCTGTAAAGTAAGCGATAATAAGCAAAAGGACAAATCCAACTAGGAGAAAAGGGATAGTCTTATTCTTTTTCTTCTCTTTTTGCTTACTTTCATCGAAAAGAAATAATTCTTCAACCGATGTATTGAGATATGTACTGATCTTTAAAGCTAGTTCCAAACTAGGGTGGTACTTATTTTCTTCGAGCGCGATGATGGTTCTTTTCGTCACTTGAATTTCTTCTGCCAAATCTAGTTGTGAAACGTTTTGCTGTCTTCTTACTTCTTTAATTCGATTTTCAACGAGCAATGGTGAGAGCACCTCCAGGAAAATAGGATGATAGATTAATCATAAGGTTATTAGCCAGAAAATGTAAGGTGTGATTTATTAGGAACTAGATGGGTGTTTTGCAGCGAGTGTGCTGCCTCTTTCTGAATAGGTGTATGATAGGATGGAAGTAACGTTATACAGTAATCCATCGGCTGGTGAAAGGAAGCGTTAAATTATGAAACATTCTAAGAAAGACGTCATCCTAGCTCCATACCATCAAACGTACGGGGAACAAACGGTTTCGATGTGGAGGCAAAGTAAGGAACGAGCGTTAGGTCAGGAAGAAATTCATACGTTTGAACACCATCTCCATTTCCTTAATCATGTTCTTTATAAGCAGTATGTGATCGAGGTAGCGCTGCTGAATGATAAGGTTGTTGGAATGATTGCGTACAATCAAAACGAGATCAATCAGCTGTATATTCATGTCGATTACCAAGGGTTCGGGATTGGAAGTGCTCTTCTACATAAAGCGAAAGCACAGTCTAGGAAACTTACACTCTATACATTTGAAGTGAATACGAACGCACAGCGTTTTTACGAAAAGCACGGGTTTACAATCATCGGTCGGGGGCATGAGAACGAGGAGAATCTTCCTGATCTTTTGTATGAGTGGGTGGATGAAGAATGAGCTCGATAGTAAAGAAGAGCCTGGAGCGGCAGTCGCCACATCCAAGCTCTTCTTTTTTAATTCGCGATTGTTTCTTGCTTCACATCTACCTGCGCAATTCGCTGTTTCTTAGATTTCCTAAAGTACAACAACTCATAAAACACAGGAACGATCACAAGCGTAAGTACTGTCGCAACGGCAAGACCACCGATGACAACCACTGCGAGCGACTGCGAAACGAGGTTTCCGTCACCTGCGTGACCGAAGAGGAGCGGGATCATCGCACAGATCGTTGCGATCGCAGTCATGATAACCGGGCGAAGGCGCGTTCCACATGCTTCGATGATGGCGTCGCGGATAATCATCGTTTCTTCGTTTTGCTTCACGCGGTCGATCAAGACGATCGCATTCGTGACGACGATTCCGATCAGCATCAGCGCTCCGATCAAGGCGGTTGCGTCCGCTGGAACTCCGGAGATGAGAAGTCCGAGAACGGCACCAATCGATGCGAGTGGAAGGGTAACGAGGATCGCGAGCGGTGCACGAAGCGTTTTAAATGTCAGCACCATCACAAGGTATACGATCAAAATCGACGCAAGCATCGTGAGCCCAAGATCCTGGAAGTCGCTCGCCTGCTGCTGGGAAGCGCCTCCGGTATCGATGCTCATGCCTTCTGGTAAGTCGAGATCGTTGATGATTTGCTGAATCTCTTTTGATACAACAGAAAGTTCTTCAGGCGTCACTTCTGCGGTCACCCTCGCATATAGGTCACCATCTTTGTGAAGAACGGTACTTGGCTTTTCCTCTTGCGTGATCGATGCGACGTCAGAAAGTGGTACGATTCCAGCGTCTGTTGTGATCGATAGCTCTTCTAGATCGCCTAGTGTATCCGGGGTTACGCCAGCGTTTAGAAAGACTGGTGTCGTTTGCTCATCGAGAGTGACCGTTCCAATCGGCTGGGGGTTCAGGAGGCTTCTGATCTGCATCGCTGCTTGCTGGGTGTTCGCTTTTTCAGTATCGATCTCGACTGTGTACACAGGTGTCGTTTTATCCTGGTTGCTCGATACTTTCTGAACACCCTCAACGCCTTCGATCTTTTCCATGAGCGTTTCAGATGTGTTCAATATATCTTTCGTGTCGTTTCCAACGACGTCATACGTGATGGAGGAGTTGGAAGATCCGCCGAACATGGACGTCGGGTACGCTTCGATCTCGACGTTCTTTTCATCTTTTTTCGCTTCGTTCACGTTTTCGATGAAAGCTTCCGCATCAGCACCTTCTTCCATGATGAAGGTGTACATGACCGTATCAGGGTCGCTTACTTCGCCGTATTGAGCGGCTTCAGTACTCGAGCCATACTGCGTGATGAAATGCTCATAGCCTTCAATGTCTGTGAGTTCTTTTTCAAACGACAACATGCGTTCTTTGATTTCATCTTCTGGTGTGTCGCTCGGGAAGACCATGTCGACGACGACCATCGAGGCGTCGCTCGCACCTGTTGCCGCTTTTGGCATGCCTACGTAGAGGCCGATCGAACCAAAGAGGACGACGACTGCGACGAGAATCGGTACAAACTTATGGTTCAGTGACCACTTCAATACGCGTAAGTAGCCTTCTGGTCTCCGGTGTGGAGGAAGGGTCGTGTTCTTCAGCATCGCGCGGCTCAAGACCGGTACAACGGTTAGCGCAACAAGAAGCGATGCGAGCAGTGAGTACGAAACCGTTAGTGCGAACGGAAGGAGGAAGGCTTTTAGCGATCCGTTCACAAGTCCCATCGGAAGGAACACGGCAACGGTGATCAGTGTTGAAGATGTGATCGCCCGTGATACTTCTTTTGTTGCGTCGATGACGGTTGCTTTTGATAATCGTTCGTTCTGACTTTTTCTAAAAATGTTTTCGACGACAACGATGCTGTCATCGACGAGTCGACCGACGGCTACCGCAATCCCGCCAAGCGTTAGGATGTTAAGCGTGACGCCCGACAGCCAGAGAAGGAGTAGTGTGATGCCGAGTGAGAGCGGGATCGAGATCGCTGTCACAATCGTTGGCTTTATTTTTCGTAAAAAGAGCAGGATCACGAGCGTCGCAAACAGGGCGCCGAGTCCAACTTCACGCACCATGCTGTTGACGGAGCTCTTTACCATATCACCCGTTGTAAAAAGCGTCTGAGCATCTACGTTTCCATACGTGCTGTTGATCTCTTCAACCGTATCGATGACCTGGTTTCCAGCCGTCACCGCACTCGCGTCCGTTTCTTTAAAAAGAATAACGGCGAGCGCTTCCTTTCCGTTTACCCTTGTGACCATGCTGTCTGATTTTACTTTTTCAACAGATGCAACGTCCGAAAGCTTAACGGCAGGCGCATCAGGAATCTGAAGCGGCAGAGCAAGGTTCTCGATTCCTTCTAACGAATCAAGGTCATCGGTTACGTTGATCGTGCTTTTATGACCGTCGATGTTACTCGTTCCGGCGGATGCTGAGATGCTTTGTCCTTGAAGAACACCCATGACCGCATTTACCGGGATGCCGAGCTCCGTCATTTTGTCGTTATCAAGGTTGATTTGAACGCGAGACGTGTTTTCACCCATCACACTTGCTTGAGAAATCACATCGGTATTCTCAAACATCGGGCGGATCTCGTCTTTTACAAGCTCCGTGTTTTCTTTCGTCAATCCGTCTTCAACTGTGACTGACACCTGACCAACAGGAATCATCGACGTGTTTAGCTGAGAGACTTGAGGAGGTGACACGCCCTCAGGAAGCGAAAGGGATGCGATCGCATCGCTCACATTGTTCTTCGCGTCTTTCATCACCGTGCTCGAGTCAAAGTTGATGACGATCTGTGAGTACCCTTCACCCGTGGTAGATAGGACACTCGTTTTTCCCTCAATCGATGCGACTGCTTGCTCGATCGGCTCCGTCACGGATGACGTCATCGAACCAGCGTCGTACCCTTGCCCAAATGTGACGACGGTTACTTGCGGGTTGTCTGCTTCAGGCAAAAACTCCATCGGCAGCATGAAGTAGCTGACGGTTCCGACCAGCATCGTAATGACGATGAACAACCCCATGGCAGCTTTGTTTCGAAACGCCCAATTCGTAATCGCTTGCATTGTGTTTTCCCCCCTGTTTTTGAATTTCTCCCCTTTGTCTTGGTGTTTTCTATCTATGTAGCAGATTCTTGCGCATAGCTTAGTGATGCTTTCTTTGTTGTTATGTACAGATACGATTGTACGTCAGAAGAGTTTCAAGTATTCGAAATAAATATAGAGACAATCGGTCGACACCATTCGAGCATAACCGGGTGGTGACAGGCACCACAGTGGCACCGCAGTATGACTCCTTTCATTTAACGCATACTAACAGGAGCTATGAAGGGAGGGGTTTCTTTGAATACATCCACCTATCGGGATTCATGGTTCGGCAATGTAAAAGGTGATATTTTGTCTGGATTAGTGGTCGCGCTTGCACTCATTCCTGAAGCGATTGCGTTCTCAATCATCGCAGGCGTGGATCCTATGGTAGGGTTATACGCTTCATTTACGATTGCAGTCACCATTTCATTTGTTGGTGGGAGACCAGGGATGATTTCTGCAGCTACCGGTGCGATGGCACTCTTGTTCATCAACCTTGTGGACGAACATGGTCTTCAATATTTATTGGCCGCTTCCATACTAACGGGTATTCTTCAGGTCATCTTCGGACTGTTTAAGTTAGCGCGGTACACGAAGTTCATTCCGAGGTCCGTGATGGTCGGGTTCGTTAACGCGCTAGCCATTTTCATCTTCACCTCTCAGCTGGAACATTTCGTAGACGAGTCGTGGGTGATGTATGTACTTGTTGGGGTCACGTTAGCACTCATCTATTTGTTTCCATATGTAACGAACGCGATCCCATCCACCCTTGTTGCGATTGTGTTCGTTACCATCGTAACGATCTCGATGAATTTCGATATTCGTGCCGTTGGGGATATGGGTGCCATCTCTCAAACGCTTCCGATCTTTCTTATACCGGACATACCACTTACGCTAGAAACACTTGTCATCATTTTTCCTTATTCAATTGCACTTGCGATCGTAGGGTTGTTGGAATCTCTTCTAACCGCTTCGATCGTAGATGATTCCACTGAAACGTCCAGCAATAAGAATACAGAAAGTAGAGGGCAAGGAATTGCGAACATCATCACAGGATTTTTCGGTGGAATGGCAGGCTGCGCGATGATTGGGCAATCGATCATCAATATTAAGTCTGGGGGAAGAGGAAGACTTTCTACGTTTGTCGCAGGAATTTTTCTCATGTTTCTAATCGTTGTCGTAGGCGATATCGTCGTTCAGATTCCGATGGCAGCGTTAGCGGGTGTCATGATCATGGTAGCGATCAGTACGTTCGACTGGAATTCGATCCGCACCATTCATTTAGTACCAAGAACGGACGCGGCTGTGATGGTCATAACGGTCATCACTGTTGTACTTACACACAATTTAGCCATCGGCGTATTTGCAGGGATCATCTTAAGTTCCATTTTCTTCGTTTCAAAAATATCTCGCGTTCGTGTTGAGGATGAAAGAAAAGACGGCAAGGTTTATTACTCGATACATGGAGAACTTTTCTTTGCATCGGTAACCGAACTTCTCGACCAATTTGAGTATGATGCTGATGTGGAAGAAGTTGAGATCAACTTAGGTCGTTCACACATATGGGATGACTCTGCAGTCGTTGCCGTTGATAAAATCGTATCGAACTTTAAATCAAACGGAAAAAAAGTGACCGTAACAGGGTTGAACGAGGACAGTACCGAATTAGTAGGGAAGTTAGCAAATAAGCTAGGATCACATTGATGGGGGGCAACCACTATGTATCAGAAGATCTTACTTGCAACGGATGGATCAGAGCACTCTAAGAGAGCTGCAGAAAATGCGGTGAATATCGCAAAATGTTCACAAGGATCAAAGCTCGAGGTCGTGTACGTTGTCGATGCTGACCGAGCAAAGAGCGATGTACTCACACACTGGAATTCAGTGGACGTAAACGATTCCCGTAAAGATCAAGTCAGCGAAGTGGAACGCATTGCGAAAGAAGCAGGCGTTACATACGAAGTAAAAGTGCTACGCGGAGAACCAGGGCCTGTGATCGTGAAGTATGCAAACGAGAATGCGTTTGACATCGTGATCATCGGGAGTCGTGGGTTGAACGGATTACAGGAGTTTGTGCTCGGGAGCGTGAGTCATAAGGTGGCGAAGCGAGCGAATTGTCCAGTGTTGATCGTGAAATAGAAGTGGGGGAGGTCCGAATTGCCTTCATGTAAATAGGACTGCGTGAACGAACCCTTTTTGAGCACAAAACATAAAATCTCAAATAAAATGGAGCACCAAACCACATTGGGATTGGTGCTCTTATTTCTGGTGTTGCTAAATGAAAGACCATTTAAACTACTAGTCAATGAAGGAAACTAAATCAGTATGGTGAAGTATAGGAAGTAATCCATTCGTTAAAGAGCACGTTAAGCTGAAACCTCAATGTGGTATTACTACAAAAAGAGTTAGACGATTACGTATTGCAAATTGGAGGTGTACGATGCAAAAGGCTATCACTGTGAAATATCAATCCGATAAAAATAATAACGTAGATGAGTTAAATCAACTTCTTCAAGAGGGATGGAAGGTTGTTTCTCAGAGTCCAGTTGGATTGGTACCATCGGTTTCGTCACTTGTTATTCTGGAGAAAAATTAGGCAACGCGTGGGCATTCGTTAAAGATCAGCGCTCCTTCAAACGGCGTTTTTTGTAAGAAGAAGCAAATCCGAAAGTACTAATTCAGACAAAATTGATGAATTTTATCGGAATTGCGTGTATGATGAAAGTAGACGTAATAAAAGGAGTGATACTATGCCTTCAGTAGAAAGCTTTGAGCTTGATCATGACGCAGTTGTTGCACCATATGTGAGACATTGCGGTGTGCATAAAATAGGAACAGACGGACTTGTTAACAAATTTGATATTCGCTTCTGCCAGCCGAATAAACAGGCGATGAAGCCGGACGTAATCCACACACTTGAGCATCTGCTTGCATTCAATATCCGCACGCATGCAGAAAAGTATGATCACTTTGAGATCATCGACATTTCTCCAATGGGCTGCCAGACCGGCTACTATCTGGTAGTAAGCGGTGAGGCGAAAGTTGAAGAAATCATCGATCTTATAGAAGACACACTGAAAGATGCCATCGAAATCACTGACATTCCTGCAGCGAACGAAAAGCAGTGTGGCCAGGCTAAACTGCATGACTTAGAAGGTGCTAAGCGCCTTATGCGTTTCTGGCTTAATCAGGATAAAAAAGAATTGGCGAAGGTTTTCGGATAAGAACAAAGAGCAGTGTCCTGCGATGCGGGGCGCTGTTTTTTTGTGTGCCATACGTGTAGATAGACAAGGTATTAAGGCAAAGACTATCTGAAGCTGTTTTACCGTTACTCGGGGGAAGAGAGCGTTAATTAAACACGTCCATATAAAAAAGGTTAGTGGCTATTGCCGCTAACCGTTTTTTTGGTGTTTTTTTAGTATTTTAAATCCCTAATTAGATTGCCATTATCATGAACAATTGTGGTTTTGTAGTTCGAACATAACCCGTAATACACGAGCGGTCTTTTTTAGTTCGCTTCAACCGTTTGATTCGATTTTACTTCTTCTTTCTTTTCTTTAGACATCAACCAACCACCTACACCGATGGAGAGAAGAACTGTCCAGAAGATGATTTTCCAAGTTGCGCTCTTAGGAAAGCTCTCGGATAAAATCGCAAGTTCCGGGTGAGCAAGTGTGTAGACTGCTAGCTTCACACCAACCCAGGCAACGACTAGGTATGCAGCCGTTTCAAGTCCAGGTCTCTTATCAAGAATACCAACAAAGTAACCAGCAGCGAATCTCATGATTACGAGACCGATGATACCACCAGTAAGAATGACAGCGAAGTGACCACCGTCTAGACCACCGATTTCAGGAAGACTTGTAGGAGATAGCGTTACAGCTAGTGCAACTGCTGCAAGGATGGCATCCACTGCGAACGCGATGTCTGCAAGCTCAACTTTGATAACCGTTACCCAGAAGCCAGAACCTTTTGATTTCTTTACAGCTTTTTCAAGCTTAGGTTTTAATACGTGCTTCTTAAAAAGGTGATACGAAGCAATTCCGAATAGGTAGAGTGCTCCGATCGCCTGCACCTGCCAGATGTGAACAAGATACGAGATGACGAATAGTGATGCAAAACGGAAGACGAACGCACCCGCGAGGCCGTAGAATAAGGCTTTTTTACGCTTGTTTTCAGGAAGGTGCTTTACCATCGTCGCAATCACGAGCGCGTTATCCGCTGCAAGAATTCCTTCCAAACCGATGAGGATAAGCAATACCCATCCATACTCCATTACCAACGCTAGATCCATTTTTACATTCTCCCTTTAATTTGTCTTTGACCAAATAAAAAACCTTCACCAACAATGTGGTAAAGGTTTGGATGTACGCATATATCCCTTTACCAAAATTGGCAAAGGTCTCGCAAACAACATTTCTGTTGCCAGTTAAGCCGGTGATGTATCATCACGTAATGTCGACATAACTGTAAGCTACTCCCCTTTGGAGTGTTATAAGCTCTTGGTGAGCACAGTTTTTACTCGGTAACTGTAAGATAATCATATGCGGTTTTGGGGGAATAGTCAATCTATTTTTTTTCGACATTTCATGAGCATATTCGGGTGGTGACCGGGTGGTGACAGGCACCGTTATGGCACTGATATAAGGGCACCGCTCACTGAAACTTTTTAAGGGTGTTGCACGTAATAGTAGTTGTCGTTAAATAATAGGAAGCGATGATAAAGTAAGATACATAGTTTATTGGAGGTTTTTTTACATGGCAATTGCAACTTATTCTAGGTTCGATCGATTTAAGGACTCAATTTATGCATTACCTCATCACTCAGTTGATAAAGATATTATTACCGAGGAATTCCTACTCGAAAGAGATGAGAAAAAGAAACTTGAAATCTACTATGCACCGTTCGAACATGTGAACGAAGATGCAAAGATTGTAATTGTTGGAATTACTCCTGGACTTCATCAGATGAAAAAGTCGTTTGAGACGGTTAAACAAATGGGTGGTTCATCATACAATGATGAGGACATTCTCCAACAAGTAAAGAACAATTCCAGTTTTGAAGGGCCGATGAGACGAAACTTAATCAGTATGTTAGATGAGCTAGAGGTCCATCACTATCTTGGGCTTTCTTCAACGTGTGAGCTTTTTGATTCAGCGAGTCACCTTGTTCAGACAACCTCTGTCCTACCATATCCTGTATTCAGAAATGGGAAGAATTATAGTGGTGCCACACCGAACATCCTAAGTACGCCTATATTGAAAAGATACGCTCAAGAGAAGTTCTCTACAGAAGTGAGAAGTTTAAGGAATCCTCTTATTGTACCCCTAGGTGTTAACGTGACAAAAGTATTAACGTATCTTACCGAAGGTGGTTATATGACAGGTAACTCGATATTAACTGGTTTTCCTCATCCATCAGGTGCGAACGGACACCGCTTCCGTCAGTTCGAAGAAAATAAAGAGGCGATGAAGAGAACGGTTCAATCGTATTTCAGCAAATAATCATGCATAACATAAAAATGAACTTCACCAAATACGGTGAAGTCCATTTCTGAATGCGCTCGGTTTCAATTAGTGAGTTGCTGCCGCAGGTTCAGTATGCTGCTTTCACGTTCAATAAGGGATTAGGTACGTGCCTTACCCTTCAAAACCACTTGATACGGCCGCATCATCTCATAATCTTCATGCTCTAATATATGACAGTGCCAGACGAACAAACCGGTATATGGAGTGAACTTCATAATGATCCGCGTAATTTCTTTAGGGTTCGCTCTTACTGTATCTTTCCATCCTTGCTCGTTTAAATCAGGCTTCACCCTAGGCCCGGTCGTTTCGATTCTTCCTTCCTTCTCGTAAAGGTCCCCATCAAACGGCTGCCGATCGAGAATTTGAAACTTCACGAGATGAAGGTGGATCGGGTGCGTCGCTTTCGATACATTCACGAGACTCCAGATCTCTGTATCACCTAACCCTGGCTTTTCCGTAATTGGATCGATCCAAAGGTCATTGTTTAACAAATGGATCGAGCGTCCGTACTGATCTGGTCTCATCCCTAGCGTAAGGTTTCTTTCATTGTTAGCCTGCTTCTCACTCATCACATAATAGTTTGATAAATGGTAAGGAACGTAGCTTTTATCCTTGGAACCGAGCTCTTCTTTAACACGAAACTGCATGACTACACCGGTTGTTTTAGGATTAGGCTTTTTCCCTTGAGGAAAAGGAGAAGCCGCATCATTCTTCATTACGATTTCCGCGCCGGCGGAAGAACTAAAATCGATCACCACATCCGCACGCTCAGCTGGCGCAAGCAGCAAGTAGGGCACTGTCACAGGATGTTCCAACAACCCTTGGTCCGTTCCAATTTGGACAAAAGGAAGTTCGTTCGAAAGCGTTAATCCATAAAACCTTGCGTTCGCACCGTTTAATATCCGAAACCGATACTTCCGAGGCTCCACTTCAATATATGGCCAAACCTTTCCGTTCACAAGATTCGTTTTACCAAAAAAGTCAGGAATAACAGATGGATCAACGCCTTCCACTGGAGGAGTAGGTTCTGAAGGGTAATACAAAGACCCATCATCATGAAAAGACCGATCTTGAATGACGAGCGGGATATCATACTCTCCACGTGGTAACGGAAGGGCAAGTTCCACCTCATCATGCACGATATACATCCCGACAAGCCCAGCATATATGTTCAACCTTGTGATGCCCATCGCGTGGTCATGGTACCAGAGGTTCGTCGCTGCTTGGCCGTTCGGATACTCGTAAACAAGATGTGTAAAATACTTTCCAACCTGCTGAAACCCCGGCGTAAACCACGCTTCAGGGTACCCATCGCTCGTATCGGGCGTCACCCCGCCATGTAAGTGGACAACCGTACGAACTTCAGGAGCACCATGGTCCGCTCCGTGAACCGTCTTATCGATCGGAAGAAAGTGCTTCTCCGGGAGGTCGCTTTTCCAAAGAACACATATAGGATGATCGCGAAACACATGAAACGTAGGACCTGGAAAGAGTCCATTATACCCCCAGATCCGTGTCGGAGGTAGATCACGATGAAGCTTCTGCATACTTTCTTTCATCGTCACTTCATAAAAGGGAATCTGATTTTTAAACGATAGAGGTTGAATCACTGGCATGATGGGGAGGCGATCCACAAACTGTTCGAGCATGTGTGCCACTCCTTCCAAAACACGGCTTTTTAAAAGCATATGTGTTGGAAGTGATATTTTGCGTCTTTAAGAAGAGAAGGGGGAGAAAGAGAGAAGGATTAGGCTGCGCTAATCCCCACCCATATAAAGTAAAGCGTGATGACGACGTTGAAGATTGTAAAAAGAAGCGCAATACTCGCCAGTCCTTTTTTCTCATCACTCGATCGAAAAACGATAAAAGCGAACAGAATAGAAAGCGCACAACCAACGAAGACAAAGATCAGGACGTTGAGGGCAAGGGCTTCACCTGAGTTGGTTGCGATTGGATCGATCAGAAACATCGCGAGTGTTGTTAACAGGCTTATGATTAAGAAGAGATATGATTTCCAGGTCGTCATCTTTGATCGGTACATGTTGTACATGGGTAGGCTCCTTTCCAAGTTGACCGGCGTTAGTGGCATTGTAAGGAATACGTTTTAAACGATAGTTTATGTATGTAACGTAAAATGAATACGCTTTAATCTTGTTATTTATTCGATGGTAACATAATTTAATGGATCAAGACGAACTGTAAACCTAATGGGACATGGAACCTGTCCCTCTGTCCCTACCATTGTACCTAATATTTAAAAAATTCTAACAAAAAGGTTTACTCCTATATTTGAATCCTTTATAATTCCAATTAATGAATCGCTCTTGATAAAAGGCGTTAATTTTTTTGCAATATATTGAATCCGCATTCAAAATGTTCAAGAGCGGAAAACATGATATAAACCTCCAAAATTTATTATAACCTAGTCATTATTGAATGCGCATTCAAAATTGTTTACAGGAGAGTGAGTGCATGAGTGTTAATGACGTACAGAACAAACAGCTGATTCACGAGTTTTCAAAGCATCTTTACAAAGCAACTCCAGAAACCATTTCAGACATCCTCAGAACCTACTACCACGAAGACGCCGTAATGCATACGAACCATCCTTTCAACAAACTTACAGGAATAGAAGAAATCAGTGAGGTCTTTTACAAGCCATTAGTCGCAGCGTTTCCAGATTTACAAAAGCAGCCGTACATCGTCATGGCGGGTGAATATGAAGGAAACGCATGGGTGAGCACCACTGGAAACATGGTCGGCACGTTTACGAAAGAGTGGGTAGATATTCCTCCACACTTATGCGCGACGTGGATCCGATTTGGCGAATTTCACAAAGTTGAAGATGGCAAGATTGTGGAAACGCGCATGCTCGTCGATATGCTCGATGTGATGAGGCAGGCGGGATTCCGATTTATCCCGACACTAGCCCCTGAGATCACAGTGCCAGGTCCATCGACGTACGATGGGGTTTTACTTGAAAAGTCAGATGAAGAGGAGAGTCAGAAGTCACTTCAGCTCGTAGAGGATATGATCTTCAAAGGTCTTAAGAAAGCTTCCTCAGGTCTTGAAAAGCAGGGGTTAGAAGCGTTCTGGGCAGATGATTTCATGTGGTATGGACCTGCAGGAATTGGCTCAACGAAAGGAATAAGCGGCTTTAAAGAGTATCATCAAGGTCCTTTTGTAAAAGCACTGCCCGACCGCGTTGGAGGACACAATCACGCGGCACGATTCGCTGATGAGACGTATGTCGCATCAACCGGCTGGCCGAGTGTGGAAGCAACACATACAGGGGCGGGCTGGCTTGGAATTCCGGCACCGAATAAGAAAGTCTCCATGCGTGTGATGGACTGGTGGCGTAGAGAAGGGAACCTGCTTGTTGAAAACTGGGTGCTTATCGACATCGTGGAATATTTACTACAACTTGATATAGACATCTTTGATCGCTTAAGGAAAAGACAGTATCTCATCCGATAGTCACTACAATCAATCTAAGGAAGCGGTGGTACATACATGAATCCCATAGATATAGCGATCGTCGTTCTTTACATGCTCGGTCTGATCTACATGGGTTTTCGATTAAGTCGAAACATTGACTCACAGGCAGATTATTTTATTGGTGGAAGATCCGTAGCAACCTTGCCGATCGCACTATCGATCGCAGCAACCACCGTTAGTGCGAACGGTTTTATCGGTGGACCAGGGTGGGCCTACAATTCAGGCTTGATCGCGTTCATGCTGAATTTTAGTATTCCGCTCGTTCTCGCCGTTGCACTCTCGGTGTTTCTGCCCTTCTTTTATAACTTGAATGTCACATCGATCTACGAATACATTGAGTTACGTCTTGGAGGAATCAGTCGATTACTTGCGGTTATCGGGTTTGTGCTTTCGAACGTCATTCAGGTAGGCTCGTTTCTGTTCATTCCTGCGCTCATCATTCAGAAGTTCACAGGGTGGCCCCTCACAACCGTAGTGCCAATTGTTGTAACGGTATCGATTTTGTACACCCTCCTTGGGGGAATTAAAGCCGTTATCTGGACAGATGCAATTCAGATGGTTGTGCTGTGGGGAGGATTAATCGCAACGATTGGGATCATTCTCGCAAACCTTGATATTGGCTTCTTTGAAGCGATGGGGCAGGCTAAAGCCGATGGTAGGTTAGACGCACTTGATTTTTCCCTTGATCTTCAGCTTGAAAACGGTGTTTGGGTAGCGCTGATCGGTGGTTTCTTCCTCTGGCTGAAATACTACGCGACAGATCAGACGCAAACGCAGCGTATGCTAGCTGCTAAATCAGTTACGGAAGTAAAGCGTTCGATCTGCATCAGTGGGTTTGTGATGAACATTATGTTCTTCGTGTTCATGATCGTCGGTGTGCTTCTTTACATCGCCTACGACGGAAAGGAATTTGCGAACTCCAACAATGTGATGATCACGTTCATTGCGGGTCAGATTCCAGTCGGGGTATTAGGATTATTGATGGCAGGGATTTTTGCGGCAGCGATGTCCAGTATCGATTCTGTTTTAAACTCGGTTACAACGGTATTTGTAAAAGACATTTACGAGAAGTTCGTCACTAAGGGAGAAGAGGCCTCGCTTCGCGTTTCGATGATTTTCACATTTGTGTTCGGACTCTTGCTGATCGTCTTTACTCTTCTTGCATTCGGTGGAACGTCAGCTTCTATTTTAAAAGTTGTAGGAAGCTATCTTTCTTACTTCTCAGGGTCAATCTTAGCGATGTTTTTACTTGCAATGCTCACGAAAAGAGCGACCGACAAGGGCGTTGCGATTGGGTTTGTACTTGGTATTGCCCTCACGGCGTACATCGGAAAAATGGGTGTCGTCAACTGGCTGTGGAACTATCCAATCGGGTGTGCGTTAACACTTGTTATCGGCTATAGTGCAAGCCTGCTCTTTAGGAAACAGAAAGTAAACTTTGAGGAATTTACGCTTTTCGGGCAACGTGCAAAACTCCTAGCTGAAGGTGCAGATAAAGATGAGAACGGCGTATCGATTTTACCTGGAACGATGGATCGCTATTCGTATGCATTGATTGGATTTTTCGTTGTTCAAACAATCATCTTGTTCGTCATCCAGCTGTGATTCTTGCATTTGTATTTGTTTGAAAATTTAGATAACATCATAAGAAGAGACATACTAACGCAAGAGATAGGAATCGGCCTATTCCTTGTAGACGAAAGGGTTATGAAGCCATGGAAGGTAGAATTAGTGCGTACGATGTAGCAAAAAAAGCAGGCGTCTCGCAGTCCACCGTGTCGCGAGTTTTAAATAATTATCCATATATCAAAAGCGCTACAAAAGAAAAAGTCCTGACTGCCATTAACGAGCTAGGGTTTACGAGAGACGAAATCGCTCGAAGTCTTGCGAGTAAAAAGACGCGAACGATCGGACTCATCGTGGGTGATATAACGAATCCGTTTTTCTCGGAATCTGCGAAAGTCATCACAACAAAGGCACAAGAAATGGAGTACGATGTGATTCTTTGTAACACGAATCATAACGAAGAAAACTTGAATAAATACATTCAAACGCTCGTTGGAAAAAGGGTCGATGGCATCATCATCGCGTCAGCCGACAAAGATAACGAGAAGATCAAAGAGCTTTATGACAATGGGTTTCCGATCGTCCTATACAACAGTATGATGGAGCACGATCACGTGAACTACATCGCGGTGAACAACTACCGCGGGGCACAGCTCGCTGTTGAACATCTTTATCACCTTAACCATAGAGAGATCAGCTATATCGCTGGACCGTCAAAATACCTGACAACCCATTTGCGAAATGAAGGCTTTAAAGATGCGCTAAAACAATACGGTTTACCGCTTCGTGAAGAGTATATGTATACCCAGGAGTTCTCGTACGATGAAGTGTATCAGTTTACGAAAAAGTTGCTGAATAAAAAGAAGCGGCCAACATCGTTTTTCTCTGCTTCTGATCAGATGGCACTCGCGATTCTGGATGCAGCTGCAAGCGAGAACATTCAAGTTCCAGAAGAGCTATCCGTCATCGGGTTCGATGATATCGACCTTGCGAAGAATCGCTACATCGGGTTATCCACCATCACCCAGCCAAAGGAGAAGATGGCGAAGCTCACATTAGACAAGCTAATGGGTCTCATCGAAGAACGTAACGATGTAACATCTCCATTTCAGATTGTATTAGAACCAGAGCTTATTCCAAGAAAAACGACAGGTACATGTCAAACGTAGAGGAGGCGTTATATGTTAGATGATTTAAATGGTAAGAAGGTACTCGTAACGGGTGGAAGCAAGGGTATTGGAAAAGATATTGCACTAACATTTGCGAAACTAGGGTCCGTCGTCGTCGTAACAGGGAGAAATGAAAACACGCTAAAAGAGTGTGTGAACGAGCTTCGTGAGTACCAATCAAATTGTACCTACGTTGTTGCGGATGTCCAGCAACCTTCTCACGCTCGCGATATGGTCGATCAAGCCGTCGAGATGATGGATGGAATCGATGTACTTATAAACAATGCGGGTGTGAATATCGCAAAACCAGCGCTTGAAGTGACAGAGGAAGACTGGGACGCGGTGATCGATACGAATCTTAAGGGAAGCTTCTTTTGTGCACAGCGAGCTGGTCATCACATGGTACCGAACAAGAAAGGAAAGATCATCACGATCGTGTCGCAAATGGCCTTCGTCGGATATGTAAAACGTGCCGCATATTGTTCGAGTAAAGGTGGGGCCGTACAGATGACGAAAGCTCTTGCGGTTGAATGGGCGCCGCATAATGTGAAGGTCAATGCTGTCGCGCCAACGTTTATTGAAACAGAACTCACCTCAAAAATGTTTGAAGATGAAGCATTTCATCAAGATGTGATGAATCGCATTCCGCTCGGGAAACTAGCACAGCCGTCCGATGTAACAGGGGCTGTCGTGTATCTCGCATCAGACATGGCGAATTTCGTCACAGGTGAAACGCTGAAGGTGGACGGAGGTTGGACGGCGATCTAACGACAGTTTTGAATGCGGATTCAGAAAAGAAGGAAGAAAGGAGTTTGATTCATGAATGATGTGGATCACGTAACAAAAGAGAAGCCTCAAAAAGGTGTGAAAGGTATTGTTCACTTTGGTAATTCAAGTGAAGTAACGCGCGTTGGCTACTCCGATTACAATGAATTTTCTAAGAATGAAAAACGAAGTCAGAGCATGGAAGGGTTCGATAGCGACTATCGAGACTTCGTTGATTACATCCTTAAAATTACGCACCGCATTTGGGAAGAGAAAGGAATCGGGGTGATTTATGATACGTATCACAACAACGTGTCCATGCATACCGGGTCCGTGACGGTCCAGGGAATCAATGCTGTGATTTCAGGTACCCTTCAAACGCTTCATGCGTTTCCGGACAGGAAGCTGATAGGGGAGAACGTCATCTGGTCAGGGAATGATCGAGAAGGATTTCTGTCATCGCATCGCATTGCGTCGAACGCAACGAACCTCGGTGATTCATCGTTTGGTCTTGCGACAGGAAAACGCGTCTTTTTTAGAACAGTCGTGGATTGTTTTGTTCATTCCAACCGCATCGTAGAGGAATGGCTCGTTCGAGATAACTTGTCTATCGTGAAGCAGCTAGGGTATGACCCAGTTGACGTCGCGAAGAAGCTCGCTTCTCAATCTAAGAAAACGTCCTTACAGAGCTCGAGTGAAGCGATGAATGGGCAGTTTTCACCTAACGTGTATACGTCAGATGAAGAAGGATTTGAAATTGGCGATTTCATACTGAAACTCTTCAACAGCATCTATGAACGACGTCGTTTTAATGAAGTAACACAGTTTTACAGTGAAACCGCGGTTGTTCATGCAATCTGTGAGCAGGATCTAATCGGACACCAGCAGATCCAAAGTATGCTCATCAGCTTATTCGCTTCGTTTCCAACGTCGAAGGTCATCGTTGAGCGGGTTACGTGTAACGATGGTGAGCTAGAAGATGAGTGGGACGTTGCGGTGAGGTGGACGCTACAAGGACTTCATGAAGGCATTGGGTATTTCGGACAACCGAGTGGTGCCCCGGTCACGATTCAAGGGATCTCTCATCTAAAAGTACGAAATGAAGAAGTTGTAGAAGAATGGATTACGTTCGATGGGCTTGATGTTCTTCGTCAAATCTATCTCCACTCAGGGGAAGAGTGCGAAGCATAGATCTTCAACGACACTTTTTGAATGCGGATTCAAAATAAAGGAGGATAACTCATGACGACTGACTTACTCCAGAAACAGATGGCGAACGCGGCATACAAGGACTTTATGATGCCTGGAAATGTACGCTTCGGTGTAAATGCGTTCGCGTCACTCGGTGATGAACTTGAAAAGCTTGGTGTGTCTAAGGTTGCGGTAATCAGTGATAAAGGACTTGAGAAAGTAGGACTAGTGGATCGTACAGTCGAGGTTGTGCGATCAATTGGGGTAGGCACGACGACATTTACCGAAATAGCGGGTGAACCGACGTTTGATCTTCTCGCACAAGCGATCGCGCATGTAAAAGAAGAAGGGTGCGATGCGATTGTTGGCATCGGAGGCGGTAGTGCCCTTGACGTCGCAAAAGCGACTGCAGCACTTGCGGGTGAAGATGATCTTTCAGCTTATTTTAGCGGTGAGAAAACCGTGCAGCAGCGAACGATTTTTTGCGTGCTTCTGCCAACCACATCTGGTACAGGTGCAGAAGTCACGAAGAACGCGATCTTTGAAGATACAGAAAAGGAAG
The DNA here is from genome assembly GCF_056160805.1 of Anaerobacillus sp. ABD4_527. Lineage (NCBI taxonomy): Bacteria > Bacillati > Bacillota > Bacilli > Caryophanales > Bacillaceae > Anaerobacillus > Anaerobacillus sp. ABD4_527. The sequence goes on from NZ_JBSWXZ010000002.1 coordinate 497,034, forward strand.
TAAAGCGTGGATTAGTAAGCCCGAGCTTTTTACCAGACGTGGCGATCGTGGACCCGGCGCTCACACTGTCCTGTCCTTCAAGAGTAACGGCAGCGTCTGGCGTTGATGCCTTCACACATGCGATTGAATCCTACGTCGCTGTGAATGCAACACCACTCACGAAGATGTATGCCGAAAAAGCGATGAAGCTATTCACGCCTAACATCGCAACCGCCGTTCATAACGGGAAAAACCTTGAAGGACGAATTGGCATGAGCTGGGTGAGTATGCTTGCGGGCGTTTCGCTTGCGAATGCTGGTGTTGGAGCTGTTCATGCACTCGCATATCCACTCGGTGGGAAGTATCACATCGAACATGGCGTCGCGAATGCGCTACTCATGCCGTTCGTATTCGAAGTCACGGGAGAAACGTGCATGGACGAAATGGTCGATGTAGCGTCCTTTTTACAACTCGGTGACTATTCTAAGAACCCTCATGATGCGCTACAAGCTGTCGTGTCTTACTTGTACCGATTACTAGGTAAGCTCAACCTTCCAACCTCGCTTTCTGAGCTTGGTATTTCAAAGGACGACTTACCTAACCTCGCGCATCATGCATCAAAGATTGACCGCCTTCTCTCAAATACGCCCTACAACTTGAGCGAAGAGGCGATTCTATCAATCTATGTGAACGCGTACGAAGGAGTGAGTAACCGTGATTAATACCTATTCTGTTCAGCAGGCTTACGTTGATGGTAAGTGGATCGACTGTGAAGAAACGGTTGAGCTTCAATCTCCATATTCCGGACGGGAAATAGCAACCGTTCCTCAAGCGAACCGTGAAGAGGTCCTTAAAGCAATCGATAGTGCGGAACGAGGAGCGAAGAGAATGAAGAAGCTCACGTCCCTTGAACGCGCTGAGATTCTTGAAAAGGTATCCGTTTTATTCAAGGAACGTTCTGAAGAAGCCGCGCGCATCCTCGCGAGTGAGGCGGCTAAACCTTTGAAAGCAGCAAGAGCAGAAGTCGAGCGAACGGTTGAAACGTATAAATTTGCGGCTGAAGAAGCGAAGCGCATCAGTGGTGAAACGATTCCGATGGATGCGGCGAAAAGCGGGAAGGGGCGCGTTGCGTTTACGATCCGTGAACCGCTTGGGGTCATCGCTGCGATCACACCGTTCAACTTTCCGTTTAACCTTGTTGCACATAAGCTAGGTCCTGCGATTGCGGCTGGGAACGCGGTTGTGTTAAAACCTGCAAACCAGACGCCACTCAGCGCACTTTTTACCGCAAAGCTATTTGAAGAAGCGGGTCTCCCAGTTGGAGCACTTAACGTTGTGCCAGGAAAAGGGAGCGTGATTGGAGACGTCCTCGTGACAGATCACCGCATCAAGATGGTAACGTTCACCGGAAGCTATGAAGTCGGATTATCGCTAAAAGAAAAAGCTGGGTTGAAGAAAGTCACACTTGAACTTGGATCGAACTCCGCTGTCATCGTTGAGAGCACTGATGACTTAGACGACGTTGTGAAGCGATGTGTTCAAGGAGCCTTCGCGTACGCCGGTCAGGTGTGTATCTCCATTCAAAGGATTTATGCGAACGAAGCGTTGTACGAGACGTTCCTTGAGAAATTCATCGCTCATGCGGATTCTCTTCTTATCGGTGATCCGTTGGATGAAGCAACAGATGTATCAGCACTCATTTCTGAACGTGAAGCAGAGCGCATCTCTTCCTGGTTGGAAGAAGCAGAATCAAAAGGCGCACAAATTGCGCTTGGCGGAAAACGAAATGGCGGCATCATGGAACCAACCGTTATTGTGAATGGTTCTGAGAAATTATCAGTGAGCTGTAAGGAAGCATTCGCACCGATCGTGAACATCACGCCTTACGAGTCGTTCGATGACGCAATCGCGCTCGTCAATGATTCAGAGTATGGTCTTCAAGCAGGTGTCATCACAACGTCTATCCAGCAAGCCTTCCAGGCAGCGCAGGATATTGAAGTAGGTGGCGTCATGGTGAACGATATTCCAACGTTCCGCGTCGATCAAATGCCGTACGGTGGTGTGAAAAACAGCGGTAGCGGAAGAGAAGGTATCAAGTATTCAGTTGAAGAGATGACGGAACTAAAGCTTGTCTCGTTTAAACTATAAAACTCTCAAACTTGAAAGGATGATTTTACAATGCAAACGCAGCAACCAAAGGTGAAGAAGGTCGTATCGAATGAAGACATGGAGAACAATTGGATCGTACGGTTTGATGAACTAAAATCAAAAGCGATTCCACTGATGTTCATCGATAGCATTATCCCTGGACACAACCGTTTGAACTATGCGCTCATCGGCGATACGGCGAGTGAAAACGATAAGTATGAGCCTGAAATCACAGAACCACACGGCTTTCAAATCGGAATGGTCAAAGCTCCTCCTGGTAATGGACCAGCGTTTCACTCTCACGACTACATCGAAGCGTTCATGCCGCTGAACGGAAAGTGGCGCTTCTACTGGGGAAATAGTGAAGACGAAATCGAAGGTGAAACGATCATCGACGAATGGGACCTCATTTCACTCCCTCCAGGCTTATGGCGTGGGTTTGAAAACGTAAGCGATGAAGACGCGTGGTGCTTAGGAATCCTGGAACAGCACGAAGTCTTCGATGGGAAAGACCCATATTGGTCACCGCAGGTAATCAAAAACGCAGCGAAGCATGGCTTCAACGCTGATGAAAAAGGAAAGATGATCAAGCCAAATCACTATGAAGAGCTTGAAAAACAGATGGCAGAAAAGCTTCGAGCAGGTGAGAAATAAAACGATGGAACATCTTGTTCTTTTACCAGGAACGCTTTGCGATGAACGACTTTTTGCTCATCAGAAGGAGCACCTTACCGATGTAACGGCAAGCATCTCAATCCCTGATCTAACCAAGCATGAAACAATTACGGGCCTAGCGGAATCTGTACTAAAGGAAGCCCCAGAACAATTCGCACTGGCAGGTCTCTCGCTAGGCGGCATCGTTGCGATGGAGATGATTCGAATTGCACCAGAGCGGATCACAAAACTTGCACTGCTCGATTCGAATCCATATGCACCAACGGAAGCTCAACTAGCGTCATGGAAAAAGCTGATCACAAGAGTAGAGGGTGGAGCGTTTAGGGAGATCGTACAGGATTTACTCCCTAACCTCATCCATCCTCAAGCTCTCACTAACCGTGATATAACCAATACCATCATTCAGATGGCAGAGGACATCGGCTCAGAGGCTTATATTCGTCAGCTGAAAGCAGTTGGAACGAGAACGGATGCGAGAGAGCGGCTAAAGAGCGTTACGTGTCCAACGCTTCTGCTTGTTGGTGAAGATGATGCCATATGCCCACCTGACTTTCATAAGGAAATGCATGAACTCATTCCACACTCATCACTCGTCGCAATCGAAAACTGTGGTCACTTGAGCAGCTTGGAAGCCCCTGAAGAAGTAACTCGTGCGATGAGAGACTGGCTGAAAAACGAAACAAAAGGAGGGACGGTATGATCAATCCGGTCAAAGAAAAGCTAAAGCGTGGTGAACGTGTTATAGGATGTTTTATCGGGATGTACGCTCCGAACATCGTCGAAATGATCGGATACAGTGAGTATGACTTTGTCGTGATTGACGACGAACACGGCGCGTTCAGCACTCCCGAGCTCGAAAACATGATTCGAACAGCGGAATCAGTTAATCTCGTCCCGATCGTCCGAGTCTCCTACGACCCATCTAGCATACAAAAAGCACTGGATCGTGGCGCTCTCGGCATACAGGTTCCGATGGTTAATACAATAGAAGACGCCGAGCGAGCTGTCGAAATGGCAAAGTTCCCACCACTTGGTAAAAGAGGTGCAGCTTACTCCCACCGCGCAGCACGTTTTGGGATGGATAAAGGAAAAGCGTTTCTCGACCAATCCGACGATAGCATTCTCGTAATCCCTCATATTGAAACAAAGGAAGCTGCAGAAAACTTCAAGGAGATTATGGATGTAGAAGGAATCGACCTTGCATTCCTCGGGACGACGGATCTTTCAGTAAATATGAATTATAAAGAAGAAGGACCAAAGCATTCGGAAGTGCAGAAGGTTGTGGATGGGTTGTATCAAGTTGCTAAAGAGAACAATTACAGAATTGGAACGGTTGCTGGAGATGCTGAAGGTGCACAGAAGGCATTTGATGAAGGTGCTGATTATGTAGGCATTATTGGGGTTTCTGTGATGGTGAGAGCGTTTAAGGATGTGAAGGAGGCGTCTATTAGGAAGTTGGAAGAGAAGGTGTAGGATATAGAGTGTTTGTGCCCCGTTCCATTTAGATGGAGCGGGGTTTTTGTTGTTTTTTTATTTGGCTTAATGTTATTGCATTTCGTAGACTATGTTCAAGCTAAACCGGGTGGTGACAGGCACTAATTGAATAGTCCGCAAGAATATAGCAGATAGTACCTATAGATATTATTCAATCTATCCGAAGAGTGGACGGTTCAATATAGAAGGGTGTTTTACGATGAGTATGTCAGAATTATTACTTCGATTAGCGGTTACATTTGTTGTGCTATTTGCGCTGGCGAGAATAGCCGGCAGGAAAGAAATCAGTCAGATGACGTTCTTTAATTGGGTGTCATCCGTAGCCATTGGATCTCTAGCTGCGGATATCGTGGTCAATAAGGAACTAAGTTTATTCCAAGGGGTAATTGTGCTTGTGGCATGGCTTGCGATCCCGATACTGATTGGGTTTATTGATATTAAATTTAAAGGGGCACGTAAGGTGACGACGGGGGAGCCAATCATCGTCATTAGAGATGGCAAGATCATGGAACATTCTCTTCGCAAAACCCGATTGGATATCGATACGCTCCGAACGCTTTTAAGAGAAAAAAATGTCTTCCAATTATCAGAGGTTGATCTTGCTATATTTGAGACGAATGGAAAGCTGTCAGTTATGAAAACTGATCCTCATCAGTTCATAACGAGGAATGATATGAATCTTTCCAGTAAACCAATACAGTTTCCTATTGCGACGGAGATTATCTCGGATGGTGTTGTTAACTTTAAAAACTTATTGCTGTTGAATCTGGATGAGAAGTGGTTGACTGAACAAATGGAGAGAGAGGGAGTTGCTTCACCTTCCGAAGTTTTTTATGCAGAGGTGCAGCAAGATGGGAAGGTCCATGTGAATATGAAAGATGATTTTATTTAAAGCTTTTACACAAGGAAAACCTATGAATTTATTCAATAATTAGTAATATATACATCTTCTGAAAGATCACTGATAAATATAATTATAATGGGATAATTTACTAGATCTATCTTAAAAAGGGTGATTGATGTATATAACCCACTCAAGGCTTTAAGATGGATTACTGAGAGAAAAGGAATTATTTTATTTAGTTTAAAATGAACTTCAACAAGCCGGCAATAAAGCAGGTAAAGTGGTTTTCGAGATTTTCACTATGGTACCCAAAACTTTTCTGGTACAACTGTTGTAAGAGTTAACGCACTTTTAGGGGTAAAAGAAAGTTTATAGAAGATTTAATCATTCTTTTTATTTAGGGAAATACAGGAAATAATACATGATGAATTTACTGTAATGATCGCTAGCTAACGTGTGTTTAGGAGGGATTAATCATTCTATTTGACCTATTACGGATTTCTACCCCCATAAAAGTATGGTAAGATCGGAGTTAACTATAGATATATAGGAAAATTTAGGAGGAATGAAATGAAACGGAATCCATTTGTATATTACTTAGACCAATATAACGTTCTATCTCCTAATCACTCTAAAATATATGATGAATATACGATAGAATCTAATGGTACTAATACATATGCTTTCTCAATTGAAACTAAAATTGAAGAAAATCTAATTAATATTCTTGAAAACAATCCTCGAAATATCATTCTAACTGGTAATGCGGGAGATGGAAAAACTAGACTGTGTCGAATAATTCATGATTATTTTAATCGAGAAACGTTAGTTACTTGGCCTGAAGACGGCATAGTAGAATTTCCCTATAAAAATGGAAAGATACGAATCGTTAAAGACCTTTCAGAATTAAAAGACGAAATAATTGAAGAAGAACTCTCAAATTTGCAACGCTTAATGGCCTCAGATGAAAATGTGTACTATTTAATTGCTGCTAATGAAGGAAAGCTTTCGAAATTTTTATCTCAATATAGTCATTTGACTAGTTTACGAGAAGAAGTTTCCAAGAGATTTAAGTCACATAAGAATAACAAGGGGCAGTTAAGTATTCTTAATCTTCTTGATGTAACTTCATCTGTATATGTAGATAAAGTCTTGACTGAATGGAACAAAGAGGACAAGTGGGAAGAATGTAAATCTTGTCCAATGAAAAACAGATGCATAATAAATATGAACCACGAAAGATCATCTAACGGACATATTCAAAAGAAAATCGTAGAGCAATATAAGTTACTTGATTATTTAGATACACACATTACTATGAGGGAAATGCTGATTCATATCAGTTATATCATAACCGGTGGATACACTTGCGACGATGTGTTTAACGCTGATTATAAGGAATTAGAGAAACAAACTAAGAAGCCTTACTATCAGAATATCTATGGTCATGGTCTGGATGAAAATGCGTTTTCAGAAATGAAAGCATTGAGAATATTTAAATCGTTAGATCCAGGCGTGTATTCACATTCAAGCATCGATGATTTCATTATTAACGGTGATATTAACGGAGATACACAAACAGAGGAAGCCCACAACGCATTAATAAATGACTCACTTGATTTACAGCTAGGTTATTTCAAGAAAAAGTTACTCTTGTACCGTGATTACGATGTAGATAAAAATCATAAAATCATTGATGACTGGATTCCTCAGCTTAGAAGGAAGTACTTCTATGAAATAACGCTTCAAGAAGACGAAAATACGAATCATTTATTACCATTTGAGTATTTAAATGATTACATTTCGTTATTTAATAATGAAAGAAATCAAAGTTTAATTAAAAAAGAATTAATCAATGGATTGAATAGAATTTTCTCAGGGAGACTTACAGAAACCTCGAAAAATCTTTTAGCTACAAATAGAAACCTAATGATTCATGACGAATTCAAACCTAATAGAGAAATACGAATTGAACAAGAAGAAAGTAGAAGTGATTTAGATAGAGTGCCTTCCAACTTTTCATTAGTAGTATCAGATGAAGTGGAATTAAAGATCAATTTAGCTGTGTTTGAGTACCTAATGAGAGCTTGTGGTGGAGGAACTCATAATGTACTTCAACAAGAAGCGGAAATACTAATAGAGACTTTTAAAAATGAACTGATCCGTATTAGTGATTACGACAAGTTTGAATTGAATATCTTAAGGTACGATAACCAAAAGGGACTATTTGTTGAAGATGAAATAACACTATTGTAAGGGAGGTTTATCTATGGCGGCAAACAAAGCGAGTGTTGAAGAGTTTTCAACACAACTGTCCGCTCAAATATGGGGACATAGGTTTAAAGACGGTCAAAAAGGACCCGAATATGTAATGGAGTTTCTAAATGTGTTAAAAGGGACAGATTACGATTTCTCTGCGAAAAATTACTATAGAGTAAGGTCGACTGGTTTAAGACAATTTATCTTTGAAGGAGATAAAGAAGGGGCAAAATCAGGAGTTGTAAATCTATCAAATGAACAGAAAGAATCTCTTTATAATCTAGTAGAAAACAAAGATGAACTTCATGTTATAAGAGATTTTTTCAGGAATTTAGAGATTCCTTTGATGGATGGTACAGGAAAGTCAGCTAACCGATCATGGTATGCGAAAACATTATACCCACTTCATGAATCATTATTGTTTTTTGAAATAAGAACACTAAACAAGAATAACGAGAAATCGTATAGCTATGAACGTAACTTTTTTGCGCGAGGGGGAGAGCTTTATTTTCTGATGCTCTCTTACGGAACAGAAAATAATCCGGAATTAAGAGATAATATACAAACTAGGTTAAAAGAGTTACTCGGGAAAAATAAAGCAATAGAAAATATTGTGAGTAAGATTTCTTCAAACCTTAGTGAAATAAGGGAAGAAAGAAAAGATTATTATCCTTTGGTGAAATCAGGAGATACAAAAGAATATCCATATTTACCGGTTACAAATGACCCTCTCTATGAAGAATTTGCTCAAGAATTCGATCGACTAATTAATATGAACATCGATATTTATGAACTGTTTGAATTGATGACTAGCTTAATAACATTTCAACTTGGTAGATACATGCTTAGACGTGCGATTGTCCATGAGGGGGATAATGTGACTTTCTTCTTTGACTGTTTAGACGCACAAGTTGGGCCAATTCAAAAGTTGTCAGCTAGATCTTTTAGTGAAAACGAGTTGTTAATCAAAAACAAGTTCGAACATTTCTTTGAACAAACTTTTAAAGAGAAAATGTACTCAGAAGAATATGTAACAAGTAATTTGCCTGATTGGAAAGAAAATCCAGAAGAACTCATAAATATATTAGGATTAACTCGTTTATCTAAAGTAAGGAAAAACAAAATTACTAAAGTAATAAGTAAGTGTTCTTCATACGATGAAGTCATGACAAGGTTATTTACAGTTGTAAAAGAAATTGTATCTGATCAATTAAAAAGACATCAGTTAAGCATCGTAAGAGGACTTGCTAGAGATGGTGGTTTTGGAGGCTTTCGAAGAGGAAGTAAATATAGATACTTTATGTCTGACGCTTTTCTTCAAACAATAGTTTTCGCAAATCTAGATCCAGGTACACAGATGGAGTACAATGTTTTCCTTGAGTTACTTTATGATAAGTACGGTTTTATCATTGGGGAAGTTCAGGCAAAGGAAAATGGTATATATGAAGACTCCAAACTTAATGTGAGTTATTTTCAGGCGAATGAATATTCTCTTAGAGAAAAATTAAGACATAACGGAATATTGATTGAATACTCAGATGCGACGGCTATGATTAGAAATCCATATGAACCAGCTAGGCAGGTGGTAGAATGACTTCATATAATGAAATATTAGGTAAATGGATATCTAATATACTATTAGATCATTTTAAAAATGAAAAACAAGGCAATACAGATAAGCTATTCATAAAGGTGAATGGTTTAACTGGTGAGAATGTTAAAGCAGTCCTTAAGGAACTGAAAGAACAATCTCCTAATCTTGAAGAGTATTATACTCCAAAAATAAGGACGATTAAGCCAGAAGAAGGCTTTGATGAATTTAAATTAAGACCGATTGAAACGAGTACATGGTTGCGTAACTATACTTTCCCTGGAAATGCATTAGTCATTATAATTAATGAGTTAACACCTGAAGCTCAAAGTTTAGAAAATCTATTCTCGATCGACGAGGCCTATCTATTATCTGATGTTGGTTTGCAGAGTTTATATTCTTTACTTTCTAATGAATATAATCTTGCTGCTGAAGAAATAGAAAGCATTAAAGAATTCTTCAATATGTATAACACTTTAACGGAACCACAGTTAAGGTTTATATTACATTTCCTTAATAACATACTTAATCAAGAATCTCCTTCTATTGTAGAGAAGATTCAAACAAACTTACCTGAGTTAAATCTCTTTAAAGATACAAGCTTAATCTTAGGAAAGAAGGGCTTGAAACGGTTAAAGTCTAATTTCTTATTAGCAAACTTACAAAAAAACAACGGTGATTTAGACACTGAAAAACTTCAAAATAATCTATATACATTTATAGAAGCTGAAGAAAAAAACAACTTTACTAATGAAGTGTGGGAAGAAATAAATCCTACTGACTTTGAAATAGAAGTTATAGAATTTCTTAACCACAAGAATCAAAAGCTCTTAAAATACGAATTTAATCTTATTGAATCTGTATTCAATTTTAGAGTAACAACTAAGCTCCCTGAAAAAATAAGAGAAGCTTTACTTGCTGATGTTGAGCCTTCAAAAGAAAAACTCGATGCAATTGAAGAAGGTATCAATGAAATAGAAAAAAACCAAAATCCTGACGCGATGCAAGAGTTTGTGGAAGAGTATGAAGGAGAACTAGCTAGTACATCGGGTCTAGTAAAAACACTCAATAGAAGGATTGAAAAGCTTCGACACCCTAAAGACTATCGTGATTTAATTAGTGCTCTTTATTATGAATCTTTTACAATGTTAGAAGATAATATGAATGTAGTAACACCGAATACTTATCTGTCGTTAAACATTCGAACTACAAAGGTTACTTCGCGCCTAAAGAACATTCTAGATATCTATTTAAAGAATTTTACTAATGTCGTTTCGTTGATCAAATTCAATAATAAAAACATAGAGGCACTATCCGTTGATGAGTCTGCAGGAGATGAAGGTGTAGCTTTTAAGTTATCTCTAGTAAAGGATGGAGAAGAGATAGCACAAGAAACTTTTAAGGTTAATGGCTTTAGTGATCTTAAGCTTTTGTCTATGACAGATGCTATTCTTGAAGACCACATACCTCATATTAAGAACTATCAAGAAGAAGAGGTAGAAATTGTAGATGTAAAACAATTGGTATTAAACCGAATACAAGGATACTTAGCAATGAATGATCAAGGAGTAAAAGAGCATTATGATCGCTTTTCTGACTTCCTTGAAAGATATTCGAGTTCACTTAAAAGTATTGTTAAGCAAGGGGTATTCAGTCTTGATATAAATGAATTCAATAAAGAGTTAATGCATTTATTATCAGGAGTGAATTCCTCAGTTGTAATAGCAGGGGATATATATCGTTTTATTAATAACATTGGTTCTATAGATGATTTAGATGTTAATAAAGGGCAATCTGGTTATAGTAACGAAAGATTGATCACTATCTTTAATCCTATTCGCTTAGTAAGTTATGTTCTTAGATATAATTCATTAAATGATCAGTTGGAAAAATGGATTGAGATGGCTTCAGAGGAAAAGCTTGAAGTAACTAACGTTGAAGATTATTTAGAATACGTTAAAGAAAATACAATGCAGTTGGCTCCTCGATATTTCTCTAGCGATGGAGACGATTCATTCTTAATAGAAGTGAATGAAATATTAGGAGAAGGTCAATTTATATTAAATTCTAAACGATCTGAAAATATGGATTACCTCTCTCATGAATTATCAGATGAGCTCGTTAGAAGTGTGAAAAGCTACTTTGAGGTTTATCCGTATGCTAAAGACGGACTAGATATTTTATTTTTGTATTGCCAGAGTGCTGATATTATTACGAAATCAATCGATATGTTATTCAGTAAGAATAAGCAATTACAAAAATTAAAGATAACAGTTCATTCAACTCAAGCAGCAACTGTTCATCAACGAATTAATCAATGGATCAAACAAAAAGAAGAATATACTAAGCCGAATAAGTTTGGTAAATTTCCAACAGTTGAGGTTAAAGTAATACCAGGTAACAGCATTAATGAAATATCCACTCAAATAAACAATCATATGATTGATGCTGACTTGGTAGTATTAGCTGATTATTTCGGTCAAAGTAATCAGATTAAATACGAGTTCGACAAAATAGATGTGAAACAAACTGAAGATTGGTTTGGTGTGGTATACAAAGAGCCTTTACTTGAAACTGAACAGATGAAAAGAATTTCTTATGTGAGTGAAGACCTACCTGATACCTTAAAGTATTTCTACCAATTACAGTACATCTACCAGAAAAAAGAGATGTTAGAAGATGATGAGCTTTATGTATTGAAGAACAAAGTTTCTCTATCAAACTTTACGGATAGCGAATTAATAGACTATATGCACGAAAATTTCAATTGGATATTATTTATGGATCGTTATCTTGATAAATCGTTATTAGAGAAAGCTTCTTCTAAAGCACAGATCATACAGTATAAATCAAAAGCTGGGGCAAATAAAAACTTTAAGCTAATTGTTTCATCCTCAGAATATATTAAGAAATTAAATTCTGATAAGCATGATTATGAATATTACGATCGGTTGAAAAAGAAATTATCGCTCATACTGAAAAACGATAATATAACAAAAGATAAAATTAAAGATACAGTTAAAAATGTGAAATCTATTTCAGGTGCATTAGTTCTTAAAGCGATTGGACCTGGGAAATATTCTCATGAACTAGTTGCAACTTATCTGAGTCATCAGTTTAGATCTTCTAAGAGTGATGCGTTGCAAGTTTGGTCAGTATGCGATGAGCTCCCTTGGTTTAGTAAGAATAAAAGAAGACCAGATCTCGTATTAACAACCATTTACGAAGAAGATGGAAAGCTGAATTTAAATTTCGAACTGTTAGAATTGAAATTCGTTAATCAATCTATCTTTGAAAGAGAAAGATATGATGCAATAAAGCAAATTACGGCAGGAAAGAATCTTTACCAGAATTTATTTGATTTCAATCAACAGAAAGTTGACGCAGAATTCTGGAGAGACGAATTGGTACATTACTTTATTGAACGAGAAGCTTATCCACCACAAGAAGCTCATTTATTAAAGAAGCTTCAAAATGCTTCAATCGATCAAATAAACGTAAATATCCAAACTTCAATAGATGCTTATTGTTATACGTCTAATCTCTATAATAACGAGTTTGAAAAAGTAGAAGACGATGTCTATCTAGATAACATCGAAGGTGAATATAAAAACTACATTTTCAATAGAGCATATATACTAAAAGCGTTAGGTGTAGAATCTATCAACGAACCGGATTACACAGAGCTCGAAGATAGTACATCTTCGTTTTCTGATACGATTAAAGACACGGACAACAATGATAGGGAAAATAGAAATGGGTCAGATAGTCATGAAGACGATAATGAAGGTGCAAAAGATTCAGGTGAGGGCCAAGATGTAGGTCAAGGTCTTGGTTCTAATACCGGTGAATCAAGTGGTGTAAGCGATGGAGGTAATGGTGATGATTTTACTGAAGGGGTAACAGAGGTTAGTCCAGTAGAACCAACAGAACCAGAAGAACCGGTAACTCCATTAAATCCTAATACTGAAATATATCCTGAAGTCATAGCACTGACCGATCTACCTAAGAAAGAAGTAGATACTTCTACTGACCACTCGGAATTAAAGAAAAAATACGTTTCTACCCTTGAGTCTCACTTTAATAGGAATAACTTAAATGTTAGGGTGAACAAAGTTATTGTCGGCTCAAGTGTTATAAGATTAACGTTAAGTTTACCTTCTTCCCTCAATATTGATAAGGTATTGAAAAGGAGAAAGGATATCCAAATCTGGTTAGGTCTAGATCAAGAGCCTCATATGTTTATTGATAAAAATGGATTGAATATTGATATCGTTAGAGAAGAACCCGATACTATTTTCTTTGAAGAGTTCATGAAGATAGCTAGGGAGCAGGTTGGTCATAAGGTTAATAAGTCTAACCTAATCGCTCCTATGGGGTTTGATCCTCTAAACGATGTCATAAGTATTGATCTTTCTGATCCTTCAACGCCTCACTTACTAACAGGAGGTACAACAGGAAGTGGAAAGAGTGTGACATTGAATTCTATTATTCTAGGGACCATGTGTTTTTATGATCCGTCTCAATTGCAATTTTTATTTATTGATCCAAAACAGGTTGAGTTCTCTATCTATGAAGATTTACCACATACAAGAAGTGTTGTAACGGATATCGATACGGCAGTTACGACACTCAATCTTATGGTTGATGAGATGGAGAGAAGGTATAACCTCTTCAAACAAGAGCTTGCAAGTAATTTGGATGAATATATCGAAATAACAAATGAGAAGATTCCTAGGATTGTTATTGTCTTCGATGAATTTGCAGACTTCATGAGTCAAGAAAAAGAAATTGCTAATGAGGTAGAAAATGCGATTCTAAGATTAGGTCAAAAGGCTAGAGCTGCAGGCCTTCATTTAATCATTTGTACTCAGAATCCTAAATCAGATATTATCAACACAAATATAAGAAACAACCTGGGCGCAAGGCTTGCCCTTAGAGCAACAGATTCAACAGCTTCTTCTGTAATATTAGGAGAGTCAGGGGCAGAGTATCTTGGAGGAAAAGGAGACTTTTTGGCTAAAACAGCTAGTCAAAAGGTAATCCGAGGTAAAAGTCCATTCCTCACTCCCGATGTGAAGAGAGCTATCTTAAAGCACTTTAAATCAAAAGTGATTGAATATGATGCATCTAGATAACAATCTAGATGCTTTATATTCTTCACAATTACTGCTGGAGAACATTCTCCAGTTAAAATAACAAGGCAATTGGAAGGCTGATACTAATGGGTTATGGTCAACATCAAAGCTTTTATCTTAGAGACCGTTGGCTTAGCAAGGCGATAAAGCCTTTAAAAGACGATGATAGGTTCTTTTATGATAAATTTGCATTTGAGAAGATAGGATTAGGAAAAAACATGGTACAATCTCTTAAGTTTTGGTTAGTGGCTACAGGGGTTGTAAAAGAAGAGTTTAGTGAAAACAGGAAAAAAGTTCATAAATTAACTCCATTAGGAGAACTGATAAATAAATACGATAAATTTGTTCAATTTAATGACACAGCTTCAATTCTTCACTATATGCTGTCTAAAGAGAAAGAGCCAAGCACGATGTGGTATTGGTTCTTTAACGAATGTAATGAGACTATGACTACTAAAGATAATTTGCTAAACCTTTTCTCTAATTGGGTGGATATTCATGAAGAGAAAAACATATCAGAGAAGTCATTAAAGAGAGATGTAGATTGTTTAGTAAGGTTATACACAGCAGGACAGAATACAGATGATCCGGAAGAGGTCATTCAAAGTCCTTTAAATAAGTTAGAATTACTAGCAGATAAAAAAGGCTATGTATATAAAAAGCAGCCTCGTAAAGAAAACATAGGAATGGCTACGCTAATGTATGTTTTATTGGACTATAGAGATAGGAAAGAGATAGATTCAATTTCAGTCTCTGAAATTACTAATGAGAATGGATTATGGGGTAAGGTTTTCAACATGAGTAGAAGTGAAATTATAGATGCGTTAAGTGAACTTGCGAATCATCCGAAGTTTCCATTGAGGTTTGTTCGTACTAATAATCTTGATACTATCCATTTACCTGATATTCAGTCGTTAGAGTTTCTTGAATTTGAATATAAGCGTAAGTTGGAGGCTTTAGTATGACACTAACTTCAAAGAATAATTTTAAATCTAGTGTAAATATAAAATTCGATATAGGTAAAGACGAAATAATCAATAGATATCTGCCTACACCTTCACATGCCGAGTCATTATTAGGCTTGCTCACTGGATTTAATAATTCCATGAACAAACATTCTCATATCATCATTGGACCTTATGGTACAGGTAAATCGATGTTAGGAACTATTGTGGGAGGTATTGTATCTGACACTATTGATGAAGATACATTTCTATTTCTACAGAACAAGTTTAAGAATGTAGATGATCAGATCTTCAACGAGCTTACAGAAGTTAATAAAGGTGATAAGAAGTACTTACCAGTTATTCTTAACGGAAATGAAGGTGGTTTTCGCCAAGCTATCATTTCGGCGATTATGAGAACCATAAAAGATAATGATTTAGAAATAGTAGTTCCAGGTATTGTGAGTAAGATATTTGAAACAATCGAACTTTGGGAAAAAGAATTTCCCAAAACGTATCGAGCTTTCAAGAAGCTTCTAAAGGAAGATAATAAAGAAATAGAAGTGTGGAAGGTTAACATCCTTAATCAAGATAAGAAGGAAATCGCTTGGTTCAAGGAGATTTTTCCTATTTTGACTTCTGGTGCTCAATTTGTCGTTGAGTATAATGAGGATTTCATAGAACAAGTTAGACATGTTCTTATAGAACTGGATAAATTGGATATGGGATTATTCATTGTTTACGATGAATTCGGTAGGTTTCTACAGAGCTTGAATATGAATGAGATTCATCGAACTATGCAGGATCTCCAGGATATTGCAGAGCTATCGGACGATTTCTCTGGCTCATTAAACTTATTGTTTATCACTCATAAGAACTTAAGACAATATTTCTTAAGGTTTTCAGATGAATACCAAAATGAATTTCAAAGAATTGAAAAAAGGTTTAGAACTTACCATATTAATAGTGATGAGAATACATTTGTGCGTATTGCTGAGAAAGTATTAGAAGATTTTCGTAACTCTTCTATAAATACTGAACGACTAGACTACATGAAGACGATGCTACGTAAATACCCAATGTTCAAGAACTTGAATCAAGTGGAAGTTGAAGAGCTTGTACTAAAGGGTAATTACCCGATGCATCCAGTAACTTTATACCTATTACCATTACTATCTAATATCTTTGCTCAGAATGAACGTACGTTATTTACCTTCTTAGAAAGCTCTGAAAACGGTGGGTTATTGCAGCATATTAACTTGTCTAATGACTTTTATTTACCACATCAATTATTTGACTACTTCTTTAATTCACTAGAGGTAAATGAGTTTTCAGAAGAGTTCTCACCAGTCATCAAGTTATACAAACGATTGCTAGCTAAACTTCCTCAATTGAATGATGATGCTGTTAACGTATTGAAGTTAATAACACTTTGGAAATTAGCTGGATTACAATCTAAATTCAAATTAACGACTGAGTTCTTATCCTTTGCCTTAGATATAAGTGAAGAGGAGATCACTACCACTCTAGATTTGTTAAGCAGTGCGAAAGGGATCAGGTATAATCGAATCCTAGGATACTGGGAATTACATGAAGGTAGTTCGCTCGACTTGGATAAACTTATTGAAGAAAAAATTGAAGTATCATCTAATAATAGAAAACAAAATGTGAACATTCTTGAAAAGCATTTAACAAAGAGATTTTATTTAGCAAATACCTATAACGATGATAAAAGCATGACGAGATTTGCATCAGTTAACTTCGTACTTAGTGGTGAGGTTATAACCGGTGATTTTAACAGCACACGAGTTAGAAGAGATAAAAACTCTGATGCATTAGTAAATTATATATTGCTCGAAGACACAGAGCATTATGAAGAAGTCTATAAAATAATAAAGAACTCAAATGACTGCCATTCTTTCTTCTGTTTGATGGACACAACATACGATAGTATAGATCATTCATTGAAAGCATATAAAGTGATAAAAGGTCTTCAAGATGATGAAGAATTCTTAAAACAAGATTCGAACATCTTAGAAGAACTCAAGGTAAAAGAAGAAGATGTTTCGTTTGAAATAAGTAGGTTCTTAAATCAATTCCTAACCTTCCATGATTCTCTTAAGTGGTTCAATCAAAATCAAGAGATTATTATTTCTAATGAAATCGTTCTTGAGAAAAAGCTTTCAGATTTAATGTATAAGATATATCCTCATACTCCAGAAGTAAGAAATGATTCATTCAACAGAAGAAAAATTAATAGTGTGCAATTAAAGGCAGGATATAAAGTTATTGATCACGTCATCAATGACTATGATAAGCCTCTGATAGGAATAGAGGGGAATGGTCCTGACTATTTAATATTCGCTACTATTATTAAGAACAATGGAATAAATGTAAGCAATTTAGAGAATATCAATTCTGTAATAATGGATGAAATTAGACAGAAGTTACTCTCGTTTGTTCAAGAGAACCCTGTTGGGAAATTAAGAGATATTGTTAAGATTCTAGAAGATGCTCCTTATGGAATCAGAAAACCAGTCATTCCAATACTTTTAATTACATTATTGAGAGACAAATGGGATAATTTAATGTTCTTTAGAAATGATATGTTCGTCTCAGGCATCGATGGTCAAGCCTTTTTCACTATGATTGATGATGCAGAGGAATACGAGTATCACTTCTATCATTTCGATGATAAGTACTCTGAATTCTTTGACCAAGTAGAATCTCTGTTTGGGCAGTATGTCAGCGATCAAGTTAGAAATAAGCCTAGACCTATACAGTTAAGTAGTGCATTGCTAGGCTGGTTGAGAAGCCTTCCACGTTATACTCAGACTTCTAATGAGATGAATGAAAGTACTTTATACTTCAAAGATAAAGTTAGGCAGAGTGAGATAAACCCACAACAATTTATCGAAGAACTCTACCAAAGTTATTCGAATAATATCGAAGGTCTCAGAGTTCAAAAACGTAATTTAGAAGGGTTCTTAACAAAACAAAAAGAAACTATCCTTATTGAGATATTCGTAAAGCTCGATATGGAAGACATCGCAAAGCTTAAAGTATGGGCATCAAATCAGCCAAGTATAGCGCAAAAAAATAATATACTTGTCAAAAACTTGCTAAAAGCAGATTACGAGACATTCGTGGAAGATCTTGGTTACAATATAGTTGGAGTCCCTATTGAACAATGGTCTGATACTACGTTCAATATGTTCTTCGAGCACATTAATAAGGAACTAAAGAGCCTCTACCAAAAGGACGATACAGGAGACTATATTACGCTTGGTGTGAATGGAAAAGAAATTGCTATTAACAAGAAAGAACTATCTACTAAATCTAAAACAATTTATAAAAATGTGCACAGAATGATAAAAAATGGCGGAAGAACCGTTCCAAAAGAAGAGATAGAGTATTTACTCTATACTCTAATAGAAGAGTTTGTTGATTGAGGGTGAGATAATGGAAAGAAAACCTGTCCATGTAGCTATGTTTAGTGGAGGAGCAGCAAGTGCTTACGTAGCATACAAAATGGTACAAACACATGGAAAAGAAAATTGCGTGTTGTTCTTTACAAACACACTTTGGGAAGACGAAGATAACTACCGATTCATGGATGAAATAGCTGAATACATTGGAATCGATATAACAGAGAGAGTCGATGGCAGAACTCCAGAAGAAGTATTCTATGATGTTAGATTCCTTGGTAATTCTCGAATGGCAAAGTGTTCAGAAGAATTGAAGGTTAGGCAGACTATTTTATTCTTAGAAGAACTCAGAGACGAAGAGAATCTAGAGCCTATCCTCTACTTTGGTATTGGCCCACATGAAAAGCATCGAGCAGATAACTTAAGAGATTTTTATGAGCACAATCCTATCGAACCGATCGAAACAAGGTTCCCTATGATTGAAACTTTTCAGGATGATGTCGATGTTAAAGGAATCATTGAAAACGAATGGGGTATCAAGCTTCCACGAATGTATGAGTTAGGTTTCTCTCATGCTAACTGTGCTGGGCGTTGCGTAAGAGGTGGGTTTCAACACTACGCTCAACTATACAAAATCTGGCCAGATCGATATGCGGAGCAAGAGCAAATGGAAGAGGATTTCAGAGAACACTTTGAGAAGAACGTTTCTATCTTAAAGAAAGATGGAAAGCCGTATACTTTAAAAGAATATCGATTGCAAATGGATGAAGAAGGATTAGAGAAATTCTTGAAGAAGCAAGATGATACTGTCCCTTGTGTTTGTTCGTTTTCTTAAACAGTTTAGTAGCGACTATATTTTATATAGTCGCTATATTTATAATTAATTTAATCTAGGAATGAATTAATAATACCAAATGAGATGATTAGAATAATTACCGAGGATGGTTTATATGAAGAGGATAAGAACCTGGGACAATAATGGAGAATCTGTTAAATTAATTGGCAGGAAAAAGGTGGATTGGTCAATATTTGATTTTGGTTCAGCTATACCTCAAGGGTTTCATGGCGAATTTGAAAGAGCTAACCAAAACATTTCTGTTAATCGTGGTGAAAAGCAAGATGTTTTATTGTTAATAGATAAAAATGAGTATTCTGCAACATTAAGAAATATTAATAAGAGAGATTATAACTCTAATTCACTACAACTACGCTATGATAATAACAAAGAGTTGAAAAAACTATTAAAAAATGCTTTTAGTTATTCCTATAATATACTTGCTGAAATGAGAAAACGTGATAAAACACAATTAGCTCATGTCCCTGATGCCGATGCGGAATATATAGAATTTTATCAAACAGATGAGCCTTTTAAATATGAATTGACACTAATTAGAAACTATAGTTATACATATTGGTGGGTTAACCAAGGTCAGTCTCACCGCTCAGAGAAGGAAGGTGAATTCCTTTGGGCACCTAAACAAAGTAAACAAGGTAGACCACTTAAGCATCATGTTGATTTGTTAGAAGCTAAGGTTGAGGATCCTGTGTTTACTTATTCATCAGGAGAAGTAAAGAATGTTGCCATAGTTCGCGAGCCTACAATAGAGCAGGTTCAACCTGAATCAATTTCTAATGGCATGTGGGAGAAAGAAGGGTATTATACTTCAGTAGATTATTATGACTTATCGCCTCCCATTTCCAAGGCAGAAGTCCCTGAGGAATGGAGGTTGGAAGAGGATGGACCCTTCGATCGTAATGGAAACGTAAAGCAAGGGTACTTTTTTAATATAACAGAGGATTTTGCTACTAATTTATTTAATAAATTCAAGGAACGTTTTCCTAAAGAAGTTTATCCCTATTTCGAAGATACAGGAGAAAATATAGGTATGATTCAATTAACCGACCAAGAACTCATCACCCACATCGACTCATTCATATCCAATAAAGGTTTCTTTTACGAAAAAGAAGAAGTAGAAAACTTCTTCCTATCCCTAAAAACAAAACCATTCGTCATCCTATCTGGAATCTCTGGAACGGGCAAAACAAAAATCGTTCAATGGTTCGCGGAAAGCGTAGGAGCAACCGAAGATAATGGCCAATTCACGTTAATACCGGTACGTCCCGACTGGAGCGACGGATCAGATCTATTAGGCTATGTTGATATTAAGGGTGAATTCCAAGAAGGACCTTTAACCCGTGTAATCAGAGAGGCATCTGAAAATAGAGACAAACCTTACTTTGTATTGCTAGATGAAATGAATCTCGCTCGAGTCGAGTACTATTTCAGTGATATTCTTAGCGTAATGGAAAGCAGGCGTTGGGAGAATGGGGAACTTGTAACATCCTCTGTGCTACCTGAAGAAACGTTAGGAGAGCATTTAAGCATTCCTGAAAATTTGTTTGTTGTAGGTACGGTGAATATGGATGAGACGACACATCCTTTTAGTAAGAAAGTATTGGATCGGGCGAATACGATTGAGTTTAATCGAGTGAATTTAAATAACTTCTCATTCTTAGAAACGGTAGAAGAGATTGAGCAGCTTAAAGTTCAAACTAAATTGCTGAGTGGAGAGTATTTACATTTGAAAGATGCTTATGAAGTCAATCAAGACATTGTTCATAAAGCGACGAACCTACTTGTCAACATTAACAGCATTCTAGAGCGAATTGGGGCACACGTTGGTTATCGAGTACGAGATGAGGTTTGTTTCTACTGCATTTATAATGAGCAAGGAGGCTTAATGTCGTTCGAAAACGCATTTGATTATCAAGTGCTTCAGAAGATCCTACCACGTCTAGCAGGTAGTGATGCGAGAGTCCTTCATGTTTTAGAAGATCTTTATACGTTACTTTCAGGTAAACGCGTTTCTGATGACCAACTTGATCACCTGTTGGTTGGATCAGAAAAGCCTAGTTATCCAAAGTCAGAACAAAAGCTTCTTGAAATGATAAGGAGGTTCCGTGACGA
Source organism: Anaerobacillus sp. ABD4_527 (assembly GCF_056160805.1). Taxonomy (NCBI): domain Bacteria; kingdom Bacillati; phylum Bacillota; class Bacilli; order Caryophanales; family Bacillaceae; genus Anaerobacillus; species Anaerobacillus sp. ABD4_527. The sequence goes on from NZ_JBSWXZ010000002.1 coordinate 518,502, forward strand.
TGGCTTTACTTCCTTCTGGACTTAATCGTGAAGAAGTTGAGCTTGTTGTCATTGAAACAGACGACCTTACTCTTTATTTGAAAGGTAAACCTTACCATGAGCGATATGAAACGCTCATGCAGTATCACAAGCGCTCTTATTATCAAGATGAAAAGATGGAGCTAGAGGTAACGGCAGAAAACCTTCAGTCTGTTCAAGTGTTTGATGTTCAGCGCGGTGAGTTAGTTGAGAAGGATGAGCATGCACCGATATTTTTTGAAAACGTCGTTTATCAACTCGTTGCTTTTTCGAAGCATGGAAAGCCTCTTCGTTTTCATCATGAACACCCAGCGTTGAGGCGAGCGGTTAGTATGGTGCAGGCTGGTAGAGATCCGATTCTAATGGGGAACCTCCAGTTTAAAAATGAAGTAGGTTATTCCACATTTGAGATTTATGATGGCGATAATAAGTTAGTAGAAGTCATGATTGAAGTCTTCCCCTCAAAGCTAAATTATAAGGAAGATTATACAAAATTACTAAAAGAAGTGAACGATGAGGTCTATAACCTTGCTTATCATTTTGTGAAAAAGACGTATGTAGGTGCAGTGACAAAGGTAGAGGAAAAGCCTACGTTAGCTGAATTTTATCGCCTAATTCAATCGCATTTTCAAGATTTTCTTCATGCGCTTAAACGGATTGAAACTCAGCCTCATCATGAATTGAAGACGATTCATGAGCACGTTCGAGGGGATCGGCTGCGACGAGTTGATTCTAGAGGTAGAAGCTACTTGCGAAAAAGACCTCATCTCCTGCAGGAAGTTCCTAATGGAATTGAGATTGGTAGGAAGTCGTATATGCCTACGAAAGGGATAGGCACTAAGAAGGTTCTATCGTATGACACTCATGAAAACCGTTTTGTGAAATGGATGATGAATCGTCTACTAAACAAGTTAGACGATTTACGGAAGAAAGTTGCTGACCCAGGTTGGAGAAATGTTGAGATTGATGAGGAGTTATTAGGACAAGTCGATGCTATGAAAAGGGAGTTAGAGAGAAAGCTCCGCACCCTTTTTTGGAGAGAGATCGGAGAGCTAGATCGGTCGGTTATGAGTTTAGTCATGCAAATGGCACCTAGTTATCGCGATTCATATAAAATCTTCTTAATCTTATCTCGGGGATTAGCGCTTGAAGGTAAGTTCTATCAAATGTCTGTAAAAGATGTTGCGCTACTTTATGAATACTGGACCTTCTTGAAGCTTGGGCAGATATTGAGTAAGAAGTACATACCAGTTAAACAAGATATTATTAAAGTAAATCGTGATGGTTTATTTGTAAATCTAGTGAAAGATAAGTCAGCAAGTAGAGAATTCAAGCATCCGTTAACGAACGAGAAGATCATTCTAGAGTTTCAAATGAAAGACGGCAAATTGCCAACCGTAACGCAAATGCCAGATACGGTTCTTAAGATTGAGAAGAAGGGTAAGAATCACAAGTACCATTACATTTTTGATGCGAAATATAGAATAGACTTTGCGGTGAATGGAAGCTACTATGAGCGGAATTATAAGTCGCCAGGCCCACTAGAAGACGATATTAACACAATGCACCGTTATCGTGATGCGCTTGTCGTGCAAGAAGAGGGGCCGTATGAACGGTATGCATTCGGTGCATATGTCTTGTTCCCATGGTTTGATGAGGAGATCTATGTAGAGCACGATTTTTATAAGAGTATCAATAAAGTAAACATTGGTGGATTGCCATTCTTGCCTCAATCTACGCAATTGGTCGAGCAATTTATTGAAAATCTCATAGAGAAAAGTCCTGAAGAAATTCAGCAAGAGGGAATTCTACCGCGTGGCTCATTAGAAGAATGGCATTCTTCTCTAGACGAGAAAGTATTAGTTGGCATGGTGCCTAGGGAGAAAAATTATAATGCTCATATCCAGCATCGGTTTTATCATGTTCCTGTTAAGCAACTTAAAAAAGGGTGGCAAGAAGCAAAGTATGTTGCGCTCTATCCAAAAAAAGGTGCAGCTAAAGAGAATGGTGTCACCTGTTATGGGAGGATCGTGAACGTAAGCTTTTTGAAACGATCTGAGATTAGAGAACTTCCTAAAACTAGTTCAGAAGAATATGTTCGGTTTGAAGTAGATGCATGGAACATGCTAGATAAAGTGATACGCCCAGTTGGGTATGGAATCTCTGTTTATACGCTTACTTCGCTCAATACATTAGAAAATGCAAGAGAACTTCCAGAGTTATTTATGAAAACAAAGGAAGAAGTAACGCTTTGGAGGATGTTGCGGAGGTTCTCAAATAAAGTTTCAACAGAGTTAGACAGTACTCATTTGGATCGTGCTAGTGGGATTACTAGTTATCGGATGAAAGATGTAAGGCTCCGCATGGATAGAGGTAATGAGTTGGTAGTTATTGAACATCGAAATGGAACAAATCATATTGAATTGAAGTGGCTGACTCAGAACCCAGCTCATGTTTTTAAGGAAATAACAAAATTGTTAGAAACATAATTAATACTGTAGAAGTGGTTCGGAGGAGTTTATCTTTTAATGATAAGCTCCTTTTTTGGTCGAATAATAGATTGCGTGATTAAGTGTGTTTTGAAATAATTGGTAGAATGGTAGAATAATATTGTATTAGACAACCCAAATATTAAGAAGAAAGAGGTAACTACGTGCCTACTCCATTAACCATTATAAAAAATGATGAAGTATTGTTCGATGCAATGAGTATACAAGAAGCAGCTAGATATCTGGCAGAGCACCTTAGCATATCAATATATAAATGCTACGACCCAATTGAGCGTGGTTATGTTTATGGTATTCCATATGTAAACCAGAACAATGAATATCGATTTAAAGCTCCTGAATCAATAGCGAACCAACGTCGGTTAGAACTTGAAGAAAGCGATCATAAAAATGCTCGCCGTATTTGGTTAGTTCCAGCTAATCCTAGTGAATTTGATTTAGAAAAAGCATTTAGCATGTATGATCAACTAGACTGGAAAAAGTCTCGTAAATATGAAAATGGCGATATATTTTTCTTATATGTATCCGGTAATGTTCGAAAGGTGCGTTATAAAGTAGAGGTTATTGAAGGTAAGGTACCTAAAGAATCGGTGTACTTTAATAAAATGTTATGGTTGGATAAAGATAAATTAGAAGAGGCAAAACAATACAATTGGACTCGTGTTCGATTTTTAGATGAGGTGGACACAGATGAGCTTTCTCTTGAGCAAATGCGTAATCATGGCTTGAAAGGGAATGTCCAGGGTCCTATGACGCTAAAGGGTGAGCTTCGGGATTATGTCATGTCCTTCTTTACTAAGGATCTTTCCAATAATTACTTTCCGGATGAAGTCCCTGAAGAGTTAGAAGAAGGAAAGCGTAAAATTATTAATGTTAACAGGTTTGAGCGTAACCCCTTAGCTCGGAAAAGGTGTATTGAAAAGCATGGAGTGAAATGTAAGGTATGTGAGCTAGACTTCGAAGAAACTTATGGAGAAGTAGGGAAGGATTTCATTCATGTGCATCACCTGAAACCACTTCATGAAGTCAGAGAAGACTATGTAGTAGATCCAGAGAATGACCTTATTCCAGTTTGTCCGAATTGTCATGCAATGCTTCATAGAAAGGAAGAAGGTGTATTCCTTTCTGTTGAACAGTTAAGGGAAAGGGTTTTAAAAGTTAAAACTTACTAATAATACAACTTTTGAGGGATTAGGTGGGATTCCCACTCTGAGCTTTTTTCAAATTTAAATGATTTTGCACTTCATTTATTGTTTATCTTTAATAGATTTTTAAAGGGATCTTGAGTTCAGTGTTAAATTAAATAAATAACAGGAAATGTAAATTATTCGGACTGAAGCGGTTGAACTAGTTATACCTTAGAACAAATCTCCCTATCAATCCTCAACCGCACATCTTTCATGCGATAACTAGTATCCCCAATAGCGCTATCCAAATGAGTACTATCTAACTCTGTTGTTACCTTATTAGAGAACCTATGCAACATTTTCCAGAGCGTTACTTCTTCCTTTGATTTCATAAACAGTTCCGGAAGTTCCTTCGCATGTTCTAAGGTATTACGTGTGGTAAGCGTATAAACAGAGATTCCATACCCAACTGGGCGTATCACTTTATCTAGCATAGTCCATGCTTGTACTTCAAACTGAACGTATTCTTCTGAACTAGCTTTAGGGAGTTCTTAATCTCAGGTTGCTTTACAAAACTTACATTCACAATCTTCCTAAAACAGGTGACGCCATTTTTTGCACCTTTTTTCGGGTAGAGAGCAAGATACTTCGCTTCCTGCCATCTTTTTTTAGTTGCTTAACGGGGATTTGATAAAACCGATGTTGGATATGGGCATGAGAATTTCTCTCTCGTGGCACCATAACAACTAATACTTTCTCGTCTAGGGAAGATTGCCATTTTTCTAAAGAGCCACTTGGAAGAATCCCTTCTTCCTGAATTCTTAAGGACTTTTCTCTATAGAGAATCGCCAGAACGGTTCTGTTGATTCCATCTCAAAAAAAAGGAGCATTAATTATTCCAATAATTAATGCTCCTTTTACGTTTTTTCATTGTAATTAATCATAAGAACCGTCCCCGTGATGCGAGTTGATCGTTCATTTTCCCGAAAGCCTTTCTTAAGACTTAAACGATTTCAAATATGAACTCATCGCTTTTTGAGTTATGTCTTAGATGATAATTGACTTTCTTATAACACATTCCGATCGCTCTAGCAGCTTCTCGTTGATTCGTATAGATTCCTATAACTTCACCGGTCTTTTGACTTATAATTCTAAATGATTTTCCACGAGTACTATTTTGAATTCTTTTTACTTTTTCATCTAGTACACCTGGTTCTTCATTATAGACCTCTTCATAGATGAAGATATACCGTTGATAGGAGTTTATTAAGTCTCTTAAACATTTGTATATGACTTTTAAACCTAAGTCAGGGTATTCGGTTACACATTGAGGGATCGTTTCATATCTATCGATAAGTTGACCTTCAGCTGAGAACATCAAGAATGGACCACTTTGTTTCCCATTTTCCTTTTTAGTTCTTACTACTAAATCTGTTATTGCTGCGACTGTTATGGGTTGCCCATAGAGTTTTGTGAGTTTGTCTGCAATTTGAGCATACGTATAACCTTCTTCTATTAATGAGAAAACATGATTATCCCTTTCGATAAGTAATCTACGTCCTTCTTCTTTCTGAGCTTTAAATTCTTTTGCTTGGTCTTTAGTAAGGTGATGAAGCCGATCTCCTTCAAGAACTAAACCTACATAACGTCTACTTATTACCAAGGTTTCTGCAATTTGTTCTTGAGTATAACCCTTTTTATAGAGAGAAAATATATCATTTACTAAATGCAAATAATATTCATTCTGAGTTCGTTCAGCTTCTTCAGGGTTAACTTTATTTAAGAAATAAATAATGCCTTCAATTAATTTACTTGAATCAGTAAAAAACTCATGATTCTGTCTTACCCATCCATTGATATGGAGTTTGAGGACACCATCCTCTTCTACCGTGTGGGTGAGGCTACCAAAGAGATATACGACAACAGACTTTCCATATAATGAGTATTTTTCCTTCTCTTTAGTGATAGGTGTGCGTAACGAACTTTTAATATCGACGATCTCGTTGTTAACCTTGTTAAACAGGTCTGGAAAAACACCATCGATACAAGGATTGATATCAAAAACATCCTTTTTGGCATATTTATGTATTAGTAATTTTATCTTTTTATCATAATACTTTCCCATTTCTAGAAGAGTATTTTTTAGATAAACATCATCAGGATCTAATCCCATCTCAAATAAGAACTTATGAAATGAAGAAGTTATTTCGTCATCTTTGGGCTTAAAATCCTTCTCGTTTTGTATTGCTTTGAACAAATCATAATGATTTTTCTCGATTTGTTTTTGATTTATCTCTTCTCCATTTTCAAGAAGCATATGAAAACATTCTTTTATTTGATCTTTAAGCCAAAAGTTTTTACGTTGCTTTGGGAGTTTATTATGAAACCAATAATACGCCAACGTCTGATGATTATAAGGTGGGGGATTTTCTGATACAAACTCAATGTGTTCCAAATAAACGTATGTATTGTCTATAACCAATGCCTTACCTTCGGAACTAACTAGCCTTCCATTATCAATAAAGTAATGATTACCTTTAAATAGAAAATTTGTACCATTTATTCGCACTAATGTATTTTCTACAATGAGTTGACGAAGTTTTGTAAATCGTTCAGCTATAGGTTTTCTCACACGATATCCCTCAAACTTTTTGTTTTTATAGTTTGAGGAAATAGGAAGAATTATACTACATAACGGGTAATTGAGAGAAATTCATCAATTAACAGATGATAATAATGTCTATTCTGTCGGGACTTCAGAATCATATAAATGCTTGAACTTTGTATGATAAATGAAAGTTTAGATAAGGATCCCTCGGTTGAAAAATTAATCACCAAAAAGTTACCGAAGATTAAAAAGAAAATAAAAACAACTAAAAAGGCAGAAATGAAACAGAATAAAGATACAAAGGTATCAAGAGAAGAAAGCTATAAACACAAAGTGTTAAAAAGGTCTGATAATGCTGTTAGAGTGTTGGAGTATGTTTCAAGTAGAGAGAAAGTAGCAGCACAATGTAATAATTGTGGTCATGTGTAGAACATACGTAGCGATCATCTATTAGGAAGACCTTTTTGTCCATTATGTAAAAAACGGTCATAAGCATATAATTAAGACTTCGAGAATTGGTATATCAAGATCATACCTTAGCAGCATACGCGGTGAAGCACTTATTAAACGTGGAGAGCGTTATTCCGAGTCATACCATTCCAACGAAAGAAACGGCCCCACAGCCTGAAACGCTAGAAAACTTGCTAGATGCATTCCCGGTTGTTCAAAGTATGATGGGGAGAGATGATGAACTGTTGAATGAGTTGACGAGATCAAACACTAAAGTTCTCGTGTTGGGTTATGGTGAAGAAGTAGAACTGTGACTGTATGATGAAGTGAAAGAATGGTAAAGAGAGTGCTAATACAATGAATTAGTACTCTTTTTTTGTTGGGGTGATAGAATCAGAATGATGCGAGAGGACGGTTTTCAAGTTTCAACTTATAAAAAAAAGCGGTTGTTTCAATAAAAAAGTAAAATAGTGATTGACGGGAGGAGATCATAGAAGTATAGTAATTAAATGTAAATAGTAAAGATTACGATTTGAGGGAAGCCCATGTTCATTTAGAAATTGGGAACTTTATATACTTTAAATCGTAATCATTTTGATTTATTTCGTTCACGTTATCGTGACGGGAGCTACATAAGAAATCAATACTGAAGGAGAAGGAGAGTGCATTGATGAAAAATAAGAAAGTCTTAGGGGGCCTGCTGCTGGTTCTGCTATTGGTTATCACAGCATGCAACAATGAGGCAGGGACAGAGGGAGAAGAGAAAGGTGAGTCAACCTCAGAAGATAAATCTCTAACGCTGCTATACAGCTTTGCCTCAGAAACGATCGATCCGCATCAAGACTGGATGGGGGTGCGTGCCGGAATCGCTGAAACGCTAGTTAAGATCGATGAGAATCTTGAGATTCAGCCATGGCTTGCAGAATCGTGGGAGCAGAAGGACGAAACAACATGGGTATTTACGTTACGAGATGATGTGACGTTTCATGATGGCTCCAAAATGGACGGAGAAGCGGTCAAGGCTTCGTTTGAGCGTGCCATTGAAGTGAATGAATCGCTAGCTTCCGCTTTGAAAATTGAGGAGATGGAAGCGGATGGACAGCAAATTACGTTTAAGACAACCGAAGAGTATCCTGCTTTCTTATCAGAGCTCGTTCACACCAATGCATCGATCATTAAGACAGATGCTGAGAATATCGGTGAAAAGCCAATTGCTACGGGGGCTTTCCAAGTAGAGAGCTTTTCCTCTGAAGAAAAAATCCAACTAACAAAATATCCTGAGTATTGGGATGGAGAGGCTAACTTGGATCAAGTCAACATCACGTTTAACTCCGATGGAAACGTTCGGGCGCTAGCGCTTCAATCAGGAGAAGCGGATATCGCATACCACTTGCCTCCAGAATCATTGGAGCCGATTGAGAGTCAGGATGACCTGCGCGTTGAGTCGGTTGCTAGTTTACGAGTTCATTTCTTTCTCTATAATTCAGCCAAACCTGAACTGCAGGATGTGAAAGTTCGACAAGCGCTTGATCTGTTAGTCAATCGGCCGGTCGCTGTTGAGGAAATCATGAATGGTCACGCTACAGCTGCCAGTGGACCATTTAACCCAGATTTCGAGTTTGCAAGCGAGAAAGAGCCTGCAGCCCATGATCCTGCGAAAGCGGAGGAGCTGTTAAAAGAAGCAGGTTATGAGAAGAATGCGGAAGGAAAGCTTGAGAAGGATGGAAAGCAGCTCGAATTGACGTTGGCAACGTATCAAGGGAGACCTGAACTTCCGATGATGGCGCAATACTTCCAGTCAGAGGCTGCTAATCTTGGGATAAAGGTCAACGTCATGACCGTCGAAAACATCGACAGTTACCTTTGGGAGAAGCAACAGGAATGGGATATGGTAACGTACTCCAATTTAACGGCGCCTCGAGGAGACGGTGGCTATTTTCTAAATGTATCTTATTTGCCTGACGGTTCCCTAAATCCAGGTCAGATTAATATCCCTGAGGTGAATAACTTAACAAAGCAGCTGAACAAGGAAGCTGATCCTGAACAACGAAATGACTTGCAGAAACGAGCGGTTGAAATCGTTCAAGAAGAAGTACCGCAGTCCTTTATCCTTCACCCTCATATTATTGTCGGTGTGAACGAGCGGGTGAAGAATTGGAAGCCGGGATCAGAAGAGTATTATTTGATTACAAATGAAATGGATGTTGAATAAAAGAAGAGTGAAAGTATCTTTTGATGCTTTCACTTTTCTCGTACAACGATCATTCATTGTTTTGAGGTGAACAGTATGAAACAATTTCTACTCATTATCGGGTCGAGAATGCTTCAATTGATGATTATGGTGTTGGTGCTCTCTTTTATAACCTTTCTATTAATGAAGATTACGCCTGGTGATCCGATCAGGACGATGTTGAACGTGGACGACATTGCTGCGACAAAAGCAGATGAGGAACGTTTGATGAAGGAATACAAGTTTGACCGGCCGATCCTTGAGCAGTATGGCGAGTGGGTCATGGGAGTTCTTCAGCTAGATCTCGGTGAATCCTTGATTTCCAAAAGACCGGTTTTGGACCTGATTATGGAAAAGCTGCCGGCAACGCTTTCCTTATCGATCGGCGGTTTGGTTGTGCTCTTTCTCATCGCCGTGCCGATGGGGATGCTTGGAGCGATTTACGAAGGGCGCTGGCCGGATCACGTAAGCAGGTGGACCGCTTTAACGGGGGCATCTATCCCTAGTTTTTGGCTTGGCCTCATGTTGATTTACGTTTTCTCTGTGCAATTCAATATTCTGCCTGTTATGGGGAAGGCAACACTCGCTCACTTCATTCTTCCTTCTGTCACACTAGGGATCGCTATGGCTCCGATTTATATTAGGCTTTTACGTGAGCGTTTAATCGCTACCTTGCAAAGTCCGTACATTGAAGCTGCTAAGGCACGAGGATTAGGGAAGAAACGAATCATTTTCTCTCATGCGTTAAGGGGGAGTTTAATTCCGCTCGTTACGATGTTCGGGTTAAGCATCGGAAGTCTTCTTGGCGGTGTGACCGTTATTGAGATCCTCTTCTCATGGCCTGGGATGGGGGAGTTGATCGTTAACGCAGTGATGCAGCGGGATTATCCTGTGATCCAGGGCTATATTCTGATCATTGGCTTTCTTGTTGTTCTATCCAATTTGGTGGTGGATTTCATGTACATGATCATCAACCCTCAACTAACGAAAGGAAAGGAGTCAGTGTGATGAAAACAGCCCTTATCCGAACGTCATGGTCTCTAGGAAACATCAATTTAGTCCTTGGTATTGGACTCGCCGTTATCATCACATGTGTGACGCTGATCGGTGGGTCGCTTGTCCCTCATGATCCTTTTCTAGTCGATATGGGGAATAGACTGCAGGCATCTTCTTCGACCCATTGGCTTGGTACCGATCAGCTTGGTCGAGATATTCTCGCTAGAATTGTCTATGGTGCGAAGCTTACCATCGGACTAGGTACCGTTGCGATCGTCGTAGCCATTCTGATTGGCGTACCAGTTGGTCTCATCTCCGGGTACATAGGAGGAAAAGTGGATGCTATTTTAATGAGAATCGTAGATGGGATCTTATCATTTCCTGATTTCATCCTGGCGATTGCGATCGCGGGAATCCTTGGACCAAATCTGACGAATCTCCTGATTGCGATCGTACTCGTCAGATGGATTGTGTATGCGCGTGTTGTCCGTGGACTTGTTCTCACGGAAAAACAAAAGGAGTATGTTCTCGTGTCCCAAACGTCGAATTCAAGTGCGTTGAAGACGATCCGCATGCACATTCTACCTCAGGTTATCCCCGATATCATTGTCATGGCAGCCATTGATGTTGGAAAAGTGATCCTTCTCGTTTCTGCTTTTTCCTATATCGGTCTAGGCGCACAGCCGCCGATTCCAGAATGGGGAGCGATGCTCAATGACGGCAGAAGTTACTTTCAGGTGAAGCCCTCGTTAATGGTGTACCCTGGGATTGCGATCATGGTAACCGTGCTTTGTTTTAACCTTTTAGGAGATGGTCTGAAAGATCATTTTGATATTCGTAAAGGGAGGGGCCGAACGTGAGGAACAGTTTCATAACGGTTCACAACTTAACCATTGAAAATAGAAGCGGCGAACCCTTACTGAAAGGCATCAACATGGAAATTGAGAAAGGGGAAGTAGCTGCTTTGATCGGGGAAAGTGGAAGCGGGAAAAGTTTGACCGCGAGAGCGATCCTCGGAATTCTACCTGAAGAGATGAAAGTGGACGGAGAGATTTTGTATAAGGGACGAGACTTGTTGAAGCTGAGTGCGAAAGAGCATCACCAACTACTTGGTAAAGAGATCGGACTTATTTTCCAGGATTACCGTGGAAGTTTTACCCCATATATTAAAATCGGAAAGCAAATGATCGAAACCATTCGAACGCATCAACGCATCTCCAAAAAGGCGGCGAAAGAAGCAGCTCTTCTTGTACTGAAGGAAACCGGTTTGGATGCTGAGCGGGTCTATACTAGCTATCCCTTTCAATTGAGCGGAGGACAAGTGCAGCGTGCAGCCATCTCGATGACACTCGCTCTTAGGCCGAACCTTCTCATTTGTGATGAAGTGACGACTGCATTAGATATGATGAATGGTGAAAAGGTGCTGAAGTATATTGATAAAGCACGTAGAGAAACGGACTGTGCCGTTTTGATGATCACTCATGATCTTGCACAAGCGTATAAGTGGTCTGACCGAATTCACGTGATGTACGAGGGAGTGATCGTGGAAGATCAACCATCAGAGCAGATTCGTTTCCACCCTCAACACCCGTACACAAAAAAGCTTTGTTCCTCGTTATTGTCACTACCCGAGGAACGACGAGCCGCTGAAGGGGTGTATTCCGTATGAGCATTCTCTTAGTCGACAATCTATCAAAACAGTATTCAAAGAATCTGCAGGCTTTGAAGCAGCTTTCTTTTTCGCTAAAACAAGGCGAGTCTCTTGGGATCGTTGGTGAGAGTGGAAGCGGGAAAAGTACATTAGCCAAAATCTTAGTTGGTCTTGAAGCGTATCAGGAGGGAGAGGTCACCTTTCAAGGAAGTCCGATCGCTCCTAAGAAACGTGCCTCCAAGCGAGACTATCGAAAGAATGTCCAAATGATTTTCCAGGACGCCGCTAGTGCCTTAAACCCAAAGCTTCCTATCTGGAAAAGCCTTCTAGAACCGCTGAAGAATTACAAAGAATTCACACCTTCTTTCATCGAAGTCGAGGGACTTTCAGATAAAGACATAGCAGGGGAACTACTAGGACTGGTTGGTCTCGACTGTAGTTTAGCCGATCGGTACCCAGGCGAACTGAGCGGAGGTCAAAAGCAAAGGGTGAGTATCGCAAGGGCGATCAGCCTCCAGCCTTCACTCCTCATTTGCGATGAACCAACTGCGAGTCTTGATGTTACGATTCAAGTTCAGATCCTTACTCTCTTAAAAGAGTTACAGCAGCAACTAAACATCACCATCCTCTTTATCTCGCACGATATTCGAGCGGTGACGTTTCTCTGTGAAAGAATCATCGTTTTAAAGGAAGGATCCAAGGTTGATCAGTTTGAGCTAGGTGATCTTTATGAACCAGAAAGAAATCCTTATACGAAGGCTTTGCTAGACGCCGCATCACTGGATTGACGTTGAGGACTAGTGAAGGAAGGAAAATGCTATGAATCTATTATCACCATCGATAGATATAAAAAAAGCCTGCAGCCATAAGGAATATCTCCTATTAGCCATTCCGCTCGTCATTTCAGGGATCTCGACGCCGCTCCTTGGTGCGGTGGACACTGCAGTTGTCGGACGGATGCCGGATCCCGTTTCCATTGGGGGCGTAGCGATCGGGGCAGTTATCTTTAATACGATGTACTGGCTACTAGGATTCTTAAGGGTTAGTACGAGCGGCTTTACATCACAGGCAGAAGGACTTAAGGATCAAAGAGAGATGCTGTTAACCTTTTTCAGACAGATGATCATTGCCTTTCTGTTCGGTTTTCTTTTTCTCGTTTTACAGGTGCCGATCCTGCACCTCTCACTAATGATCATGGGAGGAAGTGAAGCCGTTTCAGACATTGCGGCATCTTACTTTTCCATTAGGATCTGGGGTGCACCTTTTATTCTCGCAAGCTATGTGATCATCGGCTGGCTGATCGGAATGGGAAAAGTCCGGCTGGCACTCGCGACCCAAGTGCTGATGAATGTTCTAAATATCATTCTGGACATTGTCTTTGTGCTCGGATTTGGAATGGGCGTCACCGGAGTAGCTATCGCAACTCTGATTTCTGAAGTAACGGCCGTCATGTTTGGTGCCATCGTCATCTATCGCTCCATTAAGCCTGGACTTAAGGAAATTCGGTTGAGGATGCTGTCTGAGCTAGAACCGCTTCAAAAGATGTTCAAGGTGAACAGAGACTTGTTTCTCCGTACAGTATGCCTCCTTACGATGACGATCATCTTCACCTCAAAAGGAGCGAGTTTAGGCGAAGTGATCCTTGCGGGAAATGCCATCCTTTTGCAAATTCATTATATGATGGCTTATTTGTTTGGAGGGTTTGCTAATGCGTCAAGCATCCTTGTGGGAAGGTCAATCGGAAGTAAAAATCGCCTGCTCTACACACGTGCCTATCACTTATCAGCACAATGGGGAGTGGGATCTGCTATCTTTCTCTCCATCATAATGGTGCTATGGGGCCAGGAAATCGTGAGTCTCTTTACGACGATAGGCGACGTGCAGACGGCAGCAAATGACCAGCTCATGTGGATCGTCATTTTCCCCATCCTCGGCTTTTGGGGGCTACAGCTTGAAGGTCTATTCTCAGGCGCCACACAAGCGGCACCAGTTCGAGACTCGATTCTTCTCGCCTTGCTACTGTTCCTGCCGACAGTCTGGCTGACAGTTCCAATCCTAGGAAATACGGGAATCTGGTTAAGCTTCGTTCTGTTCAGTTTGGGTAGGTCACTATTCTTATCGCTGTATATACCAAAGGTAGGGAGAATGAGTTTTGGAGGTACAGCAGGTGAACCTTTAGTTCGGAAGCTATCTTCTTAAAAATTGAGAGGGTAGTTTTCATGATGCAGGGTAACGATAATCAGTTAAAAGGAGCATTCATTAATGGGTAATGAATGCTTCTTTTGTTTGTGAGATGGGATGAATAGGACCGTTCAGGGCGATTGTTACTCTCATAGGATGATGTAGAATAGGCTTTTAATCGTTTTCATTTTATCTTTACTTTAATTCCGTGAATTAATGCATGAAAAATGGATAGTTTTATAGTTATCATTCATAGACTATGGATGGATGTCTTTTTCCTTTGGAGTAATAAAAACACTACATTTTAAAGGTTGTGAGTTTGTTGGAGAGAAAATCTAAGGGTTTACGAAAACGTCATCAAGAAATCCTGGGAAATTTAGAAGAAGCGATGCATATCTTGCGAAAAGCCATAAAAGAAGACGAGGCAGAAATTAAGAGGCTAAAAGAGAAGATGAAGAAGGATGAGGGAAGTCAGGAGTAAAGCAGACTTCTTTTTAAAACATGATAATAGCCGGTTACAATGATTGCCTTCTAACCATAGAACTTCAATAGGACATTGAGTTGATCCACGATCTATATAATATGAGGTGAAGAAAAGTGAGTAAAGAAGAGAAAGAGAAGGTGAAAGCAGCGTTACTAGACCTCTATAAAAGTCATGCAGGAAAGCCGTTGCCAAAGATTGAACCTCCACCGTTAGTTGTTGAATGGAAGAAATGGAAAAAGAAGAATGGATACAAATAAACTACTGGTTAAAGAAACGCCTTAATAGAACTGGCGAAAGAAGAACGCTATGGATAAGGGAACGGCTGGCGTATTTTTTCTTAACCACATCATACTAATCTTTTTGGAGCCTAGGATAGGAAATGCCCATCCTAGGCTTTTTGTGTATTAAAAACAGAAAATAAATTTTTAAAAAGGAATATAAGGTTGAATGTAAAATTACTTAACTAACAGGAAATGTAAATTTTGTTTTTGATAGGAATGAAGGCTCTGAACATGGCGACGTACGATGGGATGATGCTTTTGGGTACTGATTGTGAGACGTGAGGAGGTATGAATGAGTGCGTTGTAGAGGTTACTTACATTAAGAAGGAGGGCTTAAAATTGGGAGCAATTATAAGTTCGTGTGGAAGTTATCGATATGTTCTTGAACGACCTTCTGAAATAGAAGAGCCTCAATTCGGTCCGGCACTTTTTATTATGTTAAACCCTTCAACTGCAGATGCGGAAAAAGATGACCCAACGATTCGATCTTGCAGAACATTTAGTAAGAATTGGGGGTGTGGTGGAATAAAAGTTGCAAATTTATATGCACTTCGAGCGACAAAACCAAGAGAGTTATGGGCTCACGATGACCCAATTGGAATAGAAAATGATCACTACTTAATGAACCTATTACTAGAACACAAAGATATTATATGTGCTTGGGGAGTGAATGCAAGGAAGAAACGAGTAGATCACTTTATTCGGTTAGCACATCAAGTAGATGCTCGGTTATGGTGCCTCGGAACAACCAAAAGCGGAGCACCGAGACATCCACTCTACGTGAAACGCACGGAGCCTTTAAGGGAGTGGATTCGTTACTAATCCACCTTTAAGCTAATACCATTCTAATTTATGTTCAAAGATAAAAAGGAGTTTATTATGAAACTACTATTCACACTTATTGTAGGGGTGCTGATCCTCTTGATCATTACCCCTATTTTCATGCTACTTTTCGTAAAAAAGAAAAACGCATCCAAAGCAAAAGAAGACCTCCTCACCTACATCGAGGAGCACAGAGATTCTTGCTCAGTAACGTTACTAGAAAACAAGAGTAAGCTGATCGCCTTCAACGAAAAGCAGGAAATGCCGCTAGCGAGTACCGTTAAGTTGATCTACTTAATCACCTTCGTTGAAGCAGTAAGAGAAAAGAAAGTGATGCTTGAGGACAAGGTTAAAGTAGAGGACCTTGACGTTCTTTATTTGGAGAATACAGATGGAGGGGCTCATCCAAGATGGAAGAAAGAGCACAACATTGGAGAAGAAGTTACCCTTTTTCAAATCGCACAGGGGATGATGCAGTTCAGCTCTAATGCGTGTACGGATTTTCTTTTTCATAAATTAGGTGCTGATCGTATCAATCACACGCTTACGAAGTACGATCTCAATCCTCATTCAACGATCTATGCAATCAGTTCTGCGATGTTGATTCCTGCATATTTGAAGGTTGAGCATGGATGGAAGAAAGGGCAAATTGCCCAGGCAATGAAAGAGATGGAGCAACATGAATTTGAAAGCTTAGCCAATACGATGTTACATAACGTGTTGAACGAAAAGGCAGCACCTTATCTCAACGAATTATCGACCATCAACGACATGTCCATTCAGCGCGTTCTGATGGACAAGTTGCC
The DNA here is from genome assembly GCF_056160805.1 of Anaerobacillus sp. ABD4_527. Taxonomy (NCBI): domain Bacteria; kingdom Bacillati; phylum Bacillota; class Bacilli; order Caryophanales; family Bacillaceae; genus Anaerobacillus; species Anaerobacillus sp. ABD4_527. Next base: position 534,663 of record NZ_JBSWXZ010000002.1, read on the forward strand.
TTCTTCTACAACCGAGCAATACGCAACCTTCATGATGCGAGTAGGGGAATCGGATGATTTATCGGTCGATGACAAGGGATTGATTGACCGCATTCTAGGAGGAGCAAGCGAGAGCGGGAAGCGACGCTGGTTTAAGGGAGGGTCCACGGCGTTTACGCTTACTTCTGCGATGTATCAACTTGATGGTGAAGATTCTGTCGCGCTTTCGGTGTTCGTTCAAGATGAGAAGCGGTACGAGTTGTTATGGATTAGGAATGTTTTTCATGATTTCTTGAAGGCGTTGGTGGAAGATCGCGAGTTTAGAGAGAAAGCGATTCATTCGTTAGGGAATAGGAACTAGGTGGTCTGGCATTGTGCTGGACTACCTTTTTTTGCGATGGAAGTAGCTTTCATCTTACAAAACCTGCTGGTACTTGTAAAACAGGTAATGGAGGTGAAAGGTATAAAGAACTATTTTATCCCTGGAATCCATGAGACCTGCATTTTCGTTGGTGAGGTACATAGCTTTAATAGAGCTATGGTGGAAGGAGGAAGTGATCGTTGAAAAAAACGCTCGTTGTTTTGCTTATTGTTGTACTAGTTGGAGTGGGAGGGTTTGCGGTTGATCAGTTTTTAGATGATGAATCAGTACCTGCGGTGTCAGAGGTCGAGGAAAATGAGCGAGTGGAAGAGGAAGCGGAGGAAACCTTAGAACCAGCTGTTGAAGTGAAGCCAGGTGACTTAACAGGCAAATGGACCCGAAACATCCTCCATTACACAGGACATCTCAAAATACTAGACGTAACGGAAGAGCGTTTTCGATTCACGCTGAATGTCATCGCAGGTGCGAATGTTGGGGGTATGGAAGGGGAGGCGGTGATTTCAGGGGACAGTGCTACATTTAAGACGTCTGAAATCGATTGTGAGCTTACGTTTCATTTTTCAGAGGACCTCATCACTATCGAACAAAGTGATGAATGCATGATCTGGGGTGGTGTGGGAACGTTCTTCAACGGAGAGTATGAGCGAGGGGATGTGAAGATCGAGACAGATCTCATCGAGCAGGGCGTTCTCTCTGAATCAGAAGATCAACTTTTTAGAGAGGTTGTAGGAAACGACTATGAGCTTTACTTAAGTAATTTCAATGTCTATTCGGAAGTGGAGGATAAGGATGAGCTTGATACAAAAGTAATAAAAGGCTTTGTAAGAGGAATCGCCACCTCAAATGGCGGAATCATCATGATCAACGAGCAGTATGTCTATGCTGCTGTGACGGATTCTGATGTGATTCGTTATCACTCAAACGATTCGGAGTACAAAGGGAAGTTGCCAATTACGATTTCGGAGTGGGTAGATGAGATGGTGGTGGATGGGGTTGTGATGGAGAGTGAATAGAAGATAGAAAAAAGAAGAGCCTGGAGGCATGGTGCCATTCCGGGCTCTTCAGATTTTGTCGTTTATCATATTAACAAGATGTGTCTTTGCCGGCCTTCCATGTTTCAATCGTTTTCTTTATAAAATCCTCAAGCCCGCTGTCCTCTAATGTCACAGATTTTTTGATGCGCACACAGCCCTTGCCATAGTCCAACCCATTAAGGAGCTGTTTGGCATTCTCGATTCTTTCTACATTGCCTACATACACACTAACATAGGACTTCTGTGCGTTTAGATGGAATAGATTGAATGATTCATCGCCGTAACAAAGCATTTTGTATTGAATGCCTTCTTGAAGCTCAGGTCCGTTTTGTAAAATGAACTGCCTGATCTTCATCAGCTTCTCTTTTCTCCAATCATCTTTTAGCGCTTCGAAATATTCTTCTGGTGTATTCACCGCGTATTGCAATGGTAATCCCCCTTTACAGTAGGTTTTGCGTTTCTTTTATGAATACTCCTCGTACTTTATTTTACTTAAAAGAATCATAGAAGTCTTCTTATTAGTAGAGAAGATGAGGAATCTTAGAGAAGCTGATGAAGTGGTGAAACAAAATACTTTTTCAATCGTATATAAGGTAAATCAACGATCAAAAGGTGGGGTAGCGTGGATATTGCTTTCTGGATTGCTGTATTCTTTGTACTCTTTTTAGCGTTCAGTAGTTTTAGGAGGAAGAAGAAGTAGTTGTGGTAGTTCATTTTCATATCTAATGGAACAAACAAATCAAGAAAGTACTTTCCAGAAACGCTCATAAAGTTGAGCGTTTTTTATTATGACTTGATGGAAGGGTTAGATAGAAGCACACCGAAGTTCTATTAAGTGAAATAGGATTTTCAGTCTGAAGGTATTAATCAAAGGAGGAATTCGTATGAAACTCATTCGTCTTGGTCATGCGATGTACTTGTTCACAAGTAAAGGTGGAAAGTGGTATTTGGTTGATCCATTCTTTGATATGAACCCTGGGTGTCCGGATGACTATCAAACTGAAGAATTTTTGAAAAGTATCGATACGGTGTTTTTGACGCATGGGCATTTCGATCATGCAAGCGGACTTGAGAAATTGCTTTTACATAACCCGGATTGTACCGTTGTGGCGCAGTATGAACTTGCGATGATTTTGATGCAAGAGGGTGTTCAGAATGTTTACCCACTCAATTTCGGTGGAACGCTTCAGCTAGATGATGTGGCAGCAACGATGGTACAGGCGAAGCATACTTCGAGCTACAAGGAAACAGAAGGGACGCCGATCTATGCGGGGGAGTCGGCAGGTTATGTGTTTACTTTTACAGATGACCATACCGTTTATCATTCAGGAGATACCGCGCTCATGATGGATATGAAGCTAATCCAGGATGTGTATGAACCGAACATCGCAATTCTGTCATCATCCGGTCAGTTTACGATGGGACCTAAGGAAGCGGCGTATGCGGTGAAAAACCTATTGAATGTAGAGACGGTGATTCCTAGTCATACCTTTCCTACGAATGAAACAGCTGCTCAACCTGAAACGCTAGATAAATTGCTAGAGGCATTTCCTGTTGTTCAAAGCATGATGGGGAAAGATGATGAGCTTGGCCATGAGTTGGCGGGAACAAATACGAAGGTTCTGGTGATGGGGTACGGGGAAGAAGTAGAGCTGTGATCGCGCAAAGAAGAAGGATGGCAGGGCTATCCTTCTTTTTACATACCTTTTAATTTTTCTACTATTCAATTTTGTGCAAACGGTTGCTTAACTGCTGTACTTTGGTATATACTGTGAAAGTATAATTTTCCAGTGAAGTTAATTGATAGATTAATTGCACACAGTCAGTCGATTCATGTGAAAAAAGGCTACTTTTTCTGAATTTAATGCAAGCGATTGCACAATCAACACATTTCGTTTTCGCAGCTGTTCGTGCACGTATAGGAGGAAATCATGCTACAAGAGACAGTAGAACAATCAAATGAGCAAAGGTATCAAAAAGAACTGCCGTTTCTCCCGATTACGACGATCTGGTTGATCAGTTTCGGGTTTCTAGGCGTACAGATGGCATTTTCACTGCAGAGTGCCAACATGGGGCGTATCTTCCAAACCATCGGTGCGGACCCACATAATTTAGGAATTTTCTTTATCCTGCCACCGCTGGCTGGATTGATCGTTCAACCGCTAGTCGGGTACTTTTCGGATCGGACATGGATGCCGAGGCTCGGACGACGGATTCCGTATCTTTTAGTTGGAGCGGTAGTTGCGGTCATCGTGATGTGTTTATTGCCTAACTCCGGTAGTTTTGGGTTTAGTGCCGTTACGGCGATGACGTTCGGTGCGATTGCGATTCTGTTTATGGACCTTTCGTCAAACATGGCGATGCAGCCGTTTAAGATGATGGTTGGTGACATGGTCAACAAGGAACAAAAAGGATTTGCGTATTCGATACAAAGTTTTCTATCAAATAGTGGTGCAGTACTTGCGAGTATTTTCCCGTTTGGACTAACGCTGCTAGGTGTATCGAATAGTGCACCCAAAGGCGTCGTGCCACAGTCTGTTGTCATTTCGTTTTACGCTGGTGCAGTAATTCTTATCGTGTGTAGTCTGATTACGGTTATCAAAGTGCGTGAGTATGATCCAGACGAATATGCGATGTATCATGGTATTACGAAGGAATCGACGAAGGAAAAAGTGAACCTTTTCAAATTACTTGGAAGCGCTCCAAAAGTATTCTGGACCGTTACACTCGTTCAGTTGTTCTGTTGGATGGGATTCCAGTATCTATGGACGTATGGAACAGGCGCGATTGCGCTTAACGTGTGGAATACAAGTGATCCGTCAAGCCCCGCATATCAGGATGCAGGGAACTGGTTCGGTATTATGACAGCGGTTCAATCGATTGGCGCGGTTGTATGGTCGCTCGTGTTGTCTCGCATTCCGAACAATCAAAGAAAGCCGTATTACTCGATCAGCTTGTTGCTAGGTGGAATCGGATTTGGCTCGGTCTTCTTCATTCAAGATCAATGGGCATTGGTTATTTCGTTCACGCTGATCGGAATCGCATGGGCAGCGATGATGACGTTCCCGTTCACGATCTTAACGAACGCGTTAAAAGGAAACAACATGGGTACATACCTTGGCCTGTTTAACGGAAGCATTTGCTTGCCGCAAATCATCGCTTCCCTATTAAGCTTCGTGTTATTCCCGCTAATCGGTTCTTCCATGCCGTTCATGATTTTGATCTCAGGAATCTTGCTTGTTCTTGGGGCGTTGTCAGTACCGGTGATTAAGGAGACTTACGCGAAGTAAGGGACGTAGGGACAGGTTCCATGTCCCAGTCGAAATAACAGGTGAGAGGGACGATGAACCTGTCCCCTTGTCCCGAAATAACTTAAAAAAGAGGGTGCCATTGAGGCATCCTCTTTTTTAAGTTATTTCGTATTCGTGAACCCACCATCAATCCGAATCACTTCGCCGTTGATGTATTGCGCTTTTGAGGTGAGAAGGAAGGCGACGAGCTCAGCTACTTCCTCCGGTGTACCTAAGCGTCTTTGCGGAATTCCAGCTTCAGCATTTTCCTTCATCTTCGGATTGTTATCATAAAATTCTTTTACCATCTTCGTTTCCGTTGGTCCAGGTGCGATCGCGTTCACTCGCAGACCGTCTTTCGCGTACTCCGCTACCATACTTTTTGTTAGTCCGATGATTCCGTGCTTTGTGGCAGAATAGGTGACAACCGAGTCCTGACCGATGACACCAGCGCTTGAAGCGGTGTTAACGATGGAGCCACCGCCGTTCTTCATCATGACTTCCGCAACATAGCGAACGCCGTAAAGGGCACCCATTAAATTGATGCCAACGATTTTCTCGATTTCACTAACTTCCGTATCGAGGTAATATTCACCGCTTCCGGAAATGCCGGCATTATTAAAGAAGTAATCGATCGACCCAAATGTTTCGACCGTTTGATCCACATAGTTCTTTACTTCCTCTGATTTTGAAACGTCTGCTTTAATGAAGACTGCATCCGCGCCTTCTTTTTTTACGAGGTCGACGGTCTCGTTTCCACCTTCTTCATCAATGTCGACGACTGCAATGTTGACACCTTCTTGTGCTAACCGAAGTGCAGTTGCTTTTCCTAATCCACTTCCGCCACCTGTAATAATAGCTGCTTTACCCATGAGAACCCCTCCTGATTTATTAATAAAAACAATAATATAGTTTTCCCTAGATGGAGTGATTCAAACGAACTGTTTAGTATGATGTGCGGTATGGTGGGAATTAGGGGATGGTCGGCTTCTTGAATTATGGTACGATTAAACATATAAAATGGACGAGAGGGTACCTATGAACACAACTTTAAAAATAACATTGATCGTGATCTCAAGTGTTCTTACGCTCACACTGCTTCTCGTAGGAACTGCCGTATTTTTCATTCATAGTTTTATCGAAGAGAGTGCTGGTGAGACGGTGTCCTACTATCACGCCGTTGAAGCGATCGTTACGTTAGACTTCGATGGGGAGTTAGAGAAGGAAGCAAAGCAGTCGAGGAACGAGATGATTGATCGGGATGTCACGATTTATGTAGAAGATGAAGATACAGATCTATTTCCACTAGTAAAAGATACACTCAAGAAAGCGAGATCCACAACGAAAGCGTTAATCGGTGAAGTGGATGAGAGAAACGTCGACCTTATTCTGTTCACGAATGAAGAAGAATTTAATCGGTTGAGTGAATTGAGTCACGTGGAAGGTTTCTATGATCGCTTTTCAATGATGATTGGTGTGCTCGTTGATAATAAACAGGGCGTAGTAGAAGGTGATGAAAAAGCGCTATATCATTTTCAACGTAAGATTAAGCACGAATATACGCATTATGCGTTAGATCGTAAAGTCGAAGTGACGAACGCTGGGCTGCATTTCTATCCACTTTGGTTTCAAGAGGGCGTCGCTGATTATGTAGCGAACAAAGGAAGTAACGTGGAGACGTGGGACTATGAACTCGTCCCGTTTCATCAGCTCATCACACACGAACAGTGGGAAGAAGAAGGGGCAAGAGAGATGACGGACGTTTATAGGCAGAGCTACTTCGCCGTTACGTACGTGATTGAAGAGAATGGGGAAGAAGTGATAAAGGAGATCATCGACGCGACGAGTGAGTCGGCTGACTTTGAGCAGAGCTTTAAGGACGCTACCGGAATCTCTTATTCTGAGTTGTATGACATAATGGGGCGTAACGATTAATCGACAGGTGCCAGGCACCAGTAAGTTTCGACAGGTGCCTGGCACCACGCAAAGAAGGATAGCGCGGAGCGCTATCCTTCTTTCATTTTCTTGATTTGCTTTACCATCTCTTCGTAATCTTCATCGGTAAGTACCGGATATTCCTCTATCTTATTATGAACGTACTCGAGTTCAGGAGGCAGGGTCGTCTTCTTCTGCTTCGTAATTAAGGAGGCGACGGTTCCTGTAACGATCCCGATCAATGAAATTCCAACAAGCATATAGAAAATCGCGATGATTCTACCGATGCCTGTTACAGGATAAAGGTCACCATACCCAACAGTTGTGGTCGTTACGATCACCCACCATAATGCATCCCCGTAATGTTCGAAGGCAGGTTCTAACCACACCATCGGGAGTGATGCGATGAACATCGATGCGATGAGAAGGATGATGTAGCGATCGATGTTCAGCCGGCTGAACACTTCGTTCAAGGACGACTTTCGCTTCTTGATGATTGCTAGTAATCTTATCACTCGGAAGAGGCGAATTAATCGTGCGGATTGAAAGATCTCGCCTAGAGGGATGATTGCGATCAATTCCAACACATTCGACTTAACGAATTCAACCTTGTTATCACTAATGATAAGACGAGTGAAGTAATCGATCACAAAAATTCCCCAGATGAACCAGTCTAAGTTATAGTTCGTATCCACAATAATGGAATAGATCACGAGTGATGCAAGCGTGACCTCATAGATAATATGTAATCTTCCGGCAGTATTTGAAGTGATAAACCGTTTAAAGAAGTCGATCAGAGAAATCACCTCACATTTTTTTGTTATGGTAGTTAGTAAAGCATTTTTGGTGAGGCACTACAATAAGTTAACCGCCGAAGAAAAAGTCTAACACATTTCCAGCTTTCGAGGCGTCCTTCGAGTAGAATTCAGAGTATCCACAGTTCTTGCAGTACACAACCTTGAATTTATTGTTTTGTACATCAAGAAACTTGGCAACGCCAGCTCCTGTCATCGCCACTTCTTTCTCTCCAGCATCGGTGCTTCCGCATTTGATACAGCCTTTTTCGCTCATATTTTCCAACTCCTTTTTACTAGTCCAAAATAAGCTTCCTTATCTAATAGAAGAAAAACCTATGTTCTAGGTCTATTCTAACATGAAGTGGGGAGGGTCTAGTTGCTTATGAAAACATCATAGGTATCTAAATCATAAAAGGTGAAAAGGACCTTCGCTATGAAGGTCCTGTTGATTTTACTGAGGTTCAGGATTCCCTGACGGATGTGTCTCGATAAACTTCTTGTAGGCTTCAAAAGTATGAACGTTAAATTGCTTGAAGCTATCGTAAGTATGAAAAACGCTATAAGCATTGTTTAGGTATTCGTTCAATTCAGCACGCGTGAAGGAAGAAAGAGAAATCCAGTCGAGCTCGGCAGTACCACTTAAAAACTCGGAACCGATTGAAACTTGTTTACCTGCGGAGTCAGCTGCCTTCAAAAATTCTACGCCAGCATTGATATACACACTGTTAAACCTCGTATAATTCATGACCGCGACTTCATCAACGGTAGCAAAGAGCTTTGGCAGGAACTTGCGTCCGTCAGAAAACTGATAGTCGTGAAGCCAGTATGGAACAACGACGACTAAGCGAAGCGAATCTGAAGCAGCGATGTTGTGCTGATTGATCAAATTCCTTACCTTTCTCAAATTCGCCAAGTACTGTGTTAAGTACGATTCTTTGTTTTGCTCCCAGTCTGGAAACGTATGAGGCTCGATATCGAGATGAAGCGCATCGAACCTGTTGGAGTAGTCACGGTTGTAATCTAGCACGATTTGTACGTTCTTTCTCAAGTGCCAGTAGTAGGCATCTAGCGCCCAGTCGGAATTGCCGTAAAGTGCTTCGACTTCTCGCCCTTGTTCATGCTGTGTCTGGATAAAAGAATCATAGCTTTCAGGTTTTGACTGTAGCACGTGCGCCTTTAGGTTCGGGTCATACCCGACGTTCATGATCGCCGTATCGATCTCGAGCGCGTCTAACTCACCGAAAAAGTTTTGGTCCTGGTTGTACACGTAGGAGGCATCCCACATCCAGGATCCGTACCGAGCATCGGTATGGGTACTAGCCGTCACAGTTGAATGAATAGGGAAACACATCAAGACGATTGTAAAACCGAGCAGCCAACGCTTCATGAAAAATTCTTCCACTCTAATGATGTTTTCTATCATTATCGGTTGGGAGTTGAAAGTAGTGTAGTGTTTGGTGTGGAATTGGTAAGAAACGCATAGGGGTATAGGCGAGTGAGTTTACTAGTTTCTATAGTAAGCATCTGTTCTACTTTTACTATAAAAAGATAAATCCATCCTTTTACTTTCTCCAGGTATTGGTTTATAATTGAGGTGTTGCAAAATGCATAAGAGTAGAATTGTTGTTTAATAAAACGTAGATGAACCGACTTATTTTGCAACGTTTTTTTATTTCATTGTTGTAAACGGTTACAGTCGGGCTTTTCTTAAGACGATACATAAGTCGGAGAGGTGATGAACGGGTGTTAGAACATAAATACGAAAATTTGAAAGCGATTTTACGAGAAATGAAGAGTGTGGTCGTGGCGTTTTCAGGCGGCGTGGATAGTACGTTCCTATTAAAAGTCGCGATCGACGAACTTGGAAAAGAAAACGTTCTTGCGGTGACGGCGGATTCTGAGACGTATCCGAGCAGTGAGTTAGAAGAAGCGAAAGAGCTCGCGCTTTTGATTGGCGCGCATCATCAGGTGATCGAGACGTCAGAGCTTGCGATTCCTGGGTATACGCAGAACGATGAAAATCGATGCTACTTCTGTAAAAACGGCTTGTTCGAAGAAGTGATGCCGATCATGAAAGAAAAAGGATTTCAGAATGTCGTGTACGGTTTGATCGCGGATGATATGAGTGAATACAGGCCAGGTGCGCGGGCAGCGAAGGAACATAACGTGCGTGGACCGCTTCAGGAAGCGGAGTTTTACAAAGAAGACATTCGTACATTGTCAAAAGAACTGGGACTCCCGACTTGGGAGAAGCCTTCCTTCGCTTGTTTATCATCACGCATCGCGTATGGGGAAGAAATCACGCAGGAGAAATTGACGAAGGTGGATAAGTCTGAGGCGTATGTGAAGAGTCTCGGCATCAAACAAGTTCGCGTTCGGACGCATGGTGATATGGCGCGGATTGAAGTCGAGCCGAAGGATATGCAGATGGTGATGGATAATCATCGCAGTATTTCGAAAAAGCTGCAGTCATTCGGATATCAGTATGTCACGATCGATCTTGAAGGATATAAGAGCGGCAGCATGAACAAAGTGTTAGAAGTCGAACAATCTACTATATAAACGAAGAGGTGTTTCACGATGAGAGAGAGAAACGTAGATGACGTTCTACAGCGAGTGAAGGATGGGAGTCTAGGAGTTGAAGATGCGAAGAGCCTTCTCTCGAAGTTTGAAGATATCGGGTTTGCAAAGGTCGACCATCAGAGAGAAGAGCGAACAGGCTTTCCTGAAGTCGTGTACGGAGAGGGCAAGACGCCTGAACATATGGTGGAGATCTTAAGTTCTCTGAAGCGCCATACAAATCGTGTTCTCGCAACGAGGATCTCACCTGAGAAGGCGGCTTTCGTAATGGAACAAGTAGAGAATCTTACGTACAATGAAGCAGCTCGAACGCTGTACTGGAAGCATCCAGACGAACCAGAGGTGCTTTATGGCGGTTACATCGCAGTTGTGTGCGCTGGGACGTCCGATCTTCCTGTTGCGGAAGAAGCGGCTGTCACGGTTGAAGCGTTCGGTGCATCTGTCAAACGGATTTACGACGTTGGTGTAGCGGGCATCCATCGCCTTTTCCATCACCTTGACGAGATCGAGAACGCGACGGTCGCGATCACGGTCGCTGGGATGGAAGGTGCGTTAACGAGCGTTGTTGGTGGGTTGATCAGTAATCCGATCGTTGCTGTACCAACAAGCATCGGGTACGGAGCAAACTTCCAGGGGCTTTCTTCCCTCCTTTCCATGCTAAACGCCTGTTCACCTGGCATCAGCGTGATGAACATCGACAACGGCTTTGGAGCAGGATACTATGCGACATTAATTCATAAAAATCATCGTGATACGATAATCGATTAACTGGGGGAAGAAGATGAAAACACTATACCTTGATTGTTTCTCAGGAATCAGCGGCGATATGACGATCGGAGCGCTCCTCGATCTAGGTGCGGACTATTCCGTACTTGAGCGGGACATCGCGAAGCTTAATATTGAATCAGAATACAAGTTAAAAACGTATAACGTGGTGAAACAGGGCGTTTCTGCAACGAAGTTTGATGTGCTTCTTACACATGAGGAAGACCATCATCATGATCACGGTCACGATCATATGCATGACCACGATGACGGTCACAAGCACGATCATAGTCATAGTCATAGTCATAGTCATGGTCACGACCACGGCCACGATCACGATCATAGTCACGATCACCACCATCGCCACTACACGCACATCGTTGATATGATCAATCGTGCTGAACTGAATGAAAACGTGACGAAGATGGCGCTTTCTGTTTTTGAAAAGATCGGCCGAGCGGAAGCGAAGATTCACAACATGCCGTTTGAAAAAGTACATTTTCACGAAGTGGGAGCAGTTGATTCGATCGTGGATATTGTGGGTGCGTGTATCTTGATCGATTCTCTCAACGTGACGAGGATCGTTTCTTCTCCTGTTCCAGTAGGCAACGGGCGTATCCGCATCGCGCATGGGATTTATCCGGTACCGGCGCCTGCGACGTTAGAGTTACTAAAAGGGATTCCGATTCAAGAGACGGCGATCAAAGGTGAGGTCACTACTCCGACAGGGGGCGGCATTTTAGCTGCGCTTGCGAACGACTTTGGTCCGATGCCTTCGTTTGTTGTCGAGTCAATCGGGTATGGAGCGGGTACGAAGGATTTCCCGGATCACCCGAACGTTCTCCGAGCGGTTCTAGGTAGTTAAGAAAGGAGGTCGGTTTTGATGTCTCAACCTTTTTCGCATAAGGAGGAACATATCGACGACGAGATGCTGAAGGTCGAAGTGAACCTCGATGACATGCCGGGCGAGTGGCTTGGGTATGTGATGGAAAAGCTGTTCGATCACGGTGCGAACGACGTGTTTTATTCGTCGATCTATATGAAGAAAAACCGTCCTGCCATTTTGCTTCAATTACTATGTAACAGGGAAAAGTTAGATGACATTAAGCGTGTGCTATTCGAAGAAACGACGACGTTTGGGATTCGTTACTACCCGATCTCCGTTCATCGCCTCGAGCGATCATTCGATGAAATCGAGACCGAGTGGGGATCTGTGACGATCAAGCGAGGCGTCCATCGTGGAGAAGCCGTCGAAAGTGCTCCTGAATACGAGGATTGCAAAGCGATCGCGGAGAAATATGAGATTCCTCTCAAAGAGGTGTACCGCGTCGTATGGGAGAAGCTTCGTCATCAGAAGTAGGAATTTTAACCAGAAGGTGAAACGATATGATTAAAGCATTAATAATTGCTCCTTACGAGGGGCTTATCGAAATCATGCGTGACATAGACGTTGAAGATTTCGAGATCCATACCGCGCTCGGAAACCTGTATGAAGGGGTAGAGGTCGCGAAACAGTATGAGAAGAATGGGTTCGACATGATCATCAGCCGTGGGGGGACCGCTTCACTCGTTCAAGAAGTCGTGTCGATCCCGGTCATCGATATCCAAGTGTCGGGTTATGATATCCTCCGCCTCTTGACGCTCGTAAAGGGCTTTTCAGGAAAAGCAGCTATCGTAGGGTTTCCGAATATTTCTCAAGGTGCTTCAACGATTTGTGACCTCCTCGATCTTGATATTAATACGCTCACGATCGAGAAGGATCATGAAGTTGAGGAGAAGTTGAAGAGTTTGAAGAAAGAGGGATATGAGGTCGTAATCGGTGACGTGGTCACGATCAATACAGCGAAGCAGCTTGGCATGAACGGGGTGCTGATCACTTCTGGCAAGGAAGCTGTGATGGAAGCGCTGGATGAAGCGCGACGAGTGTTTGGCCTGTTTTCAAAGCTACATAAAGAAATATCGTTGTATCAGTCAATCATCGACTCTGATGAGCGGTTGATCGGTGTGATGGATAGGAAAGGAAAAGTGATCTGTTCGAATAAACGGTTTGAAAACGCGTTTTCTAGAGAGAAGATCGAGAATTCTCCTACGATTCTAGACATCGTAAAAAACACGTCATCTACGCTGCAAAAGAAAATGGTGACGGTTGAAAATCAGCTCTGGCACCTCACGACGAATGAGGCGGAAGAGCGTGTTATCCTGTATATGGAGAAAGCTTTTCCGAATCAATCCCAAGGTGGGATAGAAGAGCAGAAGGAATATGCGATCGATGTTGTCACAGCCGTTCCTCACTTTCTCCTGACTGGAAAGAGTGAACAGATGCAGGAAGTGATCAAACAGGTCGAAAAGTATAGTCGGATGGACGAGCCGTTGTGGGTAATTGGAGAAACCGGCACAGGGAAGGATTCGGTCGCTCAGTCGATCTACTTGAAAAGCAAGCGAAACAATGAACCGTTCATTACAATCAACTGTGAATTAGTAAAAGAAGACCAGATATCAGATTTGATCGAGGAACAGTTCTTTACGAACCATGCGGAAGGGATTGTGCACCTGAAGCGGATCGACCGGTTAGACTTGCAATCTCAAAAAGAACTCTATCATTACTTGCGGAATGAAACCTATAAGCTGCCAAGGTTGATTGTATCGTCGAAGGATGAGCTTCGAATCGATGAAAAAGATGCGACGATCGATCATGATTTATTCACGCTTCTCGCACGCTTGATCATCTATGTTCCTCCCCTTCGAGAACGTTTACAGGATATTGAAAATTTGATTCCTGTGTTTATTTCTGAATTTCATTCAAAATACGGAAAGCAGATCGTCGGGGTAAGACCCGATGCGATGCATGAGCTAAAGGAATACGACTGGCCGCGTAACGTCGATCAGCTGAAGCAGGTGATCGAACAACTCGTGCTTCACTCAAACTCGTACTACATCGAGAAAGACGCCGTATTATCACTCATCGACTTGTTAAAGCAGCGTCCAAAGGTTGAAGGAGATGGCAGCTGTACGATTGAAGTTAGCGGATCATTAAAGGATATCGAAAAGAAAATCATTCAGAAAGTTCTTGAGGAAGAAGAGATGAATCAATCCAAGGCTGCGAAGCGGCTTGGTATTAATCGATCCACACTTTGGCGCAAGCTTAAATAAAAGCTTGCGTCTTTTTTGTTGTGAATAAAAGGAAATGAGACATTTAAAATAGCTTAAGTGTTTCAATGTGCAACGATTATGAGGTGTTTGCTGAGTTTTTAGAAAATAATTCAGTTTTTCACTAGATTTATTTAAAAATTGTATTGTTAAATGCAACGCTTTCATTTACTATAATTCTTGTAAGCGTTTTAATATGTTCGAAAATAAAACATCATGACTTTGTTGCTAGTCTAAAAGATTTAGGTTTAGAGAAAGAGACACATAGCGGAAAGGGGGGAGAAGCGGGTTTGAAATTAGCAGTGATCGCAGATGATTTAACAGGAGCAAACGATACGGGCGTCCAATTTGCGAAGCAAGGGTTAGACACCACTGTCTTGTTTCCAGATACGATCTTACAGCCAGCGCATCTTAATGGAGACGTCATCGTGTTGAATTCAAACAGCAGAGCGCTGCCAAGAGAGAACGCGTATCACATCGTGAAAGACGTATCGTCACAGCTCCATGAGTTAGGCGTAACATCAGTCTTGAAGAAGATCGATTCTACGATGAGAGGAAACGTTGGCGCAGAAATCGATGCCGTGATGGATGTGTATGATTTTACAACAGCATACGTTGTTCCGGCTTTTCCGAAAAGCGGACGCATCACCGTTGAAGGTGTCCACTATGTCGATGGCATTCCGCTCGATGAAACCGAAACGGCGAACGACCCAACTTGCCCGGTCAATAAGAGCTACTTGCCAGAACTATTGCAAGAGCAGAGTAAACGAGAAATCGCGCGTATTTCGATAAGTGATGTTCGAGAAGGAAAAGAACAGCTCGCATCAAAAATGAAAGCGCTATCCAGTGGGGGATCTAAGCTGGTCGTTGTCGATGCCGAAACGGACGAGGAGCTACATACGATCGTCGAAGCGAAGAAGCTTTTAGATGAAGATGTCCTTTGGGTCGGATCGGCTGGAATCGCGTATCACCTTTGTAACTCGATTCAAGAACGCGCGAAATCGCAACATCACGTTGATACAGAGCTTCCATTACTCGTTGTCGCAGGAAGTATCAGTGCTACCACCCATAAGCAGGTGGAGGAATTGAAGAAGAAGACGGCGGTTCAAGAAGTTGTAATTTCGCCCCATCATTTTTTAAGTGACGAGACGCGTGAGAATGAAATCGACCGAGCTGTCGAACTCGGAATCGCGTACTTAGAGCAAGGTGATGTGATCGTCTCTACGAAACGAGATGCTGAAGCGATCGACAAGGTAAGGAAGGTTCAGCAGTCGCTCGGCATCACGAACATGGATGTTGGAAGCAGAATTGCGGATGCGCTAGGTGAGATCGCGGGTCGTTTGATCGAAAGGAAACGAATTCAGGGCGCTGTCTTAACGGGTGGCGACATTGCCGGCGCAACCTGCAAAGTTCTGAATGGAAAAGGCATACGCATCATCGGAGAAGTGGAAGACGGACTTCCTTATGGAGAGTTGCTTGGTGGCCGATACAACAGGCTGCCGCTTGCGACGAAAGCAGGATCGTTCGGCAGTGAACAGGCACTTGTGAAGGCGCTTGAAACGTTACGGGCCGTTACGAAACACGCATATGAAAAGGTTCAAAAATAACTCATATTGGAGGAAACAAGATGAAGAACATTAAGAAGAAAGTATTGGGTGCTGTGTCAGTACTAAGTCTAGGTGCACTTGTTGCTTGTGGTGGAACGGATCAGGAAGCAAGTTCGAACGGTGAAGCGGCTTCTAACGACACGAAAACGCTGCAAGTCGGCATCACGCTTGCTGAGGATTCTCATTACTACAAAGGTCTTGAGCATTTCGGTGAACTCGTTGAAGAAAAGTCTGACGGAGAGCTTGCGATCGAAATCTTCCCGAACGGTTCATTAGGTGGAGAGCGTGACATGGTTGAAAGTCTACAGGTTGGTTCTCTTGATATGGTCTTATCTTCAACTGGTCCTCTAGGTGGATTCGCGCCAGAGATCAACGTCGTTGACCTTCCATTCCTTTTTGAAAGTCGTGAACATGCGTACAAGGTGCTTGACGGTGAAATTGGACAAAGTCTACTAACAAACCTTGAAGACCAGAGCTTAAAAGGCCTTGCATGGTGGGAAAATGGATTCCGTCACGTGACGAACAGTGAGCGTGCGATCGAGAAGCCTGAAGATCTTGAAGGCTTGAAGATTCGTACGATGGAAAACAACGTACACCAAGATTCCTTTAAAGCACTAGGAGCAGACCCGACTCCAATGTCCTTTACTGAGCTATTCACAGCACTACAGCAAGGCGTTGTCGATGGACAAGAAAACCCAGTTCCGATCATTTCGACTTCTCGTTTCTATGAAGTTCAAGATCACTTAACGCTAACAGGTCACTTCTATTCTCCAGCTGCACTTCTCGTAAGCTCTCAAGTGTTTGATGGTTTAACAGAAGATCAGCAAAAAGCGCTACAAGAAGCAGCGGTTGAAGGAGCAAAGTATGAGCGTGAGCTTGTTGCTGAGATGGAACAAGAAATGATTTCTGGATTAAAAGACGAAGGCATGAACGTGGTTGAGGAAGTTGACAAGAAGGCATTCCAAAAAGCGACTGAATCTGTATATGAAGAGTATGCGGATCAAGTTGGAGAAGATCTGATCAAGAAAATCCAGGATGCTGCAAACGAATAAGAAAGCATGAGACTTATGATGTGGGGATAACCTCCCCCATCATATTGTTGTATGGGGGAGGTTTAGATACATATGAATGCCATCATAAAGACGATCGATCGATTTAATAAACTACTAGGTGTCGTCCTTGCTCTTCTCATCATGGTGATGTCCGCCGTTATTTTCTATCAAGTGTTCTCGCGGTTTGTTTTAGAAGATTCATTGCGCTGGTCAGAAGAATTGGCGAGATACATCATGGTCTGGAGCGTGTTTATCGGTTCTGCACTTGCGATCAGAAAACGCGATCTCATCTCAGTTGATGCGATCAAAGAACTGATGTCCGCTCGAGCACGAAACATCTTGAATCTTGCAGTCTATATAGTGAGCATCGTGTTTCTAGCGATTCTCGTAAACTATGGATTTGTATTAGTAGGAAATATCTCGGCGCAGCTTTCTCCCGCGATGAATATTTCGATGGCGTGGGCTTACTCAGCCATTCCAATCGGCTCACTGTTGATGATCATCAATTGTGTGGCCGTGATTTTAGAAGTGATCTTGGACCTAAAGGGGGGCGATGAACAATGACAACGGTATTATTATCAACGATGTTAGTTCTGTTCCTCTTCACGGTTCCAATCGCGCTTGCGATCGGGTTAGCTTCAGCGATCGCCATTTGGCTGACGAGTGATCTCCCGATGCTCGTTATCGTTCAGCGTATCTTTACGTCGCTCGATTCGTTCCCGCTGATGGCGATTCCGTTCTTCATTTTGGCAGGTGCCTTGATGGAAACGGGAGGCATCTCAAAACGACTCGTGCATTTCGCAAATACGCTCGCAGGTTCTATGACGGGTGGACTTGCAGGTGTAACGGTCATCACTTCGATGTTCTTTGCTGCGATTTCTGGATCCAGTCCAGCGACGGTAGCGGCGATCGGTTCAATCATGATTCCGGCGATGGTCGCGAGACACTATGATGTGAACTTCGCATCCGCTGTACAAGCTGTATCGGGTGCGCTCGGCGTTATCATCCCACCGAGTATTCCGATGATCCTCTACGGAGTAGTCGTAGGTGTTTCAATCGGTGACTTGTTTATGGCAGGCATCATTCCTGGTCTATTGATCGGGTTCTCATTGATATTAACAGCGTTTATCTTTTCAAAGCGACGCGGTTACAAAGGAACAGAGCATTTTACATGGGGGGAGCGCTTCACAGCATTCAAAGATGCAATCTTCGCCCTGTTGATGCCGACGATCATTCTTGGTGGAATCTACGGAGGGATCTTCACGCCAACGGAGGCAGCGGTCGTCGCTGTTGCATACGCCCTCATCATCGGTGTGTTCGTTTATAAAGAAATCAAACTGAAAGACCTTATTCCAGTGTTTGTGAAATCAGGGTTAACGACGTCCGTGATCATGCTGATTATCGGTACGGCAGGTCTTTTAGGCTGGCTGTTGACGAAGGAGCGCATTCCTCAAACGGTCGCTCAGTCCTTTATGAGCTTTTCGGATAACCCATTCGTGTTTTTATTGATCGTGAACATCTTCCTACTCATCGTAGGAATGTTCTTCGAAACGTCTGCATCGGTCATCATCTTAGCGCCGATCCTCGCACCGATTGCGATCCAACTCGGGGTTGATCCGGTTCATTTCGGAATCATCATGGTCGTGAATCTTGCGATCGGAATGGTGACACCACCGCTTGGCGTCAACTTGTTCGTTGCGATGCAAATATCCAAAATACGATTAGAAACGTTATCAAAAGCGGTCCTGCCGTTTTTATTCATCTTAATCGTCGATGTGTTACTCATTAGTTATATACCAGAGATTTCACTATTCCTAGTGGAGCTGTTCGATAAGTAAAATAAGGGGAGGACGAACACATGGCTAAACCAATTATTGCGATTACGATGGGCGATCCGTCTGGCGTAGGACCTGAAATTATCGTAAAATCATTTCAAGACAAAGCGGTTCATGAAAACTGTGACCTATTTGTGATCGGTGATCAAAAGATGCTCAAGAGAGCGATCGACGTAACGGGTGTCGACCTTCAAGTGAGAAGCATCGCTTCACCTGAGGAAGCATCGTTTACACACGGAACGATCGATGTTGTTGATCTTGATCTTGTTAGCGAAGATCTCCCGTGGGGCGAAGTGTCAAAAGAAGCTGGAAACGCAGCGTTTCGCTATTTAGAAAAAGCGATTTCGTATGCGAACGAGCAAAGCATCCAGGGCATCTGTACGGCACCTCTTAATAAAGAAGCGCTTCATAAAGCGGGGCATATTTACCCGGGACATACTGAAATTTTAGCAGAGCTTACGAATACGAAAGACTTTGCGATGATGCTTTCCGCTCCAGGACTTCGCGTTATCCATGTAACGACACACATCGGTCTCATCGATGCGGTAAATAAGATCGACGTTGAGCGTCAGTACACGGTGATCAAGCTTGCACACGAAACGCTCAAAAAAGCTGGGATTGAGAAACCGAAGATCGCGGTTTGTGGCATCAATCCTCATGCGGGGGAGAACGGACTTTTCGGAAACGGTGAAGAAGAAGAGAAAATCATTCCTGCCGTTGAAAAAGCTCAAGGTGAAGGCATCGATGTTGTCGGGCCGCTTCCAGCAGATACGTTGTTCTTTAGAGCGAAGCGCGGGGACTTCGATATCGTCGTCGCGCAGTACCATGATCAAGGTCACGGACCGATCAAGGTGCTCGGACTTGAGTCTGGCGTGAACATCACGGTTGGACTCCCAACGATCCGTACGAGCGTCGACCATGGAACGGCATTCGATATCGCTGGGAAAAACATCGCTGATGAGAAATCGTTGAAAGAAGCGATCCGAATGGCCTATGAGTTAGCGCCGACAAAGGTAGTGAAATAAAGAACGCAGCGATAGCAAGAGACACCTCTGTCTCTTGCTATAGTCGTTATAAAAAAGGAGTGGAGACAGATGGCATTTCCAAAGGTTGCGAAGATCAGGCAATCGTTTGACGTTGAAAGCATTCAAGACGTTTCAACCGTCATCGAAGAGCAGTTTTCATCGATCGAAGCAAATCAGAAAATAAAGCCAGGGATGGAGATCGCAATTACAGTCGGAAGTCGCGGCATCGCAAACATCCCGACGATCGTGAAAGGAATCGCGGATGAAGTGAAGAAGCGTGGCGCGATACCTTTTATCATCCCAGCGATGGGAAGTCACGGTGGTGCGACAGCGGAAGGTCAAATCGAAGTGTTGGACGGCCTCGGCGTGACGGAAGCGTCGACAGGGTGTGAGATCAGGTCATCGATGGATGTTGTTGAGATTGGGAAAACTTCAGCTGGGGTTCCCGTCTACATCGATAAGCATGCGTATGAAGCAGATGGCATCATCGTCATGAACCGCGTGAAGCCTCATACTGATTTTAAGAAAGATATCGAAAGCGGCGTCCTGAAGATGGCTTCGATCGGCATGGGGAAACACAAGCAGGCGCTCGCTTTACATACACACGGGATCAAAGGCATCCGTGACATGATGCCTGAAGTCGGGCAAGTTGCGATCCAAAACTCGAAAACGCTTTATGGTGTTGCAATTGTAGAAAATGCGCACGAAGACACGGCGATCATCAAAGTAATGGAGCCAGAGAATATTCTTGAAGAGGAAAGAAAGCTTCTAAAACGTGCTTTTGCATTCATGCCGAGCTTACCGGTCGAAGACATCGACATTCTCGTCGTCGATGAAATCGGGAAAAACTACAGCGGTACCGGGATGGATACGAACATCATCGGGCGCATCCGCGTACTTGGAGTCGAGGAGCCTGAGCTTCCTCGCGTGAAGTATTTGATCGCATCGAACTTAAGTGAAGCGAGTCACGGTAACGCGCTTGGCATTGGACTCGCTGATCTCACGACGAAGAGACTCTACGAAAAGATCGATATGAAAGCAATGAACGAGAACGTGATCACGAGTACGTTTCTTGATCGCGCAAAGATTCCGATCGTGCTTGAAAACGATCAAGATGCACTGAAAGCTGCCCTTCGAGCGACGTGGGGAGTTGAGGATGAAGACGCGAGAATCGTTCGGATTCCGAACACGCTTCATATCGGTGAGATGTTTGTTTCAGAAGTGATCTATGATGAGTTAAAGGATCTTGAACATATTGAAACGTTGGAAGAACCGCGTGAAATGGTGTTTGATGAAAACGGTTATTTTGTATAGGATTAAAGAACAGCTTTAGGTAGAGCTGCCTCTTTTTAGGCATCTACCTTTTTCTATTGATTGTAAGAAAAGAGGGAAGATATGGTCAGCAGCTTAATGTCGGTCTTATTCGTTGGACTTATTCTTGGTATCAAACATGCGATCGAACCCGATCACGTGATTGCGGTTTCGACCGTTGCGAGCAATACAAAGAAATGGTGGCGTTCCTCCTTGGCAGGAATTTTCTGGGGAATCGGTCACACAGCGACGCTTTTTATCGTCGGAATCATGGTCATCTCGCTGAAAGGCACGATACCTGAGGGATGGTCACTTTGGATGGAAGTGATCGTCGGTGTGATGCTCGTTTATCTTGGATTTAAGAGTATTGTACTTGCTAGGAAGCAGAAAGCAGGTCACGCACATGATCAGAAATCTCCGTATTTGAAGTCAGTCGTAATCGGAAGTATACATGGGTTAGCGGGAAGCGGTGCGCTCGTTCTTCTCACGATGTCATCCGTGGATCACATCTGGGAAGGCGCGTTGTACATTCTTATGTTCGGACTTGGGACCGTTGTTGGAATGCTCTTTTTTACGACAGTTCTTGCGGTACCATTTCTCCTCAGTAAATCAAAGAGCATTCACTACAACCTGACGCGATTCGCAGGACTTGTCAGCGTAGTGTTTGGGGTTTATTACATGTATAGCGTGTGGTAGAGCGCGACCAAGAGAAGCTTTGGAGCGATTCCAAAGCTTTCTTTTTTCGTCATATGTCTACTGTTACGTTACTTCTTTCTGCTCTAGTAAATCATTCCATAAATCGTCCCACGTACCATGAAATGGTTCCCATTGGCCATTCACCAAAATTTCTAAAACGTCTCCTTTTCCTTCTATGAACTCAATTGTCCTGTCGTCGTCTTTGTATGTAATGATGGGCAGTTCGACTTTCATCGAATCAATATAGGGGTGCTCGTTTAAAAGGATTTCGTAATCAGTCACGTCATCAACACCTTGTTGAACTTCTTTCCCAACGAGTGAATATTTTTTCGAGTGCCGCAACTCCTGTGAGAGTGCACGTTGTTCATGCAATCTTTCAAAGATATCGTCAAACGTGATGGTGGTGACCTCGGTGGAAACTTTTTTATTATGGTTGAATGAGTACAGCGTAGCGTGAGCCACGATCGTCGGTAGGTTGGCGAATAGGACGATTAGTATGAACACCCCGAGGCTGATACTTAGTTTTTTCATGAATTCGTCTCCTTCTTAGTCCAGGCACTTTTTATACGTTAGTTAATCACTGCTCTCCGGCATCCATAGCGCCATCTGTAGCGTCAGCGCATCTCGAAATTCCCTCGGGTCGTAGCCTGTGTCTTTTGTGATTTTATTCAAGCGGTACACGAGCGTATTTCGGTGGATGAACATCGCTTCAGACGTTTGTTGGATGTTGAGGTTGTTTTCAAAAAAGGCTGTTAACGTACTTGCATACTTTTCGACGGTGTCCGTGACGATTCTTTTTCGAAACCGAACGGCTTCTACGGAATTCGTTTGATGAAGAAGGGCCTGCGGTTCTATATCTGCATAAAAAATAAGCTGTTGATCAGTGACGATCTCGAGTGCGAGCTTACAGTCCTGATAGGCCTGGCTGAAGTCATCGAACGTGCTGATCACATTACTAATGGCAAGTCGATAATCAAGAGACAGCCGGTTCAGTTCTAAAGAGATTTGGTCAAGAGGCTTTTTAGAATCACTAACGCCACAGAGCGTAATAAACAATGTGTTCACATTGATAAAGCCCACGAGCGCATCGTGTTGCGAGATACAACGTTCGATGCGTTGAATCAACTCATGATTCGGCATGGAGCGGTTGCCGATCTGAACGACTAAAATCGTATAAGGAGAAGGGAGGTTGAGTTCGATCAATTTCATCCCACGTTCAATTTGTTCGTAGGAAGGGGCGGACCTCAACAGTTCCTCGATGATCATCTCTTTCGTTCGCTGCTTCCATTCTAGCTGCCGTGCGATAAATTCCTGTTTGATCATTAGTTCTGTCGTCATTTTTACGAGGCCGCCAACATCGTTCATTTCATCAGGATTTCCGGTGATTCCGATGACACCGACCACTTGGTTTTGGAATGAGATGGGAAGGTTGAGACCAGGTTGGGTGCCACGCCATTTTCCATCATCATTTTTATAGATCGCTAAAGGCTCTTTTGTATTCAGTACTTCGAGGGCACCTTCATGGATCTGGTCGATTCTCTCAGCATCCCCAGAACCGATGATGACGCCTTTTTCGTTCATGATGTTCACGTTTCGATTCAGGCGGAGTGAGGTCTCGATGACAATCGTTTTGGCGATTTCTCTCGTTAACATGGGTGACGAACCTCCTTTTAGTTACTATTGACAAAATATTTAGATGAATCTGTATCTTTTTTATACATTATAGACAACGCATTCATTCGTCAAGGCACGTATAATTGGTTGTAAGATGAAAGCGTTTTCTAGGAGGTGCAGACATGAAGATTGTTATTGCTCCAGACTCTTTTAAAGGGAGTTTATCGGCCGTTGAAGCGGCAGAAGCAATCGAGCGGGGAGTGAAGAAAGCGCTACCCGAAAGTGATACAACGACTGTACCGATTGCTGATGGAGGAGAAGGAACGTTAGAGACGTTAATTGTTGCAACAGGTGGGTTTAAAAGGAGCGTTACCGTGATGGGACCGCTCGGTGAAGAAGTGGAAGCGATCTACGGTATTCTTGGTGACGGTGAAACATGTGTGATCGAGATGGCGAGTGCTTCAGGAATCGGCCTCGTGCCGAAGGGGGAGTTAAACCCATTTCTCGCGACGACATACGGTACAGGTGAACTGATCGCTGAGGCGCTTGATGACGGATACCGGAAATTCATTCTGGCGATCGGAGGATCTGCGACGAACGATGGTGGAGCCGGTATGCTGCAGGCATTGGGTGCTCGTCTTCTAAATGAATCAGGTGGTTCAGTAGGCTTTGGAGGCGGTAATTTAACACACGTTCGTAAAATCGACCTGGAGGGATTTGACGAGAGAGTTGCAGACAGCACGTTTCTCATCGCTTCGGATGTTGAAAATCCTTTAATCGGACCGACTGGTGCTTCTTACGTATTCGGTCCTCAAAAAGGTGCGAGTGCTGAAGGTGTAGAGGTATTAGATCAACACCTCGAACACTGGGCAGATGAAGTTGAGCGCACAACAGGCGTTAGACTTCATGACAAGCCTGGCGCAGGTGCAGCAGGAGGAATAGGCGGTGCGTTTCAAGCGTTCTTCCCTTCTAGGATGGAACGAGGGATCGACGTTGTGATCGCGTATACGGATCTTGAGGAAAAGCTCGTCGGCGCGGAACTCGCCATAACCGGTGAAGGACAGGTCGATTCACAGACCGCATCCGGTAAAACGCCGATGGGTGTTGCGCAAGCAGCGAATGACCTTGGTATTCCAACGGTCGTCATCGCTGGTTCTGTTGGGGACGGAATCGAGGCTCTTTACCCGTATGGCGTCATAGGCGTACATAGTATGGTGAACCGGCCGATGACGTTAGATGCCGCGATGAAGGAAGCGTCACGTTTATTAGAAAGTAGTACAGAACAAGTTGTTCGATCGTTTTTCCATAGTCATGTTCAAAACAAACAAGGGGGTCTTGTTTTATGAGAATTAAGCAGACGATTGAAAAAGTTCCTGGTGGTTTGATGGTTGTCCCATTGATGTTTGGTGCCTTGATCAACACGATCGACCAGATGCACCTTCCTTTTATCATGAATGCGTTAGAAGCGCTCGGCGTTTCTCCAACTGAAGAAGGGTATTACGAAATGCTCCGTATCGGTGGCTTTTCTGAAGCACTCTTCAAAAACGGTGCACTCGTGTTGATTGCACTCTTCCTTTTCTCAGCTGGTAGTCAGATGAACTTACGAATCGGCGGATCCGCACTGAAAAAAGGTGTGCTGCTTACGACGACGAAGTATCTTACAGGGCTAGCTGTTGGTCTATTGTTCGGTTATTTCTTCGATCCGATGTCAGGCTTATTCGGACTATCCACGCTTGCGATCATCGCAGGGATGACGAATGGAAACGGTGGAATGTACGCCGCATTGACGAGTCAGTATGGAAACCGCTCAGACGTCGGTGCTGTCGCAATTCTTTCGTTAAACGATGGTCCGTTTTTAACACTTCTTGCGCTAGGATTATTAGGTTCAAGCTTCCCGATTATCGCCTTCATCGCAGTGCTTCTACCGATTGCAATCGGAATGCTGCTTGGTAACCTAGACAGTGAGATCAGAGAGTTTTTAAAGCCTGGAGAAATTCTTCCCGTTCCATTCTTCGCATTCGCGTTAGGCGCTGGAATGAACCTTGCGAACTTCTTTAACCCAGAAGTTGTAGCAGCAGGTCTAACGATCGGTATCCTAACGACCGTTCTGACAGGTGGTACAGGAATTCTTGTCTTTAAACTATTCAAAGAAAAAAGTTACATCGCACCAGTTTCAGAAGCGTCAACGGCAGGTAACGCAGCGGCAACTCCAGCCGCGATCGCAGCAGCGGCGTCCGTTTCTGCAGGTTCAGGCATGATGTCCGCTGGGGAAGCGGCGTCGTTTCAAAGCATCGCTGCGATTGCGACAGCTCAAATATCCATTGCGACACTTACAACAGCGATCCTATGTCCGATCGCCGTCATCCTCGTCGATCGTTATCAGCGAAATAAAGGCATCGACGGAACGGCTGAACAGACTGAACAAAAGAAAACAGCTGAGCGTAATGCGGTTGAATCTGCGTAGTAAGCGCCTTTTAGGGTATACAACGGGAAACTTTTTTTAGAGAAAGAGAGGGAGCGAACTTGGAAACGACATTACTTTATGGAAAAGAGAACTTGACCATCGATTTGCCTGAAAACGCATTCGTGGTCGAACCAAAGAACCTGAAACCTCTTGATGACGAAAAGGAAAGCATTAAAGATTCATTTAAGAATCCGATCGGCACACCGCCTCTAAAAGAGATGGTGAAGGAGTCCGATACGGTCGCGATCGTCATCAGCGACATCACGCGACCAACGCCGAACCACATTTTAGTTCCACTTTTGATTGAAGAACTAAGCCACGTTCCGCTTGAAAATTTCGTGATCATCAATGGAACTGGTACTCACCGTGATCAGACGCGTGAAGAGTTTGTCGGGATGCTAGGGGAATGGGTCGTCGATAACATCCGCATCATAAACAACCAGTGTCACGACAAGGAGACGCTCGTGAACCTCGGTGAAAGCAAGTTCGGCTGCGATGTGTATTTGAACAAAGAATACGTGAACGCAGATTTCAAAATCGTGACTGGATTCATCGAACCGCATTTCTTCGCAGGGTTTTCAGGAGGTCCAAAGGGGATTATGCCTGGCATCGCCGGAATCGAAACGATCATGACGTTTCATAACGCGCGCATGATCGGTGACCCGCTCGCGACCTGGGGAAACATGGTCGATAATCCTGTTCAAGATATGACGAGAGAGATCAATGCGATGTGTAAAGCAGATTTCATGCTGAACGTGACGTTAAATAAAGAAAAAGAAATTACAGAAGTGTTCGCAGGAGAACTTTACGAAGCGCATGACAGAGGCTGTGAATATGCCAAGGAGCATGCGATGGTTAAGTGCGATGAACGGTTCGATGTTGTTATCACGTCGAACTCCGGTTATCCGCTCGATCAAAACTTATACCAAGCTGTAAAAGGTATGAGTGCGGCGCATAAGATCGTAAAAGAAGGCGGCGCGATTCTCGTCGCGTCTGAGTGTTCGGATGGCTTACCGAGTCACGGAAACTATTCGAAGATCTTCGAAATGGCTGACAGTCCACAAGAGCTGCTCGATATGATCAACAACCCGGAATTCAAGATGTTCGATCAGTGGCAGGTGCAGAAGCAAGCGGTGATTCAAGTGTGGGCAGATGTGCACGTGTACTCGAAGCTTACAGAAGAACAGGTGAAGGGTGCTATGTTGAAGCCAATCCACAACATGGAAGAGACGTTAAAAGAATTAAAGAAAACGTATGGTGAAGATATGTCGGTCGCGGTGCTGCCGCTCGGACCGCTCACGATTCCTTATGTTGAAGAATGACTCCTGAATAGGGGTCATTTTTATGGGACGGAACCTTAAGGGGAATTCACTTCTATAGTCTTACGCCCAATCGCCTCTCCGCCACACCACATAGACTATCGTGTAGGAATGAATGAGGGGGGCTTTTGGTGTATCGAGCGTTTGGAAGACCCGTGTACCATACTGGTCACGGCGGATATATTCCTGGGTATGGGTATCATCATGGGCATGGCACCTATATCCCAGGCTACGGGTATCATCATGGACACGGTACGTATGTTCCAGGATACGGCTATCACCATGGTCAAGGCGGATATGCTCCTGGGTACGGCTATCATCACGGACAAAGCGGCTATTCCCCGTGGTATGGGTACCATCACGGGCATGGAACCGTTTATCGATAGGGAAAGTGGAATCATGGGGTGGTGCTCATGGTTCTTTTTTTGTTGGGGGCTATAAAAAAGGAGCGTGGATTCTGGTTTCGCCGATAAAAGTAGTGAAATCGCTGATATACTCTCTTATTTCGCTGATAAAATGAAAAGATCGCTGATATGTGCTCCTTGGAGTGCTCCGAGCACCCTAGGGAGCACTCAAAAAAACCGAAAGTCCGCGCGGGACTTTCGGTTTAGTTCGTTAGCGAGTCTTTCAAACAGATTCGACAGTAAATCGTGCCGTTTTCTTTGTAGTATCTTTTTAAGTTCGTCATTCCAGTACCGGTTTGTAGGCTGCTTTGGAAAAAGTAATCTTCTAAGTACTCAATCTTCTTTTTGCATACATCAAAATATATTTTTGCGGTAAACAGAGCGATCCCTCCAACGCGATATGAGTTACGTGGTAGTATACATGATTTAAAGGATAAAGCGGTTAGAGATCTGTGCATAATAAAAGGATTTCATCGCTCGACCGTTGAATTTGATTGATGTATAGGAGGATTACCATGAACATTTCTACGATAATGGACCAGATTGTTTCACCAAAACCCTATGTCCGTGGAACGGATATGATGTGGACGGATCCGCATATCTCTAAATATTTGTTAGAAGCACACCTCAACCCGAATAGTGGTGCGGCTAGCCGCACATTACGAGATATACAGGAAACGGTCGATGTGATCGATCGCATGATTGAGCGGGGCTCAAAGATATTAGATCTCGGGTGTGGGCCTGGCCTTTATACTGAGAGGTTGAGAGAGAAGGGGCATCATATAACGGGCGTTGATTTATCAGAGCGTTCGATCGCCTATGCCAAAGAGCAAGATCGCCACAATGAAATTACATATATCCATGAAAACTACCTAAACGTAAATCTCGACAGCGAGTTTGACTTGATCTTGATGATTTACTGTGATTTTGGAGCCCTCGTTCCAGAAGAGCGAGAAGCGATGATTGGCATCATTAAAAAAGCGTTAAAGCCGAACGGTGTGTTTCTATTCGACGCCATCGATGAAGGGACGGTTGATAGACTCTCATTTGGCTCTTCATGGGAGATGACGAAAGGCGGATTTTACAGTCCAGATCCTTATCTATGTTTAACCGAACGCTTTCATTTTCCAGAATTTAAAGCGACGTTGGACCAACATATCGTTCTTCAAGAAGATGATACTACGAAACTCTACCGTTTTTGGAATCACTATTTTAATAAAGAAGATGTAATCGATTTGTTTTTACCGTTTGGATTTACTAGTGTTGATTCGGTTAGGGGTGTTCTTAAAGGAGACGAAGCGTATCATGATGAAGGCGTTGTGTTTTATGCAATCAGAAACGGTTGAAGGAAATGAGGGTATTTTATCATCCAAACAACAGAAGGTAAAAAAACTAGGAAGGGATTCTATTAAAACTAGCTGTGAAAATCAATTAGCGACGTAACAAAAAACCACCGAGACGGGTGGTTTTTTTAAAAAGAAAAGAAGTAAGTTTGGGACAATCTTTTTGTCATGTCGCTATTATTGGTTACTCCGCCACAACTGTTCGAGCACAATTACAAGTCCAGTTCCAACAAGTAGCCCGTTGCTCATCACATTTTGGACGAGGGTTGGCAGCTCACGAAACACTTCTGATGGAAGGAACATCGCTCCCATGCCGAACAGGTAGGCGACACCGATGATCGTTAGTTTCCTAGAATCGAGTGGTTCTAGGGTAAAGCTCTTGATGCCAATCGCAACAAGTTGAACGAATGACGCCATGAGTGCGGCGTTAGCAACAGGTGAGGGGATGCTTGAAATCAATGCCATGATCGGTGGGAAAAAGGCAAACAACACTAGTAAAATTGTAGCGAACACGAACGGTTTCTTACGCCTTTGTCCGGTAAGAGCTATGAATCCAGATGACGTTGCGGATGGTACGTTCGCAACGGTAGCCATCCCTCCCGCAATGATGTGGTTGATGCCAGAGAACATCGTCCCTTTGTTCATCTGTGTACCGCGTTCTTCCCCGTCACGACCTAACGTTTGCCTCACAGCGACGATCGAGGCAACGATGTTGGATATCGAAATAATTGCAGTAATAAATGCGATCGGTAAAACGCTCAAATCAAATTGAGGCGGGCCGAATGCGAATAGCTCCGGTACGGAGAATAAGCTGTAGGATGCTTGCTCCTGTCCGCCTAGTATGACTCGGAAAAGTACCCAGCCGATGATGATGCCGATAAAGACAGCGTAGCTGCTCACCCACCCTCTACCGAACGTCGATAAGCCAATCACGCAAAAGAAGGTGAGGAAAGCAATGACCGCTTCTGTTCCTTGAAAGGTGTCTGAGCTTCCTTGTATTCCTAGCATCCCTTTCAGAAGCGGGCCGCTTAACTGAACGGTTAACAATAAGAAGAACGACCCCGTTACGAGGGGGGTGAAGATCGGCAAGATTTTTTGCGAAATCTTAAAAGCTCCGAATAAAAAAAGGAAGCCACCCGTTACGATCATTGTTGTTTCTAACGTTTGTAACGTTCCTAAGTAAGTGCCGCCACCTTGCACGCTTGTCACTGCCATCACGGTGAAGATGCTAACCCAAATGCCAGCTGGAATTTCCATGATGGGGAGGCGGTGTCCGAATAGCGCCTGAAGTAGGGAGGCGATGCCGACGGTGAAGAATGTTCGCTGCATAAGCCCTGATACTTGTACAAAATTAAGTTCATAAATCGATCCGATTACAATGGGTAAGGCAACCGCACTCGCGATTAGAAACACGAACCATTGAAAGGTTTCTAGCATGTCGGTTGCCAGGCTGGGTTTTGCCACGTTAAACGCTCCTTTGATTTTCTCTTTGAACAACCCCATTAGTCTATCATGTCTTTCAAGGAAAGTGGTGGAAGACTGTAGGGGGAATTCAATTCATAGGAGAGGGAGCTTAACCTATTTTAGAATAAGTTTCCTTATTTCGCTTTTAGTTCCTTTGCTGAATGATTGAGTTCGCAATTTCCACCATATTTTCTTCATTAAAAGGTGATTCTTCACCAGGGGCCACAACGCCTTGTATTGAGAATAGTGCATTCTCGTTTTTACTCAGCCACATGAGTTCTGTTATCCCGTCGTTTTCCTTGTAATAACCATCGATATCATTACTAAGTTGTTGATTTGGCTCACTACCCATCGATACGCCTATGTCTTTTTGATCTTTTATCCATAGGTTCAATTGCTTCTTGCCATCTTGGTAATAGATGTCCATCGTATGGGGAGTGAGTTCTGTTCCTGCTTCTCCTTCAATCGTAGGATCATCAAGTGGAATGGCATCGAGATCAGGAGCCGTAATTTCATTTCTAAATTCCTCTGGTAGTTTTTCAAGTTCGCTTTTTATTTCAGGATGGTTTTCCTTAAGCGCTTCTAGTTCATTTTCAGTGGAGCTAGCACCGCTAGTATTACAAGCTGCTAATACGATGAGTAAACCAGCGATTAAAAAAGGTAGTTTGAATTTCATATGTAGATCCCTCCTAGTTAGGGTTACGAAACAGAACGGAATACGTTTCAAAATCATAGAAGATGAACTGGAAAGGGACCAAAAGTCACAGCACTGTCAAACTTATTCCCTTAGAGTCCTGCTATAATTAGGTTAGAAGTCATGACAGGAAAGAGGGAATGGTATGAGTACAGAAGCACAGTCCAAACTATTATATTCACTAAGTATTGTTCAGGTGGTTCTTGCTACCTCAATTCTCTTCTTACCACTGATGTATCTGATGTATCCTGAACAGGAAAGTCTTCTATTAGGAAGCTTGATCACGTTTGGTGCGCTGAATCTACTAGCTGGTCTTTCGAATCGTATCAAAGGCGAAAACCGGTCCGGCTTATTCTTTTCGATTGCTGGCGTCGTGATTCTTGCTACGGGTGTAAGTTTATTACTCTTTTAAATATCGTACTGTTGGATAGAGGGAACTTCTTGATTTTTCAAGAAGTTCCCTTTTTGTGCTTCTCTGACTGGTATGAATGTTATGATGGTTGGGTGGTTTTATCCATTATTTAGGTGGAGGAGTCTGATGCATGATAGTTTTACAGGTTATTTCTATGACGAGTTTGGTATTCCTCGCTTTACTGAAGTTCGACGTCGTTTCAGTTGGGGTAAGCGATAATATTATTCATTATTTATTCAATGCGAGCGTGATGTTAACGATCTTCAGCATGATTGTACCGCTTGTTTCTTATGCGAAGTTGAAAAGAGCGGGCGTGAAGGAAGAACGTTTTCTAGATGATATCCTTCAGAAAATCGATCCAAAGAGCACCACGCAAATTTTTGTTTCAACCAAGTTTCTGAAGAATAATGCCGCAGCGCTTTATCGGAAAAATGAGATGGTGATTGTAGTTGGAGAAAAGCTTTTACAAACGCTTGATGTAAAGCAGTTAACGTTTTTGATTGCTCACGAGTACTACCATGTGAAAAAGAATCATCTGATTAAGAATGCTCTCTCGTTTATTTTTGTTCTGTCAGGTGTGCCAATCGCTATACTAATCATCACGTCGAATGTAGGATCAATGATTCCAATCATTCCTCTTCTGATCTTTGCATTTGTTACTTATATCTCTTGTTTCATGATGCACTTTGTTTTCTCTAGGAAGCGAGAATTCGAAGCTGATCAATTTGGGAGGTCATTCGTAGAAGCAACTGATGCTAGCGAAACGTTAGAGAAGCTAAAAGAACACAAGTTAGTGGATGAGAAAAGCTTCAGTTTGTTTGCGACGCACCCTTCGATAGAAAAGAGGATAAGCAAGGTAAGCTAATTCGACAGGTACCAGGCACCTCGACAGGTGCCTGGTACCTGTCGAATGTGTGTCAAAACCTTTTGACACACAGTTGGGATTATATTACAGTGTAGGTGTAAAGAGTATTTGACATATGAGTGGTGATGAATGTGGAAAATAACATCAAGTTGCTTCGCCAGAAAAGAAACCTCTCGCAGAAAGATCTCGCAACGGCTTGTTCCGTTTCGCGGCAAACGATCAATGCCATCGAGAACAATAAGTATGATCCTACACTCCATCTTGCGTTTGAATTGGCTTCTGTTCTCGAAACCCCGCTAGAGGAGTTATTTAACTACAAAAGGAGTGAATGAGATGCAGTTACTTATCCAAGGTATCGTGGTTGTCATCTGGATATTCTTAGCAGGATTCCTAACTGGGAAACGCGACTATCCATTTGGCAAGAGTGACGATGAGAGGAAGCGTGAAATCAAGAAGCGCTCGATTACACAGAGTTGGTTAACGGTATTGCTGTTTCTCGTCATCAACGTTTTATATGGTTTCTTTAATATCCGTGGTGGTGCCACAGAACTAAGTAATACAAGTTTAGAGCTATTCTACATAGGAATTGCAGTTCTTTCGTACATGATGTTTTATGGGATTAATTCGAAGAAGATGAGTGCGTAGTTTGTCATTAAAGAAGACGAACGAATGAGGAAGGTAAAACTCAAAGTTTTGAGATTAATATCACCGAATACATTAGTTTTTACATTATAGACGAAAAGAACAGTGGGAGGTTCATTCCTTACCGCATTCAAAATATGTGGTTGATATTCGGAGTAGATATTAAAGGTGTGTGTTCATATCAAATCAATTTTGAAAGTAACCTTAACAGCGATAACGATGACGATGGGCTGTCTCGTTGGCTTGATGGCATTTGGGTACAAGATGCTCATCATATCAGATATCCCCGTTTCCTTCACAACAACTGAAGCTATTTGGTCACAGACGTTCTTTTTCGTTTCAACGTTACTCCTAGCAATAGCACTAATGTCATTAAAAAGTAAGCTTGGACGAGGTATTTCGTTAGGCGTACTCGTTCTCATTTTTCTATTCAATCTATTAGTCTTGAAAACTGACATAACGAATGATAGTGCTGCTGTTGCACAGCTTCAATTAGCACCAGTATTGCATATTGGCTTCTTAGTTGTGATAAATCTTTTTCTACTTATGGACAGAGAGAAGAGGCGATGAGGGATTACCACGTTGATGGTAATCCTACTAAACATCGGGGTTGGTACTATTGGCGAGAAGAGAAATTGGTTCATTATTTTACAACAATGATTAAATAAGACGAGGAAATAGTGGAGCAGGAACTAAGTAAAATAGGTTCCTGTTTTTTTACATCTTGTATGGAAATTAATTGAAACTTTTACCACTGCCATTCGTATCTATTACTAAGAAGACGGGAGTGAATCACATGCACTTATTCGAAATTAATGTGACGAAGAAAGATGAAAACCTTGTGATTAAATGGCAGCTAAGTAAGATTGAGATTCCAATATCGGAAATCGTAGAAGTCGATTATGACAATACGTTTGGAGGGAAAGTGAAGTCAGCTATTCGGATCGGCAACCCTTATGCAAGCACGGATACAGTCGTGATCAAGACAACAAAAGATACGTACATCTTATTTACCAACATTGGTGGAATGAAGGAAAGAATTTTATCGTACGTCGCTTAGTGAAGTTAGGGTTTACGCTAAACCAAAAATAAAAGGGAGCAATCAATATGGAGATCTACGTAGTGGTTCTATTTACTGCCGCTTTTCTATATGTAGCCAATAAGATAGGAGAAAAAGATATCTACCATATCCATTTACCTACCATTCGATAAGAAGCTTATTCATGGTAAGCTTCTTTTTTCATGGAAACAACAATTGCGGAAACTACCCTGTTTTGAAATAATTGGTAGGGATACTCAAGGAGGACAATTGCCGCGAACTACCTAATTCCTTATGGAGGGAGACGTTTGAAGAATCTAGTAAGGAAAGCCATCTACTTAATGATGACACTCTGTATCTTTCTGATCGAGTGGAGAGTGGTAGGATGGCTTTGGAATAAGTACATACCATTTCATTATAAGACTGATCTGATTGGACTCCTTTTCGTATTACCGGTAATGGTGGGGAGCTCCTTCTTACTAGCAAGTCTCGCAATGAAGGTTTTAAGAGAATAATAGATTTCATGAAGGGAAGAATGACGTTGGTAGAAACGATACGCGAACGACTAAACGAATTATACTCAGTTGATCTAAACAATGTAGAAGCCGTCACAAATGAGATGTACCGGTGTCATGCTGAAGATGGAACGTACTATGCGAGAGTTACGAATTACAAGAGTTTCGATGAGCAGGCAGAGGAAGTTCGCTATACGGAATTTCTACGAAACGAAGGCGTCGGCATATCTCCTGCAATACCGTCACGAAATGGGAACGTTGTTGAAACCCTTTCGCTTCCAGATAAAGATGTGTTAACGGTGCTGTACGAAGCTGCGCCTGGCAAACACCTGCCGAGGAGTGAATGGAATGCAGATGTGTTAAAAGAGTTGGGGCGTCAGATTGGACGCTTGCATCTTGCTTCTAAAAAGTTTGAACAAACGCATCCGACCAAGCACATCGATGACTGGTATGCTAGCGGGGAATATGACTTTCTTGCTCATATTCCAGAGGAAGAACGTGTGATTCGAGCAATTGCGGAAGACGTTCATACAACGATTAAGAACATACCGAGAACAGATGAGAATTATGGATTACTGCACGGCGATATCTGGCTAGAAAACACCGTTGTTGATGATGATGGGAACATGACGTTTATCGATTTTCAAGATTGCGAGAAGCACTTTTATATTTTCGACCTAGCCGTACCGATCTATAGTGCGATCGAGTATACATTCACAGGTGGAGGCAACATCGTGGACTTTGGACGTGAGATTACGAGTGCGATTCTCGAAGGGTACGAAGAGGAGAATGAACTTTCACAAGAGATGGTGGAGAAGCTTCCTCTATTTATCAAGTTAAAAGAACTCTTTGAGTACAGCTTGATGCACATGTACTGGGATAAAGAGAAGCTTACTGAGGACCAGATGCGAATCATGAATCATTTTAGAATGAGGATCGAACGAGGTCATTCGTTTCTTGATCTGTAAGGTTCACATCTATGAATTTTAGTTGAAAAGAGGAATGCAGATGAATTTACGATCGAAAAAACTAGGAGGCGTACTAACAAAGTTTCTATGGGTGGATATTGTCCTATCGACGATTTTATTAATCAATATTTTTATAGTGAGAACGATTGGTGTTAGTGAATCGTTCTTGTACTATGATTCCGCCGTCACAGTTATTTTGAGCATTAATTTTCTAACTTGTATCGTGCTGTACCTTGTATGGCTTTACAAAGTACATAACGATTTACGAGAAATGAATGCCTCGTACCCAATCACTCCAGGTGGAGCGCTAGCACGCGTGATGATCCCGATTTACAACCTATACGGTTTATGGAATGTGTACGCCACGATGGCGAAGTATTTTAAAGAGAGCTCTCCAGCCTTTGAAGCAGGAAAGAAGCTCGCGATTTATACGCCAATCTATTACTTTCTCTATGTGATTACGAGTGTTATCAATTCGTCTCTCAACATGCAGTCAGATTACGATCCCTTTACGTTCATTTGGGTCGTTTCGTATATAGGAGATGCTGTGCTAGTGTTCATGTTTATTCTGATTGTAAAAGTGGTGACTACTGCTTTAATGAACTTGTCTGAGGAGCATTCGAACCAGGATGAAGAAGAGAATGCTCATTCGCTCTAACTGAAGGCATCTTGAAAAGAGGAGAGCAGATGGTTGATCAAGTAAAAAGTGAAAACATCACGGATGACGCGGTTCAATCGTTTTTGCAAGAGGGATACGAATTAGTATTTATGGAATATGTGATGGAACATGACTTGTCAGAGATTCCTAAACTCGTCCACTCAGTTCCTTTGACACTTAAAAGTTGGACAGGATCTTCTGAAAAAGACTTTTACGATGTGTATACTGCGTCGTTCAAAGATCGGCCAGGATTCCCAGGGTGGTCGGTGGAGAAATGGGTGGAGTGGATCTCATCGAGTCCAACCTTTCTTCCTAAACGTTCGTACCTCGCAACTGTTGAAGATGAACGAGTCGGGTTTATTGCGGCCGATGCTGACGAGGAGTTTCCAGATGAGAAAGGCTATATCGTTCAAGTTGGGGTTATCCCGAAATGGCGTCGTAAGGGGATTGCTGCAGAGTTGACATGCTGCTGTTTAGAGGCGTTTCGTCAAGATGGAAAGAACTCGGTCGTGCTCCATGTTAATCAAAATAATCCAGGTGCGATTGAGCTTTATGAAGAGTTGGGATTTAAGACGATACGTAGAAGAGGGACATTTGAGAGAGTGTAACCATGAGAGCTTGGAAGGCAAGACTGCCTCCAGGCTCTTTTTTATTTGCTTAAACACTGGAACATCAAGGGATTTTAATTAATATAATAATCTAAATGACATATATATGTTGCAAAAAGACATTCTTATTATATAATGGAAAAAGAAGGTATTAATTAACAATTTGTGGGGTGGGGAAATGAGTATGGAATTGAAACGTCTTACAAAGTCGTTCAAGAAGGGTGAGTTTGCCCTGTCTGAGATCGACTTTACGCTACAGCATGGAGAAATCGTTGGGTTAGTTGGGCCGAACGGAGCTGGGAAGACGACATTGATGAAAGTATTATCAGGACTGATCGTCACGTATGATGGGGAATTCGTTAACAATTCGGAAAAAGTCGGAAGCTTGATCGAGAAGCCAAAGTTTTTTCCAAGTAAGAGTGGGGCGTACAACATCAAGTACTTTTGTGCACTGTATGGAGCTAGCACTGAGCAGGTTGATGAAGTCGTTCAGTCACTTGGAATGGCTCCTTATTTAAAAAAGAAAGTAAAGCATTACTCGCTCGGTATGAAGCAGCGGTTGGGGATTGCGCTTGCGCTCGTCTCGAATCTAGACTATCTAATTTTAGATGAGCCGACGAACGGGATGGATCCTGATGGGATACGGAATATCTTAAGCTACCTCAAACGTCTTGTGGAGGAGAGGAACATCGGGTTGCTGATCTCGAGTCACATCTTAGAGGATGTTGAGAACATTAGTGACCGTGTTTATGTGATAAAAAACGGGGCGATCATCAGCGAGTATACCGGCAAGCAAGTTGAGCGCATTTTGAGTATCACGCTATCTAATCAAGATCGACAGAAGGCGGTCGCCATCTTAAGTCAGCGCTGGGATGTGACGCATAATGGAGCAGAGGTAAGTGTCCTGTCGGAGGATGTGAAAAGTGTGTTGAAGGAGCTTGCTGAGGAAGGAATTTACCCAGAAAACGTGGAGAAAAAGCAGGCGACGTTAGAGGATTTTTATTTTGAACAGATGGAGAGTGAAGCGACATGAATGTTGGAAAATTCCTAGCACTTGAACTAAAACGAAATGTGATCAGTCTTCCATTATTTTTATCGATCGTACTTTCACTTGCACTTGGGAGCGGCATCATTTATTCGATCTACGAACTAGGTGGACCATTTCAGCCAAGAAACGTTGCGGGTCTATATGCGACGATTGCGATGGTCGCACTTGGCATCTACTCTGCAAAGGTAGTTGTCGCTGATCTTCATCACGGAACGATCTACCTGCTTTTTTCTTCTACTCGTGACCGTATCACGTACTTGATTTCAAGGCTTGTCGTGATGGGGGCTGTATCGACGCTGTTCGGAATCGGCTGCGGAGTACTTCTGTATGTGAACCATGTGCTGAACGGGCAGGCTTTTAGCTTGAGTGACGTTGGGGCGGCTATTCTTCATTACGTGCTATTCGGATTGTTCTTCACGCTTCTGTTTTTCGTCATCTCGATGTTTTATCAGAAGACAATGAACATCATGATTATTGCGCTTGTGACGATTCTCGTTCTACCAGGCCTCCTCGGAATGGTGCAAATGGTTGAAAGTTTACCTGCTTTTGCGAGAGAGTTCATCGGTCATCTTCCTCTGTATACGCTGCCGAATAACATTGGCTTTCTGGCGATGGAGGGGTACGATATGATGATTACGGTGTTTGTGTCGCTCTGCTTGTTTGCGTTTGCTTTTATAAAACTACCTAAGGTCGATTATTGATAGGGGGGAAGAGGCATGGGATTGTTTAAACGAAAGGTATTTGATGAGCGAGTAACAGCGCTTCAGAATGGTATTTTCCGGGAACTTTATGCCATTGTGGTAGGGCTTTGTGGGCTGTCGATTTGCTATGAGCAGTTCTTTGGGGACATTAGTTTAGGAAAAGTCTGGCTTGAGCTTGTGATCGTTATTGGGGGAGGCGCATACTATGTCCTACGCTCGTCGATGCTTGGCATTTTCACGGATGAGGTTGAGATGCATGATCGGTCGAGTAAGTGGAAGATGAACACGAAAAATATGGTGATCAGCGTACTTGTTGGACTGGGCATTTCGTTAACGTTCGCGACGATCAATTCACAGCGATTCGGTGAAACGAGAGCAGAGACGATTGAGTTCTTCTTCGTTATCTTTTTCGCGTGTATGATGATGTATATTCCCTTTATGTTTGCCATTCTTGTCCTTCCTTACGCGTTGGCGAAGTACCGGAGTGATAAAGTGAACGAGGAAGAGCTCGAGGACATGGACGATGAAGATGAACAGGATGTGCGGTGATCAACGTTGAAAAATAAAAAGCTGAAAATGGCCAGAGTCGAACATGACTTATCGCAGCAGGAGCTTGCGAAAAAGGTAGGCGTCTCAAGGCAAACGATCGGACTGATCGAACTCGGAAAGTATAACCCTACCCTTCAACTATGTGTGGCGATCTGTAAAGCGCTCGGAAAAACGCTGGATGATTTGTTTTGGGAGGAGTGAGGGACGGAGGGACAGGTTCCTTGTCCCAGCTGCTGATGTATAAGGGGAGAGGGACAGTGAACCTGTCCCCATGTCCCAACAAAAACAGGAGTGTATGCGAATGATGCATACACTCCTGTTTTCGTTTAGCTTTTAACCTCCGTATACACTTGAAACGTAACACCGAACCTATCCGTTACATCGCCAAAACCAGGACTAAACGGTTGTTCTCCAAATGGCATGTTGACTTTCCCACCTTGTTGGAGAGCTTCAAAGATCCGCTTTGATTTTTCCACATCGTTCGTTGTGATGCCAATGGTGATCTGCTTGCTTTCCTCTACAGGTGTTGCGTCAGGAACGTCTGAGATCATGAGTTCTGATTCACCAACTTTTAACTTTGCCGATGCCACAAAATCTTTCAGGTCGTCTGTATATGTATCGGGCATCTCTGGCATATCTCCGTAAGTAAGGGTCCAAAGGACTTCGGCATCGATTGCTTTTTCATAGAACTGAATAGCTTCTTTTGCATTTCCTTTCAAGTTTAAGAAGGGGGTGAGTCTTAGTACCATTAGGAATCAACTCCTTTGTTTTGTTTTATTATAGCATTTGTTGGGGGGCGGAGGGGGGACAGAGGGACAGGTACCATGTCCCAGTTGAGATAACAGGTAAGAGGGACAGTGAACCTGTCCCTCTGTCCCTGATGAACTTTATGAACAAAATGCTCAAAATGAAACAAACCTTTCTTATTTCCGTTTTATTAAAATCTTACAAAAGATTAGATATAGTTTGGTTATCGGGAATGTAAGCGATTACAAATTAGGAGGGTTATCAAGATGAAAAAAAGAAAAAGCATGTTTATGTCACTATTGTTAGGAAGCGCACTTGTCTTGAGCGCGTGTGGTAGTAGTGAGAGTTCTAGTAGTTCATCAGCAGATGGTGGTGAATGGAGTCCAACAAAACCGATTGAGATGATCGCACCAGCTGGAGCTGGTGGTGGTTGGGATACCACGGCTCGAACCATCTCAAAAGTGATGGAAAAAGAAAACGTGATCGATAAGCGTATGGCTGTTGCCAATAAACCTGGTGGTGGAGGAGCCGTCGGTTGGTCTTATGTGGATAAGAAAGGCGGCGACCACACCCTTTTCGTCACATCACCGCCGATTTTGTTCGTTCCTTTAAACGGTCAATCTGATCTTGGTCATAATGATTTTACGCCGATCGCTGGTGTTATCGCAGACTACTCAGCTTTTGCAGTCCCTGCTAATTCACCGTACGACTCTATGAACGATCTTGTTGAAGCTCTAAAAGAAGATCCAACTTCCGTTTCGGTTGTGGGGGATTCTTCTCCTGGTAGTATGGATCACATGGCTTTCGTTAAAGCGGTAAAAGCAGCAGGTGTTGATATTAAGCAGCTGAAATACGTGTCAGCTCAAGATGGCAGTGGGATGAGCATGCTGCTTGGTAACAAAGTGGATGTTTACTCAACTGGTCTCGCTGAAGCAACGGAACAGGCACGCGCCGGTAAAGTGAAAGTGCTTGCCGTGACGTCTCCTGAGCCGCTTGAAGGTGAAACGGTATCAGAATTTCCAACGCTAAAAGAACAGGGAATCGAAGACGAATTCATTGTTTGGAGAGGGATTATGGGACCAAAAGAGATGAGTCCTGAAGCGAGAGCATTCTATGAGCAAGCTGTGAAAGACATGATGGAAACGGACGAGTGGAAAGCTCAGCGCGATAACTTTGGTTGGAATGATAACTTTATGTCAGGTGAAGAATTCCAAGCATTCCTTGATCAAGAAAAAGAAACGATGGAATCACTTTTGAAGGAAGTCGGTCTAGCAAAATAAGAAGGGAACGAAAGGTTAGCACATGCTGACCTTTCGTATTACATAAAAGGCAGGTGACACGCTATGCTCGCTAGTGTTGAACGAAAAGTAGCTTTGTTTTTGTTCGTATTTTCGTTTGCATATCTCGTCTTTACTTTTAACCTACCACCATTTCCGTATGCCATCGTAGACGCTGATGCGCTTCCGAAAGGACTCGGATTTT
The DNA here is from genome assembly GCF_056160805.1 of Anaerobacillus sp. ABD4_527. Lineage (NCBI taxonomy): Bacteria > Bacillati > Bacillota > Bacilli > Caryophanales > Bacillaceae > Anaerobacillus > Anaerobacillus sp. ABD4_527. The sequence goes on from NZ_JBSWXZ010000002.1 coordinate 575,634, forward strand.
TACTCGCGGCACTTTCAATTCTATTGTTTATTCAAAATCCTGTTCATGACAGAAAGAAAAGTAATATGAAAAAAGATGAAGTGCTGATGTTGCTTGCAGTTGCTGGCCTCATATTCGTCTATATTCTTTTATTTGAGCTACTTGGATTTGTTGTGGTCACGATTCTTTTCTTACTCGTTACGTCGCGATTGTTAGGTTATACAAAATGGAAGTCGTTGATTGCCGTTGCGGTTGGCTTTACGCTTGTGCTCTATTTTTCCTTTAATTACTTACTACAAATCTATTTACCTCAGGGGATCTTGCCCTTTTAGAAAGGAGGAAAGATGATGGATACGATTTCAAATATGCTGTATGGCTTTCAAGTTGTTTTAACGTTCCAAAATATCCTGTTTGTCTTTATCGGCGTTCTTGCTGGGACACTGATCGGAATGCTCCCTGGACTTGGTCCTATCTCAGCGATTGCGATCATGATTCCGTTAAGTTATGGCATGGACCCGGCTTCTGCTCTTATTCTCATGGCTGGGGTTTACTATGGGGCCGTTTTTGGCGGTTCAACATCATCTATTTTATTAAACGCACCGGGAATATCGGGGACCGTTGCAACCTCCTTCGACGGGTACCCGCTAGCGAAGCAAGGTATGGCAGGGAAAGCACTAGCCATTGCAGCCATCTCATCATTTGCGGGTGGAACAGTGAGTGTTGTTGCCCTCATGTTAGTTGCTCCCCTGATGGCAAGCTTTGCGGTCTCGTTCGGACCAACTGAATACTTTGCTCTCATGCTGCTCGGGTTAACAGCCATCGCGAGCTTGTCGGAAGGCTCAACTGTAAAAGCGTTGATATCTGCCACAATTGGGTTAATCATCGCTACGATTGGCGTCGATCAGCAGACAGGGACACAGCGTTTCACGTTTGGTAGCCCGAATCTTCTTGAAGGTATCGACTTTTTAATCATTGCACTTGGATTGTTTGCACTTGCTGAAGTATGCTCGCTAATTCTGTCTAGGAAATCGAAAATGATGGGCGGAAATACGAACGTTGGGTCGTTGAAAATCACGAAGAAAGAAGCAAAAGACATCTCGGGACCAATTGCGAGGCACTCTGTGCTCGGATTTATCCTTGGAGTGCTCCCAGGTGCTGGTGCAACGATCGCTTCGTTCATGTCGTATATTACAGAGAAGAAGATTTCAAAGGACCCTTCTTCGTTTGGAAAAGGGAACATCAAAGGACTAGCTGCACCCGAGACGTCGAATAATGCTGCAACGAGCGGGGCTTTCGTTCCGCTTTTAACACTAGGGATTCCAGGCTCTGGTACCACTGCAGTTCTTCTTGGGGCTCTCCTCGTTGTTGGTGTTCAACCTGGACCATTGATGCTAACTGATCACCCAGATGTATTTTGGGGTGTGATTGCAAGTATGTATCTCGGTAACATTTTCTTACTTGTCCTGAACTTGCCGCTCATTCCGTTTATCGCGCGTATTCTCTATATTCCAAAAGCGCTGTTGATCTCGCTTGTGATTATTTTCTGTATGATCGGAGTGTATGGGGTTAGCTTCAGCACGTTTGATCTTTATCTTCTACTAGCATTTGGGATAATCGGGTTTATAATGAGACTCATAAACTTTCCAGCAGCGCCACTCATTCTAGCATTTATTCTAGGAGGAATGATGGAACAATCCTTTAGGCAAGCACTTACGATTTCAAACGGAAGCTACATGACGTTTTTTGATAGCACGGTAACCGTCGTTCTACTTGTTCTTTCAGTTCTTTCTCTCACGCTGCCTTTTATCAAAAGTAAGCTAAGTAAAAAGAAAGAAGAAGAAGAGAAGGAGCATTTAGCATCTTAAAAGAAAGAGAGAGAGCCGCTTTCATGATAGTTTGAAAGCGGCTCTTTACATTTGTTAGTTATACTGGATGATAGCGTCGCTCAGGTCTGCCTACCGATCCATAAGACAGATCAGCATCCACATTTCCTAGCGAAACCATGTATTCTAAGTATCTTCTCGCAGTTGTTCGACTACATCCCATCACACTGCCAACTTCTTCTGCCGTCATGCCTTGAGGCGTGTGCTCTAGCAGAACTCCTTTCAATTTCGATAGTGTTAGAGGATCGATTCCCTTTGGAGCGGCTTCGGTTACGGTAGCCCTTTGAGCGCCATGTCTCGTAAACAAGTGATCTACTTCTTCCTGACTCACGATTTTCTGACGGTTCATTTCACCACGTGTTTGCTTGAATTTTTCAAGGGTTTGCTTAAAACGATCAAAGATAACCGGTTTAATGATGTAATCGATCGCACCACCACGGAGCGCTTCTTGAACTGCTTCTATTTCTTTTGCAGCGGTTATCATCATGACGTCCGTTTCTTTGTAATGTTCACGAATGTGCCACAGCAATCCCAGTCCGCTTTCTTCTGGAAAAAAGATATCGAGTAGAACGAGGTCTGGCTCTAGAATTTCAAGAAGTTCTTTTCCTTCGGTAATGCTTGAAGCAACTCCAATAACAGTGTAACCAGGGACGTTTTCCGTGAACTTCTGGTTGATTCGAGCAATTCGCTGATCATCCTCAACAATCAATACTTCAATTTCAGACATTGGTATCATCCTCCTTAGGAATCACAACTGTGAAAGCAGCGCCACCGTAACGGCTTTTGGATATCGTGACATATCCGCCGAGATAATTGAGTGCATTTTTCACGAGAGAAAGTCCGATTCCTCGATCTTTTCCATCCTTACGACTAAATCCTCTTACAAAGATCTGTTCCATTTCATCATCATGTATGCCGTTCCCCGAGTCTTCTATTTCAAAGATCAAGTCTCTTCCAATATCCGTCATGAAGAGGTGAATCATTCTCTCATCTTCCTTTTTCTCAAGGACAGCATCCATGGCATTATCGATTAAGTTTCCAACGATCGTAACGATTTTTTCTTGCTCCAGCCATTCAGGAAGGTCACTCATATTGCTTTCTTCATCGATTGAAAACTGAATATGCAGCTCATGAGCTCGGTGGTACTTACCCAGTATTAGCGCTGAGATGATAGGGTTTGGCACTGCCTTTACTAATAGCTGAACAACCTCCTGATATCCAATCGCTTCCTTATGTATTAAGTCGATGGCTTCATCATATGCACCTAACTGAATCAATCCTAAAATGGTATACAGCTTATTGGCGTATTCGTGTGTTTGAGAGCGAAGCACATTCGCGTAGCTTTGGACTTGAGAGAGTTCTCGTGATAGCGCTTCGATTTCAGTTTTTCTTCTGAAACTAGAAACAACGCCCGTGACCTCACCTTTTTGAATGATTGGAATTCGGTTCACAATCACATGATCTTCCCCTATGATGCTTTCTTGATCATATTCTGCTTTTCCGGAATGTAAAACATCTGGCATTCTTGTGTTTGGTAAAACGGACAGAATATGTTGTCCTTCTAAACTTTCTTTTTCATCTCGATTCAGCATGCGATGCGCCTCTTGATTGGCAAGTGTGATTTCACCTTTCTTATCAACCGCAATAATGCCTTCTCGAATCGTTTGAAGAATGGTATTTCGCTCTAAAAACATCGCTCCGATTTCGGAAGGTTCGAGACCAAAAATAGACCGCTTTACGTTTTTTGCAATGAAAAATCCACCTGTTAAACCGAGTAACAAGATCATTCCTATTAAACTCATCACTTTTAACTCGAATCGATCGACTTTCTGTTCGATATCCTCTATTAGAAAGCCTACGGAGACGATACCGATAATCTCTCCATCGTCAAAGATTGGCGTCTTTCCTCTTAAGGAGGACCCAAGAGATCCTTCTGCTTTTGAGACGTAGGATTCCCCGCCTACCAAAGCTTGCTGGCTATCTCCGCCTACCATCGGTTTTCCAATCCGATCAAGTACAGGGTGGGCTACACGGATGCCACCTTTATCGCCAACCACAATAAATTCAGCTTCTGTTTTAGACCGAAGATCCTCAGCGATGGGTTGAATGATTTCCGATGGATTCTCTGACTTCATCGCTTCAATCACCGCTGGCATCATCGCGACAGATTGAGCTACATTTAACGCACGCTCTCCCATCTGCTCCTCAACACTTGTTGAATATAAGTGTGTAAAAATCAGCCCAATACTAAACAAAACTGTAAATAAGAGTGCCAATATCATTAATGATAATTTAGTTTGAAGAGAAAGTGATTTCATTCTACCCATGTACCCGCTTCCTGACTGAATTGTCTTACTATTATTCTAACGATGACCTAACAAGAGCACAAGACTAAGGAAGTGAGGGACGTAGGGACAGGTTCCATGTCCCAAAATTATTAGGTAAGAGGGACAGTGAACCTGTCCCTGCGTCCCTCTTGAAATATTTAGATTATTGTGTATAATTCGATTCATTAGCTATTCGACTTGTCATACGAGGTGAGCATTTGATCCGTCGATTTACCTGTCGAAACCACTGGCATAAGGGAGTGTAGTCTATGAAAATCTTAGAATCAATCAGTAATCTTGCAGGAAAATACTTCGCTCTATGGGTAATTGGAGTAGCACTGATTGCTTACTTCATTCCAACACCGTTCTTAGGGTTAGGAAGTTACATTACGATTCTATTAGGAGTCGTGATGTTTGGGATGGGACTTACACTGAAGCCAGTGGACTTTAAACTGGTTCTAAAAAAGCCTGTTCCTGTCATCATAGGAGTGGCTGCTCAATTCATCATCATGCCTTTGATCGCCTTGCTTCTAGCCATCGTCTTCCAGCTGCCGGCTGAGTTAGCTGCTGGTCTCGTATTGCTCGGGTCTGTACCTGGTGGAACATCGTCGAACGTAATGGTTTATTTAGCGAAAGGGAACCTTGCTCTTTCTGTTGCGATGACATCTTTGTCTACGATGCTCGCACCGATCGTAACCCCGCTCATTTTGCTAGCACTAGCCGGACAATGGCTGCCAGTCGATCCGATCGCTATGTTTCTATCGATCGTACAAGTCATCATCGTACCAATTACGTTAGGGGTACTTGTTCGAAAAGTGTTTCCAACCGCAGTTGATAAAAGTACTGCCGTCATTCCGCTGATCTCAGTCTTGGCAATCATTATCATCGTGTCTGCTGTTGTTTCTGCAAACGTTGAGAGTATTACAACATCAGGTTTGTTAATCTTCTCAGCTGTGATGGTTCATAATTTAGTTGGACTCTCGCTCGGCTACTTTACAGCATTCATGATGAAGTTAGATGAAAGTAAGCGACGTGCGATTTCTATAGAAGTTGGGATGCAAAACTCTGGACTCGGTGTTGCCCTTGCAACAGCTCACTTCGGTCCACTAGCGGCACTTCCAAATGTTATCGCAGCAGTTTGGCATAATATATCGGGGCCGATTCTTGCTACGATTTGGTCGAAGAAACCGATTGAACCAAAAGAGAGTGATTCAAGCACTCAGGTTAAAACTGAGTTGCAAAGGACCGGAATTTAAACGAAAGCCCAGGTCATATCGTCGATGACCTGGGCTTTCTATGAATAAAGAAGCCATAGCGTGTCAGGCCGACAACGTCTGACACGCTATATGTGTTTAGTAGATGGGTAGTTGCAAGCCCCATGTAGGTGAGAGGGACAGTGAACCTGTCCCTCCGTCCCCCAAAAAAAGGAGACATGACGAACGATGACGAATTAATAGAGAATAGTTCCTATTTCTAAAGGACGGCATAAAACAACAATCACTCAAGTAGTGAAGGGGGAATGAAAGTGAACGACCTTTCTCGTGCTGTGCTAGATCACGTTTCTTACGGAGTCTTAGCCATCGACACGGAGTATCGCATCACGTTACTTAATAAATCTGGAGCAAGTTTACTAGAATTATCACCTGAAGAAGTGCTGGGGAGAGACATGTATGAGGTGTTCCCTGATGCTCCTGAAGAGGTTCGGCATGTAGAGAGGACGGTTAAGACTCATAAAGAATATCACATCGATGTGATGCCTTATCAATATGGGAAATACGATACATTCCTCTCGATTCAAACGAGACTGCTTCGAGAAGATGGCATCGTCTGGGGTGCAATGGTTGAGTTTACAGATGTCACAGACCTCTATAAAAAACAATTGCAGCTCGTAAGTCGTGTCGAAAGCTTGTCAGTAAACGTCATTCCTCTTAGTGAAGGAATCGCAGTACTTCCTCTGCAATCCACGATGGATGAAAATGAGTTTAATCATATCATTGATAAAGGGGTCGAAAGGGTTTCAGAGCTCAGGGTGAGTAGATTGATCCTCGACCTTTCCTCGATTGGAAATATTGATCCTGTTCTTCTCGCAAACATTCAAAAGTTAGTAAAAACAGTTTCCCTCATCGGTACGAACGTCATCATCACGGGAGTCCGTCCGTCTGTCGCAATCGAGTGGAGTAAATCGCATGAAGAGAACGTTCAAGCAGCCTTTTATCAGAATTTAGGAATCGCATTAAGAGACGTGTTTGGGTGAGGGACGAAGGGACAGGTTCCTTGTCCCAGTGACATATCAGGTTAGTGGGACAGAGGACCTGTCCCCGTGTCCCAGAAAAGAGGAATGCCCATGAATGAGTTACAGAAAGTAATCGACACCTTCAAATTGAACGTGCTAGCAGTCGAGAATGTTCCAGAGTCATTTAGCTCGACTGTATATAAGGTGAACCTCAGTAATCAACAGCTTGTATATATTAAAATTCCATATTCCAAAGTCAAACGAGACCGTGAAGTAACGGTTCTCAAGCGTTTAGAAAACGAGCTGCCTGTGCCGAAATTGCTAGATTACTGGGAAGGTGATGATGACATCACTGGAGCACTATTATTATCTGCAATCGAAGGGGTTCCTCTATCTGAAAAAGTTGACCCCGCGTTGGCATATGATATCGGTGTTCATCATGCCAAACTACATGCCATCGTTCCTGAGAATTCGGATTTTGAGAGCGCCGTTTCGAACGAGTATGACGATTGGGCTCAGTTCATTGAACGACAGTTTTATTCATTTGCAGAGGATGTGAAGGAAGTCATCGATCACAGGTTGTATGAGCGATCACTTCACCATTTTCACCAGCTCCAGCATTCTCTTCCACCTAAAGTTGGTCCGAGTTTTATACATATGGATTTTCGTCCAGGAAATATTTTGGTTTATGAGAATCGCGTTGCAGGGATTATTGATTTTGAAAGTGTCAGAATCGGTTCAACAGAAATCGACTTTACAAAGATTAATCGTGATATCTTCAGCGTCTTTCCGGGAACGTTAGAAGCCTTTCAGGAAGGGTATCGATCGATTCGTCCACTAATCGACCTAGGAAAAGTGTTACCTTTTTATGCATTCGTAGATGCTTTCAACTCGATTGGCTGGTGCCAAAGGAGAGGGATTGAAAGAAATCGGTCATTTATGGAGCGGAACTATGGTTTGTTAAAAGGGTTTCTCTATAAGACTTGAGGGACAGCGAACCTGTCCCCGTGTCTTGCAATCTGTTAAACTATGGAAGGAGAGAGGGACGAAGGGACAGGTTCCATGTCCCAACTAAACTAATTGATATTCACGTGAGAGGGACAGTAAACCTGTCCCCTTGTCCCGCAAAAGGAGCAATTACGTTGAAAAGACTACATAAAGTAAATGTCACCCTGTTTAGCTTATTACTGATCAGCTTAATGCTCATGATGCTAATCGTCTACAGAGACATAAACAGCAACCTAGGAATAGGATTCGTGATCGCTGGTTTGGTGTTCCTGTTTCTCTTTGTTTTCTATCTTGCCATCCTTTCCATCGTGAAATTGTTTGGAATGGACCGAGATGAAAAGAAGGGGAGGCTTCTAAAGTTTTTAGCTTGGTTTGGAGGTCTGACCGTGATGGATGTTGCGGTCTCGTTGATCACGTCAACGGACATCCGTCCCCTTGATTTCTTCACGTCGTTCGGGATTGCAGTTGGGATCACGTTCTTCGATGTGTTGTTTTTCAAGCGGCAACGGTACGACAAAGGCGTTACTCCTAAGTAGGGGTGCGTCTTTTTGTTTAGGAAAGGAGGTAACTGTATGAAGATAAAAGGAATCGTCTATGTCCTGATCGGGGCAGGAAGCTTTGGGTTCACACCGATCTTTGTGAAGACAGCCTTTGGCTACGAGTACTCATTAGGGCAGGTCAATCTTGTTCAGATGCTGCTCGCCTTCCTATTATTACTCAGTTTATGCCTGCTACAAGGATTAAGAGTTAACCAATCGAAAAGCAATCTGGTGAAAATTATGATGACAGGGACGGCGATGGGATTAACGAGCATTTTCTATTACGGTGCGATGTTGTATTTGAGCGCATCATTAGCCATCATCATGCTCTTTCAGTTCGTCTGGATCGGCATGATTTACGAATGGATCTTCAGCAAGGTCAAGCCAACCAGAATGAATTTCCTCTCATTGCTCGTCACGTTGACAGGAGTTGTGTTCGCGTCGAACATCATCGTTAGCGGGGTGTCGTCACTTCATCCCCTCGGCTTATTGTTAGGATTTCTCGCAGGCGCATCTTATGCAGGCTTTATTTTCTTTAGCGGGCAAGTTGCAACAGAATCCAATCCAATCGTACGCAGTATGCTGATGGTGGCTGGTTCTCTCGTTCTCGTCCTAATCGTGTTCATTCGAGACATTCCAACGATCGCTGTGATAGACGGTCGTTTGTTGTTATTAGGGATAGGGCTTGCGCTTGTTGGAGGTGTCATTCCGACGCTGTTCTTTGCGAAGGGCGCTCCGCTCATTTCAGGAAGACTCGCGAACGTACTAAGTTCCATCGAACTGCCTGTTGCCATCATTTCGGCGATGATCGTGCTGTCGGAAGCCGTTTCGTTTTTACAGTGGATAGGGGTGCTGTTGATCGTCGCAGCGATCGTAATCAATGAACTCGGGGATATGGCGAGAGACAAAGCTCTTGGGTAAGGACGTGTTAAATATGGATGTTATTGCAGTTGTACTGATGTCGATCGGACTCATACTTGCGCCGGTAATCGGGTTCTTTTATCCTGCTTGGTTAAGGATGAATGGAGAAGAGGTTAGTGAGAAGAAGCTCTACGGGATACGCGCTGCTGGAATCGGTGCGCTCCTGCTCATGTATGTGTTATCGCAGGCAATAAGTTGATGAGAGGGGGATAACGTTGATCAGAAAGATGACATCAGAAGATCTACCAGAGATGGTGGACATCTATATAGAAGTATTTCTAAGAAGTCACGCAGCCATTCTACCACGGAATTTCTTAGAAACGGTTACATATAAAACGGTCCTCGATCGATTTGAGCGGATCTTCCAAAGTGATGTTCGACGTCCTTTTTCCTTCGTAAAAATATGCGATGAAAAAATCGTCGGGTTTGTTCTTGGAACGTTTGCGTTACATCCTCCAAAAGGTCATAAAGGTGAAGTCAAGATGCTCTATGTCTTGCAGGAGTACCAGCATGTTGGAATAGGGAAGCAGCTCATACAAAACGCAGTTCAACATTTCTTGAACCATCATGTGGAGTCGATGTTTATCGGGACTTTCAAAGCGAATCAAGCTGCCAGAGCTTTTTATGACCGATTGGATGGGGAGGTTTTCAGTGAACAGACCGATCTTATCAACGGTCATCCCCTTGTCACGGTAAACTATGGATGGTCCTCGATTCGTCGGTTGTTAGATTGAGTCTGACATTCGCAATTGTTAATCTGTTAAACTATGGAAAAAGGGGCGATGTTAGTGAGTGTTGAAACGCTAGAGAAGACGTTAAGAGAGTTAGATTGTGAGGCCGTCGACATGGATGCGCTTCTTCAAGAGATGTTGAGTGAAATCGGGACGACGGACCCGGTGCTCCGGGATGAGTTGATCTATCGCACGTTTTGTCATCTCGTGATGGAGAATCATCTAAGTGAAGAGCAGTTGATCGAAACGTTAAAGACGTGTCTTGATGATCATCATCTTTTCTATAATATTGGTGCTGAAAAAGGTGATGCCGTTTTTACTCGCTCATTTTCTGTACTGGTAATTGCATTGATACTACATAAAGACCGCGAATCCTCTTTTTTACCAGATGAACTGATTCAAGTTACAACAGAAGCAGTTCTGCGCTACCTTCAGGAAGAGCGTGATACAAGAGGTTATGTGAAGGGGAAGGGCTGGGCGCACAGTATCGCGCACGGTGCTGATGCACTTGATGAAGCGATTCGTCATGACGAGTTTCGCAGAGAACAGATCGATTCTTGTCTGAATACGATTGCTGACTGTCTCTTTAAAAAAGGTGTGTACGTTGACGATGAAGACGAGCGGTTACTGATGGCGATGGAGGCACTTCTTCTAAAAGGGTTAAAAGATGATGTCCTCGCATCATGGGTGAAACATGTTGACGATGAGCTCACTTCTTTGTTCGACCAAGAAGGATTTAGCGCTGCGTTTTCCCATACGAAAGCGAACGTATTAGGCTTTCTAAAAAGTTGTTATTTCAGACTAAAATTTTGTCATGAGGCAGAAGAAACGATGACTGCGATCGAGGATGTGCTAGAGAAATGGATGAAGAAGTTTTATGGAAGCGGTGAGTAACGGTGAGAAAGCGAAGAGAAAAAGGGTTTCTTCGAGAGCTTGGAGAAGTTACGTTTCTCGAGATCATCGCAAATATCCTCATGTTCATTCCACGCATGATCATGCGATTCTTCTAATAAAAGGAGATAAAGAATGATTACATTCGAAACAAGTAATGGCACACAGATCGAAGTAGAGAAAGAGATTTTCAATCGTAACCCTGCTTATAATGTGATCGCGTTTGGTAAAGAAACGCTAGATGACTCAGATCTACAAGAGCAGTATCGTGATGTGAAGGAGTTTCATACTGAACGGTACTTGGTGAAGGAGGATGACCATGTTCTAGGGGTCATCGAATACGGCATGGAGAGCCCGCGATCTCGGAAGCCGTGGTTAAGTTTGCTGATAATCGATGGGCAATACCAGGGGCGTGGCTATGCTAGGAAAGTGTACGATCTTTATGAGAGTAAGATGGTTGAAAAAGGTGCGGATCTCATTCAAATCGCTGTCCATGCGGAAAATACATACGCGTTACGATTCTGGCATTCTCTTGGGTTCGAAGTCTATGATGAGCGGATGTATGAAGGCAAACAGTACTATAGTTTAGATAAAACGTTAGCGAGGTTCTAAGAATGAAAGAAGAGAAGAATAAGAAAAAAAGCAGGTTTTTTGTTACTTTTGCTAGTTTGTTTTTAGGTCATCTTACTGTAGATACCTTCAACGGAAGCCCCTTCACGTGGGGGGAATATTTCATGGTGTCGTTTTTAGCAATGTTGATTCATATGTTTTTCTCTTGGGCATGGAATTCAAAAGAGTATAGGCAAGAACAGTAGATTTTAGAGGAGGCGGTACTGTGTTGTTCTTCTATTTAATCGTTTTAGCCGTCATCTATCTCTTCGTAAGCGAAATTTACATGAAGCGAATGCTAGGTATTAAAGAGCGGAGTAGATGGATCTTCCATGAGGAGCGGTATAAAGTTTCGATGATCATCGATGTTGTGATAGTGATTGCCTTCATTTTTACTTCATTTGAATTGATCGTTGAGAGACCAAATTCCCCAGCGATCGTGATGTTAATGCCATCGATGTTCATGGCCTTTCTCATATCGATCAATCGTGGAGTGGAGGATTATCTTCAAGATCCAACGAGTAAATCACATTACTATGAGTGGTTAGCGGCATTTGTGGTCGTTCTTGGATTTGGAGTGTTCTATTTGTGGGAAAGAGGGACTATTTGACATGTTTGAACTTCTGGCTACCTAGATAAACTACGTTATTCAATTAAGGAGCTTACCTAAGATGACCAACATTCGAGAAATGACGAGGGAAGATTGGGACGAAGTGAAAGAAATCTATCGGTTAGGAATCGAGACGGGTGACGCAACCTTTGAGCATCGCACACCTACCTACGAAGTGTTCATCTCAAACGCTGTTACTGAATGTACCTTGGTCGCAGTGGACGAAGGTGGTGTACAGGGATGGTGTAAATGCAATCGATCGTCGAGTCGGTACGTGTATCGCGGAGTTGGAGAAGTGAGCGTCTATGTTCATCCTCGTGAAAAGGGTAATGGGATCGGGAATTTGTTGCTGCAAACGTTGATCAAAAGGTCTGAAGAAGCGGGCTTTTGGACGCTAAGTGCTGGGATCTTTCCTGAAAATATCGGTAGTATTACGTTACATAAGAAGAATGGTTTTGAAAAACTAGGAATTCGGAAAAGAGTGGGACGCATGCAAGATGGGCGGTGGCGAGATGTGATTCTATTCGAAAGAAGAAGTGATGTGGTAGGTGTTTAGTGCAGACGGTGGGGTGTTGATTGATGAAGACAGAGCGTTTACTCGCCATTGTGATTAAACTCTTGAATCAAAAGAAGATGACGGCAAAAGAACTAGCGGATTATTTCGAAGTTTCTGTTCGAACGATTCAACGTGATATGGAGTCCATTGAACTAGCGGGTATTCCAATCACTTCTGAAAAAGGGGTGAACGGTGGGTACGCTATTTTGGAAACGTTCAAGATTCATAACGGCTACTTTAATGACGTCGAACATCAACTTTTAATGACGGCGTTGGATGGTGTATACAAAACGTATGACGATAAGAACTTAAAGAACATCATTGAAAAACTTGCAACGATAAAAATGAGCCAACCCGTTTCAACTAATCGGTCTCTTATTCTCGATTTCAGTGCTTGGGGGCCGGAATATAGAAAGCAAGAAAAAGTGAATGTGATACAAAAAGCGATTGATCAGCAAAAGGCCATTCACTTTCAATACATCGATATTAACGGGAATGTTACGTCTCGTGAAGCTGAGCCGGTCTCCTTAATTTTAAAAATCAACAAATGGTATCTATATGCGTTTTGTAACCTGCGAAATGATTTTAGATTGTTTAAATTAGGCAGGATGTATGAGGTGCAGACGACAGAAAGAACCATCGATCAAAAAAGAGAGGTTCCGCCATTCGATTTTACTGAGGATGAACGTGAACGAGTACTTGTTCGATTAAAGTTCAATAAACAAGCGCTCAATCAGTTGGAGGATTATTTCGAGCTCGATCGCTTGGCGTTTCATGAAGATGGCTTCATTTATGTTTCGGAATATTATCCTGAAGATGAATGGGTATATGGGATGATTCTCCATTTTGGAGATCAGGTGGAAGTGATCGAACCAAGCCATATTCGAACGATCATCAAAGATCGTGCGGAGAAAACGTTGAAAAAATATCTGTAAATACGACATAACGGTGTCGTTTTCCTTTCTTATAATAAGGTTAGATTTTACTTATTAAGGAGGAGTCAAAATGAACAAACCAGTATGTCAAAGTTGTGCAATGCCGATGGAAGATGAAAAGCTTTTTGGTACAAATCAAGATGGATCCAAAAACGAAGAATACTGCGTCTATTGTTATGAAAATGGATCATTCACTGCGAATGTCACGATGAATGAAATGGTGAACATCTGTGTTCCTTATCTCGTCGAAGAAGGGATGAAGGAACCCGAGGCACGAGACATGATGAAAGACGTTTTACCAAAGTTAAAAAGGTGGGCGTAATTTAGAAAAGGCGGACTCTATGAGCTCCGTCTTTTTCTATGGATTCTTAAAGATATGATAGACAGTACTAGAGGTAGATGCCTCTTTTCGCGTAACTTCAATTCCTGCCTATCCAGTCATGCTAGCTTGGACATACACTGTATAGAAACTAGAATAGGGAGGTTGAGAAGATGGGTGCTGACAATAGACCTGGACGCCGCGATGATGGCAGACTATTTGCTTTAGTTGTGGTTCTATTTATTCTATTAATTATCGTTGGTGCTGCTGGCTACGCAGGCGGAAGAGGTCGTTGCTGTAATGTTGGAGGCAACTACGGCGGAAACTACGGTGGTTTCGGAGGCGGCTTCTACTAAAATGAGCTGCTGGGCATCGGACATGCCCCTATAAAACCAGTGGAAAAGAGCGTTTCGTTTATGGAACGCTTTTTTTATTGGATGCGAAGGCGCATCTTTTCATACTTTAGCAGATGGTTTTCTTACGAGCGGATCGATGCTTTATTAAAGATTTTCATCTGAAATTTCACGATGAGACCGATCAATAAATAGGCAATCATGGAATAAACATTATTCCATTTGATATATTCGTACACGTTCACCCAGCGAAGAAGGTTTTCTACAATGAAAGCGAGTAGTAACGATGTGATAATCATAGCCAGCATATAGCTCTTCCAAGTGAAAAAGTATTGATATAACAGCATGAAGATCACTGGTAAAACGATGTAGGTTGAAACAAAAAACGATGGGCTTAAAGGAGTTATACTTGTTGGATAGGCAGTAAAACCATATTGTATCAGAATAACATCCATCAACGTACTGATGGCGATGACGATTCCACCAACAGTCAATAATTCAAATAAACGTTTGCGATCAATGAGTTTGAATGCTACATATAGAAAGATTAGATTGATGATCAGTATTAACCACCAACCAAATGAAAACAAATCATCATGTAACCAATGGTTCCAATATTGTACTTGAAAAGACTCTCTGATGGATGTAATCGATTCCCATGAAGGTGCTCCCATTTCCATATTACCTCGCCACTATTATTTTTTCGGTTAGTACTTAAAGTTGGCTAGTTTGTTATTTTTATACACATAATCCTTCATTACGAATACTGCTCTTTAATCTTCACAAACGCTTCAACATTCCGAAGAAACACATCGACTAACATCGGATCAAAGTGTTTGCCTCTTTCTTCTTTAAAGTATGAAAGAATGCGTTCGAGCTCCCATGCTTCTTTATACGGACGTTGTGATGCAAGGGCATCGAAGACATCAACGACCGATACGATCCTGCCATATAGGTGGATGTTTTCTCCGCTTCGGCCATCAGGATAACCCTTGCCATCCCAGCGTTCATGGTGTTGATCTGCGATGATCGCAGCGGCTTGAAGAATCGATCTTTTCGAGTTCTTCAATAAGTCGTACCCAATCTTTGAGTGGTTTTTGATCAATTGAAATTCTTCCGTAGAGAGCTTTCCTGGTTTATTCAGTATAGCGTCAGGAATCCCAACTTTCCCAATATCGTGCATGGGAGAAGCAACTTTGATCAGCTCAGCTTCTTCTTCTTCGAAGCCTGCCTTTAATGCGAGGAGTTTTGCATACTCAGCGACACGTTTTACATGTGCACCGGTTTCCTTCGAGCGTCCTTCTCCAATCTCTCCCATCTTAAAGAGGATTTCCTTTTGCGTTTCTTCGATCTCGATGTTGACGAGCATCGCTTCTAGCGCTTGACCCGTATAGGAGGCTGCAAGACTTAAGTACTTCAAGTCATTCGGATGAAAAATAGACTCTTCCGTTAGCTTATTGATCACCTGATAAACGCCGACCGTTTTATTGAGTTTGTTCTTCACAGGGATCACCATGACGGATTTCGTTCGATACCCGGTCTGTATATCGATGACAGAATGAAATCTCTCATCTTGATAAGCATCATCGATTACAAGAGGTTCCCCGGATTGGAATACGTGTCCCGCGAGACCTACTGATGAAGGGACCCGAACTTCTTCCATTCCATGGGCGACCCGTGCCCAAAGCTCATTTTTTGTTTCATCATAAAGCCAAAGTGTACACCGATCCGCTAAGGTCATCTTTCGTCCCATATCTGCCATCAACATCAGCAAACGATCGAGGCTGTTTTCGGTCGTGATCTGTGCAGCATAATCGAATATGATTTGGAGAAGTTCTTCAGAATTTAATTCACTTTTATGATACTGATTCGATTCCACAAGTCGAGACCTCCTCGTCTACCTATTTGGGATTCTAATCTATTCGTTCTATTTCTTTCTATAAAAAATGGTATGATAAGAAAAATAAGGATTTGTAGGATAATTCTATCATACACGCTGATGTATTAAAGCGGTAGGTAAAGGAAGGCAAAACATGACTCCGTTTGAATATTTATTTATCGCCCATTTGATTGGAGATTTTCTTTTTCAGACGAAATGGATGGCTGAGCATAAGCATAACAGGTGGCTTCCACTGTTATCTCACGTCTCAATCTACACAGCCGTGTTAGGTACCGTTGCCTGGTTCGGATTCGGAGGCCTTTCGATGTTACAGCTCAGCTTCATCTTCATCACTCATGTCATTCTCGACCGGAGAACGTTCGTTACATGGTGGACGAGGACTGTAATGAGGGATGTTGATGATTCTGTAGGGTGGTTGAAAGTAATCACAGACCAAGTGTTTCATCTTATCGTTATTGCGATCATCGTATCGATTTTATAATGTCTGGGAGGTTACTAGATGAAGGAACGTCACTTTTCACTTGTGAAGCAATTTCCAATACGGAAAGAAGAAGCGTGGGACATTCTCGCAACAAACGATCATTTGAACAGGCTCATCGGTTTGTTTCCAGTAGAATTCTCAGATGCGCGATTCGATGAATCTCTTTTTTACCGTCCTGCAAAGGCAAAGCTAGGTGGCGTCTCGCTTGAATGGAAGGAGTATCCGTTCGAATGGGTGAAGGGAGAACAGTATTCGGTTCAAAGGCTGTACACAGCAGGTCCACTCGCTGAATTTTATGCAGGAATCAAAATGAGGGATGTATCGGTCGATGAGAACCCAATGACAGAAGTCGAGGTTTTTTCGATGTTACGCCCGGCAAACATCATCGGAAAACTCGCGATCCCTGCAATTGCGATTCCTGGTATGAAAAAAACGATCGCATATATTGAAAAATACATAGCGCTCGACTCACGAATCGTTGTGTTGCCTCCACCAAAACACCTTTCACCCACAAACAAACAAGCCCTTTCCTATGCGATGGACAAGCTCGAACCTTCGAAAGCAAAAGAGTTCCTCAAGCAGCACATCAATCAGTCTCATGATCAAGCGCTTGTTGAGATGCAGCCGTATAAACTTGCAGATCAATGGGGGATCGATCGCGAAGAAGTGTTAGTGCTGTTTCTTGAAGCAACAAAAGCTGGCGTTCTAACCTTATCCTGGAGTTTGATGTGTCCGACGTGTCGTGTCGCAAAAGAGAGCGCGTCTTCCCTTCGAGATGTGAAAAACGAGGTGCACTGTGACCTTTGCGGCATAACGTACGACATGACGTTCGATGAAACGATCGAACTGCGATTTACGGTCCACCCGGCGGTTCGAAAAGCCGTTTCACAGACTTATTGTATCGGAGGGCCAAATATTACGCCGCATATCCTTTTGCAGAAACGCATCCGTTCAGGGACTTCAAGTGAACTCCCTGCGATTCATTCAGAAAAAGACGTGAGGCTCCGCATTTTAACAAGGAGTCATCTCGTTTCTCAACGTGATGATGAGGGTGTGGCGCTAACGTATCGTGATGATGGATTTGATAGCGATCATTTTTCAATTCAAGGCTGCACCCTTCAAAATGAGAGCAGCCGCGATATCGTAGCGGTGGTTGAAGAAGTCGAGCGCGATCCGAACGTTGTGACCGCTGCTAACGTAACGACGATGACAAAGTTTCGACGACTCTTTTCGTCTGAGGTACTAGCAGAAGGCCAGGAGATCGGCGTTGAAAATGTGACGATCGTTTTTAGTGACTTGCGAGGCTCAACTTCCCTTTATGAATCAGCAGGAGATGCGCGCGCTTATCGCCAGGTGAACGATCACTTTCAGTTTCTATCAGAGAAATTTAAGAACCATAAGGGAACGATTATCAAAACGATCGGCGACTCTGTGATGGCAGCCTTTTTTGTACCAGAGAATGCGGTAAAAGCGGCGCTCGACATTCAACATTCGATCGGCGATTTCAATGCAGAGCATGGAACGAACTTAACGATTAAACTCGGCATGTATACAGGTCCCGCGATCGCGGTAACGGCGAACAACCAACTGGATTACTTCGGTCATACCGTCAACATGGCTTCAAGAATCGAGCAAGAAAGCAAAGGCAACGATATTATGTTTTCCTCTGATATGCTTGAACGGAAGGAGATTCGAGCGATGCTAAAAGTGTACGAAATGGAATCGTACGAAGCAGCGTTGATGGGAATTCGAAAGGAAGTTTCGCTTGTTCGAATAAAGACAACGAGGGAATTTGTTACTGTGTAAAAAGGAGCTTGCCTTGGCAAGCTCCTTTTTTATATCTAAAGCAGTGGAATGAAGACGAGGATGAGTAGGTCGAACAAAATATGTGAGAGAAGCGGCACCCAGAAATTCTTCCGTTTCTCATAAATCCATCCCCACACGATCCCGCCAACAAGAGCGGCGACAATGAGAAGCGGGGCACCTGAATAAAGGTGAGCGACTGCATAGAGAAGCGTTGCGAGAACGATGGTATCCCCACTTTTGTATTTTTTGAACTGCTGCTGGACGTAGCCTCTCCAATAAATCTCCTCACCTGGAATCACGATGAGAATAAGACTGATGAAGTGCCACGGTTTAACAGGCTGTACGATATCATAAAACTGTTCCATGTTATCAAATAGAGAGGGAGTTGCCAAGATGATGAGTTCGATCCCTACATAGCTTAACCCGTACAGGAAGAGTGCACTGACGATGATGTATATGAGGTCCGTTCCTGTAATCTTCTTAAACACAAGCTTGCCGGTCGTGATGCTGATCACGATTAAGATCGCAAGTGTTACTGTGAAAACAGGCCAAAACATGATTGGAAAGTAGACGAAGCTAATAAAAAGAAGTGCATGAGCTAGAAACAGAGAACTGAATAGTATTGTTTTTTGAATATGTCATCATCCTAACTTGTCTCTGATTTCTACGTATCTACCTATGATTACCCATAGTGTGATGCAAGCATACCCAATCGAGCACATCGTAGCACATCGAAGTGAAACGAAAGCCGTTCTGTATCGTAAACACTACTACGGGGTGATTGTATGAAAAGATTTGTCTTATTTATCGCAAGTTTTAT
Source organism: Anaerobacillus sp. ABD4_527 (assembly GCF_056160805.1). Lineage (NCBI taxonomy): Bacteria > Bacillati > Bacillota > Bacilli > Caryophanales > Bacillaceae > Anaerobacillus > Anaerobacillus sp. ABD4_527. Next base: position 594,535 of record NZ_JBSWXZ010000002.1, read on the forward strand.
CGTGGTGTTTTTTCTTTTGCAATGGGGCTCAGGTTTTCTCCTAACGGCGTTACATACACCGGATGCTGGTGAGTCCACGTTCCTACAAACGGTTCAATTTGGAGAAAACAGCGTCTCACTTATCTTACTCTTACTCAGTGTAGCGATCGCTTACGTTGTGTCGAGAGTCATTAAAAGCGTTTAATGGATTAAGGAGAGTTTGGGAATGATGAGCGTAAAGAATGAAAGAGGTGCTCATCATGGACATTTTAATGGACTCCTTGAAGGTTATCTTTCGTATTGCTACAATTCTTCCGCTCATGCTTGCGATCGGACTATATATGGGGAAGCGCTCGATCGGAGAGCTCCCAGTTTTTGATTTTCTCGTCGTACTCGTATTTGGTGCTGTTGTCGGAGCGGATATCGCAGATCCTAAGATCGACCATGTTCATACGGTTATCGCGATGATTGCGATTGCGCTTCTACAAAAGTTGATTATTAAAGTGAAACTAAAGAATCCAAAGCTAGGGAAGCTTTTTACTTTCGAGCCAACCGTTGTGATGTACCAAGGTACGTTTCTAAAGAAAAATATGAAACGCATTCAGTATTCGGTCGACAACATCCTGCAGATGTTACGAGAAAAAGATGTGTTTCATACGAGTGACGTTGAGCTTGCGATTGTTGAAGCGAACGGACAGCTGAGTGTAAAACTCTATCCTGGTAAAGAAGGCATTTTACGGGAAGATATGCAGATCTACAAAGCTGGGAACGACTATGAAATTCCTGTGATTTTAGATGGCAAGGTGCAGAGGGATCTGCTTGAGCGAATCGGCAAGACGGAGCAATGGCTATTGAATGAACTACATACTACTGGAAAAGTCGACGTAAGTGAGATTTTTTATGCTGGTGTTACGGGCCAGGGAGAGCTTTCCGTATCAAAGAAAGATCATCAAGCGAAGGATGCTCCTCCTATTGAGCATTAATCGGTGCATTATTAGGGCTTATTTTCCTACCGACTTTCTTCTCATCATTTCGACATTTAAAGGATATCTTTAAGCGCTTAGAGAAAAGAAAAGGCGCAAGAGAGAATTGAAGGAAACGAGGAGGAAAATCCATGATCGCAAAGCTTGGACAGGTAATGGTGTATGTGAAGGATCAAGATCAAGCCGTCACGTTTTGGACAGAGAAAATGGGATTTGACGTCATCTCAGAAGAAAATAAGGGGATGCGTTGGATCGAAGTAGCACCATCTACATCTGCAGAAACGAGCATCGTTCTTCATAACAAAGACGTTATCGCAAAAATGCAGCCAGATATGAATCTCGACACGCCTTCACTCATGTTTTTTACTAAAGAGCTCGATCATCTGCATGAAGACTTAAAACTGAAAGGTGTGAAGGTTGGGGAAATCGTGAAGATGGGAACTAACCGCGTCTTTAACTTTTCGGATTTTGAAGAGAATTATTTTGCGGTTGGGGAGAGAGCGGAGTAGTTGCTGGTACAAAGCTATTGGAGTATCAAATTGCAGTTGAATTTGATACTCTTTTTTTATTGATTGATGGAGTTTCTATCCCTTTTTAGCTAATCATGCACAGGGAACTGCAGCGTATTTCGTGTGTTGAAGGATAGGGTGTTAATTGATGAAGGTACTAAGAATTCGATAGCACTCATTTCACATAGAATTTTGCAAGATAGCTTTTATATCATTCAAGTGTCTAACTAATGACACTCCAGGAACGAAAGCGTAAATAAAACCTTGAAACAGAACTCTCTTCCATGATTTTTTTCTAAGGAGGTCGAATCCTCCCCAGAATATCGCCAACATTATTGCGGTGAAGAAGAAGAGGTATAGAGTCTGTTGTTGATTAACCAGATCCTTAAGTAATTCAACCTTCCACTCTTGCCCTATTTGCGGATTATAGGTGGTTCTATCTTCTTCAAGTCCAATGACATTATAGGATTGTAGAACTAATTTGTCCTCTTTTACTTCTATCCCTTCGTAACCGAGCGGTGTATATTCGAGAGGATAGGTGATTAGATAAGATAAGACAAATGCAATCATCAGAAGGCCAATATATACAAGGAAACGCCTTGTTTTCCTCAAAACTTTTTCACTCATAATTCACCTCACCCATAGTTTTAAAACTCTGTTAGTATATTTGGTTTGTGAATGAACTACTTTAACAATAGCTTTTGCGTAGCACTATTTGTGTCGCGTTCGCTCCGCTTTATTGGAGCAATTCTCAAACTTCATTTTACCATAATTCTTCCAATCAGACTGACAGGTATGGTAGCAATTCAACATGCGAATTAGGGTGCATATAAGTACACAAATTCATATGAAAAAGCAGTTCAATTTAGAGTGCAAACTGTTATTCTGTACTCCAAAACTGAACTGCCAAGGTTTTATTAAGACTCTTTTTTAAGTGCAAAGAATCATTCATAGATCACGTCTTTTCCTTCTTCACGCAATTTTTTCAGAGAAGTAAGCATTTGGTTGATTTCTTCATCTGAGTGCCTTTCCCATGACTTTAACTCTGCTATGATCTTCAAAGGTGATTTCGAGCGATAAGAGCGTGTTGGGTTTCCTGGAAATCTTTTGTCCGTTAGATTTGGATCGTTTTCAAACTCACCTAATGGTTCAACGATGTAAATCCTTTCTTTCTCGGTTGATTTCGCTAGTTCAGCACCCCACTTTGCAGCATTTAACGTCGCGGTAAAATAAATGTGGTTCGATTTTTTGTCCTGATAATTTGATAAATGCTGCGGCTTCAAATGATCTCCGATGTTGAGTTTCGCTTTCGTTCCATGAAAGAAAGGACCGTTATCCAACACATCTTTATCATTCATTCGAATCCACCTCTCATTTGATTTGTAAGTAAGAGTATAGGGGAGAAATATTAAAAAAAGTAGTCTATAAATTTTCTGATTTCAGGATTATAATAAAAGTAGAAGGAAGAAATGTAAGTCGTTTATAGGATGAATTAATGAGCAGTGCCGTTTTTGGCGGTGCTTTTTTCTATTCTGTGTACATACGACCGGTAACGAATCGTGATTAGGTATTTTGACCTGTTCATCACCTTTTACTCAGTAATAAAAGAAATGTATAGATCACGCCAACACCCACGTTTGAGAACGATCCCGTGGGTGTTTTTATCGTATTCAGCGTTACAAAGACTATTGGCTCATTTAAATCGAATATGAAAAAAAGAATTTACAGAGCGAAAGGGTTTACCTATACTTTACTTTATAAATCGAAACGGTTTCGATTTGTGATAAACATGATTGAGAGGTGAACTTATTGAAAGAAAAATATGAATTACTTTGTTCGTTGAAAGTAATTGAAGTCGAAATTGCAGAACTCGCCAGGTATGCAAAGGAATTCGATGGTTGCTATGATCTCTTAAAGAGCAAGTTGGATGATTTATGTACGTTCATCATGAGCAAAGAGAACGACCAAAAATGGAACCAATGGGGCGCGATCGAAGAAGTTCAAGTCCTTTCCCATCAACTCCGCGAAACATCAGTCAATGCGTTATGTGACGTAGAGAAATACCAGTCCATTCGCGCTCAGCAGGTGGGACTTCCCGTCGGACAATATTTATCTTCGTTAGCGAAAACGGTAAGGGATGAGTACAACAACTTCGGAATACATAGTCATTCAAACGTTTTATTTATTGGGTCTGGTGCATTTCCAACGACAGCTTTAACGATCGCGAAAGAGACAGGTGCTGCGGTGATTTGTTTGGACATCGATCAAGAAGCGATTGCGTTATCTAAAGAAGTGGCGCGTGCTTCAGGACTAGAAGAGAAGATCTCATTTTTCCACGGTGACATCCACGCTCACCATAGCTTCGAGGACATCACACATGTTTTTATTGCTTCGCTTGTGAAAGACAAACATGAAGTCATCGAGGTGCTTAAGGAGAAGGTATGGGAAGGTACAAAAGTCATCGTTCGATTCGGGAACGGCTTGAAGTCGATCTTTAATTACCCAATCGATGACATCATCACAGGAAACTGGGTTCAGACGTACATGCACACTGAATACAGTGACAGAATCTACGAAACACTCGTTCTTGAGAAAAAGACTCAGGTGATCTCATGAGTGGGAGGCATACATTAATTGTCGGTGCAGGACCTGCGGCCATTCAAACAGCAGTCGCTGTTAAGAAGAGCTGGAAGGGAGACGTATCGATTGTAAATCGTAATGGCTCCTATTCAGGACGTGTGCAAAATCAACTAAAGAATACTCACCATGTGATCACGGCAATTGCCCCGAATTGGCCATCCCTTTCTGGAAAAGTAGAAATCTCTCGTTTCTACAATGGCTTAGAGAGCGTTGAGGATCGGTTCAATACGATGATCGTCTGTGTTCCAAGCTACAGTTATGAAGATGTTCTTCGATCGATTGGGATAGGAAGGTTAACAAAACTTAACAAGATTATTTTGCTGTCACCCGTAATCGGATCGAACGAACTTGTTAGAAAGATCGTTACCGAAACAAGTAAGAGTATTGAAGTGATCAGCCTTTCAAATTATTATGCCGCAACTAAATTCGTCCCTGAGGGGGACCTTGTTGCGTTTACGAAGGCGGTAAAAAAACGGGTTTACTTAGCTACTAGTAAAAAAGGATCTCTAAATGAAATCGAAAGGTTATTACAAGAAGCTGGGGTTGAAACCGTTGGAAAAGAAAACCCAATCGATGCAGAATGTCGGAACATCACGACCTATGTGCATCCTGCATTCTTCATCAATCCTTTTTCATTGAATGAGATTTTTTCTGAGAAGAAATCGTTGAAGTCCCTGTACAAGCTTTATCCAGAAGGACCGATCACGAAAGAAACAATCAATGTCATGGTGAAGCTGTGGAAAGAGATCTCAGCGCTAACTGTGAAACTAGGAGGGGAACCGATCAATTTACTTCAGTTCCTTAACGATGATAACTACCCTGTACACGAGGAGTCGCTGTCACGTTCTGATCTTGATGGCTTTCAAGAGTTTGAAGCTGTGAAACAGGAGTATTACCTCTACATTCGCTATGCTTCGATCTTGATCGATCCCTTTTCACAGCCTGATAAAAACGGGGCATACTTTGATTTCTCGAAAGTCCCTTTTCAACAAATTTCAAGAACGCCTTCTGGGGAGTGGTGCGTTCCGAGAATCCCATTCGAAGATTATATGAACTTAAAACAAATGCACCGCCTTGGATTTGAAAGAGGAATTAGATTACCAGAAATGTTCCGCTTGATTCAATCTTTCGAACAAAAAGTTCACGAGTGGCAAAGCTTGAAGGGTGAGCCGGTAAGAGGGTTTCAGAGATTTGCAGAAAGGGAGATTCGATGAAAAATGGCGTCCTGCTTGCAATACTATCTTCCTTAATCTTCAGTATCATGAACGCCCTCGTGAAAAGTATAAGTGACACGGTGCCGACTTCTGAAATCGTGTTTTTTAGAAGTTTCATAGGAACTGTACTGATTTTCTTCTTTATGAGGAGCAGAAAGGTTTCGTTCTCGAGAAAAGGAATTCCGTTTTTGATGCTGCGAGGTGCGCTTGGAGCGCTGTATTTGCTTGCATATTTCTATACGATTTCTAAGATACCGCTAGCGGATGCGAGTATTCTCGCGCATCTATCCCCTTTCTTTGCGGTGTTCTTTTCATACATGTTCTTAAAAGAGCGGGTGTCTAAGCAAGTTTTGCTAATCCTACCGCTTGTTCTTGTTGGGATCGTGCTGTTAGCGAAGCCTGGTGCGTATTCATCATACTCACTTTATGCGCTCGTGGGAGTCGTGAGTGCACTGTTTGCGGGTGCGGCGGCAACGAGTATCCGTTTCCTAAGTAAAACACATCACTCGTTTGAGATTGTCTTTTATTTTCTCGCAACTGGGACACTCGTCTCCATTCCGCTGATGTGGAATGATTTAGTGATTCCAACTGCCGCAGACTTAACGATTCTTATCGGAATCGGAGTCGTCTCCTTACTCGGACAAGTGTTTCTAACGAAGGCCTTTACTCATGAAAGTGTGGTCGTCGTTGAAATCGCCCGCTACATAGGGATTGTGTTCAATATTCTCTGGGGCTTTCTGTTCTGGGCAGAAGTACCAGATCTACTTACAATTTCTGGAGGAATTCTCATCGTCTCCGCGTGCATTTTACTATCGAGAAAAAAGAAACAGGTGCGGACGAAGGTGTCCTTACGTCCTGTAATGAGAAGGCAATGACAGGATCATTACGAATCTGTTTCTCCTGCTACTCGATGAACCCACTACAACCTTAGACGTTTCGATTCAAGCATCGATTATAAATCTGCTGAAACAGAGTTTTCCTTCGAATCTGAATGCGTATACGAAAGAGCTGCTCAGTGTATACGAAGATAGGAATTTATTTAAAAGTCTCGTCCCTAAAAAAGGGAGGAGGCTTTTTTTGGATTTTTTGAAACGATTTCCAATTAGTATCGTAAATGATAGTGAGCAAAGTTGTGTATACAAGGAGTGTATAGTGATTGAGTACGTTTATTGAATCTCCAACGAAACGATTGTCAAAAGATAGTGTGAAAGTTTGGTTAATTAGTGAAACCATGATGAATGTTGCTGGGTTTCTAATTCTTGGTGGATTGTTCATTGCGGACGGATACTTTGACTGGAAGCCATGGATCGGGTGGGTACTAGTAGGGTTAACGATTCTTTCTATCGTTGGAACGGTATGGGCTTTCTTCAAGGTTTCTTTGTTGTACAAACATTGGCGTTATGACATCAGTGAAGACTTCCTTCAGATTAAGTCCGGAGCGCTACATGAAGCACATCAATTGATTCCTATGACGAAAATTCAGTCAGTATCAACTCATCAAGGGCCACTGTTAAAGAAATACAACTTGTATTCAATTGAAGTGAATACAACGGGATCTGTACATAAAATACCAGCATTGCCGGAATCCACCGCAATGCATTTAAGGAATCAGATCGCGTTTTATGCAAAAGTAGAGGAAGTGTAGTGATGAGCATGCGAAGACGAAATCACCCTTTGATGATGCTGCATGAACTAGGAAAGCTCTTGAGGAATAGCGCTGTCTTTTTTATCTTGCTTTTTGTTATACATGCTGGGTCCGAAGCCTGGTATATCGTTTATGGGCGCTATGCGCTGGTTGTCCTCTTCATAGTGAGTTTACTTGCGATTCCATACAAATGGTATTCCCGTACCTATGCAGTGAATGAAACAGCGATTCAACTCACAAGACGCAGGATTACGACTACGAAACAAACTGTGCCTTTTTCTAAGGTTCAACATGTTAATCGTAAAACGTATTGGTTTCATCGACTCTTTGGTGTCACCTCACTCATACTAGAGACGAGTATAACGGGTGAAGAAAGTTCAATTGTTCTTCCTGTCATAAAAGTAGATGAAGCAGAAAAGATTGAGGGGAGAATTGAAGCAAGAAAAAGTCCTAACGAATTGAGAGAAGAAGACTCATCGGCTACAAAGGTTTCGCCTATAGAAGTTAACGAAACTAATGAACATGAAGGCAAGGTGAAATCCGACTCTTCAAAGACCGTCCATTTTACGCCTACGAAAAAAGATATCCTAAAGGCAACCTTTACGTCTCTTAGCTTTTTAGCAATCATTCCAATCGCTGGGTCGCTCATTTCGAAAGTAGAAGACTTTCATTTAGAAAACAAAATGAATGGGATATTATCTAGTATCGTTGGATCGACCTGGACGATGAGCATCGTTTTTATATTCTTAATCCTTATTTCAATCGGTATAGGAATGGTAAGGACAGTCGTGAAGTATGGAAAATATGAGATTGCTTCAACTGATGAGAAGGTCATCATTACGAAAGGAATAGCGGAAGAAAGCAACTTTTCAATAGAGAAAGATAAGGTTCAAGCGATTTTAATCGAACAGACCCTTTTGAAACGAATGCTTGGATTAGCCTCAGTAACATTAGTTTCTGCAGGTGGAAGTCTTGGGGAATCTGAAGTGAGTACCCTATACCCTTTTCTTCCGATAAAGCGTGCGATTTCAATTGTAGAGGAAATGCTGCCTCAATATCGTTTAATTGGACAAATGGAACGGTTACCTAGAAAAGCAATGTACCTTCGTCTGTTGAAGCCTAGCTGGTTTTGGATGATCACAACTGGAGCTCTCTTTTGGTTGAAACCCGATCCTTTTAACTTTACTTGGGCATGGTGGGCGCTCTCACTTGTCTTGCTGGTGTTGATTGTAACGTCTCGGGTTTTAGATTATCTTCAAACAAAATACGCGATGAACAAGGAGTTTGTCCAGATGCAAACGGGAGGATTTACTCTTACGACTTATCTATCGAAACGTGAGAAGATCATTGAGATGGAGGCATCGAGAACATTCTTACAAAAGGTGTTTGGTTTAGCCACATTGAACGTGGTCAATCGAGCAAATCCGATCAGACATACTACGATGAGAGATGCTCCTTCTTTATGGGTGAAAGAAGCTTATGGTTGGTACATGGATAGAAAGAAAGAAATTCACTTTCAGTAATGAACAGCGAAGGGTAATTGGCAAGAAGAAAAAATCCGACGAATGCGGAATTCTTTAATACCGCTTCGTCGGTTTTTTTCTTGACCTAAGACACTTTTTTACACGAGGTTTTAGCGAACTTCATCCAATGTGACAGGATGATTATTCAACCATTCATTGAAGTACGTTTCAGTTTCAGGTCCAATCGTTCTTTCAAATGCTTCGATCAAGTCTTCTTTTTCAGCAAATTGATACTTGTTAGCGCTATAATAATGTTCCAAGGCTTCGTTCATTTTTTCTTTTCCAACTTCTTCTTCCAATTTATAAAACATGTGAGGTCCGATCGCATATACAAGATCCACATATTCCTTAGAATTTGAGTATTCGGTTGTGGAAGAAGTAATGGATGCTCCGCTTTTCTTAAGTTCATCTATTTTCTCGGTTTTTTCCTTATATTTGTTCAACTCATCGTTAGCGTGGTTGGGATAGTACTCTGATAAAAATTGAAGCGTTGAATAGGTGGTTAAACTCTCGTCAAGCCATGCATCGTCAATCGTGTGATTTCCGACTACTCCATACCACCATTGATGGGCAACCTCATGCGCGATGGTTTTAAGAAGTTGGTCTGGGTAATTGTTATATAGTCTCTCATTCACCAGTGTCAATCCGGGATATTCCATCCCTAAGAAAGACCTTGCGCCTGGTACGATTTCAAACTCTTTATAGGGATATTCACCAAATGATTCATTGAAATACTGAATGGCATTCTTTGCTGTTTCATGAAAGCTCGAATAGTGAAATTCAGATTCGGATGTATACCAAGTGCGTAGAGTGATTCCGTCTATTTCTTCGCTATGTACCTTAAACGTCTCATCGAGGACACTCATAGCAAATTCTCTCACTTTCTCTGCATGTATCGAATAAGTCTTTTTATCTTCGCTAACTTCTGGTTCCGCCGTTTCCTGTCCAGTGCTTGCTAGATGATGGTCTTTTGGGACAGTGACCGTTACCGAATAATCTGCAACATCATTATAAGATGGATCCCCGATCGGCGGAAACTCATTCATGTACCATCCATCTTCATTGTAGACAGCTCGAGTCGGAAGCCAGCTCCCGAAGTAAATACTATTGTTGTTATAAGAAAAGATCCCCTCATTGTAAGGAACCGTAAATTGAAAGTCCAAGGAGACGTTAATGACTTCATCAACATCCCATTTTTCCAGTGGAATTTCGAGCATTGTATCTTTTATGGTGTACTCGATAGCCTCCCCATCAACTTGTACTTCTTTAAATTCAAGTCCGCCTGATTCATAGAATGGTCCCAGCATAGCTTTCCACTCATCTCTATCAAGTGCATCTGAGTCTAGAAACTTATTGGCTAACACTTGAAAGAAGATTCGATCTTGGGCTTGACCAGTATCATTTTTTGTATGAATCGTCATGGTTCCAGTACCTGTGTTAGTATCCGGAAAAACCTCAACGTCTACCTCGTAGTATGTATTAACATCTGTTAGATCAGGTTCATCTTTAAAAGAAAACCAGGCACTGATACTAGAATTTAAACTAAAGACAGCAATAAGCAGTAGTAAACACAAACCTGAAAACAATAAAAGTTTTTTCATTGAACCCCTCCAATATTCTATTTTCTACTACTTCTCCTGTTTACATTAAATCCCTTTTATCTATTGGAAGTAGGGCACTACAAGCCCCACTTCATTCATCAGCATGGATGATCTTTGTATTCCTTTTGAACCAATACTTTTGATATACTACCTATATTTAGGAACGCTATGAAGTAGGTGGAAGAGATGAATCGTAGACAGCAAAAACTGTTGCTTATGTTACTAGAAAGCAAAGAAACAGAACGAGTGAGCAAACTTGCGGATCATCTTTCTTGTTCTGAGAAGACTGTCCGGAACGACCTAGGGACGATAAAAGAATACGTTGAGAAGGAAACGAACGGTGAGCTTGTTAAGAAGCCGGGGCTAGGGGTTTACATACAGGTGGATGAATACGAACGTTCGAGGCTTTATCAAACGTTCAGCTCAGTAGATACGAAGAAAGAAGAAGTCATCGAACGGCAACGAAAAGTTGAAATCGTCTATGAGCTGCTGATGACGAAGGATCCAGTTTCAATCCAGGGTCTTTCCGAACGCTATTATGTGAATCGACTCGTTATCCGTAAAGACCTTGAGGACATTCGCACATGGTTAGATGAGTTTGAACTCGCCCTTCATTTTAAGCAAAAAGTTGGTGTGTTGGTAGATGGGGAGGAGATGGCGAAAAGGAGGGCACTCGCTCGTTTACGGGAGTTTGTACATGATGACACTCTTGTACAATCCTTCTTTAAAAAGCAATTTTCACCTTATGAAATAAGTCTTGTCGAAACTGAATTACGTACGCATCAAGCCGAGCATGATATTTCGTATACAGATGAAGCGTATGAAAATCTTCTCATGCATACGTTGTTTACGATTAAACGAGTGAAGCAAAGACATGTGGTTACCCTACGTGAAGAAGATGTTGAGAGGGTGACGTCAACTGCGGAGTATCAGTGGGCGAAAAGCCTGTTAAAGAAGCTTGAGTTCGTGTTTGTCGTGCATTTTCCACAAGAAGAAATCGCCTATCTCGCGCTTCATTTTATCGGTGCAAAACGACGAGGTATGAAGGAAGATGAGCTAGAAATCGATCCCATCGCAACAGACCTTGTTCGTAGGATGTCGGAACTGACGTCTCTTTCTTTTCGTGATGACGACGATTTGCTAGAAGGACTGCGTGTTCATTTGTATGCTGCTCTTAACCGGCTTACATACGGCCTGTCTGTAACAAATCCGATGCTTCAAGAAATTAAGCAGATGTACCCGTATTTATTCGATCTTCTCATCGGACTTTCTACAGAATTTAGTGAAAAGCACGGGGTAATGATTCCGGAAGATGAAGTCGCCTATTTAACGCTGCATTTTGAAGCAGCTGTTGAACGGCTTCATTCAAATAGAGGAAAGCAAAAAAAAGCCGTCATCGTGTGTCATCTCGGTGTAGGAATGTCCCAGCTTCTACGAACAAAGCTTGAGCGGAAGTTCGCATCTCTTACGATTCTGGACTGTATTTCCCAAGTAGAACTTCCTTCATTTTTGAAAAAAGAAGAAGTCGATCTCGTTATCTCAACCGTTGACCTTAAGACCGTGCAGGCTGTTCCATCGATCGTGATCTCGCCATTACTGAACATCGAAGAAGAAAGTAAACTAGAGGCATTTATTCATGAGATCGATCGAAGCAGCGCGATAGTTACAGAATACGTAAAGCCTGAATTTGTGTTTATTTATGAAGAACCTGTTCATCGATTCGCCGTTATTGAAGAACTGTCGAACGCACTCTCTCGGAGCGGGTATGTGGCGAAGGAGTATGCGACGCGTGCGCTTGAAAGAGAGCGAGCTTCATCTACAAGCATCGGGTCTGGTATTGCGATTCCACATGGTGATCCTCAGTTCATACATAAGTCAGCGATAGCCGTAGGGGTTATGAAAGAGCCTATCGAGTGGGAGAAGGAAAACGTTAGCCTCGTCTTTCTATTAGCCGTAAATAACGATAATAGTGAGGCTACGAGAGCACTGTTTAGGGAGATCTCTTCTCTGAGTGAAAACCCGCAATTGCTAAGGAGTATTGTGAGTAAGAGAGACCCTGACTCCGTAATCGACATCCTCAGTGGAAACCGTTCATCACAATAAATAGTCATATTTCCGGAAGTTCCGGTAAACTTTCTTTCTTTTTCCCCACTCTTTATAAGATACGATATGTGTAAGCGATATCAAAGAAAGAGGGGGAAGCACATGAAGTTGTTGGCGATTACATCCTGTCCGAACGGGATTGCGCATACGTACATGGCAGCTGAGAATCTACAAAAAGCTGCAGAGAAATTAGGCGTCGAGCTAAAGGTAGAAACGCAAGGGTCCATCGGCGTTGAGAATGAGTTTACTGAGAAGGACATTCAAGAAGCCGATGGCATCATCATTGCAGCCGATAAAACGGTAGTGAAAGACCGTTTCCACGGCAAAAAAGTACTTAGCGTTGGTGTTCAAGAAGGAATTCGTAATCCTGAAGGGTTGATAAAAAAGCATCAAAACGGTGACGTACCTGAGTTTCGCAACAGCGGCGCAGAAACGGCGAAGGATGATAAGAAAGGTAAAGAAAATCCGATCTACAAACACCTCATGAACGGCGTTTCGTATATGATTCCATTCATTGTGGTCGGAGGACTTTTGATTGCAATCTCACTAACGATCGGGGGAGAGCCAACTGAGAACGGTCTCGTGATTCCTGAAGGTTCCTTCTGGAAGACGATCGAACAGCTAGGCGGGGCGTCGTTCACGTTCATGATCCCGATTCTTGCAGGATTCATTGCTTACAGTATCGCGGATCGTCCTGGACTCGCACCTGGTGTGATCGGAGGGTTCATCGCAGCGAACGGCAGCTTTTATGGAAGTGAAGCAGGAGCAGGGTTCATCGGCGGGATTATCGCTGGTTTCTTGGCAGGGTACGTTGCACTTGCGATTAAGAAGATCAAGGTTCCAAAATCCGTTCAGCCGATCATGCCGATCATCATCATTCCGGTTCTCGCATCACTGATCGTTGGACTCGCATTTGTCTTTATCATCGGTGCGCCAGTCGCACAGGTATTTGAAACGTTAACGAACTGGCTTGCAGGCATGCAGGGAACGAGTTCAATCCTTCTCGCCGTTATTCTTGGCGCGATGATTTCCTTCGATATGGGTGGCCCAGTAAACAAGGTTGCGTTCTTATTCGGAGCTGCCATGATCGGAGAAGGAAACTATGAGATCATGGGGCCGATCGCAGCTGCGATCTGTATTCCACCGATCGGAATGGGCCTAGCAACATTTCTTAAGAAACGGAAGTATCAAGAAGCTGAGATTGAAACTGGAAAAGCGTCGTTTACGATGGGGCTTTTCGGAATCACGGAAGGTGCAATTCCGTTCGCAGCTCAAGATCCACTCCGCGTTATCCCGAGTATCATGGTCGGCTCGATTACAGGTTCTGTCATTGCGATGATGGGGAACGTCGGAGACCGAGTCGCACACGGTGGACCGATCGTAGCAGTTCTAGGTGCTGTGGATAATGTGCTCATGTTCTTCGTGGCAGTGATTGCAGGTGCAATCGTGACTGCGCTTCTTGTTAACACCTTGAAAAAAGACGTCGCTGCGATGGAAGTCGCAGGCACTGATGGACAGGTCGAAGCGGCACCAGCAGAGGAAGAGACGGTATCAAGGGTTACAGAGGTAACGAAACTAACTGACATTACGAACGAACGATTGGTGAACATTGCGTTAAAAGGATCTAAGAGAGACGACGTGATCGATGAAATGATCGACATGCTTGAAATGGAAGATGTGCTAGATTCAAAAGAGAGCTTTAAGGAAGCGATCATTGCGAGAGAAAATGAAAGCTCAACTGGAATCGGCATGAACATCGCCATTCCTCATGGGAAATCGACGGCTGTAAGCGAACCTCGCGTCGTGTTTGGAATCAAGCGCGATGGCATCGATTGGAACAGCCTTGACGGTACAGAAGCGAGACTGATCTTCATGATCGCGGTACCTAAAGAGAGCGAAGGAGACGCACACTTAAAGATTCTTCAGATGCTTTCAAGGAAACTTATGGATGATGAGTATCGAGAGAAGCTGCTTGACGTGAAATCTGATGAAGAAGCGTACGAGTTGTTGAAAGAAGTTAATTAAAAGAAATGATAGGTGGGGTTGGTCTTATAAAAGATCGACCCTACCTTTTTAGTGTTCAGAATGAGTTTCATTCGTAAGCATTTGTCTTTAATTCATAATCATTTCTTAAAATTATTCAATTTAGTATTGTGCCCTTCACTTTCGTGTGTATATAATGTATATATAGTATATATACATTATATCAGAGAAGGTAAAAGAGGGATTTGCATGCAGATAATTATTTCGAACAGTTCAAAGGAGCCGATCTATGAACAAATTACAAATCAAATCAAGTCTTCTATCTTAACAGGTGAGATGAAAGAGGGAACCGCTTTACCATCAATTAGGCAGCTTGCAAAAGATTTACAAATCAGTGTTATCACAACGAAACGAGCTTATGAAGAGTTAGAAAAAGCAGGATTTATCTACTCTATTGTTGGTAAAGGATCGTTTGTTGCAGAGCAGAATTTAGAAGTCATTCGAGAAAAGAAACTTAAAGCTATTGAAGATCAATTAAACGCAGTCATTATAAATAGTCGCGAAATGGGGCTTTCACTTGATGAACTACAACAATTATTGATGATGCTATACGAGGAGTGAAACCATGAAAAATGTTGTTGAATTAAGAAGTGCTTCAAAGACATTCAAGGATTTCTCGGTTAAGAATATTGACCTACAAGTAAAACAAGGCTTGATTACAGGATTTATTGGCGAAAATGGAGCAGGCAAGTCGACAACGATTAGAATGATGATGAATTTATTAAAACCAGATGATGGAGAAGTGTATGTATTTGGATTAGACTTCAAATCGCACGAAAAAGAGATAAAGGAACGGATCGGGTTTGTGTACGATGGAAATGTTTTCTTCGAAGGGTTAAATTTAAAAGATATAAAACGGATTGTAGGACCTGCATACAAACGATGGGATGATTCTCTATTTTACCAGTATGCTGATCAATTTAATCTCCCTCTTAACAAACCGATTAAAACGTTCTCTAAAGGTATGCAGATGAAGGCATCCTTGGCTATTGCGCTTTCCCATCATGCTGAATTGATTATTATGGATGAGCCCACTGCTGGATTAGATCCTAATTTCAGGCGAGAGCTATTGAGTCTTTTACAGGAGCTTATGCTTGATGGGAAACGAACGATTTTTTTCTCAACCCACATTACAACTGATCTTGATCGGATCGCGGATTACATTGCATTTATACAAAACGGGGAACTAGTATTCAATCAATCGACGGATGATATTTCAGATCAATATGCGATTGTAAAAGGGGGATTAGAGCTTCTCGATAGGGATACAGAAAGCGATTTTGTTCACGTTCATCGAGCATCCACAGGGTTTGAGGCATTAACGGATAATGTGAGTGCTGTGAAAGATACATTTGGAGACACCGTAGTAATCGAACGAGCTTCTTTAGAAGAAATTATGTACTATACGAAAGGAGCTAGCTGAATGTTAAATTTAATTAGGCGAGACGTTATTTTACAAAAGCGCCAGCTGCTGTTCTTCGTTCCGTTTATTTTATTCTTTATCTTTATGGGCTCACACCCTGTTTTAATCTTTCTTGTTGCAAGTATCTTCATTCCTTTCAACGCTTATGCTTATGATGAGAAAGCGGAAGCAAACGTCTTATTGAATTCTTTGCCTTATACCCGAAAAGAAATTATTGCTTCACGTTACATAGGTGCAATTGTGTATATGATGATTTCAATTGCGCTAACAAGCCTTTCGTTATTTCTATTCAACAAACCGTTTGATATCAAGCACATTCTCATTGCTAGTGGTTTATTCTTGGCGTTTTCGGCCTTTACCTTTCCCTTGTTTTATATCTTTAAACAGGGATATATATTTACGATCGTACTTATCTCCTTTCTTGTCTTGGCGGGTATTGGTCCTTCCATTCTTACGTTTTTAGGGAAGTATTTGACTCCGTTAATGAATGTACCTATACAGGCGCTGTATATTGTAGTAACCATTAGTGTGTTGATGGTTTATGCTGTCTCATGGAGTATCTCTCATGTTGTTTATCAGCGGAAAGTTTTCTAACAGAATTTAAAAAAGAACCAGTTCAAAACGTATTTTAGGAAAAGCGCAATTCTCAACTGAGAATTGCGCTTTTTCTTATAAATCTACATTAATTGGTAATCCTATTGATTGTCCATCTGTTCGGTTCCCCACTTATGCATTTGTTCGAGAATCGGCAAAACCGTTTTTCCTTTTTCCGTCATCGAGTATTCAACTTTTGGCGGGATCGTGTTGTACTGTTTGCGGTCGATGAACCCGTCTTCTTCTAATTCTTTTAACTGCTCACTGAGAACTTTGTGCGTAACGCCTGGTAATAACCTGCGTAACTCGTTATATCTAAAATTACCGTCGACTCCAAGGTGCCAGAGAATGACCGTTTTCCATTTCCCGCCGATTTTCTTCAATGTGTATTCGATCGAACAGTTTAGTTTACCATCTTGATTGATCGGTGCGTCCATCTTCTTTCAGTCCTTTACTTACTTTTAGGTTAGTGTCTCACATAAAAGTGCGTTCTTCTCATGTATAAAAACTCATTATATAATGTGTTCTGTAATCAATTAAATTACAATTTCTAAGGAGGAATTACTACTATGGTAACATATCCAAGAAACTTTTCTCATATTGGACTATCTGTCCCAAACGTTGAAGATGCGGTAAAATTTTATACAGAAGTATTCGGTTGGTACGTCATCATGGAGCCTTCCGATGTAGAAAATGACGATACACCGATCGGCCAAATGTGCCGTGATGTGTTCGGTAACGACTGGGAGAAATTCCGAATCGCTCACCTTTCAACGGGTGATAAAATCGGTGTCGAACTATTTGAGTTCCCAGAGAACGAACAGCCTGAAAACAACTTCGAGTATTGGAAAACAGGTATCTTCCATTTCTGTATCCAAGATCCTGATATTGAAGGAATGGTTGAGAAAATCAAAGCACACGGTGGTAAACAACGTATGCCGATCCGTGAATACTATCCTGGTGAAAAACCATTTAAGATGGTGTATGTAGAAGATCCATTCGGTAACATTTTTGAAATCTATACGCATAGCTATGAGCTGACGTATTCAGAAGGTGCTTACTAGGAGAATGCAATAATGAGCAAAGGAGCTTACTTTTAGTAGGCTCCTTTTTTGATGGAATAAAGTATTGAGTTGTTCTGATCATTTTGAAATAATTGGTAGGAGTGCGTACAACACAATTACATAAGGAGTATACACATGAAATTAAGAGTAATGTTAATCATTTTAACCTTAGTTTCGATGAGTGCGATGATTTGGGCGGGATTCACGAGACAAACCGCACTTTTTCCACTTTTATTAAGTATCACGATCGCTTTCTCGATGGCGAATATCTCTTTTGATGAAAAGAAAGAAGAAAGGGAGAAGACGATTTACAAAGTTGCGATGAGCTTAGCCATTTTCGCTGCGATACTAAGTGCTGGGAATCTTATTTTTTAGTGAAGCAAAAACACCCTCAATGTAAGGATGTTCCTATGGATTGATCGTAAACCCATCGATTCGGTGGCAGTCGATGATAAACGGACTCGTGCCTGCACCAGCATCAAACGTGGCACAGCAATCAGTAGAATCGTAGCTTTGTAGAATCAACGATCCACCTGATGGAACACGAACACCAGACACTCTTAATGCTACAGATGTACCTGGTTGCAAGCGACTTAACCTCATGCAGATGCAGCTCGTACATTTCTTATGTGCGGGTATTCCGCAAGGCTGTTGCTCGAATAAGCTCAAGTAACTCAGTCCTTTCTTTTTTAAAGATTCCTATAGTACTAGTAGATTCAAGTATCTTACATAAAGGCACGGCGTTTAGACATGAAAAGTACCGTACGATGAAGGAGTGGTGTGAGTGAAGGAAGCTGTTCAGATCGCAGAAGGAAATACTGCGACCATCTACTTGCAGGATGATCGCGTGATCAAAGTGTTTAAGGAGCATTTGCCAAGTTCGGAAGCTGTCGCTGAAGCAGATAAACAAAAGCATGCACATGCTTGTGGTCTACCTGTTCCGAAGATTTACGACGTAACGAAGGTCGATGGAAAACAGGCTATTATCATGGCGTACATCAAAGGCAAAACGCTGGGTGACCTTGCACTCGAAAGGATGGAGAAAGCGGAAGACTACATGAAGCTATCGATTGATATCCAGTGCAGGATCCATGACATTACGACGGATTCGCTTGAACCCATGTATAAGAAGTTAAAGCGACAGATTGAGTCTGCTTGGGTGTTAGAGCAAAGCCAAAAACATGCACTTCTTAGAAAACTTGATCGGATGAATGTAGAGAATAAGCTTTGTCACGGTGATTACCACTTATTTAATTTAATCCAATCGGATAACGATGTGACCGTCATCGACTGGGTGGATTCGAGTGCAGGTGATCCTCGTGCGGATGTGTATCGAACATACTTGTTGTATGCGGGTTTTTCTATGGAGTGGGCTGAGCGGTATGTAAAACTAGCATGTGATCGTAGCGGCTTCTCCTTGGACGAGGTGCTTGAGTGGGCGCCGATTATCGCTGGTGCGAGGTTGTCCGAAAATGTTGCGACCGAGAATAATAAGCGATTGATGGAAATTGTAGAACGATATGTTACGAGTTAAAACAAAGAAAGGTCTTTTCTCATTGGAAAAGACCTTTCTGGTTAAGAGGTTTGAATCCATAAATATGGAATTAAATAGAAGGAGCATCGTTTCATAGAGTTAAAGGAGGACAATCTCATTCGTAATTATTATGTTGAAAAAGTAGGGCAAGGTGAACCAGCAATCTTCCTCCCTGCCGGTGGTTTTACTGGTAATGAAGGTTTGAATATTGCTGACTATCTAAAAGAAGAATTTGAAACACATTTACTCGATTTGCCGGGATTAGGGAAAAGTGAGGGAATTAGAGATAAAATCACTTCGCTGGAGTTAGCGAATTGGGTAAAAGCATATATGGACCAACAAGGAATAGAAAAAGGTAACGTGATCGGGCATTCGTTAGGTGGAGCCATCTTATTAGCCTTTGCGTATCATTATCCTAATCGAGTAGCGAAACTCGTTCTGCTAGATCAAGGTCACAAACCTTTTCCTAGAATCCCTAAGTCAGAATACGGTCCGTTTGCTTATGCGTTTCCTATTCTAAACTTTGGTGTACAAGTATTTGGAATGTCTTTTCTAAATAAATTAGCACCGCTCTTTCGTCAAGGTAGTGGTGATGAAGTGAACTTTGAAGGAAAAGTAAAGCAATTTTGCGAGAGTGTTCGTATTGAAGAAGATGAATACGTTCGCTTAGCCTTAAAGCACCCAGGCGACTTTTCAGTAAGTGGTCTTAACCTTATGTTCGGATACTATAATCTAAATCTTCCTAACCTGCTTAAAAAGGTAGAGGTGCCGACTTATTTAGTTTACGGTACGTTTGAAGATATGAACGAGAAAGAGTGCAGAAACACCGCTCAATACATACGAAAAATAAAGCAGCATGACCTTCCGATTACCTATCACCCAGTAAAAGGTGGTCATTACGTTCATTGGAATAGAGAATTATCGTTAAGTGAGCTGAGGAACTTTTTAACATCAGCATAAAGAAGAGGGAAGGTACTGAAGAAGGTAAACTCTTTACAACGTTTGGAGGCAGAAATGCTAAAGAAATGGATTAAAATGATATTAAGGGCTACACCGTTAGGAATTGGAATCGCAACGATTAGCTTAGTGATGCAAGGAGCTATCAAAGCAAGCAGTCCGATTACATTCTTATCGATCGGAATGATCTGTTTAGCACTGTTACATTTTGATGATAAAGAATGAAGCGAGCATTAGTAACTTCATATAGAGGAGGTAATCATGGGGGAGCTCATCAGTAAGTACTTACACTGGATTTTACTAGCGATCGTCGGAATTAGTTTTATTACGTTGTTCTTTCCATTTGAAGGTTCTGCATCTCACATTATTGCGTTGATCATGAGCGGAATCGGATTTGTTTTCCTCATTTACGTAACTTACACGATAGAGAAAAATAAAAGAAAAGAGAAAGACAAGGCTGCTGAATAAAGGTATAGACTACGACTCTTCAAGTTTAGGGAGTGAACGGGATGTCTTATCCTCCTTTTCGAAATCGTATTTACGCTTTTTTACTCGATTATTTGATCATCGCTTCATACGGTGTTTTGGTAGTAGGTTCGATTTCCGTTATCTTTCGAGCATATCTCGTTCCCCTCTTTTCAACTTCGCCTGCAATCGCTCAGCTGACAGGATTTTTATTGATGACGTTGCCAGTTTCTCTATATTTTATGTTGTGCGAATGTTCCAACTGGCAAGGAACGGTTGGAAAGCGCAAAATGGGGCTCCGTGTAACGAACAAGAGCGGTGAACGTATTGGAATCGGTCGCTCGATGCTTCGTACGTTTATTAAGTTTCTCCCTTGGGAACTCGCACATTTTGGTATATGGCGAATCATGCTTCCTTCTGACTACAAGGAAGTGACTTTGTATGTGGTTTTAGTCGCAGCGAATCTAGCTATCTTGTTGTATTTACTTCTTCCTTTTACGAATAAGAAAAGGAAGAATCTCTATGACTGGATCGCTGGAACAGAAGTGGTTCGCTGATAAGAATCTAGAATAATAAAGGAGATGACACGATGGATAATGTCTCAACGGTACCATTAACCATGGAGAGAACGTTTGAGGAAAAGGCTGAAACTGTTTATGAAGCATGGGTGAATCCAGACATGATGAGAAAATGGTTATTAACCTTAGAAGGAACGAACAAGCTCGTAGAGAATCATTCTAAGGTTGGAGGCCATTGGGAAATCATCGACCATCGAGAAGGCGTTGATTACCGAGCGGTAGGGGAGTACCTCGAACTCAACGCTCCAAATCAATTGGTCTTTACGTTCAAAATGCCGCAGTTTAGTGAGTTAGAAGACAGAATCACGGTTGAGATTGTTGAAAATGCTAGCGGAGCACAGATGACGTTTACTCAGCTTATTCACGTTGAGCGAGAAGAAAGTTGGACAGACGCTGATATGGAAAAAGCGCTATCTGAGTACCGTGACGCAACCGAACATGGATGGGATTTAATGTTTAGAGGACTAAAGGAATTAGTAGAGACCGGGGATACGAGCTACAAAGGGTAGCGTGTTACATTATTTTGGAAAAGGGAGCGTTTTGAAATGAAAAAAGTATTAGTTGTGATCACAGATGGTTTTGCTGATTGGGAAGCAAGTTACGTCACGCCAGAATTGAATAAGTCAGGTACGGGTTACTACGTTCAAACGATTGCGATCGATAAAGATCCTAAAACATCGATGGGCGGTTTCACTGTTCTCCCTGATTATAGTTTACAAGACTACTCCGTTGCATCAGATTTAGCAATGGTGATCATTCCTGGTGGAACAGGGTGGAGAGAAGAGAAGAATCAAGTGGTAAAAGAGCTCGTTGCAGCGTGCTTTGAGAACGACATTCCTGTTGCAGCAATCTGTGATGCGACTACGTTCCTCGGCATTCATGGCTTTCTCGATCACCATAAGCATACGGGGAATTCATTGCCTTATTTAAAAGAAAGTGCACCTCACTACAAAGGTGATGATAACTACATAGAAAAACAGTCGGTTAGTGACGGAGGTTTGATTACCGCAAACGGAAGTGGGGCAGTCGAATTTTCAAGAGACATTCTACGAACGTTAGGCGTGTTAGAAGGAGACGCGCTTCACGAATGGTATGAGATGTTCAAGAAGGGTTTCTTAAGCGCTTAAGGTAGTATTTGTTAAATAATCCTGATTAATCATAATAATATCTCACAATCGATTATGTCAGTTTGATGAAAGAAGGAACACAATGGAAGTAATATTAACAAGTGTTTTTTCAGGTATCATTATATTTATTACTGTCTTTTTTTTGATGAAGGCATTCATTATCGCTTATAAAAGAAATGAAATATCACTTCAAAAATTCATTGTTTTTTCAGCATCTTCAATTGTAATAGGTATAATATTTGCTTCCGTATTACCCTTTGGTTTTCAAAGACTATTTGATTACATTTAATAGCCACCTCTTATTAAAAGGTCATCCCTATCGAATATATTTCACTTTCTAACCCAATCAACCTTAAAACTTATCATTGCCTAACGAAAAGATAACGGTGTAAGGGGGATCTCATTGGAAAATTCGGTGACAATCAGAAAAGCTCACCAAAGTGACGCTGTTCAACTGATCGAGCATACAAAAAAGGTGTTGAGCGAGAACGCTCACTTTTTAAGTTCTACGTTAGAAGAGTTTACGACAACGGTTGAGGAAGAAGAAGACTGGATCAACGCTCAAGATTCAAACGGTTTAGTGTTAGTTGCGGAAGTAAATAGTGAAATCGTTGGCATGCTTAATTTTCGTCGTTCCACTAGGAAAAAGTTCTGTCATCAAGGAATGTTCGGTATGAGTGTACAAGAACAATTTTGGGATAACGGCATCGGCAGTTCGTTACTAACGGAACTACTGGACTGGGCGAAAGAAAACGAAGTAGAAAAAGTATCTCTCGAAGTATTTTCAAACAATCCGAGAGCCTTTCACTTATACTCTAAGTTTGGGTTTACTGTAGAAGGTAGACGAGTAAGGCAAGGGAAGCTCGGTCCAAACGAGTATGTTGATGATATTTTGATGGGGAAATTTCTATAACGGCAGAAACCCGCTACTCTTTAGAGAAGTAGCGGGTTTGTTTTGGATGATATAG
Organism: Anaerobacillus sp. ABD4_527; assembly: GCF_056160805.1. NCBI lineage: Bacteria > Bacillati > Bacillota > Bacilli > Caryophanales > Bacillaceae > Anaerobacillus > Anaerobacillus sp. ABD4_527. The sequence continues at coordinate 617,485 of NZ_JBSWXZ010000002.1, forward strand.
GCTAATTCAATCCAGCCTCCATCCCTGGTCCTAGAATGGTGAGTCGAGATAGGATGAGGGCAATTTCCCGTGGCGACTCATTCATCCCAGATTTCAGCCAGTGCTGAATCACGCCTAAATTGGCGGAACTCACGTATGCGATCAAATAATCAGTAGGTATAGGAGAGTCGCTTAACCGTTGTTCGATGAGCACGGTGAGGTTCTTCTTCATAAGATCTTTCAGCTTCTCCTGAAAAGATGGATCACCTTTTGGTCCTAAGATGGTCTTTAAGAAAGCTGAATGATCAGCTAGGTGTTCGATTAGTTTTAGAATGTGTGGGAGCGGGTCCGTTTGAACTAGCTTTCTGTAGTCATTCTGTGGAGTTGGGAAACCTTCACGCACAATTTGTTCGAAGTCTTTCAGGATTTCATCCTCGCATTTATCCAACAGGTCATATTTATCTTGATAGTGAATATAGAAAGTACCACGATTGATGTCCGCTCTTTCCGTTAAACTGCTTACCGTTAATGCTTCAAATCCCTTTTCTTCCATAAGCTCAGTTAAAGCCTGACGCAGCATCCGCTTTGTACGTAGAATTCGTCGATCGGTCGTATCTCTGTCCATCGGTGCTTCCTCGCTTCCTTTTTAATCAACACTTTCTACAGTTGTGTTAAGTACTGTTCATCCCGACTAGTATTGTGCATTGTAATCACTTGTAAACCAATTATAATATACAGTGTGAACGTTAATCAACACAGTGTTTATTAAATAGATAAGGAGGAAGGATCATGACAGATCGCAAAATGTGGGTTGTTTTACCGGTAATTGTACTGCTTATTTTAACTATTTTTTCGCTGACACTTATCCCATCTGTTAACCAGACACCGAAAAACATACCGGTAGCCGTCGTGAATTTGGATAAAGGGGCGGACATCCCCGAGCAGGGGAAACTGAACGCAGGGAACACGATCGTAGAATCGATGCAAAAGATGCTAGCATCAGCGGAGGAACCGCCAATTCAGTTGGTGGAACTCAGTAGCGTTGAGGAAATGATGAAAGGGTTCGATGACCAAACTTACTATGCTGGATTGGTTATTCCAGAAACCTTTAGCATGAATCAAGGTTCTCTACGGTCACCAAATCCTACTTCGCCTCAGTTAGACGTGTATACCAATGAAGGAATGAATAGGATGGCAACGATGGTCGCACAATCGATGTTGAATCAAGTGGTTACCAACCTGAACGAAAACGTTCGGAAGCAAGTGATCACTGGTTTTGAACAGCAAGGGATGACCCTTTCACCAAGTCAGGCTGAACAGCTCGCAACACCGATTATGAAACAAGACATTCAGGTAAATGAGATTGGTGAAAATAGTGCGAACGGGAATGCGCCTGTTTCACTGTTTCAACCTCTTTGGATGGCCTGTATGGCAGGTGCTGCGCTAACGTTCTTCTTTCTTCAGAAACATTCGCGTAAGCAAACTTTTAAAGCAAGAGGGATTCAGCTAGTGCTAGGTCTTGTTCTCTCACTAACGGCAGGCTTTGGCTTAGCCTGGTTAGCTGAAGTGATGGTCGGTTTATCGATTCCGAACTTTGTAGATACGGCTTTGTTCTTATCGCTCGTCTACTTCAGCTTCTTCGTGATGATCTCTGCAGTGTTATCGTGGATTGGTTTAAAAGGAATAGGAATCTTCGCGCTGTTACTATTCTTTGGAGCGCCACTCTTAACCATTCCAACCGAATTTATGACTTCTTTTTATCATGATTGGATTTATCCTTGGATGCCGATGCGCTTCATGACAGAAGGTTTGAGAGATTTGTTTTACTTTGATAAAGCGTTGGAATGGAATGAACCTACATCTGCGCTTGTTTGGATCGCTGTTGGAAGTCTCGTTGTCCTTTTTTCTTCACGTTTTAAGCGGTCATCTGTCGAGATGAAAGAAGGGGCTTCCGTACAAAAACAAGAATTGGTGTAGGAGGAACTTTTTTTAAGAGGAGTTGGGAGGATGAAAGCAAACGTATTGATCGTAGGAGCGGGGCCAACTGGTCTAGCGATGGCGTTAACCCTTACCAAGCTTGGCGTACCGTTTCGCATCATTGAGAAAAATAAAGGGCCAGGTGAAACATCGCGTGCTTTAGTAACCCAAGCTCGTATCCTCGAACATTATCAGCAACTAGGTGTTTCAGATAAATTCGTGAAAGAAGGAATTCCGCTTACTGCTGTTCACATTAGAAATGGAGGGGAAGACAAAGCGGAGCTGAGACTGAAGGACATAGGGGGCGCGTTAAGCCCGTTCCCCTATGTGCTGAGTCTGCCTCAAGATGTTCATGAAAGATTGCTAGTGAAAGAGTTGGAGAATGCGGGAGTTGAGATCGAGTGGAATACAGAGCTCGTTTCGTTCACAAATCATGAGGACGGTGTTCAAGCGATCCTCAAAAAGGATGAACATGAGGAGTGTCAGTTCGATTATATTTGTGGCTGTGACGGGGCACATAGTACGGTTCGCCACGGGATGGAAACCGATTTTCCAGGTGGGACGTATGACCAGCAGTTTTTTGTTGCAGATGTTGAAGCAGAGAGTGACTCTCTCGTACTAGGTGACATGTATATGAACATGGAAGCGAACGGATTTTTTGTTTTCATGCCGGTGAGGAAAGAAGGAATCATCCGTCTGATTGGAATCGTTCCGGAGGACGTTCGTGCGATCGACTTCTGGGAGATTTACCCGGCCGTTCAGAGAAAGCTTGATCTTACTGTATCTCAAGTAAACTGGTTTTCTACTTATAAAGTTCATCATCGAGTCAGTGAGAAGTTTAGAGAAGGAAGGGTGTTCCTTGCAGGTGATGCCGCTCATATTCATAGCCCAGCAGGAGGGCAAGGGATGAATACGGGGATCGGAGATGCAATTAATCTCGCTTGGAAACTAGCTAGCGTGGTAAAAGGAAAAGCGTCACGTGATCTATTGGAGACGTATGAACAGGAACGCCGTACGTTCGCGAACAGTCTCGTTTCAACGACGGACCGTGCGTTTACAAACATCATAGGTCAGCATCGGAGAGGGAAAGTGCTAAGAACTGTTTTCTTTCCTTATGTTCTACCATTTCTATTGCGATTCCCATCAGTACGTAAAGCGATGTTCAGGACGATCTCGCAAACGCGCATTCACTATCATGAAAGTATGCTGAGTGTAGGCACGATCGGAAAACGTCGAGGGGGCGATCGGCTGCCATGGGTACAAAACCACAATAATTATGAAGCGTTGCGATCGTTTGATTGGCAGATTCATGTTTATGGAACCGTAAAACAACAGGTGAGAGATGAACTATCTTTTGTCCCGATACCTGTGCATGCATATGAGTGGGACTCTTCTGTGGAAGCTGCGGGATTGCAGAAAAGCGTGCTATACCTCGTCCGGCCAGACGGATATATTGGCTATGTGGGTGAGGACGTAGAAGAAATGAAGCGCTATTTGGCTCGGTTTCAAAATGAGGTGTTTTTTAATGATTAATTAAGTAGTTCTCGTGTCCTCCGCTATTATGCTTCGTTATCGTGGTAAACTGTAAAAAAGTAGGTTTATGGAAGGAGAAGATACCTATGTGGAAGCATAGCCGGTTACTTGAACTTCTGAAACTTGAACACCCGATCATACAAGCAGGAATGGCTGGAGGCGTTACGACGCCAGGGCTCGTTTCTACCGTTTCGAATGCAGGAGCACTCGGAACGCTAGGGGCTGGGTATATGACACCAGAGGCGATGAAAGAGGCGATCGAAGAGATTCAGACGTTAACCAACAGGCCGTTCGCTGTGAATGTGTTCGTCCCTGAATACCCGAAAGCTACAGAGCAAGAGATAAAGCATGCAAACGAGCTTTTGAACCCTTTTCGAGACGAACTAGGACTAGCGGAAGAAGCCTTTCCAGAGATTGATGAATCACTTTTTAGAAACCAAATTGAGGTGATCAAGGAGCTGAACGTTCCTATTGTAAGCTTTACGTTTGGGCTACCTGATCAAGAGGTCATTCAAGACCTTAAGGGTGATGGAATCATCTTGATTGGAACAGCGACTTCCGTGGAAGAAGCGATCTTGAATGAGAAATCTGGTATGGATGCTGTCGTCGCGCAGGGTAGTGAAGCTGGCGGTCATCGTGGAACGTTTTTAGCGACGAACGAAGGCGTTGGTACGATGTCACTCATCCCTCAAGTCGCAGATGAAGTGAAGATTCCTGTCATCGCAGCGGGTGGCATTATGGACGGAAGAGGGGTTTGTGCTTCCATGGTTCTTGGAGCAGATGGCGCGCAGCTCGGGACGGCGTTTGTCACTTGTAATGAAAGTGGTGCGAATCCACATCATAAAGAAGCGATTGTACATACGAAAGAAACAGAAACCGTACTGACTTCTTCCTTTAGCGGAAAGCCAGCGAGAGGCATTCGAAACACCTTTATCGATAAAATGGAAGGCCATGAACACGAGTTATTGGCTTATCCCTTACAAAACTCGTTAACAAAAGGTATTCGAAAAGAAGCTGCAAACCAACAAAACCCTGAATTCATGTCTCTCTGGTCGGGGCAAAGTCCTCGATTGAGCCGCCGTGAATCAGCGTCTGAAATTATTGCATCGATCGTTTCTCAAGCGAAGAGAATCAATAGCTGAATGGTGCTTGAAAGGAGATTTTCATGTCTCCAAAAAGGGCACAAAAAAGAAGGGCAATCGCCCTTCTTTTTTATGGATTCGCATTAATGAGCAGTGCAGCTGTCTCTTAGACTGAAGAAATGCCGTCTTCATAAAGGTTCATGGAAAAGAAGATTGTTATTTTTAAGAAAATTTGAAATAATTGGTAGAGACAAATCTTAGTATGTGGGAGGTAAAGGAATGAAAGAAAATTTAACACTTGCGTGGATTGCAACTTGGTTTACATTGGTTGGGCAGCTTGTATTTTTCATTATCGTGGCATCCTTTACAGGAGAATGGCGGTATGTGATGTGGAGCTTTATTGTCAGTATGATGGCCGGCGTGCCATGTTTGATCCAAACGTTAAGAGCTCAGAAAAAGCGAAACATCCTTGAAGTGTGAGCTTCCGTAGCGTAGGTAAGGAGGAAGGATATTGGGGTTTTTTATTGTAACGATCGGCTTGTTAGTCGGAAGCTGGACCCTTTACGTTAAGAAGAGTATGAATCATTATCTTCTCAGTTTCGTAGCGATGGCTTCTGCAGTCATCTTCCATATTGTTGGTTTACTTGTATCAGGGATGATGCACAGCCAAGGAGCGGCGTTCGTCACGGCTTATTGCGCGATCGGTCTACTTCTAAATGGAATCCTGATGTTAGTCGTGACCATTATTAGAAGCATTTTTGGAGGGAGATTCAGTAAGGAGAGAACGGGATGAAGCAACTATTAACGCTGCTCGTGGTGCTCGTTTTAGTAGCATGCACGAATGAGGAGACGACCGGATCAGAGGAGAAGGTTTTAGCAAAAAGCGATTCAACGTTGACGATTAAGTCAGCATCATTAACTGAGCGTGAGCAAAGGATCATCGATCAAATCGGCATCGACTACAAAACGTTTTTTACCGTTGATGGTGAGTTATCGGATGGTGAGCATTTAGTTAGTTCAATCGTCGTTTTTCAAAATGGTGACGGTGGGAAGGAACAGTTCCAAACGTATGGCGACGATCAAACGTTTAAAAAAGCGCTGCATTCCTTTCAACTTCATATGGAAGAAGGCACCGCATTTTACACGATGGGATCACCGACTGGCTACAGTAAAGGTTCGACCGAAATGCCAAAAGATCTTCAAGGTTATGGGTTTGAACAGCTCGAAGGAGACGTCACGCTAAAAAGTGGAGAAACCGTTTATCTCGCTTACGTAAAGGGGTCGAGTGAGAACCACATGGATATCGGAGGGCTTGATGATTATAAAACCCTTCCTGAATCAGTGAAAGATGCAGAGTACGCGGTTGTCGCTCAACTTTACATAACGGATAATCCATAAAACTGGAGAAGGAGAATGTACCGAGTAAGCGAATATAGTTAGGTGAACGCTACGGCAAAACTATTCGGGAGGTTTTTTATGGGTAGAGTCATTCATTTCGAAGTTCATGTTGACGACATGGAACGTGCAAAAATGTTTTATGGAGAAGTGTTTGGATGGACGTTTGAAGACTGGAGCGAATACGCTGGCATGCCTTACTTTGGCGTCGTCACGGGAGATTCGAACGAGCCTGGAATCAACGGCGCGTTGATGCAGCGACAAACGCCTCCTCCAGAAGTGAACAGCGCGATGAACGGGTATGCATGTACGATGGGCTCAGAAGACATCGATGCAACGGAAAAGGTCATTCTAGCGAATGGCGGAAGAGTCGCTCTAGCAAAATACGCGCTCCCAGGCATGGCTTGGCAGGCCTATTACATGGATACTGAAGGGAATATTTTCGGTGTTCATCAACCGGATGAGAACGCAAAATAAATGATAGAAGAAAAAACCCTGTGAGAAGGGTTTTTTCGTTGGATAAGAAAGGAGGAGTTCAAGTATGAACGTACATATTGGAGATATTCTTTTTCAACTCTTTGCATTTGTCATGTTGCTATCCATTCCTACTCTTATGATCGTGCTACTTTTTATGTTAAAGGGTAGGAGGTCTCGTCTCGATCGCCTAGAGCAGAAGGTCGACCAGCTGCTTTCTCAGAAAGAGGAGAGGTGAGGGCAACCGGCTAACCTCTACCTACAAACAGATTACTTTCTTTCCAATAATGAATCTGTAATAATAAAAATTGCATTAATGGAAGGAGAGGAAACCATTGAGTAAAACAACAAGTTCATTGAAACCACTATTCGAATCATTTACAAGTGAAAACTTAAATTTAGAAAACCGCACGGTGATGGCACCGATGACGCGCGGCTTTTCTCCTGGTAACGTACCTGGAGAGGATGTTGCAGCGTATTATCGTAGACGTGCGGAAAACGGTGTTGGTCTTATCGTGACAGAAGGAACTGGAATCAATCATCCTGCATCTGTTTCTGGCGCGAGTATCCCTGTCTTTCACGGAGAAAAGGCACTAAGCGGTTGGGAAAATGTTGTGAAAGAAGTACACGAAGCAGGTGGAAAAATCGTGCCACAGCTTTGGCATGTTGGAATGACACGTAAAGCAGGCGACCTTCCAAATGAGGAAGCACAGCCAGTTGGCCCATCTGGTCTTGATCTGTCAGGAGAAAAGGTGAACGAACCACTGACTGAAAAAGAAGTAGAAGAACTAGTAGAAGCGTATGCGCAAGCCGCAGCTGACGCGAAGCGTATTGGCTTTGACGGCATTGAACTTCACGGCGCACATGGTTACTTGATCGACCAATTCTTCTGGGAAAGAACAAACAAGCGTACTGACCGTTACGGCGGTGACCTTGTTGGTAGAACGCGATTCGCAGCTGAGATCATCGAAGCGTGTCGACGTGCAGTTGGACCGGACTTCCCGATCATTTTCCGTTTCTCACAATGGAAGATGTTCAACTTCGATGCGAAGTTAGCGGAAACACCAGAAGAACTAGAGCGTTTCTTACAGCCGCTCGTTGAAGCTGGCGTAGATATCTTCCACTGCTCAACGCGTCGTTTCTGGGAGCCAGAGTTCGAAGGATCTGATCTGAACCTTGCTGGATGGACGAAGAAGCTAACAGGTAAGCCTGTTATTTCCGTTGGTTCTGTTGGACTTGACGGTGAGTTCACGAGCTTTGAAGGTGCAAACACGACGAGCCTTGATGGCCTTGTAGACCGATTAGATCAAGGTGAATTCGACCTGGTCGCAATCGGACGTTCTCTATTGATGGACCCTGAGTGGGTGAAGAAAGTTCGTGATGGAAGAGCGGATGATCTACTTCCATTCGATAAGGAAGCATTAAAGAAATTAACGTAAATGTAAGGAAGCCGATCGTGCACGCCACGATCGGCTTTTTATTATAGAACAACGACGCCAGCGATGATGACGGCAATCGATAGAAACTTTCGTTTGTTTGCTTTTTCATTAAAAAGCAGGATGCCAGCAAGCGTGGTACCAGCGATGGATACACCTGACCAAACGGCGTAGGCGATGCCAACATCGATCGTTTGAACAGCGAGTGTGAGAAAATAGATACAAAAGCCGAACAGTAGGAACGACATCACGCTTGGAATGCGCTTTTTAAATCCTTTCGACAGTTTGACGCTTATACTTCCTAACACCGAGCAGATAAGTGAGATGGTCAAAAACATCATGACGGTTGTCCTCCTCTTTCAGCATGTTTACCTGGTGTGTTCAACCCAACGATGCCGATCACGATGAGTTTGATGCCGATTAGTTTCGTAATGGTTGTTGCTTCGTCAAAGAGTGCGATTCCGATGACGGCGATCGTAACCGTCCCGCCACCTGACCAGAGTGCATTGATGATACCGAGTTCGTGGTCTCTAGTTAGAATGATATAGAATGTGAGCGCTAAGGCATAGCTCAGAAAAACGATGCCACTATAACCCGCGTTCGTAAATCCGTCTGCAAATTTCATAAACGTTGCGCCGATCACTTCAAACAGTATCGCAACAATGAGTAGAACGGAATGTTTCATAATGAAGTCTCCTTTTGAATGCGTTAGTTTCTTATTTCTAGAATAACGGGTGTGAGTAGAAGTGTGGTAATACATAAAAAGCATTAAATGATAACTTAAGGTTATGATAAAGTGTTAAGAAGAGTGATGGTAAAGAATAGTTGTTACGTTTAAATAATATGAAGTTATGGAGGCGGCTGGCATGCTACTGCATAAGCTGAAGTATTTTATTGAGATTGCAGAGAAAAGAAGTTTTACAAAGGCGGCCGAAGCGTGCTTTGTTTCGCAGCCTGCGCTTAGTAAACAGATGAAACTCCTTGAGGAGGAGCTCGGTTTTGCGCTGTTTAATCGTTCGGTCAGAGGGGTGGAGCTAACGAGAAAAGGAAGGTCACTCTACGATGACCTATCTCCATTGTTTTCAAAAATCGACCAAACGGTCCATCACTATAAGCAGTTTGATCATATCAGGTTTGGTTCTACGCCACTGTTAAGTTCGTACTTTTTACCGAGTTATTATGAAAAGCTACAGTATACGAACCTGAACGTGACTGTTGTCCAGAATGACAGTCGGGATCTCGTTCCATTATTAAAAGCGCACGACATCGACGCTGCAATCGTTCAAGATACGCCTTCGATCGAAGGGATCTATTCAACGTTATTGTTTCAAGAACCATTTGTCGCAGCGATTCCGGTTTCTTACGCACTGTCCACAAGAAAAGAGGTAACGATGGAGGAGTGCTTTGCTTATAAGCAGATTCTTCCCCCAGAGGGGAGCCTTTCAGATCAAGTTACGAACATGATGCAGGAAAAGGGCATTGGAGTAGACGTGCTTGAAACCCACTACCTCGGCATGGTTGGACTTGTATCGATCGGGATCGGAATCGCTTATCTTCCAAAGATGATGGCGGATGCGATCGAACATAAAGGCGTTACGTTCGTACCTATAAAAAACGGCGTGTTAGAAAGGAAAATGTACCTTCATACAGTTTCACCTTCTATCTTAAAGCTTTTATCAGATACGATGCGCTAGAAAAAAGCTCCTCTCATGATGTTGAGAGGAGCTTATTGTAGATCCTGCGTTCCATATCCATCGACATCAACCTTAACGTCTACAGAAATGGGGACGTCTCTAAACGTCTCGTTCCAGTTCTTTTTATGAGACTCGTAGAAGGCAGGTTCTTTGATCCTTACCCATTTAGATATACCAAGAAAATCTAACTCATATTCGTTTTGAGCTGGATCAATAACTTTTTGTATGGACCTTTTAATGTGGTTCTGTGCATCCGTTGTTATCTTATCATCCCAACCTGGTTTAAACACATCTCTTTCAATGTTCCAATCTTCTCCTAGACGGACAGTCGCCTTAACTGAAACTTCTACTTCTAGCTTTCCGCCTTGTACCTTCGGATTGATTTCTGTACCTGCTGTAATAATTTCGAGTACAACATGGTCTTCCGAATGCTTTTCTTCTTGACCCGTTAAGGACACTAAACCACCTTTTACGGTGTCGGTAAGCCACTTGAGACCCTCCACTTGCTCACGGTTTAGCCAACCCGCAAGTTTGTAATCTTCATCTGAAATGACGGCTGCTCCTGATAAGCGAATACGGTTCTGGTTGATTTCAATTTCGGGGATAACGAAGCTCACATCTTCTGAAATATTACTGGAAAGTTCGCTGAACTTTGTGTTTTCTAAAATCTCCAAACTTTTATCATTATTTTGTGTAAGCTCCTTGATTTGGACCGCAGGGAACATTTCCTTTGTCGGCTCAACGCTCATGATTTCTTCCACTTTTTCTTTCGTCACAAATACGGCGACTGTTCTTCGGAATTCATGATCGCGTAAAAAGAAGCTGATTAGTTTTCGAACAGATTCTTGTTCAATAAGTCTATTCGAAAGAACAAGTGACTTTAAATGTGTAAAGTTTGGTGGACGATCGGTTTCAAGAGAATTTTCTCTTATGATTTCAAAAAACGATTCTCCTTCAAGTGTGAGGTTTTGAAATGGTTTCCCAGATGCCTGACTCCCTTGGGATGCTTGGATGTTATTTGGAACGACATATTGATGTGTCATTGAAAATTTTTCATCTTCACCAAAGTCAAGACCAACCCCAATAATTAAGCCAACATCTTCAATTTCGTTACTGTCCCAGCAGGCAGAAAGAAAGATTACACAAGCAATGGTAACCATTATCTTTCTTATCATCGTAAAGACCTCCTAAAGTATGAAATGAGTAAGAGGATGAAAGGAATACCCACAAGTGATGCATAGGACAAATAGTTGATGTATGTTCCATATGAAAATAGCTCGGTTATTCCATCTGGGAAAATAGACAAAATTATGATAATCAAACCAATCAGGATGTTTAGGTAAATGTTCTTTTTGCAACGTAACGTTTTACATACACCTAATAAAGCAGCGTAGTAGTAGGCGACGACAGTCGTGAAGATGGTGATAATCCATCCGAATAGAAACAATAGCTCGAAGCGTTCAAAAAAGAACCCTTGAAATTCGATCGACTTTGCCATCTCGATGGTTGGAAACGTGGTCACCTTCAGTTCTTCGAGGCTCAAAATCCCAATGTTCAAAATAAAAAAGAGTACGTAGATCGTACATACAGTACCAAGGCTTACTAACAAGATCGTCGACATCGATTTCCAACCCGATATTGACTTACGATTTGAGAGAACCATGATCAGTTCATATCCAACAAAAGAGAAGAATGTCGTTTTTGCACCTATGATGAGAGGAACAATGTCATTTACGAAAACTGGACGTAAGTTGGTAACTTCAATGTTACGGACACTAAGGATGGTCAATAACAGGAACATCAGCAGGATGATAGGAAAATAAAGTTGCAAAAAAGCCATAATATTCGTGATTCCAGTTGAAACAAGGTAGACACATGAAACGATTAGAACGAAAATGACGACTATTCTAGGTGTTAAGTCAAGTAGATAATAATTCACGATCTCAGCCATCATTCTCATAATAAAAGCGGAAATGCAGATCGTGTACAAAACGAATATGATGTTGAATACACTTCCGAGAAGTCTTCCTACGACGTTTGGTGCAATATCATAGATTGTCTGTTCAGGGTAGCGCTTGATGACAGAATAAATTAAAAGCCCATTCAGAAAAGCAATCGCAGCACCTAGTACAACACTGACCCACATATTCGGTTGGTCGATAACATTAGCAGCTTCACGTGGTAACGTTACGATTCCGACACCGATGATGGTCGAGATGATGAATACAATGATGGGGAAGTTCGACAGTTGTTTGTCATTCATGTAGCTTCCCGTCCTTTTTACCTAGTCTGAAAAATAAGCGGATAACTGAGTCTTTGAGTTGTCTGAAACGAATTGGTGCATAAGGTTCCATGTATGGAACGTTAAAGCTTCTGAGTGAAACGAGATGTGTAGAGAGAATAAACAGCGCGATTAGGATTCCATAGATGCCGAGTATCGCGGCAAAAAACAACAGGAAAAACCGAATCGATCGAAGTGCAAGACTCAGCTGATAATTCGGTACAGTGAATGAACAGATTGCTGTAAATGAAATCACCATCACCATCATCGGACTTACGATTCCTGCACTAACAGCCGTTTCACCAATAACGATTGCTCCGACGATACTCACAGTCGAGCCAATTGGCTTTGGAAGGCGTATACCAGCTTCTCGTAAAATTTCGATCGTAATTTCCATCAAAAACGCTTCGATGACCGATGGAAACGGCACGCCCTCTCTTGTTTTTGATAAAGAAATGGCGAGGTCAGTTGGAATGAGGCCGTGATGAAAGGAAATGAGCGAAATATATACAGCAGGCAAGACGAACGAAATGATTGCAGCAAAGTAAGTAAGAATTCGTGTAAGAGAAGCCGGAATCCATTTGAAATAATAGTCATCAGGCGACTGAAGCAGCATGTTTAGTGTGGTCGGTGCTATGAGTGCTGTAGGCGAACCATCTGTCAAAATGGTGATTTTCCCTTCCATCAAAGCGTTTGTTACTTTGAGAGGGAACTGCGTATTCGTTAATTCTGGGAATGCTGAGAACTTGTTTTTCCCAATCGCTTGCTCGAGCAATCCAGCGTCTCCTATATATTCTGCCTCAACAGATTGAATTCGCTCTCTAGCTTCTGTTATTAACTCTTCCGATGCTTTTCCTTTTACATAAACCAATTCAACATACGTTTTGACTTCCGATCCGACAGAAAAACGTTCAAAAACCAAATCGTTCGAATGCAGGTGCATCCGAATCAGTGATTTGTTATCTTGAATCGATTCAACGAACCCATCACGTGGTCCACTGATTGTTGGTTCATTAACTGGTTCATTCGTTTTACGTTTTACAAAATTACACGTTTCAATCGCATAGACGACTTCTGTTTCTCCTTTTGCTATGATGATCGTAAAGCCATCCATCAAGTATGTGTTGATCTTATCGTAGTTTTTTACAACCTCCATCGATTCTACTGGTAATTTGCCAGTGATCGAAAATGGAGAAATGGGTTCATTTTCTTGTGCTAGAAATAGAAGTGGCGCAATGATCAGTTTTTGAATCGTTTTTCGATTGGTGATATCCGCGATAAACAAAATCGTGATGTCGATATCTGGCACTTCAAAAGACTTGCAGTGGAGATCACTGCTATGATGGAAATCGTCCATGATTCGTTCTTTTATGCTTTTGCTTTCTTTTGAAGAATCTTGTTGTTTGATTGAATGTCGTCTTATTTTCATGTCAGAATCACTCCGAACATAAGCTATCTGTTAGTATTCACAGACTAAGGTATTCTATCCAATGTAGCTTCGCGTTTTTGTTTGTAGAAAGAATTAATGAGGGAGAGATCGTTCAGTGAGGTTATTTCATGTTAGCGAAGAAATTGACATAGAAGTGTTTGAACCAAGAATTCCAACACGTAAGGATCTTGATCAAACAAAGGGGCTCGTGTGGGCGGTTGAAGTGAGGTGCTTACCGAATTTCTTAACACCGCGAGATTGCCCCAGGGTTTGCTATCACGTCGGAAGGGAGACGACCGACCACGATAAACAGCAATACCTTTCACCACAGCAGCATCAGCATGTCGTTGTCATCGAACAGGAGTGGCTAGAAGCTATGATGAACACTACGTTAGTTTTGTATGAATTTGACCCAACGTCTTTTCAAAGTTTCGATGAGAACGCTGGGTACTACATCAGTGAGGAAGCGCAAATACCGATTGCTAAACACAAGATCGATGATTTGTTTCAAGAACTGTTTTCGTACGGCGTTGAACTTCGGATCACCCATGATTTATGGGAGATGCATGATGCGATTCAACAAACGACGTTTCATTGGTCGATGTGCAGGATGAGGAACGCAAAGCCGAGGGGATAAGGCGGTTGTTGCGTTACGTTTGTTTGCATTAAGGATAGAGAGTAACAGGTTAAGGTACTAGACCATGCTAGCATGTTTAGTGGTAACAAAGCTTTTTACCTGAAACTAAGAATTTTTTGCCTATTAGAGGTGGAATTCTTTATAAATATGTGACGAACCACGCAAAATCCGACAAAAAAAGCACATTTGTCGCGTTTGGTTATTTATTTCTTCACCCATTTAAGGTTATACTTGTTCTTTAGAAGAAGGACACAACACCCCTTTTTTATAGAGAGGATTGTATCACCATGCTTGATTATAAATACTACAAATGTAACAACAAAAATAATGAAACGATCGTTTTGCTTCACGGTCTTGGCGGCAACTACGGGATCTTCAGTAAACAAATCGCAACGTTTAAGAAGCAGTTTCATGTATTAGCGATCAATTTACCTGGACATGGAAAATCACCAGGGACTTCTACTTATGATAAACCATTTACAAGTGACTTAGTTGTCGATAAACTTCTGCATACTTTAGATGAACTTAAAATAGACAAGGCTCACGTGGTAGGAATTTCACTAGGATCTGTAGTTGCTCATCACATGCTACAACGTGCACCAGAGAAAGTGAAAAGTGCAGTACTTGGAGGGGCAATTACACGGTTCACCCCACTCGCAACTTTTCTTTTATTGGCTGGTACTGCGGTAAAACGGTTTGTGCCTTACATGTGGTTGTACAAGCTGTTTGCTTACATCATGATGCCAAAAGCAAATCATGCAACGGCAAGAAAAGTGTTCATTAGAGAAGCTGTGAAAATGAATCGTCAAGATTTTTTAGCGTGGTATAATTTAGCGTTTACCGTGAAAGAAACGTATGCGGATGTGCAGAAGAAGGGAAAGAACGTCCCGAAGTTATACATTTCAGGAGAAGAAGACCACCTTTTTGTAGAACCATTGCTAGAAGACACGAAGAGCGACAAACTCGCCCGTCATTTGGTATTAGAAGAATGTGGCCACGTGTGTAACGTTGAAAAGCCAAAAGAGTTCAATGCTGCTTCGTTAGAATTTTTTAACAAGCATCGATCGAAGCATGAGCCCGTTTCATCTGCGCTTTAATCGTTTGAATAGTAGGAGAAAGACTCGTCGTTGACGAGTCTTTTTTACGTTGTAACTCTGAGATTGTGGTAAACATTCTACTATAAACATCTAAAATATTCTCTGGAGAGATTTCCTGGTTATAGAGACCGTACCTCCAATGGAGATGACCATCTTCTTTGGCATAATAACCAACTGCATATTCGGAATTACTTAAACTTGGAGCACTTTCGTAGGTTGAATCCGCATTCCAAAAAGCGTAGGTTATTTTCTCTGATTCTATGAAAAAGAAAGGAAGATCCGTTGTTTTGTATAGTTCAGCATATTCACTCTCGGCTGCTTTTTGTAAGTGCTTTTTCATAATGAATACCGCGTCAAAATCGAATGGATCGATCTTTTTTAAACCTTCGAAATCCATCGGAACGAATGTAATCGACCGATCTTCTTTTATCGTTGGTTCGTTTCCTACAACGGCGATGGTTAACGGTGGTCCGTCATAACTTTCAAATTGTGGTTCTCCGCTGCCGTCCGCTTGACACGAGGCTACTACCAGAATTGAAAGACAGAGTAGTAAAAAACGTTTCAATTCTATTCCTCCCTTGCTATCGACAACTCCTATTCTACCATAGAAGATTGCCATCAAATGGAAGAACGGTATACTAATAGAGGAAGCTTATTAACGAGGAGGAACGTTTTTGGACATTTGGGATGACCAAAGAGATAGCATGTATAAAGTGAAGCCGATAACTGAACGTAAAATGGATCGGTATGAAAAGAAAATAAACCGTACATTGCCAGAGAGTTATAAGGAGCTCGTGCTGAAACAGAACGGTGGATACATCAAGCAAAATGCAGTGAAAATTGCTGATGATACCTTTCTAGCGATCGATCACATTTATGGTATCGGTCGTCCAGGTTTACTCGATAGTCCAGATCTCATTAAAGAGTGGGGTTTTAAAGACAATATCATCCTTTTCAGTGGAGATGGGAACGATTGGTTTGCCTTTGATTATTCAACAGAGACACCAACGATCATCCACATCGAAGGAGAAAGTAATGAAGTGATAAAGGTGGCTTCTAGCTTTGATGAATTTTTGACGAAGCTCAGTGTCGATTTTTCCGAAGGGGATGAGGAATTTTCTTGGTCAAGAGAAGAAGCTGAAGTGATCTTCTTAAGTGAGGACGAATTCCTTATTCAAGAGGTCCTCTTTTATATGCAGCATGCCGGTGATCTCGATTGGGTTGCGACGAAACTTTCGCAGCTCAGCGATCATTCTAGTTTACTCGTGAGAGAAGCGGTGGTCAGTGTGCTTGAAACGAGTATGGATGAATATATCCATGAGTTACCTGAAGCTTCATTTGATCATATAAACGAAGCTGTAAGCAATCTAACAAACGATGATATTGAAGAGATTCGAAGGATGATAGAGGAGTTAAAAATGGAGTATCCGTTTTTACGATAAGACGGTTCAAAGGGGAAGGAGGTCATATCATGTATGACGCTAGCCAGCATCTTCATATAGGTTATTACGAAGATGGTTATGATTATGAAGTGATCGCTTATAAAAGGGAGAATGAAGCTGTATGGGATGTATTTGTAGGCGAGGATGATACTGAGCTGTATCGGTCTGTAAGTGAGGTGGGGAAATGGGTATCTGTTAAAGGTCACGGGTTACGCATTTTATCAATCTCAGACAATGATCTCTCATATGAGCATGGGGCTCGTTTGTTTAAGGATTTCCTTGTGGACAATGGTGTTGTTTAGTTTCGTTTGAATAGGTAGAATTTGTTGTTTCTAAAGCAACCTTACTCCCACCTATAACAATAAGGACGCAATCGGGTCCTTATTGCAAATGCTTAGGTGGCTCAACAATATGAGAGTTTGTAGCTACCTCTGTAAATAAATCTGGTTTATAAGACTGTTGTGTTTGAGAATGTTGAGCTATGGGTTGGTTCAATAGTTGAAGGACTTGTTGAATACTTTGTTGGAGCTGGTCGAATTCTTTTCTTGTTACTGGTTGTGATTCAGGTTTTAGTTCATATCCTACTTGTCCATTAGGTTCTAGTGATGCCCATTTGACACTATCGATTGACGTTACATTTTGTTGTCTTAATTTCATTTCGAGTTGATCCACGGTAAAACGTAACTTTTTGAGGTTTTTCTCGTGCAACGTACCATTTTCAATTAGTATTTTGGATTTTCCAGTAATGAATTTTTCGATTCGATCAGATTTCACCTGAGCATATTCCATAATGATCAGCGTTACTACTAACATAGTTCCTACTGCAAGAGTCGTCCATATATTCTTTCCGGCGAGCGGCTGGATTAATAATGAACCGATTCCGATCATGATGACGGTTTGAGCAAGAGTCATCTGCGAAATTGATTTTCTACCAGCTATTCTTAGCAATAATGTTCCCCCAACAACAATCAAGATTGACTTCCATATCCAGTCGAAATCCATGTCACCTACTCCTTTCTCGTACTTAATGATAGAGCACACCGAGGTGAAGCATGTGTCTAAAAGGTAAATCGTTAAAAGCTGAACTCAACACGTTCAGCTTTTTGTTATTATTGAAGCGTTCCCTGATCAGAGACAGGTGTATAGCTTTGCAGCATGACGTTCATATCCTGCTCTGAAAGTTGAGGAACTTGGTAGTAGCTGTGCTTATTTTGGTAAAGAAAGATTTCATAACTTAACTCAATTAGGTTTGGCACACTGTCACTGACAACTCGACGTAATACAGGGTTCGTCATTTCAAGTGCCGTCATTGTGAATAAAGAGGCTAACGTCTTCGTGTGACCTAACATATAAGCTGACAATCCTTGATCAGATAAGTCACGCACTGACTGATTTGGTTTCTTAGGAGGGCTAGGCTTGATCCCATACACAACCTCATTCGACTGCTGCATCGTATAGTTTCCTGTCGGGTTTACTGGATCTTGTCCTGTTTGAAAACTCTGTACGATTGAGTTATACATTGTGGTAATGAACTTAGATTGGTGCTGGAGGATACTTTTCAATTCAGGATCTTGTATAGGCTGTTCATACATCTGATACTGATCGAGCAAATTGATGATGCCGGCTATGATTTCATGAGCGTCGAACACCTCGTGACCGCCATGATTATGTTTGATGCCCCCTGTATTTGATAGTGTCTGTTGAGCATTCGGCATATTCATTTGATTTGGTTGATGATCCATCTTCTTCCCTCCGTTAACGTAGTGATCGTTCTGTTGTATTATCTCTTAAGGAACCTGTCATATGTATGATTCGATTACCAAATCGATCATTCCGTGTTACCATAAATTGCAGTTGTCACTTCATGAATGGTCAAGTGGATTTATTGTGATTGTAGATGGGGGATAGAAGGTTGGGAATCAATGACATCATTGTCTATATCGTTATCGGCTTTTTATGTATAGGTGCGATCGATAAAATAATGGGAAATCGATGGGGGTTCGGTGAAAAGTTTACAGAGGGATTTATGACAATGGGATCGTTAACACTTGCGATGGTAGGAATTATCTCATTGGCTCCTGTTCTAGCAAGTATCTTGACCCCAATCGTCGCTCCCATCTATGGGTTGGTTAGAGCAGACCCTGCTTCATTTGCGAATACCTTGTTAGCTCTTGATATGGGAGGCTACTCGCTAGCGACAGAGATGGCGGAAAGCAAGGATGCTGAACTTTTTGCATGGGTATTTTTAGGAACGATGATGGGGCCGACGCTAGCATTTACGATTCCCGTAGCATTAAGCATTATTACAAAAGATGATCATCCGTATTTCGCTAAAGGGATATTAGTAGGGTTAATCACTGTTCCTTTTGGCTGCTTAGTAGGTGGAATCGTTGCAGGTTTGGATCTCGTCGTTATTGTAGCAAACTTGATACCTACGATCATTTTGTCTGTTCTTATTTCAATCGGATTATTTAAATATACGAATAAGATGATCGCTGGGTTCGCTGTGTTTGCAAAAGGCATACAGGTAGTTGCGATCATCGGACTCGCTGCGATCAGTGTTGAAACGTTTACTGGTTTCGTTATGATTCCGAATATGACACCACTGATTGAAGCTGTTGAAATTGTGGCCAAGATCGCTGTTTTTCTTGCGGGTGCATTTCCGCTAGTCACATTTATCTCTTTCATCTTAAAAAAACCACTGAATAAAATAGGGAAATCGATGGGGATAAACGACGTATCAACTGCCGCGATGATTGCAAGCTTGGCACATAACATCCCAATGTTATCGTTACTTAAAGAGATGAACCCAAGAGGAAAAGTCATGAACGTCGCATTCGCGGTTAGTGGGGCGTTCGTATTGGGGAGTCATTTAGGGTTTGTAGCAGGAGTGAATAAGGAAATCGTTTTTGCCATGATCGTTGGAAAATTGGTCGGTGGAATGAGTGCTGTCATGTTAGCTGTTTTTGTAACTAGAAAAGAGGTATAAAAAACTATGAGAAAGAAAGCCACCAACCTTGTGATGTTGGTGGTTTTTAATTGTATGTTGCGAGGATTTAACGATACTTAGTGAGTTAGTTAAAAATGATTGGTAGTGCCTTTGAGGAGCTGCATTAAGACCGTTATAAAAAATTACCAAATATCTCCTAATTTAGAGTTTTACACGTTCACACGGTGGGAATTACCACCTGAGCAAGATCACATCGATTAAGGAGAATCAATATGTTTTTTGGAGTATGGTTTGTCGTTCTAGCCGCGATGCTCTGGGGAGTTTCCGGTGGATTAGCCGGTATCCTTATGGAGAAAGGTTGGGACCCTCTAGTTATTTCATTTTATCGAGGAGCGGTTGGACTTGTTTGCCTTTTCATTTGGCTGTTGCTTCGTCCTAAACCTGAAGGTGAGGTGAACAAGAGAAAAACGTTCCTCTGGTCAATTTTAGCCGGAATTGGTGTAGCAGGAAACTTTAGTTTTTATTTTCTAAGTATCTCGCAGTCTGGCGTGGCGGTTGCTTCAACGTTAATGTATACAGCGCCACTGTTTGTTTTTATCATTTCCTTTTTCTTGCATCTTGAGCGTGCAACGACATTCAAGGTGGTTTCGATCTTTGTCGTGATGATTGGCATTATGCTATTAACGAATGTCTTTGAAGTAGGACTTGAAAGTTTAAATCTAATTGGAATCATAAGTGGATTACTATCTGGGCTTTCGTATGCGCTTTTCATCTTTGGTTTTAAGTTTGCGACGGAACATGGCCATCCGCCGTTTGTATTAACAGTGGCATTCGCTGCGTTTACCGCCTTGATGCTGACAATCATCGATCTAGACGAAACGGTATCTGTGCTTCGTTCAGATGATCTTGTTTGGTTTATTACGCTAGGGATCATCGGAGCAGGGATCTCGTTCTTCGCTTATTTAGAAGGATTGAAGAAAACGAAGGCGTCTCTTGCAGCAGTAATCGCAATGGTGGAACCTGTGACGGCTTCCTTGTTCGGTGTGCTGATCTTAAGTGAAGTGCTTACTTTTATACAAGTTGTTGGGATTTTAATTATTTTAGTAACCATTACATTGTTAAGTAAAAAGCAGAATTAGGAATGGTTGATCAAATAGTAGAGGAAGAAGCAGTTCGTTTATGGAGCGTAAAGCAGAGTCCATATTTGAACTGCTTTTTTGGTAGTATATCAGGAATATAAAGGAAGTTTTTATTTTTATTTCACAATTAAATGTACTAAAATATGGTAATATATAAATGATTTAATGTGGTCAGCGTTTCATTATCTGCTTTAGTACTATTTGTAGCAAAGAATGATTTTGAACACCCTTTACTAGATAAGAGAATGCTAGAAAAGGTAACAAGTGTCGTATGGAAGTTTACTTAGTGGGAGGTCCATATTGAAAAAGCTCTTAAGCCTTATATCGATTATTATTCCAATTGTACTGTCAGCCTTGATTATAAACTTTTTATTTAATGGAATCTCACTCAGGATTCAAGGACTGCCCATCGTACTGCCTTTTGTTTTATGTCCAATAGGAGCGGTATTTGGGGTGATGGGTTATAGATTAAATAAAGATACCCTGTCTCGAATCGGAATCCTCTTCAACATCGTGCTATTCATTTTTCCGATCGCATATAACATTGTTGGAACGCTTAGTCAGGGAGTGTAAGATCGTATCATTTTAGTCTTATGAAATAGTTATGATAGCAAAGCACATTTTACAGGGAAGAGGAATGTAAATGGCGGTATTTCTAAAAAGAAAAGGTAAAACGTTTTCGCTGAGAGATTTGCATTTCTATCTGTTGTACTTGTTGTTAGCAGGTCTATTCTTCTATTATTTTGTTTTTATGTCTCCTAAGAACTCAGTGGAGTTGTACGAGACCATTTCATTCGCAGAGGATTATGAGGCAGTACAAAGTCTTGTTTTAGAAGGGTATGAAGCCAACTTCAAAGAAGAGGATTTTGTTTCATTACAAAAACTAGGCCCAACTATGAACCGAGTTAGTCAAGTTACTCTATTGGAATATGAAAACAGAACATTTTTAGTCATGACTTCCCCAGGTACAGAACAATTAAAAGTGCTTGCAGTTGAAGAGTTACCTGAAGAGATTAGAAGTTACTTCCTTGGGCTGGATCCATCAAATAAGTAAAAGATAAACCATTGTTTTAAGGGGGAAGATATGACAAAAGATAAAATGAGCAAGTTAATCGTTATCTCGGCGTTTCCAATTTTTCTATCTTTTCTAATCTATGACATAAAGAGCATCGAGTTATGGGGTTACATAGGGATAACCCTAGCGATTTTTCTACCGATTTTTTATTTAGTAGAGATAAGAATGTATTATCCAAGAGTCTCTTTTGCAGTAGGCGCGGTCATTTGGACAGTTTTATGTTCGGTTTTGTTTAATGACACATTCATAAGCATAGGATTAGCTATCATTTCGTTAGGTAGTGTAGGAGTATTTATCCTTTTATATAAAAGCAATTGACTCAATAGGGCAGGAATTGTTTATTCACTCAAGGAGCGGTGTGTGGTTGTTTCCTGCACCATTGGAACGTAAGACTTTGATGTCAGTTTAGTGCTTCGTAGTTAGAAACAGGGAAAAGGGGGATCGTTTGAATCAACTATTTCTTGTTCTCTTCATAATTGGAACGTTACTTGTATTTTTTGCTTGGTATCGGGGGCGTGGAGAAAGTAACAAACAATACACGTGGCTTAGTTATCTTTCCTTAGGGCTTCCAGTCATCGTAATCCTTCTAGTATACACCATTCCTAAAGGTTCAATGGTATCGATCTATTTAACACCTATTGGTACTCTCATTGCATTTATTCTTATAGGGATTACACTATTCAAACGAAATGAAAAAAATCTTCTTGCTGCCATTGGCTTATTTCTATCATTACTATTGCTTGGAATCCTAATCATCTTTGGGATATTTATCATAACTCCACTTGAACCTTAACGTATGTTTGCCAGAGGAAATATTAGTTTAGTAAAATGTGGTTAGTGCGATTGTTCTACGATTTTCCAGTATATTTTAGCGCGAATAGGTATTAAATCCGTGAAGAACGTGTTACGGTGTATGACAAGAGAATGGCTCCTCTTCTCCAAACATAAATGGAAAGAAAGGAGCAAACTGATTGATGCTAGTTAGTAGATATAGTATGATTTTCTATCAGACTAGAACTGCAATTGACCGTTTGCAGCGAGAATCAACAGAAAAAATCAAGATTGGAACGTTGTCTGTTATTACAGGTTTCTCAGAAGAATCCATTCTTGAATCTCTAGAATTTGGAAATATTCCTGCAAACCACTCTGCAGAATTACAATCAAAGATAGCCTCTTCTTAATGTCATGATGGAAGAAGAGGAGGGTTCTCTTTTAAGAATTGGATAACGACTACTAGTGATCTTATACTAACAGTGGGTATAGGATGTTTTTTTGTTTTTTTATAGACTAATAGCGATGATCAGGAGATTTCATGCCTAACATTCAGTGTGATGGAAGCTGATTGAGAAAGAATGGAGCTTATATCAGCGAAATTTTGCTTTTATCGGCGAAAGTGGAGAAGATATCAGCGAAATTTTCAATATATCAGCGAAAGTCAGCCATTTATCGGCGAAACGGTGATTATATCAGCGAAACCGTTAGAAAAGAGCTTGGGACACAATCCCAAGCTCTTTTCGTTTAACTACGCATTTCGCTTCAGTCTTTAGCTGTTCCCTTGTGCGATCTCCTCACGAGTGAACGTTTTATTGCCCTCAAGAAAATCCAGCGTCACAAGTGCAAGTGTTTTTGCCGCGATCAGCATCGCTCTCTCATCAAAGTTAAACTTCGGATGGTGATGAGGGTAGGCGTTCGCTTCGTCTTCCACCATCGCTCCAGTAAAGAAGAACGTGCCAGGGACGTGCTCTAAGTAATAAGAGAAATCTTCTCCGCCCATCTGTTCTTTATATTCTCTGATCGTAGTTGCTTCTTCCACTTGAGTCGCGACGTTTGCGAGCTGATGCGTTTCTTTCGCATGATTTATCGTTGCAGGGTATCCGTCGACATAATTGAGTGAATAATCAGCATCCGCTGCAAGACACGTCCCCTTAATGATGCGCTCCAATTCTTCTTTGATCATTTGCTGTACTTCCTTTTTGAACGTACGTACGGTACCTTTAATAACAACCTTATCCGCGATGACATTGAACGCATTCGTTGCATCGAATGAGCCGATTGACACGACAGCTTGATCGAGCGGATCTACGCGTCTTGAGACGATCTGTTGAAGATTTACGACTACCTGTGAAGCGATCACGATGGAATCCTTCGTTAAGTGCGGCTGAGCGCCGTGACCTCCTTTTCCTTGGATGACCAATTCGAAGCGGTCTGCTGCAGCCGTTAATGGACCTTCTTTGTATAGGATTTCGCCTAGCTTTTCAGTAGCCCATAGGTGCGTACCATAGATTACGTCGACACCTTCCAAGCAGCCATCCTCAATCATCGCGATCGCACCACCCGGCTGCATTTCTTCTGCGTGCTGGTGGATAAAGACGACGCGACCTTCTAACTCGTCCTTGATGCTATTCAGTGCTTTCGCTACTCCTAAAAGGGTTGCAGTATGTCCATCGTGACCACAGGCATGCATGACGCCGTCCACTTTTGATTTATAATCCACATCGTTTTGTTCGTGAATCGGAAGGGCGTCGAAGTCAGCTCTCAACCCGACTGTTTTGCCGGGCTTAGCGCCTTCTAAAATCGCCACAACTCCTCGTCCACCAACTTGCTCTCGTACTTCATGTCCAAGGTTACGGTGGTATTCTGCAATGAACTTCGGCGTTTCAACTTCTTCAAATGATAGTTCAGGGTTCATATGAAGGTGACGTCTTACTTCCACCATTTCGTCGTAAAGGTTTTCGAGTACAGCTTTAATTTTCATCATGCAAAACTCCTTTTCAATTAGTTAAGTCTTATATAAGCATCTGGGCCAATTGGTAGCCCTAGAAGATACCACACGGTGAAAAGTAGGATCCAGAAGATCATAAATGCGAGTGAGTATGGAAGTAACGCTGAAATCAACGTTCCAACACCCATCTTCGGATCGTATTTTTTCGCAAAGGTTAAAATGATCGCAAAGTATGCAAGCATCGGTGTGATCATGTTTGTAATCGAGTCTCCAATGCGGTAAGCGAGCTGAGTAAATTCTGGGCTGAATCCTAAAATCATGAGCATCGGAACAAAAACAGGTCCGAGGATTGCCCATTTTGCGGATGAACTTGCGACGAGTAAGTTGATCAATGCTGAAAGTAGAATGAAGCCGATTAGTAGTGGTAACCCAACCAGTCCGATATTTTGTAACCATTCTGCACCTTTGATTGAGAGGATGGCTCCAAGGTTACTCCATGCAAAGTATGTGATCATTTGCGCGGCGATGAACGTTAGGACGATGTAGTAACCCATTCCAGACATTGCTTTTGTAAGGTGACTAGCAACATCTTTATCTGATTTGATCGTCTTCGCTCCGATTCCATATGCTAACGCCGGAAGGAAGAAGAATAAGAACATGATGGCAACGAGTGAACTCATGAAAGGAGAGTCCATGATGGCACCAGTTTCCTGGTTCCTTAAGATCCCGTTTTCAGGGATGATCGTTAGGGCGATGAGGATGGAGAAGATAGCAACCGTGATTGTCGCAAAACGCAGCCCTTTTTTCTCTGCACGAGAAAGTTCTGTTTTCTGGTCATCCATGACGGATGAAACTGGTAGTGACCCTAATCTTGGTTCAACAACTTTATTTGTGATCCAAACCGTTATCGGTAATAAAACGAACGTGGATGCAAAGACGAAATAAAAGTTCATCGCTGGATTCGCTTTATAAGATGGGTCGATGATCTGTGCACTTGATTCAGTGAATCCTGCTAAGAGAACATCGAGGGAGGTGATGATCAAGTTTGCACTGAATCCTCCAGCAACTGCGGCGTATGCAGCGACGAGTCCTACGATAGGGTTCTTACCGAGAGTGTAGTAAATCAAAGCTGCGATCGGAGGAAGTACGATTACCGCAGCGTCTGCAGCAGCGTTTCCAAGAATCGCGATCAAGACAATCGTAGGTAGGATCAATTTCTGAGGTGCGGCAAAAACGATTCGTCTCATGAAGCTTGATACGAGTCCTGTTGATTCTGCTAAACCGACACCTAGCATGACGACGAGAACGAGACCAAGTGGTGGGAAAGCGACGAAGTTATTGACCATTTCCGTCATGATTCTCCGAACGCCATCTCCGTTCAGGAGATTAACAGCATCGAGGCGTTCATTCGTTGCAGGGTTGATCGCACTGACTCCTAATGTCGAAGCAATCCAGGATGAAACGAGAATGATGGCTGTAATGATGGCGAAAAGCGTGAGAACATCTGGAAACTTATTGCCTCCTTGTTCAATCAAATCTAAAAACTTTTGAGTTACTGTTTTCTTTTTTGTACTTACGTTTCCCTTCTCAGTCGAAGGATTAGGTAGCGCCATCGTGTTGTCCCCTTTCGTTATAATTTTCTGAATTTTTTATTATCATAAAGAAAATCTGTCCCTCTTAAAAGGGGCAGATTTAGAATTTTTATAGGGGTCAGATTAGCTGTGGAACCAGACATTTCGAAGTGATTCAATGCCTTCTTCGATCTGTTCCTCACTTAAGGCAGTAAAGCAAAGCATATAGATGTGGTGAAAATTGGTGGGGTGAGTTTTATCAAGGAACAGTTCAACAGAGTCTAGAGCGATTCCGCTATCAGAAGCGAGGGAGTGATAATCGATATCCTCATCAGGTTCGTTTAGTTTGATCACAACGTGATGTCCCGCATGATCTCCGAGGATCGTGACATGCTCTCCCATATAACGCTGGATGCATTTCTTTGTCCACTCAAATTTCTTTTTGTAAATTTTCCTCATCCTGCGTAGGTGACGAATCCAGTAGCCTTCTTTCATAAAAATCTCAACGGTCTTCTGCAACACCCTCGAGGTGGTTTGTTGATAGATGATCAACTCTTTTTGATAGATTTCTAATAGACCAGGTGGCAGAACCATATAGTTGAGTCGAATACTTGGCAAGAGCGATTTGAAGAATGTTCCCATATAAATGATTCTTCCATGATGATCAAGGTGCTGTAGAGCAGGGATAGGGTCGCCACTGTACCGGAACTCGCTGTTTAAATCGTCTTCGATGATGTAACGATTTCCCTCTACGGCCCATTCGATTAATTTTAGCCTTTGTTGGACGGGCATGATGTACCCTAACGGAATTTGATGAGAAGGGGTCACATATGCCATTACTGCTGAACTTTTATGTAGGTGGTTTAAGTCAATCCCGTTCTTATCGACAGGGATGGAGTCAATTTTGTAGCCAAGGAGACGAAACACTTCCCTAGCTGCGTAATAGCCGGGATTTTCAAAAGCGATGGTTTGCCCATTCAAGCCGATCATCTGGCATAACAAATTGAGCAGGTACTGTGAATGAGGACCGATAATGATTTGTTCTTCTGTACACGACACACCACGAGCCTGTTGCAAGTAATGCGCAATTTCCTTTCGTAAGCCGATTTCTCCCTGCGGATGCCCAAAGTAGAAGAGTTCATCGACTTGATCTTTCATGCATTGATTCGTGATCTTCTTCCAAGTGGATAGAGGAAAACTGGTCGTATCAACCCGATTGCCTCTAAAGTCGTATGTAATGGATGACGGATGGTTTTCAATCTCGCTGTTACGTGTTGGATTTTCTTTTGCGATTTCTCTCATCACATCAGTAGCGAGATCTTGAATGAAATAGCCGCTTCTCGCCTTGCTATATATGTACCCTTCTGATAGCAGCCGTTCATAAGCTGTTTCCACCGTATTTCTACTGATTGCAAGGCTAGTTGAAAGAACTCGAACAGACGGCATCTTACTATCCTTAGGCAAGGTGCCTTTGAGTATTTGTTTTTTTACTTCATCGTATACTTGTAAATAGAGTGGGGTGGACTGTTCGCGGTTTAACTGGATCATAAACTCATTCATTTCAACACTCCTCGTGACCAAGCTTTGTTACTAGTCTACTGGAAAGGAATGAACATGACTAGGTTAGTATTTTAGTTTTTGAAAAGACTAAAAGAAGGTATGAAAACGAGAGTAACAGCATTCTGGTTAATCATATAGTGTGTTGTTAGCGGTTACTTGGTCGTTATTGACGTAATTCCGTTCAAACTGTCGTTTTTTGCTTGTTTACAAACGTGACACCGAGGAGTAGACTATGTCTCATTAAGATATCAATTTAAAAAGTTTCTCATTCGAAATCGCTTAATCCAATCGGAGCGGACGACCCAACGATTGATGCAGTACATTTACTGCTAGGGGTGAATCCTGTTTATCAGGTAGGGCTACTTCTATGGCCCGAATCCGACAGCTAAGTCCGTAAGCGTTATGGGAGAGGACGGTGAAACTTGTGATCTAGCAATCGGCCACAGGTTTAGTTACCTGTGGTTTTTTTGTGTTCGATTTTTAAAAAAATTGGAGTGTAATAAAATGACGATTCGGTCAAAACGGTTTAAACGGCTAGAACCTCCTCAGGTGCTCATTCTTGTGTTTGGCTGTTTTATTCTCATCGGAGCAGCGTTACTAAAGCTTCCTTTCGCAACTACGGAGGAAATAGGCTGGATCGACGCATTGTTTACTTCAACGTCTGCGATGACGGTGACAGGACTCGTTGTGGTAGACACCGGTCAGGCATTCACGCTGTTTGGAGAGCTTGTCATCGCTTTTCTCATTCAACTCGGTGGACTTGGGATCATGACGTTTGCGGTCATCACGTTCATGATGTTAGGAAAAAAGATTGGGATGAAGCAAAGGCTTCTCGTGCAGCAAGCCACAAACCAGAATTCACCTGGAGGCGTTATCCGATTAGTAAAGACGATCTTCCTTTTTTCTCTAACGGTCGAGGCGATCGGCATGATCATTCTGGCCTTCAGATGGGTACCAGAATTAGGCATGAAAGAAGGCCTTTACGCGAGCTTCTTTCATTCGATCTCAGCATTCAACAATGCGGGGTTCTCAATCTGGTCTGATAGCTTGATGGGCTACGTTGGAGACCCTATCGTAAACATCGTGATCTCTGCCCTTTTTATTGTGGGAGGGATCGGGTTTACGGTACTTGACGACCTTGTTCGAACGAAGCGGCTTCGTTCGCTCGCGCTACATTCAAAGATCATGCTCATAGGCACGCTCGTCATTAATGTTGTCGCGATGTTTGGCTTTCTTTTTCTTGAATTCCATAACCCGAATACGCTCGGAGACTTAACGATGTCAGAAAAGCTGTGGAGCTCGTATTTTCAAGGCGTAACGACGAGAACGGCGGGGTTTAACTCGGTGGATATTGGTGCGATTGGAACAGGGACCGCTTTTCTTATGTTTGTTTTAATGTTTGTAGGAGCGGGGAGTACTTCTACTGGCGGAGGGATTAAACTAACGACAGCTGTTGTGATCATTCTTGCCGCATTCACGTTCCTAAAGAGAAAAAGCGATCCTGTGTTGTATGGTCGCACCATTCGGAAGGAAGTTGTTCTGAAATCCTTAACCATCTCCATCATGAGCATCCTCTTGGTTTATCTGTCCATATTCATTTTGGTTCAAACAGAAAACGCAGATGTAACTACGATCATCTTTGAAGCAGTCTCAGCGTTTGGCACGGTCGGTTTATCGATGGGCTTAACGGGTGATCTTTCGCAAGTCGGGAGGATCGTGATTATCTTTCTCATGTTTCTCGGAAAAATTGGACCGCTTACCCTTGCGTTCTCACTTGCGCAGCCTGATCGATCTCGCATTCGATATCCGAATGAGGACCTTTTAACAGGATGAGTTTATAAAAATTGAAAGTAAAAAAGCATGGATGCGGAATCCATGCTTTTTTTATTCTTTTTCTAACCAGTTCTGAGACCAGTCTTCAATATTTTTCATTAAGGGTTCAAGGGCATACCCTTTATCAGTTAGCGCATACTCGATTCTAACAGGGGTTTCTGGATA
Organism: Anaerobacillus sp. ABD4_527; assembly: GCF_056160805.1. NCBI lineage: Bacteria > Bacillati > Bacillota > Bacilli > Caryophanales > Bacillaceae > Anaerobacillus > Anaerobacillus sp. ABD4_527. Next base: position 646,956 of record NZ_JBSWXZ010000002.1, read on the forward strand.
GACGTGGCGTTTAACGATGCCTTCTTCTTCAAGGTCTTTCAACCGTTCTGAAAGGAGTCTGCCGCTTATTCCGATCGATTCTTTAATCGTGCAGTTTCGCTGGGGACCGGACAGTAGTTGATAAATGATCAGTCCTGTCCATCGTTGACTAAGAATCGTAATGGCTTTTTCAAACCTCGGACATATCTCTGATTGATTCACTTTAAACTCCTCCTTTCCAATAATAGTATACCACACATAATAATTAATAATAAATTATTTACTTGACGTAATAAAGTTACTTGTTTATAGTTGGTTACATAAAGTAACTTAGTTAATAAAAATAATTAAAGGGGAGTTGCAGAGAATGGTTTCAGAAAAAATTGGCGTGCTCTTACTAAGGATCGTACTAGGCACAACATTTATGATTCATGGGTTCGCAAAGTTTCAAGGAGGAATTGAGAATACCGTTGGATTTTTCCAATCGGTCGGCTTACCGGGGTTTGCAGCGTATGTCGTAGCACTCATCGAATTAATAGGCGGAATTGCAATCATACTCGGACTCGGAACAAGAATTGTTGCAGGGTTATTCGCAATCATCATGATCGGAGCAATTTTTACAGTGAAGTTAAGTGCTGGATTTTTAGGCGGTGAAACAGCGGGCTATGAATTAGATCTTTTATTACTTGTCCTATCTTTTTATTTCGTTACGAGAAAACCAGTCGATCTTTCACTAGATCACATGCTGTTCTCGAATAAAGGAGTACGATCAGATGTTTCATAAAGCACCGAGCACGTATGTTGGAGGAGTCACATTGAACGTCATGGACATTGACCGATCACTCCAATTTTATAAAGAAATGATCGGTTTTCAAGTTTTGAATCATCGTTCAGGTGCGGTAGAGCTTTCGGCGGATGGTGTAACACCATTACTTACGTTGTACCAACCTAAAGAAGCACAGCCTAAGCAATTGCATACGACAGGTTTGTTTCACTTTGCGCTCTTATTGCCGAAACGAGCTGATTTAGGAAGGGTTCTCCATCATTTTGCAGAAAAGAGGGTCCCGATCGGTTCTTCAGATCATCTCGTTAGTGAAGCGATCTATTTAAATGACCCTGATGGAAATGGTATTGAGATTTACTACGATAAACCTTCTTCTACTTGGACGTGGCAAGGTGAACAGGTAAAGATGTCCGTAGATCCGCTTGATACGAAGGCGGTATTAGAAGAAGGAAGAGGGGAAGCGTGGAGTGAACTCCCAAAGAACACTGTAATGGGGCATATCCACCTGCAAGTTAGTGAATTAAGAGAGGTTGAAACATTTTACACTGAAGGTCTAGGGTTTGAAGTCGTCAATCGGTTTGGAAATCAAGCGCTTTTTCTATCAACAGAAGGCTACCATCATCATATCGGTCTCAATACGTGGAATAGCCTTGGCGGCTCAAAGCCTTCAGAAACAAGTGTTGGGTTGCAATCGTTCGAACTGATTTATCCAAGTAACGAAAAGCTTCAAGAAGCTGTTTTTAACTTAAGAAAGGTCGGAGCAGAGGTTGTTGAAGAAGGTGCGATTGTAAGAACAGAAGATCCTTCTGGAAATCGGATGTATTTAAAACTAGCGTTCGTCTGATAAAAAAAGTTTTCGAGTAAATAATAGTAGCAGTTCACATTGGGAAGGTAAGGTGCAAGAATGGGCTTTTTAGAAAAAATCTTTGGAAAATCACCTGAAAAGGAGCAAAATAAAATGGAAAACGTTAAAGTCGCAATTATTTATTACAGTTCTACAGGGACAAATTATAAGATGGCTAAGTGGGCAGAAGAGGGCTTGAAAGATACAGGTGCTGAAGTAAAAATACTTAAAGTTCCTGAACTAGCTCCAAGGGAAGCGATCGAATCGAACGATGTGTGGAAAGCGCATTTGGAGGAAACGAAAGATGTACCTGAAGTGACGCTTGATGATTTAGATTGGGCAGATGCGTATATCTTTAGTATTCCTACTCGTTTTGGTAACTTGCCTGGTCAAGTGAAGCAGTTCCTCGATACAACGGGCGGCTTGTGGTCTAAAGGTAAGCTTGCGAATAAAGTTGTAAGTGCAATGTCTTCAGCGAGCAATGCGCACGGAGGTCAGGAGCAAACGATTCTATCGCTTTACACGACCATGTACCACTGGGGTGCAATCGTAGCGAGTCCAGGATATACAGACGACTCGATCTTCGCAGCTGGAGGGAACCCTTATGGTACGAGCGTTACAGTCGGTGAAAACGGGAAGATGCTGGAAAACGTCGAACCGGCTGTGAAGCATCAAGCAAAACGAACAGCATCGGTCGCGCAGTGGGTGAAGGATGGAAATCGTTAAGAACGGATAATCGTTAGGTTTATTCAATACTTGAATCGACCTTTTGTTATGCATACGATCGATAAGCGAATAGCGATGATCATAAATAAATGCGAGCCCATCACTATTGTGATGGGCTCGCATGGTTGTGGAGCTTTAGCTTTCTTTATAACCTGATAAAATCTTCCCAATCGTTCGTTCCATCACAAGAATGCCGTCTAAGCATTCTGTTAACGACGTCCATTCTTCAGGGGTATGACTTTTCCCGTTCTTACTCGGAACAAAAATCATACCTGTAGGAATTTTTTTGCCGACAAGCATGGCATCATGTCCAGCGCCGCTTGGCATTCTACGATACGGTAAGTTTAATTCGTTTGTTGATTCTTCAATCATATTCGTCATCTCATCATTCATATGAACAGGCTCAACGCGAATGCTGTTTGAAATTTCAAGTCGGAGTCCTCGTGTTTTTGCGATAAAAGATGCACGCTCTTTAATCGCATCGATCAGGTTTTCTCTTGCGTCACGGTCGATGTCTCGAATATCAACCGTTACCGTAGTTTTTCCTGCGATGACGTTCGTTCCATTAGGAGAGTTGGTGATCTTTCCAACTGTTGCAACGGCGGTATCGCTGTATTTGGCAGGAAGCTGTTCGATCGACGTGATGAGTTCACTTGCGCCGATCAGGGCATCTTGCCTCATGTTCATCGGCGTATTTCCTGCGTGATCTGCGCTTCCGATAAACGTAAACGTTTCTCTAGCCGGACCTGCGATTCCTTCTACAACACCGATCTGCTGCTTGTTTGTTTCTAACACGAGACCTTGTTCGATGTGGAGCTCAAGGTAGCCGATAAAATCGTCCATGTCTCGTTCCGCGCTTTTCAATCCATTCGGATTCAAACCGTCCGCTGTCATCGCTTCTCTGAGTGTTGTACCTTCGTCATCACGGTATGTGTGGAGAGCTTCTTCGTCGATTTCACCGATCATCGCACGGCTTCCTAGTAAGCCATGGTTGAAGCGTGATCCTTCTTCATCGGCAAAAACAGCAACTTCGATCGACCACTTTGGCATTCCGTTTCGTTCGATGAACGATTCAACTGCTGTTAAAGCGGATAGCACGCCCAACAGGCCATCGAACATGCCGCCGTTCGGAACTGTATCGATGTGAGAGCCTAGCATGAGGCTTTTATGTGTATGAATTCCTTTAATTTTTCCATAAACATTGCCGATCGCGTCCTCCTGAACGGACATTCCGATTTCCCTCATCCATTTCTTAACCCATTCGATCGCTTCTCTGTATTCAGAAGTATAAGGGAAGCGGCTATTGCCGCCGGCTTCCGTTGCTCCAATGCTATTGACGGCATCGAAATAGGTGATGAAATGATTCATAGGTAAGTGGGTGTGACGAGGCAGAGGCTTATATTCCTCCTTCCATCGTCTGACTCGGTTATCCATCTGAAACACCCTCCTCATGACTAACTTCGATTAATTTGATGAACATCTTACTCGCCTGTAGCATCGCTTTTTCATCGATATCGAAGTTCGGATGGTGGTGGGGATAAGCGTCTTTATGACCTGCTCCAGTAAAGAAGAACGCACCTGGTTTATCCAACAAATAATAAGCGAAATCTTCTCCACCCATCATAGGGTCCATCTCCAGTGAGTGTTGAGCTCCAAATAAGTCTTCAGCAGCGCGCTTTATATACGTCGTTTCTTTCTCATGGTTGAACAGGGCTGGATAGCCTTCTTCATAGTTGAGAGAACACGTAGCACCGTATGCTTTTCCTGTATGTTCGACGATTTCAGCCATCCTCTTCTTCACGGAAACCTGGACGTCTCGTGAAAATGTACGAACCGTTCCTAAAATTTTAGCGTGAGCCGGTATGACGTTGAAGGGGCCACCAGACTCAAATGCGCCTAGTGAAAGGACGGCTGACTCTAGTGGATTGACGTTTCGACTAACAACCTGCTGTAGATTTTGAACAACGGCAGATCCACAGACGATCGGATCGATCGTTTCGTGAGGAAGAGCACCATGCCCGCCTTTTCCGTCGATTTCAATCGTGAATCGATCGGACGATGCCATCAATGGGCCGCTTTTCGAGAACACGGATCCTACTGGGAACATCGACCATAAGTGAGTTCCGTACACTTCATCGACACCTTCGAGGCATCCTGCTTCAATCATAGGCTTTGCACCGCCTGGTGTTTGTTCTTCAGCGAACTGATGGATCAGAACGATCGTTCCGTTAAGGTGTTCGCGATTATCGTGAAGAACTTTTGCTGTATGAAGCAGCGTCGAGGTGTGAGCGTCGTGTCCACAAGCGTGGGAAACACCATCCACTTTTGATTTATATGGTACGTCTTTAGCATCCTGAATGGGGAGAGCATCGAAATCTGCTCGAAGTGCGATCGTTTTACCTGGAAGAGCTCCGTGAATCTTCGCGACGATTCCTCGTCCACCTACGCCTTCTTCTATTTCTTCGATACCGATGTCTCGTAAAAAGGCAGCAATTTTCTTAGGTGTTTCTACTTCTTGAAAAGAAAGCTCTGGATTTTCATGAAAGTGACGGCGCCATTCGACCATTTGTGGGTATTCTGTTTCTAGTTGTTCGATCATTTTTCCGTACATCAACAACGTCCTTTCTTTATTCAAATAGACTTGGAATCCATAGCGTCAAACTTGGAATGTATGCAATCAGTAGGATTGCGATGATTCCAGTGATGAAGAATGGGAATATATCTTTAATCGTATTTTCAATTTTAACTCGAGCGATGTGGCACGAGATGAATAGGGTAGAGCCTACTGGTGGTGTGAATAGTCCTAATGCGAATGAACAAAGCATCACGATTGAGAAGTGGGTAGGGTCCATTCCGACACCAGTTGCAATCGGGAAGAATACCGGAATAAAGATAAACAAGTTTGGAACAAGTTCCATCACCATTCCAGCACCAAGCATGATGACGATCAACAGTAAGATCACGAGTCCATCAGAAAGGCCAAGACCTAAAATCCAGTTTGAAATCAAGTTTGGGATGCCTTCTGAGATCAGCGCGTACGTGAAGATCATCGACGTACAGATCATAAGCATTACGACCGTTGTACCGTATACAGTTTCTTTTAATGATTCATAAACTCCTTTGAACGATAGCGAACGATAGACGAATTTCCCAACAAGGAACGCATAGATCGCCGCTAGGGCAGCTGCTTCTGTAACGGTTGCGATTCCGAATACGATGGCTCCGATCAAGAAGATAGGAAGGACGAGTGCCCAAAAAGCTTTGAAAAGACTTAAGAAGAACTCCTTGAAAGAAGGCATCGATTCACGCGGATAACCACGTTTGACCGAAATGATGACGGTCGTGATGAGGTAGGTTAACCCGATTAAAATTCCTGGGATCACACCTGCTAGGAACATTTCTGCAACAGATAGGTTTGCTAGCCATGCGATGATGATCATCGTGCTACTCGGTGGAATGATGATTCCAACTACAGAGCTCGATGCGTTGATCGCAGCTGAGAAGGAAGAAGAGTATCCTTTCTTTTTCATAGAAGGGATCAACACACTACCTGTTGAAGCGGCGTCTGCGACAGAAGAACCAGAAACGCCTGCCATTCCCATACTCGTGATGACGGATACACAGCCAAGACCACCTGGCAGTTGGCGAACCATCGAATCTGCGACTTTAATGATTCGTTGAGCGATATTACCATGGATCATTAAGTTTCCGGCAAAAATAAAGAATGGAATCGCTAGGAATGCGAATGATTGCGTGTTTGAAAAGAAACGCTGTGCTGCGAGTTCCATCGGAATACCGTCGACGATAAAGAAAAGAACGGCCGATATACCCATGGAGAACGCAATTGGTACTCCCAGTAAGAGCATAACGAAAAAGCTGATAATCATTATGGCAATCATTGAGTTTCTCCTCCTTCCATCCACGTACTTTTATTTCGAATAAGTAAACTGATTTGAAGAATTAAAAGAATTGCAACTAAAGCAAACGATACGGTTACAGAGATGTATAGCCACGACTTTGAGATCTGCAGCATCGGTAGAGGCTGCATGCGAACAGCATCTGCTAGTAAGTAACTTGCATAAACCATATAAACCGAAAACAGGAGCATGATGACTTTTGCGAATATCTGTAGCACCCACTGAACGCCTCGGCCGAATTTCTCTTGTAAAACGGAAATTTTCAAATGATCTTCATTCTTCGTAACGGCGATCGTTCCGAGGAAGATCATCCAAGGGAAGAAGATTTGCGTCAACTCAGTAGAAGATGAAATAGGATAGTCGAAAACATATCTTGATAGGACTTCTGCAAACACCACGAGGGTAAGCAGAACCATTAGGATACTTGCGATGATTTCAGTAACCTTCACAAACCTCGATGTGATTTTTTCTAGCATTTCGTTCACCAACTTTCTCCAATAATGAAATTCAGCGAGCAGAAGACCTGCTCGCTGAATGATGTGTTATTGTTCAGAGCGGTATTCTTCTAGGAATGTTTGAACCTCGTTCATGATTTCAGGTGACATTCTTTCTTCCATTTTTCCATAAACAGGCTCTACTGCTTTTTGGAATGGTTCTACGTCAGGTTCAGTGATTTCCACGAAAGAATCTTGCATTTTATCTAACATCTCTTTATCTTTGCTTGCTGTGAACTCATAAGATGCATCACGTGCTGCATTGGATGCTTTTTGTACGATTTCTTGAAGCTCAGGCTCAAGACCGTCAAACGTGCCCTGGTTCATGATGAAGTATGAATAGTAGTAAGTGAAGTTCAGGATCGCAAGGTGATCTTGTACTTCATGGAACTTGGTTTCATAAATCGCATCGAGCGGGTTGAACTGACCATCGACTACTCCTTGGGATAGTGCAAGGTAAACTTCAGTAAACGGCATCGTTGAAACAGAGCTTCCTAGTGTCTTGAATGTTTCGATCAACGTTACGTCGTTCGGTGAACGCATCTTTAAGCCTTCTAGATCTTCTGGAGTATTGATTGGGTGCTCGTTGTTCGTGATTTGAGCAAAGCCAAGTTCAACATCAGACAATACTTTCAATCCTTGCTCAGAACCGAGTTCTTTCAATTTATCGCCAGTTTCACTTTCAAGTACTGCATGCGCTTCATCGAAGTTTTTAACTAAGAAAGGAAGCGATAGCGTCGCGTATTCAGGAATCGTATTCGCCATCATGTTGGCACCAGCGATCTGCATGTCTAGTGCACCGACTTGTACCGATTCAATCATTTCTTGCGCGCTACCGAGCTCTTCGTTAGGGTAGATTTCAACTGTGACTGCGCCGTCTGTTTCTTTTTCTACTACTTCTTTAAACTTCTTAGCAGCGACATCGCGGACAGAACCTTCCACCGTGTTAAAGCCGACTTTCCACGTTCTTTCTTCAAAACTTCCGTCTCCTGAATTAGAAGCAGAATCGCTGCCGCTTCCACATGCACCGAGGAAAACAGTTAAAGCTAATAATAGAACAAGTAATCGTTTCATCTCACGCACTCCTTATTTTTATAATGTTTTTTGAATATTTAAAACCATTGTATCGGACATGCGCCTTCTTTTTATTGTGTGTTTTAACAAAAAAATAATAATTTTACTGAAGTTTAAACAAACAGGCGTTAAGAACGGAAGAGCCACTCTTCTTTTGTTCCTAATAAATTCATAATGTTCCACGCCATACGGAGGTGAAAGATGACCTCTGCATCTCGAATATCGACGGATAAAATATCGCTTATTCGTCTTAGGCGATAGTTGAGCGTATTGCTATGAAGGTGTAACGCATCCGCAACTTCTTTCAAGTGCTGATGATTGAATAAGTAGTGTTCCAGTGTATCGAGTAGCTCGCGCTTATTCTGTTTCGTGTAATCCATCAACGGCTTCACTTGATCGATGACAAATTGGTAGAGCTCTTCTTCCGAACTATTCATCATCATCTTCGCAACGCCGACTTCTCGATACGTCATCCGCTGATTGGGGCGCTTATGCCTGTTAAAGATTTCGATGCAGTACCACACATCTTTATAAGACGTCCTGATCTCTTCTAAGGAGCTTAATCTTCCTAACGCATACGAAAACGTTCTTTTTTCGAAATGCCTACGGATATACAGGTCTAGCTGATCGATGAACGTATCCATCTGACTTCGTACAGACTCTTCAGTCGTATCAGGTGGAAATCCGATGATGCCTCGGAGGCCGTTGTTTCGTTTAAAGATGATGTTGCTGTTGTAGTAGTGAGCAATAAATTTCTCAACGATGTGGTGAAGACTCTTCGTTTCTTTGACGCTCCACTCGTTTTGCTGTTGATCGATATGAAGTCCGAAGAATAGGTAGTTTTCTCGATCGCTTAAACCAAGAAGTTTTGCTTGATCGATCAATACACTGATGTCCACTTTTCCTTGAATATCCTCTAGAAACTCTCCTTGAATTCGCTGTTTCGTTTCGTAAACCGCTTCTTGTTTTAAAAGCTCGATGGAAATGATGTTCTGGGCTTCTTCGATAAGCATCTTTTCAAGATGGTCGAGAGGAAGGTCTTTGTTTGAAAGCGCGAGGAACCCTCTAGGTTCCCTTCTTGTGATGATCGGAATGACAACAACATCGTAGGTGTCTAGCTGAACCGGCTTCAACAAGTCAGGCGTCAATGTATCTAGGAACGGTGGGATCGCAGCTTCGAAAGGGACATTGTCTTTTTCATAAGAAGACACGAGCTGTCTAAACTCATCGTACATAAATACTGAGGCGTTTAACCGCTCGCTGAGAAAAGCGATGATCGGATCCATTCCCTGCTGGTCGATCGCGATTTTCATCAATTCATTATGGTTATGCTGCGTCTGTTCGAGCGTTTGGTTTTTTAGCTGGATGTCATGATTCAGCTTCATCAATTTATCCGCTTGGTTTTCTAGTTCAGTGAAGAGGTACCCTCGATGAACAGCGAACGCTGCCTGGTTACAAATCGCTTTTAAGAGATCGAGGTCTTCATCTGTGAAATGTCCTGTCTGGCGGAACGAATTGATGCTCACGACACCGATACAGTCGTTTTGAATCATAAGAGGGCAACACATCGCGCTTTGTGCTTTCATCCGTTCGCCGCCTTCAATCGGCGTCGACTCCTCGAAGTGCTTCCAGTTTTCCTTCGACATCGACTCCATACCTTGGTACACCTCATCAGTGTGATGGAAGATTTGCGGGCGCTTCGATTGAAACGTGAACCCTGTTAACGATTCGCCCGGCTTAAAACGGATATGCTGCAGATGCTCCCATTTAAAACCTCGCGTCACCCGTGGAATCAGGGTATCTTCCTTGGCATCATATATGTATAGACTGCATGAATCGGAAAGTGGGAGCACTTCCATCGCCATGTCCATGATTCTTCTCAGGATTTCATCGAGCCGTTGATAGAGCGCGAGCGTTCTTGAAAGGTTTAGTAGGAGATCCTTGCCTTTTTGTTCAACTCCTACCGTCGTGGACATGAGCTGACTTTGCATATTGACGAATTCGGTGAGGTCAGAAGATTCTTGTTCTGCTTTGATCACAATCGTATAGCGGCCATTCTCAATCTTGGTAGTCGCACCGCCATTTGTGTCGAATTGTTTTGTGAACACGTTCGTTTGTTTGTAAAAAATAGTGATTTCGGATATTGGTAAAGCAATGGCTTTTGCATATTGGATAATTGAGTCGGCGAGTAAAGGATAGACCATTCTTCTACGATTCCTCCGTTACAAGTTTTTATCTCTATCTTATCATGTCGAATTATCTCGAAACTTAACAGGAAGACAACTTTCTATAGAAGGAAGAGAGGAATTTAGATAGAGAAAGGCTAGAGGATTGTCGGACTTTCGAGGAGAATAACATAGAGTAGATAGCTAAATATGGAAAATGAGGTGGAGTCATGGTGGCATGGCGTTTTGATACAAAACATTACGTTTTATCGATGCTTCTCGTCTTTGTGCTCGTAGCAAACTTCCTTGTCTACAGGTTACCAGTCTCGCAGCCCGTTCCTCGAGAGGCTCAGCTGCTCGTGATGGCTTCGATTGTTGACCTAGCCATTGTCTCGCCTATTTTCATACTAGCGATTGTAGGAGCGTTTTCTGTGAAGCGGCTGCTCCTCACGATGGTGGGTGGACTCCTTCTCGTTAGATGGGTTATTCCTCAAGAATATCTTGTTTCTGTTTTTAAAATGTCTCAAATCGATATGGCGTTAGGAGTCCTTGTTTTCGCGCTTGAAATAGGTTTGCTAATCGCGCTGATCCGCTATGTTCCTTCTATTGTTAGAGGAGTGAAACAAAGTAAAGAAACCTTTTTGTTTTCTTTTCCAGATGCTATGGAACAAAACGTTCGTGATCATTCCGTTATCCGCATCCTCGTCTCAGAAATCCTCATGTTCTATTATGCGTTTTTCTCATGGAAAAAGAGTGCGGATGAAACGGACTTTACGTTACATAAAAAATCAAGTCTTATCATGATACACATTATGACGATCCACGCGATTGCGATCGAAACGATCGGACTTCACTATTGGTTACATGAACAGTCTGCGAGCATTTCTCTCGTGTTACTCATCTTAAATGTGTATTCCATCGCCCTCCTCGTTGGAGAAATCCAGGCGATTCGCTTAAACCCAGCAAGATTAAAGGGTGAAAGACTTTACTTATCTCTTGGTTTAACGAAACGAATGATCGTTTCGTTGGATGAAATTGAGTCAATTACGGTTGATCGTGCTTCTTTGGATAGTACGATCGACAAGAAGACAACCATAACATTCATCGCAAAAGATTTTGAAGAAGTAAAGCCAGAGCTAATTTTAGAACTGAAAAATCCTTGTAAGGCAACGCACCTCTTCGGGATTCAAAAGTCTTATACAAGAGTTGCGTTACGTATCGATGAGCATCACAAATTTCTGAGTAGATTAGTTAATCAATTGGAGGGACAGGCGTGAACAACATAGAGCAGCAGTATAAGAAATCGACGAACTTACGTACACGCATCAGTATTCACGAGCGATTCAGCACAAACAAAGAAGATTGGCATCGATGGCTCTTCGGTCGATACAACCTTCCTGATGAAAGATTGCGCATTCTAGAAATCGGATGTGGAGATGCAACATTCTGGGTGAAAAATCGCGAGCGGGTATCAGAGCGATGGAGCATTACACTGTCTGACTTTTCAAGAGGTATGGTGGAGGCAGCAAAAATGAACGTGAGCAGGTTGGCAAACATTTCTGTGGAGCAAATGAAGATCGAAAACATTCCTTATGAAGAGAACCTTTTTGATGTCGTCATTGCGAATCATATGCTTTACCACGTTCCTGATCGAAACAAAGCGTTATCTGAAGTCCGGAGAGTGCTGAAGGATGGTGGTACGTTTTTTTCTTCTACAATTGGAGAAGAGCACATGAGGGGATTTGGAGATCTTTTAAAAGGGTTTTATCCTCAACTGGATTATCCATCCGCCACCGTACACGCAAAGGAGTTTGGATTAGAAAATGGAGCGGATCAATTGAGATGTTTCTTTGATCATGTCGATCTCATCGATTTTCCAGGTGATCTCAGCATCACCGATGAGCACGCCATCATCGACTATTTACACTCAACGAATGTACACCGATTCGGTGAGGAAGAAGTGGCAGGTTTTCTACAGTATTTACAGGAAGTAAAGGAAGCGAACGGTGGTGCGATCCCGATTACGAAATCTACTGGATTGTTTGTTTCGCAGTAGTAGAAAGGAGAGAGCTTATGCGAGACCAAGAAGAAGTTTTGGAAGGTGGAAACGTGTCGAACGTCTATCGATCCGGTCAAACGGTGAGACGAGAATTGAAGGAAGGCAGCTACAGAATTCATGCGCTACTCGATCACCTCGAACGTAAGGGATATCTTCATTCACCGAGGTTCCTATGTATCGATGACCAAGGGAGAGAGGTTCTGACTTTTATTAAGGGAGAGGCGGGAAACTACCCTCTAAAAGAGTACATGCTTTCAGACGATTCGCTCGTCGAGATCGCACGGATGCTTCGCACGTATCATGATGCTGTGAGTGACTACGCCTACGATCCCGACTGGCCACCATTAGATCATACACCTCCACATCATGAAGTGATTTGTCACAATGATTTTGCCATCTATAACATTATCTTTCATGATAAAGAACCAGTTGGAATCATCGATTTCGATATGGCGGCACCAGGTCCAAGAATCTGGGATATCGCTTATACCCTTTACACGTGCGTCCCTTTGAGCAGGTTTATGGGTAAGGAGAGTTCTGAGATTAAGAGGCGCGTCTCCATGTTCTTCGAAGCGTATGGCGAAACGTTTGAAGAAGATTGGGTAGAGGTTGTGATGGAGCGGTTAGAAGGTCTCTGTCAGACCATTACGAGAAAAGGTTCAGAAGGTGACAAGGCGTTTCAAAAAATGATCGAGGAGGGGCATGTCACACATTACAAGGAAGAGATTGCGTTTATTAAAAAACACGGTCATGCGTGGAAGTAACCGCTTCGTTTACAAGTATTTCTAATCGTGTTAGAATTTTTAAAAAATGATGGCTTGCAGCTTCACAGATAATCTCGTCCCAAAGCGAGGGGCGGGATTTTTTTATGTTAGCGAAAGGGGGGACCGTGATGCAGCCACTAGATTCAGATCGAATCACATTAAGACCATTTGAAATGGAAGATGCAACTCGCATCCAGCAGTTAGCCAATCATAAAGATGTGGCGACCATCATTGGCTTACCTTATCCGTATCGTTTGGAGGATGCGGAGGAGTGGATCAAGATTCAGCCGGAATTGATTCGAAGCGGCACAGAGTATCCGCTCGTTATGTACTCTAAGGATCACGATGAACTGATTGGGACGATCTGTATACGTGTTGACAAGAAAAACAATCGGGGTGAGCTCGGGTATTGGATCGGAAGGTCGTACTGGGGAGAGGGCTTTGCGACAGAGGCCGTCAAACGAATGATCACATTTGGATTTACTGACCTTGAACTAAACAAGGTGTGGGCAACAGCGATCACTCGTAACAAAGGATCGATCAAGGTACTCCAGCATGCTGGGATGGTACGAGAAGGCTTCCTGAGAGAGGATCGAATCGTGTTAGGAACCTATGAAGATGCTGAACTGTATGGGATGTTGAGAAGTGAGTTTGATAGGTCTTAGCGTCATGACGCTACAGAAGAACGTACAGTTCGTGTTATTCATCGTACTTTATGTCGTGATCGACGGGTTTCTGATTAACGTTTTCAGCATCGATTCCTCGTTGTATCCCTATCGAGACTATAGGTATATCGTCGAATTTCTAGGAATCGCTTTTCTGCTCCTCTTCTTGCCTGAAGTGAGATCTCACCTGATACATGTCAAAAACCCTATAAAACTGAAAGAAACGTCTACATATGTTTGGGTCCTTGTGTCTATGCTCTTTCTTTTTTTCTCGCGTGAAATTCTCTTTTCATTAGAATTTCTATATGATCCGCAGTTTCTACTAAACTACCAGCTTCGTTTTGAAAATGAGTCATTTATTTACTTAATTGGAGCGGTAGTACTCGTGCCAATCTATGAAGAAATAATCTACCGTGGCTTGCTTCAGCACTGGTTAACGAAGAAGATCGGCATTGCAGGGGTCTTCATCGCATCGATCATATTTGGCTGGATTCACGGTGATTATCCACTATTTGGCTTTGTGATGGGGATGGCGTTTGGACTTATTTATCATTATAAAAAATCATTGCTTGTAGCGATCGTGCTACATGTTTTGTGGAATATTGCTGCAAGTCTTTGAAAGGAGGAGAATGCGAATTGGACGTGCGAAACGTGAGAAGTTCAGATTATGACAAGCTGGCACCATTAATCAACGAGTGGTGGGGTGGCAGGCAGATGTCTGACCTTTTACCAAAACTGTTTTTTGATCATTTTCAACCTACTAGTTTTGTAATCGAGAAAGAGAGTAATATTATTGGCTTTCTCATCGGATTTCTTTCTCAATCGAACTTAAAGGAAGCATACATACACTTTGTTGGCGTCCATCCGGAATATCGGCAACATAACGTGGGTCGTTCGCTTTACGAGCGATTTTTTAAAGCCGTAACATTCGAAAATCGAGATACTGTAAGAGCGGTGACGTCCCCGGTAAACAAAGCTTCCATCGCTTATCATACGAAGATGGGTTTTGAGATCGTTAAAGGGGATCGATTGGTCGATCGGGTACCGGTTCATTCAAATTATGATGGAGAAGGAAAAGATCGAGTGTTATTCGTAAAGAAACTACGTGATGAATAGAGGGATAGCATGGAGAGAGCTTACTTTATCGGCATCGTACCGCCGGAAGATTATTTAAAAAGAATACAGCATTTCCAGCAAAAGTGGAACGAACATACAGGTGTTGAGCCTCACGTTACGTTAAAAGCGCAAGGTGGCTTAACTGCTGATCGAGAGTGGATCGAAAAAGTGAAAGAAGTGTGTTCGAAAAGTACGCCTTTTCAACTAACGCTCGAGGGTCCTGCGTATTTTGGCGAGGTCGTTTTATACTTACAAGTTCGTTCACACGAATTGGTCGAACTGCATCATCAGTTGGTGAGTGAGGTTTCTCCATCAAACGAGTTGATCAAGCAGTATTTTGAAGGGGAGGATTTTATCCCACACTTAACGCTAGCAAAAGAAGCGTATGGTGGCGGTATTTCTAAAGGTGTCTCAAGATCTGATCTTAAGGAAATGGAGAAAAAAGTAAAGGGAGAACTGACGCCTTATCCAACGTTTGACGTGACGTTCATTCGGATTTATGAGCTAAATGTCGATGAGCGTAAGTATGAGCCGTTACTGGATGTGCCTTTAGGTAACGGGATTTAGAGTGGAGGCAAAAGATTCTGACCGATGAGAGGTGAACGATCATATCTAAAATGAATTTAGTGAAGTTTCAAAAGGATGATTTTGAAGACTATTACCGCCTTGTTTCCAATGAAAGCGTGATGGCTCAAATCACCGAGCGTGCGATTCCGTTAGAAGAAGCGCGGTCGAATTATGAGAAGGTATTGTTACGAAACGAACGTAGTGACTTACTTGGATCTTTTAAGATCATGAGTGAGAACCAATTCCTAGGTCTTGGTCACGTCACGTTGAAAGAAGCGTACGAAGCTGAAATTGGTTATATGCTCCTGCCGCCATTTTGGGGGAGAGGATATGGAACTGAAGTGGCAAGGATGCTCATCGAGCTTGCGGAGCAAACAGATGTGAAAAAGCTTATAGCGACGATCGATCCAAATAATATAGCTTCTAGAAAAATTTTGGTCAATCAGCAGTTCGTATCAGAAAAAATTGGTGAAATGGACGGATTACCAGGTGAAATTCTGAGCAGACGTTTATCGGAATCCATTTTAGAAGAGATCGAACGATGAAAAACAAAGAGAACGTATTGAATGGGGTAGGGGTCGTCTTTTTCTTTTTACTGTTTGTCGTAAGCATGTCTTTCTTAAATGAGATGCCGCTCTTAACGATCACTGGTATCTTAGGATTAAGCGGTGTTTCGTATTTTGTTTATCGGTTTGTTTCATCACAGATTCAAAAAGTTTAGTTCACTATTTATGAAGTTGAATCTAATATTGATTGGGTGATTGGGTGTCTATAAAAGGAATAAATCATCTATTGTTTTCGGTTTCTAACTTGGAATATTCTATACCGTTTTATAAGAACGTATTTAACGCTAAATTGTTAGTGAAAGGTAGAAGTACAGCATACTTTGATCTTAATGGAATGTGGCTTGCTCTTAATGAAGAAAAGGACATACCTCGAAATGAAATAGAGCAATCTTACACGCATATTGCATTTTCGGTAGAAGAAGACGACTTCGAAGAGATGGTCAATAAACTAATAAGTCTTGAAGTCAACATTTTGTCAGGCCGTCCAAGAGCGGAAGAAGATAAGAAATCGATTTATTTTACTGATCCAGATGGCCATAAATTTGAATTTCATACAGGAACGTTGAAGGACAGATTAGATTATTACAGAAAAGAAAAAACACATATGGAATTCTATGATTAAAGAAAGGTGACTTGAATTTGATGGCTAGCCCAGAAACCAAAGAGATGTCCATTAAATCGCTGGAGTCCACTTACAATAAACTTTCAAACGCTTATAAAAGCATGAGCGAAAAAGGTTCAAATACTACGCTCGTCTTAAAGAGACTTAACGCCGTAGAGATCGGAATAAAAAGTTTAAAAGACAATTGGAGCAGTGAGGGGTTCTTTTATGAGGAAGAACCAATGAAAAATTCTAAAGAAGTTCTAGAAGGTATTATTCCATCTATTGAAAAACAGATTGAACGAGCAAAAAAAGGTAGTGCGCAAAAAACAATAAATGAGCGCCGTTTAACTGCGCTTAAACTAGCAATCGAATCATTGGAGCAACGTCTAAACTAAACCGTCCCTTAACCGTTTTAGAAAAAAGAGCTAAAAACCAATAAAATATAACGGTCAGAGGGATTTGACCCGCTGACCGTTTTTTTCCTGCAATTTTACAGAGCAGGTTTCATTTACTCAAGCGCATTATTCTCGATGATAGCATCTGACAGGCGAAGTTGCTCGACTGACTTCTCAATTTGTTTTTCACACTTACTATGGGAAACTTCCTTTTCAGAAGAAACAGAGTAACACGTTCCCTCACCGGACGCTTCTGTTAAATTGGCTTTGTAATAAAGGTCTTTATAACGGAACGAGCCGTCTCTGAAAACGGTCATGTTTTCTTTGTCATCGAGTAATGAATTTCCAAGCATGAATGTTGGTTCGATGTCTAATACATCCAGAATGGTAGGTGCAATATCGATCTGTCCTCCGTTTCCTTCCATCACTTTTCCACCGTCTGCATTCGGCAACTTGATGAATAGCGGCACTTGACGGTCGAGTTCGAACGCATCGACATCGTTCTCAACGTTTGCTTCTTCTGCCATTTCATCGCCTGGCATCGTTAGCCCGCTGTCATGATCTCCATAAAAGATGACGAGTGCATCGTTCCACATGTTCTTCTGCTTCAGCTCCTCGATCATCACCCCGACCGCTTTATCGACAAAATGAACCGTTTGATAATACTTCTTTAGCTGCTCATCTTCATATCCTTCAAGGTTAAGTTCTCGCTTCTCTTTTGGAATATCGTAAGGCGTATGACTCGAGAGAGCGACCATGAAGGCGAAATATGGCCTTTTCAACTTTTCCATCTTATCGATCGATGAGGTGAAGAAGGTTTGGTCGTTCAACGCCATCCCGACTTTATCTCCGTCTGGATAATCTTTTTCACTATAAAAGTGATCAAACCCGACGTTCTCATACACATCATCCCTGTTCCAAAACCCTTCCTTAAAGGCATGCATCGCTGCCGTTTCATACCCGTAGTTCTTCAGAAGGTCAGGGAGCGCTTTGTATTCGTTTGTTGGGAAGCGCGTGTAAACAGAACCTGATTTCAGCGGGTAAAGTGATGTTATTGTCGTGAACTCAGAATCCGATGTTCGCCCTTCATGGGTTTGGTGATAGAAAGATGGAAAGTAAAGTGATTCTTTTTTCAACTCGTTTAAGTTCGGTGTTAACACCTGGTCGTTCACGAATTGGTCGATGACAGAATCCTGAAATGATTCGAGTTGCACAAGGATGATGTTTGGCTTATCAGTTACCTTCTTAGGGTCTGTCTCTTTATTGAGTGACTTCTTAATATCTGATTTCACTTCGCTCGAAACGTTCGGTTCGTCGTCGAATTGCCGCTTTAATTCTGTGACGACGTCTAGTCCGTGATACCCCCAGAAGCCAAGCTGGTAATACTCGCGCATGTTCGAAATCGATTCATCCATCAGCCACTTTTCTTTGTTAAAGAAGCTCGTGACGAGTGGGATCGCAAAAATAACGATTGCCGCGGATAACGAAAGGCCAGCGATCAAGCGTTTCTTCTTTTTTGGTAGTGGGTTCTTTTGGTGACGTAATAGAAAAATTACGATTCCAAAGATGATGAGATCCGTGAAGATGAGAAAATCCTTCACCATGATGAGCTCCATAAATGCACCGCCAACGTCACTCATCTGAAGCATCTGTGAAATCAACGCGACCGACAACAGGTCGTCGAAGTAGCGATAGTACCAGAGGTCAGAGAGAATGAGCGTACTATGTAGAAAGAGAAAGAAAAAAAGGATCCAACGCCTTTTTTTCGGTTTTAAGAAAAGGGTCCAGAACGAGATCATCACCATGCCTGCTACATTCACAAGGAGGAAATCAAACTGAAACGCTGTGTTTGTATATAAACTAAATAGAAAGAGTTTTAAAAGTGATAGTGTGAGATAAATCCAATAATCGAGCGTTTCCATTTCAACACCTCCAATAATTAGTCCTCGTACTAAGTTATCTCCTAAATTTCCTTTTTTAGTTAACTAGAAAACATTCGGATGTGCTTACTGAAAATCATACGAGGTTGTAGAAGGAGTATGGGTGAAGATGTGAAATAGTAGTAGTGAGACGTGAAGGGATGCACGATCTAAAAAGGAGTGTGTTCAAATGAATGGTAGAAGTCGAAAAGTAGATGGTTTTCTTAAGAAAGCGAAGCAGTGGAAAGAAGAATTTGAGACGTTGCGCGAAATCATTTTAGACTGCGACTTAACAGAAGACATGAAATGGATGCACCCGTGCTACACGTATGAGGATAAGAATATCGTGCTGATCCACGGATTCAATGAGTACTGCGCCATTCTTTTTCACAAAGGTGCGTTACTGAAGGATCCCCATTGCATTCTCATTCAGCAGACGGAAAATGTGCAGGCGGCTCGTCAGGTTCGGTTTACGAACGTGAACGAAATTGTAGAATTAGCGCCGATACTAAAAGACTATATTCAAGAAGCGATTGAAGTGGAGAAAGCTGGATTAAAGGTTGAATTGAACAAAGAGGTACAAATCCCTGAAGAGCTTCAGCAGAAGTTCGATGAGAGTCCACAATTGAAAAAAGCGTTCGAAGAGCTAACGCCAGGACGTCAACGCGCGTATGGCTTTTACTTTTCAAAAGCGAAACAATCGAAAACGAGGGTATCTCGCATTGAGAAATACGTTCCGCATATTCTTGAAGGAAAAGGATTGAATGATTGATCCCTTTCCTTTTTTCTGGGTAAATCGGTAAAATCTGAAACTTTTCTTGTTCTAGTCCGTAGAAAAGGTAAGGCAATTACATAGATTGCAAACCAAGAGAGGATGATGAACGGGATATGATGGAATTTATCGGACTGATTATTTCAGCGGTCATTTTGTTTTTCTTATTGATCGCAGCCGGTATCGGTTTTTTTATTTTCAAAAAGCGGTATAAGACGGCAAGCTCCAATCAAGCGCTGATTATCACGGGGCCAAAACTTGGAGATGCAGAAAAAGACAATCGCATTTTCGTTGATGACAACGGGAGAAGCATGAAGATCGTGCGAGGTGGCGGTATTCGCCTTAAGATGTTCCAAACGAGTACGCCGATCGACCTTACGTCGTTCCAGCTCGAGATCGCTTCACCAAAAGCATACACGTCTGAAGGGGTACCGATCAAAGCGACGAGTGTTGCGGAAATCAGTATCGGAAGCAAGCTCGAGATCGTTGCAAACTATGCAGAGAAATTTCTCGGTAAGGAACAAAAAGAAAAAGAACGTGAACTGAAGGAAGTACTAGAAGGTCACCTTCGTGCGATCATTTCTTCCCTTACTGTCGATGAAATCTACAAAGATTTTAATTCAGTAAATAAAAAGGTTAAAAACATCGCAGAAGAAGATCTGAAGAACCTCGGTTTTGAGATCACATCGTTCGCGCTTAAAGAGTTAAAAGATGATGACGAAGAGAACGGCTATCTTGAAGCATTAGGTCGACCAAGAATCGCAGAAGCACGTAAAGATGCGGACATCGCAGAAGCGAACGCGAGACGTGAAACGCGTATGCATAAAGCAAAAACGGACCAAGAAGCAGAAGAAGATGAGATCAGACGTCAGATCGACATCTCGCAATCTCAAAAAGATAAAGACGTGAAAGAAGCGGAATACAAAGCTGAGGTTGAACGTGGACGTGCGCGTTCTGAGCAGTCGTACAACCTAGAACAAGCGACGCTTAACCAGAAGGTAAAAGAAGAAGAGATGCAGGTTCAATACATCGAACGTAAGCGTCAGGTTGAACTAGAGCTTGAGGAACAGAAGCGTAGAAGAGCTCAAGCTGATGCGGACGCATACGACATCCGTGCGAGAGCAGAAGCAGAAGCTGAGAAAGATCGGATCGATGGTGAGACAAAAGCAGAAATCGAGAAGCAAAAAGGGCTTGCAGAAGCTGAGGTTATTCGCGAACGTGGTAAAGCCGAAGCGGAAGCAAAAGAACTGATGGCTCAAGCGATGGAGAAATACGGAGAAGCAGCGATCATCGAAATGGTCGTCGAGATGCTGCCGAAGTATGCGCATGAAATTTCTCAGCCGCTTTCTCAAATCTCAGACATGAAAGTGATCGATATGGGCGGAGGAAGCAGCAACGGCTCTGCGAAGATCACAGATAACGTAACGAAAACGATGACGGGACTTCAAGCGAGTCTTAAAGAATCGACGGGCATGGACTTAAAAGCTATGCTTGAAAGCTTCGTATCGAGAGGAAACTATAATAGTTTCGCTTCAGAGGAGAAGAAGTCTGAAGCAGAAGAAACGGAAGAAGCTAGAGACGCTGAAGATGCTGAAGCGCACGAGCGTGAGCAAAAGCAGTATGAAAGTGAAGTGGCTTCTGCGTATGAAGAAGAATTAGAGAAGGAACAAAAAGAGTAACGGTAAGTGCGTCGAATTTGTTCGGCGCCTTTTCTTTATACATGCGACCAACCTTAAGATAATCGTTACGGTCGATAAGGAGAGTGAGTATCTATCAAAAGTCTCTTAAGTAGCGGATTATTGTTTTTCACTTTTATTGTAGTGACGACCTTAGGATCTCTAACGACCCTATACAACATGTTGCTTAGTTGCGTGTTGCTGTATGTGATCTATCAAAGTGATGAGAAGTTATCTCTATGAAAAAGAAAATAATATTGTGGTATATGGAATAGTTTGGAAAAATTAAGAGTAGAGCATGTTTTACGCCTTAGGAGGAACGGTGAAGGAATGAACACAGACGAAAAGATTCTTGAAGAATTGAGAGAAATAAACCATCGATTAGGGAAGATGGAAGAGGCAAATGAAGAGCAACCATCAAACATTGTTTTTAGTATGATAAAGTCACTGTTGACCGGTCTATTGATCGGTGGGGTGATTGCTGTAGGGTTTGGATTGGTTGAAATCATCGCAAGTTGGATCATGTAACGATTTTTAAAAGGGGAAGTTCACTAATGAATTACGAATTTAACGTGATGACACAAAATCAAGCTGAGGAAATCGCGCGTAACTGGCATTATGATGGAAAGTATTCTTTCTATGACATGGAAGCCGATGAAGAGGATCTTGCAGAATTTCTTGATCCGAAAACGCGTGGAGAATCGATGTACGCTGTGGTGAATAACGATGATCTGATCGGGTTCTTTAGTGCGAACCAGATTGCTGACACGATCGACATCGGATTAGGGATGAGGCCGGATCTTACTGGAAGAGGGTATGGAAAAGCGTTTTTGGAGGCTGGAATTTCATTTGTAAAATCTACATATGAACCAAACGTAATCACGCTTGCCGTCGCCACCTTTAATCAGCGAGCGATTTCACTGTATCGAAATGTAGGCTTTCAAGATGTAGAAAATTATATGCAGGATACGAATGGGAGTACATATGAATTTTTGAAGATGCGTTATGAGTGCTGAGGCTAGCGGTGGACACACTGGACAGTATTATAGCAGCCACAGCCCATAGTTGCGTGTGCATTTTAAAAAAACTAAATTTAAATGGAGGGTGTTTTACATGACGATAAGTAAGAATCGTAACTATACCATTTTCTTCCTCATGCTTGCACCTGCCTTCATCGCAGGTGGTATGGCATTAAGTGATGTTGTTCCTTTCTCATCTGTAATCGGTTGGCTATTGGCACTGGCGAGTCAGGTCACTGCGATTGTCTTCGCAGTAAGACGTAATCGAATCCATCGTGCAAATCAGAACTTGCCTCGTTAGGGAAGTTCTTTTTATTTGCTTCAATATAGTCGTAAAGCCCTTAACCATTCGCATAGGCTGATAGTAATAGCGTATCGATGAAGGGTGGGAATTTTATTGAAAAGTGGACTACCTTTATTAAGTTGCGGAAAAACGTTCGCTCAGGATTTGCCAGAGAAGCTTGATCGAAGTGAGCCTCCAATCACCATTGCCGAGGTTTTCGTCGATTTGAAATCGATACAAACCCCATGTGTACTAACGAAGTATTCAGAGTTTATCCAGTTTACGCTATTCGGATTGAATCCGAAACTGCGTATTTGTTATCGACTGATTAGAAAAGGGGTTAGAGACGAACAGATTTTACAAGAATGGGAGTTTCTATACAATGCTACCGATCGAGTGGGATTCGGAGATCTAAATGCTGTACAGCCGACGGTTCTTAATAACTGTGATTGCTTGAAGAGGGGGAGAAGGAAGCTCGCGTATCACATTCAGATTATTGAGATTGAGACGAATGGCGTTCGAAGCTATCGTCTTCAAAATCAAAGCTTTACAGCGACTGCCATCACTGGTGAGTCTCAGCATGAAAGGAAGGGAGCTCGATGAGAAAAAAGCGTCCTTCTGTTGTTAAGTCGTATAAGCCTGTCTCAAGCGTGAAGTCCAATGAGCAACGATACGTAACACCTTTTATTGCGTGCGGAAAAGTATTTAATCCAGTGTTACCTTTTGAACTTTCTCAAAATGATCGACCTGTACCTTTAACGCGTGTTTCGATCACGGTGAAGAGTTCGCTACCTACGAATGTTCTTATTAATTTCTCTTGTTTTATCACATCAGCCCTAAGAGAAGCGGGGGCATTCAACAACCTTGTGTTTCGTCTGGTGCGTGAATGTTCCTCAATGAAAGTACCGTTAAGAGAGTATTCGTTTCAAAGGCAGCTGCCATCTCCTACTGATATAAAGGAGCCGCTCGTCTACAATTTTTGTGACGAGAATCCGCCGATGAGGACGTGTACGTATACACTTTTTCTTGTAAAAGCAAATGTATCGAAATCATCCTTTTACGATATTACGAACAAGAGCATGACGGGACTCGTTTTTCCTGCCCCGATTAAAAGGGAGGATGAAAGAATATGAAGGAATTTGGCATTCCAACATTAGCGTGCGGTGAGATTCTTAAGAAAAAGATTCCTTCAGAGCTCTCTAGAAAAAATCCACCGATTACGCTCGCAAAAGTTGTGGTGAATCCTCGCACCGTTTCGTCTCCTTGCGTGCTATTGAATTATTCGTTGAATATAAGGTTCGTTACTGAGGGTGTTGAGCCTATCATTAGCCTCTGTTTTCAGTTGGTAAGAACACCGAAAGCCACAAAGAAAACGACGGTACTCGAAGAATGGCAGTTCGAGGGTGCTGAAATTATTCCGACGGATGTTCCGAGTACGAAGACAATCGAACCGATCGTCTTTAATAACTGCGATTGTAATCATTTTTCTAGTCCAGTTATGTATCGTATGCAGCTCGTTGAAATCGTGACGAATAACGTGCGTTTTGTGATCGATGATGAGGAGTTTTCTGGCATTGTGATGAGTGGAATGGATCAACGTTAGCGTAATGGATATGGATATCCGCGAAAAATTCATGATATCCGCGATAACCAGGATATATCCGCGCTTTTCGCTATTTATCTGCTAATATCAAATTATATCCGCTAAAACGAGATTATATCCGCGAAACAAAATTCCCCACTATTCAATACGAAGGAAGGCACCTATTTAGGTGCCTTCCCTTTATAAAATCTTACCATTTACAGTAAGCAGTACCAACGATGATCAACAAAATGAACAATACCACGATCAACGCGAAGTTTTTGTTGTATCCTGACATGAATATCCCTCCCAAATCCTAAATAAGAGGAAATTCCCTCTCTTACTACTAGATTATGTAGAAGTTTGAAAGATGTGAAGACAAGCTAAAACTAGTTTTATAAAAAAAGAAACCTCTCGGATCCTGATCCGGGAGGTGAGGGGTGCGACGAATAAGATTATCTAATCTACTAAAGGCTACTTCTAGATTACCAGAAGAAAGGGCCGTAGCTAAAAGCAGCGATCGAAGCGAACGCTACTGCGATAAGCGCAGCACCGAAGAAAAAGTAGCTTCCATACCCTGGGCCACTATCTCCACCGTCTAATGGACGAAGGTAGACATGGTCACCGTCACAGTGATCAACATACCCGCGGTAGACATTTCCGTCATGACAGCGAATTTCTACGCATCTGCCAACGTTACTACCGAAATGATCTTGATAAGACATAATTTCACCTCTTCTATAATTCGTAGTATTCGGTACTAGTTTATGTAACCAAGCCATCATTCGCATGGACGGGTAGCCGGTATCCAATTAAAAATATAAATTTGCTTAGTGCCCGAACAAACCATTCACCCATTTCATACGCTGTAAAGAAATGAAAAGGGGGGAATCAGAATGAGTGAAAAGTGTGATGTTCAAGGAGTATACAGAGGTGGAGCTGGAAAAGGCTTTGCTTTGATCGTTGTATTGTTTATCCTTCTAATCATCGTAGGTGCAGCTGCACTTGGCGGTGCTTACGGATGTAACAATGTAGCGCCTGCATATGGAAAAGGCTGCGGATACGGTGGCGGATACGGCTACTAAGGCCGGAAGAATCGGACCAAACATACAAAAAGGTCCGTACAAAAAGAGGGTGCCAGTGGCGCCCTCTTTTTATATAAAAAAATCTTGAATTCAAATATCTTTAGTTTGAGTTTTTCGGAATAGGGAATTTATCATAGTATTCGGTACCTAGGAGGAGTAAAAATGATTTCAGATCTTGATCTGATTACGCGCATCATGAATAAGGAGAAGGACGCACTTTCACTCCTCTATGATCAATATGATACCCATCTTTATCGAATCGCCGTAAACATGGGGTTAGATGAAGCGGTAATTGAGGCAACGATAACAGATTTTTATCGAACGATATGGAGATCACCTGATATCCTTTTGAGTAAGAAAACACTTTCTTACATCATGACCCATCTTTACATAGAGATTTGTTTAAAAAGAGATGATCATAAAAAAGCAGTTACTGTTTAAAGGCTTAAACTATAACTTTAATCCACTCCTGCTCTTAAATCTTCTTAGCAAGATATGCGATTCCACTCTTGTAATTCCCTCAAGTGCATACAATTCATTGTTTACAAACGACTCTAATTCAATAAAATCCTGTACAAGTACGTGCATATGAAGTGTGCTCGGCCCTGTCATTTGATAACAGCTCGCAACATATGGATTGTTTGCCAGGTTTTCTGCCACCTCAACGAGCGCCCTCGGTTCACAATCCACCTCGAAAAAGGCTGACACCCCTTTCCCTACTTTTTCACTGTTTACCACACATGAAAATTTCTCGATCACCCCACATTCCATAAGCTGATTCACACGAGACCTCACCGAGACACGAGACAGGTCTAATTCTTTTCCGATGTCCGCGTAAGACATACGGCCATCCTCTACAAGCAGCTCGATGATTCGCTTATCGATGTCATCGATCTTGAGCTTTCCGCCATCTTTCATCGTTTCACATCCTAACTCGATTTTTGTAACGACCATTTTATAAAAAAAGGATTCAATTTTCAAAACATTTCATCTATAATTGGGAGTATCCGTTTGTTAATTAAAATAACATATTTGATTAACAAAAAGTATAAATATATGAACAAATATAATCAAATTGAAAATAAGTGAATGAGCAAACAGAGAATGAAAGGAGCTTATTAACGATGACTACCGACTATCTTCACCATCCTTATACGTCTCAACGGATGACGACCGTCGCCAACAAAGGCATGGTCGCAACGTCTCAGCCTCTTGCGGCTCAAGTGGGCCTCGATATATTGAAAAAAGGGGGCAATGCGATCGATGCTGCGATTGCAACGGCCGCAACGCTTACTGTTGTTGAACCGACATCAAACGGTATCGGTGGTGATGCGTTTGCGCTTGTTTGGACGAAAGGAAAGCTTTACGGACTGAATGGGAGCGGTCCTGCGCCGGCATCGATTTCAATCGATTCATTAAAAAGGAGAGGCTATGATGAGATTCCAAAGTATGGATGGGTGCCTGTCACCGTTCCAGGGGCTCCGGGAACATGGGCGGAGTTGTCTCGCGAGTTCGGAAAGCTTTCTCTTAAAGAAACACTTGAACCTGCAGTACGCTATGCAGAAGAAGGGTATCCATTATCTCCGGTGTTAGCGAAGTTCTGGAAAAACGCGTTCGAACAGTTTCGAGAAGCGCTGACGGATAAAGAGTTTGAACATTGGTTCGAAACGTTTGCGCCGATTGGTAAACCGCCTGAAGTAGGTGATGTGTGGAGGTCTCAAGGGCACGCAGACACGTTACGAAAAATTGGTGAAACGAACGCAGAATCGTTTTATAAAGGTGAACTAGCTGATAAGATCGCATCTTTTTCAAAAGAATTTGACGGGTATTTAACGAAGGAAGACCTGGCTTCTTATAAACCGGAGTGGGTTGACCCAATCTCCGTTTACTATAAGGGCTATGATGTGTGGGAAATCCCTCCAAACGGCCAAGGGCTGATCGCACTATCTGCACTTAACATATTGAACGGATTCGAGTTCGATCATAAAGACTCGGTCGAAACATATCATAAGCAAATTGAAGCGCTGAAGCTTGGGTTTGCGGATGGACAGAAGTACATTACTGAACAAAGTGAGATGTCAGTTTCTGTGCAAGGGTTGTTATCAAAAGAGTACGGTGATGAACGTAGAAAGCTCATCTCTGACGAAGCGTTGATGCCGGCACCAGGTGAGCCTCCAAAAGGGGGGACGGTGTATTTATCAACGGCTGATTCTGAAGGCAATATGGTGTCCTTCATTCAAAGTAACTATATGGGCTTCGGTTCAGGATTGGTCGTACCAGGTACAGGAATTGCCCTGCAAAATCGAGGGCATAATTTTTCTATGAATGAAGAGCACGACAACGCGCTAAAAGGCGGTAAGCGTACGTACCATACGATTATCCCAGGATTTCTTACGAAGGATGGGGAAGCCGTCGGGCCGTTTGGTGTCATGGGTGGCTTTATGCAGCCGCAAGGTCATGTACAGGTCGTTTCAAATCTAATCGATTTTCACCTGAATCCACAAGCGGCTCTCGATGCACCGAGGTGGCAATGGACCGAGGGGAAGAAGGTATGGGTTGAATCTACATTCCCACCATACCTTGCTGAATCACTCAGCAGAAAAGGACATGAGATTGACGTTCAGCTCGAAAAAGGTGCGTTTGGAAGAGGACAAATTATTTGGCGGGACCACCAAACTGGTACACTGTACGGTGGAACCGAATCTCGAACAGATGGTTCAATCGCAGCTTACTAACGCGAGAAGTAGAAAGGTGGTACATCATGAAGCAGTGGCAGCTATTCCTTGCCTTTTTTAGAGTGGGGATGCTCGGATATGGAGGTGGGCCATCTTCTATTCCTCTTGTGCATAAAGAAGTGGTCGAAAAGTATAAATGGCTTAGTGATGATGAGTTTGCGGATATTCTTGCACTAGGTAATTCGTTACCAGGTCCAATAGCGACGAAGATGGCCGGCTACATCGGTCACCGCGTTGCCGGAATCACCGGAATGATGAATGCCGTATTGGCAACGATCGTACCAACGATTACGATCATGATCGTTCTTTTAACCTTTTTATCTAGTTTCCGTGACAAAGCCTGGGTTCAGGGAATGACGCAGGCGGTTGTTCCGGTTGTCGGTGTAATGCTTGCCGTATTAACGTATGACTTCTTTCGAAAAGCTCAGGGGAAATTAGGTTGGATCCTTACGATCGTGATGACGCTCGTCTCGTTTCTAGTGATTGAAATCGCTGGTGTTCATCCTGGAATCGTCATCGGGGTGTTGTTGCTTTATGCGCTTCTTAAGCCTTCAAAGAAAGATGAAAAAGGAGGGGAGGCGTCATGATTTATTGGGAGATCTTCGTCGCCTTTTTCATACCTGGAATTTTAGGCTATGGGGGCGGACCCGCATCGATTCCCCTCGTCGAGAATGAAGTAGTCGGGCGCTTCGGGTGGATGAGTGTGAACGAGTTCAGTGAGATGCTCGCAATGGCGAACGCGTTACCGGGGCCAATTGCGACAAAGATGGCTGGATATATTGGATTTCAACAAGGAGGAGTCCTCGGTGCATTCGTAGGCGTTTTCGCAACGGTCGCTCCGTCGCTCATCTTAATGGTTGTCTTATTGAGTATTCTCTATAAATTTAAGGATTCACCGAAGGTCAAGCTGATGACAGCGCTCATCAGACCTACGGTTGCTATTTTACTGGGCGTTATGGCGTTTCAATTCTTTGCAAGCTCTTACGAAGGAGCGGGCTTATTGCAAACGATCTTTCTCATCGCCGTCAGCTTCATACTGATGGAACGGATGAAGGTACACCCTGCCTTCGTAATCGTGGGCTCCCTTGTATATGGCGCCGTGTTCTTAGGGTGACTTAGGGTGACAGGTACCACCCGTTTTAGCTCGATTGGTGTCGAATAGCTTCATTGCCCTGTGCACTAGCACAGGGCATTTTTATTTGCTTTTAAGACTTCTAAACAGAGTAAGGTTTTACTAGCGATGTATGGTAAAATGTGGGTAAACGGATGAACTCACTAATAGGTTTTAAAGAACAAAACGTAATTAAGCGAAAGGGAGGAACCAACCATGATTAGTGCCTCTAAAAAACGAATTGCTGAAAGATGGTTCAATGACTATTTTACAGAAGGAAATTTAGATGCTTTAGATGAACTGACGACTGAGGATTTCGTCTTCCATTCACATACCGGTGAGAACTCAAAAGAAAAGATGAAAGAGTTCATGGAATGGTACCGATCTGTCTTCCAAGAAGATGAGTGGAAAATCAATGACTTAATCGAACAAGATCAAAAGTTAGTGGTGCGCTATACGGGATGGATGACCTATAAAGGTGGCTGGTTTAACATTCCTTCAGATGATCAGCGAGTGAAGGAAACAGGCATTATGATATTTTATTTTGAAGGAGACAAGGTACGTGAACTGTGGTGTGAAAACAGTGATGCGGCGATTCTTTTCAATCTAGGGGCATTGGAGAGCAATACGCATAGAATCTTTTAATCTGACTTGATAGGAGCTAGTCATTTGAAACAACCTTCAGAAATCGCATACGCTAGAAAATTTCTATCAGCTTGTATCACGATTCTATGTTGTTCTTTCTTATTCACACCATTTCTATATCGTGAACTAGACTATTTAACTGGGCTTAGTATCATGTATTTTTTCTTATTTATAGGTGTTTTTTTATATGGAATTGTAGCCTCTATCTTGAGTGATGCAATTGCTAATTTCATAGTGAAAGATAAAATCTATATAAAGATCTTCCTCTCTGGTATCTTTCATGCACTCTTTGGATTGATTATCGGGTTCCCATTAATGCTGGTCGCATTGTTTTACTTTTTGACAGATCGAATCGCTGCATATTTAGGATATAGGAGCTGGAAGATCTCAACCCTTTCGGTTAGTGTACTAACGGTTGTATTTTTAGCGTTATAACGTAAGTGTATGTTAAACGCATCGTGTTCTAGTGTAATGAAGTCTACAAAACTCTTAAGAGTGAGGAAGAGACGCTATGAAAAAGTATTACCAAGCTGTGACCTATGATGTTTGTGAGCACAATGATTTATTTATCGATATGAATGAGTACCCTATTGATTTCCCGGCAGAAATGGAAGTTCGGGTAAAGGCACTTGCGAAGCAAGATGTTGCTCCACTGGTAAGAGTTTATGTGTCAGAGACGAGTGATTTTAAAACTATCACGTTACATAGAGAATTTACGTTTAAAGAGTACGAGTGTGGGTGTGAGTCAGATAGCATGTGGTGTGAAACATGAGTGAAGAACACTTAAGGAAAGTCAGGCTTGTTCTTTTTTACATAGGATTTTTAATCATTTCGATTTCAGCGTCTTACTTTATTGCGTATCCGATTGGGTTCGCACCTAATGGTTACGAATTGATAGAATCAACAGAAGACAAAGCGACCCTACAATCTTATACAATTATCGGAATGAAAGATGAAAAGATCATCTATCGCCCGGAAGAAGGGAATGAGTGGAAGATGACTTTCCTGAGTGAGCGAATCGAACAACTGCCGCAAGACTATTTCTTTTTCTTCACGTCGGTAATCGTGGCGATTTTTTGGGCAGGAATTGACTTTTTTAGAAGGCGTTCTCTTAAAAGCTGCTTGCTTCAGGCTGGGGCATTCATGCTTTTCCCAACTTTAATGTTGGTTGGGAGCATCAATGACATTAAGGAAGTTATACAGTATTCACTTTAGGGTTGGGATATGGGATCGTTGACAAGTCAGGAGGTATACGATGGATCAAGATAAGCTTCGAGCTGCCTTGATTTTAGGTTCATTAATAGGAGTAATTGGCATAATCATGCTTTTCTTTAGTGTGGATTTCGGTACAGCGATAGCTGAGAACTGGTTAGCTGAAGAAGGTGGGGCAAATACGGAGTATTACCATATTGCTGTCCAGGGCTTTATCAACAACTTTATAGTCGCTGGAGGAATTATGTTTGCTTTTGGACTAACCGTGACATCGGTTGCGCTATACTTTAGGTGACAGGTACCACCCGGTTTAGCTCGATTGATGTCGAACTCCGTCATGAGAGGGTTTAGCGTACGTATGTAAAATGTCCTGTATCTTAATACAGGGCATTTTTATATGCTTTAGTATGGTAGAATATGGTTTGGTGAGTTTTGTTGATAAAGTCCGTTCCAATCGTTTGTATTGGAAGATTTACCAACGGAGGAAAACACATTTGCTTCACCTACAAAATAGTCGTTATACAAATCTAATGATAAGATTAAACACTAGCAACCTACAAGGGGAGAACGTTCATCCTTCCTTGTAATAGGGAGTTAGGTTAGTTATAACCTATCGAAAAACGTCGTTAGGGATTAGGGAGAGATGGGTGATGGGGGATCAGTTTAGTCAGTATAATTTTTGGTTGGTATCATTGTCTTTCGCAATTGCGGTCCTATCTGCTTTTACTTCGTTACATATCGTGAGCCGTCTACAAGGTTCGAAAGGGAACGATCGAATCGTTTGGGTATCGATAGGTAGTTTTACCTTAGGTGCTGGGATTTGGTCGATGCATTTCGTTGGAATGCTCGCTTATCACACCCATATGGCGGTGACTTACGACCCGTTATTAATGTCGATCAGCATCCTTCTCTCCATCGTCTCGAGTGCGATTGCGTTTTACGTGATCAGTTTAGAGATTAATAAAACGAGTACACATCTAGCCGTTTCCGGTCTAATAGGCATGGGTATTGTTTCGATGCACTATATCGGAATGGCGTCTATGGAGATGGCGGCTACGATTACATACGATTCTAAGATGGTAGCGCTCTCCGGCGGCATTGCACTTATTGCTTCCTATATTGCCTTAAAACTTTTTCTTTCGTGTGCTCAAACAGAATGCAAGTGGAGGCTATGGACAAGTGCAGTCGTTATGGGGGTCGCGATCACAGGGATGCATTATACAGGGATGGCAGCGGCGTCCTTTGACGGAATGAGCGTAGCTATTCTTCCTCAAATGGATTCTAGCATCGATCAAGATACATTAGGCTACCTAGTCGTTGGTGGCGTTTTATTAATCATGGCGTTTACTGTCATCGTCATTAAATACCAGGCAAGGATTGAAGATAGCAATCATCGTTTCGCGATTATTGACCGTATGCATCGTTCGATCATCGAATCCGCGAATGATGCCGTCATTACTGCTGACCATGATGGAAACATCTTATCTTGGAATAAAGCTGCGGAGAGAATTTTTGGGTATCATTCGAAGGAAGTCATCGAGGCACCTCTTGAGAAAATCTTGCCAACTGGTTTTCAAAATGCGCACCAGGATCAGGGAGAGGGAAACGATGAACGAACAGGACAGACTGTTGAACTAGAAGGCATACATAAATCCGGCCGTGCCTTTCCAATCGAACTTTCATTATCAACGATCAAAGATGGAGCGGATGTTTACTTTACAGGAATCATTCGAAATATCACAGAACGAATCGAAAGCCAAAAGCGTATAGAAGAGCTCGTCTATCGTGATGACTTAACGCATTTGCCAAACAGAAGGATGCTGTATGATCACTTATCTTCATGTATTGAAGAAGCCGCTGATCATGCTAAACCCATCGCTGTGATGTTTTTAGATTTAGATCGTTTTAAGCAAATAAATGATGTGTACGGGCATCGGGTAGGGGATCAACTCTTGAAAAAAGTTGCCAGCCGAACGCAGTCATGTCTCACTTCATACGATTTATTAGCAAGACAAAGCGGAGATGAATTCGTGATCGTATTAACAGAAACGAATGAGGATCAGGGAAGAAAAGTAGCGAAGGAAATTATTCAAGCAATCGCTGAACCGTTCCTAATTGATAATTTAGAACTCTATACTTCAACATCCGTTGGCATCAGCTTATATCCTAAGGACGGTACGGATGCGGACATGTTGTTAAAACATGCGGATACCGCTATGTATGAAGCGAAGAAGGAAGGCGGGAGTCAGTATTCCTTTTTTACGAAGGAGCTTGATCAAGTCATTTCAAGAAAAATGATGATTGAAACCGGCCTACGTAAAGCGATTGAACGAGAAGAGCTAGAAGTTTATTATCAACCGCAGGTCAATGTGGCCACACAGAAGGTTATAGGATTTGAAGCACTCGTTCGCTGGAATCATCCTGTGCTCGGTCTTGTATCACCAGGAGAATTTATTCCTCTCGCTGAAGAAGCTAACTTAATCATTCCGATGGGAGAGTGGATCTTACGGGAAGCTTGCCTTAAATTTAAGGAATGGGTAGATGACGATCACACGTTGACTCATATTTCAGTGAACATTTCTGCAATCCAGTTTAAACAGCCAAATTTTCCTGACATCGTCAAGGCGACTTTGAAAGAAACCAATTTAGATCCATCTTATTTAGAGCTTGAACTAACAGAAAGTAGTGTTCAAGATCCTGGCCGCGCAATTCCTACCATGCATCGTTTGAAAATGATGGGTGTCAAGCTATCACTAGATGATTTTGGAACTGGTTATTCTTCTCTTAGTTATTTAAAAGACTTTCCATTAGATACGTTGAAAATTGACCGATCGTTCACGCAAGCCATTCATGAGAGTCAAAGGGACAAAGCTGTTGTGGAGACAATCGTGCATATGGCTCTGAAGCTTGGTTTGAATGTGATCGCTGAAGGTATCGAAACGCCTGAGCAGTTAGATCGAATCACAGAAAGCAAATGCCATGAGTACCAGGGATATCTATGTAGTCCACCATTGCCGCAACAACAGATTGCAGCGAAGTTTATAAATAAAGGAATTGAAGCTAAACTAACGATACAAAAGGAGCCTCTCAATCAAGAGGCCTCCAGCTAATATAACGGTTGTTGGTTTTGACATGGTGGAAATCCGTTAATATCTTGAATCATGGCAAAATCATATTGCTTTAAAGCGAATTGGGATTGATACAAATATTCCATCACAAGCACTTTACCTTGTGACGTTCCGCATAATACGCCTGACGTTCCCTGTCCATTCGTTAATGAGATGCCAACAGGTTGACCGATCAAATATTGGATCTTCTGGTGCCAATGCATGGGCAACACTCCTTCACCTCCATCATATTGAATGAGGTAAAATAGGTGCATGTCTAGATAAAAGAAGGAGTAACGCTCTTTTTATTGAATAAGTGAAAGTGAAAGCTCGTTAAAATACGGTATACATAAGGAGGAACTATGAATTTAGGAGCATTCTCGATCAGTTTAACGGTAAAAGACCTTGAGAAGTCAAAGGCGTTTTATGAGAAACTTGGCTTTAGTGACATGGGTGGAGATATGTCTCACAATTACCTCATCATGAAGAATGGCAATTGCATCATCGGCTTATTTCAGGGCATGTTTGATAAAAATATCCTCACGTTCAATCCAGGATGGGATGAAAATGCGGAGAACCTGGATTCCTTCACAGATATCCGTGATTTGCAGAAGCATCTGAAAGAAAGCGGCATCGAATTGATTTCTGAAGCGGATGAATCTAGTGAAGGTCCTGCAAGCATCACCCTTGAAGATCCTGATGGAAATCCAATTCTTCTCGATCAGCATCGATAAATTTTAAGCAGTTCGGCAAAGGGATATCGTACGCGGTATCCTTTGCGAACTGCTTTTCATTTGCACGTTTATTAAAAAGCTACACCACTAGGAGGTTAAGTAGATGGGCTTGTTATACATCGGTGCATTTTTCGCAGGGTTAGGTATCTTTTTTATGGGGATTGCCTCTCTATGGGCTGTATCGCTCTATGATAAGAAAGTGCGCCGTAAATAGATTGAAAGAAGCCCCTCACATGATACGAGGGGCTTCTTTTGAGGGGGTTACTCCTTCACATACTTATCTGTTAGTTCGATAAACTGATCGATTGCGTCGTTGATCGGCTTTAGAGACTGTTTCCAGAATTCACTTTTAGTAAGATCCTCGTTAAGAAACGTTGCGCCTAGCTCTTCGATCGACATTTTACCTGTGTGTCGAAGAAGCTCTACATACTCGTCGGAGAACCCTTCGCTCCCTTGCTTCGATCGTACGTAGATTCCGTTGCTGAAAAGGTAGCCGACCGTATACGAAAGGGTGTAGAACGGTTTTTCAGGAGAGTAATAATGTGAAATCGTCATCCAATTGTATGGATTGTATTCTGCTAACGCATGATTCGTCCAGCGCTTTTCCGTATCAACCATAAGGTCTGAAAGCTCGTCAGCACTGAGCTTGTTTGATTTACGCTTTTCATAAAACTGCTTCTCAAAGTCGAATGTATAAGGGATGTTAGAGATGTATTTGTTTCCATTCGTAATCTTCATTTCGAGCAGTGACAGTTGATCTTCTACTGTCTCGGCATGTTGGATGGCAGCGTCTAGAACAAGGTTTTCAGCGAACGTTGAAGCGCTCTCGGCAAGGGCAGAACCGGTTTCTTGTGAAAATGCTTGTTCCTTTTGTAGAATCGAATTGTGATAAGCATGCCCGAGTTCGTGGGCTAGCGTTACGACATCTTGATAATCACCGTTAAAGGAAAGTAGGATACGACTTTGATTCTCTAGCGGCATCTCAGCACAGAATGCACCGAACTGCTTCGTCTTTCTCTTCTCTGCATCGATCCACTGTTCATCAAACGCACGCTCGGCGAACGTCCCCATATCCTCACTAAATCGATGAAACTGCTTTTTCACGATTTCTGCCGCTTGCTCATAATCGATGCTTGCTTTTGAAGAAAAGTACGGGACATCGATATCGTAGTAACTGAGTTTCTCAAGGTCCATAAGCTCAGCTTTCCTTTGTAGGAAACGCTGTTCCTGCTCGTTATGTTCACGAAGAGCATTCATCATGCTTGAGATCGCTTCTTCGCCGATCCGATTCTTTTCATAGAATTCGGCTTGCGTCTTTTCGTAGCCTTTTAATGCGTATGTATCAAGGCGAAATCCAGCAAAGTGATTGAAGATCGACGCAACGGTATCTTTTTGTTGCTCGAGCACCTGACGGATCGCTTTACTAGCAGATTCCCTCTTGTCCCGGTTATGATCAAAATGAGATACGATGAATGCTTCGTATAGTGATAGATTCTTCGTCTCATCTCCTTCAGAAAGAGGCACTTCTAGCTTGTATACAAGCTGTTCAAAATGATCTTCCCAACCATGAATGCCGTTGATCGAGAGCGTGTTGATCGCATTTTCAATTGACTGTGGCAGCTTTTTGCTTTGTTTTTTCTCTAAAAGGTAAGGCTTAACGGATTGAAGTGAATCACATTCCAATAACTGATGCCATTCTTCTTCATTTAGTTTTGAAAACAAGCCATCAAGTTCCGCTTTTAACGTTTTCACTTTCGTTTGAAGCTTCGTGCTTCTCTCCGTCAACTTCATCGATTCTTGATCATTGGTATCTTCTGAAGAAAGGCAAATGCAATACTCATCGATTTGAAAAGCCTTCAAGATGATGTGCTGAACCTTTTGTAAAAGCTGCTCAACCTCTCTTGTAGGGAGAGGCCAATGCATCTGGTCGATTAAAACTGGTATCTCGCTCTCTAGTTCATTGAAGTGCTGATGTAGTTTGTCAGAGTGCTTTCCCCCAGGATAAATACTGTCTAAATCCCATCGTTTTGTTAATGTATGTTCCATCGAAAATCCCCCTTTTTTTCCACTCTATGTACTAGGTTACTAGAAAAAGGAAGAAATTTCATGTATTTGAGAGAAAATTATGATAGTTTTGTATGTAGTGTAAAATGAAGGTGTGAGGTGAGAGTATGAAAGAATTTAATCCGATTGAAAGTTCACGAATAGTATTAAGACCGTTTAAAGAGTCCGATCTTGATGAGTTCGTCGCGTACCGCGCTGATCCTGACGTCGCACGATATCAATCGTGGGACGATTATACGAAAGAAGATGGCATCTCGTTTTTTGAAGAGATGGCGAATGCTCGTTTCGATGCACCCGGCGAGTATTATCAAATTGCATTCGAGCTCATGGAAACGAATGATTTGATCGGAGATTGCGTTGTGCATCCTTTAGCAGAAGATCCACGTCAGGTTGAGATCGGATTTACACTAGCGCGCAAGTTTCAAGGGAAAGGGTATGCTTACGAAGCGTTAACAACACTTTTAGACTATTTGTTTGTAGATCTTAAGAAGCACCGCGCGTTCGCTGTTACGGATGTGAAAAATGAAGGGTCGGTAAGGTTACTAGAAAACCTCGGAATGAGAAGAGAAGGTCACTTTGTTCAAAACATCTGGTTTAAGGGTGAGTGGGGAAGCGAATATTTGTATGCGATTTTGAATAAGGAATGGAGTCGCGGAAGGAGGTAACTCGTTGGATTATGTAAAAGAATTAAGAGAGCTAGTAGGTCATAGACCGCTCATCTTACCTGGGTCTGTTGTGATTATCCTGAATGATAAGGATGAACTGCTGCTTCAGCATCGAACAGATGGAGGATGGGGACTGCCTGGTGGCATCATGGAACTCGGTGAAAGTCTTGAAGACACTGCAAGAAGAGAAGTGAAAGAAGAGACCGGATTAACGGTAGGGAGTCTACAGCTCGTGGATGTCTTTTCGGGATCGGATTATTACCTCAAGGTTTCAAACGGTGATGAACTGTATTCGGTCACAGCGGTTTATGTAACGAGTGATGTTAAAGGCACGATCACGATGGATGAATCAGAGTCTTTAGACATGCGCTACTTTTCCGTAGAGAATCTCCCAGATGGTGTAACGAAGGAGTACCGTCATTACATCGAAACGTATGTAAGAAAGAAGGGAGGAGGCGCATGAAATTTGTCTTAATATTTGGACCGCAGGCCGTTGGGAAAATGACGGTCGGTGCTGAGTTAGCAAAGCTAACGGGACTGAAGCTTTTTCATAACCATATGACCATCGATCCACTCGCGCCACTATTTGGGTTCAGTTCAGAAATGTGGCGACTCTCATCTTTGTTTCGAGAGGAAATATTTAATACGTTCGCACGAAGCGAGCAATATGGCATGATCTTTACATACGTATGGGCGTTTGACGAGAAGAAGGATTGGGATAGCGTGGAGAAGATGTGTAGGTTTTTCACCTCAGAAGGCGCAGAGCTCTACTTCGTAGAATTAGAAGCGAATGTTGACGAGCGGTTAAAACGTAACCGTACTCCGTATCGTCTTGAACAAAAGCCTACAAAAAGAAACATCGAACAGTCTGAGCATAACCTGCTTGAAACGATGAAAACAAACAGGTTAAATTCGTATGAAGGTGAGATCGACCAGCAACACTATCTACGGATCAATAATGAAAACCTGAAACCAGAAGAAGTTGCACGAATGATAAAGGAACAGTTTATGTTATAGAGAAAAGAGAGCGAATCGATGTGATAACGAGTTCCGTTACCTATCACAAACAATGAAAATGTAGACTAAAATGCGCCACAAATTGCATAGCAATCTGTGGCGCATTTTTTATTTGATATATAAGGGTACAAATAAAAATCGAAACAAAATTTGCAGGTGAATTTGCATACGAATTTGTAGCCTTACATTAGACAGTGTATGTTAACAAATTGACCTGCATTTAACCCTTCAATTTGTTAAGTGTAATTTAGTGAATTAGGCAGGTTTTCGACGACTTTCCTGAAATAATATTGGGGTAATATGCTAAAATTGTAGTTAGATACAACTTAGATTAATCCAACAATCGGGAGCTATTTCTCAATAAGATTGGTGACTTTTTAAAATTTATGACTGGCTAGGAAACGTTCGATTACGGTGCATTTTCTTACTATGTTAAATCATATATTGCACCAAAAGTGTCAGAGTATATACTTTGAAATTCAGCATATTATTTTTGGTTTAGGAGGGGGATGAGTATGTATAGGAAATGGATGTACGGAATCTTAGCAACATTGGGTTTTGTTGGATTAGTATTAGTCGATATAACGATGCTTGTTCCGTTTGCCGAGAACCAAATAATCGCTTCAGCACTCGTTATAGTGTTTTATTTGTATCTTTTATATCTCATTATTTTCCGTAAGATATTTTGAACAATCAGGGAGCTTTAATTGAACAAATCAAGTAAAAGAGCTTGGAACGGCATTGTGCCTCCAAGCTCTATTCTGTATTCTGTGTGATTTACAGTGCGAATTGTACTGTGAACTCAATTGTAAATTGTTATGTGATTTCACGTTTTGCACCTCTGAAGTAAACCCGTTAAGAAAAGGGAGCGCTACTTTAAAAAGTTGCGTCCTTTTTAGGTAGCATCTTACAGTTACTTCAGGACATCCTAATACAAGGGAGGGATGTTCAGTGGTATTCAAAATTATGTTATCTTTGTTATTTTTATTTCATAATACATCAATCGCTTCTGCTGAAACGCCAATCAAAGCAGCTTTCATAAGGGACCATCAATTATGGATAAAAGAGGGAAATAAAGAATCACAGCTTACATCAAATCAGTATATATACACTCCAAAGTGGTCATATGATGGCAGGTTTATTGCTTATTTAGTTGGTGATGCTTTTGGTGAGAATACTAATTTGTTTATTTATGATTCAAATACAGAAGAAAGTTATCAGCCTTACCAAGCCATTGAAACTAGAAATTTTCAATGGTCTCCTGTATCAAATCAATTAGCCTACATCTCTAATGGTGTACTTAACGTAACAAAAATAATGAATGACCGACCATACGGATTTGAGAATGTCTCGCTAGGCGTTAGTGATTTTGCTTGGTTTCCGAATGAAAATGAGTTCATTGTCTCTTCGCAATCAAATTTACTACCGACAGGGTGGGAGCCTGTTCAGTTATTTAAAATACCAGTAGATGCTAATCTTAATTCTGACAAAATAAAACCGTTTTATACTATTCCAACAAATACACCTGACTTGTTTGCCATCAATGCAGAATATTTTAAGTGGAGCACAGATGGAAAATGGGTTAGTTTTCTTGCAACTCCCACTGCTTCCTGGGCGAATGACAGCAATACTCTATGTGTACTTTCTTCTAAAGGAAAAA
Source organism: Anaerobacillus sp. ABD4_527 (assembly GCF_056160805.1). NCBI lineage: Bacteria > Bacillati > Bacillota > Bacilli > Caryophanales > Bacillaceae > Anaerobacillus > Anaerobacillus sp. ABD4_527. The sequence goes on from NZ_JBSWXZ010000002.1 coordinate 686,961, forward strand.
AATTTCAGAATGTAGGAAAAATGCTTTGGTATAAAGATTGGATAAAGTGGGCTCCAAATAAAAATATACTAGCATACATCTCGGGAGAGGGTAGGTTTTTTGTTGAGAATAAAAACACTACCGTTGCCGATATTCCAATTTTAAACGAACAGATGGAGTATACACCAAGAGGGTATGTTGATCTTGATTTAGATTGGTTTTCCTCAGACACTATTATTGTTGCTCGAGCAAAAGAGAATAAGGAGTGGAAGCAAGGTCCGGTTCCTACAATGTTTACAAGTCTATACGCTTTAAATATAAAGTCGAATGTGCAAAAGCAAATTTCCTATCCAAAAGAAAATGAACTAGATCTCAAACCTCAAGGTGTAAAAACAAAAATTATCTGGTTTAGAAAAAGTATTAATAATAGCAAAGGAAATGTATGGATTAAATACAAATTAAATGGTCCAGAACATATATGGATTCGAAATGTTGACTCGGCTCCTGTTCTTTTCTCATAAGAATAAGACTAATATAGACTAATTCTTTATTATCTTAAGAAGAAGTAATCTTTTGTTCAACAATCGGGAGCTTTAATTGAATGAGCCTTTTGAATAAAATAAAAGTCGCATCCTGATCCGTTAAGGATTAAGATGCGACTTATTTTTTAGTAAAAACCTATGCAACACTTAATGCAATTATCTATCATTTACATAATCATTTTCTTACGCAAATTGATGTTCGATAGGTAACGGAACCCGTTATCGATGTGATTCGCTCTCTTTTTCTAGATAGAGAGGCTACTCAACCTTAAGATAATGAATGCTGAACAACTGATCGTCATCTGTCCAGATCGCTTCAGACAGGAACCCTGAACGCAATGCGAGTTTCTTAAACTCTTGGATGCTATATTTATAGGAATTCTCGGTATGAATCGTCTCATGCTCTTTGAAAGAAATCGTTTCATCTCCTAGCGTAACGGTCTGCTCGATCATGCTGACGAGATGCATCTCGACTCGTCCCATCGGCGCGTTGTAATACGCATAGTGTTTAAACGAATCGAGGTTAAAATCGGCGTCGAGCTCACGGTTTAAGTGTTCAAGCATATTGAGGTTAAAACGTGATGTCACTCCTTTTCTATCATTATAAGCATCATGGAGAACGGAAGGATCTTTCTTTGTATCGACTCCAATCAATAATCCATCTCCTGGCAATAGTAGATTCGCGATATTGGATAGAAAGCTTTCCGCTTCTTTTTTCTCAAAGTTTCCGATCGTCGAACCTGGAAAGAAGACGGTTTTTTTCTTTGAAGGATCAAGGATTTCTTTAGGGAGCTTCAGCTCTCCGGTATAGTCGGCCACGATTCCGGTAATGTCGACGTTAGGATAATCAGAAGCAAGCTGCTCTGAAGAATCCTTAAGGAACGATTTTGCGATGTCGATCGGTACGTATTCAGAAATCATACCAGACTCGAGCAACAGACGGATCTTTCTACTTGCGCCGCTACCAAACTCGATGATTGTGGAACCCCTTCCGATGAGACACATCATCTCATCGAGCGATTCTTCCATAATTGAGAGTTCTGTTCGAGTCGGATAATATTCTTCGAGTTTCGTAATCTCCTCGAACAACTCTGATCCCGTCTGGTCATAGAGAAACTTCGGATGCAGGGTTTTCTTTTGTGCTGTTAAGCCTTCAAGAGCTTCATGAAAACGATCGGGCTGTGTAGTGAGCTGGTCGATGATTGTGAGGCCGGCCTTAATCATGACTCGTCTCCTGCAAGGCGAATACCTGTAAACTGCCAGCGTTTGTCAGGTCCGAAGAAGTTTCGGTACGTTGGTCGTATATGAGACGCAGACGTAACGCAAGACCCGCCGCGTAAGACCATCTGACTGCTCATGAACTTTGCGTTGTATTCACCGAGCGCGCCATCTAGAGGCTTGTTCCCTGGGTACGCCATGTATGGACTTTTCGTCCACTCCCACACGTCGCCGAACGCTTTTTTGATCTGGCCTTCATCGTCTTTGACAGAAGCGACAGGATGATAGATACCGTCTTCAACAAAGTTTCCTGAAATCGGTTGATCTCGGACGGCAACTTCCCATTCCGCTTCAGTTGGGAGGCGTTTCCCTGCCCAGCTTGCGTATGCTTCTGCTTCATAGTAGCTGACGTGTGTGACGGGTTCTTCTTTGTTAAGGGGAACGAAGCCGTGCAGTGTGAACGTGTACCATTCACCATTTCGCTCTTCCCAATGAAGTGGTGCTTTCCATTGTTGATTCTTAACCGTTGCCCAGCCGTCTGATAGCCAGAATTCTGCGCGTTCATACCCGCCGTCTTCTATAAAAGCAAGGTACTCTCCGTTCGTAACCGTTCTTGTCGCAAGTTCAAACGGCTCAAGCCAAACCTTGTGAACAGGCCGTTCGTTATCAAACGAAAAACGCTCTCCTTCGTCGATACCAATCTCTAAAAGTCCACCTTCAAAACGTGCCCATTCGAGCGGAGGTGCGACGTCTTTTGTGGTCGTTTCGCGTTCAAGGTAAACAGGCTTCAACGGATTGATTGAGAAATTGTATTTCACGTCTGTCATAAGAAGTTCCTGGTGCTGTTGCTCATGATGAATCCCGATTTCGATTAAATACGCTACTTCACGTAATTTCTTTTCGTCGAGTTCTTCGATTAACAGAGTGATTTCATGATCGATATCAGCTCGATACTGCTTAACTTTTTCAACACCAGGTCGACTTAATAGTCCTCTTGAATGTCTCGGAAAGAAGCTGCCGACGCTTTCATAGTAGGAGTTGAACAAATACTCAAATTCCTCATGATAAGAAACGTAGTTTTCACGGTAGTCTTTTAAAATAAATGTCTCAAAAAACCATGTCGTATGTGCCATATGCCATTTTGGAGGGCTGACATCGGGGTGCGACTGGATCACATAATCTTCTGTTTCGAGTGGTTGAACGAGCTTCATCGTCATCTCTCTGACGTTTTTATAAGACTTTCGCAAAGTATTTCGTAATTCAGTGGATTCAATATGTTGTAACATGTGTTCCTCCTCGAATCGGTTATGGTTTATCAAAGCAAATACTCTCCTGCATTCTTACAATTACACACTGTCATCAGAAATCCTGTTTTTTATATGCGCACGATGTGCAGTCCTCATAAATTTTGTTGCTCTAGTTGGATAAGTCTGGAATAATTGAGGTTAACGTGATTTGTATGGAAAGAGGGAAACAGAGTGATTGAAGTTTATGAGCCAATGTATATTCCTATTTTGCTGCTTTTGTTAGGAATCGGTTATCTTGTTGTGTATTCGACAGTCGTAATGAAATACAAATTCACCCTTTCTGGGAAGATTCTCATGTCGATTTCTGTGATGATTTATCTTCTTGTTGGCATGTATATGATTGGTGGAGGATATTACACTGATGGTCATAATGAAGGACCGATGCTCTTCGGAATTGGATTTCTTGAGATGATCATTCTTTCGTACGCGTATATTTTCATTGGATTAGCGGTTGGAATAGGGAAGCGGGATTCGAGATAAGAGGATGGTGATGAGGTGTTAGCATCTACGGTCGTAACATGGGGAGAGTCACGTCTAACGTTAACGTGGAGACCGGGCAGGGAGCTTCCAGAACGTGAGCTCATTACGAGCGTACATGGTTTTTGTTATAAGGATGGTGAGCTGCTTCTTGTGAATCTGAATGATAGAGGATGGGATTTTCCAGGCGGGCACATTGAAAAGGGAGAAACAGCTGAGGCATGTTTTCAACGAGAAGCTTTTGAAGAGGCATATGTGTCTGGAAACTGTACGCTGGTCGGCTCTATCGTCGTCGATCACAGTGAAAATGAACAGTGGAATGAGTCGAGCCGCTATCCTAAAGTAGGGTATCAAGTGTTCTACAGCATGGAAATCACGGACGTTCATCCTTTTGGTGGTGAGTTTGAATCGAGTGAAAGGCGCTTCATCTCCCCGGAGAAAGTAAGTGACTACTATCCGAAATGGAATGCGGTGTACCAAGAAATCATTCATGAAATTGAGAGGAAGTCTTAATGCTGGTAACCTTTGAACGGTTATCAGCTGTTTTATTTTACACTGAAAATAAAATAGGTAAAATCTACCTAAAAAGTATTCCTAAATTTCAGATAGTTCATTATAATCGGATTAGGAGGTGTGAAAATATTCCAGTAATTGAAAAAGGAGTTGGCAGTCCTCGTGTTCGCATGAGGGTTTTGAAGTGTGCAATTTTTGATATCGATAGGAGGATGGGCTGGTACATAAGAGACCTCTGAATGCAGTTCCTGGTAAGAGTACATTCAGAGGCGTCGCTGGTTTAAGAAACCAACTTTCATAAGTATACCGCTTCTTCACAATAAGTGGAACTGAAATGGGTGTTCCTGAACAATATACTGAAGGGGATAAAAAAAGAATGACAATTTTATGCGAAGAAATGGTTTTAGAGTACGAAATCAGCCGTACAACCGAAGCGTTGCTACCGGCAAAAGAACTTGTGAACGAAACGAGAATTTACGATCGATCAGGTGTTTATTTATCGAAACGAACTCAGATCGATTTGATTCGAGATGCTTGCCTTGAAGGTGGATCTACATATGATGGACGACGAAAAGCGATGGTGTATCACCTGAAATATGAGCACCAAACGCCAATCGTCATCTCTACCTCGAACAGAATATGCGCCTTTCCTACTGAATCCCCTGATAATCTTGAGTGTTCCTGGATCTTCTATCACCATGTGAGGAACATGACATCACTAACTAAGAATTCGTCGATGGTCCATTTTCATAGTGGTTTAAAGCTAGAAGTCCCCGTATCGCTTTCGAGGCTTCAGAAACAAATGGAAAGGATGGGACGGTGTATCAGTCACTACTCAAATAATCCGGTCTATTGTTAGCATAAAAAAAGTCGTACATTCCTCTCTGTCCGAATATACATTTAGTTGTAGCTTGCAAATCAACAATGTGAGACAGAGGAGGAATCACGATGAGCTGGTATTTGAAGGTGCTAAAGGATTATGTGAATTTTAAAGGAAGAGCTCGACGGAAAGAGTATTGGATGTTTTTTCTTGTTCACGTCATCATTTGTTGTCTTCTTTCATGGATTCAAAGCGCTGCGGATATGGGAGTTGCGCTCACTTCTATCTATACACTCGCCGTTTTCCTGCCTGCGTTAGCTGTAGCAGTTAGACGCTTGCATGATACCGGTAAAAGTGGGTGGTGGGTGCTGATTTCACTCATCCCGATCATTGGTTCTATCATTTTGATCGTTTTCCTCGTACTCGATAGTGAGGATGAAAACAAATACGGTTCAAGTCCTAAACTTGCTGAAATTTAATAAAAACTGCCAGTGCTTCGGTACTGGCAGTTTATTTTTATGAAATGGATAGTATTTTCTAATATAAGTAAAATAAAGAGTGACTGAAAAGTAGAAGGTGTTAGAAGATGGACAGTTATTCGAACGACAATACAGCAAGGCGCTATAGGGCACATGTGAGTACGTGGGGAACCACGCAACTTCATTTGCGGAATCCGTATGTAATGGCATGGTGGTCAGCAGCGTTTCCCGGGTTTGGTCATTTGCTGCTTTCAAAATATATACGAGGATTCATGTTATTTGCTTGGGAAGTCATTGTGAATATGAATGCTCATGTCAATACCGCAATGATTTATTCATTTCAAGGTGAAATCCAGCAGGCAAAGGAAGTTTTGGATACAAGGTGGTTACTTATCTACATACCAGTCTACCTTTTTGCGATATGGGATACTTACCGAACGACCGTAGATATGAATAAAGTGTATATATTAGCTGATATGGAGGATCATCGAATCAATACATTCAGTATGGGTGCGTTTGAGGTGAATTATTTGGATAAACGAAGTCCAAACATGGCTGCATTATGGTCTTTCTTAATGCCGGGTCTAGGGCAATTGTATATTCACCGCATTTTCACAGCCTTCTTTATTGTTGTATGGGGGGTAACGTTTTTATACTACTCACACGCTCTTGAAGCTATCTCCTTACTTTTCTTAGGTGAAACGAGTAAAGCGACTTCAGTAATAAAGCCTGATTGGCTGTTGATGCTTCCTTCTCTTTATGGATTCGCGATTTTCGATGCATATATAAATACCGTAGAAAACAATAAGCTTTATAAAAAAGAACAAAGGAGATATCTCCTAAAGACGTATCAGTCTCCAAGTTTCGTAATTAAGAAAGGAACGAAGATGTCATGAAGCGTGTGCAACTATTCTCCACGTTCGAGAATCATTCCTATCTTGAAATCGCAATTTCAAACCTTGAAAAGCAGGGCATCCCACGTGAAAAAATATATGCAGTGCCGCTTGACAAACGTGCAGAAACGAAAAAACTTTTTGATACACTGCACAGCTCTGATGGGATATCTCTTATCGACATTGGCTTGCCGTTAGCTACTGCGATTTCCGTTGTTACTGCAAGCATCGGATTTGAGTTAGCATGGGGACCGATCTATTGGGGACTAATAGGTGCGGCGTCGGGTTTTGTATTAGGTGTTATCATCAGGTTAATCATCTTTTGGCAAACAGAGAAGGGAAAGAAAAGAGTGAGGCGGAAACAAGCGGATTTGATTTTGATCGTAGAGTGTGAGCCATCCATTAGTGAAAAGGTAGAGAAGATCTTATGGGAACATTTTGCGATGGGGCTAGCAAAAGTTGAAAGTGGAACGTAACAAGAAAGGCTGTAGAGATGTACTCTACAGCCTGTTTTTTTATTCTTCAGTTTCCATGTCTGCACTATTTGTCATTGCCTGAGCAAGGTTCGATGTGATGTTCACTGATCCGAAATCGATGCCGAGCTGAACGGCGGTTTGAGCGATTTCTGGGCGAATGCCTGAAAGCGTAGCCGTTACACCGATAAGCTTGAGACCTGTGAGCAATTGGAAGATTTGTTGCGCGACCATAGTGTCGACCATGTAAACGCCTGACAGATCTAAGAACAAATGATTAACGCCTTTTTCAATACAGCCTGTCAGCGTGTTATCGATGATGGCTGAAGCACGTTCATCGTCGATGTCACCGATGATTGGAAGGAGTGCCTGTCCCTTTTGTAAAGAGATGAGCGGGAAACTTAAGTCGTTGATCGTTTTCTGCTGCTCTTCAATTCTCTTGTTGAGATGTTCAGCCTTTCCTTCAAACACACGCATCATGACGATATCAAACGAGTCATAGATCACCGTTTTCCAAAGATCGATCTTTTCTTGTGGAATCGGATAGTCCTGCTGGTTGATAAATTCTTGTATGTATGTAAGGTACTGCTCACGAACCCTTAAAAACTCCCTCATAATCAAGTGGGTAGGGGTTTTAATGTGCTCTGTATCCGTTGCAATCTCCATAATCCATTGATCGAATTCTTTAAAAAACTGTTCTTTTTCCATCACAAATATTTTGCAAAGATGGTAATGGAACGACATGTTTTGAGATTTAAGGTTCTCGATCACCTTCGGATCATTCGATGAGTAAACACCCTCTGGATCTGATTTATCAAGTGATTGGTACCATTCTTCGTTTAGCTGCTCTGCTTTACTTAACAGAAAATCGTGGAGCTCTATATTCCGTTGCATATCATTTTCTCCTCTCAAACCTTCTCAATCTCGTATCTGATTTAACCTTAGGTCTAGATGTACAGTGGTATATCATTCATAGAAGACAAAATGAGCGTGCATTCGTCAAAAGATTGCATCATTCCTTCTCATGTTACTGAAGAAAATGGAGAAGTGCAAACATTAAAATAGTAAAAGGGAGTTAGGCCTCGGCCTGACTCCCTAAAATGATCTTCTCAACTTTCGAAAGGTCGATAGAAACTGAAGAAGGAATAGTCGCTTGAAGTGTTGTGAGTGCGCTCTTCATCAAGTGATGACGAGGGTCTTTCGACTGCGTGAATTCGTCTCTAATAAATTCAAGAAGCTCATTGTACTGCGCATAATCATCTGAAGATTTTAGCTTCTTCTTCATACATAGGATCGCGTCGTTAAGTACCTCTTTCCGAGATTGGTCTTTAAGTTCTGCATCAGGGAGCCAGTTTTTGAGATCATCTGGTTCAATCAATTGTTCACCGCTCTCAGTTACTTCTTTCACGATTTTCTCAATTCGGTTAACCGTGTAGTTCACCACGAGCTGAATGTTTACGGTAGAACCATGCGTACGCGCGTAATATTTTGTGTTGTGATGAAGAATGCCTAGGAACATAATCGCACAATCAAGTAAGTAAGGTTTCGCATCCACGCTGAACAAATCCTCAAAACGATGATAAACCCACTGCAGCATCCTCGCCTGACTTTCCTTAATGTACTCTTTAATCTCTTCATCTGGTGATAAAACAACTTCTTCAAAAAGCGTGAGAAGGCGGTTCTTTCGATTCGTATTCATTTGTGTTTCGATCTGCTTCTTAAAAACTTCGATATTTGCAGAATCTTTTCCAGTTAATAAGCGATCGCGCTTTGTCTCCATTTCATTCAATAACGTTTTGAAGAGTGCGATCAAAAGCTCATTTTTTGATGAAAAGTAGTTATAGAATGTTCCTTTTGAAATACCTGTATAGTCGAGAATATCTTGAATCGACGTTGCGTGAAAGCCTCTGTCGATGAAAAGTTCATGAGATTTAATGATTACCTGTTGTTTTCGATCGTTCACTGTATCATCACCCTGTGTATTAATGTACTACCTGTATAAATTTGATAATACATCATTTTCTGATAAAGAACAAATGCTTGTGTAGAAGGAGATACAAAGGTGTTGATAAAAATGAACCGATGGTATAAAATAATCGTAGTGAACTTATAGTATAAAAAATGAACTGGTAGTATAGGAGAGGATCAACATGAATGCAGCAGTTAATGAGACACCTCGTCCACAGTATGGCGTTCTTGCTGTACTCATCGTCGGAGCGTTCATTGCATTTTTAAATAATACACTTTTGAATATCGCACTTCCGTCCATTATGGCGGATTTGCAAATCGGTACAGCTACCGTTCAATGGCTGACGACTGGATTTATGCTCGTGAATGGAATTTTGATTCCTGCCACAGCTTTTTTAATTGAAAAATTTTCTGTGCGACGTTTGTTTTTAGTCGCGATGGGATTGTTCTCGATCGGAACCATCATTGCGGGAATGGCAGATGTGTTTCCTGTTCTGTTAGGAGGAAGAATGCTGCAAGCCTCAGGATCAGCAATCATGATGCCGCTACTGATGAACGTGATGCTCGTTAGCTTTCCGATCGAAAAGCGCGGCGCAGCGATGGGGGTTTTCGGCTTAATATTGATGGCGGCACCAGCAATCGGCCCGACGCTATCAGGGTGGATCATCGAACATTACGACTGGAGAATGCTGTTTCACTTCGTCACGCCGATCGCAATCGGTGTGTTACTGCTAGGTTTCTTCTTATTAAAAGATAAAAAAGAGAAAGTAACGTTAAAGCTCGATGTTATTTCACTCGTTCTATCGAGTGCAGGTTTCGGAGGCATCCTTTATGGATTCAGTTCTGCAGGAAGCAAAGGATGGGAAAGCCCGCACGTGACGGTCACACTTGCAGTAGGCGTTATTTCACTTGTTACCTTTATCGTCAGACAGTCGAAACTAGAACGACCGATGCTGAACTTTACGATTTTTAAATATCCAATGTTCGCCTTATCGTCTTCGATTACAATGGTGATTAATATGGCACTGTTTTCTGGCATGCTGCTATTGCCGATTTATGTTCAGACCATTCGTGGCATCTCGCCGTTTGATGCTGGACTCATGATGTTACCAGGTGCGCTCGTGATGGCACTCATGTCACCGATAACTGGTAAACTTTTTGATAAATACGGTGGTCGCATCTTAGCGATGACCGGTCTAACGATTACGGTAGCGACTACTTACTTATTTAGCACGCTATCGTTCGAAACGACCTACACGTATTTAATGATTCTTCATGCCGTACGAATGTTTGGAATGTCGATGGTGATGATGCCTGTCTCAACGAATGGGCTGAATCAGCTGCCAGCGAAATTCTATCCGCACGGCACAGCGATGAACAACACGTTGAATCAGGTTTCTGGTGCGATCGGTACGGCACTGCTCGTTACGGTGATGTCGACTCGAACGGAATCAACAGCTTCAGAGCTAGCACTTTCGGGAGTAAGTGAGCAGCAGATCATGATGAAAGCGATGCTTGAAGGAATTAACTTTGCTTTCTTCGTCGCAACATTTATAGCGGGTGTGGCACTCCTGCTATCATTCTTCATCAGAAGACCAGGAAGAGTTGAAGAGCAATTAGACAAGCAATCAGAGAAACAATCAGACGAAACGATCATCGTAAGGGGTCAGGCGCGTGCCTGATCCTTTCTTTTTTTGTTGCTGTTTCGCACACATTACTGTATGATACATAGTATAGATAGTGTACGACATACAGTAATAGAAAGAGTGATGGTATGACGTTGTTGAATTCTTTAGTAACCGAGCTAAGAAGGGGGACATTAACCCTTGCTGTGCTCAGTCAGTTGAGATCTCCTCAGTATGGGTATTCACTCGTTCAGTCTCTTGAAAAGTCAGGTGTCACAATTGAACAAAGCACGTTATATCCACTTCTACGAAGGCTAGAAAAGCAAGAGCTTGTCACGAGCAGCTGGGATACGACGGAGAAGAGACCAAGAAAGTATTATTTACTGAGTGAATTTGGAACAGAAATTTATGGACAATTAAAAGAAGAGTGGGAGAAGACTTCTGCGGAACTTCACTCCCTTCTGAAAGGAGACGAATCACGTGAAGTTGATTGAAGCGTATATTGGAGAAGTGACGAGAAGGCTGCCAGAAAAGGAGCGGGAAGATATCGCTCTAGAACTAAGGTCAACGATCTATGATACGCTGCCTGAAGATTACAGTGAAGAAGAGGAGAAGGCTGCATTACGTGAGCTTGGAAGTCCGTTTATGTTGGCGAACGGTTATAAAAACTGGCCCATGCATCTTATCGGACCGAAGTACTTTGAGTCATACGTTACGCTACTAAAAATCATTCTGCCAATCGTCCTCCTCATCTCTTTTCTTTCGTTATTAACCGTGGATTTCATCGAGCATTCCGGGATCATCTCGGTGATCGAGATCTTCTGGATGGCGATAGGAAATGCGTTTGCTGTCTTCTTTGATGTTACGCTCCAGGTCCTCTTCTGGGTGACGCTTGGATTTGTGATTCTAGAAAGAACAGAGCATAAAAAGGAAACGATAAAGAAATGGTCACCTGACGACTTGAAGAAATCACCGAGTTATTTAACAGAGAAAGCTGTTAAGAAGATGGAGATCTTTTGGGATCTTTTCTGGACGGCTGTGCTTGTGGCACTTTTTTTCAACGCATCGAGTCTAATCGGTGTGATCCAAAATGGAGAAATGGTGGCACCTCTATTCAATAACGACGTGTTGCTGTCTTATTGGCCACTTGTCGTGGCTGCTTTGATCGGTGAGGTTCTCCTTGCTGCGTATAAGTTAGTAGCTGGGGTATGGACGAAGCGAATGGCGATTCTAAATATGCTTCAGCTTGCCTTTTCGACGACCGTCTTCCTCTTGATCATTTTCAATAACAACATTATTCATTCCAAGATCGCAACTTATTTTCCATTACCGGAAAGTTATCTAGACCGTACTCTTATTATCACTGCGATTGTGGTGGTTGGGATCAACGCTTATGAAGCTTGGAAAGGTTTTAAAAGAGGGAGTCAGGCACGTGCCTGACTCCTAATTTCTCTTTCTTTCGTTTTCTTCCATCCCATTACAATAAAAAAGACGGCTAAGGGATAGAGAGCTACCCATCCGAGGAAGGGGAAAAAGCCAATTGTCATAACAAGTGAAAGCTTTGATGCAATCCTACCTACTCGGTGGTTCTTCAACAGAATGACGCCGGCTGCAGCACCACCTATATAAGTAGCAAAGTAGGTTGCGTTAGGAAACGGTAAAAGCGCTTCAAAAGAAAAGAATCCTTGATAGACACTCGTTAGTATGATGAAGAAGATGATCCCGATAAATAGCAATCCACCTAAGGGCGAAGAGTATTTACTATATACAATCCCAAACCATTTCGGTGCAACTTTTTGGTGTGAAAGCGTATATGCGATACGTGCCCCGGCGCTAACATATGCATTCGCACTCGCAATTGAGATGAATAATGCTGTAATGCTAACGATAACGGCACCTGTTCTCCCAAGTGAGAGTTCAACCATATAGCTTAGTGCGGTTTCTCCCGTACCATTTACGTAGCTGTTTGTACCGACGACTGCCACTGCTAATAAGATGTAAAGGAATGATACGATACCAGCGCTATAAAGTACTCCCTTTAAAGCATCACGATCAGGACGGTTGAATTCTCCTGACATATGGGTGACGCTCTCCCATCCGATGAAACACCAGAATAGAATGCTGATCGTCGGTAAGGAACTTAGCCACCCGTTAGGCGTAAACGGTGTGAAATGTTCTTTCTCAACATGTGGAGCTGCTGCGAAAATTGCTCCGAGTAACACGATGATAATGAGCGAAATGACGAATGTTTGTACAAACCCTACCGTTTTCACTCCAAACACGTTCATCAGTAGCACTGCGAGTAAAATCATCCCTGCTGCTAGTACGGTTTGCTTGTGACTCCAGCCAAAGAGCTGTCCGAGGTAAGACCCACCTGTTAGTGCAATGATTGGAACACCCGTGGGTACAGAAAGCATGAACATCCATCCGATTGCTGTACCGTACGTTTTTCCAAAGGCTTTTGAGACGAACGTTGACACCCCTCCAGAACTTGGGTGAAGGGCTGAAAGCAATCCCATCGTTAATGCAAGCGGTATTGCAGCGATACAAATCACGATCCAGGAAATAATTGAAAGCGGTCCACTCATGTTTGCTGCGACCCCTGGTAAAAATAAGACACCTGAACCAAGTACGGCTCCGATATATAACGCAATAATCTGCGTCAGACTAAGAGATTTTTTTAGTTGATCCATCGTTGACCCTCCAGCTTTTTAGTTCACGTTGAAGTTTATCATTGTTATAAGTATCGTAGTTATCTATAATTATCGATAGATACTATTGAAAAAAGTGATGGAGGATCTATCTGATGGATTTGAATAGCTTATACACCTTTAAAGAGGTAGTCAAATGGGGAAGCTATACACGTACTGGGGAAGAACTTGGATACGCGCAATCGAGTGTCACAACACAAATTAAGAAGTTAGAAGAGCATTACGGTGTAAAGTTGTTTGAACGGGTTGGGCGGACGATGAGGCTCACACAATCTGGTGAACAGCTTTATTTTTATGTTGATCAAATTCTTGCTCTTTTAGAAGAAGCGGAGGATCGGTTTACGCAGGATATCAATTTAAGAGGTACCGTTCGAGTGGGGATTGTTGAATCTCTCGCAGCTTATTTTATCACTCCTTTTATTAAAGACATCAAGGAGAAGCATCCGGAGCTCCGAATCTTGTTAGAATCAGGACTCTGTCCTAACTTGCGCGACGGCGTGATGGACGGGGCTTATGATGTAGCTGTGTTACTAGATCGTGTTCAGGAGCAACCTGACCTTGTCACGATTCCTGTTCGTAAAGAAGATATGGTGATGATTGCATCCCCGCGTCATCGGTTGAGCGGTCTAGCAAAGATGCCACTTAGCGAGATCGAGGAGGAGACCGTTATTTATACAGAAGAAGGGTGCTCATATCGTGTGTTGCTTGAACAAGCATTGAAGAATGGGAACGTACAACCAAAATCGATGCTTTCCTTCAGCAGTCTTGAAGCGATCAAACAGTGCGTAGCAGATGAACTTGGAATAGCTCTACTACCCCGAATCGCTGTGGAAGATGAACTGACGAATGGAAAATTAGTAGAGTTGCCATTTGAACAAGGGGAGATGGAGGTTTTCACTCAAATTGTTTATCAGAAAAAGAAGTGGATCTCGCCTTCTCTTCAGCAGCTTATCTCTTCGATTGAAAATGGATAGAAGATAATACTATCAATGTAAGTGATAATAAGTATTGAAATCTATCGATAACACTGTTCTTTCTTGTAGTGTTAAACTTACTAACGTAATCAAACTTAAAACTGAGGTGCTACCATGAATACATTTCTACAATACAATCCAACAAAGCTTTATTTCGGAAAAGGTCAGATGGAGCAGTTATCATCTGAAATCAAAAAGCAATCAAATGTGCTCGTCGTCTACGGAGGCGGAAGCATCAAGAAAAACGGCGTTTACGATAAGGTGATGGAGCAGCTATATTCTGTAGGAGCAGAGATTCATGAGTTATCAGGCGTAGAGCCAAATCCGCGGTTAACGACGGTGCGTAAAGGGGTCGAGATCTGTAAAAATGAAGGGATCGATTTTCTTTTAGCAGTAGGTGGAGGTAGTGTGATCGATTGTACGAAGGCAATCGCGATCGGTGCGAAGTATGATGGTGATGTGTGGGAGCTTATCACTCAGAAAGCGCCGATTGAGGACGCTCTACCGATTGGAACAGTGCTTACGCTAGCGGCTACTGGCTCAGAGATGAACTCCGTTTCAGTGATCACGAACTGGGAAACGAAAGATAAGCTCGGCTGGGGATCTGTTCATGTTTATCCTACGTTTTCGATTCTAGACCCTGAGAATACGTTCTCTGTACCAGAAAATCAGACGGTGTATGGTATCGTCGACAGCATGTCTCACGCGCTCGAGCACTACTTCCATCGAACGGAGAACACACCGATGATCGATGGATTCATCGAATCTCTTCTACGTACTGCGATTGAAACGGGGCCGAAGCTTGTAAACGACCTTCACTCGTATGAGCATCGAGAAACGATGATGTACATCAGTACGACAGCATTTAATGGGACGCTCATGAACGGTACCGACGGCGGAGACTGGGCGACACACCGCATCGAGCATGCGATTTCAGCTGTTTATGATATCCCGCACGGTGGAGGACTTGCGATTCTATTCCCAAACTGGCTCGAGCATGTGCTTGAAGAAGATCCATCTCGTGTGAAGCAGCTTGCGATTAACGTGTTGGATGTCAATCCATCAGGCAAGAGCGATGAAGAGGTTGCACGTGAAGGGGCGCGCAAACTTCGAGCGTTCTGGAACTCGATCGGAGCACCGAGCACGTTGCGTGATTATGACATCGATGACAGTGAGTTCGACACGATCGTAGAAAAGACGTTCATCAAGCCTGGAGTAGGGACGTATAAAGAGCTTGATGGTGAAAGTGTAATGGATATATTGAATCGTTCGAAGTAATGAATAGCTTTGAGCCACACCCTAATCTACTAAGATTTAGAGTGTGGCTTTTTCATTCCGCGTAGTTCTCCACGTTTCGACTGTAGATACTTTTTACCATTTTTATGGATATCAAGTCCTATCGTGTGACTTTCCAATTTGTGGGTGATAGTCTGGCAGTGGGATGATTTAGAATATTCTGAACAAGGAGGAGTTTTATGAAGAAGGTAGTTTCTACAGTCGTTACGCTTTTGATGGTGTTTGGTTTTGCTAACATTGCTTTTGCAGAAACTGACAAAGATTGTGGAGATTTTAGCACATGGCAAGAAGCCCAAACATTCTTTAACAACAATGACCCAGCAAACGATCCACATGACCTAGATCGAGATAATGACGGCATTGTGTGTGAAAGTTTAAGTGGCTATGACAGTACATACGTCGCTGGCACACCGGTAAATGGGTCTGACGACGCAACATCAGAGGACACTTCTGATGATGCTTCAGACGATTCAGCAACGGATGATACAACAGAAGCAAGTGACTCTGAAGAACAAGGCGATGAAATGCCAGACACTGCTACGAACTACCCTGCATTAATGATTTTAGGAATGCTAGTAATCGCGATTGGCGCATTACTTTTTGTTAAACGCAAAGCTCATGAATAAAGTGTAAATCATCCCAAATCAAAGACAGGCTAGCGCCTGTCTTTTTTGTGGTATCTTTCACAGGTACCACCCGTTTTTTGTCGAAAGAAATGTGGAATAGGAAAGAGAAATGTTAGTTATAGGAGCGTGAAGGTATGATTCAATTCCAGAAGAAGAATGTAACCGTGTTTCAAAGTTCGTTGTATATGACGACCTCAGCGGTGATCGAAACTGATGATGCTGTGATCTTGACTGATCCGAACTGGCTGCCTGTCGAGGTAGAGGGGATTAAGAAATACGTTGAAAGCATTCTCGGCAGCAAACAGCTATACATCATTTACACACATAACGACTATGACCATATCATCGGAGCTGGCGCGTTTTCTAATGCCGTCGTAATCGCTTCTGAAGCGTTCGCCGCTTACCCAGAGAAAGAGAAGATCGTTCAAGAAAACCGAGAGTTTGATGAAGCGCGTTATTTAGAACGCTCTTATGAGCATATTTATCCTGAAGTCGATGTAGTCGTGACGCATGACGAACAAAAGCTTGAAGTGGGAGACATCTCGTTAACGTTTTACAAAGCGCCGGGACACACAGACGATGGGATCTTCACCGTCGTCGAACCGTACGGCATCTTTCTGTCTGGTGATTATTTATCAGACGTTGAATTTCCGTTCATAACAGGAAGCTACCTTGATTATGTTCGTACGATCGAAAAAGCTGAGACAATTTTTTCGCGATACGATATTACTCTGCACGTGCCAGGACACGGTCGAACAACGGAAGAAAAGCGTGAAATGGAGAGCCGCCTCGACTTTTCGAAGCACTACCTTCAACAATTACCAAATGAAGATGATGGATTACGAGAACACATGAAGGAGAAGTTTACGTTCTTCAATTTTATGAGTGGTGTTCATGATGATAATAAAATGGTGGCTAAGCGGGAGCTCGGAAAGTGAAGCGGTATCTAGATATAAAGTATGAGGTGAGAGTCCTCCTTTCGAAGACTGAACGATGAGTCTTTTTGAAATAAGATAGAAGATAGAGAGGAGGAGTACGATGACGTTACCATATTGGGCACAGAGATATCTAGAACGATTAGGGGTCGAACAGGAGCCGCCTACATTACCTTTTCTTGAAAGAGTGTGTCGTGCACATCTAAACGCTGTCCCCTTTGAAAACATTAGTAAGCTTCTTTATTTGAGAGATTTTGAGAAAAATGGTTTTCATATTCCGCCGATCGACGTATACGTAGAAAACATGTTTCAGTTCGATTATGGCGGCACGTGTTACACCAACAATTCTCATGCCTTAACGCTATTAAACGAGTTAGGATTCGAAGGCTATCATGTACAGTTAGGTTCTTCTCATATCGGCATTATCATCGAGCTCGATGGAGAAAGGTGGTATGCGGATTTTGGTTCTGCCTCTCCTTTTTTCAAGCCGGTTAACTTTGAGAAGAATCATGATAACCTGACCGCATATGATATCGAGGAAATTAGAATTGTGCCGGATTTGAACCAAGAAGGCTTTTATCGATTCGTACGCTATCGACATGGCAAGGTTGTGAAAGATGACTGGGACTTCAAGCCTGATGAAGGGAAGGAGTTTGGAGAGTTTACTGAAACGGTTGCTCAATCCAATAAACCTGGTGCTTTCTTCCTTACACATTTACGCTGTCACCACTATCAGTTAGAACAAAACCGTACGCTTTCACTCATCAACAACAAGCTGTCGATCAAGTATAACGATCAGCGTGTGGAAGAAGTCGTTTTGAACACGTCAAAAGAAGTTAAGAAAATCATGGAGAAAGAATTTAACCTCCCTAACCTTCCTGTAAAAGAAGCGATCGATGTTTTAGGTGAATTAGGAGTCGATATTTTTAATAGAGAGAACGCAACGAAAGTTTAAGAAGTTTCGGTAGATACCATAATGTGGTAAAATATACGGTAAACACTGCATGAAAGGAGGGAATGCGGTGGGATTTATTATTGCTCTTTTAACGATCCTATCATCTGCAGGCTTCCTTTATTACATGGGGAAGTCAGGACAAAAGTGGGACATGAGTGAGGGTGAAGAGGAGTAACCTCTTCTCTTTTAATCGTGTTATTAGCGGATTTAACAAGTTGATTAGGAAAGCACATTCCAAGCTTAGGAATGTGCTTTTTTACGTTCTAGAATGAGCGTATTCTTGGGAAAGAAGACGAATTACAGTTATTATGTTAACATGGTACCTGTTGCATTTTTAGGGAATAAAAGGTTGAGGAGGGATTATATTGGATAAATGGTTGAAGTTTCTTGAGATTAATGCGCCGCGAATCTTTGATTTAACGATAGAACATGCCATCTTGGTCGGAGCAGCGATCCTTGTTGCACTATTGATCGGAGTTCCTCTTGGCATTTATTTAACAACGAATGATTATCTGGCCGAGACGGTTCTTCAGATTGCGTCAGTCATGTTGACGATCCCGAGTATCGCGCTATTCGGCGTTATGATTCCGATCTTTTCGATTGTGAACCTTGGTATTGGATTCGTGCCAGCTTTCGTTGCGCTAGTGTTATACGCGCAGCTACCCATTATACGGAATACATATACCGCAATCCGTAACGTAGATCCTGAGATGAGAGATGCAGCGATCGGGCTTGGGATGAAGCCGATTCAGAGGCTGTTTCGCGTCGAAATACCGAACGCTTTCCCTGTCATTATGGCAGGTATTCGAACGGCAGTCGTAATCAATATTGGGATCGGTGTAATCGCAGCTTATATCGGGGCAGGTGGTCTCGGCGTTCTGATCACGCAGGGAATCACGCGTGGAGATAATTACTTAATCATAACTGGGTCTGTTGCAGTAGCGATATTAGCAATGATCGCAGATGGATTCTTGATGTGGATTCAAAAAAGGTACACACCAAAAAGCATTGCGAATTAAAGAGTGAGGTGCAGAGATGATAACTTTCGATAAAACGACGAAAACATACGATGGCGGCGTCACTGCTGTTAAAGGTGTGGATTTTACAGTTGAAAAAGGAGAAATCGTTGTGTTGCTCGGACCATCTGGGTGTGGGAAAACAACGCTACTCCGGATGGTAAACCGTCTGGAATCGATATCTGATGGGAAGATCATGATCGATGGGGAAGATTCGATGTCACTAGATTCGATCGAATTACGAAGAAAGATCGGGTACGTGATTCAAAGTAACGGATTGTTCCCGAACATGACAATCGAAGAAAACGTCATGATCGTTCCAGACCTTCTAGGATGGAGCAAAAAGGATAAAAAAGAACGATTTAAAAAGTTGATGAACATGATCAGCATGGATAGTGAGAAGTTCGGTAAACGTTACCCGCATGAACTCTCTGGTGGACAGCAACAGCGAATCGGCGTTATCCGTGCGCTCGCTGCAGATCCTCCCGTTATGCTCATGGATGAACCGTTCGGTGCGCTCGATCCGATCATTCGTGAAAAGATTCAAGATGAATTTCTACAGATTCAAAACGAAGTGAAGAAAACGATTCTCTTCGTTAGTCATGATATCGATGAAGCGATCAGAATGGCGGATAAAATCGTGTTACTACGTGGAGGCGAGCTCATGCAGTACGACACACCATCCGAAATGCTCGTTCGACCGAAGAGTGAATTCGTTCGAGAATTTTTTGGAAAGGACCGTGCGATCAAGAGCTTGAGTCTTCATACCATCCGTGAGCTGCAAGACATCATCGGACTTGCGGAGTTTGATGAGAGCATCACGGATACGATCACGATCAACGTGAACCATGACCTTCGCAATACGCTCTCGATGCTATTAAACCAGGAAGCAGATCAGGTGATCGTTGTCGATGATGAAGGAACTAAGCTCGGTGCGATCACGATCGATATCGTGCAGAAGTATCTACACTTCGAGATCAAAGCGAAGCCGGCCCTGGTAGAGAAAGGGTGATGGTATGAATAAGAAGAAGGTTATTAGTCAGATCGTTCGCTATTCTGTTTATGGACTGGTCGCTTTGTTCTTTTTCTACGCGATCAGTAACAATTATTTTGGCTATATTTTCAGTGAAACATCGACGTTTCTATTACTTGTGAAGCAGCATATGCAGCTTGTCTTGCTATCATCTGGACTTGCATTGATCGTAGCGATCCCTGTTGGCATTCTTGTTACGAGGAAAAGCTTTCGACGAGCTGAGTGGATCGTTTCAAATACGGTGAACCTCGGTCAGACGATTCCGAGTCTCGCTGTACTCGCTTTGATGATCAGTATTCTTGGTATCGGATTTCAAACAGCGGTTTTCGCCCTGTTCGTTTATTCGCTGTTACCGATGTATCGAAATACAGTAGCTGGCATCGACTCGATCGATGAGAATTTAATCGATGCTGCAAGAGGGATGGGGATGAAGCCCCTTCAAATTCTTTTAAGAATCGAACTTCCAAATGCGGCGTACTCGATTTTAGCTGGTGTAAGAACAGCGATCGTATTGAACATCGGTACGGCAGCCCTTGCCTATGTTGTTGGAGGCGGAGGTCTTGGCGTTTGGATCTTCACTGGAATTCAACTTTTCGATAACGGCTACTTAATATCAGGGGCGATTCCTGTTACGCTACTCGCCATTTTTGTTGACTACTTACTGCGTCTACTCGAGCGACGAATCGTGCCAGAAGGATCTCGTCCACCGCAAGAATTGTAACGGTTATGACAGGAGGTGTTTTTTATGAAAAGAAAATTAATGAGCAGCGTCCTTATCGTCGCGATCATTTCGATGCTGACCTCTTGCTCCACACTCGGAATCGGTGGGAAGCAAGTTTCTGTTGGGGGTAAGAACTTTACTGAACAGTACCTTCTTTCTGAAATGACGACGTTCCTATTGGAGAAAGAGGGGTTTGATGTGAAGCAGATGAACAACCTTGGAAGCTCGGTTGTTCGAAAGGCACTCGAAAACGAACAGGTCGATTTGATGTGGGAATATACCGGAACAGCCCTCATCACGTACATGGGACAAGATAAGATCTCTGATCCAGTTAAGGCGTTCGATAAGGTAAAAGAACTCGATAAGAAGAATGAGATCGAGTGGACCAACATGTCTAACGTGAACAATACGTACGCGATTGCGATGAAAGAAGAGAAGGCAAAAGAACTCGGAATCGAATCGATCAGTGATCTCGCAGCGTATATCAATGAGAACCCAGGAGAGCTTTCAATCGCTTCAGATGCAGAATTCGCAAACCGACCGGACGGTATCCCTGGCGTAGAAAAAACGTATGGGTTTGAATTTGATTCTAGTCAAATCAAGCAGATGGACATTGGATTAACGCAACGAGCGCTGGATAATGGGCAGGTTGATCTCTCGGTTGCTTATGAAACAGATCCGACGATCGTAAAGTATGGCTTGGTTACATTAAAAGATGATAAGAACTTCTTCCCGCCGTACCGAGCAGCTCTAACGATCAATAAAGAAATCTATGAAAAATACCCAGAGATCGAGGAAATTACTGCACCACTAGCTGAAGAATTAAACAGCGACATCATGCGTGAGTTGAACTACAAAGTGGATATTGAAGGAAACCCTGTTTCGATCGTTGCACACGATTGGCTTGTGGAAAACGGCTTGCTAGAGGAATAGGGAGTAGGTGGCAGACATCAGCGTCTGTCACCTTTTTTATGAGATGGGGGAAAGCTGTTACGCGTTCGTTTTCCTAGAATAAGATAAAGAAGGTGAGGAGTGTGTGTAGAATGGAGGGGAACGGCGAAGGATTAATCGTTACAGGGGCATGGATTCAAACGATCGGGGCAGCGGTGGCAGCGATCGGCAACACGGTTGCTGCTATGGATAAAAGTGAAGAAGATGAACGAGTCAGCAGCGAACTTTATATTCTAGGTAACGCAGTCGAAGCGACGGGAAATTCCCTCCAAGCAATCGGTCAAACGAAAATCCAAGAAACTGAGGAAGAAACGCTTGGAATTGTAGGAGATTGGTTTCAGGCAGCTGGGAATATTGCAAACGTAGTCGGCGGAACGATCGTACTCAATGATGAAGTGGAGGAAGGACTAAAAATCGATATTCTTGGTGACGTCATCCAATCGATCGGGGCGAGCTTTGAAGCGCAAAGTTCTAGTTTACTAGATTCTGATTATGCGGCGCTCATTGCAGCAGGTCAGAGGGTGCAATCGATTTCTGTGGCGATCGAGGCAATTGGCCTCGTGTATATAACGAAAGGAAAAGATAAGGTAGGACAGCAGCTGATCGCGATCGGAAGCTATGGCCAAACAGCTGGTGCAGCGCTTTCTGCAATCGGGTATACGAAAGAATACAATCGACCGCGGTCATTTTATGACTGGAATAGCGGCTATTATTATTTGTAGGTAATGATTTTCTGAGAATATATGGAACTTCATGCGTTTAAAGTTCGTACATAGTAGTAGCGCTAGTTCTGGAGGTGGTTTAGTGGAGCTATTCGTGATCGAGTTGGGCTTTTTATTCTTTTCATATTTGGTCGGAGTGAAGAAGCAAACATACCTTCAGGGCTTAATGGCAAATACATAAGGACAAGTCGCTGCTAGGAATGGTAGTAGGAGGATGGTTACTCCTCCCGATAGGTTTCATCTTCATTTTACCTTATTTATGAGGGGATTGTGATTGGAAGTGCGATGGTGTTTCTCTTAACGAGCGTGTATGTGTTGATCAACAGAAAGCTGTGACCGGAGGTGTTTTTTTGATTGCAGAGATGTTTAAGCGTAGAGAAAAATACGCGTATTTAGGTTTGATTGTTGTCACTGTTTTTAGCGGTGTTTTTCTTGCTTTTAATTTGCCGAAGACGAACGGTGAGTGGGCAGAAATGCTCGTGTTGTTACTTCCAATTCTCTTCCTCGTCTTCATCGCATTAAACAGTCGTAAGAAATATAACGAGGTGAAAGGAGTAGATTTCCCCCAAGCGCATTCATCCCTTCTCGCGTGTGATCACCTTGTTTTAAAGCAAGATGCTGCTATGTTTCCTAGGCTTCTTTCGTTTGAAAAAGATGGGAGTTTCATAGGAGATTATCAGTTAATCGATGTAAAGTGGTGGCTATACCCTATCGCTCTTTTTCAGTCTTCGATGCTTTCCCTCATTCCACATCGGGTCGCTTTTTTATCGAACGAAGGTAAAAAGGTATTCTCTTTCAGGCGGGAAGGGTTTAAGAAAACAAAGGTCACGATTTATGATCATGAAGATCAGGTGATCGGTACATATGAACAAGAAGAGTTTAAGAGTTTGGTTAATCTGAATGGAGAATTAAAGGATGAGAATGGATCTGTCATTTTACAGGTAAAAGTTGCTGGGTTCTCTGGAGATTTTCATTTAAAAGATGAGGAAGGACATCGGTGGGCATATTTTTACAATGGTCGGTTTCCGCATGAGTATACAAAGATTTTTAAGGATATGGACAATGATATCGTTGAGGTCTCAAATCGGCTTTCAGAACGAGATAAAATTCGCTTACTAAGCTTCATAGGCTTTATTTTTATGGAGCGGAGTTTTAAGGGGCGATAAGATGGAGCGGCTACTTTAATGAAGAAAAGCTGGGTGATCTCAACGTGTCTTACAATTATCCTCATCTTCTCATTCATCCTTGCTACATGGAAACCGATCGCAGAAGAGCTCAAACTAGGGCTCGATCTGCAGGGTGGATTTGAAATTCTTTATGAAGTTCAGGATCCGTTTGAAGGAAGAAGCGTCGAAAAAGAGAAACTAGTAAAGCAGACCGCATCGATTATGCGAGATCGCGTCAATTTATTAGGAATAAGTGAACCGGTAATCCAAGTCGAAGATGAAGAACGCATTCGCGTTCAGCTCCCTGGCGTGCAGGATCAGAACGAGGCGCGTGACATCTTATCGATCGGAGGGAACATCACGATTCGGGATACGGATAACGATCTTATCCTATCTTCAGAAGAGTTTTCTTCTATTAAAATCGTTGAGGTGACAGAGGGTGAACCACCTCAGGTCACCATCAAGTTTCGTGAAGATGTAGATATGCAGCGCATTACAGAGAAGTACGAGGGAGAGACGCTTGTCCTTTGGCTCGATTATGTAAAAGGAGAATCTTACAGCGCGTCTCACCCTAACGTTATCTTTGATGGTGCTGTATCAATGGCGTGGGCTTACGACGGGGTTGCGCTCTCGAGTGATTTTACAAACGAAGAGGCGGATAAACTTGAGAAAGTACTCAGTACAGGTGACTTACCTGCGCCGATCGAAGAGATCTACTCTCGCTCTGTTGGAAGTCAACTCGGTGAGAAAGCACTGAACAATACGATGCTGTCATGTGGAATCGCGATACTCTTGATCTTTTTGTATATGGTTTGGAAGTACCGTTATCTGGGAGTGATTTCCGTTCTTTGCATGGTATGCTACCTCTATTTGACGTTCGCCATCTTTGTATTCTTAGAAGGCGTGCTCACGCTTACAGGGTTGGCAGCGTTTATTCTTGGCCTCGGGATGGCGGTCGATGCGTCGATTTTAACGTTTGAGCGTTTGCGGGAAATCAAGAGAGAGGGAGCTTCGTTCGAAACGCTCGTGATGGAAGCCTCGAACCGTTCCTTTACAACGATTGGGGATGCACAAGTAACGACCGCACTTGCTGCTTGTGGACTGTTTATCTTTGGTGTTGGCGCTGTAAAAGGGTTTGCGGTCATGCTATTCATCTCGATTGTTGCTGGCTTCTTAACCTGTTATGCACTGTTAAGACTGCTACTCTATATGATTGGTGAGGCGAGAATCGTAGAGTGGTATGAGAGAAGTAATAGAAAGGGTTGAAGAGATGAAGGCATTATTTTTACTGTATGATGGCTATGTAGAATGGGAAATCAGTACGCTTAGCTATATCTTTAGTGAAACGGACGTCGATATCGAGACCACCGCTCTATACCGTGAAGTGACGAATAGCGGGAAGTTCAATGTACGTGTTAGCAAGACCGTGAGCGAGTGTTCACCTGATGATTATGACATCTTAGTCATCCCTGGTGGTGATCCAGAGCCACTTTTAGAGGAAGAGAAGTTTTTGAACCTTATCCAGAGTTTTGATGAGAAAAAGAAGTGGATCGCGGCGATATGCGGAGCTTCAACATTCCTCGGCGCAAGTTCAGTGTTAGGAGATAGGGAGTATTCGACTTCCATTGAAATAGAAGAGTTTCCGACGATCCTTATCGTTGCAAACAAAAGCAAAGCTGATGTAACGGTTTGTGAAAACTTAATTACCGCTGAAGGAAATGCGTACATAGAATTTTCGGTAGCAGTCGCAAAACAGCTTGATCTGTTTGAGGATCGTGAAGATGAATTGGAAACGGTCTTGTTCTTTAAGAATCAGCTGAGAGGGTAGCGCTTTAGTAGAGGAGGGAACGGAGTGGAAACGTTTGAAGACTATCTTAGCAAAATCGAAGATCCTGAGCATCGGGCTCGAATGAATGAAGTGTTCGATTGGGTTGAGGAGAGGTATCCGAACCTAGAGCGAAGGGTTGCATGGAACGAGCCGATGTATACCGATCACGGCACGTTTATTATCGCTTTTAGTAAGGCGAAGAAGCACATGTCGGTCGCACCGGAGCGGGTCGTGATGGAGCGTTTCGCTGATGAAATCGCAGCAGCTGGATATGATGCCACAAAAGAGCTCTTGCGAATTCCGTGGAACAAACCGGTGGATTATGGGCTCCTTGAGAAGATGATCTCGTTTAATATTCGTGATAAAGCGGAATGTACGAGCTTTTGGAGGAAGTGACTGTGTTGAAGAGACGCCTGCTTTATGAGCAGACGTCTTTTTGTATACCTAGTTCTGTTCGACAGCATTCGAGCTAATCCGGGTGGTACCTGTCACCGTAGCTGTGCGGTGGTCAAAGACTCGCTTTGCTTTTCCTTCAGAGCGGGGAAGAGCCGACGGTTCTTTTAAGAAGACTTCCATCGAGACGAGTGCTTCGGTTTTCACCATCAACGCGATTCTTGACGTTAGCTCCTGTGCAGCTGGGTGGCTGAAGGTTTGATCATTAAGAGACTTATAGAATTGTTCTGATACCTCGACATGGAGTTCCACGTGATCCATAGGACCTTTCTTATGAAGGTGAATTTGGTAGTGAGGCACCAGTTCATTAAGGCTACAGATGAATCGTTCGATCTCAGATGGGAAGACGTTCACGCCACGAATAATCAGCATGTCATCGATTCTGCCTTTTACCCGGCTCATTCTCGTCGTCGTCCTACCACATTCACAAGGCTCGCGGGTTATCGAAGCGATATCTCCAGTTCGGTAACGGATCGTTGGTAACGCTTCTTTTGTAAGGCTGGTAAACACAAGCTCACCGTCTTGGCCGTCTTCAACAGGCTCTAGCGTATTTGGGTCAATCACTTCAACGAGAAAGTGGTCGTCAGCAATGTGAAGGCCATCCTGACAATCTACGCATTCTTGTGCAACGCCTGGGCCGATCACTTCACTGAGACCATAAATGTCAGTCGCTTTAAGGTCGAACATTCGCTCAATCTGACTCCTCATCCCTTCTGACCATGGTTCGGCACCTAGTATTGCGATTTCTAGCGAAGTCGAAGCAGGGTCGATTCCTTGTTGAATCATCGCTTCACCGATACTTAACAAGTAGGATGGCGTACAACAAATGATCCTCGGTTTAAAGTCTTGGATGAGTGAGATCTGCTTTACGGTGTTTCCGCCAGATACGGGAACGGTCGCACAGCCTAGTTTTTCTGATCCAACATGCAATCCGAGGCCTCCCGTAAAGAGTCCATATCCATAAGCATTATGAAGAATATCGCCTTTTCGACCGCCTGCTAACGCGATCGCTCGAGCGACGATTTCTCCCCAGCTCTCTAGATCGTTCTTCGTATAAGCGACTACCGTAGGCTTTCCGCTTGTTCCTGAGGAAGCATGGATCCGGACGATGTCTTCCATTGGACTTGCTAGTAGATTGAACGGGTAGTTTTCTCTAAGGTGATGTTTCTGCGTGAATGGGAGACGACGTAGATCGTCTAATGTTTGGATATCTTCTGGGGTGATATGAGCTTCCATGAATGAATCGCGGTAAAAAGGGACGTTTTGAAATGCATGATCGACAGTTTTCTGTAAACCTTTGACCTGATGTGTTTCCATCTCAGCTGATTTCCAACCTTCACACTCTGAGTAAATAGCCATTTCTCCATCTCCTTATATGAGAGTTTTTTCACGGCGTATGTATTGTGCGTTATATTTAAGGTAGTCCTTTATGGAAGCGCTGTCAATTTATTTTGAAAATTTAGACACCAATAAATTGGAAATAGTTCGAAAGTCGTTGTCTTCATGCATTCGACAAATTGCGGGCGGTACCAGGCACTGAGTTTTGTATAATTTTCGTGTGCTCATACGTTATACATAATGAAAACATTCTAAGGAGGATTCGATGGAAAGGTATCAGAAGGAAAAGGATCTACAGACCTTTACTGAGAGGAACCGTGATTTAAAGTCTGAATTCGATGGATTGATCGAAGAGTACAAACAAGATCTATGGAACTACTGCCATTATATTACAGGGTCACCGTGGGATGGAGAAGATCTATTCCAGGAAACGATGGTGAAAGCATTCGGTGGACTTTATCAAAGGTGGCATCCAACCAATCCTAATTCATATCTTTACCGTGTCGCAACAACGACGTGGATCGACCACTGTCGGAAGCAAAAGCGAATCGTTGGAACATTAGAAGAAGGGGACATGCCTACCGAGGAGTTTTCAGATCGATTAGAAGTGGAAGAAGCGCTGACGCATTTAGCAGAGCTTTTCACTCCAAGAGAGTCTGCTGCGTTCTTACTAAAAGAAGTTTTTTCTTTCAGTGCGAAAGAAGTTTCGGGAATCGTTCGAACAACGCCTGGAGCTGTGTATGCGAGTGTGAGACGGATGAAAGAAAAATTGCGCGAATCCAGCTTAGAAAAGCGCAGTAAGGAAAACGTTGACCATAACAATCCAGTGATTAAGAAATACTTGAAGGCGCTAACCGATGGAGACGTTGATGCTGTATTAAGCCTCTTTAGTGAAGATGCGCAAAGCGATGTAGGTTTAGGGTTTCAAGAATATTCAAAGAGCGAGATGCGTTCTGGGTCTATGCAATTTGGGTTGCCTGGTTTCCGAGCAGAACCGTTAATACTATGGGAGAAGCCGGTTATCGTGGTCTTTTATGATGGAGACGATGAACCGAAAATACATGATATTCAATATCAAGAGGTTGAAAATGATAAGATCGTATACCACCGTAGCTTCTACTTCAGGAAAGAAATGATTGTTGCTGCAGCGAAGGAGCTAGGATTTCCGCCACAGGTGAATAAGCCAGCTGCAGATTGGTAAAGGGAAGGTGCCTGGTACCGCCCGCTTTTGCTCGATGATTGTCGAACGAGAGCGGGCAGGTTTTTTGTTGATTTTGTTGAACGTGTTTTAGAGAAGGAAATGAGTACCGAAATAGGAGATGTGATATGAGTGATAGCTGGGATAACTGTTCAAACGACGTGAAAGAGTTTGTAAGAAACATAGTAGAAGAAATGAAAGTCATTTTAAAGGATGGCTTTGTTGGCTTTTATATTCATGGTTCTCTCGCCATGGGTGGGTTCAATCCGGCGAGAAGCGATGTTGATATTCTTGTTGTAACGAAAAGAGAGTTAACAATTAAAGAGAACGAGAAGCTAGCAACATACCTCTTAAAGGCTTCAAACAACCCATATCCAATTGAAATTAGTATTCTCACACTAGAGCATTTACGAGTATGGAAGCATCCGTGTTTTTATGAGTTTCACTATAGTGAGGACTGGCGTGAGCGATATGAGTTTGCAATACAACATGAAGATATCCAGTACATTGCAGACTTGAAAGGAGAGGACCCTGATCTAGCTGCACACCTCACAATTTTAAACTCCAGAGGGGTCAGTATTGAGGGACCTCCGATCAATGAGCTTTTCCCTATGATTCCGTCCAAAGACTATGTCGCTTCTATTCTATATGATTATGATGACTGTCTAGATGACATAGAGGAAAATCCAGTGTACTGTGTGCTAAATATCGTACGCGTTTATCGGTACTTACTCGATGGAGTGATCTCATCAAAACAAGAAGCAGGGATCTGGGGCAGGAATGAGTTTACTGTAGATATCGGGAGAACGATCGAAAAGGCCTACGAAAATTATACAGGTTTGAAAGAGCGTTACTTTGAGAGAAGCGAACTTTCAGCAGTGAGAGAATATTTTCGGCCAAGAGTTAAGAGTTTGATTAACTATAAGGAGGGCATGTGATGCTCGAACGAATCGATACGTTTTGTTTAAGAGTACGTGATGTTGAGCGAGCAAGTGAGTGGTATCAAAAGAATCTAGGTTTGAAAGAGACCTTTCGTGATGATGGGTATCGCATTTTAAGTGTGGGTGATAGTAGCGTTCCAATCACGATTGAGGAAGGTGAACCGTCTAAATCTAAGCACCAGAACTATCCGATCTTCTTCACATCAGCGATTACAGAGACTTATGAAACTTTTAAGAGTCGAGGTGTTGAGGTAAGCGAGCTGCAGCGTGATGAAGTGAATACGTTTTTCGACCTTTATGACCTTGATGGAAATCGAATGCAAGTTTGTTTCTGGGAGTAAAAAGGAGTGGGGCGAAATGCAAGTTAAACGGATTGTAGCCAATATTGAAGCGTATGATTTGGCGAAAGCAAAGGCGTTTTACGGAGATCTACTCGGTCTCGATGAAGTGATGAATCTTGGTTGGATCGCGACGTATGGTTCAGAGGAGAAAATGTCGGTGCAAATCAATGCAGCTATAGATGGAGGTTCCAATATTCCTACTCCAGATCTTTCTATTGAAGTGGATGATCTAGAGGAAGCACTTTGGGTGATGAAAGAAGCGGGAGTTTGAGCATGGTCCAGTAGACGAGCCATGGGGAGTCAGGCGTTTCTTCGTAAGGGATCCTTTTGGAAAGATGCTCAATATTCTTTGTCATGCTAATGTATGATGGAGTTTACCAGTTAAGTAGAATGCTGCATTTATTTGATTAATATGGAGGTAAAGTGATGAAGACAGAAAAACAAAAGATGCTAGACGGAGAACTGTACAATCCAGGTGACGAAGAACTAATTATCGATCGCCTTCATGCTCGTCGAATGACGAGATTGTATAATCAAACGATTGAAACAGATCACAAAGAGCGCTCACGGCTAATAAAAGAACTATTTGGTTCTACGAAGGAAAACGTGGGCATTGAACCAAGGTTTAAATGTGATTATGGGTACAATATACACGTTGGAGAAAATTTCTTTATGAATTTTGATTGTGTGATTCTTGATATTTGTGAGGTGCGTTTTGGAGATAATTGTATGTTAGGGCCAGGGGTTCACATTTATGGTGCGACGCATCCTCTAGATCCAGTCGAACGTAATTCTGGAAAAGAATATGGAAAACCAATCATCTTCGGTGATAACGTGTGGATTGGAGGAGGTGCCATCATTAATCCAGGAGTTACGGTTGGAGATAATGTTGTCATCGCTTCCGGAGCAGTCGTAACAAAAGACGTTCCAGACAACGTAGTCGTTGGAGGAAATCCAGCGAAGAAGATAAGAGAGGTGCCCCACCGTTCGACAAATAGCGGGTGGTGACAGGTACCACGAAAGAAAGAGGGGTACTATGCCAGATTTAAAGAACCAAATTATCCTTATCACAGGCGCCAACAGAGGTCAGGGGCGAGCGATTGCGGAGCACCTCGTAACGATCGGTGCAACAGTTGTTGTCGCGGCCCGAAACTTTGAAAGTGCAAAGGCCGTTTGTGATGAGCTAGGTGAGGAACGAGCTTACCCGATACAGCTAGATGTTACGAGTGAACAACAATGGAAGGAGGCTATGGCTGAGATAGAAGAAAAGTTCGGGAAGTTAGATGCTCTCGTGAACAATGCTGGCGTCCTAAAACGAAAAGCGTTTCAAGAAATAACCGTTGAAGACTACCAGGAACTCATCAATGTAAACCAGCTCGGTGTATTTCTCGGCATGCAGGCAGCTCTACCTTTAATGGAAAAACAGCAGAAAGGATCGATCATTAACAACGTCTCGATCTCTGCGTTTGCACCGATCGGGAAGTCCACTGCCTATGCTGCGACAAAAGCGGCTGTTGTAGCCATGTCAAAAGCAGCAGCCATCGAAGTAGGGCCTAAAGGAATTCGCGTGAACATGATCCACCCAGGTGGAGTGGAAACCGAAATGGCAACACAGGGGCAAGGTGTACCATCTTTCTATGAATCGATTCCTCTTGGTCGAATCGGCCAGCCTATCGAGATCGCAAGAGCTGTTGCCTTTCTTGCTTCAGACGAAAGCTCTTATTGCACAGGAACTGAAATTGTTGTGGATGGGGGCATGACGCTAGGATCTGCGAATGTGTAGTACAGAATCGGTCGGCCGCAGCTTTCTTTCTTCGATGAAATTTGGCAGTGAGAAGCAAAGAAGCGCTTATCGTGCAATCGATGAATTAGGGATTATGGAGGATCTAAAAGCATTTCATCCAGTACTATGTGGAACCATTCCGATCGGGATCGACCTCGAAGATTCCGATCTTGATATTGTGTTCGAAGTGAATGATGCTGAAGAGTTCGAGTGGAGAGTTACAGAATTATATGGGGCGAATGATGACTTCAGATTAAAGAGAACGACGATCAGAGGGAAAGCCATCATTAAAGCGAATTTTTGGTTTCAAGGGTTCGAATTTGAACTGTTCGGACAAGCGGAACGAGTACATAACCAATATGCGTATCTTCACATGGTGATCGAGTATGAGCTTATGAAGAAGCAACCGGGTTTGAGGGAAAGTGTGGTCCACCTTAAAAAACAAGGATACAAAACAGAGCCAGCTTTTTGTAGATTGCTTGGAATTGAAGGTGATCCGTACGAAGGGATGATTGACTATGGTAAAGAGTTTGAAATAATCTAAACGATTGCTTTAAGCAAGAAGGAGGGGAGATACCTCCTTCTTTTCTTTGAGAATCGAGAGTTTCATATGGAATTTTATGCTAAAATTATGGTGGAGATTCTTCGACAATATATCGCAAAAAACGGGTGGTGACAGGTACCATGAATGAGCTTCTTTCATGGGTTGAAGACATTAAGAACAAAAATGCTAGTACAGCTGCTTCACTTCTTATTATTAGAAACAACGAAATTCTATTCGAACATTATAGTGGGACACACAACAACACGAACGGTGCTCGTAAGGTCGATCAGCATTCACGGTTCAACGTCGCATCTGCAAGGAAAAGCTATCTTGGTCTTGCTGTTGCGTTTGCTGTCTATGATGGAAAGATTACGAGTTTAGATGATTTTGCAAGAGACTACTTCTCAGAGTTAGATCCTGAGTTGCTCGGCGCAACAACCATTCGGCATCTCGTTACACATTCACATGGCCTAGATGAGGACGCAGATGGTAACGTATACAGAGAGTTCGAACCTGGAGAAAACTGGGCTTATCGAAACATCAATGTTGTCATGATGACAAAGCTCATCCACCGTCTTTACGGTAGATCCTTCCCTGAACTCTTAAAAGAACGAGTCTTTGAACCACTTAATTTTACGAAGACACGGTGGGAGGTTTCGGATGCCGAGGACCTCGTCAGGGTGATCGTAGATCCTAATCAAGAAGGGGAACGTGCATTAGGGACAGTAGAAGATGGTCTAGATAAAAATCTCTTCGTAAACACTAGAGAGTTTGCAGAGTGGGGTAATCTTCTTCTAAACAGAGGAAGTGTGAATGGGAAACAAGTCGTGCCAGAAGAGGTAATTGATCTGGCAACGACTATTCAAAATCCACCTTACACTGATAAGGAACTACCGCAGAATGGCTTTTTCTGGTACGTTCAAGACGTTCCGCGTGAACGGAGTGAGCTAGGCAGCCGTGTTCCTAGCGGGTCTTATCAAATTCTTGGTGTAACAGGACCGACGCTTCTCGTCATTCCTGAATACGATGTCGTTGTCGCGAAGATGTACAGTAAGCGGTATAACTATGGTGGTGAAAACTACTTATACTATTTAAAAGAGTTTAGTAATCTTGTAGCAGATGCGTTTAACAGGTAAAGGAATACATAATAAGAAAGTTAGAGGAGGATATCATGCCAACAGTAGGGCTAGTAAGACACGGCGTAACAGAATGGAATACGTTAGGAAAAGCGCAGGGACATGCGAATGTGCCTTTGAACGAAGAAGGAAGAAAGCAGGCGTTAGCGCTCGCTGAGAGACTCTCACAGGAAGAACCATGGGATGTTATCATCACGAGTGACCTTATGAGGGCAAAGGAAACGGCGCAGATAATCGCTTCGAAGCTGAACAAGCCACTGATCGAGCAAGAGTGGATTAGAGAAATAAATTGTGGTGATATCGAAGGAACGACTGAGGATGAAAGAGTGGAAAAATGGGGTGAGAATTGGCGTGATCAAGACCTCGGGATGGAAGAGCGATCAGATGTAGCAATCAGAGGGAACGCATTTTTAGAAGAGGTAGCGAAGGATCATCAGGGAAAAAGAGTTCTCGTCGTGAGCCACGGGGCTTGGATCGGAATCACGCTCGAACATTTATTTCCTGAAGAGTACACTCATGCGTTAATCGACAACACGTCACTTTCAATCATTGAAAGAGCAGGTCAAGGTTGGCACAACTCACTATTCAATTGCATCAAGCACTTATCATAGTGGTTAGTTTGGGAGGGGTGTTTTTGAGAAAAATTCTTTCTAGTAAGTGGTTCGGCTATCCATTTATTTTATTTCTACTATTCGGAGATTATGGCAGTCGGTCTATTTCTTCAATTTTTGAACATGTAGGAAAAGCTGTAGTTATTGCGGTAATTGTATCCCTTATGGCTTATTCGATCCAAAATCGTTCCATCATTAAAATGTTTGCGAGAAAGCAAGAGTGACCGTTTAAAATGAGGTGATCTATATGTTCACAACAGATATTTCTGAGTGGAAAAATAATCCAAAGGATATGCCTTGTTAACGATGGCGGCATCTGTTTTTGCCTTTAGCGTCGTTTTTTGCATAGTGGAGTGAAAAAATGGTGAAACGCATTGAGAATAAACATTTGCCTTATTATATAGCAACTACTAAATTAAAACCATCCAAAACAATCGTCTTGTATCACGGATGGGGGAGCAAGGTGGAAGGCTTGCTGGATGTAGCAGAAACCCTTTCTGAGGAAGGCTTTTCAGTCGTCATGCCAGAGCTGATCTACCACGATTCTCGAGGCCCCTTTGCCAATCATTTTCAACCGGACATTATGCAGTCGTACTTTTGGAAAACGATCTTCCATAGCATTGACGAATTTCCAAAGCTTCTTCAGTCAATCGATGAGAAAAGGGAAGACGTCGTTCTCCTCGGAAGCTCGATGGGTGGCTTTATTGTGAATGGGATTGCGAGTAAGCACTCGGTAGGAGGACTCATAAGTGTGAATGGCTCAGGTTCATTCGTACGGTCTGAAACCATATTCCGGAAGCGTGATGGCCGAGGGGAGATCCCGAATAACCTTTTGAAAGTATTGAAACATTATGATCCGATTGAGCAAGGGTGTACCTTAACGCCAACTCTACTTCTTCATGGTGAATGTGATGAGATCGTTCCAATATGTGGGCAGGAAGATTACTTTCGAAAAGTGGTGGAAGAGAATAGAAGTCATGCGGAATTCCGTCGTTATCCTGATGTTGGACATGAATTCACAGATGAAATGGTACACGATGTGCTAGCGTGGTTACATAAGGTTTAAATTGGTTTAAGGAACTCCTTAAAGGGGTTCCTTTTTATGCATAAAAACTTTCAATGCGATCAATGCCTTTGGACAACCCATTCTCTATCCGTTCATCGCTATTTTGTGGATGAGTGTCCTTGGGCTCGTGTTCGCATTTATGACGATTAACGTCATGCAGAAAAAGCAAATTGCATAGTTAAATAGGAGCAATTTAGGAAAAGAGCAAATCAAATAAAGGATTCGCTCTTTTCTTGTCTAATCCTTTAAGTGAGCAACGTCCTCGTAGTAAGAAAGTCTTAAATAAACTAGAGGGGTGATGTATTGAAAAGTGAAATGAATCGGTTGTTTGAGGACAAACGGTGCGTTCATGTGCTCTACGCCTACCAGGGAAGATCGAATTATGTTAAACAGGTGCTCGATTTTATCAAAGATGGTATCGAAGCGGGTGAACATGTGATCCTGATTGAAAATGAACCTGTTTATCGTCTCATCGAGAAAGAACTTTCCAGACTGTTAACGGAAGAAGACAGATCATACGTCCACCGGATCAACAACTTTGATTTTTACTTTTCAAGCGGCAGCTATCATCCTCCAGCAATTGAAGAGCACTTTCAAAAATCCGTAGAACCTTTTGTGGAGAATAATGTTTCGTTCAGGTCGTGGGCGCACGTTGAGTGGGCATCGATGGAAGAACCGCTGCATTTAATAGAAGATTTCGAGAGAATCGTGGATCGCGCTGTGCATCAATACTCGTTTCCGCTCATCTGTGCATATGAAGATGAACGGATGCCAGATTATCTCATCGATATTCTAATGGAAACTCACCCGTACGTGCTGATGGAAGAAGAATTTATAACGTCGAAGCAATATCAGGTATAACACTTGGCTGCTTGAAGCAACTTCCGTGTTAATAAGGAAAACGAATGATATAATGTTTCACACTGTGAAAGACTATGAAGAGCTCAGGCTCTTTTTTTATTTGTAACATGACTACATAATGAGAAAGGTGAGGAAAAAATGAAAGCTGTTCAAGTAACAGGGTACGGTGATGTTGATAAGCTACAGATTGCGGAGGTACCGATCCCAGAACCAAAGGATCATGAAGTGTTAGTAAAAGTAAAAGCTTGCGCGATCAACAATACAGAGATCTGGATGCGAGAAGGTGCATATGGAACGGGATCAAAGTCCGGCTGGCGTCCTGAAGGGGTACAATTCCCACGTACGCCAGGATCCGATATTACGGGTCAGGTTGTAAAAGTTGGAGCGAGTGTCGATGGTGCGATGAAAGGTAGGAATGTCGTTCTCTTTCCTTTCACTTCGAGTGGGGAAGAAGGAGCGGAACATATTTCTGAAGACATGTCTTTCATCGGTTCGGAATACGATGGTGGCTATGCCGAATACGTTGTGTGGCCCGCAGACCTTTGTTTTGATATGCCGCTATCAAACTATATTGAAAGTGCTGTGTTCTCCGTAAGTGGGATGACGGCGTGGCACATGGTGGAACAAATCCAACCGAAGCCTGGAGAGACGATCATGGTTACAGGTGCGAACGGTGGAGTAGGATCCTTAAATGTACAGATTGCAGCGAACGTTTTTGGTGCAAAAGTCGTTGCGATCGTCGGTGACCTCCAACTAGAAGAACGCATGAAGGAGCTTGGAGCGACCCACGTGCTTTCTTATAAGTCTGAAACCCTTGCACAAGACATACTCGATGCGAATGGCGGCCCGATCGACGCTGTTCTAGACGTTGTTGGAGACGCGCTCTTCGCAACGTCGCTACAAGTGTTGAAAAAAGGCGGAAAGTTTTGTACGTCAGGTTCTGCTGGTGGACAGAAGACTGAGCTTGATTTTCGTACGCTCTATTTAAAACACATTACGCTTTACGGATCCGTACTTGGAACGCGTGCTGAGTTTGAGAAGATGTTAACTGCCATTTCAGAAGGAAAGGTCCAGCCTGTCATCGATCGTACGTTTCCACTTGATGCAGCGAGAGAAGCACAGACGTACTTTAAGAATGCTGGTAAGTTAGGAAAAATCGTTTTACTGCCAGAGGAATGATCCTTATTTCGACCCGTCCGAATAGGCGGGTCTTTTTTTAGCACTTTTTTTATACAGAAGCTACCCAACGTCTTCCGCCCACATACACTGCTGTATGAATAAGAAAAGGTGGGCGAGAGGATGGCGACTGAATTAACCGGACGGGTCGTGTTACCTGGTGATCCAGCGTATGACAAAGCAAGGGAAAACCTGAACCTGTATCAATCGAAATTTCCTGGTGCAATCGTATTTTGTCAGGAGGAAAAGGATGTCTTACATGCCTTAACATTTGCTCGTGAAAAAGGGCTTCCTTTTCGAGTAAGGAGCGGAAGACATAGCTATCAAAACTTTTCGAACCTAGATGGTGGATTAGTGATCGACATAAGTGAGTTGAACGAGATATCGGTGTCTGTGCCTACCAAGACAGCGAAGGTATGTGCTGGAGCGGATTTAGGAAAAGTGTACAACACGCTATGGAAATATGGGCTGGCACTACCTGGTGGAACAGAGTTTAGTGTAGGTGTTTCTGGATTAACGCTAGGAGGCGGGATTGGGTATTTGTCGAGAGAGTATGGATTGACGTGTGACCATGTAGAGCGTATTAGAATGGTGGTGCCAAAGGGCGAGAAAGGTGCTGAAATCATTGAGGCAACAAGAGATCAGCATAGCGATTTGTTTTGGGCTTGCTGCGGTGGAGGCGGCGGGAGTTTTGGTATTGTCACATCGTTTACTTTTCGAACCCACCCGATCGACAACGTCTCCGTTTTCAAAATCGAGTGGGAGTTCGATCAGCTCGAAGACGTATTCGAAACATGGCAAAACTGGGCTCCGACCACTGATCATAAGTTAACCTCGACGCTAGAACTTCATGCGAAAAGTAAGAATATCATTCGCTCTGAAGGTCAGTTCTTAGGGTCCAAGAAACGGTTGATCGAGCTGATCAAACCACTGCTAAAGGACAATAAGCCAAGTAAAGTCCAGGTTGGTTCCCTTCCTTTTAATAAGGCGTTCAATTATTTTAACGACCCTGCAGGAAATAAGCAGTCATTCTTCAAAAGGTCTGGCTCTTTCGTGTATAAGCCTATTCCGGAGCGGGGCATTTCGATTATGAAACGATTCCTCGAACATGCGCCGAATGAGGATGCGGTGATTTGGCAGCAGTCACTAGGTGGTGCTGTTTCTGATATCCCTCCTGCTGACTCGGCATTTTACCACCGAGATGCGATTATTGCACAAGAATATAACACAACGTGGACGAAAAAAGAAGAAGCAAGGGATAACGTCCAATGGGTAGTCGCGTTAAGGAAGCAAATGAGACGGTATACGGAAGGTGACTATGTGAACTGGCCAGATGAAACGATTCGAGATTGGCAGCGGGCTTACTACGGGGAAAACGTTCACCGCTTACGAAAGATCAAGACAGAAGTGGATCCGTTTAACGTGTTTCGCTTTCAACAAAGCATCCCTCCATATTAAAAGTACTCTCGTTTGAGAGTGCTTTTTTATTAACCATTGTGGTTCCTTAGTCATTTTGAAATAATTGGTTTGGTAAAGTAGACAGTCTGCGGCGGCATCAAGCAAAGGGGGAGTTAAGATGTTAACTACGGAAGAAGACTTGCTGACTAGTGTCAAAAGAGATTATAAGATGATGGAAATTTTGAAAGCGGCAAAATCACTTAACCTTCCAGATTGGTGGGTATGTGCTGGGTTTGTGCGTTCGAAGATCTGGGATGTTCAGCACGGCTATGAAGAAGCCACGAAGCTACCGGATGTGGACGTCATTTATTTTGACAAGTTTCATATTGACGAGGGTGAAGAAGTAATGCTAGAGAAACAGCTTTACGAGATCGTTAAAGACGTGCCTTGGTCGGTGAAAAACCAGGCAAGAATGCACGTGTTAAACGACGTGGCACCCTATCGTTCCTCAATTGATGCCATCTCAAAGTTTCCTGAGACAGCCACTTCGCTTGGGTTAAAACTTGATGAAGAAGACTGCTTAGTCATTGCTGCCCCTCACGGATTAGATGATGTCCTTCACATGAAACTGCGTCCAACCCCAGCTTTCTTAAATAACGAGCGTAGTTGGATTTATGAAGAACGCCTTCGTAAGAAAAATTGGATTTCTAAATGGCCTCTGCTAGACGTTACTTATGGAAAAACTTAAATTCCCTGTTATGAAGACTCCTTCTTGTGGAATATAGTAAAAGCTATTACTTTTACGTAGAGGAGTTTTGACGATGTGGCTAAAACATAATTTTTTTAAATATATGACTGGTGCGATACTTGTACTTATCTTATTCTTTTTTCTTGCTGAATTAGAGTTTGTGAAGCCGGTCATCACAATCATCAGCACGCTTTTTTACCCAGTGCTGATCGCAGGATTTTTCTATTACATTCTTAAACCGGTCGTTCGACTCGTTCGAAAAATCCCGTTCGTTCCGAATCTTGCGGCGATCTTGCTCGTCTTTGCATCGATCGGTGGACTCTTATACATAGGGTTTAAGTTATTAGCTCAAACAATTGCGGATCAAGCGAAAAGTATTATGAAAGACCTGCCTAAAAAGCTAGAGAATTCAGCTGGTGAGGCTCAAAAAGCGATTGAGAAAAACGATATGGGCATGGTGTCAGTTGGGAATCTGAGACATAAAGCAACAAGTTTTCTTGGAGACATTACACAAAATTTTGGAGATAACATCACCCAAATTGTTTCTACCCTTACAGGTGCGACAACAGTGCTGATCGTCGTACCTTTCGTTCTCTTTTATTTTCTAAAAGATGATCACAAGCTGATCCCTTACTTGTTGAAGTTCGTTCCTGGCCATCATCAAGAAGAAGGGAAGAAGATTTTACAGAACATCGATGATACGGTGGCAGCTTACATTACAGGTCAAGTTATCGTGGCAGTCGTCGATGGTGTTCTTATGTATATCGCCTATTTAATACTAGGCCTTCCTTATGCGCTGATTCTCGGAATGTTCGTTACCCTTACAGCAGTCGTGCCGTTCTTCGGGCCGATCATCGGGGTTATCCCGGCACTTGTCATCGCTCTAACGCAAGACCCAATGATGGCTTTTTCAGTGCTCGTGGCACTCGTCATCGTGCAGCAGCTTGAAGGGAACTTAGTCGCACCGCTCGTATTAGGCAGCAGGCTGAACATCCATCCACTAACGATCATCCTACTGTTGATCGTTGCGGGAGCGCTGTATGGATTTATCGGAATGCTGATTGCGATTCCGTTTTATTCTGTTTTAAAAGTAATCATCAAAAACATATATGAGTTGTATCGTCTGAGGCAGATGCGAGAGATTAGTGAGTGATGAAGATCGGTGTAGTGCATAGCGCTATACCGATCTTTTTATTTATCGTTAAACTAGAACTTAAGGTGATCGTTCACCTTGAGTTTATACTCTGATATAGCTCCTGCAGGAAGTTCAAGAACTGAACGTGCTCCTTTAACTGGCATGGTAAGACGCCATGGCGTTAAATTGGGTATGAGTTTAATGACTTTATTCTCGCTGTTAAGAAAAACAGCATCGATGGAAAAGGTCATGAAGCACATATGGATGGCGTTACACGGTGTGATCAGCAGACCTTCTAAGTCGAGAGGTTTTTTACGAAACATCAAACCTCTAAACCGTGTTCCGAATGAGTCAGCGAACGTAATCGTATGAGGGAGTGTTCTATATATCATACATTTGGAGAGTTCTCTCATGTTCTTCATACCTCCTGAAGATCGTGTTAAATCTACTATATAACAAGGTGTAAGCATTCACAACGGTTTGTAACGACTTTCTATTATTCTCAAACATTTACAATTAAAATTAAAAAATAGGTTTACAAATTCGTTATTGAGAACTACAATAAAAGTACAGATAGTTCTTTAAAAAGAACAAAAACTCAGAATCGAACACTATAATGAACGATCGTAAACGGATACTGACGTTCACTAGTAAAAGGGGGTTTGAAATGAGGATAGCGTAACTGCTTCGTCGTGCTATGTTATTACTTTCTTTCAAGGTCTCTAAAGCATACTTACTGAAATTCAATTCATTTGTAGACATACGTATCTCACAAAATAAAACAACCAAATAGGGAGGAAATCAAATGTTAAAGAAGATGGCAGCGTTCGTTAGAGAAGAAGAAGGTCAAGGGATGGCCGAGTATGGGTTGATTCTTGCAGGGGTAGCGATCGTAGCGGTTGGCGCGTTTACAGCACTTGGTGACCAAGTTGAAGTCTTGATTAAAAAAGTTACAACGGCACTTAAATAAATTTGATCGAGTTTCACTAGCCCCACTCTAAACAAGTGGGGCTAAATTTAAAAGGAGAGATATATCGATGATCTCTAGTATCTTGGTGGTCACCTTGTTTCTATCTTTATATACAGATATACGAAGTCGGAAAATCTTAAACATCGTAACGTTTCCAGCTATGCTGTTAGGATTGATCTACTACACGATTACAGGAGGATTTGAAGGTTTCCTCTTCAGCGGAGCAGGTCTATTAGTTGGTTTCCTTCTTCTCATCATCCCGTATTTGCTAGGAGGCATGGGTGCTGGTGATGTAAAGTTACTTGCCGCTGTGGGTGCTCTTACTGGTGTCACCTTTGTTTTACATTCCTTCTTTTTTACTGCATTAGCAGGTGGGTGCATTGGACTTATTTTACTTGTAAAAAGACTCGAATTCAAAAAGCTCTCCCCTCTATACTTATTCTCGTTTGTCTTTTTGTTAAAAAACATAACGGCTGTTCAGAACGACAAACCAAAAATCACCTTTCCATATGGAGTAGCCATTACAGTTGGGACGCTGTGTGCGTCTTTCGTAGGAGGGATGATGTGAAATCTGAAAAAGGTCAATCGATGGTTGAATTTGCATTGGTTCTTCCTGTGCTAATCGTATTATTGTTTGGCATCGTTGATTTTGGGCGAATCTTCCATGCGTACCTCACCATCGATCATGCGAGTCGAGAAGCTGCGCGGTCGGCAAGCGTTGGAGAAGACGATGCGACGATTCGGGCAGTAGCAGTTGATAATGCAACAAGTATTAATCTTTCTGGCTCTCAAGTATCGATCTCTCCTGGTGGAAAGAAAACATCAGGCAGCGAAGTTAGGATCACCATCAGTCACAACATTGATTTCCTCACTCCTGTGGTCGCCTCATTAACTGGTCCGATCGATCTGACGAGTACAACGGCGATGAGGGTGGAGTGATGAAAAGAATAATTAAGCTACTTTTAAATGAAAGCGGCGGTACGATGGCAATGGTTGCGGTCAGTATCACAGTATTGCTCGGTGCAGCGGCGATGGTGGTGGACGTAGGACGCCTCTATCATGAAAAGAGTACATTGCAGAACGCTGTTGATGCAGCTGCCCTAGCAGGAGCTCAAGAGCTACTTACGAGTAGAAGTAAGGCCACACTCGTAGCTGGGAGCTATGCTTATAAAAATGGATATCCAGTTACTTACTGTGATATATGGACGGGAGCTGACACGATTCACGTTTCTCAGGCTACGAAAGTCCAAATGACGTTTGCGAAGGTGCTCGGTATCAAAGATGCTAAAGTGAGTGCCTCTGCAAGAGCAAAAGTTGGACCTGTTTGGCCAACAAAGGGGATCACGCCCATTGCACTAGAGTATACAGAAGTACCCCATCAGACGGAGTTGAAATGTAGCAATCCGGGTGAAAAAAACGGAAACTGTGGTTATCTTGATATTGGCAGCAATGGTGCGAAAGGTCTCGCGAACAACATTATAAACGGTGTAGAGATACCAAAAGGTACTAAAACTGTCCAAACGGAACCTGGACAAAAGTGGGGTCCGGTTAAGAGTGCGTTTCAGACGCTAATCGATAACGACGCAGGCAAAGCTCATTGTCAGAGTGCGACATCAGCAGATGCATCGTGCGATCGGATGATTATTCTCCCATTAATCAAGTCATGGGACGGTGTGAATGGGAAATCGACGGTAGAAATTGTAGGATTTGCTTCTTACTGGGTCGACCGGGTCGACGAACCAAAGCGTATCGTTGGAAAGTTCAAGAAGATGATCACATCTGGGGAAATCGATGGGTCACAAACTGGGAACGTTTACGGCGTGAAACTAATTAATTAAAGACAGGAAAAGGTAAGGAGGAGCATATGAAAACGAAGCGAATCTGGATGTGGTCTCTAGTCTTCGGAGTGATCGCAACGTGTATCGTCTACGTAGCAATTTTCTCAAATATAGGGATCGTTGCCTCAACGGGGTCTGACTCAGATGTGGAAGAGATGCCTGAGGTTGTTGAGGTTGCAGAAGCTGCCCCGACGGTCATTGATAGGGAAATGAGCAATGAAATGCTCGAGGTCAGTGAAGGTAAGCGGGCCATTTCGATAAAAGTCACGCTTGAACAAGGTGTATCGGGTTATGTTGTACCAGGATCATTCGTAGATGTTGTTGCGTTTGAGACATCTGTGAACGAAGAAAAGAAAGAAGAGCTTCGATCAGCAAAGGTTGTTCTCCAAAATGTTAAAGTCCTAGGCTCCGGAAAAGCTTCAGATGCTGGGGAAGAATCCCTTCTTTATGAAACCGTCACATTAGAAGTAGATGCAAAGCAAGGTGTTCAAATAAGTTTAGCTTCAACGGATGCGAACGGTTTCTACTTAATGCTACGAAATGAGAATGATAAGGCGATCGAGAAGGCTGAACTGAAAGAAACAAGACAGGTTGTTGAAGGAGTTGTTGCGAAATGAGTGTAGAGTGGTACTTTTATTGCGACTCTAACGGTCGAGCAGAAAAAATTGAGACGTTCCTTTTGAAAAGAGGACAACATTTAACATGTTTTCAAACTCTTACAGATCTTCAGTCACGACTTGAGGATGCCTCTAATGCTACTCTCTTTTTACAGCCAAACAATGTTTACAATGTTTATGAACTTAGCGAAGAAATTTCAGTTAAGCACCCTCATATCTACATCATTATCATCTCTGAAGATACGAGTGAAAATACGAAGAAAGCGATGCATTCTGGTGCATCGAACTTATTGACACTTCCGATTAAAACAGAAGAGCTCGTCGATGTTGTGACACAGGCTCACCGTTACATGAATTATCGCGCTGAACAGCAAGGAGTGAAAGAGAATCATGAACCAAAGAACGACAGTCGTGTGATTTCCGTTTGCAGCCCTCGCGGTGGAATCGGGCGAACGGTTACTACCGTGAATTTAGCTGCGAGCTTCGCTAGAGAAGGAAAGATGGTCGCTGTACTCGACACAAACATTCAATTCGGAGACGTCACGATGTACTTCGATGTGAAGCCGAAAAATACGATTTATGAATGGGTGAAGGAAGGTTACGACAAAGGGAGATTTTCTGTCACGCATTATTTAACAAAACACGATTCTGGTGTTGCGATTCTAGCTCCACCACCTCGACCAGAGTTTTTTGAGATCATTACCGAGCATCACATCGAGATGGCGATTACAGAACTTAGGAAAGACTACGATGTGATTTTAGTCGATACAACTTCTTCGATTTCAGAAATTCATCTGAAAAGCCTCGTTCTTTCTGATGATATCTTATTGATGATGACGAGTGATATACCTGCTGTGCGTAATACGAAGCTCTACATGGAAACGCTTGAACCACTGAAGTTAGTCGAGAAGGTAAGCGTTATTTTGAACAGGGATTCT
The DNA here is from genome assembly GCF_056160805.1 of Anaerobacillus sp. ABD4_527. Classification (NCBI taxonomy): domain Bacteria; kingdom Bacillati; phylum Bacillota; class Bacilli; order Caryophanales; family Bacillaceae; genus Anaerobacillus; species Anaerobacillus sp. ABD4_527. The sequence continues at coordinate 731,281 of NZ_JBSWXZ010000002.1, forward strand.
AGAAAAACGACCATCGACCAAAAGCGTTTAGAAGAGATTCTTCAAAAACCGATCATCTCCATGCTTCCAGATCAACCAGGACCTGTTGCGACTTCTATAAACGAAGGGTATCCGCTCGTATTAAAAGATGCGAAAAACGCTCTATCAAAAGCGATCTTTTCACTTTCAAAGCAACTGTTGCCGGAAGAAGAGGAGTCCGTTCAATCTGGATTAAAATCGATCAAGTCTATGCGCTGGCCTCTATTGAGTAGGTAAGGGAGGGAATGGAGTGTCTCTTTTTAAACGATATGTAGATGTTCAACCTGTGGAAGGTGTCGAAGGAAAGCCACAAGCTCCTGTTAAGACGAATGAATACATCGTGATGGAATCGAAACTACAAAACTATTTGTTAGAAGAATTAAAGAAAAAGCAGTTTGATCGAGATGAAGAAACGAGAAAAATTCGTGAACTAGGTAAAGCGTTCATTGATAAAGAAGGTGAGCGGTTAACGTTCGAAGAGAAGAAGAGTCTTCTTGGAACGGTCGAGCATGAGCTTTTAGGGTATGGACCCATCACGCCGCTACTAGAAGATTCTACGGTTTCTGAAATCATGGTCAATGGTCCATTCGATATTTATTACGAACATCAAGGGAAAATCTTGAAAAGTGATTCATCGTTTCGAGATGATGCACATGTTGAGCGTGTAATCGAGCGGATCGTATCACCCCTTGGGCGTCGAATCGATGAGAGTTCGCCCATGGTAGATGCTAGATTGCCAGATGGCTCTCGTGTTAACGCGGTTATTCCTCCTCTAGCGTTAAGAGGTCCGTCATTAACCATTCGAAAATTCTCAGCGACTCCTTTCCAAATCTATGATTTGATCGATTACAATACGCTAAGCACTGAGATGGCAGATTTTCTAAGTATGTGCGTTAAATCGAGGTTGAACATCTTCATTAGTGGGGGAACAGGTTCGGGGAAGACGTCCTCATTGAACGTATTATCATCGTTTATTCCAAACGATGAGCGAATCGTGACGATCGAAGATGCTGCCGAACTTCAGCTTTCACAGGACCACATCGTCGCACTCGAAGCACGCCCTTCCAATATAGAAGGAACAGGAGCGATCACCATACGTGACCTCGTTAGAAATGCACTTCGTATGCGTCCAGATCGAATCGTCGTAGGGGAGGTTCGTGGTGCAGAAGCGCTCGATATGCTGCAGGCGATGAACACTGGTCACGATGGAAGCTTAAGTTCAGGACACGCCAATTCTCCTCGTGATATGCTGTCTCGTCTTGAAACGATGGTATTGATGGCAGGATTCGATCTACCGCTTCGTGCGATTCGTGAGCAGATTGCAAATGCCCTCGACCTTATCGTACACCAAGTTCGTTTGAAGGATGGCTCAAGAAAGATGGTAAAGATCACTGAGGTTCTTGGTATGGAAGGAGAGACGATCGTACTTCAAGATCTATTCGTTTTTAAAGAAGAAGGTCGTAATAGCAAAGGTAAGATTGAGGGCCGTTTCGTACCGACTGGGGTAAGACCAGGATTTGCCGAAGTGCTGGAACAAAATGAATTTACGATTCCATCTTCATGGTTCAAAGAGGAGTGGTGAAATGAATGAGATCGTTCTACTGATACTAATTTTTTTGGCTTTCTCTTTGACATTTTTCTTCATAACGATGAATTGGAAGAAAAGGAAGAAGGCAAATTCGAGAATCAAAGAGTTTGTGCCAGCTGGTCAGTCGATCGTTGAGAAGAAGAGCGAAGATAAGAAGGAAATACTGAAACCACTGATCATTAAACTTTCTAACCTTTTTCATGGAATGAAGTTTAGCAAGGTTACGGAAATAAAGCTTCAGCAGGCAGGAAGTACATTAAAGGTCGAGGAGTTTTTTGTCATACGACTTCTGGTTGCTGCTGCAACTCCTATCGCGCTTTTTCTTCTCACGGTTCCGTGGTACTTCTGTCTTTTAGCGATCGCAATCGGATATATTCTGCCTGAACGATATATGGTCAATAAAGCAAGAAAACGAAACAAACAGCTATCTTACCAGCTAGTAGAAGCCTTAGCAACAATGTCGAACTCTCTTAGAGCGGGATTTAGCTTTGTTCAAACGATGAAATTGATCGGAAAAGAAATGCCAGATCCGATCGGTCCTGAGTTCGAGCGTGCGGTTAGGGAAATTGGAATGGGGATTCCGATGGAAGAAGTGTTTGAAAGTCTGATCGCTCGGGTTCCAAATAAAGAGCTTGAAGTTGTCATCCAAGCGATTTTAGCACAGCGTAAGAGCGGAGGAAATCTAGCAAAGCTCATGGATAACATGGAGGAAACCGTTCGAGGAAGAATCCGGATACTAGAAGAGCTCAATACATTAACCGCACAAGGGAAACTCTCATCGTGGGTCATTACAGCACTACCGATCGTTTTAACGTTGTATCTTTATTTTGTAAGCCCTGACTACTTTCAACCGATGATCGATTATCCAATAGGGTGGGTATTGCTTGGTATAGGTTCGATTTCCTTAATTCTAGGGTGGTTCATCATTCAAAAGATCGTACGAATCGAGGTGTAGCATATGATCAGCATGTTGTTTGTGATCTCTTCCGTCGTTTTCTTCATGCTCTTATTCACTGCAGTGTTTTCTACAATTTATCAAAGAGACATTGCGATCGAATCCCGTGCAGATGTCTATTTTGGTAAATCTGAAGGTGGTGAGAAACGGACCAAAAAGGCATCGAATGTAATTACTCAAACGCTATTCCGTAAATTGTGGAATATAAGTGTTAAGCGTCTTGGAAGGCTGCTTGAGAGAAAGGATCATCGAAAGCTAGAGCTGATGATTCGGGAAAGTGGCTATGAAAAACTATCACCTATCGAATTCCGATTGATTCAAATTCTTGCGTGTGTAACAGGAGGGTTTCTTACGCTATTGTTGATCGGCCCTACCTCTGATGGTGGCATATCTATGCTATTCCTTGCGATTGCAGTATCATTCGTGTTTTATCGCTATCCTATCTTCTATATAGCTAAGAAGAGAACGCAACGTATAAAGGTGATCAACAGAGAACTCTCTGACTTTTTCGATATGGTGAGCTTGTTACTTGAAGCTGGTGTTGGTCTAGAAGGAGCGATCACGGATGTATGTGACCGTATGAAAGGACCATTATCTTCTGAATTTAAGAAGACGTTAGATGAAATGAAGCGAGGAAAATCCAGGCGTGAGGCATTCTACGATATGAAAAAAAGAGTTCCTTCAGATAGTTTTCGCAGTGTGATGACGTCGATTATCCAAGCGGATCATCTAGGTGTGGGAATGACTAGAGTTATCGTGAGTTTAACGACGAGATTAAGAGAGCAAAGACGTGAGGTCGCAAGGGAACAAGCGATGAAAGCACCGGTAAAGATGCTAATCCCGATGATTTTATTTATCTTCCCTCCGATCTTTATCGTCATCTTAGGTCCCCTAGTTGTTAAGGTATTCATGGAAGGATTGGGGTAAGAATTGTGGAGAGAGAACATACATAGAAAAAACCAGTATCGTCTGCATAGATACTGGTTTTTTCTATTGATGAAGTCTTCTCAGTCCATGTAAATCGATAATGCCAAACCCGATTTTTGAGAACAGGGGCAGGATGATAAAGGAAAGGGCACTGACCATTTCCTGGGTTATATTTAAGCCAGTGGAACCAAGCAGCCATGCTGTTGGATAGAGCACCCAGAAGGATGTTAAATAAAGAGCGGTAATGTTGTAATGGCGGTAAAGTCGCTTTCCACCAGCTCGCGCTATTTTTCGTAAAGGCATCCATAGGATGAATAAGACGATGACGAGTGCAATGATTCCGAACGTATACCAGATGTATTTCGTTCTTTCTGGAGAAAAGTCAGCGATCAGCCCGGTTAAAATCATAAACACGTCGGCAGAAACTAAGCCGATGAGAAGCCCTTTGTTTTTCTTTCTCTCATAAAACATAGCGGTCAAGGCGAGTGATAATAGGAGCAGCGGTGTCGTGACAACCCAGTCAAGGTAACGTGCGAAATAGATCGTTCGATCAGCACGTTCAACAACGCCTTGTCCTAAAGCAATCGAAAGGTAAGCTGTCCCAGACCAGGCGGTGATGATGATTGGGATGACGTATTCATAAAGTGGCACGTTCTTTGGTTTCCTACTTAGGATGAAGAAGTAGATAGCGGCAGCGATCATTAAAATAAAATAGATGATGTGTAATGTGATATCCAAATTTGACATTGCTTTCTCCCCTATACGTAATCTTAGTGGTATCCAGTATAGACAAAACTCAGTTCTATTAATCCTATTCTAGTAAAAGGTGCTCCATTTGAAGGTTAGAAGAAAGGAAAACGTGATGACGTTGCAGAAAAGGTACTAGTGTTTGGAAAAGTTGAACAAAAAATAGTTTCGTGTCGCTTATCTGCATTGTCAATATGAAGAAGGAGCGTGTGTCATGTATACGGGTATTCTCTTATACCATGGATTCAGCGAGTATGAATTATCGGTACTTGTTTCTGTGCTTAAGCAAGGGAAGAAGCCAGTCGTTTTTATAGGACTCGATCACGGACTTGTCTCGGGAGAAGCTGGGATGCCTTGTTATCCACAGTTTAGTATCAATCAGGTCGATCGATCAAAGTTAGATAGTCTCGTTCTTCCTGGGGTTGATGATTTTGAACATCTTGTTGAGCACGATGAATTAAAAGCATTCTTAAAGAGCTTGAAAGAAGAAGATTTGTTGATCGGAGCGATTTCAAGTGCTCCGTATTTCTTAGCGATGAGTGGATTGTTGGAGAACAAACGATACACGACGGGCCTGACCCGCGAGCAGCGAACGTTTCTAGCAGCCTTCGATGAAGACTATTTCTGTGATAAGCCAATGCTGGTAGATGGACAGATTATTACAGCAAGGGGTTCATCTTATGTTGATTTTGCTTTTCAGTACGGTGAATCGTTAGGGCTTTCTTTCGAACGAAGTTGGTATGGAAGATAGAGGAGTCGAACGATTGTATGGTAGGATAATAGTTGATAGTTGGGTAAAAATGACAGGCGAGCGTGGTGAAGGTTGGTGTTTAAGGTTTTTCTGATTGAAGATGATCAATCACTATTTAGTGAGATAAAAGATCGCTTAACCCAGTGGTCGTATGATGTATATGGGGTAAGTGATTTTAATCATGTTTTCAAGGAATTTGTGGAGCTGAAGCCGGAGTTGGTGATCATCGATATTCAGCTGCCTAAGTTTGATGGCTTTCATTGGTGCCGAATGATTCGAGAACATTCGAACGTTCCGATCATCTTCTTATCGTCTCGGGACCATCCGACAGACATGGTGATGTCGATGAATCTTGGGGCAGATGATTTTATACAAAAGCCGTTTCACTTTGATGTTCTCGTTGCTAAGATTCAAGCAATCTTAAGGCGTGTATACAATTACAACACCGAAGAAACGGGCGTGAAGACGTGGCTTGGAGCAACGGTAGATTATGAGCGGAATCGGTTATCGAATGAACACGGCACAATTGATTTAACGAAAAACGAAATCTATATTTTGAAAATCTTGATTGAGAAGAAAAATAAAATTATTAGTCGTGATGAAATCATCAGTGTGCTATGGGAAGATGAACGGTTTGTGAGTGACAATACGTTAACAGTTAATGTGAATCGATTACGAAAGAAGCTGACCGAGCTTGGACTTGGTGATTCAATTGTAACGAAGGTCGGCCAGGGATACATGGCTGTGGAGCGCGTGTGATGATCAAAGCCTTTCTTATCGAACGAAGAAGTTGGATCGGTCTCTTTCTTTTTCTACAGCTTTTGTTGCTCCTAACCTCGTATGTTGATCAGTCCATTTCATTCTCGTCAATTCTGTACGTTGTCTTTCTTTCTATACTCATCATGACGATTTTTCTTGTCATCCGATATCGAAAGGAAACAACATTTTATGGAGAATTAGAACATAGGGAAAACCACCTTGAAAGGTGGAGTGTTCCAGAGGGAAACAGTCCGTTTGAACATATTGTTGAACGGAATTTAGTTTCGGAAATCGAAAAGCTTCAAGAAGAAGTCTCAAGAAAACAGGTGGCGATCGAGCAAGAAAAGGATGAGTTGCTCTCATGGATTCATGAAGTGAAAACACCTCTTACCGTCATGTCGTTAATGATCGAGCGCCTCGAGGATAAAGAGGCAAAAGCTCAGTTAACGTACGAGTGGCTTCGGATTCATCTTTTGTTAGATCAACAGCTTCATCAAAAGCGCATTTCATTTATTGAAACGGACGTGTACATCGAGCGGGTAAATCTTGAATCAATTCTTTTCGGTGAAATTAAAACACTGCAATCGTGGTGCATCCGAAAAGGGATCGGGTTTGAAATTGATCTTGATGTAGAGGAAGTGTTGAGTGATGCGAAGTGGCTTGCGTTTATCATAAGACAGCTATTATCAAACGCTGTGAAATATAGTGATTCATCCGATTTGAATATTACGAGTAAGGTGACTCATGATCAGACTGTTCTCAGTATTACTGACTATGGACAAGGAATCGACTCGCAAGACCTACCTCGTATTTTTGAAAAAGGGTTTACCTCGACAACGAGGCATTCCGATCATGCAGCGACTGGGATGGGCCTTTATCTTGCGAGGAAAGTTGCAGATGCGCTACATAGTAAACTAGAAGTGGAGTCAGAGGCTGGTGTTGGGACGACTGTTAAGGTGATCTTCCCAAACGCAAATATAGTTGAATCGATTAGAGGCGTGTGACAAAGGTGTCACATGCTTTTGTGTTTTGTTAGGTGATTGAAAGGAAACCCGTTCTCACCTCATATACACTTAAGACATTAAGTAGGGGGAGGTCATCACATGATCGTATTGGAAGCAACAAAATTACATAAAAGCTATGGAAATAAGTTCACGAAACATGACGTGTTAAAAGGAATTGATTTACAGATTGAGCAAGGGGAGTTCGTCAGCATCATGGGGGCATCTGGGTCTGGTAAAACAACGTTGTTGAACGTTCTTTCATCAATCGATCGAATCAGTCATGGGTCGATTAAAGTGCAAGGAAAAGAAATATCAAAATTAAAAGAGAAAGAGCTAGCAAACTATCGAAAGCATGAGCTAGGCTTTATCTTTCAAGAGTATAACCTGCTTGATACGCTTACGGTGAAAGAAAATATTCTTCTGCCGCTCTCGATCAAGAAGGTTTCGAAAAAAGAAGCGAATGAAAAGTTTAACGAAGTGGCGGGAGAGTTGGACATCGAGCGTATAAGTGACAGCTACCCGAATGAAATTTCAGGTGGGCAAAAGCAACGGACGTCAGCAGCACGTGCATTCATTCATGAACCAAGCATCATATTTGCTGATGAGCCAACGGGTGCCCTTGATTCGAAATCTGCTTCAGATCTGTTAACCAAACTGAGTGAGATGAATCAAAAACGAAAAGCAACGATCATGATGGTCACGCATGATCCTGTGACGGCAAGCTTCAGCTCACGTGTAATCTTTATTAAAGACGGTAGCATCTATACCCAGTTGAATAAAGGAGAGCAGTCGAGACAGGCATTTCTTAAGGACATCATGAAAACGCAAGGTGTGCTTGGCGGTGTGACGTATGAGTACTAAACAGCTCATATTCCGTAACCTCCAGAAGAATGTAAGAAACTATTCTCTCTACATTTTCGCGCTCGTCTTCACTGTCGCGCTTTACTTTTCGTTCGTTACATTACAATTTGCTCCGGCGCTTACCAATGACAGTTCAATCAAAGCAACAGCAGCGATCCGAACAACATCGATCTTTCTGATCGTCATTATAGGAGTCTTTCTTCTATATGCGAATAACATCTTCATCAAACGGAGAAGCAAGGAAATCGGTCTTTTCCAGCTGATCGGGATGACGAAGAATCGAATCTTTTCTATTGTTAGCATAGAGAATGCGATCGTGTTTCTCGTTTCGGTCATGCTCGGAACATTCGTTGGATTTGCTCTATCAAAGCTGATCCTGATGATCTTTTTCAAGGTAGTAGGTATTGAGAAAACTGCTAGTCTCTACTTTTCCGTGGATGCTTTTTGGTTAACGGTCTTGGTGTTTGGGGTTATCTACCTTCTTATCACAGTACGGAACTATGTATTCGTTAAGAGAAGAACGATTTTAATGTTATTTAGCGTTTCAACTACGACAGAAGAGCGAGTAAAAAGTATTTCTGTGTGGGAAATCATCATGGGAATCTCAGGAATCGTTCTGATTCTTATCGGATACTACGTATCTTCTAAACTATTCGATGGGGATTTCACCTCTCTCAATCAGATGATGATCGCCATGATATCGATCCTAGCGTCTGTTATCACTGGAACGTACCTTTTTTATAAAGGATCTGTTCGGTTCATTACGAATCTGATCAGGCGAAAGAAAGATGGATACCTCGATATCAATGCGGTGCTGTCTCTTTCATCGATCATGTTTCGGATGAAATCGAATGCATTCATGTTAACGGTGATCACAACGGTTTCAGCAGTCGCGATCGGGCTATTATCCTTGAGCTATATCTCTTACTATTCAGCAGAGAAAAATGCTGAAATTACTCTTCCTGATCATTTTGCCTTTACGGATGAAGGTGATGCAGATCGGTTTATGGAAGCGATGAGTCATAATGCAATATCGTATGAAGAAAAGAAGATCGAAACTTATAGAGAAGAGGTAGACCTTTCATCGATTATGGACACTTCTCTCGACGAAGTGACGCTGGACTTTGAGAACGTCTCCATGCTGATTACGAACGAGAAAGATGTTGATGGAATCTCAGTTGAGAAAAACGAAATCCTTTTCACAGGATATAACAGAATGGTAGAGAAAATCATGCCGCTTAAGGAAAAAGGGAACCTCGTCATCCATGGTGAGAAAGCTCCGCTTGAACTGAACTATATTGGGTTAAGGGACGAGTCGATTGTAAGTGCGCGTGTATCAGGTGGAGGATTACCGACTGCGATTATTGATGAAGAACATTTCAATAATCTTTTAAGTGAGGAATCGAACAGCTTCTATATAGGCGTTAATGTAGAAGAAGGTAATCTACAGAAGGCAAATGAGATCTTTAATGATCTCGGTCTTCAAGAAACGCACCAATCTCAACTGTATGTTAAGACTAACCAAAAGCAAAACATGGGCTTAGTGATGTTTATCGTAGCTTTCCTTGGTCTCACGTTCCTCATCACATCAGGCTGTATTCTTTACTTTAAACAGATGGATGAAAGTGATGAAGAGAAGCCTAGCTATCGTATTTTACGAATGCTAGGATATTCGAAACGTGATTTGCTTCGAGGAATTGCAGGTAAGCAGGTGTTTAACTTTGGGATCCCGCTTATCGTTGGCATACTGCATAGCTATTTCGCTGTTCGATCAGGTTGGTTTTTATTTGGAACTGAATTATGGACACCAATGATTATCGTGATGGTGATGTACACGATTCTCTATTCGATCTTTGGGCTGCTCTCAATTAAGTACTACAAACGAGTTATTCGTGAAGCGCTTTAAAAGAAGTCTACTTAGTTAATGATCATAATATAAAAACAGACCAGGAGCGTCCCTGGTCTGTTTAAGTTTCTTTTACGAGTTTGTATCCGATATAATCTAAGGCTTGCTCCAAGTTAGATCGTACAGTAATGTCTTCAAGATCACTATCCGATTGAATGGCTCTCAAGGCAAGCTGAGGACGAATGCCGGTTATGATCATATGAACACCCACAAGGTCGAGCGACTTGCTGATCTTCAATAGGTTGCTCATATTGCTCTCATCAATATCAATAAGACCCGAGAGGTCGAGTAATATGTATTCGAGATTTTTCTTCACACTGTGTGCTAAGGTAGTTTCGATAATTCGCTCTGTGCGTTCGTTATCAACGTCTCCGATTATCGGTAGAATTGCTACTTCACTCGAGATAGGAACGAGCGGTACAGATAGCGTTTCGATGCTCGTCTGTGCGCGATCTAGTTCTAATACGTTTCCTAATAAATTTGCCATCGATTTCATGAGCGCAACATGGTCTTCACTAAAATGATGAGGACGACTGTCCATCCCACAAAGTGTTCCAAAGTTTTCGCCGTTTCGAAAATTGATCGGTACTCCGATCAATGAGCCTCCACCAAGACTTTTTGTAACATCCATATCTTTCGTAAAGGCATTTGTTGTTAAATCTTCAATGATGAGCGGTTCACGACCAGCTCGGACAATAAATTGTCAGTAAGAATCACGATATAGCGTTTGATAACCAGATTCGAGTAAAATATCATCTCGATTAAAAGACTCAATGATATCAACGTCTTTTTTATCGTTTCTAGCTACGAAAAACGTATTCACGTCGATGAACTTGCTTATTAGTTCTAGCACATCTTTTGCTGCGTCATGAATACTGTTGTATGCGGGGGATTGCGTCATCTTCATCGTACGCTCCTTTCTTCATTCAATTTGTGATTAGTGTATAATTTTATCGTAACATAGTTTGGAGAAAAGCGTATGTCTAACGCTGTCACTGATTTATATCCAATAGAGAAGAGGGGGAACGTTTTGACATACAAAACACGGTTAGTAGATAATTTTGTAGATAAAGTTTCTTACTTTGCGAAACGCATAAGAACGATGGAAGTGATCGAAACCAGTCATGCGACGATTGTGGACTCTGGTTACCCTTCTGATACGTTCAATATTATTGCGGTTCGGCAAGCTCTATCAGAAGAGTTCTTCCAAGAAGCAATATCTAGGTTCAAAAAGAAAGAGTATCCTTTAAGCGTATGGTGTTGGAATGAGGAAAGTACACATGGAAACGATTTGATAAACCTCGGATTGGTTCAGGCAGAGACAAATGTTGCGATGGTTAAGGAAATGAATGAATTGGTGAAAAAACCGGTGCTTCCAAAAGGTTTCGAAATAAAAAGAATAGAATCACCTGAAGAAGTAATGCTGTTCGGAGCGTTGATTTCTTTATTTTTCGGAGATTCACTAGAAGGGAGAGCGGTCAAGTCGTATTACGATGACGTCGCTTCTCTCAGCATGAAGTCTTCGGATTTGACTTTTTACATTGGGATTGCTGAAGGAAAACCCGTCACGACCGGTTCAATAATCGTTAGCTCAGATAGTGTTGGCATTTATGATATGGGAACATCGGATGAAGAACGTGGAAAAGGATACGGTACTGCCATGTTTCGTTATCTTCTTTCTGAAGCAAGTAAGTACGAGAAGGACGCCTGTTTCTTGCAAGCATCTCCGGACGGATTTGCTATTTACGAAAGTGCTGGTTTCAAAGCGATTGGAGAAATGAACGTATTTGGATGGGAATGTGACAATTAGTTTGAAATCAAGTATATTGAATTCGAGATAATTTTAGTTTATACTAGTGGTGAACACAAAGGAGGGATCACGATGCACTTATTAGGACTACATCACGTGTCCATTTTGACTGGAAAAGCAGAACGAAATTATGAGTTTTTCACAAAGATCCTTGGTATGAGATTAGTAAAAAAAACAGTGAATCAAGACAATACAGAATCTTACCATCTATTTTATGCGGATGGGAAAGGCACACCGGGTACAGACATTACATTTTTCGATATTCCAGGGTTAGGGAAATCATATAGAGGAACCTCAGATATCTCTTATGTTTCATTACGGGTGAAAACTACGGAAGCTCTTCACTTCTGGAAAGAACGTTTCGAAACCTATAATGTGAAGCATGAAGACATACAGAAGCGAGCAGGTCGTCAATCGCTTGGTTTTGAAGACTTTGATGGCACGAGACTGATTCTTGTTGCTGACGACGGTGAAGAAGGCGTAAGAGCCGGAACGCCTTGGGAGCGGGAGGATATTCCAACAGAACACAGCATTGTAGGACTTGGACCTGTGACATTAACAGTAGACGATCCTAAACCTACCGTACAAGTGTTAACAGAAGTGATGGGATTTAGAGAAGAAGGAACGTATCCCGCACCAGAAGATAAGAAAGATATTCTCGTTTATTCAACTGGTGAAGGTGGAAGTGGAGCTGAAGTCCATATCGAAGTACGTCCAGATCTTCCTAAAGCTCGACTTGGAAGAGGTGGCGTCCACCACGTAGCGTTTCGTGTTCCGAATGAAGAAGAGTACGATAAATGGGCTGAGCGGTTGAATCAATTTCGATTACCAAACTCTGGTAAGGTTGAACGGTATTATTTCAAAGCGCTTTACTTTAGAGAGCCGAATGGCATTTTATTTGAGTTATCCACTGATGGACCTGGATTTGCGACGGATGAATCGTTAGAGACGATGGGTGAAGCGTTAGCTCTTCCGCCATTTCTTGAGCCAAAGCGTGCTGAGATCGAAGAGAAGTTAAGACCACTTGAGTTTTAATAAAAAGAAGGACCTCTCTAGGGGTCCTTCTTTTTTGTGTGGCTTTGCGAAAAAAAAGAGACCTAAAAGGTCCCTCTGTCATGCTATTTAAATACCCCAAATGGCTTTCCTACTGGTATCGTTACTTTTCCGAAATGCGTGTTGAGTACACTTGCAGCAGATCCATAGAAACTGAAAATCGCGATGAGGAACTCAGCAATCGCTGCGACGAAGTGCATCGCTTCAGGAGCAATTCCTAGCGTTGATAGCGATAGTCCTATGAAAAGAAAATCAATGAGAACGAAGATGATGAAGAGCACTTTATGTGTTTCCATCGCACCGATCGTCATGAATAGGCTGAAGATCAAGTACCCGATGTAAGCGATGCCTAGCTGGTTCGGATCAACTGCGCTTGCTGCTGCGTCTCCGAACACTCCGAACTGGATCAACCACGATGTGCCGACACCCATCCAAAAAAGTCCGAATGCGCCAAATGCTGTGGTACCAAACGTATTGTTATGCTTAGCGTCTAACACGCTCGCGAAAAGTTGTGCGATTCCTCCAAGAAAGATCGCCCATGGTAATATGAACGAAACGCCGTCCGTCAATCCAAGTTTCGCAGATGAAGCGACGAGTGTCACCATCGCTAGTCCAAATAACCCGATTGCGGAAGGGTCAGCTACTTTAATTTGAACTTGCTGTGTTTGATTCATGATGTAACCTCCTATAAAACATACTTGACCACTTTACACAATAAAAACGGTGTATGCAATAGGAAATTATGTGGAAGCGTATTCTTTACTAAATTCGTTTAAAATTAAGCTAGTAAGAGCTCTAAACGTCAGAAACCCCCGTGCTACACGGGGGGTTTTGTTAATGAGATTCTTTATGCTTTTTCAATTTGTCATCTTGCGACTCTAGTTCGACTGCGCTGATCGAGCCATTTTCTTCTGTTGATATAAAAGAAATCATATTATCGCCTGCATGGTACACATGGTAATATTCCCCTCTTAGTTCATTTAAGAATACTTCATCTGGCTCACCAAACTGACAGGTCAACAGTTCATAAGGAATCGCTGGACCTTCAGATAAGGCGTTGTAACGCAAGTTGAAAACTTTATCATCTACCGTCATGTAGGCATACGTATTATCAAAGAAAGCAGGAATTCCTTCAAAATACCAATCATCATATTGAAGGGAAGGATTTGAAGCTTTTAATTCGTCTTCCGTCATTCCGAGAAAGATCGAAGCGTTCTTTAAGTGTCCTTTCTCTGCAAAGGATAAGAGTCCAGAATGAAATGGTTCAGCTGAACAGCTCTTGTCTGCTTTTGCTGTTGGAAGTTTTGGAGGATCATCGGTCATTGTGAACTCACCAGAGAATTCAACGGCAGCACCGTGGTAGTAAAGGCATGAGTCTTCTTTAAAAGTGATCACATTATCATTTATTTCGAACGTTCCTTTGCATTCTGGCTGATCATTATCCTGGAAGATCGCTTCGTTTCCGTTTGCTTTCGCCTTTCCTGTAAGCTGTCCAACATGTGCTCCATTGCTTACGTCAAATGAGAACATAAACGAATCAGGTGTTACGTTATACACGCTTAAGTTACCGGTGTCGAAGCTCCCATCGATGTAGAGGGCTTCTTTCCAGTGTGAGATGTCCTCTTGTTCGTCAGCTTCTGCGGTCGTTTCTTCTTCTGCATCATCTGAAGCTTCTTCTTCAGAGGAAGACTCTTCTGCTGTTTCTGTACCTATAGGAATAAACGTATAAATGCCGTTAAACGATACATCAGCGACGTTTTGACATCCCTCTGTAGTTGCTACTGCGACCGCTTCTTTTTCTTTCGTGAACGTGACCGTACATTCATTATCATCAGAGTGCGTATAGACAGCCTGATCATTTCCGCTTGAGGTACCAGCTAGTTCACCGACATCTTGTCCATCGTAAGCAAATAACGAAAAGGCAAAAGAATCTCCGCTTGGGTCCGTAATATCAAGAGTTCCCATGATATTTCCGTTTTCTTCCCATTTGTACGTTCCTTCTGTCCATGATGGTGTTGTGCCGACTTCTACTGCTTCAGTTGGCTTTTCAGCTTCGCTTTCCTTTGAGGCGTCCTTTCCAGGAAGAAGGTTACAAGAAGCGGTTAGAATGAGAGAAAGAAATAAGAACATGAGGCGCAAAGGTCGCATAAGATTCCTCCCGAACGATAGATTTGGACTTATTATACATAAACACTAGTAAAAGAAAGGGCTATCGGTGTCGAGGCCAAAATTTTTTTACTGTCTAATCTAGCAGAATTCCAATGTCTGCTTATAGGAGATTTCCGGGGAAATGATTGCAGGAAGTCGAATGAATCTGATGGAAAGTCTTGAACGATAAGCGTACATTGAAGCCGACAAAAACCTCCATGTCTTTTTAAAGTATTTTTAGGAAAGGGTTTCTCCCACTTAAAATGGAAGATAGTAGAACGTATGTAAATGCTAGATTAGGAGTGGTACCGATGAGGGGTACAAGTAAAGGAAACAGAAGAGGAGCATCAGTATGAGAGAAATCGTTGAGTTTGTATCTGAGGAAGCTTTAAGGGAGAGCGCAGAGAACGTCTATCGCAAACACAAAGACATCATCACACGAGCGATTCCTGGTGCTGAAGTTTATCATGTTGGCAGTACAGCCGTAAAAGGTTCTATAACGAAAGGTGATGTGGATCTCCAGATTCGTGTAGATGAGGCAGCATTCGAACAAGCGAGGACGTTCTTAGACAAAACATACGCTCTGAATGAAGGAAGTAGTCAAACATCATTTTTTGGAGCGTATGAAAAGAATGATGAAGTGTTACCGCTCGGTCTGCAATTGACGCTGAAGCATTCTGAGGTCGATCACTTTTTGAAAGTCACTGGTTATTTCAAGGAAAACCCGAGCCTAACGACGAAATATAATTCATTGAAATCTACTTTTCATGGGAAAGAGATGGAAGCGTATCGTACTGAAAAAGCATTGTTTATGGAGGAGATACTTCGGTCTACTGGCTATCTTGATCTTTCACGAAGGTATGATCTTTATGAGAAGGTGAAAATTGTAACAGGTGAGAAGTTTGTAACGATCGAGGAGCTTGATCACGCATCCGAAAATGAGGTGGAAGAGCTTGTTGCAAATGTCCTGAACGACCCAGCTTTTAAAGAGAAAGAAACGCTGAATATTGTATGCAGCGGGCGATTATGCAGTTTCCTCGAGCGAGAGGGATTTGTCCTACATGATGAGACGGTACAGGTGACACATGATCTTCATACGGAAATCGCAGCATCATCCCGTTTTACGTTTGTCTCGCTAAACGATGGAGAAGAAGATGTATTTAAAGATGTATGGGCTGATGCGATGTCTGGTTCATTCAATTCCAAGTCTTCTCTTACAATGGAGGATCATCTAAAAAGCGTCGAATATGAGCTTGGTGAGGGGTGGAGAAAGAGTTGTTTGACCGTTTACGAAGATGAAAAACCAATCGGCGTCGTGATGCCTCATATCGAACCTGGCACAAAAACAGAAGGAAGGCTGTTTTATTTTGGATTAGTACCTTCTGAGAGAGGTAAAGGAAAAAGTAAAGAGATTCATAGACAGGGCTTACGCTTTCTTCGAGACGATTTCAGTGCCAAATCTTATGTAGGAAATACGAGCGTTCGGAACATTCCCATGATGCAAACGTTTAGAGCGAACGGCTGTCGTGAAATATCGAGAAATAAGGTCTATACGTTACGAAGAAAATGAAGCGGGTAGGTGATGAAAGGTGATCGCATACTTATTGAGGCATTGGGTTCCGTTTGCGATCGGATGTATCGTAGCGATCTCTTTAGTGGATCTACTGAAAGGTGAGCGAATAAGCTGGCCATTCATCACGTTATTTTGTATCGGTAGTTTAATCATGTATATCATCCTCTGGCAATTTAAGAAAGGTGAAAAAGATAGCCATTATTCCGGTTGAAGATTGTGTGAGGATTATCGGTACCTTTCTTTGATGTGGTATCCTTTTACTATCGGTAACAAATTGTGAAAGGTAGTTGTACACGATGGATATAATTTCAGATAACATCATGGCGTTTGGGATTTTGTTTCTAATCATCGCCATTCTGCTTTCAAAGTTTACAAAGAAGAAGTGAGGGAAAGGCTTGAGGATTCGTTGCCTCAAGCTTTTTGTTTGGAGAGAAAAGGTGCAGGGCGTGCACTGGACGTGATACGATAAAACTACTATGTGGAAAGAAGGGTATCGATTGACGGAAAAATATTATTATGAAGATCCATACATACGCACGTTTGAGTCAACGGTCGAAAAAGAACAAACGGACGAGAACGGTCACTATGTTGTTCTGACATCAACAGCCTTTTATCCGACAGTGGGCGGGCAGCCTCATGATGTGGGAACGATCAATGACGTTATTGTTGAAAATGTTGAAGAAGTGGATGGAGAAGTTCGTCATTATCTTGAATCACCTCTCAATGGCGAGAAGAAAGTGAGAGGTGAAGTTGATTGGAACCGTCGTTTTGATCACATGCAGCAGCACGCTGGCCAGCATATCTTGTCTGCAGCGTTTGAAGATCTGTTCGGGTATAAAACGATCAGCTTTCACCTTGGAAAGGAAACATGCACGATCGACCTTGACATCCGAGACCTCTCGGAAGAGGAAGCGAAGCGTGCTGAGGATGTTGCGAACAATGTGATCCTCACAAACAAGGAAATCGTTGCAAAATGGGTAGCTCCAGATGAAGCCAAACAGTTTCCACTTCGAAAGCAGCTTTCTGTTACAGAAAACATTCGTCTCGTCATGATTCCAGATGTTGATTACAGCGGATGTGGTGGAACGCACCCCGCTTCTACTGGGGAAGTAGGAGGCATCAGCATCTTAAAATGGGAAAAACAGAAAAAGCTTGTTAGGGTTTCATTCGTATGCGGAAAGAGAATCATCGATGAGCTTTATCAAAAACAAAAAGTGATGGAGCAGTTGACGAAAACGCTTAGCGTTCCTCAAGAAAACGTAGCGGAAGCGGCACAGCGTTTGGTTCAGCAAACGAAAGAGCAAGAGAAAGCGATGGACGATTTACGTGAAAAGCTTTTAGCTTTCGAAGCTGAAGCGCTCGTAAATTCACCTCTTCCTTTAGGAAACTATAACGTTGTTCAGCTCATCTCTCATGAATATGGCATGAAGGAGCTTCAGAAGCTCGCAAAGATGATGCTTAGTGAAAACTCTGCCGTTATCGTTCTCCTTGTTAGTGAGGTAGGAGAGAAAGTTCAAATCGTCTGTGGTAGAGGGGCAGATGTTAACGTTGATATGAACCTTGTCCTAAAAGAAGTCTTGCCTGTGATCAACGGGAAAGGCGGCGGAAAGAAAGATTTTGCGCAAGGTGGAGGAGAAGCGATTATATCTGCAGAGGATGTTTTAAAAGAATTGATCTCGCAAGTAACTGTCGAGGTTTAGTTAAGAGGGGAAGCACGTATCGTGCTTCCTCTTTTTATTCCGGCATAATCAAAACGATTTGTTCAGTGTGTACTTTCCTTTCACACTCAGAGTCATAGAGCACGATGTGATCAGGCTGAACGTGAACAAGATTTCCTCGAAGCGTGTCTTTCTTCGTTTGAATAAGTAACGCTTTTCCTAGGGTAGCGTATAAGCGGTTCAGCATATATGGATCAACAGAAGCAAATCGGTTTTTATAGTTCATTTTTTCATCCCCTTACACGGAAGCATTCGAACTCATCGTATGCACAAATGGATTATTTTGATCTGAAGTAAACTGAATAATTAAAAAATAACTAGCGTAAGAACAAATGTTCTGGTAAGATAAAAGAGAGTTTTGTATACATAATTTAGGAGGCGATCGAGCAATGTTTGAAATGACGATTCAACTACGTGTATCTGATATGGAAGAAGGTTTGGCTTGGTACAAAGAACTTTTTCAGCGTGATCCTGATTTTGTTCCTCACAAAGGTTTCGTTGAATGGGAGATGCTGCCCGGAAGTTGGCTTCAGCTTGCTGAAGGAACACCGACGGAAGGAAGCGGTCCGTTAAGATTAGGGGTAGAAGACATTTCAGCAGAGCGAGAAAGAGTTATGAAGAAACTAAACGTTGATCATTTCGAAATACACTCGAGAGAAGAAGTTCCAGTAAAATGGGGAACGTTCACGGATTCATGGGGAAATCGCCTAGGGTTTTACGAGTACCTTAACAAAGAGATGGAAGCGGAACGCATGCAAACGATTTTGGGATAAATGGAGGGAGTAGGTTGAGTTCTTTCTTAAAGCGAGTCGGCACGACCTATATTCCAGTTGCAAATCCTAAGAATTCTTCAAAATGGTACCAACACGTTCTTGGTGCTGTTGAAAACTATGTGGATCATGATAAAGCGATCATCGATGTTGCTGATCAAAGTTTTTTTCTCGTAAGAGCGAGGGATGGGGAACGATTAGGGTTTACCGATTATAAAGGAAACCAGCATTTTGGTGTAACGTTTGAAGTGGATGGTTTGAATGCACTTCAAGATTTGCGCGCTGAATTACATGAAAACGGTGTGAGTGTAGGAGAAGTGGAAGATCGCGGGCATGCAGGTAATAATTTTGTGTTCAAAGATCCTGACGGCAACGTGTTCGATGTGTGGAGTGAGTTACGCAAATCATAAAGAAAACTCGTCCGTAGTGGACGAGTTTTTGTTTTACAGATTAACTGATTTAGGTTCAGGTGCTTCTTGCTCTTTTGCCATTTCTTCAGGACTTTTTTTGTTGATAAAGAACGAGAGCAAGAGTCCTACAAAGGTGAGTGCGACGATCACGATGAATGCGACTTTTACACCATAAATATCTGGGTTAGCAGTCGATCCTTGCTGTGCGGTTTGTGCCGTTGTCGTCATCACCGTTACGAGGATGGCTGTACCGACAGACGCTGCGATCTGACGCATCGTATTATTCATTGCTGCACCATGCGGGATGAGTCGTTTTGGCATCTGATTGAGTCCCGCTGTCGTTACAGGCATCATCACCATGGAAAGTCCGAACATGCGGATCGCATACATCACGGTAAGATAGGTGATGGTAGTCGTTGGATCGATGAATACAAAACCGACTGTTGAAGCGGTAACGATCGTAAGTCCCGTAATAGCAAGTAATCTGGCACCAAACTTATCAAAGATTCGACCAGTGATCGGAGACATGAACGCGACGATGACCGCTCCAGGTAAAAGGACTAGTCCTGATTCAAAAGCTGTAAAGTCTCTCATGTTCTGCATGTAGAGTGGAATCAGTGTTTCTGCACCGATCAAGCCAAGGAACATAATCATTCCGATTATCGTGGTAATGGTGAAAATTTTATCTTTAAACACTCGGAATTCTAGCATCGGATGAGACATACGTAACTGTCTAGTGATGAAGATCGTGAGCGTAACGACACCGATCGCTAGGACGATCAGCGTCATCGGGCTATCCCATCCATTGTTTCCTGCACTTGTGAATGCATAAAGTAACCCACCGAAACCGATGGAAGATAAGATGATTGAAACCGGGTCAACCTTAGGACGTGAAAGCTCTGTCACATTCTTCATGATGAAGTATGCGATGATGATGATCATGATTGAGAGTGGCAAGACCGACCAGAATAACAAGCGCCACGAATAATTAGCCGTCAACCATCCGGAAAGTGCTGGCCCAATCGCCGGAGCGAACGAAATGACGAGCCCGATATATCCCATTGCGGTACCGCGTTTATTAACTGGAAATATCATTAAGAAGACAGTTTGCATCAATGGGAGCATCACACCCGCACCAGCAGATTGAATTACCCTCCCCATCAGCAACATGCCAAAGTTAGGGGCTAATCCACCGACAACGGTTCCGACTGAGAAGATCCCCATCGCGGTAATAAATAGCTGTCTAGTTGTAAATCGTTCGAGTAAAAAAGCACTAACTGGAATCATAATTCCATTCACTAGCATAAAAACGGTCGTAAGCCATTGACCGGTATTTGCTGTGATATTCATTTCTTCCATAATAGGCGGAATGGCAGTGATCATAAGGGTTTGGTTCAATATCGTAATAAACGATCCTGCGAGTAATAAGGCAGCGATCAGTAATTTATTATAAGGTTGAGTGGTCGTCATTTAAACTCCTCCTTTCTAGTTGACCGTTGTTAATTTAAGAGTTTCATTTACTAGTTTAACTGCAATCAATTATCAAATTATACTCCTTATTCAACCTCGTGACAAACACTCTGATCGATAGAATAGTAGAATTTTACACCCAAAAAAAAGAGCCGCCGAATCGGCAGCTCTATCGTCCTTTTATTTCGTAATCGTATTTAGTTCAACTTCCATATTGCCACGAGTTGCTCTTGAATAAGGGCATGTTTCGTGAGCGGCTTTTACTAATTCTTCTGCAGTTTGTTGGTCGATATCTGGAATCGTAACCGTTAATTTCGCACTGAGTCCAAATGCACCATCTTCTTCTTTACCGATGGAAACATGTGCTTCAACAGAGGTATCGTTTAGTTTAACTCGCTTCATTCTTGCTACCATATTGAGTGCGCTATCGAAACACGCTGCATAGCCAGCTGCAAAAAGCTGCTCAGGGTTCGTAGCTTCTCCACCTTGTCCACCAAGCTCCTTAGGCATGCGAAGATCCATATTGATCACACCGTCTGAGGACTCAACCTTCCCTTGGCGGCCGCCGTGAGCGAGTGCTTTTGCTGTGTATAATGCTTTCATTCTAATCTCCTCCTGTTATTTAAGTTGTGCACAATTTAATTTTACAAAATATAATATACGGCACATCTTTCACTTTGTCAATGAATTAGAGTTGACTTCCTTAGCTCTTCAAGATAAATTGATTGTGCACAACTTATGTAGAAGAAGGTGTTTAAGATCGAACGAAATGATCAATTAAAATTAGAAAATCAGCTTTGTTTTTCTGTTTATGCCTGTTCAAGAGAAATTACAAAGATGTATCGTCCATATTTAGATAAGCTTGGAATTACGTATCCTCAATACCTTGTGTTACTCGTTCTATGGGAACATCACGAAATAACCGTCACCGCTTTAGGAGCTGAACTTTATTTGGATTCTGGAACGCTGACACCACTGCTTAAAAGGATGGAAGAGTCAGACCTTGTAAAACGCGAACGCTCTAAAGAGGACGAACGAAGAGTGATGGTACGGTTAACGACTAAAGGAGAAGAATTAAGGGAAGAAGCTTCAATTATTCCGGATGCGATGGCTGCGAACAGCGGTTTGTCAAAAGAGGAGTTTAAGAAAGCGTTAACTGGGTTTCAACAGCTACTCGATCACATTCACTCTATTAATGATAAGAAATAAGAAAAGACCCGAAGCACATCGCTTCGGGTCTTTTCGCTATGGCCTATAAACCTTCCCGTTTTTATCAACATAGATCGTATAAAGAAGGGTTCGCTCAAATTGTTTTCCTTTCTTAGTATCACCCTCAACGTCGATCATGATGTGATAGATACCTTCACCCGCTTTCTTAATAGGGAAAGATTCTAGTGCATAAAATTTCTTTGCACTGATTTTCTTTTGTTTTACTTTGCCATTCTTACTATATTGAATCACGATGTCTCCTTTTAAAGACTTTGTTTCGATTGCGGACGGATCAACTGTTAATGTTACTTCGTCAGCGTCCTGTTCGTCGATCGCTAGCCCGCCATTAAGCTCACTATCGTAGGATACTTGCATTAAATAGCTTTCCTTTTTCCGCTGGTTAACGATAGCCTTCCATTGACCTGCCCGTGGTGAATCTACTTTTACTTGATGGTGGAAGGCACCTTGAAAGATTCCGCTGTCTTTCGTTGCTTTCAAGGTTGTAAATCTTTTGCCTTCAGGACTTTCGAGGATGATGTTAGAGTCTTCGTTTTGGCTCATCCAATCCAACGCAATGCTCTTAGCATCTTCTTCAACTTCGAAGGTTTCAACCTTTGTTCCTGTAAATTCGCCGCCCCTTACTAGTACATCCCCCGTTTCAGTTTCTTCATAAGCGAAATTGAAAGTTTGTTTTGAAGTAAAGGCAGGAACCGATTGAGTGAGGTAAGGTTCGAACAAGTTGAATGTAGCATTTCCGTTCTTAATCGTTCCGTGATCCCACTTCCCAACAGAAATCTCATTTCCATATGGCAGTCTAGAACTTTTGACCGTAACCGCTCCATCATTTGTTCCGTATTGCCTTAAGTAAAGACCACCCCAGTAAAGCGAGCCTCCAAAGCTACCCCAATCCGTACCCCCGAATGTGTAGTAGGGCGTAAGCGATGTTTTTGCATTGGAATCTGTGATCGATCGAAAGTAGCTCATATATCCGGTTTGAAGAGAATACGTTGCATCGTTTTTGGTACCGATGATTGCAGATAGCCATCCGGCCCAGCTGCTGTAGGCAAGGTCTGCGAGTTGTGAGCCATGGTGAGGAGTTGAAAGCGTGATGATCTTATCAACATACTGATGTGCATTAGAATGAACGAGCGCGGACTGTGCATCGATGCCGCCTTTACTATGAGTGACGAGGATCATTTTTTTACCAAAATAGTGATACATCTCTGATAGTTTAGTGGAGAGGAGCTGACCGTTGTCCCACATGTTTTTCGTCGGGTAAAGGTCGATGAATGCGGTTTGATAGTTCTTGTTGTATGTTATTTCATCCATATCGTTCTCATCGATCCATGTGTTAGAGGAGCTATTCAACCCATGTACGAACACGATTGGAAGGGAGCCTGATCGCGTTGAGAGTGGCTCATCACCTATGTACCATTCACCAGGTGTCCCAGTAGCATCACCTTTTCCAAGAATTCCTGCGTATGCATCGTTAGCGAGAGGCGGGGCAAAAAAGAGAAGGAAAACAAGTAACGGAATCAGTCTTTTTTTCATAAAACCCTCCTAATTACTTTATTTCATATTCTAACTGTATGAATATTCCATCAATACAACAAGAAACGATTTCACTAGTTTAAAAAAGTTTTTGATAGGTCTATTGGATTGAAATGACCGGTATATCGACATAGATCTAGAAGATGTGAGAATGATTGAAAACGGTTTAGAGAAAGGTGGGTATATTGCACTAACTAAAGAGATCTTTTTAGGAGAGATGGAACTTTATGGGAGGGGGGATCGTATGTCTAAGTACATGCTACAAGGGGAGGGCACAACCATGCATATTCGAATGATCCTTATTGCAGTTGTACTTTTCACGCTGCCTGCTTGCATTCAGTGGGAAGAAGGAGGCCAGAATACGCCTGAAGAAGCTGTGAAAACATACGACCGAATAGAAGATGAACGTTTTTATGAAACCTATAAAGTGAATGACGAGCTAGCGTTAGTTTTTCTGAAAGGAACGTATACAGAAGAAGCAATATGGCTTGCAGAAGTTCACTTTGATCGTGACAAAAATTTGTGGAGCGCAGGGTTGATCACGAATATGAAAGAACCATCTGATGACATTGGTACGTTTAAAAGAATGTTTCTTAGCAAAGACGATGGATATAGCGTTGGTTATGTAAAAGGTGACATTGACGAGAGTAACGTCGAAGAATCTGACAACTATCATATTGTGACGGAACTAGAAGAGTATGAAGAATGGAAGATTTGGGTGAACGAAACGCCTTCTTGATTTCAACTTATTGTTTTAGGGCTGTAAGGATGAAGCCGGCATAAAGAAACCATTCATTCGAAACATGAAAAAAGCCACACCTCATCGTGTGGCTTTCTATGATATTAGTATACTTTGTCACCATTAAAGATAGAGTTCTTCACAACCACATAATCAACGTGGCGGAGAGCATCAAGGTTCTTACCACCTGCATAAGAGATCGCGGATTGCAGATCTTGTTCCATTTCAATAAGGGTGTCGTGAAGAGCACCTTTATGCTCTACGAACATTTTCTTGCCTTCAACGTTCTTTTTCTCACCTTTTTGGAATTCAGATGCTGATCCAAAGTACTCTTTGACGAGCTTTCCATCACGTTCTGTTGTCTCACCAGGGGATTCTTCGTGTCCAGCGAAAAGTGAGCCGATCATGACCATCGATGCACCGAAGCGTATGGATTTTGCGATATCACCATGAGTACGAATTCCACCGTCAGCGATGACCGGTTTGCTTGCAGCTTTCGCACACCAGCGAAGAGCGGCTAGTTGCCATCCGCCTGTACCAAATCCAGTTTTGATTTTCGTAATACATACTTTACCTGGTCCAATTCCAACCTTCGTTGCATCAGCACCAGCATGCTCGAGCTCTCTGACTGCTTCTGGTGTACCAACGTTTCCGGCGATGAGGAAACTGTGTGGCAAGTTCTTTTTGATGTGTTTAATCATATCGATCACAGCTTCAGAATGTCCGTGTGCAATATCGATCGTGATATAGTCAGGGACCAAATTTTCTTCAGCAAGCTGCTCGACAAAACGGTATTCTTCTTCTTTCACGCCAATACTGATCGAAGAGATAAGTCCTTGCTTTTTCATATCACTCACGAAGGACAGGCGTCGCTCCGGTTGAAAGCGATGCATGATATAAAAATAGCCATTTGTGGCTAAATAAGTAGCGATTTTTTCATCTATGATCGTCTGCATGTTGGCAGGAACGACTGGAAGCTTAAACGAATGCTCACCTAGTGTGATCGTTGCATCACATTCAGAGCGACTGTTAACCACACATTTAGCAGGAATTAATTGAATATCTTCATAATCAAACACGTTTTCCATTATACACACCCCTAAATACGAATAATCTTTGTTAGTATTAAAAATATCGTTCGTCTATTACTTAATGTACATGACAAAGGTTTCCATGTCAAAACATATTTCAGCGATAGGAGGAATCATTGTGATTAGAAAAGCAAACAGTTGTGATGTGAAAAGACTCGCACATTTGATGGGAGAACTCGGGTATCCGACGAGCGTTGAGGATATGGAAAAAAGGATGTGCATTATGTTTGAGAACCAGCACTACCAGACTTATGTTTATGTTGAAGGTGATGTGGTAGTAGGAATGATCGGTTTTATGCATTGTTATCGGTATGAAAGTAGCGACTCGTATATTAGGATAAACGGTTTTGTCGTGGACTCACATGCGCGAGGAACAGGAATCGGAAAATCCCTTCTCCACTTTGCAGAATGTTGGGCGAAAGAGAACGGAGCATCGTTGGTGACATTGAATAGCGGTAACCGTCCTGAACGAATCGACGCGCATGCGTTTTATGAGCGGTGTGGGTTTGTAGGAAGTGCAACTGGATTTTATAAAAAGCTCTAGGCGCAAGTTATTATTCTCGTCCAAACCGAATATAGTTTACTAGTATTCGCTACGAGTCCTGCTTGAAGGGAGAGGACGGCTATTCAACAGCAGTCGATAGGTGATTTTCCGGTAGTGTTTGTACCTGGGTTATTTGGTTCGATGGGCGACGAGATCATTCCAGGCACAGGAGACTGGCACTTTGGCCTCGCAGGAATTGTGTACAAACCTTTCGTAAAGTTACTTGAAAAAGAACTTGGTCTAAAAGAAGGAGAGAATTTCTTCGTCTCCTATTACGATTGGCGTAAACCGATCGAGCATTCAGCGAGGCGGTATTTGTACGATACGATCCAACATGCGAAGAAAATTACGGGCAAGAAAAAGGTTGTCATCATAAGTCATAGTATGGGTGGATTAGTGAGTCGGTCTTATGTCGAAAGCAACTATTACAAATTCGATGTGAGTCAGCTTATCATGATGTGTACACCGAATGCTGGATCACCTCCTAATTTTAGTTATTGGACCGGTGGGTCATTACCTGGAGAACCAGGAGAGAAAGTCAACCTTGTCCGCCTTTATATGGATGCTTACCTCTGGCTTTTACCGAGGGTGACGAACATGAGTAGAGTTGATGCGATTCATGAATTTTTTAAAGGACTGAAAGATATTACGCCAGGGGCTGCTTATGGGAATTACCTTTTTATGAAAAATAACGATGGAGAATTTGGTGTCGTCCCATATCAAACGATGAATACGAAGAACAACTTCCTTGATCGCTTAAACAATAAGAGAGAAGTGATGAAGAAAAGGCATATTCCAATCACACTTATTGGAGGGATTGGTGAAGAAACCATACGGTATTTGGAGGTTGAACCGTCTGATTCACCGGATATCTGGATAGACGGTGAAGTGACGAATTCGTTGAAAACAGAGCTCGGAGATGGAAATGCGACGCTGAGCAGCGTGTTTTCGCTCGAAGGTGATAAACACATCTTTCAAGGTAGTCATAACGAAGTGCTGTATAAGAGTTTGCCGCTTCTTGCAAAAAAACTTGGACGATCGTGTGAGGAAGAGAAGTCGTATCCCTCTTTCAATGATTACTCGCTGATCATCTTGAAAGGGAGAGGGCACATTAAGCTGAAAGAGAAGACTGAACACATTAGTCACTTGTTGAGACCAGACACATCGACGTCAATCGAACACCATATGTCCGTTGTCCGGATTAAACAAATGTCTTGCCTTGTTGTTTCTCAAGAGTTTCTTCGTACGTACACGGTTAACTTTGTGCCTCACGAGCTACGAGATGTGGAGTATCTTCTGATTAAGAAGGGGAAGAGAACAGAGAGTCGTTTACATGTTAGTTCGAAAGATCCGATTCCTGTCAATGCATTGCTCACACTTTAGATGCCATAACGCAAAATGAAACAACGGATTATCCCGTTGTTTCATTTGGTTCAACGCCGATATAACATGCGATCCCTTTTTGCATATACTCAGCTAAACCTGCTCCATATTTGTCGATGTTTCGTTTAAATCGAGCGTCCTTTACATAAAGATCTCCAAGTCGGTAGAATTCTTCAAGAGTGTACGAGCCGTTAAAATAATCACATAAGAAATGATACCATTCATCGATGATGCTCTGCGTTTCAATCGAATGTGGCGGTATCGACGTTAGACTAGCGAGTTTTTTGTAAATGGTTTCAAGTGCGGCCTGCAATTCTTTCTTTTCACTATTTGATAAATGGTTCAATTGACTCATGCGAGCTTTCCTCATCTTCTGGTTACCATACTGTTTGCGAAAGAACGCAATCGCTTCAAACCTTCCCTTTTTATCCATAATACGACCTCCTTCCATCCTTAAGGAGAAAGAGAATGTTATTTTAAAATATATTCTAGGGAATCAGGGAGTATGACTTTCCGAATCATTGTCTTAACGGGTGGTACGTTAAAGAATAAAATTTTCGGAAATGCACAGATTTCTTTTCAGAATTGATGTAAACTTATGATGATAGCTGGTCGATTGTAATAACTTCAATAATGACATCGTTTTTTATTCCAGACGATTGTTATGAGATATAGAAGTGCTAGGCTAAACATGGTCTATGGTTGAATGGACTTTTACGAATAGTAAGCGTAGCGTGTAAGCTGGGGCGAAAATGTTTTTAAGTACAAAGCGATCGTTCATTCATGATCAGATGAAAAGTCTATTTTGAGTTGATCATTTCAACATTTCGGTATCATTGTTATACTAGTAAGAAAGTTCTGTATATTTTCGTCTTTTACTATAAATAAATGAGGGATGAGGTTATGATTGCACAAAATCAATTAGTAGACTACCTCGACCAAAACCTAGACGAATATCTTAATAGCTGGAAACGTCGAGTTAGAATCTCTGACGATGATATTTATAAGGATAAGGTAGTCGCGAATGGAAAACTAATGTATCAACTTGTTAGAACGAATATCGTTGATCCGATCGATGAAAATAAGATCGCTGAACTTGCGAAGCAAATAGCAAGGGAACGAGTTGAAGCGAATATCAACATCGGGGATTTTATTTATAATGTAAATTTAGGGAGAAGTGTGTTATTTGACCATATGACGCGATCGGATGTTTCTTCTGATGATCTTCTACCGATCCTTCAGTCGTTTAATGACCTGTTCGATACGTTTGCCTATCATGCTGTAACGGAATATACGAAGATCAAAAGTGATGAGTTACAGGAGAAGATTTCATACATAGATGAAACTCATCAAGAAAAGCTATCGATTTTGGGACAGATGTCTTCGAGTTTTGTTCATGAATTTAGAAATCCATTAACAGCCATCATGGGTTTCGTGGCCATCCTTAGGAAAGAAAATCCCGAAATGAAGTATCTTGATGTGATTGAGCATGAATTGAAACAGCTGAACTTTCGCATTTCTCAATTCCTTCACGTTTCGAAGAAGGAAATCGATGGAGTGGAAGAGGAAGAGTTTGAATTGGGTGAAGTCTTCAATGATATGATCGACTTCATTTACCCAAGCGTAGTGGACGTGGATGTTCACATTTCGAATAACATACCTAAAGGTTTACGGATTTTCGGACAAAAAGATAAGATCCGTCAAGTTCTTTTAAATATCGTAATGAACTCGATCGATGCTCTTAAGGAAATCCAAAGAAACCGGAAGATCAACCTATTTGGTGAGAAGCTAAAGGGTGAGATGAAGCTTCATATTTCGAACAACGGACCAGCGATACCTGAGAAAAAACTCGATACGATCTTTGAGCCGTTTTATACGACGAAGGAGCTTGGCACAGGAATCGGTCTCTATGTTTGTCAAAAGATCATCCAGAACCACAACGGTCAGATCTCATGTAAATCCGATGAAGATGAAACAACGTTTACCATTACGTTGCCTCTTTGTTAAGCTAATGTGAACAAGGATGTCATTTACGAGGGATAAGTAAATGGCTTTTCTTCGTGTGAAAATAATGATGAACGGGTATTTTATATAAAGTAGAGAGAGGTTAATCGATCCCATCGATTTTAATCGTAAAGCTAACGGAGGAAACGATGATCACTAAAAATGCAGGAAAGATGAGTAAACATTATTTCGTATCTTATTTCAACCTAGTGATGAATGCCAGGGGGTTCACGATAGACGACGCAAAAGCATTCGCGTTTAAAGAACTGTTCGATAACGACCGGAATGCCTATGGAAAGAGTACGTATCAAGAATTTGAAAAAGCGTATGAAGAGTTGAAAGAGGCATCTCAACCAAACGGGCGGCTAAACTGAAAGGACAGGCAGAGCCTGTCCTTTTCGAATTTAGAGAATCGTATATTCGTCGTGCTTCGCAACAACACGTTTTTCTTCGTCTTCAGATACTTCATGCCATTCGGCTACGATCGT
The DNA here is from genome assembly GCF_056160805.1 of Anaerobacillus sp. ABD4_527. NCBI lineage: Bacteria > Bacillati > Bacillota > Bacilli > Caryophanales > Bacillaceae > Anaerobacillus > Anaerobacillus sp. ABD4_527. Next base: position 760,758 of record NZ_JBSWXZ010000002.1, read on the forward strand.
GTTGTTTAAGATGCTGATAACCTTCGCTTTACGGCTACCTATTTGTACGTCACTACCGATTTCTGGGAGTATAATATCGTTCTCTACCTCCACGTAAAACCCCTCTTTTCCATTTAGAGTAGATACTATGATAACATAAATTATTTCGCATTCCTAATAATCAGGGGAAATTACCCTTTAATGATGGTGACAGGTTAGATAGCGCTTGCATCTTTTAGAGGAATACATAGATCTCACCGATCATATAATGAACAATAGCCTATTCTCTCCCCCCTCGTTAAGAGGGGCTTTTTATGTAGAAAAATACATGCAAAAGCTTCTGCACTCATGTACAGAAGCTGATGTGAGTTCTAGTAGTTACGGTCACGTCTGTCCTGGCGTCTTTGCTCGGACGGTTCTTCGTCCAAATCTGGCTCTTCTTCATCCATATTGTTTGGAGTATCACGTTCGCCCGGCTGGCGAATGTGACGTCTGTCCATGTCGTCATCTCTGTTGTTGTCGTAACGAACTGGATCGTAATTCACATCTTCAGGCTGTTGATTCATATCGTCTTGCTCTGGCGTACAAGCTGCTAATGAGCCTGTAGAAAGAGCAGCAACCATCGTTAATACTAAAGCTTTCTTCTTCATATCTTTTCCTCCTTAAATTTGATGGAATCGATTCTTAATATCACCATAGAAAAAGATTTTACTCTTAAAAAAAGCAGGATATTATTGTCAATCACATTGTCTTTGATCATACAAAGAAACGAATGATTTAAGTGAGGTTCTCATATGATATAGGGCATGTGAAAAGAGGTGGAGAGTGGATATGTCAGAGGAGAGCCTGCCGTTTTGCGCGCAAACGAACGATGTTGCGCCATTATTTCGAGCAACTGCTTACGATCCCATCAAAAAAGAAATCGTACAGGTTAGTCTAGAAGATTATCGCGGTAGCTGGGTCATCCTTTTTTTCTATCCCAGTGATTTCACATTTGTTTGACCAACAGAGTTAGCAGCGGTCGCTGCTAGTTATCCTGAATTAAAAGCGATCAACACGAATGTGTTAGGAATTAGTACCGATAGTGTTTATTCTCACAAAGTTTTTACACAAGTTTCTCCTTTAGCGGCAAAAGTCCGGTATCCTCTTGTTAGTGACCGGAATCATCAAATAAGCAAATCATATCGCGTATTAGAAGAACAGGCAGGAACAGCTTTACGTGGAACAGTGATCATCGATCCTGTTGGTATGATCCGCTCGAAAATGGTCTATCCTCCAGAGGTAGGCCGGAATTCATTCGAGTTAGTAAGACTTATTCATGCTCTTCAGTACCATAAAAAAACAGGAAAAGGTGTCCCGGCAAATTGGTCGCCTGGTCAAGAGGGAATCACGATCACAACAGAAAATATTGGTGAACAATAAAAGTAGCGAACTATTTTGCTGCTTTTTTCGTTGTATTATGTGAAGAGAGTGTGAAAAGAATTAAGAGATTAGATGAGACTATCTTCCTAATACGGTGGTTTGGGTCAAAAGAAGGGACAAATTTCGGTGAGAATGTGCTTTAATAGAAGTAATAGTTGGAATATCAATGGATAATCATTACTGAAATTGGAATTGAACGATGCAGCAATCTTCAACCTACGTTTATTCTTATTACATACAACTCTTTGATTATGTGCTGTTATGACGTAATCGATTCTACAGTAAAAATAGAACGGCTTTACCAAAATATTCGCTCAACTGTTACGTAACCATTACTTAAATGTTACAATTGTGTTACTACCCCAAAGAAAGTGTGGCTATAGTTATGTGTGGTTTTATAGGTGTTCTACGTACAGAACCAGGAAAATCAAACTATCATTCACAATCTGATCTAGTGAAAATGAACCAGGTCATTGCTCATAGAGGTCCTGATGATGAAGGCTATTATACCGATGATCATGTTTCGTTAGGGTTCAGGAGACTAAGCATCATTGATATTGAATCTGGACATCAGCCTTATCACTACGAGAACGAACGGTATTGGATGGTTTTTAACGGGGAGATCTACAACTATGTAGAGCTTCGTGAGCAGTTAAAAAAGCATGGCAAAACGTTTCAAACGGAATCTGATACAGAAGTAATCATCGCGTTATTCTCGGAAAAGGGTGTCGATTCGTTCGCTGATTTGCGCGGAATGTTCTCTATATTGATATGGGACAAACATGAAAATACCCTTTTTGGTGCGAGAGATCCATTTGGAATAAAACCTCTTTACTATAAAGAAAAAGATCATGATGTAATCTTTGCTTCTGAAAAGAAAAGCATTACGCTCCTGCAGGATTTTGAAGAAGTGGATCCAATAGCGCTTCAACACTATTTAAGTTTTCAGTACTCTCCGGAGCCAATGACACTCACAGACGGTATAAAAAAGGTCGAGCCAGGTCATTATTTTGTAAAAGAATTGGACAAACCTCTTCAGTTCCATCGCTATTTTCATGCGACATTCAACCCGATTCTTAACAGGGATGAGAAAGAGTGGACGAAACGTATCCAAGATGTTCTCATCGATTCAGTGAATGTACATATGAGAAGTGATGTGCCTGTCGGTTCGTTCCTTTCTGGCGGTATCGATTCTTCTATTATTGTGTCTCTGGCGAAACAAGTTAATCCGAACATCAAGACGTTTTCTGTAGGGTTTGAGAGAGACGGGTATTCGGAAGTAGATGTTGCGAAGGAAACGGCAAACAAGTTGAATGTAGACAATTATTCCTACATGATATCTGCCAAAGAATACATCCAAAAGCTCCCGAAGATTATGTTTCATATGGATGATCCTCTTGCTGATCCCGCGTGCGTTCCTTTGTATTTCGTCGCGAGAGAAGCTCGTAAGCATGTAACCGTGGTCCTTTCAGGAGAAGGAGCGGATGAGTTATTCGGTGGGTATAACATCTACCGTGAACCAGAAGCGCTTCGCATGTTCCAACCAGTTCCGACTAGTTTGAAAAAGATGATCAACAAAGTTGCGACCGTGTTACCAGAAGGAATGAAAGGAAAGAGCTTCTTAGAACGAGGTTCAACGGCACTTTCCGAGCGCTATATCGGCAACGCGAAGATGTTCGAGGAAAAAGAGAAAGAAAATCTGCTTCAAACCTACGATCCGAAAGAAACGTATCAAGAGATCACAAAACCGTTTTATAAAAATGTTCAATCAGATCATCCAGTGAATCAAATGCAGTATATCGATATTCAAACATGGCTCCGTGGCGATATTCTTCTTAAAGCTGACAAGATGACGATGGCAAATGCACTCGAGCTACGCGTTCCTTTTTTGGATAAAGAAGTCTTTAAGGTCGCGAGTGAAATTCCAGTGCATGAAAAAATCGCGAACGGAACGACTAAATCAATTCTTAGAAAAGCAGCTCGAGGCATTGTTCCTGACCATGTCCTCGACCGTAAAAAGCTTGGTTTTCCAGTTCCGATTCGACACTGGCTTCGAAACGAACTCTATGATTGGGCAAAGCAGCTGATCCACGTTAGTGAGACCGATTATCTCATCGATAAAAAAGTCGTTGCGGACTTATTGGAAGCTCACGTTCAGAAGAAAGGCGACTATTCCCGAAAAATTTGGACGGTTCTAGTCTTCATGCTTTGGCACCAAATTTTTGTAGAACGGATTTATTCGTTTGAAGAATTGCAGATGGAAGATGAGATCGAAAGCAAAATAGCGGCTTTTCGTTAAAAAAGCAGAGCCTGCCAGTATGTTGGCAGGCTTATTTTGTTTTGTAGCCGCTAACTGAACGTGGAATTTAGCTGATATCAGCGAAAATCTGAATTTATCGGCGAAATATGCCGAGTTATCAGCGAATTTTTCATTATATCAGCGAATGGGCAGCATTTATCAGCGAATTTTCAATTATATCAGCGAAACCGGTGTGGACTTCCCTGGTCAGACTGGAGTTGGAGGACAGGAAAGCAAAGGGGATTTCATACGTCTTATTGATCACATTCTTCCCAATAAGCAAAGCCCGCCACAATGTTGGCAGGCTTTTTCATATTTCTAATTTTCCATTTTATGTCCCTCTGAACCGCTCTCACCAAACCGTTTCTCAATTTGGTGGAAATCATCTTCGTGACCCGTGTAATAGGCGAGGCTATAAAGCTTTTCAAGTAAGTAATCACGATCCAGATCATAAATGAGTTTTTCATCGATGTGATCCATGGTGTTCTTACCAAATTCCCAAACTTGTTTCAACTTGTCCTTAGAGATCGATTGTGCAACAAGACTCAGTGCAAGGATGATCTCTGAGATGATAAGATAATTTTCACCAGCATAGTGACGAATGTAACCATATCCACGGTACAAATAATAGCTAAAGTTCTCAGACTCCATGATGACTCGCACACATCCATCATGATCAGCGAGGTATGGAGTGAACGTGATGTCTTTCTCGACTTCTAATAACAAGTCAGCCATCTGATGAATAATGGTGATTGCTGTTTTAGGGTCGTCGTTACCAAGTGACTTTACTCCGATCTCAGAGAGCTTCGTCATGCCCATCTTAATATCTTGAATCTCTGTTTCTTTATAACCGACTTCAAGAAATTTATGATATTTTTTCACGTTGATGTCTTTTGCACCTTCTCCCCAAAAAGTAAAAAGGGAAGTGCCTCTTAAAACGTAATCTCCAACTTTTTTCTGCAGCTGAATCACAATGCGGTCTTTCCTTGCTTCTTCAATCATACTTCGAAAGTCAATCAATTGAATGTAGCCTGATTCAATGGAACACGCTTCTTTTTCATTGATTCTTTCTTCTTTATCAAAGGTAACAGGTGTTTCACTTCTGAATTCTTCAAGCTCTTCGGATAGTGATTTCCTCACGATCGAGATAGATTCATTCTTCATGTTTGTGGCGATGTTATGTACCTGCATCCAGCTCGTTGCATGGTTGATGAATAGGATGAACGTCATCACGGTAATGAAAGCTAGCATGAATGTAACTGCAGGTATGACAACAAAATTTTCTTCAGACTGGCTAGTTAGGAATAGGAACGTAATAAGTACATACACGAAGCTTCCGTGGAAGATTCCGACAAAGTGTTGTGTGGTTCGATCTGCAACGAAGTTAAGAAGCATTCTCGGTGAAAACTGACCGCTAAATGTTGTTAACACAACGAGAACGGAGTTTAAGGTGAAAGCACTCAGTGTTAAGATTCCACCGATCAACGAACTTACGAGTAATCTTGTCGGTTGTGTGCTTGCATGCATGAGCTCAGGAGTGAATCGCGATAGCTCGACTGATAAATCGAGGTATAGGGTGAGCATAGAGAATAAGATTGAGCAAATAATATAGATAGCTGGCATATACCAAAGAGTGGATTGAAGCTCATGCTTTCGCACGCTCTTCGGCATATCAAAATATTTGCGCAGCTGCCAGGGTAGGAATTTTTTTAACATGACTGCGACTCCCTTCTACCATTGTCTATAGCGTTTTTCCCCTGGGGTACATTGGTAAAACTCGAATTCTGTTTTTTATATATTTTACTTAAAAGGGCAAATGTGATACTTTCTTTGGTCACGCGTAACCACTAACTGTTAAGGATGGATAAAAGAGGCGCATTCCGGAAAAAGTAAGACGTGAATCATCATTCTTAATCTTAGCTGGTAAAGTAGGTGAAAAAATGGGAGCCGAAAAAGTCATCCTTTATGCCATGTTTGTAGGTGGACTCTTGTTCTTTTTCTATAGTTTGCGCAAGCCTCCGATAAAGGATTGGCTACTTGCCTTCTTTATTACAGGATATTTTGCACTGATTCTCGGAGTGATGGTCGTGGAAAGCGGCATGCTGTCCTATCCCGTTACGATTTTTCCCTATTTTGATAGCAGCCCTCTGTTCGAACTCGTACTTTTTCCTGTATTAAGTCTCCATTATTATCAAACAACGTATCATTATTCGTTTAAAGGTTACCTTTTAAAAGGATTTATGTATACGTCGATCCTCACCATTACTGAAGTTTTATTTGAGAAATTTACAGATTTAGTTCAGTACAATACGTGGAAATGGTACTACACCTTTATAAGTGTTTATGTATTTTTTGTCATAATTCGATGTCTTTTACAATTCATCAGTAAATTGCCTGATCAAGAACAAAAAGAAACACACTAGAATGCTCTAGCGTGCTTTTCAAATTCGTTCCACCGGATTATTGAAGAAAGGGGAACCATCTACCTTACTTATAGAGTATGTCCAGGAAGTTAAATTGGCTTGGACGAGCAACCTGATGCATGTGTCACGAATGTATGAATGACGCCAAAGTATTAAATACTATCTCCATACCAATAAAGAGTGGGGGTACACCTTATGTACAAAAAAGTTACCTGGTGCCTGAGCCTCATGATAGGTCTCGCACTATTGTTTCAAGGGCCTTTTGCAAGTGCACAGCAACCTTCTTATGCGGAATGGGGAAAGATAGCGATTCAAGAAACAAAAAAGCAATATCCAGAGGAAAGTGTTACGGAATACACGTATGATGGTAAGGTGTTTATTTCTGATGAGAGGCATCAATATAATTTCGACTTCACCTTAAAATCCAATGGGATGAAGAAGAATGTTCGTGTATACGTACTCGTAAACGATAAAAAGAAAGAATTGATCGACGTATACTTCGATGATGTAGAAGAGTTTTAATGAGAAGCAGCTGGAGACAGCTGCTTTTTCCATGTGGTAAAGAAGGGATTTTTGCCTTTAGAGGGAATTATTATCTAAACCTTCTAGGAACAAAGGAGAGAGAGGAATGAATGTAATCAGAAGTAAGAAAGACATTGAAGAGCTGCTCATGACCTTCAACAAAATTGCGAACTATGATTCAACCGGGGGAAAACATTATATCGTTTTTAAAGACAGCGATCGGGATGGACAATGGACGGTGATGAAATATGATGAAGCGACTTACTCCGTACATGGTAAGGGAAAATCCTATTGTGATAAGGAAGAAACGTTCGTATCGATAGAGGAACTTCAAAAGATGCTTTGGGAAAACCGAAAAGCTGTGAATAAGCTGGTGAGGGAGGCAAAGGCGTTGATGGCGTGAACGTCAAGCTTACACGTTTTTGTTCAAGGATGAACAAGCATAGGCAAAGATTTCTATACGTGATTCTGTTATTATAAAACTTTACAGAAATTCACATCGTATAGATTTGAGGATTTAGCATGATTGGTGTTTTCATCGATATTATTGTACCAGTATTTATTTTGATCGGAATCGGTGTATTGCTTCACCGAATCTTTCGGTTAGATCTCTACACGTTAGCGAAAGTGAATATTTATTTCATCGTACCTGGTTTTATCTTCTTAAAGCTTTACGAAACAACGTTTTCTCTTTCGCTGTTCATCTCTGTTCTGTCGTTTTTTTCATTTTTCGTTGTACTCCTCTATGTGATCTCTCTACTCGTTAGTAAAGTGTTTCGATACAGTAAGAGCGTGCGAGCATCCTTCACGAACAGCATTTTGTTTTATAACTCAGGAAATTACGGTGTCCCAGTAAACGACCTTGTCTTTAAACATGATCCGTTCGCAATGTCGATTCAGGTTATCATCCTTACTTTTCAGAACATCTTAACGTTTTCCTGGGGTATCTTCGCGTTAAAAGCCGTTGATGGCAACAAGCTGAGTGCGGTTATTGGCTATTTCAAAATGCCTGTTCTTTATGCGATGGTTTTTGGAATAAGTCTCAATGTAACAAACGTAGATGTGCCGGAATTCATCTTGATTCCAGCAGATTATATTGCAGATTCCATGGTTGCGATCGCGCTAGTGACGCTTGGTGCTCAGGTCGCACAGCTTAAATTTGCAAAAAACCTTTCTGTTGTGTACGTGAGTTTGTTTATTCGTTTGATCCTAGGTCCAGTGATCGCACTCGGGCTGATCTATACTCTTGGTATGGATGGTGTGACCGCACAAGCACTCTTAATATCATCTGCGATGCCAACAGCCGTTAACAGCGCCATCATTGCACAGGAATATCGGAACGAACCTGAGCTGTCTGCTCAAATCGTACTTGCGTCCACCGTTTTCAGCATGGTGACCGTAACCGGCGTTATTTCTGTCAGCAGACTGCTATTTTAACGCTCAATACTTTTTACTTGACGAATCAATCGTCGTGATCTAAAGTTAGAATTACAAACGAACGTTCGAAGGGGAGTAGCTTTTACAGTAAAGTCGTCATTTCAGAGCATGAAGCTCTCGGCTTTATTGGCAGCGAATAGCTGTTAGCAAGACCTTTACCGTCTATGTGGTAAAGGGCTCCTCATGAATAACCTTTGCCATATATGGCGAAGGTTATTTTTGATTTGGCTGTACGGTTGAAAGGGGTGAAAAATATGACTGCAATCGTAAAACGAGCAAGGCTGTTTTTTAAAGTGAAGAAGTTTTTCCCGTTTTTGTTTGAGTACTTTACGCGTCATGGTGGTAAGAGGAAATGGATTTCACTACTCGCAATCCTTGGTTACGTTGTTCTTCCGTTCGATTTGATACCAGACTTTCTCAGTATCTTTGGAATGGTGGATGATGTTATGATTCTGACATTCATTCTTCACCAAATCGTGAAACATGCCCCAGATGAATTAAAAGAGAAATACGATTTTGACTATTGACACTATTTCATAAATTCTATAAGATTAAGATAACAATTTATCGTTTCTCCTAAAGGGGAGTAGCTTTTACAATAAAGTCGTCAGGACAGAGCGCGATGCTCTCGGCTTTATTGGCAGCACTAGCTGTTAGCAAGACCTTTACCAAACGGTAAAGGTCTTTTATTTGGCCTTTACCACAGTGGTAAAGGTCATTTTTTATTGAATGATAAGTTGTTGCTCGAGCCCAATCAAAATAAAAAATGAAGCAAGGGAGATCATTATGAGGAAAAACTTATACTCACATAATAAATCACTTTCATTTAAAGAACTTGTTAAACAAAATAAAGAAGATTTGATGCATGACAAGAAAGAAATGGACCGTATCGATCGTCAGCTTGATGAAAAGTATGATCGTTTTCACAGAAAATCGGTTGTTAAAGGAGGGAAGTAGCACGTGCTCCTGAGAAAATCGATGTGTTTGTTAGGGATTGGAGCGGCTAAAATCGATCTTGTCCTTGAGAAGCTAAACTTCAAACGAGGTGAACTCGTGACGGGTATTTTTGAAATCACCGGTGGGACGATCGAACAACGAGTCAAACGTGTAGAGTGTGATCTCATTTACGTTAATCATGCTGAAAAAACGTCTCGAATCGTTGATTCTGTAACAATTTTAACGGTAAAAGATGTACGGAAAGAGCAACGCGTCACGATCCCGTTTTCTTTCCGAATTCCTGAAAATATACCTGAAACTGAAAAGCGTACATCTTACAAGTTTTCAACACGTCTTGTGTTCAATGAAGGTGTTAAGAGTGTGGATCAGGATCAGATCGCGATTCAGGCATAGTAGAAAAAGAGGGGCTGAGTGCTCCTCTTTAATTTGGTCAGAAAACTATTTTGTCACGAAACTCATTGCTCCATAATCAGATTCTTTCTGTTTCTCCATTCTCCGTAAATTCTGCGACACTCCAGTGATAAAGAGAGCCACAGCGTTCAGGTCTGGAACGATCGTATCCTTCATAAACAAAAAATGAGTGCGCTCAATATTGAGTGCACTCATAACAATCCAACTAAGATTGCCATCGACACCATTCGACCTAAACCGGGTGGTGACAGGTACCGCCCTTAAGTAAAGTATTCGAGTTTTGCATCGGGGAAGAACTTATCGATGTAGCCTCCAAGCGTTTCTTTCATGTCTTCTTGCTGATCTTTTTGGTAGACATACTTACCGATTCCGTATTTTCCCCACTTCCACTGGCGGTTTTCTTCTTCCATCTCAAGCTTTGACATTGGATAGTTCTTTTGAATAACGCGCTTGGCAGGTTTCGTAAATCGATGTTGGATAAGTTCGAACGTTAAGTCCTTTGTAGCCTTCTTCGGTAGTTTTGCTTCGAGTTGTTCAAACAACTCGAGGTAGCCTTGTTTCCAATCATCATAAAGGTAGATCGGTGCAACGATGAAACCGAGTGGGTATCCTGCTTCAGCGACTTTTGCTGCTGCTTCAATCCTCTCATCGAGTCTTGAAGTACCAGGCTCAAGAAATTTAATCACATAGTCTGCGTTCATGCTGAAACGAAACCTTGTTTTTTTGTTATGTTCCGCGTCGAGAAGGTGATCAACATGTGCGAATTTCGTTACAAAACGAAGCTTTCCGTATTCTGATTTCCCAAAGTACTCGATCGCACTTTTTAACGTGTGCGTTAGATGATCGATCCCTACGATATCAGATGTACACGATGCTTCAAATCTCGTTTGTTCTGGAGCACGTTCCTGCATATATTTCTCAGCCGCATCAAAGATTTCATCTGTATTCACATACGTTCGAATGTAAGGTTTGCTTCCCATCGTCGTTTGTAAATAGCAATAGTGACAATGACCCATACATCCTGTAGCAAACGGAATGGCATATTCTGCAGATGGCTTCGACGTATCGAACTTCAGCGTTTTCCTAACTCCAACGACAAGCGTTGACTTTGCCACTCGATACTGCTGGAAATGGTTATCTCCAGGTAGGTTTCTTACCTGGTTATGAGAAGTTGTCTCACGTATTTCGATGCCCATCTTCGTAAACTTTTCCTTTAACTGACGACCGAGGGGATATTCGGTAGCGCGGGGTTCCATATAAACGAGCTGTGGGACAAACGGTTTAACCAATACAGTTCCTCCTTCCTTATGTGGTTTTACTATCCGAAATACATATCGAAAGCTTGCTGTGCCTCTGTTTCTGAATGATAAATTGCAATATCTGAATTCAATGGATAATACGTTTCATACAGAAAGAGTGCAAGTTCACCTGGATGATCGGGATCGTTCACGACTGCTGCTTGTTGGATGTTTGCGACGTCGTATGTATGTGGATTTCGATACATCACATAAACGATATCTCCCGCTTGGTATTGTGTTGGATCGTTGAGATTCATTTTTCATTCACTCCTTTTTCCTACCTTCATTGTTCCTAATATGAGGAAATTGTTGCAAAAAAACGGTTGGTAATTCTTGTTATCTCCATATGATGCGCAGTGTGAAATTGTAAGGTGGTCGAAGGCCTTTTTTTAACATCTTTTCATTCCTTCTTACATATTGTGTTCTGTTGAGCCATTATGAAGGAGGTGCGTGGAGGTATGCTGAAGTTTCTTAAGAAGTTACTGCCTTCACTTGATGAAAAGATCTTGTCGCGATTTAAGCTATACAGGAGAGTGCGAGGTGGCGTATGGTACAAAGTTTCTGATCGGGTTGTACCAAAACACAGCCTTTGGGTAAGGGAAGTCGACCACGAAGCGTATTATGTATGGAAAAAAGAAAACTACAACAAAACGGGCAATTGAGCAAACAGCTCAATGCCCGTTTTTATTCTTTCGACATATGATGAGTAAAAACGGGTGGTGACAGGCACCAAATGAACAAAGAAGAATTCACTAAAAAAGAAGGTAGCGTCTTTCCTGGTAAGACGTATGTTGAGGCGCTGTTGACATATGTGTTCGAAGATCAGCGTGATTATCTATTTCATGCGATGTTTCAAATTCATAGAGCTCATGTTGTGATGCTCTCTGAACAAGGAATCGTTAAGAAGCAAGATGCGAAAGTGATCCTTGACTGCGTGAATCGTCTTGAGGAGATGGATGTACGTTCACTATCCTATTCACCAGAATTTGAAGATCTGTTCTTCATGATGGAATCCACGATAAGTAAGGAAATTGGGCCGGATTTAGCAAGCGCGATGCATATTGCGAGAAGTCGAAACGATATGGGTGAAGCGATGTACCGTATCGTGCTTCGTGAGCACATTCTTTCGCTCATCGGTGATTTGATTTCAATTAAAGAAGCGATTATTCAGCAAGCAGAGGACCACGTTGATACAGTAATGACTGCTCATACACATACACAGCCCGCACAACCAACAACCCTCGGGCATTACCTAGTAGCAGTGTACGATGTTCTAGAGCGTGATCTAAATCGGTTTTGGGATGCGTTTCATACCATAAACCATTCCCCTATGGGGGCAGCGGCGATTACGACGACTGGCTTTCCGATCAACCGTGAGCGGGTTAGTGAATTGTTAGGTTTTGAAGGTGTGATAGAGAACTCATACGATGCGATCGGTGGCGTTGATTATTTACTCGATCCTGCTACTGCCATTTTAACATCGATGACGAATACCGGTCGCTGGATACAAGACTTCCTAAGGCTTACTACGGTTGAAGTGGGCATCTTACGCGTTGCAGCACCTTACGTGCAAGTTAGCAGCATTATGCCGCAAAAACGAAATCCCGTATCGATCGAGCATGCTCGTGCGATTGCTAGTAGTGCTGTAGGTGAGGCGCTAAGTGTGATTCAGATGATTCACAACACGCCATATGGAGATATCGTCGATACGGAAGACGATCTTCAGCCTCATCTTTATCGAGGGTTCGATAAAGCCTCTCGAGTGTATCGCTTGATGAATGCCGTTATTAGGACGATGGAAGTAAATAAACAAAGAGCGCGTTCCGAAGCGTCTCACCACTGTATTACGATTACAGAGTTCGCCGATGTATTGACGAGAGAGAAGGGCGTATCCTATCGTGACGCTCATAAAGCTGCGAGTCATTTAGCTAGAAAATGTGTTGATGAAAATCGTGAGTTAGCTGATTGGAACGTAGGAGAAGTAAACGACTTGTTAAAAGCGCAAATAAGGATAACAGTGGTTCTTTCAGATGAAGATTGGAAAGGGATCGTGTGTCCTGAAGAATTTGTTCACAGGAGAAGCGTAAGAGGAGGACCAAATCCTACTGAAGTAAAGAGAATGATCGAAGTGCGAAGAACTGCATTGAAGAAACATCACGATAAGTGTGAGAAGATAAAGGGACGTCTAAACGAAAAAGAGCAGCAGTTGAAAAACAAACGGCATTCGACATGAAACGGGTGGTGACAGGCACCAAACAACAGGCACCAAACAACCAAACAGGGCACAAAACAGAGGGGGTTAGCTACGGTGGATGCGAACGAAATCGTCACGTTCATTAAGGAGTTAGAGAGACTGAAGGATACGACGAGATCTGCGTATACGAAGAAGGGTAGACGAGAGAGCGTTGCTGAGCATTCTTGGAGGCTCGCGATGTTTGCACTTGCACTAAAGGATGAGCTAGAAGGGCTCGACATGAATAAAGTGGTTCTGATGTGCCTCGTTCACGATCTTGGGGAAGCTTATGATGGAGATATTTCAGCAACGGTGAAGGTGAATCATGATAAGAAGATCAAAAAAGAGGAAAAAGGTGTCGAGCGGTTAACGGATGCTCTACCAGAAGAAAATCAAAGCGCGATCTTAGCGTTATGTAAGGAATATAACAAAGGAGAAACGAGCGAAGCAAAGTTTGTAAAGGCACTCGATAAGATGGAAACGATTATTCAGCATACTCAAGGAACAAATCCACCAGGGTTCGACTACGAGTTCAACCTTACTTATGGAAAAGAATATGAGCTTGATCACCCTTTAATGAAACAGGTCAGAAAACTCATCGATCTCGAAACGAAAAACAAAATTGATGAAGGGAAGCCGTAAGCGAGTACCTACAAGGTGCTCGTTTTTTTACGTTGAAGTTACACTTTTCTGAAATGTATGGATTTTAGTTTCAGGGTTGCGATTCTTTCAAATGCCGGTAAAATAGACGCGAGGTTTTTTCAGTAAATGTTTCACATCATACTTGGCCATGTGAAACATATCATGATAGTAAACTGACTTTCGTCCTCATTCGAGGAACAATACATGTCAGAAAGGGGCACAATAACATGAATCGCACAGTGGTCTGTCCATGTGAAGGGATTGTTGAAAAAGTTTATGTGAACCATTCATCCCGTGTGTACGAATGGGAGCCGATGTTTGTCATTCGCGATGGACAGGGCAACGTTGAGGATGTCACGCTCAACGTAAGTGGGCAAATCTCTGAACTTCACGTACAAGAAAACGATCGCGTGACGTCTGGTGTCATTCTTGCATCGATGAAAGAAGATGACTTCGTAACAGGTAGCGATTGATCTCGCGTTATAAAGCCGGCATAGCCGGCTTTTTGTGTAGATGGAACACTCTGATTGTGGTATAAAGAAAACACAAGGAGGGGTGCTTTTATGCTTCAGCCGTTTTTGTACAATCACCATCTGAATGTCATTAGAGAACAAATCGATGTTTTATTATACAACGTTGGCCATCTTGTTGATGCCGACGTGAAAGCTGCCGTGCAGCATACGATCGCAGATAAATTACTCGCTCTCTTTCCTACTCTTTCGAAAGAACAACATGCCTTTATCGACGAAATCCGCTACTTGAACGTTTCTGAGATCGAACACTTTCTTGAAAGAGCACAAAAAGTCGTTATCCCATTCCCAGAGCTAGCGAACGACGAAATAGAAAAGCTTTTTCGTAAAAGTAAAAAAGTAAAGCTTCCCTATTCTTATCCGAGAACGATCACCTATCTCGGTTGGAACGATATACAATCAAAACGTAAGTATCTTATTTACCCCTACAAAGGCGAGATCATTGGTGTGGAAGGATCTTACACAATATTAAATCAGAGGACAACCTGTTTCTTATGCGGCGGGTATGGTGAAGTTGCGCATGTGTCGTCCAGGATCTATGATCATGAAGACTACCACACGGTCGGTCAGTATATGTGTGTAGACAGCGTGTTGTGTAATGAGTACCTGAAAGATACGGCTCCGCTTGAAGCTTTTTTTGAAAAAGTTCATAACAAAGCGTTGAACGCGTGAAAAACACCGCCTATTCAATTGTGGATGGGCGGTGTTTTTCATTGGAAAAAGTTTTTAATCCTTTTTTGCGTTAAAAGCTTGCTAGAATATTGATTATCTTGTAAAGTACTCCGTAGATTACATCTCAGATGGACAAATGTTTTTGTTTGGAGGACACTATGAAGAAGATTGGACTACTACCACGAATTCTTATCGCAATTGCATTAGGTGTATTGATCGGAGCATTTCTACCAGAATGGACCGTACGATTATTCGCGACATTCAACGGTATATTCGGTAACTTCCTTGGATTCGCTATTCCACTAATCATTATTGGATTCATCGCACCAGGAATAGGCGAAATCGGTAAAGGTGCTGGAAAACTGATTGGGGTCACGACGACGGTTGCGTATCTTTCTACTTTTCTAGCAGGCTTACTCGCATTCTTTGCAGCTCGTAACCTTTATCCTATATTTCTTGAAACTGGTGGTGCGGCTTCAGGGATGGAAAACCCTGAAGAATCACTTCTAGAGCCATTTTTCCAAGTGGAAATTCCGCCTATGATGGGCGTAATGACAGCCCTTGTCCTTGCGTTTACGCTCGGTTTAGGGATGGCAGCGATGAAAGAAAATAAGCTTAAAGGCGTTATGGTTGAATTTAGAACGATCATCGAAAAAGTGATCAGCTACGTAATCATCCCGTTATTGCCACTGCACATTCTTGGTATATTCGCGAATATGACGAGTGCTGGTCAGGTGCAAACGATCTTAAGCGTGTTTGCAAAAGTTTTTGTCATGATCATTCTTCTTCACCTAACGATGCTTTTGATTCAATATAGTGTGACGGGCGCTGCTACATCTCGCAATCCTTTTACATTATTAAAAGGGATGATTCCAGCGTATTTCACAGCTCTCGGTACACAGTCATCTGCTTCTACCATTCCGGTAACGCTTAGACAAACGAAGAAGAACGGCGTTCGTGAAAAAGTAGCGGACTTCAGCATCCCGCTTCTAGCAACGATTCATCTCTCAGGAAGTACAATCACGATTGTGTCCTGTGCGATGGCCGTAATGCTATTAAATGGACAGGACCCAACGTTCGCCTCTATCATTCCTTTCGTCTTGATGCTAGGAATTACGATGATCGCAGCACCTGGTGTACCGGGTGGAGCGGTAATGGCCGCGATCGGGCTTCTTGAGAGTATGCTAGCATTCGATGCAACGATGGTATCTCTTATGATCGCGCTCTACCTTGCACAAGATAGCTTTGGTACAGCAACGAATGTTACGGGTGACGGGGCATTATCAGGCCTTGTCGATAAATTAACGTCGAAAAAGAAAAACGTTCAGCCTGTTGCAAAAGCGAATTAAGATTAAAAGCAAGCTCCCTACGAGCTTGCTTTTTTATTAGACTAAAAAGTGAATGAAACCCTTTATTTCCAAAATCTACTATGTCTATAATAGAGCTATTACATTTATCAGAAGGAGTTAAAGAAGCAAATGAACCCAATTTTAATGGATGTACGCACGGAGCTAGAAACGGAACGATTAATCCTACGAATGCCTCGACCAGGGGATGGTAAAGTCATCAACGAAGCGATTCACTCTTCAATGAAGGAACTATCTCCATGGGTTGGGTTCGCGAGAGAAAATCCAACGGTTGAAGATACAGAGATGAATGTGAGAGAGGCACATATCAAGTTCTTAAAGCGAGTAGGGTTCAGATTTCTCATATTCGAGAAGAAGACAGGTGAATACGTGGGCACAACGGGCCTTCATAATCTTGATTGGGATGTACCGAAGACGGAAGTTGGGTATTGGATCAACACGAAGTTTGGCGGACGTGGTTACATAACAGAAGCCGTTGGTGAGCTGACAAACTTTGCGGAGAAAGAACTCGGGATGAAACGGATCGAGATTCAATGCGACCTGAAAAACAAAAAGAGCCGTGCAGTACCTGAACGACTCGATTACGTGCTTGAAGCGACTTTACGAAACGATGATGTTTTGTTAGATGGGTCTGGCTTATCGGATACGTGTATTTACGCGAAGGTGTTCTAAGGAAGCGCTTTCTATCATTCGCCTGCTTTTGCAACCGTTAGTGATTGCCCGCTTCCTTCAGATACCGCAAAATCAGTAGTTTGCGAGATTAAGCTAGAACGATAAATCATCTTATCTGTGATGCGAGTGGCGTTTTGTTTATCTGCGAGTGTAACAGTGCTGTCATGGATGACTGCAGGGATAAAGGTAACTTCATAGTTGTCCACAGTGACGTCGATCTTAGCGATTACCGTGTCAGCGGTGTCACCTTCAACGTAGTCTGGGAATAAAAAGTTGCCGAGGGAGTATAAGATCGGCTTCCCATCATAGTACTCCATCCCTTGCAGCACATGAGGGTGTGCACCAATGATGATATCGGCCCCCGCGTCGATCATGCTGTGTGCAAAATTTCGTTGACTATCGCTAGGCTGGATCGTCCGTTCAGCTCCCCAGTGGATATACACGATCGTCGTATCACAAGTGGCTGCAGATTGTTTAATATGCTCGATCACTCGGTCTTGCTGGTACCCGCTAGCGAGCCCTCCATTTTCATTTGCGTACCATGAGATGGTGGGCAGAACTTGCGAAAAACCAAGAATATCGACTTTGTGATCATTGATCGTCTGCGAATGAGCACGGTACGCCTCACTTTCGTTCGTACCAGCTCCAACATAGTTCAGGTCTGCTTTTTTCAGTAGGTCGATCGTCTCATATAATCCTTCTCGACCAAAGTCCATCGCGTGATTGTTTGCGAGTGATACGACGTCAAAGCCAGCGTCTTTGATCGCTTTAGCTGAAGCAGGTGGGGATTGAAACGTATAAAGCTTGTTCTCTTTTATTCCTTTGGTTCCAATCGCGGTTTCTAAGTTCATGATGGCGAGGTCAGATTCCTTGATGATCGGGGAAATATGTTGAAGTGGATAGTTCGCCCCTTTCGTGCTCATCGCTTCTTTAATCGACCAGTCGAACATCGTGTCACCTACGACTGTAATCTCATAACTAGACGATTTCCCTATAAGCTCTTTCGAAAGATTTCTTGAAATCTCTGAATGAACGTTAGAAGAGTAGACGGCTTCTGAATTGTTGAAAGGATTTACAGCTACTAAACTTAGCACACCAACGACGAGCAACAAACTTACTAGAATAACCAAACGCTTCATATCGACACCTCAAAATTATAAAAAATAAGAGTACAAGGTAAATTATAACATGGAAATAAAAGTATTTAGACCTATTTTTAGGGAGTAACTGGTAAACTTTTTACAAGAGAGAGGAGGAGTGTTTTGAAAAAAGGGGTCTGGTTATTGTTAGTTATGTTCCTTCTAGGAGGGTGCAGTGTTGAGTTTTCGATGGAGGATGAGCACCTTGCTTACCTTTCTTACAAGGTAGGAAACGACCATGAAAAGATGTTTGAAGAGATGAACATGGGGATCCTATTAAACTATGATCTTAAGCTTACAAAAGCGGATAAAACGTGGGTCACAGTTTGGGTCGAGGGCTACCGAGATGGAGAGCCGATGACACCGTCACCTTTAACTGAGCTCTCTTATGGGTTTAGTCAAGAGGAAGAACAAGTGGGGAGCGTTGGGTTCGGCATCGTCCAACCTGAAGATGGAGAAGAGTTATTTTCTCTTTATGCACCAGGTGCCACAACAGGTCCTGAAGCGATACCAAGTAATCCCATAAATACAGACAAGCCACACGGATACGGGTACACGATAGAAGAGGAGATCACGCTTGATTCTGGAGATACAAAAGTGATTGGAGCGTACTATGAAAGTGAGCAAGATAATATGATCAGGTCGGTCGATATGCAAACAAAAGAAGGCATTGAAGAAATGATTCATGATGAGCATGTTGTCCTACTTTTGAAGATTAAGATCGAGGAACGAGCGGGAGAAAACTGAAATGTGTTAGTATTTAGATAAGTTGAACTCCAAACGTACTAGATAGACACATAAATGTAGGAGGATTTTGATGCTAAGTAAACAAGGATTTGATTTATGGGCGAATGAATACGATCATTCTGTACAGGTAAGTGAAGAAAGCGATTCTTATCCATTCGCTGGCTATAAGGAAATCTTGAATGCCATCTATAACGAGGTCATGTCTACCGAAAAGGCAAACATCCTCGATATCGGATTTGGGACAGGTGTTCTTGCAAGCAGGTTGTACGAAGCTGGTCACGACATAAACGGTATCGACTTTTCGAACGAAATGATTCGGATCGCTCAGTTGAAAATGCCATATGCGCAGCTGATCGAATGGGATCTTACACACGGACTTCCTGAACATTTTAAGAAAAAGCAGTATGACGTTATTATCAGCACATACGCTTTGCACCATATTTCTGATCGTGAGAAGGTCGCTTTCATTAAAGAACTTCTTCCACAGCTATCGGAAAACGGAAAGATTTTAATCGGTGATGTGGCGTTTGAAAATCGCAGGAAATTAGAAGCGTGTCGAAGCGAAAACCTTCATCACTGGGATGGTGATGAATTTTACTTTGTTTTTGATGAACTAAAAGCGGAGTTAGAAGGGTCGTGTAAACTCGAATTTCACGATTTCTCACACTGCGGCGGTGTGATACAAATCTCAAACTAAAAAACAGGTGAGGATGCTTAGGAGGCATCCTTTTTTTATGGAGGATTTTCACGTTGCTCATCGAATGAACTATCAACATGTGAGGTGATCCGTTGGAAAGCTCGACTTTGTACCGTAAACAACTAGCACATAAATTGTTTGTAACCATCTTGATAAGCTCCTATTTCGTTTTCGGAATCTCATCCTTCTTTGAAGCTGAAATCTCACAATCTCATATACTTACCACTATGTTTTCAATAGTCGTGATCATCGTTGGGGTAGCAGTCGTTTACTTCATTAAACTAGCAATGAAAAAAGGAAGGGCTGCCGTAGTAGGTTTGTTAGCTTTTTACCTATTCTTTCTAGTAACAAAAGTCATTATCTACGTAGCAACATAATGTATCATTAGATGTGGTTTCTTTTTAAACTAGAAAGTGAGGGTACACGATGAAAAAGTGGATCATTGCTTGTTTTGTCATGTTGTTATTGACCGGTTGCGCGGTGGATGTGGACCAACCGAGCACCACTTCAGACGTGCCTGAAATTGAAGAAGGCGATCGGTATTTAAGCGAAATCAATGCGCTAAAAGGGGATTTTTTAGATATCCCTGAGTCCTTAGAAGAAGAACGAGAAGCAGTAGAAACAACGGTTATTTCATACGATATTGTCGGAGATCACATAGAAAATCATAATGTTCTAACCGAAGAAGAAGAGTATCTAGAATATACTAAGCAACACGAAGCACATGAGGCGCTTTGGAAGTTATTTGCTGACTTAATCCCTTCTGAAGACCGAAGTATGGTAAAAGAGTTCTTGATCTTTACGGATGGAAAAGATGTGGTCCTTGGATACGTTGAACCACTAGACAATTCGAAAGCGTGGCGTCTCGCAATCGATTATGAAGATACAACGAACGAGAAGGATTTCTATTATACGCTCGTGCACGAATATGGTCATCTTCTGACATTGAAAGATGATCAGGTGAATGCGACGAATTTAGAGGATGAAGATGAAGTAGAAGAAGCCTTCATGGCATGTGATGATTACTTTGCATTCAATGGGTGTAGTAAGGAAAATTCATATATGAACGCCTTCTTCCAAACGTTTTGGTCCGATTATTATGAGGAGTGGCTCGATAAAGAAGTTGAATGGAATGAAGAAGCGCAGGTCGCGTTTTATGATGATTATGCTGATCATTTTTCAACCGACTATGCAGCGACACATCCTGAAGAAGACATCGCAGAAGCGTGGACGCATTTTATTTTTTCTACGAAGCCAGAAGGCGATACGATTGCTGAGCAAAAGATTGCTTTCTTTTATCAATTTCCTGAGCTGATCGAACTCAGGAAAGATATTCTTTCTCAATTGAATGATTCATTAAAGGAAAAGTAGTAGATAATCGTAATAAAACGTTTTGTTAGAGATGAAGTATTTGCCCATTAATGGTAAAATAAATGATTGTGTAAAGCTGTTTTTTACGCTATGCCGTAATAATAAAGATTTTAGACACGAACAGTTTTGATTATAACTATAATAAAAATAAAAGGTTCGAGTACGATTACACAATCGAACATGTTCATAAGTGAGGTAAGTAATGGATAATCAACGTGTGTTTAACGACCTGAGAAATAGTTTGCCTACAGCAGATGTCAGATTGAATGAACCACTGAATGTGCATACGTACACGCAGATGGGTGGAGAAGCAGATGTGTTTGTTTTTCCAGGTGGTGCGGAAGATGCAAGAGCAGTGGTGGAGTATGCCAATAAGCATGATTTACCGCTAACCATTCTCGGTAAAGGATCGAATGTCATCATTCAGGATGGTGGAATCCGAGGAATCGTGTTGAATATCTCGACGCTTGACAAAATTGAACGAACGGAAGATGCTGTCGTAGCAGAAGCAGGCGCTCGTATCATTGAAGTATCACAATTCGCCTTGAAAGAACATTTATCAGGACTAGAATTTGCATGTGGAATTCCTGGTTCCGTTGGTGGTGCTGTGTATATGAACGCTGGCGCGTACGGCGGCGAAGTAGCAGACTGCCTCGAAAGTGTGCTAGGGGTAACAAAAGACGGAAAGCTTGTTCGTCGAAAAGCAGAAGAGCTCGACTTATCGTATCGTCATAGTAACGTGGATGAAACAGGATTCCTCGTACTTGAAGCAACATTTCAGTTGAAAAAAGGAAACTATGACGACATCAAAGCGATTATGGATGATCTAACGTTTAAACGCGAAAGCAAGCAGCCGCTCGAATATCCTTCTTGTGGAAGTGTGTTCAAGCGCCCGCCAGGCTTATTCGCTGGAAAGCTCATTCAAGATTCAGGCTTGCAGGGAACAAGAATCGGTGGAGCGGAAGTTTCCAAAAAGCATGCAGGCTTTATCGTTAACATCGACAATGCCACTGCAACAGATTATCTGAACGTGATCCATCACGTGCAGAACACTGTAAAAGAAAAGTTTTCGGTCGATCTAGAACGTGAAGTAAGGGTCATCGGTGAGCCGTTGAAGGAAAAAGATGCTTCAGAATAGAATATGGTGAAAGGTTAAGAAGGGATGATGTGATTCATCCCTTTTTGCTTTATATGAAGGAGGATCAATCGTGAGAAAAACGACAGTCGGGGTGGTCATCATCTTATTTCTCGTCATTGCTTTTTATTCAAATAACTTCAGTCTGCAATCTACTGTAGATAGCTGTTTAAAAGCAAACGGGGAAGCGAAGGTAGAGAAAGATTTTCTTGGAATGAATTGGAATGTAAAGTGCGAGCTTGAATAGGGACGAGTAAAGGAGTTGGAAGAGGATGAAAGTTAGAGAGATAAAAGAAGAAGACGTTGAAGGGTTCTGTAAGATTAGAAATCAGGTCGATGCGGAGTCACGATACATGCTTTTTGGTGCTGATGAGCGAAAAGTCGATGTTGAGGAAGAAAAGAAGAAGATTGTGTCGATGTTGAGAAATGAAACGTCTACGATCTTTGTCGCTGAACAAGATGAGGGATTGGTAGGTTATTTAGTCGCTGTTGGAAGTGAAGCAAAGAAAAAGCGTCATGCAGTTTACCTCGTCATCGGTGTACTCGAAAAGGCTCAAGGCACAGGAGTCGGAACGGCCCTTTTTAACAAATTAGAGGATTGGGCGGAGAGTAAAAACGTACATAGGTTGGAGTTGAACGTCGCGACCCCGAACGAAGGAGGGCTCGCGCTATACAAAAAGTTCGGCTTTGAAGTAGAAGGGTTGAAGCGACATTCGTTGCTGATGGATGATACATATGTAGATGAGTATTATATGGGGAAGCTGCTGTAAATAAAAATACGAATCATAAAGCCAGTTTAAACTCTATATAAAAAAGCTTGGCAACGATGCCAAGCTTTTTTCAACTGTTTAGTACGGATCTGATGGATGACTCTTGTCCTCAGCTTCACATACAGCTTCATCGAGTACGGAGCCGGTAGACTTCTTCATTTCCTTCAATCCGTTCATGACTCGTTCCCCGTATTCTTTATCACACTGTGTAAAGTGTTCGATCATCTTCTCTTGAATCTCTTCTCGGCAGTCCATGAGTGCACTGACGAGGTTTGAAATCAGTTCCTCTTGCTCCCAGTCGTTTAGTCTGCGATACGTTTCTCCCGCTTGACCGTAGTTGTTTTCACGAGGAATGCTTTTTCTCGATAAATTTCCTTCAACAAATGGTTCGTGTTCCACACCTGGATTCGCTGCTTCTTTCAACCCGCCGATCAAAGAAGGTTCATAGTTGATATGTGGGTTTTCATCTTTCCCATAATCAGTGCGGTTGTCCATCTGGCCGCCGCTCTGGTTCGTCGAAACATGTTTCTTCGGCTTATTGATCGGAAGTTGTAAGTAGTTTGAACCAACACGGTATCGCTGCGTATCAGAGTAGGAATACGTCCTGCCTTGCAGAAGTTTGTCATCAGAGAAGTCGAGCCCATCGACCAATACCCCAGTACCAAATGCTGCTTGTTCCACTTCAGCAAAATAGTTCTCAGGGTTTTTGTTAAGCGTCATCTTCCCAACCTTATGCCAAGGAAAATCCTCTTTGTACCAAAGCTTCGTTGGATCGAGGGGATCGAAATCTAGTTCTGGATGCTCGCCATCCTCCATGATCTGTACATAGAGCTCCCATTCTGGATAGTCTCCATCTTCGATCGCTTGATACAAGTCAGCCGTCGCATGGTTAAAGTTCATCGACTGAATGTGATCCGCTTCATCTTGTGATAGGTTGCGAATTCCTTGGACGGGTTCCCAGTGATACTTTACAAGTACAGCTTTCCCTTCTTCGTTCACCCATTTGTATGCATGGACACCAGATCCTTGCATATGTCGAAAGTTTGCTGGAATGCCCCAAGGTGAGAACAGGAAGGTCACCATGTGCATCGATTCAGGAGATTGGCAAAGGAAATCAAACATTCTCTCCATATCCTGTATGTTCGTGACAGGGTCAGGTTTGAAGGAGTGCACCATATCAGGAAACTTGAGAGGATCACGGATGAAGAATACTTTTAAGTTATTCCCTACAAGGTCCCAGTTGCCGTCTTCTGTATAAAACTTAACTGCAAATCCTCTAGGATCACGTAGCGTTTCTGGTGAATGTGTGCCGTGAACAACCGTTGAGAACCTAACAAAAACAGGCGTTTTCTTAGCTTCCGTAAACACTTTCGCACGTGTATACGTTGAAATCGGTTCGTCTCCTACTTTTCCATACGATTCAAAATACCCATGCGCACCTGCCCCTCGTGCATGAACGACGCGTTCAGGGATTCGCTCTCTGTCGAAATGGCTGATTTTCTCAAGGAAATCGTAGTTCTCAAGAGTGGTTGGCCCGCGACTCCCTACTGTTCGGACATTCTGGTTGTTCGTGACAGGATGTCCCTGCTGGTTTGTTAACGTCTCGTCCTGCGGCTTTTTCTTCTTTTCATCCATAAAGCTCCCTCCTTTTATTCACGATTTCAGTTATCTCCAACCAGCACCTTCATATTCACTTTGCAATACAATTTATTGGGTCATTTTGTCCATTATTTAAAAATGTCAACAAGTCATCTGCCGAATTTGAGTTTGGAATTCATTGCGAACGCTTTCTTATGGCCTTACTATTGGAATTAACAAGTAAAACATTTCGCAAGGAAAGCTAACTGACAGGATCTAATAAAACATGTCAACAAGTCTTCCCTGCGAAAGAAGAGGAGGAACTATCATGAGCGACCAAGAAAAATCCGGTTTCAAAGTGAAGATTCAACGGTTTGGTAGCTATTTAAGCGGCATGATCATGCCGAACATCGGTGCATTTATTGCATGGGGACTTATTACAGCATTATTTATTCCAGATGGTTGGATTCCAAATGAACAATTAGCAGCGCTTGTTGGTCCGATGATCAACTACTTATTACCACTCTTAATCGGTTACACTGGTGGTAAAATTGTTTACGGCGCACGAGGTGGAGTAGTCGGTGCGACAGCGACGATGGGTGTTATTGTCGGAGCGGATATTCCGATGTTCCTCGGTGCGATGGCGATGGGACCACTCGGTGGTTATGCGATTAAGAAATTCGACGAAGCGATCAAAGGCAAAGTCAAATCCGGTTTTGAAATGCTAGTTAACAACTTCTCAGCAGGTATCATCGGTGGTATTCTGACGATCCTCGCTTCACTAGCGATCGGACCAGTTGTACTAGGTTTAAACAAAGCACTTGCAGCTGGAGTAGAAGTCATCGTAGATGCTGGACTGTTACCACTAGCTAGTATTCTAGTTGAGCCAGCAAAAGTATTGTTCTTGAACAACGCGATCAACCATGGGATCTTAAGCCCGTTAGGAATCGATCAGGCAGCTAGTGCAGGAAAGTCGATTCTGTTCCTGTTAGAAACGAACCCTGGACCAGGACTTGGTATTCTTCTCGCTTTCTGGTTTGCAGGTAAAGGTTCTGCGAAGCAGTCAGCACCTGGTGCTGCAATCATCCACTTCTTCGGTGGTATTCATGAAATCTACTTCCCATACATCTTGATGAAACCAGCATTAATCATTGCAGTAATCCTTGGGGGAATGAGCGGCGTATTCACATTCGGTATTCTGAATGCAGGATTGATCGCACCACCTTCACCAGGTAGTATCGTTGCACTCATGATCATGACACCGCGTGGAGGATACCTTGGGGTTATCGCAGGTGTTGTTGTCGCTACACTCGTTTCATTCCTAGTTGCATCCTTCATCCTTAAGCGATCAAGTGACTCTGATGAAAATCTTGAAGAAGCAGCAGAAAAGATGGAAGCGATGAAAGGGAAGAAGAGCAGCGTAAGGTCATCATTAGGCGCGAAAGAAGAAAGTTCATCTGACGCAACTGTTAACTACAGTGACATCAAAAAAGTTGTATTCGCATGTGACGCAGGTATGGGCTCAAGTGCAATGGGTGCGTCCGTGTTGAGAAATAAATTTAAAAAAGCAGGTCTTGAGCATATCGAAGTGATCAACACATCGATCAGCAATCTTCCGAACGATGCAGATCTTGTTGTCACTCATAAAGACTTAACAGATCGTGCAAAAGCGAAGCTTCCAAAGGCGCATCACATTTCAGTAACAAACTTCATGAACAGTCCGAAATATGATGAGCTTGTAAGTGATCTTTCAGGGGATAAGCAGGAGGAAGAAACAACTAGCGCGAAGGACACTGAAGTGGCTGCAAAAGACATTCAAAAAGTCGTGTTTGCATGTGACGCTGGAATGGGGTCAAGTGCGATGGGGGCATCTGTTTTACGAAACAAGTTTAAGAAAGCAGGACTTGAAGAGATCGATGTATCGAACACATCTATCAACAATCTACCAGACGATGCAGACTTAATCGTGACGCACAAAGACTTAACGGATCGTGCAAAAGCGAAGCGTCCAGACGCTGAGCACATTTCAGTGGCGAACTTCATGAATAGTCCTATGTACGATGAACTTGTTAACATGCTAAAAGACCGTTAACTAAAGGATAGAGGTGAATTCACATCTTTATATCAGCAAGGGAAAGAAGTATTCTACAACTTTTGCTTGAAACAGACGATTTCTTTACGGTAAAAGAAATAGCTAAGCAGCTCAATGTTAGTGAGCGGACCGTTCATAGAGATTTAGCGGGAATCGATGATGTTGTGAATCACTATGGATTAACATTAATTAAAAAAGCAGGAGTGGGTGTCCAATTCGATGGACATCCCTCTCAGCGTGAAGAACTCAAACGGTACTTGTACAGCTTGGACATTACCGAGTACACACAAGATGAAAGAGAAACATTGATACTTTGCAAACTTTTAGAATCTCATGAGCCTATTAAACTCGTGAGTCTAGCGCACGATCTCAGGGTCACCGTGGCAACGATCAGCAACGACTTAAACAGAGTAGAAGAATGGCTACAGCATATGCAGCTTTCATTAATCAGGAAGCGCGGATATGGTGTTCAGGTAGAGGGTGCAGAAGCATTGAAGAGACATGCGATCAGTTCCCTACTTGCGACAGAATATAACGACTCAGATTTCTTTACTTTATTGCAGCGTTCGATTCAAAATAAATCAAAAGCTGACGTGATGGAGTCTGCTTCAAAGCAGCTTCTCGGGCTTGTTGATCACGAAAAATTGCATCAAGTCGAAACGATCGTTAGAGAAGTAAATAATGACCTATCGCACATGATGGCAGACAGTGCCTACATTGGTCTCATCGTTCATCTGACGCTTGCGATCGAACGAATTCAGCAAGGTGAAAAAATTAAGATGGAGCAGGATTTTCTTTCGAATTTAAAAGAAACGAAAGAATTTACGCTTGCTGAAATGATCAGCAAGCGAATGGAGGACTATTTCTCTGTTCCGATCCCTGAAGCTGAGGTCGGGTATATTACGATGCACCTCAGAGGAGCAAAGCTACGGAATTCAAGCAGTTATTATTTAGAAGAGTCGAATTATCCGATCACTGTAAAGGCGAAACAGCTGATTAGAGAAGTTAGTGAAAAGACTAACGTGGATCTTATGTCGAATGATTCTCTATTTCAGGGGCTTGTGACACACCTAGGTCCAGCGATGCATCGTCTCAATCAGAAAATGAGCATTCATAATCCACTTCTAACGAAAATCAAAGAAGATTATCAAGAACTTTTCGGTATCATCTCGGAGGCTGTTGAAAATGTCTTCGAAGGCCTTTCTATTCCTGATGAAGAAGTTGGATTTCTAGTCCTGCACTTTGGTTCTGCACTTGAAGGTCGAAATAAGAAGAACGACTTAAGAATTCTTGCCGTTTGTTCTAGCGGAATCGGAACGTCAAAGATGCTCGCTACAAGGCTGAAGCAAGAATTTCATGAGGTACATGATGTGAAGAGCGTCTCACTCTTCCAACTAGAAAAAGAAGACGTCCATGCGTTTGACCTGATCGTGTCAACGATCCCTTTAACGGAGTTGGATACAGACTATATTGAAGTGAGTCCGTTTTTATCTGAAAAAGAAGCAAAAGGCATCCGAACAGTCCTTCAACGGTCAACTGGATCAAGCAAAAGAGTACTTGAAGATAAAGAAAGCGGGTTTCAGTCAGGAAGCCAAGCTGAATCCTGGTTTACGCAAACAGCCTCATATAGCGAGGCGGCGGCTTCTATTATGCACTCTTTCCTTCTAACAGAAGCTAACTCAGATCAACTAGAAGACTTGTTAATAAACGAATGTAGCCGACTTCAAAAGGGTAATACCATTACGCGTTCAGCTTCAGTTACAAAAGCAGTTTTAAAACGCGAGGAATTAGGCGGCGTTGGTATACCGGATTCTTCTCTTGCATTGTTTCATGCGCGTACAAAAGAGGTACTTAAGCCGACATTTTCAATGATCAGATTGGAAACTCCTGTTAAGCGAAGCGCAATGGATGGAACAGAAATCGATATGAAAACGATTCTGTTGCAGCTTGCACCGGAAGAAGCAACGCTAGAACAAATTGAAGTGATGAGCTTCATCAGTACCATCATTATCGAATCTAGTGAAACACTTGCTTTATTTGAACAGGAAGATGAGGAACGAATCAAGCTCTTTTTAGCAGAGCGTTTAAAAGGATTCATCACTGAAAAATTAAAATCAAAGGGAGAGAAATAACATGGCTAACGGCATATTAACGAAAGAAAATATCGTATTGAACGAAACTGCAGCAACGAAGGAAGACGCGATCCGTCTTGTAGGAAACATTCTTGTAGAGAAAGGGTACGTTGAAGAGAGCTATATTGACCAAATGTTTGAACGTGAGAAAATCACGACAACTTATATGGGGAACTACGTAGCAATTCCTCATGGTACGGAAGATGCGAAGAAATCAGTAAATCATTCAGGTCTTTCCATCGTACAGCTTCGTGAAGGCGTTGACTTTGGTGATGGAAATATCGCAAAGCTTATTATCGGAATCGCTGGAAAAGATAACGAGCACCTTGAAATTCTATCTCAAATTGCAATCGTATGTTCAGAAGAAGAAAATGTGGAGAAGCTCATTCAAGCAGAAGATAAAGAAACATTTATCTCTATGTTTAACGAGGTGAACTAATCATGCTAGCTGTACATTTCGGAGCTGGGAATATCGGGAGAGGGTTCATCGGTAAGCTTTTATCACAATCAGGCTATGAAGTTTGTTTTGTTGATATCAATGAAACGGTGATCGATGAACTGAATGAAAAGAATCAATACACCGTAGAAATTCTTGGCCAAGAGCGTAAAGAAATCATGGTTGATAACGTACGGGGAATCAACAGTAAAGCGAACCCTGAAGAGGTCGTTGAGGCGATTAGTAAAGCTGACCTCATTACGACAGCGGTTGGTCCAACCGTACTTAAAATGATTTCTAGTAGTATAAAAGATGGCATCGAAAAGCGCATCGAAAGAGGGAAAGCGCCCGTTAACATCATCGCATGTGAAAACATGATCGGCGGAAGTACGATGTTGAAAGAAGCGATTCAGGAGCAAATGGACGAAGATGGTTCACTCGAACAGTATGCTGGTTTTCCAGATGCAGCGGTCGATCGTATCGTACCGAATCAAACGCATGACGATCCTTTAACAGTCGCGGTCGAACCGTTCTATGAGTGGGCTGTCGACAAGACGATGATGGTGGGAGAAATCCCGGAAATCAAAGGAATTACGTACGTTGACGATCTTGCTCCTTACATCGAGCGCAAGCTGTTTACTGTTAATACGGGTCATGCAATGACGGCGTATTTAGGCTACCTTGCTGAAGCTGAAACGATTAAAGAGGCTCTTGAAAAAGAAGAGATCTATGCAGATGTGAAACGTGCGCTAGAAGAAACGGGTGCATTGCTGAAGCATAAATACAGCTTTGACGCAGAAGTTCACAGTGCGTATATCGAGAAGATTCTTGCGAGGTTCGAGAACCCTCATCTCGTTGACGAAGTTACACGAGTCGGCCGTGCACCGATTCGTAAACTTGGCCCGAGCGATCGATTAACAGGGCCCGCAAGTCAGCTTATGAAGATTGGAAATGAGCCAACGTACTTAGCAAAAGGAATAGCAGCAGCACTTCTTTTCGATCCAAAAGGTGACGAAGAAGCTGTCCAAATTCAAGAAGCTATCCACACGAATGGCCTTTCAAACGCCATCACAACTTACACAGGCATTGAAGAAGGCTCATCTCTATTCAACCTAATCAAAAAGCACTACGATGAATTGAGTTAGACCATAGCTGCCGAGGTAATCTCGGTGGCTTTTTTATGCTGTCTGAATCAATACGGTTTCGCCGATAAAAACGAAATATCGCTGATAAAAGACCCCTTTTCGCTGATATAACCTTCTATTTCGCTGATAAAATCAACTTATCGCTGATATATGCTAACGATCGCAGATAAACTCATTGAGCAGGCTACTCAGCCACACGGAATCCGCGCCTAAATAGGTTGTTATAGCCTCCTTATGTTAGTCTTCCTGATATTTTAATACTTTTGAAACTATTCTGAAGGATTAACGTATTAGAAGTTGAAGATTATCATATCAATCAACAGGACAGCGTTTGGCCGTGAAAATAAGAGCGGGGGGATTAAGTAATGGAAGTAGTGATCAAAGCTGACCATCTAGTAAAGTCATACGGTAGTATTCAGGCAGTAAATGACATTTCACTTACAGTTGATAAGGGAGAGATCTTTGGCATCATCGGACCGAATGGTGCGGGGAAAACAACGACGATCGAAATGCTTGAAGGCATACGTAAGCCAGACGGTGGAGAACTTTCGGTCCTTGGCTTAACGCCTCATAAGCAGCTGCGAGAGTTGAACAAGAAAATCGGTGTACAGTTTCAGGCAACGGCCATCCAGAAAAAGATGAAGGTAAAAGAAGCGATCGATTTATTCGCATCTTTTTATCCAACCACCCAAAAAGACCATCTCATCGATCTCTTAGGGCTTCATGAAAAATTAGGTGTGATGTTCGATGACTTGTCAGGTGGATGGAAGCAGCGCGTAACGCTTGCACTTGCTACACTTCATAAGCCTGAGATCTTATTCCTTGATGAACCGAGCATGGGGCTTGACCCTCACGCTAGGCGAGAACTATGGGGGCTCATCAATGCGCTGAAAGAACAAGGATGCACGATCGTTCTTACAACTCACTATATGGAAGAGGCAGAAAAGCTTTGTGATCGCGTTGCAATGATCTATAGCGGTCAACTAAGAGCACTAGGCACTCCTCAACAGCTCTTGAATCAAATTCCTGCTCACTACCTTACGTTTGATAGCGAAGAGCTACTGTACGATTTCCTCATCTCCTTACCAAGCGTCGTTAGCGTTGAAAACGAGAACCAGTCTTACAAGGTGTTAAGCGATGATCAGCAAACGACTGCGTATTACATTTTTAAATATTGTTATGATAACGAAATTCTGATTCAAGACTTTAGATTCGAAAAAGGATCACTCGATGATCTGTTCGTCCATTTTCTTGAAAAGGAGGCGTCCGCATGACCGCGATGATGAAGCTAGCTAGTTTGGAAACAAAAATGTTTTTCCGAGATCGTCTGAGCGTGTTCTGGACATTTCTTTTTCCTGTTCTCATGATCTGGCTTTTCGGCTCGATGTTTGGAGATAGCAACCTGAGCGGCCTTTCCTTCGCAGAAATGTTCGTTCCTTCATGGATTGGTGTGAACATCGTGACGATTTCCTTCTTTACACTAGGAACCGTATTAACGAACTATCGCGAGACGGGTGTTCTAAGGAGGTACCAATCGACACCGATTCGTTCATGGATGATTCTTGCTGCACATACGT
This sequence comes from Anaerobacillus sp. ABD4_527, assembly GCF_056160805.1. Classification (NCBI taxonomy): domain Bacteria; kingdom Bacillati; phylum Bacillota; class Bacilli; order Caryophanales; family Bacillaceae; genus Anaerobacillus; species Anaerobacillus sp. ABD4_527. The sequence goes on from NZ_JBSWXZ010000002.1 coordinate 792,441, forward strand.
TTCAAGGTTCCGTCATCTTTGTTATATCCGCACTATTGCTAATGGTCTTCGGAATGTTGATGTATGATCTCACGTTACCAGTATATATGGGGAGCACGTTGCTAGCTCTTCTTGTTAGCATTCTAGCGTTTTTCCCGTTCGCATTGTTTCTAACGTCGCTTGCTAAGAATTCACAGGCAGCTGCAGCGATCAGCTCACTATGTTTGAACGTCATGCTCTTCTTATCAGGAGCTGCCTTTCCTCTTGAATTCATGCCGACAATTCTCCAAAATGTAGCAAAAATTCTTCCGCTTTACTATGTTGTGGAATTGCTTCGTGGAACGTGGAGCGTTGGTCCGATTACAGATTATTGGCTTGAAGTAGCGGTGTTGCTCGGTATTTCCATCGTTTCTACGATTCTTGCTTCACGGTTTTTTCGATGGAGTGATAAGTAAGTGAATCGAAAGCTGTTTTTGATTTTATTTCTTTTTGTTCTAACAGGGTGCGGCGATCCTTCTCCTCTTAGATCAAACATCGAGGTCGAGATCAACCAAATGTTTGGAACAGAATTCGGCGTGATGGACCAAGTCTTTGTAAAACATGAGGGTGAAACGATTGCGGTTTTAGGGGCAGAGGAGTTCTTGGAAGCAATACGGAACTCATCAAAAAGCACTCAGAGTAAAGAAGGAGATTATGCGATCGTCCTCCAAACTTCTGAAGGTATGAAAGAGTTTAGTAGAAAGCAAACCCAAGAAGTTCTCTCCTATAACAGTCAGTCTCAAAAGCTCTGCAATGCGAGTCATTGCTATACCGTACCTTCAGCTTTTCAATCAGAGGTGATACCAAAGTGACTAAACTACTCTTGCATATAGAAGGTTTCGTAGTCTTCATTCTATCTCTCTACTTTTTCTCGACAATGGACGTAAGCTGGTGGGTGTTTCTTCTTTTATTATTCACACCGGATTTAGCGATGTTCGGCTATGCGATGAGTAAGAAAGTAGGAGCATATTGCTATAACGTGATCCATTCCTATAGTCTACCGTTCATCATGATCTTAATTAGCGTGATGATCGACCAGTCCCTTTTTGTAGCCATCGGACTCATTTGGACCGCTCATATTAGCATGGATAGGACGATCGGCTATGGATTGAAATCGAAAGAAGACTTTAAAATCACGCACTTGCAAAAGGCGTAAAGATCGTCGGAATTGTTTCGACGGTCTTTTTGTTCATCAACATTCATAGGTAACACTCAGCTTTCATTGGCAAAAATGTAAGCGCTTACCTTTTGTCTGGACTATTCGAACTAGTGCATAGTATGTAAATTTATAATTTACAAAATATTTTCATTAAAAGCATATTAAAAATTCGTCGAAAATTGTAGGATAGTGTGGAAAGCGTTTCATAAAGGACATCTCAGGGAGGAAAACACGATGAAGAAATTGGGAATGATTATCGCGTCCATCAGTATGTTACTAACTGTTGTTACACCATCGATGACGCCAAACAAGGTTCATGCAGCGACGAATGGGGACGTTGTTGTCAATGAAGTTGCATGGATGGGAACGACAGTTGATTACAACGATGAGTGGATCGAACTCTACAACAATACGGGTAGCGCTATTTCACTAGACGGTTGGACGCTAAACGCAACAGACGGCAGTCCTTCAATCAATTTGGCTGGCAGTATTCCAGCGGATGGGTATTACATACTTGAACGAACAGATGATAATACGATTTCTGGCGTTACGGCTGATCATATTTACAGCGGAGCACTTAGCAACTCTGGTGAAAACATGGAACTTCGCGATGATAGCGGTGCATTAATCGACAACGTTGACGCATGGCACGCTGGTGACAACGATACGAAGGCGACGATGGAACGCCAAGATCCAGGAGTAGCTGGAACGGATGCTTCTAACTGGGTAACGTCGACTGGTTCTTATAGTGAAGGAAAAGGAACACCATCTTCATCTAGCACGAGCGGATCCGGCAGTGGATCTGGCGGAGCTTGTACAGATACAACCGAGCACCTGAATCAAGTTTCTGAAGCACCAGACGCAATCAACGTTTATTTCAATAAATGTGCGATGGATCAATATGCTGATCCGGGTAACGAAGCAAACTACAATGTAAATCTCGAAGATCGTCTCTTGAAGCGTATTAACGCTGCGACGACAAGCATCGATTTCGCTACTTATGAGATCAATCTTCCAAAAATAGTAGATGCTCTAATCCAAAAAGCTTCTGAAGGTGTTGACGTACGAGTGATCGCGGACTCGAAAGACGCAACTGACCCTCATTATGTAGACCGTTTTAAGACGATGAGACTTTATGTTGAGGAAATGGTTCGCGGAAAAGATATGGTTGTTGGAACGGCTGACGATATTCACGTATTCTCTGATTCTCCAATGCTAGCAGTTGAAGATACAACGCTACGTGCAGATCATAACCTACCTTCTTCACCTGATGATTTCCCACAGCGCACGATTATGGTTGGGAACACTGAGATGACTGGGTATTTATTCGTAGAAGCAGAACAGCAAACAGACGGCACGTACTATTCTCCTGCCGATCAAATGCACAATAAATTTGCACTAATTGATGACAAATGGGTATTTACTGGAAGCTGGAACTTCACAGTGACAGGTCTCTATGGAACGGAAGAAAACATGGCGAACGGCGTTCTTGATGGAAACCAGCAGCACGTTGTGGAAGTGAATTCTCCAGAGTTGTCTTCAATCTATGAAACTGAATTTAACGAAATGTGGGGAACATCTACACTAACTCCGAGCACGTCGAATGCGAACTTTGGCTCTCGTAAAACGGATAACACACCGCATCAAGTGACGATCGGTGGGAAAACAGTGGAAGTTTATTTCTCAGCTGGAGACAATGCGGTCGGCCGTATGGCTGAACTTATCAAAACAGAAGCTGACCTCAACACGTATTTCACAATTTTCGCTTGGAGTGATCAAGCTCTTGTCGATGAGTTGAAGTACAAGTGGGAAGGTTCTTACCAGGATCAGCAGGGAACACTTACTGGCTTTGATGTAAAAGGCGTATTCTCAAGTGACTTTTGGAACCAGTGGTGGTCTGCAAGTATTGAAATGACAGGGCGTACGGTAACTGGAAGTCAAAATAACCCTAACATCCGCTGGGCTAACGCTGCTCCAGTTTACAAAGATGCTGAATCCCGTAAGCTTCATAGTAAAACGATGCTTGTGGATGCAGAAACGAACAGTGATCCAACGGTCATTGTTGGTTCAACGAACTGGAGCACGAACGGTAACGACGTGAATGACGAAAACATGCTGATCATTCATGATGATGCAATTACGAACCAATTTGTACAGGAATTCAACGCACGGTACATTCAAGCAGGTGGAACAATAAATTAATTCAGAAGAGCATGAAATCGATACGATTTCATGCTTTTTTTGTTTTCAGAATTAACCTGCTGTTTTTTTTAGAAGAGTAGGGGAGTACTTCTCTTAAGCTTGCTGTTCTAAAACGACAGGCGGACCCCTTTCCGAATTGTCAGTCTGTTACAATAATAGGAGCGTTGTGCGGAGCAAACTTAGGGGAGGATAAGTAATTGAATCGATTTTACATAAACATAAATGAAAAGAACGTCGGTGTTACGGAGTGGGGAAACGAGGATAAACCGACCATATTCTGTTTGCACGGACTTGGAAATACGAGCCTTAGTTTTATCGAAATTGCTGAAGCATTAGAAGAACGATACCACATCATCGCGGTCGACGCCCCCGGTCATGGGAAATCGGAACCTTTCGATCGAGAAGAAGACTATGAGATGCCTGAAATGGTAGAGTGGTTAAACCGTGTGTTCGATCGCTTGAATATTGACACATTTTATTTCTTATCTCATTCATGGGGAAGTTTTGTTGCACTCTTTTATTTGAAGGAAAATAGAGAAAAGGTAAAAGGTTCGCTCTTACTGGATGGAGGTTATCAAAGTAAACGAGAGTCACAGCTCTCGATGGAAGAAGAAGCCGCATCGTATGAAGTTGATTTTGAAGATTATATGGAATCATGGGAATCGTTTAGAGAGCATGCTGCGTATGGAGCGGTTATGAGGAGAACTCCATCTTTAGATCTCGCAGCAGAAGATCTGCTTCTGATGAAAGATGGTAAGTATTACTGGCACGCGAGAGGGAAAACGGGAAGTAGTATTGTAAAAGCGATGCACAAGCATGAGATTATGGATATTTATGAAGCACTGCCAGCAGAAATCATTTTACTGTGCGCTACTCTCCCGGAGGAGCGGGAGGGTGAGCGTTCGAGGATGGCGAGTGTATTTGAAAAAGAAGCGAGGGCGATCTTGGAACTTGTTCCTCATAGTACACATATGCTCCACTGGGATCAGCCGGAGTATGTTATTAGCGTCATTACACAGAGATGGGTTTAAAAGGAGAGAAGCGGGATGGAACGAACATGGTGGAAAGAAGCAGTCGTATATCAAGTTTACTGGCGCAGTTTCTATGATAGTGATGGAGATGGATATGGCGACTTAAGAGGCGTGATCGAAAAGTTAGATTATATCAAGAAGCTTGGGGTATCTGTCGTTTGGCTCAATCCCTTTTACGAATCACCTGATCGTGACAATGGGTATGATATTTCCGATTATTACTCAGTGATGGAGAAGGCCGGTACGATGGAGGACTTTGAGAAGCTGTTACATGAAGCCCACAAGAGGGACCTAAAGGTCATCATGGATCTTGTGGTGAACCATACTTCGGACCAACATGACTGGTTTACACAATCAAAGTCCTCGAAAGAGCATCCGAAGAGAGATTGGTACATATGGAGAGACCCTGTGGATGGAAAAGAACCAAATAACTGGCGCTCCTATTTTACCCCATCAACTTGGGAGTTTGACGAAGGCACAGGACAATATTATTTTCATTCCTTCGCAGTTGAGCAGCCAGATCTGAACTGGGAGAACAAAGAAGTGAGAGAGGCGATCTATGAGATGATGCGCTTCTGGCTTGAGAAGGGCATCGATGGCTTTCGAATGGACGTCATTAACCTTCTAGCCAAGGTCGATGGTTTTCCGAATGCTGAAAATCCCGACTATACGGATTACCTTGCAAATAATCCAGGCATCCATGAGTATTTGAAAGAGATGAACGAAAAGGTTCTCTCTCATTATGACGTTTTGACAGTTGGAGAGATTCCGTTCGTTACACCTGAGGAAGGTTTAAAGTACGTAGCAGAAGACCGAGGAGAGTTAAAGACGCTCTTTCATTTTGAGGTAGCTGACGATATGCCGACTTGGGATATGGTCCGGTATAAGGAAATTCAGGAGAAGTGGCATGAGACTTTTTATGGAAAAGGGTGGAATTCACAGTTTTTGAATAATCATGACCACACACGTCAGGTCACGAGATACGGGAATGACAAACGTTATCGAAAAGAATCGTCCAAGCTTCTTGCGACGATGATCCATACGCTTCCTGGCATTCCTTATGTTTTTCAAGGTGAAGAAATAGGTATGACTGGTGTTCGCTTCGACTCGATCGAAGACTACAATGATATTGCGATGAAGAACAAATATAGAGAAGAAGTGGAAAAGGGCCGTAACCCTGTCGCGGTATTTGAAAGCTTATTGCCTTTGAGCCGGGATAACTCGAGGACACCTATTCAGTGGGATGAAACGGAACAAGCTGGTTTTACAGAAGGTGAGCCGTGGATCAATGTGAACCCAAACTATAAAGAAATCAATGTAAAACGTGACCTTTCTGAAGTGGACTCGATCTTTGGTTATTATCAGAAGCTCATCGCACTTCGAAAAGAGCATCCGGTTATGATTTACGGTGATTATACAGATTTATCAAAAGGACAACAGAAGCTTTATGTATATACGAGGGAGTTTGAAAAGAAACGCTGGCTCATCGTTTTAAACTATAGCGACGATCACACGATCTTTCAAACTGATGTAGCAATTGATGAGAATAGCAAGCGATTAATTCTTGCAAACTACCGTGATGTTACTGAGGACGATGGATTAAATGGCACCTCTCTTAGACCTCATGAAGCAAGGATTTATGAATTATGAGAGGTGGCGTATGAAGATAGCTGAACGGTTTGGCGACATCCCAACGATTGAAACAGAACGACTCATCCTAAGGAAAGTAACGCTCGATGATGCAGAGGACCTGTATCATTACGCTTCGAATGAAGACGTAACTCGTCTCGTCACGTGGAATACTCACGCAGCATTGGAGGACAGTATCGAATTTATTCGTACATTTTTACCTCGGTATGATGCTCCGTGGGGAATCGAACTCAAACAAACTGGAAAATTGATCGGTACCGTTCACTTTGTCTGGTGGAACCCTGAGCATAAAAGCGCAGAGCTTGGTTATGTTCTTTCTCATGAACATTGGGGCGAGGGAATCATCAGCGAAGCAGCTAGGGCGGTAATTAGGTTTGGTTTTGAGAGCATGGATTTAGTACGAATTCGGGCTAGGTGTTTTTTGGAAAATATCGGATCAGAAAAGGTTATGAAGAAGATAGGGATGTCCTATGAAGGGATAGAGAGAAAAGCAATGCTTGTAAAAGGGACACATCGTGACTTAAAAGTATACGCGATCGTTCAGAACTGAATACATAAAAGCGCCCAGGCGAGGGCGCTTTTATGTTAGATCTTGTTCTGTGCTTTCCGTACCTCATCACGATGATAGGGAGAGTCCTTCACTTCATTCACTACGCTAAACGTATTGCCATCTAAGTCATCGAAATCAAACACCTTCATGCCACCAAATGCATCGATTTCAGTTGTCATGACGCCATTTTCATTTAATTTCTCATAAGCTTCTTCAATATCATCGACTAGAAAATTATAATACCCGTTCTTTGAATCAGTCGAGGTTGTGAATTCAGTTGACTGTGACTTTTCTACTTGAATTAAAGCGAGCTGTGTATCATCGTTTGGAAAGTAAAATCCAACACCGCCATCCCAGCTGTCAATCTTCGTCACTCCGAGGTTGTCTTCGTACCACTTTACAGATTTGTCGAGATCAGTTACTGGAATGAAAATACTACCTACTTTGAACATGTCATTCCTCCCTTTTCTTGTACTGCCTTTAGTACGAATAGTGATGGGGAAAAGTTCCGAACAATCCAAATTCTTGATAGGATTTTTGAACACCGATACAATTATTGAACAGAATGGAGGAATGTAGAGTGAACGTAAATTTTGAAACGCAGTCAGGAAAACGATCGTTCGAACAGATCGTTGAAGAAAACAGTAAGACCATGATCGTCTTTGTCCGCCACCTCGGTTGACCGATCTGTCGTGAATATCTCACGCAGTTGCGTGAGCGAATTGATGAGTTTCAAGGGGTCACTGTTTATGCGATTGCCCCTTCGAATGCTGAATTTATTGGAAAGTTTATCGAAGCATTCGGACCTTTTCCATTTCCGATTCTTGGTGATCCAAATAAAGAGGCGTATGATCGATTAGGTCATAAAACCTCTCCAAAATGGAAGCTTCTTTCACAAGCCGCAATCGGGTTTGTTTCTGGAAAGGTAAAGAATTTTATTCCAAGTGATGAGCGACAGAAAAAAGTCGTGTTAACATCTATGAAAAAAGCCGATGTTTACATACAAGGCGGAACGTATCTCTATTCTGAGAAAGGTGAGTTGATCTGGCGACATGTTGATTCCTCGCCTGAAGACCATGCGAAGATCGATACGGTATTGGAAAAAATAAAATAATTATGCTGATGTATAGAATAATGAATAGAGCTTGTGTAAGCACATGTACTTACCCAAGCTCTATTTTATGAAACGATTATAAGTTCAATCCTTTAGCAAGTAGCTTTACTGGATAGAGTGGATCGATGAGCTTGTCCATAGACCATGTCCACCAAATCCACCCTGTTACAAGGGACATTAATATAAACTTTTTGAGGTTCGTTTTGTCTTTCTTAACGATAAGATAAATCACTGTAATGAGGATGAAAGCAAGAAATGGGAAAAACATGAACACATTCATGACTGAACTCCCTTTCGCACATATGAAATGATTAGCAATAGTAGCGGCAGAAAAATACCAAGGATTACAGAATAGATGGGTACCAGTGTTTTAGCGTAATGAATGTTTTCAACGATATTAACATGAACACCCATTGAAAAAGCGGTCGTAGTAAATAGAAGGATAAAGAGTATGGGAGTTTTGTATGGAAAACGGAAGATGCATTTTATAAAGATAAATGCCGCATAGAGCAGAATCGAAACTTTAATCAATACAGTCGTTATCAAGATTGATGAAACAAACACGTCAAGGTTTTCAATGGTTTTAAATAGACTAATTTCTTGAGCGGAAGCCATGGTAGGATACGTTAAGTTGGATATACGCATACAACCGATCGTTCCTACTAGAAGGAAAATGACTCCGATCGTAGATACCGTCGTAACGGTGCTAGCTAAATACACACTCTTCCTTGTTCGGTTGCTATTTCTTGTGAGTGGAATCAGCATGAGAATCGGAAGAAATTCAAGATAAGGAAAGCTGAAAAACGAGACCGTCATGCTGCCGATCGCTTTCATATCGAATGACCCAGGCAGTGGAATGAGGCGTTCTGTGTCCCATTCCCCGATAACGAGCAAGAGTGAACCCCAGAATATGACGAAGATTAAAGGAGTTAAGATTTCTACTGTACGACCTAGAGTGCGTATTCCTTTAGAAATGACATAGATCGCGACGGTAATGGTAAGGAGGTTAAACACGACGGTTGGCGTAAAGTCCATCGCTACGGTATTGATTACATCACCAACATTTCTAGTTGCAAGAGATGCGATTAAGATGAAGATATAGATAAAGATCAAGGAGATAACGAACCCTATTTTTTTCCCAAGCAGGTTAACCGTAATTTCTGCAAGGTCTTTTCCTGGATGTCTTTTCAGGAGATGTAGCCAAAGCCAAATAACACCAAGGCTCATGATGAATGCAAGAATAGGAGGAATCCATGACCATTGTTTTGTTGTTCCGATCAACCCGCTCATTTGGACGAAATAGGTAGGTCCGATCAAGTAGTTCGTTGCAAGTAAGAAGAATTGCCACGTTGTTAAGTGGTTGACGCTTGAATCCTTCATCTCTCTTCCTCCTAGTCACTGTATGGATTGATGATGTTTCCGACGTCATCGATTCTGATGGTAACGTCATATGAAATCGTAGCGTTCTTGAATGCTGCCCGTTTCTCTTCAGTGTTCATCGAAGGATACCTCGCGAAAAGCCCGAGTAAGTCTAGCTCTTCCTCTTGCAGCTTTTCAGTTAACTCTTTTAGTTTTTCTTCAAGAGTTTCGTTGGCATTTTTCTGGATGTTATCGATTGTATTGATCGTTATAGATTTTGAAACTTTACTGTTTAAAAAGTCAGCATTGCATTTAACATCGAATGAAAATGCAAAAGGATATTTTTTTGTGGTTTTATGGTTTGTTTCGCATCGATTGATATCTAAAAAATGAGCATCCTTCTCATCTTCCATAACTGTGATCGGCATTTGATTTAGTTGATTCGTTAATAGATGGTACAGCGCCATCTCCTCATTTGAAAGTGATACCGGATCAGCTTTTTTTTGATACGCCACTCCACCTACAAACTGAGCATGGCCACTACTCGTGTCGACTTCACTTAAGAATTCCATGTTTTCTGCTTCTTGGTCTAAGAAGATAACTGCAGGGAACAAGAGGTTTCCGTCTCTGTAGTATTTTTCTACGTTGTCTCTGATTCGATACTTCGTATGTGTTGCTGTGTAATGTTTTTGAGAGGCTTGAAAGTTATCAGAGAGCCACTGCCCTGGAATAAAATTTATCTTTGTGAGACGAAACATCGTTTCACTTAGCGGTTGGAGAGAGACGGCAGTTTGAATGGGTGCTCTTGTTTCGCTATTTCGATCGAGGAAGTTAAACACTTCGATCATATCCGCTACTTCTAACTCGTTTGATAACAATAGAATTTTTGTTTTAGCAAAAAACATATGTCTTGGAACTTGTAGACTCGCTTTATCTACTGCAGCTTTTAATGACTTGTGTCTGCTAACATACGTATAGACTGGACTTGATTCTACTCTTCTATCCTGTGTTGCAAAAGATGTTGGGTTGACAACTTGAAAGTAGAGGATAAATTCATCGGTCGTTTTATCTTTATCGATTCCTATCATGTCCACGATTACGAGTTCTGAAATATCCCCCTGATCCCAGCATCCAGAAAGGAGCACGAGGATAAGAAGAGGGAGAAGAGCAGTAATTTTTCTCATCTTCCTACTCCTTTCTTTCAATTCCTTTAGGTAGTTGGTTTTTCACCCAGTTACTTGGTAAACGCACGAACGTATCTTGTAAATCACGCAAGTTTATTGGTGCAAAAGGTGTGAGGTATGATACTCCAAATGATTGAAGGGAAGCAGCATGGATCAGGACGATCAAAAACAAGAAGAACATGCCATAAAATCCTAGAAATCCGCCTGCTAAAAGGAAACCGAATCGAAGGATTCTTCCAGTGACACCGAAGTTGTAGGCAGGACTAACAAAGTTTGCGACGGCTGTGAGTGACACGACGATAACAACCGCAGCAGAGATTAACCCTGCTTGCACCGCAGCCTGACCTAGGACGAGCGCTCCAACGATCGATATGGCCGAACCGATCGCAACTGGCATCCGAACCCCAGCCTCACGGAGCACTTCAAAGATAAACTCCATAATGAGGACTTCCACTAGGGATGGATAAGGGAGCCCCTCACGTTGTGCCGCAAAGCTGTATAAGAGATGCCCTGGTATCATTTCTTGGTGATAGGTTGTGAGTGCTACAAAGAGTCCCGGTACGAGCGTGCCCCATATGAACGTTGTAAATCGTAACAGTCGAAGCAGCGATGCAATGTCCCAACGCTGATAATAATCTTCTGGAGCTTGAAAGAACTCGGTGAAAAGGGAAGGGACGGTTAGTACGAAAGGCGTCCCTTCAGTGAGGATCGCAACTCGTCCTTCGATCAGTCTAGAAGCTACTTTTGCAGGAAGCTCTGTATTTGAAATTGTTGGGAAAAGCGATATTTGTTTATCTACGATTGCTTCTTCAATCATTTGGGATTCTAAAACAATGTCTACATCGATTTGGTTCAGCCTAGTGAATACTTCTTCCACGATTTCTGAAGGAGTCGTCCCTTCGATATAACTCACGACGACTTTCGTCTTGGTTACGTTTCCTAGTTGAAGGCTGACTAGACGTAGGTTAGGATTTCGTAGTCTCATACGAAGTAATCCTAGATTTTTATCAAGTCTTTCAGTAAATGCTTCATGTGGACCTCTAATGTTAATCTCGGTTTCTGAAGGAACGATATCTCTTCCTTCAGTCGATGCAACATCACACATCACGTATGCATCTGAATGACTCACGAGCACAACGGCCATTCCTTCTAAAAGGTCATCCAATATTTCGTCTTGCTCTTTGAGTGAAGCGGGTGATGTCACTACATTCATGTAGCTTTCTAGAAAGTCTTCATCAACGGAAGAAAGCTGGATCTTCTTGACGACTTCCCTTTTTAATGCATCTTGTTCTACGAGGCTTTTAAAGTAGATGATGGCAAGAGTAATGGATCCTTTTTGAACAATATGAACGATCAAGTCATCAGGCTGTCCGAACGCCTGCTTTATGTTCTCGATCCGTTTATGAAAAGACTTCTTCTTATTGAACATCACCATCACCTCGCTTTTTACGTATATAGCTTTACTGTGTGCAATCGTCGCAGGAATATGCCATAAGATGAAATTTCAGGAATCGACTGGACATACAAAACGGCCGCTCATATGAGCAGCCGTGCACCTGTTATTCTTTCAGTTCTTTTTGACAAAGGTACCAGTCGATGCACTCGAGGTTTGGATCCATCGTCCGTTCGTTCATTGCTTTAACCGTTTTAGGTGGAGAGACGAGGACCTTATCTCCAGGTTCCCAATTTGCAGGAGTTGGGACTCCTTTTTCATCCGTTGTTTTTAATGCTTTCACGAGTCTCAAAATTTCTTTCATGTTTCTCCCGGTTGTTAATGGATAATAGATAATCGACCTTACGACCTGCTTATCATCGACGACGAAAACGGCTCGACTCGTTTCAGTTTGACTTTCTCCAGGCATAATCATGCCGTATTTTGTTGCGACTTCACGGTCAAGGTCTGCGATGACTGGAAACTCGATCTCTTTGTTAAAATTCTTCTCGATATTTCGGATCCATGCGAGGTGAGAAGATACGCTGTCAACGCTCAAACCGATAAGCTCGACCCCATAATCTCGGAGCTCTGGATAAACCTCTTGAAAAGCGACGAACTCAGTCGTGCAAACAGGTGTGAAGTCTGCAGGGTGAGAAAAGAGAATGAACCACTTGTCTTTATAGTCTTCAAGAGAAATCTTTCCATGTGTACTTGTTGCTGTAAAAGCAGGTGCTGGTGAACCAATCCTTGGCAGTTGATAAGTCGTTTCAGTTTCAGGCATAGAGCTAACATCCTCCTTTAATTGATTCTATAGCAAATCTTCCACCGACATTGAGAACTAAACTGAGGAATCCGTTGTGTATTTTAAGTAAAACTTTACTACTATTTCTCTTTTTTTCCATAAAGAACTTCGGTAGACTGATTGCAAGGGAGGAGTGGAGGTATGAAGATTGAGTTCTTAGGAACAGGGGGAGCGATGGCTGCACCGCGTCCGCTTTGTCATTGTCATGTATGTAACGAAGCGAGAGAGAAAGGGGTCCCATATAGTAGGTCAGGCCCAAGTGTTTTTGTTCATGGTCCGAACGTCTTGATCGATACACCAGAAGATAGCTACATGCAATTGAATCGCTCATCCGTTCAGAAGATCGATGGTGTTTTGTATTCTCACTGGCATCCTGACCATGTGATGGGAAGAAGGGTACTAGAGACGATGAATGCAGATTGGATCAACTACCCACCGAATGGAACGACGATGGATGTGTATTTACCTGAACAAGTAGGCATCGATTTTAAAACGAGGTTAGGTTCCGGTGAGCACCTTTCCTTTTTTGAAAGTCAAAACTACATAGGAATTCATCATCTTCTGGATGGTGAATCGATTACACAAAATGGGGTGACGATCACACCATTCCGTTTATCAGAGGACTATGTGTATGCCTTTTTATTTGAAGGAGATAAAAGAATTTTGATTGCCCCAGATGAGCTATATGGCTGGAATCCACCAGACTTAGGAGAACTTGATCTCGCTGTTGTTCCATCAGGAGTATTTGAGTTCAATCCGTTAACAGGGAAAAGGAAAATTCAAGAAGAGCACCCCGTTCTTTCTGAAGAAGCAACATTCGAACAGACGTTAGAAATTGTTTCGAAGTTGAATGTAAAACGCGTTCTGTTTACACATATTGAAGAACCGGACGGGTTGGGATACGACGACTTATTAAAAGTTGAAGAAAAGCTTAAGCTAAAAGGAAAGCACATGTCATTTGCTTACGATACGTTGCTAGTTGACGTTTAAGGGGAGTAAGCAATGATTTAAGCTGTTTATTTAAAAATTCAATAGGGTATCATTTTACCAACAGAGAAGTGAGGTGAGTTCATGGAGCTATCATTGAGTTTATTGATTAATATCGTAATCGCTATTTATTTATATGTTGATGCGAAGAAACGAGACAAAAGCGCTATTATCTGGGCGATACTTGGATTCTTCATCGGTCCGCTCGTACTAGGGATCTATTTCATCCAAACAGGTAGAAAGTTTATCGGTTGGATTATTGTAATCTTTGCGATCTTCTGGGTAATCCTTATCATTATTTTAGGAGTTCTAGGAGCGATTGCAGGAGTGCTGTTTTAAGTGATAGATCCGAAGCATAAGCTTCGGATTTATACATATCGGTTCACAAAAGAATAAGGGAGCGGGTGAAGCAGAGGTGAAGGATCAAAAAAGAATGTTGATGGATTTGATGGAATGGGGAAGCGCAGATGATCATGTTCGAGCGTTATTGATGACGAGCTCTCGTGCAAACCCTCATGCATTTCGCGATGTATTTACAGACTATGATATCGAAGTATTTACAGACAGCTTGGACCGGTTTCTTGAAGATGACACGTGGCTGAATCGGTTCGGTGATCGTTTGACTACTGTCCCGCTCGTCCCGAGAGAGAATGAAGGTTGGATTACGAGGCTCGTCATGTATATGGACGGTACTCGAATCGATTTTCAAATCTCAACCACAGAGACGTTAAAAGAAATCGCACAGCTAAAGGAATTGCCACCTCACTATGATTTAGGATATAAGGTGTTATTAGATAAAGATCAGATCGTTGAGGATATGGTAACGCCTAGCAACAAAGCATTTCAGGTAAAAAAGCCTACACAAGATGAATTTCAGGAACTCGTTAACAGCTATTGGTGGGATACAACGTATGTTGCGAAAAGCCTGTGGCGTGATGAACTCTTTTTTGCTAAATATATGCTCGACAATGTGATGCGGTTTAAATACTTGCAAAGAATCCTCGAATGGTCATTAGGGGTTCGTTTCAACTGGGAAGTGAACCCCAATAAATGCGGACGCTGGTTTAAGCGCTATCTTGATTCAGAAACGTGGGAAAAGCTTGAAGAAACGTATGCAGGGGCAGACATTGAGGATAATTGGAACGCGCTTTTCAACATGAACGACCTATTCATGGATCTTTGTAGAGATGTTGGAGAAGAGCTAGGATTTGAATGTCCACATGAAGTTGAGAAGAATATCACTTATTACTTACAAAAAGTACGGAACCTCGATCCAGAGGCTAAGGAAATGGAAATCTAACAAATAATGGTTTTAGTAACCCTGATGTGTGGAAACGTAATGTTAATAAGCTACATCTTAGGGGGAAGTTATGGGTGAGAATGAAGCGGTGATGGAGTGGATCAGAACAGAATTAAATTGCGATTCTCTACAAATCAACGAGTATCCGTTGTATAATTGTGGTAAGTGCATGAAAGATCAAAGTGGAGACTATCTAATAGTCTACTTTCATCCTGATCAAGAAGAAGTTGTTTATACCTTTAAAGACAATGAAGATGTTTATTTTTCTGGATATGCATATCAATGGGGTCAGGCGCGTGCCTGACCCCATTTTAGGAGGTTTACCGATGGGGAATGATTTAAGCACGAATCACCACTACCTAGATGTGAACGGCTCGCAGTTTGAGTGGGATACAGACGAAGGAAGTTTTACGTATGAAGGAGATGGGGCATTAATCTTCTGGATTAATACCGCGTTTAAAGTTTTTCTGGATTCCATTGAAGAAATAGCAGGGGGAGACGAGGCAGCTCTCGTATTAGAAACGGCAGGCTATCGAACTGGAGAAATCGTAAGTGATTTTTATCATGAATCGATTGGAGAGCTCGACCTTATCGTAAATAGTTTACCTAAAACGTACAACACAGCTGGTTGGGGCATCACGACGATCCTAGAGGTTGACGAAGCAAGAAACAAAGCTATTGTTCGTGTGAAGAACAGCTGGGAATACAAGGTTAATAGAGAACAAGGGAAACAGGAGGAAGGAACGTTTATTCCAGGACATTGGGCAGGGGTTTTCAGTGGCTTGTTCAAAGAGAAGGTTTGGTACAACGTTAGGAAAAGCCAAATTAAAGGCGACAGCTATTCGGAGTATGAATTCGCGCCATCATCCATTACACCCAAGGAACACATCAGGGATATGATTCAGGAGAAAAAGCGACTGGAACTCGTGGATCTAGAGAAAAAAGTTTCGGAGCGTACCAATGAGCTTCAGCAGATGATCAAGGAAATATCGGCACCAATCATTCCAGTATTGGATCATATTCTCGTCATTCCACTCATAGGGAAATATGATGAAACTCGAATAGATGACCTTATGACAAAAACGCTTCAAAAGCTTCCAGACTATAAAGCAAATACATTGATTCTCGATTTAACAGGAATCAATGATGTTGATAACGTGACCATCGACTTACTGCATAGAATGGTAAAAGCGTCAGAATTATTAGGCGTAACATGCTTGTTAGTTGGGATCTCACCAAAGCTTAGTATACAAGTTGTTCAATCAAGGGCAGAACTTGAAGGACTTACGTGTTTTTCAACATTACGTCACGGCATTCATTACGCACTAGCGAGAGAAGGATTAACGTTAGTAAGTCAAACATAAACAAAGGGTCGGGCATTTTGCCTGACCCTTGTTCATTAATTGTTGATGTAGCGTTCGAATACATCTCCAAAGTCCTTGATCGTGTATTGTTTCTTTGATTGTTCGAGCCAGTTGAATGCAATCTCGTTGATCTGCTTGAACTCTTCATGAAGGTTAGTATTACTGTGGCGCATGCTGGTTAAGGTAGAAGAAGCTAAATCTAGACTTTTTCTTGAGAATTCATGATACGTTTCGTTTTCTCTAGAAAGCTCAGCAATTCGGATGAGAGATTTATAGAGATCTTTCAGCTCCTCGATAAACTTCTTATGTACATCGATCGAAAACACTTCATTTCCTAGCTGAAACTTGATTTCGACGTCAAGGTCAACGGTACCAGCTGTTTCAAGGGCTACGTTCTTAAACGTGTTGTGGCTGTATTCATAGCGTCTTAACGTACGTTTGCTGCTCGTAGCGCTCTTACCATCGACATGAATCAAAGCGAGGTTTGTGAAACAATATTCATCAGCTTTCGATTTAATCAAAAAGTAGATTTTCTCTCCATCTTCGTGAAGGACGTAGTCATCAGCATCGACCTTGTCATAATCAGCGGGTTTAATGACACTTCCTACATCACTTAGTCCTAATACGTCTGAGGCAACCTTTTTAAACAATGAGATCATCCTTTCAATTGTGAGGTACAATACATATACGAATGAAGGGAAGAGAAAGTTTCATATAAGATGGTCGATCCTCTTGATCACGTTGTTTCATCAATTTCTATAATGGGAAAAGAACCATAGCTTTCTACCTATCAATTAGTTAGAGAAATGGGGATGTTGTATGAAAAAAGCGATGTTGATCGTCAATCCTTCTTCCGGAAAAGAGAAGGCAGTGGAATTTGAAGAAGAAGTTGTAGCGCTATTGAAAGGGAATCACGATGAGGTGACCGTCCGCTTTACAGAGAAAGAAGGAGACGCCACAAGGTTTGCGGTGGAAGCGTGTGAAGGACCATATCAAACGCTCATTTCTTTAGGTGGGGACGGGACGATCAATGAAAGTATCAACGGTCTTGCTGAAAGAGAAGACAGACCTGATTTTGGATTTATCCCACTTGGAACGGTCAATGATTTTGCAAGAGCACTCGGTATACCGATGCAGCCTGAGAAAGCGCTCGACGTTCTAAGAGAACGTCATACAAAATCGGTTGATATTGGAAAGATCAACGATCAGTACTTCATGAACGTGCTTGCTGTCGGAGCAATTGCTGAAGCGGTGTATGATGTAACCCCTGAAGAAAAGTCGCGTTTTGGTCCACTCGCTTATTTCATCGAAGGAGGAAAAGCGCTCAGAGACAAAACGCCTTTTGATCTCACGGTTACATACGATGACAAAGAGTGGCGTGGTGAAGGTTATCTGATGCTCGTAGCTCTAACGAATTCGGTTGGTGGCATCGAGTCGTTCGCATCACATGCTGAAGTAAACGATGGGTATTTTCATGTGTTCATTCTTAAGAAACTTTCGATTCCGCATGTGATCAAATTGATTCCAGACCTTTTCAATGGCAAGCTGCAGAGTAACGAGCAGATCGAGTACTTCAAAGCTTCAAACCTTGAAGTGAGCTCCTCGGTGGACCTCGTCGTGAACATCGACGGAGATGAAGGCTTTCCCCTTCCGTTCAGCGCGAAAGCCCTGCACAATGAGCTAACGATTTTTGTGAAAGAGCAGTAGGTGAGAACTGCTCTTTTTCTTGTATGAAAGCAATGAAAAACAGGTTAGACAAGACTCAGTTTCGACGATTCTTTTCGAATACGTCTATATGCCGCTCTTATTGAATAAATTCCCATAAGGATGAAATCGGATGAGGTGGATTCTATGGGACAGAAGGTATTGTTTTTTGGAGACGTAGGGATCGATGATACGATTGCACTTCTGTATGCTCACTTATCGGGTGAAATCGATGTGATTGGGATCGTTGCCTGTTATGGAAATGTTTCGAAACAACAAACTGCGAATAACGTTCGTTATCTTTTAAAGAAAGTGGGGCGTACGGACATTCCCGTGATGGGTGGTGCCGAAAAACCTATGACCGGTGAAGTTCCTGTTTTCTATCCCGACGTTCATGGGCCAGATGGACTTGGTCCCATCACGCCACCAACGAATCATTCTCCACCGCTGGAAAACTTTTTTCAGGTGATTCCGTTAATCGAAAAGTATGATGATCTCGTAATCGTGAACGTAGGGAGGATGACGTCACTCGCGACGTTGTTTTTGTTGTATCCGGAGAAGATGGAAGAGATCAATGCTTTTTATGTAATGGGTGGTGCGTTTAATGTACCTGGTAATGTGACACCGAGTGCAGAGGCCAATTTCCATGCAGATCCAGTAGCAGCGAACATTGTGATGCGCTACGCTCAAAATGTGAATCTTTTTCCGCTAAACGTGACACAAAGCGCGATCATTACGCCTGGGATGGTCGATTATATCGATTCGAAAGGCAAGTCTGATTTAATCAAGCCACTACTGGATTACTACTACTATGAATTTTATCAGAAAAAGGTACCTGGTTTAGGTGGATCACCTGTTCATGATGCCACAACGATCATGGCGATCGTTCATCCCGAATTGTTTACGTTTTTTCAGACGCCAGTTGCGGTTGAAATCGATGGTGTCGCACGAGGGCTCAGTATCGGTGATTTCAGGCAAAGTTTTGAGCAGGAAGAATTTGATGGTAGGCCGGTACAACACGTTGCGATAAAACTGGACTATTTCAACTTTTATAGAGATTTCATGGAAATTATGACAGGAGACTCATTCTAGCTATGAAACTTTTAGTATAGAAAAATCGTAAGAAATGTATATGGTACTGCTCTTGAACCGTTACCATAGTGGTAGTGGTTCTTTCGTATATAATAGAGATAACGGCAGGATCAGGAGAGGAAGAGACCCTATGACAACAGCAGTCGATCTCGTTAACAGCATTCGTTTTGAAGGGGCATCCATCGTTACGTATCCAGACGGACTCCATCCGATAGGGAAAGGAAGGAGTGCAGCGGTATTTAAACTTTCTGGTGAAGAGAAGGTTGTGAAAGTTTTTTATCCTGAATTTCATAACCTAGCAGTTCAAGAAGCAGAAATTTATAAAGAACTTGATAATGACGTCTACTATCCGAAGCTCTACGAGGTTGGGGAAGGTTATTTGATTCTGGAATATTTGGATGGCATCACGTTTTATGATTGCTTGATCGAAGGGGTCGAAATCACAAGGCAAATGGTTGAGGTCGTCGATGAAGCCCTCAACTATGCTAGAAAGAAGGGGTTGAATCCAAGTGACACGCATCTTCAAAACGTCATGTTACTTAAAAATGGAGAAGTGCGTGTGATCGACGTTGTTCGTTTTCGCCAGACGAAAGAATGCAGCCATTGGGAAGATTTGAAGACAGCTTATGATACAATTTACTGCAATTCTTATTTTCCGAAAAAAGTGCCAGCATGGCTCGTAGAAACGATCATCAGATTATATCGAAAAGGGATCATTAAATTTAACAAAGAAAAGTGAGTGATGCTTATGATCGAACGGTCGCGTTTGTTTCGTTTCCTCATATGGCTTCTATTGATTTTTACAGTGATATGGGTCGGAAGTAAAATCGAATTTCTATTTCGACCGATCGGGATTTTAATTACCACGCTCGCATTCCCTATTATTGCAGCAGGGGTATTCTATTATTTATTGCGCCCGATCATTGCTTTATTAGAAAAGGGGAAGGTTCCGAGACCGCTTGGAATATTGATCGTGTACCTCGCTCTTGCTGGTGGGATAACAGGTCTTGTACTGAGCATCGGACCCATTCTGACAGAGCAGTTTAATAGTCTTGCTCAAGGTGCGCCTGCACTTGTCGCTGACCTCCAAGACGCACTAACAGAGTGGGAAAGCAATCCTTACATAGCGAATCTTTTACAGAGTGAAATGGTGTCGGTCGATGGCTTAACAGAACGGATATCAGGTTCGATCGGAGAGATCAGTTCATCGTTCGGTAACTACTTACTTTCGTTCTTGAACATCGTGACGGATGTTGTAATAGGAATTGTTCTTCTACCTTTTATCCTCTATTACATGTTGAAGGATGGAAAAAAGCTTATGCCTTCTTTGTTACGGGTAGTGCCTCGGGCTCACCGTAAGGAAGGTGCAAAGATTCTTGAAGATATGGATGATGCACTCAGTGGGTTCATTCAAGGACAGCTGATCGTAAGCCTGTTTATCGGAACGTTCGTCTATATCTGGTACGTGATCATCGGCCTCGACTATGCGCTGATTCTAGCATTCATAGCGCTGTTCTTAAACGTTGTACCGTTTATTGGACCAATCATCGGGACAGCACCAGGTGTGATCGTCGGGTTTATTCAGTCTCCACTAACTGCGCTTTACGTCGTCTTAGGTGTCATCGTGATACAACAAATTGAGAGTAACTTGATCTCACCTCAGGTGATGGGGAGAAGACTCGATATTCATCCTCTGACAATCATATTATTATTGCTAGTTGCTAGTAGTCTAGCTGGGTTTCTCGGACTCATTCTAGCCATTCCGACCTATGCTGTTCTAAAAGTGATCGCTACCCATACCTATAGACTCATAAAGCTCCAGCAGCGCGGTAAGCATAGCGCTAGTTAAACAAAAACTCTCCACTTGAGGAGAGTTTTTGTTGTTAATGGAAGAATTTTTTGACATTATCTATCAAAAAACCAGTTCGTTGTTCTCAGACAGAAACTTGTTAGATTCGACCAATAGCCCCCTGAAATCGTGTGTTTAGTTGTGCTAGATTAATAGTTGTTCGAATCTAAAATAAAAAAACTTGGGGGAAACATCACATGAAACGTAAAGGGTTTGTTGCGCTATCTCTAGCACTTACGCTAGCGATCGCGCCAGGGTTTTCAACGCATGACGCTCATGACGGAGAAACTACCGTCGATTCTGCAGGGAATAAAGTCATGATCGAAACACTTCCAAAAGCGAAGAATAAAGGGAAAAAAGAGTTCACTGAAGCTGCTGAAGTAGAGAATGATTCCGTTGCAGAGATCGTGAACGAACAAGGCAAGAAAATCGGAGAAAAGAAAATTAAGAAGAATGCTACGAAGAAACAATTGAAAGAAGATCGAAAGATTGCAATGAACAAAACAAAGGAAAAAGATCTAATCTGCTTGTTCTGTGGCGGCGGTGGAGGTGGATCTGATGACGATGGCGATACAGGTTCAGGAGATAACGGAACGCGTGTCGTAACGGTCATTGTTGCAGCTGACGAAGAATACCGTGCAGCACACAGCGACTGGCAAACGTATACTCAAAACATTATTGAAAACGCAGATAACGGATTTACTCGTGACCACGATATTGATTTTCAGGTGAAGACATTCGCACAATGGAAATCAGATGGTGCGAACGCTTCTGAAATTCTTCAAGACCTTGACCGAGACTGGAATGGAAATGGAGAAGATTTCTTAGTAGGATTCACAAGGGATGCGAACTTTAATTCTGGAGGAATCGCTTATGTGTACTCCAACGACCCATATCAGAGCGCAGTTTCAGTAAACCTTGACCAAGGTGCTGAAAACACATGGCATGCAGCTCAGCATGAGTTCTCGCATAACTATGGCCTAGGTCATGACCAGCAAGGAAGCGGCATCAAGTGCATCATGAACTACGATTACTCTTATAGTGTCGACTACTGGCACCAAGAGCATGACGACCAAATCGAAGCCAACAAAAGCTGGTATGGAAAATAAGATAGTTTAGTAAGAACGCCCGGTAGAAACCGGGCGTTCTTTGTATGCAATACCGAATGATCGTTATGAAAGAGAAATTCTATGATAAGCTTGTCATAGTAGGATTTTCCAGAAAGGAAGCGAAAATAAAAAGCGAGTTTGAGGGGAAAGGGTTGGTTCGGTTGTATGGTATTGAACCATATTTTTGGCTGAAGTTATTGATTGTGCTGATGATCTTGGTTTTATTAATCACATCTTTCAATGCGATTATGAGAAGGTTGCTAAAGGTAGAAAAGAAGAAGCTCTTTTCCAATACCATTGTGAATAGCACACATAAGAAAGTGGATCGGGTTATAAGAGCGGTAGCAATCGTCCTTATCCTTTTGGGATTTTTCTATAATATAACAAGAGCTCCGACAGAGTTTGTATGGTTTCTCGAACCTTGGTTTTTATTAATGTTATTAATCATTATTTCTGATTCATTTACTGCTTTCATGGAATGGAAGCATGCAACGAATCGAAAGGATTTCCTGTTTACGATAAGTCAACTAATCTTTTTCATCTTCGTTATGGTGTCAGCATTTTATAGTGATTTCTTTTGGTTGATGTGACCATAAAAGCGTTAAGAAATAATAAATTATTCAGAGACTGGGGCAAAACCAACATACATGAAGGAAATCGCGAATGTTGAATGTTAAAGAGTAAGACCTTAGCGTAGCCAACATACGTAGACTCCTGCGGGAACAGCACGAGTAGGAAGGCCACGCAGGAAACCGTTTTTTGCTTTCTGAGGAGACTGAGGCCGTGCACGCGGAAGCGAAGTATGTTGGCGAAGCGGCGGTTTCCTATCTGTAAATTACAAAAGACCCGATCTAATTCAAATGAATTGATCGGGTCTTTCTCATGGTTATATGCTTATGTCACAGCCTATTTTTATAATAGTTGAATAGAATAGAAATTTATAGCTTTGTGTAAGAAGTATGGTTTAAATGTAAGAAAATTCATGAAAACACTTGAAAACCACGATTATGTTTAATATTATATACTTAAATTTAAGTATATAAATGAGGGATAACATGTATAGGTTAATCATTCTCGGATTAATACACAAAAAACCGATGCACGGATATGAAATTCAACAAATTTTACATGATAGTCAAGTGGATCTATGGACAAGGATTCAAACAAATTCAATCTACCATGCGTTAAGGCAAATGGAGAAAGAAGGGTTAATTGAAGAGTTGCGTAAAGAAACGGCTGGGAAAAGAGTAAGAGTCGTTTATACGATAACTGAAGAAGGAGAACGTGAATTTAATAAGTTATTAGAGGCGTCAATAAAACAACCAACCAAAAACGTACCTTCAGAATTATATGCTAGTTTGTCTTTCATAAAAGACCTTGCTCCAAAAGATGCTAAAGAAAATATTTCGGAACATATCGAAGAGTTACACACTGTTATTTCAAAATGGGAAGAAGGGTTAGGTGTAGATAAGGGGTTTGATGATGAATTTGAATCTTCAATGTACCATTTAATTCTTCAAAATGGTATTGAGCATATGAAAGTGAATATGAACCTACTGAAAGAAGTAAACAAACTAATAACGGGGAGGAACGAATGAAGAACCTTGTTTTGTTGGATGTTCTTTTTTACTTTATCTTTCCGGTAGCAATTTGGAACCTTGTTAAAGAGCCTATAGGAATTTACCATGCCATGTTACTATCTGCTGTACCAGGTTTCTTGTATACAGTATATCGAACAATCAAAACAAAACGGATTAATTTTTTTGGAGTGTTTATTCTGTCGACCCTAACCATAAGTACATTGGTTGATTTATTGTCAGGCACAGGTATTGAGCTACTTTGGAATAATGTCTATTATCAAGTAGCATTAGCAATATTTTTTATTAGTTCTATTTTGATAAAGAAACCAATCGTGTTATTTTTTTCGTTAGATTTTGCAGAATTACAAGGATTTAATAGGACTAATACTAAATTGAGGTTTTACCAAAGAGATATTTTCAAGATCTTTCAATTCATTACATTAGGTTTTGGGCTTAGAAGCGGAATATTAGCGGGTACAAAAGCTTGGTTGATTTTAAATTATGGTGTAGAAGCATTTGATGAAGGTGTTGTTCTAGAAAATTTAATAAGCTGGGGAATGTATGGTCTATGTTTCTATGGTTTTTATGTTATCAATCAAAGAATTCAATTGAAACAGCCTGATGCTAATGAACATTACAATCATTAGAAAAAGTTAATGAATATATAGCTTCTAAAAAGCAGATGTAAAAAAACGTACCGCCTCTACTTCCAGAAGCGGTACGGCATTTATTTACTTGATTACTTTAATCTTCACGTCTTTACGACCCCATGCCATTGCATCGTCTTGATCTTCAATAAAGACATCGATTTTCTTTCCGTTGATCGCGCCGCCTGTGTCAGCAGCAATCGCACGGCCGTATCCTTCTACTTCAACGATCGACCCTAACGGAATCACTTCTGGGTCAACTGCAATTAGATTTGCGTCAGGGTACTTCTTCAAGTTTACACCCATTCGCGTTACACCTGAGCAGCCTTCACAATGAGCCGTGTAGGCTGTGCTTTCAACGGTTAGTTCTTTCCCTGCAGCTGTACCTTTTGAAGCAGCTTGATCAAGAGCGGAGCGGGTGCTAGGTCCGGCGATTCCATCCACTGTAAGGCCGTTTGCTTTTTGGAAGCTCTTCACGGAGGATTTTGTTCCGCTTCCATAAACACCGTCAAGGCCTGACGTGTGATAGCCTGTCTTTTCAAGCTGACTCTGGATATGTATGACTTGTTTACCGATATCACCATAGCGAAGCACTTTGATTTTACTGTTCGTGTTCGGTCCAGCGATGCCATCTACTTTCAGATTACGAGATTCTTGAAATTCTTTCACTGCATTCTTTGTGATCTCTCCATAGTATCCTGTTGCCGTATGATACGGAAACACACCTTTTGTTAGGAGATAGTTTTGAAGTTCCACAACGTCAGAACCTCTGTCTCCTTTGTTTAATGTTCGATCCCCAAGCTCGGCTGATGCTAGCGCGGGCGTTGCCATCATTACGAATGCAGCAACTACGAACATCATGATCATTTTTGATTTAAGAAACATCATGTTTCCTCACTTTCTGCAATTGTATTCACAGAAAGGTATTCGGCAAGGTTCGCTATGTAACGACAATCGAGCAGGAAAACACTACCTTTTAACCAGAGAACGACCAGAAAATGGTTTTACAAAGAAGGCGACGCATTGTTATATACTAGAAAAGGAGAATAGTAGGGATAGCGAAAGGAGAATTCGTATTGAAGCCGCTTGAAAAGAAATGGATACATATCATAAATGGAATTCTTGGAATCATCATCGTGCCATACTCGATACTCGAGTTGATCGGCGTGATTGTCTTGAGGTCAGATAACGTGTACGGCTTGATTCCAATCGGGCTTTTGCTCATTTGGCTTGTTTTATATATTGTACAACTGAAAAAGCAAAACACGTTACTCGTCTTCGGAGCAGTTTTCTTGAATGTTTTTTACATGTTCTTTATCATTCCAAAGGTACTGTATTAGTCTAGCCACTTCGTATGATTAAAAATGAATTCATCGGGTAATATACAAAAGTGGTTAGATCACAGAAGATAAAGGAGAGGATTTCATTGAGTAAAAAAGTACTAATGGTCGTAACGAACCATACGGAAATCGATGCAGAAAATAAAACAGGCCTTTGGCTTGAAGAGTTTGCAGTTCCTTACAATATCTTCAAAGAAAAAGGTTACGATATTAAGGTAACGTCAATAAAAGGTGGACGAGTAGAACTTGATCCAAACAGTATTCCTGAAGAGAACCCAGCAGAGTGGGAGGAAGCGCAGGAGAAGCTAACGAATACAACACAATTATCGAATGAAGATGCGAATCAGTTCGATGCCGTATTCTTGCCTGGTGGACATGGTACGATGTTCGACTTCCCAGATAGCGAAGCGCTTCTTCACGTTCTTCAAGAACAAGCAGAGAATGACAAGGTCATCGGAGCTGTTTGCCACGGTCCAGCCGGACTCGTTAACGTAACGTACAAAGACGGCTCACCACTTGTGCAAGGTAAGCAAGTGACTGCATTTACAGACTCTGAAGAAGAAGAAATGCAGCTAGTCGAAAAGATGCCGTTCTTGCTTGAGTCGACACTTCGTCTTAAAGGCGCAGATTTCACTTCACAAGACAACTGGGCTGACTTTGCAGTACGCGACGGCAAGCTAGTAACGGGACAAAACCCTCAATCAAGCGCTAGCGCAGCAAATAAAGTCGTCGAAGCATTAGAAGCATAAGCATATACGGAGAGCGAATCCTTGAGATTCGCTCTTTTTCGTTTTATCGTGGGTTTTCAATGACGATAATTAAGGGAATAACAGATATATCGACGAAAATTGAAAGAATATCAGCGACTTTTTCTTTTTATCAGCGAAACTTGGTTGGATATCAGCGAAACATGAGTTTTATCAGCGAAATCTCTCTTATATCAGCGAAACCCTGCTACATACGTTCCAAAAGAAGGAGCTAGAGGGCATGGTGTAGAAGTGGATTTTTACTGAAGGTTTAAAACATGGTATAACAGGCATATAGTTTAAACTGAGTATATGTAAAGAAAGCAGTGACGAACATGACATTTATCACTTCTCATCCGTTTATAGAAATGGTTCGTAAGATTGAGCGGACCGGTCAGCATACGGTAGAAGAAAAATATGAATTAGAGCTCTATGAAGATAGCATTCGCTCCACGTCTCAGTATTATCGGTTGAACGATGTGTTCGATGTTTCGTATCGGTTCACATCGGAAAGCTTTGGTTTTCTTTATCTGCACACAAACAGAGGCGTCATCTCTTTTATGATAAAAGAAGATCCTCGTTCGTTTGTTGAAGAATATAAAAAGTTGATTTAACCACAGGGGGAGGATGAAGAGGGGATGGGAATAGCACGCGTGACACTCTCAAACGGCGTGAAGATGCCAGAGGTTTGTTTTGGTGTTTTTAAGCTAAATGGAAATGAAGCTGTTCAAGCTGTGACCGAAGCGCTGCAGTGCGGATACCGAGGCATCGATACCGCTTCTTACTACGGAAACGAAGAAGAAGTTGGCGAGGCGATTAAGCAATCAGGCATTCCTCGTGAAGAACTCTTTGTAACCTCAAAAGTTTGGAACGATGAGCAGGGGTATAATGAAACGCTAAACGCGTTTGAAAGGTCACTCGAGCGACTTGGCACTGATTATCTCGATCTTTATCTTATCCATTGGCCCGTTCCTGAGCTATACCAAGAGACGTGGCAGGCACTAGAGAAGCTGTATCATGAAGGAAAAGTTTGCGCGATCGGTGTAAGTAACTTCGAGAAGCATCACCTCGAAACGATCCTCAAGAATTCAAGTGTGACGCCTGTCATGAACCAGATCGAGTTTCATCCTGAACTGATTCAAGAAGACCTTAGAGCCTATTGCGATGCGAAGAATATTCAAGTGGCGGCATGGTCTCCTCTGAAGAGAGGAAAGGTGTTATCGAACAGGGCAATCAAAGAGATCAGTAAAAGCGTTGGAAAGTCACCAGCTCAAGTTGTATTGAGGTGGTGTCTAAACCACGATGTTGTTGTTAATGTAAAGTCATCAAAGCCAGAGCGAATAAAAGAAAATGCAGACTTGTTCGATTTTAACTTAACACCTGAACAAATGAAGAAGATCGATTCTTGTAATGAAGATAGCAGGCTTGCTCATCATCCGGACCATAAACCCTTTTATGATGAAACGGTCCCAGGAAGAAAAGGGTAGTCGTATTTGAAATAACATTACTCTATATCAACAAAACCGACCAGAGGCATTTGCCTCTGGTCGGTTTTATTGTACTTCTATTTAACGGGCTTCCTTAAGATCCTCTATTTACATTTGACCAAATCTCAATAAGCGGACCATCGCCACCGAAAATAGGATCTGTCTCTGGAAACGGAACGTGCTGAATTGTTTCAAGAGCATCTCGTTCGTTCGGATCACCGGTTTTCAAGTCGTGATCCACTCCATTCGGGTATGCACCAACGACCTGAAAATCTGAAGATGCCTTTTCTCTTTTATGTCCGACACCTGCAGGAATAACGACTGCATCGCCCTTTTTAACGTCTACTTTTTCACCGTTTTCACCGCCGAACGTGATGGTCGCTTCACCACTTACGACACCAAGGACTTCGTGCGTGTTGCTGTGATAAT
Organism: Anaerobacillus sp. ABD4_527; assembly: GCF_056160805.1. NCBI lineage: Bacteria > Bacillati > Bacillota > Bacilli > Caryophanales > Bacillaceae > Anaerobacillus > Anaerobacillus sp. ABD4_527. The sequence goes on from NZ_JBSWXZ010000002.1 coordinate 820,579, forward strand.
GATGGTAATCGAATACGCCGTTTTGCCAGCTGTTCGTCCAGTTGTTCTTTTTGAATTGATCCGCGCATTGGTTTTCAAGATCTACTAAACTACCACGATAGAGGATAAGGGGAAGGTCTGGGTTGTTCGGTATCTCCCCATTCTCCTTTAAATAGAGCGTTTCAACATCCACTTTATTCATTCCTGATCCCTCCTTCTTATCTAGTACATATATTAAACGATTTCATACAACATAAAACATCTTTTCGTTTAGTAGGAGGATAAAAGGGTAAAGAATTATTGGTTTCATTGAAAATTGCTTCTTCCCCCAGTTGTAAAACGTTCCAGTTGACTAACTTGTATATACAAGGTAAACTACGAATTGTATTGAACATGTATAGACAAGTTAAACAATAAATGAAAGCGGTTGAAAGGAGAATACATGATGCTTAAGAAACTATTCGGTAAAAAGGAAACGCCTACAGAGGAGAAGATTCTAGCTCCGATGAACGGGAAGGTCGTTGAACTTGAAAACGTACCGGATCCGACGTTCGCACAAAAAATGATGGGTGATGGTGTTGCGATCGAACCGACTGATGGCGAAGTTGTTTCACCAGTAAACGGTAAAATCATTCAGTTCTTCCACACGAAACATGCTGTCGGCATCGAGTCTGAATCTGGACTAGAACTACTCATCCATGTTGGTTTAGAAACAGTTGGTATGGGCGGAGAAGGATTTGAAGGACACGTGAAGGAAGGCGACAAAGTTAAGGTCGGCGACCCATTGATCTCAGTAGACCTTGATCTTGTGAAGGAAAAAGCAGCAAGTACGATCACGCCGGTCATCATCACGAATGCAGACATTCTTGAGAATGTTGAGAAGTCTTATACAGATGGCGCTACTCGCGGTGAAGTCGAAATTATGCATACAAAGGTTAAGAAGTAATTGATGAATGACAACAGGTCGTTCGTAGGCGGCCTGTTGGTTATGAATAGGGGGAAGAAGCATGGCTATTGACAGAAAGTCTGTCGAGCAGATCGTTGAAGCGATCGGTGGTAAAGAAAACGTATCAACTGCTACACACTGCGTAACTAGACTACGACTCGTATTACACGATGAAAGCAAAGTCGATCAGGAAGCACTCGAACAAAATGATCTTGTAAAAGGTTCTTTCTCGGCTAACGGTCAGTTTCAGGTCGTCATCGGGCAAGGAACTGTGGATAAAGTGTTCAAGATCTTCGCTGAAATTACAGAAATTGAGAGCGCATCCAAACAGGATGTGAAAAATGCTGCAGCACAAAAACAAAATATGTTGCAACGTGCTGTTAAGACGCTAGCAGATATTTTTATTCCAATTTTACCTGCCATTGTAACAGCAGGTTTGTTACTCGGTATCAACAACATTTTAACTGCTGAAGATATCTTCTTTAGTGCCCCTCTCGTTGAGGTCTATCCTCAGTGGGCTGACCTTGCAAGTATTATCAACTTGATCGCGAATACCGCATTCGTCTTTTTACCTGGACTGATCGGTTGGTCAGCAGCGAAACAGTTTGGTGGTAGTCCGTTACTCGGTATCGTGCTCGGTCTTATCTTAGTTCACCCTGATCTACTTAACGCTTGGGCATATGGTCAGGCAGATGATATTCCAACTTGGAACTTGTTTGGTCTTGAGATTGAAAAAATCGGTTACCAAGGGCAGGTCTTACCAGTTCTTGTATCCGCGTATATATTAGCGAAAATCGAAACGTTCTTAAATAAACGGGTGCATGATTCCATTCAGATGCTTGTCGTTGCACCAGTCGCATTGCTCGTAACTGGATTCCTTGCGTTCACGTTGATTGGACCTGTTACGTTCTGGATTGCAAACCTATTGACTGATGGATTTATTGGCTTGTTCGATGCTGTACCAGCGATCGGTGGGCTTGTATATGGTGCACTGTATGCTCCACTCGTTATTACGGGTATGCACCACACGTTCTTAGCAGTCGACCTTCAATTGATCGGAAGTACAGGAAGCACATTCTTGTGGCCGATGCTAGCTCTTTCTAACATCGCTCAAGGTGCAGCGGCACTTGCGATGATGCTGGTAACGAAGCAGGAGAAAACGAAGGGTCTTGCAGGAACATCTGCAGTATCTGCATTCCTAGGTGTAACCGAGCCAGCTTTATTCGGTGTAAACCTTCGCTATCGTTTCCCATTTTTTGCAGCGATTATCGGTTCTGCTATCGCAGGACTCGTTATCACGGTAATGGGTGTAGAAGCACAGTCGATTGGAGTTGGGGGCGTTCCTGGATTCTTATCGATCTTTAAAGAATATTGGGGAGCATTCTTCCTAGGAATGGGAATCGTTCTTGTGCTACCATTCCTTCTTACACTTCTGTATGGAAAGGTAAGAAAAGTAGAGAATTAATTAGGACGTACGATATCACCTGGAATGTCTACCGGTTCATATGACAGTTCCGGTGATATCGTTTTTTCGTGTGAGAATAGAAAATGAGTTAGGGAGTTGAGTTACGTGCAAGCATGGTGGAAAAAGTCCGTTGTGTATCAGATTTACCCAAAGAGTTTTAACGACACAACAGGAAACGGTACAGGAGATATCAACGGAATTATCGAAAAGCTAGACTATTTAAAAACACTCGGTGTCGACGTGGTGTGGTTAACGCCGATCTATGATTCACCTCAAAATGATAATGGATATGATATCCGTGATTATTTCAGCATCTATGAAGAATATGGAACGATGGAAGACTTCGATCGTTTGCTTGAGGAAGCTCACGCACGAGATATTAAGATCATCATGGATATCGTTGTAAACCATACGTCGACAGAGCATCAGTGGTTTGTTGAATCACGCAAATCAAAAGATAATCCATACCGTGATTATTACATTTGGAAAGATCCAGTGGACGGTGAGGAGCCAACGAACTGGCAATCCAAATTTGGCGGGTCAGCATGGCAGTATGATGAGGAAACAGGACAGTATTATCTTCATCTATTCGATGTGACACAAGCTGATTTGAATTGGGAAAATGAAAAAGTACGTGATGAAGTCTATAACATGATGACGTTCTGGTTCGAAAAAGGTGTTGATGGGTTCCGTCTTGACGTCATCAACCTAATTTCGAAAGATCAAGATTTTCCGAACGATGATGGATCGGTTGCCCCTGGAGATGGACGTAAATTTTATACAGATGGACCTCGTGCTCATGAGTTCATGAACGAAATGAATCGAGAAGTATTTATGAAGTACAACCCGATGACAGTGGGTGAGATGTCGTCAACAACGATAGGTGACTGCATAAAGTACTCTAATCCCGAACGGAATGAGCTAAGCATGACGTTTAACTTCCACCATTTGAAAGTGGATTACCCAAACGGTGAGAAGTGGTCGGTCGCAGACTTTGATTTCCTCAAATTAAAAAACATCCTGTCAACATGGCAGAAAGAGATGCATGAAGGAGGAGGCTGGAACGCACTATTCTGGTGCAACCATGACCAGCCAAGAATCGTTTCTCGATATGGGAACGATGGTGAATACAGAAAAGAGTCGGCTAAGATGCTGGCTACGACGATGCACATGATGCAAGGAACGCCGTACATTTATCAAGGCGAAGAAATCGGAATGACCAATCCGAAGTTTGACGATATTTCTTCTTATCGTGACGTTGAATCGTTGAACATCTTTTCTATTCTTCAGGAAAAAGGGTATAGTGAAGAAGAGATTCTTGAAATTTTACGTCACAAGTCGAGAGATAATTCTCGTACGCCCGTACAATGGAATTCAAATTCTCAAGCAGGATTTACGACAGGTGAACCTTGGATACCTGTTGCAAAAAACTATGAGCAAATCAACGTAGAAGATACGCTTCAAGAAGAAAATTCGATCTTCAATCATTATCAAAAGCTAATCGAATTACGAAAGAGCGTTGATGTTGTAACGGAAGGTAGCTATGAACTCATCTTAGCGGAAGATCCTCAAATTTTCGCATATGTTCGTGAAACCGATCGAGAAAAGCTGCTCGTTGTTAACAACTTTTATGAAACTGAAGCGACGGTTCACCTTCCTGCTCATGTAGAGGTAGACGGATTTGAACGTCTTCTTTCTAACTACTCTGAAGATCCGCATGAGGAGATCGATGGGAAGGTCCTTAGACCATTTGAATCCGTCGTGTACTATGTCAAGAAGTCATAGGTGATGGTGAGATGAAACAAACGAAGTATGCTCAGATTTATCAAGAGCTCTCAGCGAAAATTCAGGATGGGACTTATAAACCGAACAGTAAACTCCCTTCTGAACACGAACTAGCAGAGTTGTATGGAACATCTCGAGAAACGATTCGCAAGGCATTGAACCTCCTTTCGCAAAATGGACAGATTCAAAAGATCAAAGCGAGAGGTTCCGTTGTGATCGACGTTAATCGATATGAGTTTCCTGTTTCTGGCCTCGTGAGTTTTAAGGAAGTATCTAAGCGAATGAGCAAAACGTCCAAAACGATCGTTCACTACCTCGAAAAAGAACAGCCCACAGAATGGGTGAGGGAGCAACTTGGTCTTCGTAATGGTGATCATGTGTGGCATGTCGTCAGGGCAAGAGAAATTGACGGGGAAAAAATCATTTTGGATCGAGATTATTTTCCAGTTCAATTTGTTCCTGAATTAACGAAAGAGATCTGTGAAAACTCGATCTATGATTATTTAGAAAACGACCTCGGTTTATCGATCAGCTATGCGAAGAAAGAAATCGTTGTTGAGAATGCACACGAAGATGACAGGCGCTATCTAGATTTAAAAGATTATGAGCACGTCGTTGTCGTACGGAACTATGTGTATTTGAACGACACATCTTTAATCGAGTATACCGAGTCTCGTCACAGGTTAGATAAATTTCGGTTCGTTGATTTTGCAAGAAGAGAGAAATGACATATTGGCAGCATACACCTCGTATGCTGCTTTTTTTATTAGAAGAAGGTTTTTTGATATGTTAAATAGAATGAGTATGGTGCGAAAGGAGAGAGAAGTGATGACAAAGCAGGCTACAGATCAACTAAAACTAGCAAGAACACAAGGATTTCACCTTGAAGCATTAAGGAAATTTACTCTTTCAGATGATCAGATGAGGTACACTTCTCTACCGATGCCAGCATTTGAAAAGTGCATGAAAGATCCTGAGCGGCATCCAGTCGTCATTTTATCAGGAGAGAGAGTTGTAGGTTTTTTCGTATTACATAGTGGTGAAGGTGCGAAGGAATACACTTCCAACAAAAACGCTATGCTGTTAAGAGCGCTCAGTATCGATCAGAAGGAGCAGGGAAAAGGGTATGGAAAACATGCCATGTTTCTTGTTAAAGACTATGTAAAATCTAATTTCCCCGAAATTGATGAAGTGGTGTTAGCTGTTAATGTGAAAAACGGAGTGGCTCGATCGATCTACCTTGAACAAGGATATGTGGATTTAGGTAAGAAGAAAGAAGGTAGATCAGGCCCGATGTCCATTCTTCATTTGTTTCTATAAAATCCCCAACGTCTTTCCGTTGGGGTTTCTTATTTATGAAGACTTTTTAAGTGTAGTCTCTATTTCTTTTAAGTAAGCAGCAAATTCTTCTTTCGTAGTGGATGAATTCATCGCTTCTTTCACCAGTGGTAGCCAATCTTCTGGTAGCGTTTTGCTTTTATGCATTCGTTCAATCCTCCTAAACTGTTCTTTTTATCGAATGTACTATCAGTTTATCCATTGCCTTGTTGGAAATCAATAGGATTCGTAAAAAATGTAGAAAATTAGCAAAATTTAAGAGGTGAGTTATGTGTGAAGGAAGTACTGAACGATATCTTATTTAAGTTTCCAAAACAAACCAGGATGGTAGTGGGTATCGATGGATTGAGTCGGTCAGGGAAAACGACTTTTGTGAATAACATGCAGAAGAGGGTTACTGAACGCGAAGTCATCGTGATCCACATCGATGACTTTATCGTTTCAAGGAATAAACGATATGGAACAGGCTATGAGGAGTGGTTCGAATATTACTATCTTCAATGGGATGTTTCCTACTTACGAGATCACTTGTTTGATAAGGTTAAACAGACTTCTGAATTAACCCTTCAGCGTTATGATGAAAAGAGTGATACTCACACCTTTTACGTTCAACAAATCCCAGAAAATGCACTTGTCCTTATTGAAGGAGTTTTTCTTCAGCGAGAAGAGTGGAGAGAATATCTCGATTACGTTATCTATCTTGAGTGTTCCCGTAGAGCCAGGTTTGAAAGAGAGAGTGAGGAAACGAAAAAGAATCTTAAAAAGTTTCATGATCGTTATTGGAAAGCTGAAGACTACTATTTGAAAAAAGTAGAGCCTGCTCTCCACGCAGACTTTGTCTTAGATAACGGAACAAGCCCCTCTACGTAGAGGGGCTTTTCAAGGGACTTGCTTGTGGTACGGCCGGCCATCTGACAGCATCTTCATTGTAATGAAAGATAATGGCCGACTGTATAAAAAAGTGTTGTCATAAATCCGGAATCAAATACGTTAAAAAAATAATTAAATTTTGTGCTCATGTTGTAAGGCTGAAAAATGCCCGGGGATTTTGTAAGAATTTCGATAAATTCCTTGTTCCATCCTATCTTCAATTCAATGTATGATAAAGAAGAGGGGGGAAAGATATGATACAGGTTGCAACTGGTTTAATCATATTTTTTATCGTGTTAATTTTGATCGGTACGCTCATGGTAGCAGGAAAAAGTGATAGTGGGTACGAGAAGAAAGCGAAAAGTACGAGCATTACGATTTTTTCTATTTATGTTGTAGTGAGTATAATCGCTGTTGCAGGAATCGCAATATATGTGTACATGATTTAAGAGCGGCTAAAGCTGCTCTTTTTATTTTGAAGCTACAAATAGCATTTCTGCAGCAAGGTAACCAAATCGAAGACCGAAGAAGAGTAAGACAAGGCTTGCAACAACGCTTATTCCTCTCAGCGTTGATGGTTTCATAAGTGTTTTGCCAAAATGGACGGTCAAGGACATATTTAAGTTCCAAAGACCGATCCCGACGAAAACGAGTGTGGAAAGAAAGAACGCTTCCCATTTGTCAGGGCGCTGCAAAGATTGACTGAGGACAGAACCATAAATTCCAAGCCAAAACAAGAGGTTCATCGGATTGAAGGCAGCGATCATAAAACCTGTTGCATAAGAGTTAAAAAGTCCCGACTTATCTTTGTCTCTCGCCTCGTCAATACTGACAGAAGACAGGCACCCCTGAAGTCCAGATAGTGTAAGGATCACACACCCGAGTACGAGTAATGCTATTTGTACATAAGATATTTTCACAAAGGCAGCGATTCCAAAGTACATCAAACACATCAAAATGAGATCTGCACTCATCCCTCCTCCACCTACTAGAAGAGACGACCAGAATCCTTTATGTATTCCTTGCTTCATGATCTCAATATTTATAGGACCGATCGGTGCCGCAATTGATAAACCAAGAATGATATGACCTACCACAGTTTCTAGCATCGATAGCATTCTCCTTTTTTGCATGTCTCTAATTAAATACATGTCCCAAAGTAGAAAAATAGAAGTGATGCTTGAAAAAATATCTGAACAATCGGTTAAGATTTTGTGGAATGCACAGAAGATTGTATAATGAAGGGTACTACTACGCTGAGAATTGATGTGATATCGAGATGAACCAATACTCAATGTTTACGAAGAGTGAAATAAAAGAACGGTTTCCTGTGAGCTTCTATCAAAGAGGCCTCACTTACTATCAGGACGGTCGCGTTCATGTTCTAAACTATGATACAGAGAAAAAATCGTATAAGGCACACGTACACGGAACGGATGATTATGAAGTTGTGATCGAGCTTTTGAGCGATAACTGGTTCGGCTCGTGCGAATGTGCCGCATTCGATACGTATGGAACGTGTAAGCATATCGCGGCTGTTCTAATCGCGATCAGCGACTCTCATCCACCGGATCAAGAAAAGAAGAAAGAAAAAAGCACTGCGCCACCCAAGAACTACGATGAAACAGATCAGTTGATCCGGGCTTTGAGCGACTATGATGTGGATTTATCAGATATCCCTTCATCCAAAAAAGATCGCCTGCAGGTGGAGTTTACGATTAAAGGAACCTCCTATCCATCGCTTAGACGATCGAGGGGAGATGCCCCGTGGACGATCGAGATGAAAATAGGGGTGGACCGCTTATATATCGTGAAGGATATCCGGGCATTTCTAGATGCTGTGCTAGCTGAAGAGTCGCTATATTTTACTAAGAAATTCAGTTATGAGCCTCATGAACAGGAATTCGATGAGCGGGATTACCCCTTTATTGAACTGTTGCTAGCTGTTCGAAGTAACGAGAAAGTGTATTTAAGCATTCCGGATAACTGGGGGAGGTTTACAGATAACAGAGAGTTGATCCTTCCTCCATTGACAGCTAACGAGTTTTTAGAAGAGCTTTATAAACAGGACCGTTCGCTACGTTTTGAATACAATCGTGAATTATTTGAAGGCGTTACGCTTTATAAAGATAAGCATCCTTTCGACTTTGGTGTTGAGCAAGTAGAGTCTGACTATGTTTTACACTTGAATGGGTTTGAAGAAGCTGCTGTATTCGGAACATACGGATGGGTGTTTCACGATGAATCGCTTTACAAAGTGAGCCAAAGGCAGCAGAAACTTTTAAGAGAGTTAGCCCCCTTCCGAAATTCAGCTGCAAGTTCTGTATCCATTTCTGGTGACCAGATCGAACCGTTTTTATCCCAAGTCGTCCCACGTTTAAAGAAACTAGGAGACGTCACATTGTCAGAAGATATTTCAGAAAAGATCGAAAGTCCAGCGCTTCGAGCAAAGGTCTATGTGAATGCAGAGGGTGAGCGCCTGCTTGTTAACGTCACGTACAAATATGGTGAAGATCGAATCGATCCGTTCGACAGCGCTTCACGAATTGAGAACAAGGATGGAGGAATCATCCTAAGAGATAGTGAAAAAGAACAGCAGATCATGGCGCTAATCGAGCAAGCATCTTTAAAATTCAATGGCCGTGAACTGTACGTAGACGATGAAGCATTAATCTTTGATTTTCTATATTGGACGCTTCCTCGGCTTGACGAACTTGCAGAAGTTCTTTTAACAGATTCTGCAAAGAAATGGCTGCTTGATGAAGAGTCTGTTCCGGTCACATCTGTTGACGTTGATGGAACCGGGACATGGCTCGATGTTAGTTTTGATATGAAGGGCATCGATGAGGGTGAAATCTCAAATGTACTGAAAGCGATGATCGAAAGAAAACGGTATTATCGTCTTGAGAACGGTTCGTTCGTTTCGATCGAAGATGAAGATTTCCAGCATGTTGGAAAGCTATTGGACGAATTGAACATTAAAGAAAGTGAAATCAGCCGCGGAGATCTCAAGCTTCCACTTTATCGAGGCTTGCAGATCGATGAAACGATGGGGAAAGAGAAGCGAAGCTCTCGTTATGGCAAAGCTTTTCGTGAACTGTTATCGAGACTGAAACATCCTGAAGACCTTCAGTTCAGCTTGCCAGATGGACTAGATGCTGAATTGCGTTCCTATCAACTGACGGGTTTTCAGTGGTTGAAGGCACTCGGATATTATCATTTAGGCGGTATTCTTGCTGACGATATGGGGCTAGGAAAAACGCTGCAAAGCATCTCCTATCTGCTTTCTGAGAAGAAAGAGAATCCGAATGCAAAAGCACTTGTCATCGCACCTGCTTCGCTCATCTATAACTGGAAGAAAGAATTTGAGAAATTTGCACCAGGTATGGACGTAGCAGTTAATGCCGGCGCTCCTCCTGAACGTAGAGAATTGTTGTCTCAATCGGAGCCCGATGTGTGGATTACATCTTATCCGACGTTAAGGCAAGATATTTCTCAATATGAAGCGATGGAATTTGATTCAGTGATTTTAGATGAAGCGCAGGCGATTAAGAATCCTGCTACGAAAACGTCCCAAGCCGTTAGGCAGTTGAGAGCAAGAAAAAGGTTTGCGCTTAGTGGTACGCCGATCGAAAATTCACTAGATGAACTGTGGGCATTATTCCATTCGATCATGCCTGGATTCTTTCCAGACTTAAGTTCTTTTAAAAAGCTACCGCATGAACAGATATCTAGAATGGTTCGTCCATTCATCTTGAGACGTGTGAAGCAGGATGTATTGAAAGAACTTCCAGACAAAATCGAGACTGTTCAAGTTTCTGAATTAACAAAGCAGCAAAAAGAACTTTATCTCGGTTACTTGCACAGAATTCAGCAGGAAACAAAGGAGAGTTTAAGAGGAGAAGGTTTCCAACGCAACCGAATGAAGATTCTTGCAGGGCTGACAAGACTACGTCAACTTTGCTGTCACCCCTCATTGTTTCTTGAAAATTATGATGGGTATTCAGGTAAGCTAGAACAGCTCATGGATATCGTAGCGACGTCTATTCAAAACAAGCAGAGAATTTTGATCTTCTCTCAATTTGCAAGCATGCTACGCATCATTCAGGATCATCTTACGGACGCAGGTCACGAAGTGTTTTATTTAGATGGTCAAACACCATCTAAAGAGCGAGTTGAGATGACGGAACGATTCAACGACGGTGAAAAAGAGATCTTTCTTATTTCGTTAAAAGCTGGAGGAACTGGACTCAACTTAACAGGTGCAGACACCGTTATCTTATATGACCTGTGGTGGAACCCAGCGGTTGAAGAGCAGGCAGCTGGAAGAGCACATCGAATCGGTCAGAAGAAAGTCGTTCAAGTTCTGAGATTAATCACGCAAGGAACGATTGAGGAGAAAATATATGAGCTCCAGCAAAAGAAAAAAGAGTTGATTCAAAAAGTCATACAGCCTGGTGAAACGATGATCTCGAGCCTTTCTGAGGACGAAATCAAAGAGATTTTAAGTATATAGCGCAAGAAGCCTTCCGAAACATCGGAAGGCTTTTTTCTTTTCATTAAGTGGTATACCTAATAGCAAAGAACAAATAATAACGAAGAGTTAAGGGGTGGTTAGGAATGGAATGCGAACTGTGCGGACGAAAAGGAGTATCTAGTACGGTTCATCATTTAACACCAAAAGAAGAGGGAGGGACCTTTGGACCAACTGCAAATTTATGTGCTGCATGTCACAAGCAAATTCATGCGTTATACACGAATCAAGAATTAGCAATAAGACTTAACACGATAAAAAAACTAAAAGAGGACGACCAAATTCGACGGTTTTTAAAGTGGATCAAGAAACAGCCACCTACAAAACGAGTCAAAGTGTCGAAATCCAACGAAAAAAATAGAAAAAAATAGTCCCGCTATAGACCCTATTATAATAGGGTTTTTAGTAAATAGTGGGTAAAAGAGATCGCCTTAACTTAAAATTCGGTGTTTCGACCTATTTTGTAGTGGTATAGATAGATAGAGGTAAAAACGTACTATATTCTGTATTAAACAGAAAAATTAAATGAAGTTGAGGTGACTACTGTGACAGGAAAAATTTCATCAGTGTTTTGGAGTACGCTGGTTATCAGTTTATTGATGGTCGTATGGGGATCGATTTCTCCTGGCAGTCTCGAGTCCATGTCGGCCAGTGCTCAATCGTTTATTTCCAGTAAGTTTGGCTGGTACTACTTAATCTTAGTAACGCTTCTTGTCATTTTTTGTGTGTTTATCATTTTTACACCGTACGGAAAGATCAAACTTGGTAAGCCGGATGAAAAGCCGGAGTTTACAACTCTAAGCTGGTTTGCCATGCTGTTCAGTGCTGGTATGGGGATCGGACTTGTTTTCTGGGGAGCAGCAGAACCGATCTATCATTATGCTGTGAATGCTCCAACAGCTGAAACAGGGACACCAGCAGCAGTAAAGGAATCGATGCAGTACGTATACTTCCACTGGGGAGTTCATGCTTGGGCTATCTATGCGATCGTTGCACTCGTGCTCGCTTATTTTAAGTTTAGACATGATAAGCCAGGGTTGATCAGTGCGACACTTTACCCGATCTTCGGTGATCGCGTGAACGGTTTGCTTGGTAAAGTAATTGATACATTAGCTGTTTTTGCTACAATCGTCGGGGTAGCAACAACACTTGGTTTTGGTGCAGTACAAATTAATGGTGGACTTTCTTACTTAACAGGCATTCCTAACAATTTTACCTCTCAGTTGATTATCATTGCCGTCGTTACTGTGCTATTTATGATTTCAGCATGGACAGGAATCAGTAAAGGAATCAAGTACTTAAGTAATGCGAACATTGGACTTGCTGGATTTTTATTCCTTGCGATGTTCATTTTAGGACCAACGATTTACATTTTGAACATGTTTACAGATACAATTGGATCATACTTAACAAACCTATTAGCAATGAGTTTCCGCATTGCTCCACTTAACCCTGAGAATAGAGAGTGGATCAACAACTGGACCATCTTCTACTGGGCATGGTGGATTTCGTGGTCACCGTTCGTTGGAATCTTCATCGCACGAGTTTCTCGCGGAAGATCCATCAGAGAATTTCTTGTTGGGGTACTGTTAGTTCCATCTGTCGTAGGGTTCCTTTGGTTCTCAACCTTTGGTGTTTCTGCGATTAACCTTCAGCAAAATGGAACGGCAGATATCGCGTCACTTGCGACAGAAGAAGCGCTATTCGGAACGTTTCAGAACTATCCGTTTGGTGTAGTACTTTCCATCGTAGCAATTACACTAATCGGAACGTTCTTCGTAACCTCAGCAGACTCTGCAACATTTGTTCTTGGAATGCAGACAACGTACGGGTCATTAAATCCTGGCACAAGTGTGAAGCTCACATGGGGAATAACACAGTCAGCTATGGCGGCAGTGTTGCTTTACAGTGGTGGATTACAAGCACTGCAGAATGTACTCATACTCGCAGCGATGCCGTTTTCGGTGATCATGATTCTCATGACCGTATCCTTCTATAAAGCGATAACGAAAGAGAAACATCTTGTTGCCAAAAGTCCTAAACCAAAAAAGGAAAAGAAGCGAGATAAAAATGTTTCAGAAGACCCATCACCTGCAAAATCGTAACATGTGACAAAAAAACAATGAGGCACACTCGCCTCATTGTTTTTTATATTACAAAGAAATAACAAAATATTGGGAAAAAGGTTTGAATCATTGAAAATATGTGAATGGTTAATTATTCGTACTTCTAAGGCAGGTGAATGATAATGCTTGCAAAATGGTTTTATGAAGCAAAACATACTGTTGTACTGACAGGTGCTGGGATGAGCACTGAGAGTGGCTTAGCTGATTTTAGGTCGGCACTCGATGGCATGTGGAATGAGTATGATCCATTGCTCTTTGCTAGTCGGGATGCCATGACATATGAACGCGATCTGTTCGTCCGTTTTTATAAAAATCGAATTGAGAAATTACAATCTGCAAAACCTCATGAAGGCTATTATTATTTATCAGAATGGGAGAAAAGCGGTCATATTAGCTCGATACTAACTCAAAATGTTGATGGTTTTCACAAAAAAGCTGGTAGTAAAAACGTCGCAGAAATGCACGGCACATTATGTGAGGTGTATTGTGACGATTGTGGTGAATCGTTTGAAAACGCTCATTTCTTAAACGATGATAATCTATGCGAATGTGGCGGATTTAAACGACCAGGAGTGGTGTTGTTCGGAGAGCCGTTGCCCATGAGTGCAATACATTTAGCGAAGCAAGAAACTAGAAAAGCGGATCTTTTCATCGTGCTAGGTTCATCCTTAAGTGTTTCACCAGCAAACTTGTTTCCAGTAGAAGCAAAGCGCCATGGAGCTAAAGTAATCATCGTTAACGATGAAGAAACAAAGTATGACTCGATGGCTGATCTCGTGATCAATCGAAAAATTAAAGACGTATTAACAGAGCTAGCAGAAGAGAAAGGGTAATAGAATGACTGCCATCGTTGGCAGTCTTTTATTATGAATTTATTAGCCATCACTTCTTTTTGTGAGTATTTCCTCTATTTTTCTGTCATATAAAATAGTACGATTACGATACAGTTGGGAAAATCTTACGAAAGGGGCGCTGTGAATGACGAACTTAAATCGTGTTACTGTATTTTGTGGTTCTAGTGAGAATGTAGACAGGCTCTACTATGAGGCTGTAGAAAAACTTGGAGAACAATTAGCACGCCAGGGAATAGAAGTTATTTATGGCGGTGGAAACGTAGGGCTTATGGGTGCATTAGCTCGTACGGTGATTAAACACGGTGGGAAAGTAACTGGCATCATTCCTAGAAAAATCTATGATAACGTTGCACACATAGAGCTATCGGAACTGATCATCGTAGAAACGATGCATGAACGGAAAGCAAAAATGTACGATCACGGTGATGCGTTCCTTGCACTGCCCGGTGGAATCGGTACATTAGAAGAGCTAACAGAAATATTCACCTGGTATCAGCTCGAATATCACAACAAGCCTATCGCCTTATTAAACACAAAAAATTACTACGCACCTTATCATTCGATGCTAGATCACATGGTAAGCGAAGGCTTCCTCGCGAAACAATATATGGAGCCGCTCCTTTCACACGAAGACCCCGTTCAATTACTAGAAATGATCAAGCATCATAACGTGCCTAAAATGAACAAGTGGAGTCAGGAAGACCTGACCGATCGAATATAACTAGTGAGACTGTCGATAGTTGACAGTCTTTTTTATTTGGAAACTTGATACCTCTCTAGTCTTAGGTCTCGTTAGACTTTATTCATCAGAATTTTCAGATATAAAAAGGGTTTTTAGTAAAGTTATGGAACTATACACAGTGGATACATACATACGAGACCAATCATCGTCACACTATTTGAATGAGGAGGATGTACATGTACGTAACGATCGGTTCTCTATTTATGCAAACGGTAAGAAAGTTCGGTCCAAAGGAAGCTCTTGTCGATAAGACAAAAGGGATACGGTGGACATATGAACAATGGAATGTCGAAGTGAATCGAGTGTCGAATGCGCTTTTGGATGCAGGTGTTAAAAAGGGTGACCGTGTTTCTACACTGCTATTTAATAATACGGAGCTTGCTTGTTTGTTTTTCGCATGTGCAAAGATCGGAGCGATTCTTAATCCGATCAACTTTAGGTTGAAACCAAATGAAGTCGCTTACATTTTGGAAGACGCTGAGCCTTCAGTAGTGGTTTATGAAAAGATGCTTGAACCTGTGATAGCAGCTGTGCAAGAGAATTTTCCTAACGTCTCGTTCTGGTTAACAGAAGGAGAGCCACAAGCGTTTTCTGAAAGCTATGAAAAGCTTGTTCGTCTTTCGTCTGTAGAAGAGCCGACGATTGAGGTAGACGAAAACGATACGTATGCCATCATGTATACGAGTGGAACTACAGGAAGACCTAAAGGAGTCCTTCATAAGCATAGAAGCATGGTCGAGCAAAGCTTGATTTGTGGAGCTAGTCTCCATATGAAGGATCATGATATTGGACTTGTCGCTGCTCCGATGTTTCATTGTGCTGAACTACATTGTAATTTCTTGCCTCGTGTGCATTTTGGAGCGGTTAACGTCATCCTTCATCACTTCGAACCAAAGAAAGTGTTAGAAACGATTCAAGAAGAAAAAGTAAGCATCTTCTTTGGTGCACCTACGATGTGGAACATGATCCTTCAAGAAGACCTTGCTTTGTATGATATTAGCAGCCTTCGAATAGGGCTATATGGTGCTGCGCCTATGGCACCGGCGATGGTGAAGATCATTAAAGAACGACTCGGTATCAATCTTCTTCAGGCTTATGGCATGACAGAGATGGGACCTGCAGTGACGTTCCTTGATCAGCATGAACAGTTATCAAAAGT
Source organism: Anaerobacillus sp. ABD4_527 (assembly GCF_056160805.1). NCBI lineage: Bacteria > Bacillati > Bacillota > Bacilli > Caryophanales > Bacillaceae > Anaerobacillus > Anaerobacillus sp. ABD4_527. Next base: position 836,377 of record NZ_JBSWXZ010000002.1, read on the forward strand.
TGGTTCAGCTGGGCGAGCCGCGATCAACCATGAAGTACGAGTCGTGCGCCCGTCTGAAGATGGACCATCAGATCCAGAAGCTATTCTTCCACCGGGAGAAGTAGGAGAAATCATCGTGAAGGGACCATGTATGATGATCGGCTACTTCAACCGTCCTGATGCGACAGAACAGGCTCTTTATAAAGGATGGTACCACTCTGGAGACCTCGGCTATATGGACGCTGAAGGCTATCTATACGTGTCCGACCGAGTAGATGATATGGTGATTTCTGGTGGAGAGAACGTGTACCCAAGAGAGATCGAGGACGTTTTGCATGCACATGATGGTGTCTTAGATGTAGCGGTCCTTGGGCAGCCAGATGAAAAGTGGGGCGAAATTGTAACGGCGATCGTCGTGAAAAAAGACGCATCGATCAGTGAAGAAGACCTTGATCGTCACTGTCAAGAAAGTCCTAACTTAGCGACTTATAAGAGACCAAGGAAATACATTTTTGTTGATGAACTACCGAGGAATGCAAGTGGGAAGATTCAAAAGTTCATGCTCCGTGAACGCTTTGAAACAAAATCTAACGCACCATCCTAACCACCTGTTGTGTCATAAACCGTTCAGATGTATAATTTAACGGGTTGTCAGGTTGTCAGAAAAAGCGAGCTACCGTGCTCGCTTTTTTTTATGAGGTGGATTTTCGTAATGATTTTAAACGCCACGCACATACTAACGTGGAATAGGAGGAGTGGGCGATGATAAAACTTTTTACAGATAGTGACCTAGATGGATCAGCATGTGCACTCATTGCAGAACTTGCTTTCGAGAAAAGTGCTGACATTACACATTGTACATATCGAAATTTAAATGAACGCGTAGAATCTTTTTTAGAGAAAAACGATGAAAGTCCACTTTTTATTACAGACCTTTCTGTGAACGAAGAGATCGAACAACTATTAGAAAAACGTTTTCAAGAGGGAAAACATGTACAAATGATCGATCATCATGCGAGCGCAATGCATTTTAACGAGTACGAATGGGGATATGTAGAGCCTGGTGATGACAAAAAAACGTGCGCAGCTACGTTGTTTTATCAATACTTAGTAAACCGTGAAAAGATTGAGCGAAGTGAGGGATTAGAGCATTTCCTAGAACTCGTACGTAAATATGATACGTGGGAATGGGAAGAAGACAATGATACGGATGCGAAACGCCTGAACGACTTGTTTTCGATCCTAGGGAGAGAAACGTTCAAAGCAGAAATGATAAGACGTTTGACTCGTGATCCGGACTCATTTTCATTGAGCGAATCAGAAGAAATGATTCTCGATTTAGAGGAGCGAAAGATCAGTCGCTACATTCATAAGAAGAACTTTCAAATTGTACAAACGTTCATAGACGAATATTGCGTAGGAATGGTTCATGCTGAATCTTATCATTCTGAATTAGGAAATGAACTGAACAAACGCCATCCACATCTCGACCTCATCACGATCATCAACATTGGAAGCAAACGTCTTGGTTTTCGAACGATTCATGATGAAGTGGATGTTTCCGAGTTTGCCGGTCGATTCGGAGGCGGTGGCCATCCAAAAGCTTCTGGATGCGAACTAACAGAAGAAACATTCGAAGTCTTTATCGCAAAACCATTTCAATTAAAGCCGTTGAAAAGCGACGCTGATCGTAATCGTCTAAACCAAAGAGATGGTGAAAGTGGTTCATTCTATGAAAATCATGAAGGTGACATCATATTCATTCGCCAAGTCGATGAGACATTTGAGGTAATAAGACAAGGTGAAGTGGAAGACTGCACGTTCCATACGTTCGATGACGCAGAACGATACGTTAAGAGACAGTATCACGCTTGGTTAAGGTCAGATGAGCGTGTGGTGGAGGATCTTACAAGAGTACTACCTCTTTCAAAAGAACAGCTTTTCGAACGCTACGATGAACTATTAACTGTGCTAAATCATCAGAAGGAAGACGCTCTTAGCTGAGCGTCTTTTTTTACATGAACTGAATATCTACGCCATCATACGATGAAGCAATCATTTAGAAAGGGGAAGCATCTCATGAAAAAAGTTCTTTCCGTCACGCTATTAAGTGTTGCTGGATTTATTATCAACGCGGTCAGGAAGTATGAACGTGTTTTAAAAGATGCTGAATATGAGAAATAACGAAGGAAAATCAAAACAATTTTTTATAATTTTTGGGAACCTTTCAAAATCCTTGTGCGTATATACAGGTGAGTAAATTAGAAAGGTTGTGACGAGATGAACGAAAACTCAACAAATCCATCAATCCTAGGGATGATCTTTAGCCCAGGTGAACAATTTGAAAGGATTCGCGAAAAGCCAAAGGTATGGATACCACTTCTGATCGTAGTGCTCGCTTCACTTTTTGCGGGTTGGTTGATGGTAATGAGCCCTGACTTTGAACAAGAAATAATGGCTGGTAACATGAACGGCGCAGAAGGTATGGAAGGCATGCTGACTTTCATTAAGCTATCCACAGCGATTTCGATCGGTCTCTCCCCATTATTCGGTGTATTGATCGGAAGCTTTATTTACTGGTTGATTTCAAAAGCTACACCCTCTGAAGTGACATTCAAGCAGTTATTTTCTATGAACTTATTCATTACTTTTGTTGGTGCGATCGGACTTTTATTGAACGGTGGTTTGATGGCATTACTAGGTGGATCGATCGATTCGATGTATACGAGTATCGGTAGTTTAGTAAATGCAGACGGAGCTGCAGGCGGCATCTTGAATGGTCTTGAAATCTTTGGAATCTGGACAACAATTTTAACGGCGATCGGTCTTAGAATTACAGCAGGATGGCCAAAAGCACTTGCATGGATTATTCCAATCATCTTCTTCTTAATCGGTATCGGCTTCGCAGCAATCGGTTCGATGGTGAACGGAATGGCAGGTATGTAATCACATGAAGAAGAAGGTTTGGATTTCAATAGCAGTAGTAGCAGTATTAGCTCTGATAATAGGATTTAACGTATATCAAACGTCAGCTAGTAAATCAGCTGAGGTTGAAACAGGAACATTAGAAAGTGAAAACATCAATACGACGGTAATGACTCCTGGGACATTGACTCTCGCAAATGAAAGTCTTTTGTTTGAAGACCCATCGAAAGGTGAACTAACTACGGTTCATGTAGAAGAGGGAGACGCTGTTAAGAAGGGTGATAAGGTATTAACGTACGAGAATCCTGATCTAAAGATGGAGAAAGAGCAAAACGATATTAACATCGAATCGCTCTACCTTCGCATTAATTCACTAGACAAACAAAAAACGAGGTTACAAGACAAAGAAGATGAACTTGCAGACGACGTAGGAAGAGAAGAAGCAGAAGAAACGATGGAAGCTGAGCTCGACCAAATACAAATGGATATTCGCATGGCAAATCTTGACCTTCGTCAAGCGTTGCTACAGCGTGATCGTCTGAAAGAACGCATGTCTGAATTAACGGTGACGAGCGAAATCGACGGTATCGTGATTGAAGTGAACGAAACTAGCTCGCCAACTACTCAGGGTGAAAAGCCTCTCATTCGACTCGGGAGTATGAACGATCTAGTAGTTAAAGGGAAGCTTTCTGAATACGACACGTTGAGCATCGAGGATGGACAGAGTGTAACACTTACGTCTGATGCGGTTCCGGATCAGGAATGGAAAGGAAAAGTTTCTGAAGTCGCTTATTTACCGGAAACCACTGCAACAGACAGCGGATCTTCTGCCGTTCAGTTCCCTGTCACCGTTACAATCGATGATGGGCAAAAGCTTAACCTGAAACCGGGCTTTCAAATGATTGTAGAAATCGAAACCGAATCACATCAAGCGATGACGCTGCCGTTTAGTTCAGTCCTTCAGGACGGTGATGATCAGTATGTCTACGCTGTTGAAGGTGGAAAAGCTGTTCGAAAGGACATTAAAACGGGATCTTCTACCGCTGAACGAATTGAAGTAACAAGCGGCGTTACGAAGGATGATCAAGTTGTCATCGACCCTCCTGGTAAACTTAAGGATGGGATGGATGTGAGTGTTAAATGATCCAACTAGAAAAAATCGTCAAAAGCTACTCGCTAGGTAAAGAAACGGTCGAAGTATTAAAAGGGATTTCCGTAGATATTGAAAAAGGTGAGTTCGTTGCGATTATGGGGCCTTCTGGTTCAGGAAAATCAACGTTGATGAATATCATCGGATGCTTAGACCGTCCGACATCAGGATCTTATTATTTAGAAGGAGAAGATGTATCAAAACACGCTGACCCTGAACTTGCAAAGGTCCGTAATAAATCGATCGGATTTGTTTTTCAGCAGTTTCAGCTTCTGCCGAGGTTGACCGCTTTAAAGAATGTAGAACTTCCAATGGTCTATGCAGGGGCTTCGAAGAAAGAGCGTGAAGAACGCGCTAGTGATTCATTGACGCGCGTCGGACTTAGAGATCGAATGGGGCATCTTCCAAACGAATTATCCGGTGGGCAGAAGCAGCGTGTCGCGATTGCAAGAGCGCTTGTTAATGATCCATCTCTTATTCTTGCGGATGAGCCTACAGGTGCCCTCGATACGGCTACGAGTGTCGCGATTATGGAACTTTTCGTCGAACTGAACAAGGAAGGAACTACGATCATCGTCGTAACACATGAACCAGAAGTAGCAGCGTATGCGAATCGTGTGATCTACGTTCGAGATGGCTTACTCGGTAAACAGCCTACGACTGGAGGGTACCCTTCATGAGTCTCTTAGAAAATATTAAGATGGCTCTGATGTCCGTTAAGGCACATAAGATGCGTTCGATTTTGACGATGCTCGGCATCATCATCGGTGTAGCCGCTGTCATTGTCGTCGTTGCGATCGGTCAGGGTGGCGAAGCGATGCTAAAGTCTCAAATCGCTGGAGATGGAAATACGATCGAAGTATTTTATCAGCCATCAGAAGAAGAGATGCAGCGTGGTGACTGGGAGCAAAACCCATTTACAAACGATGATATCAGAGAGCTTGAAAAGATTGAAAAAGTAACGAAAGTCGTAGCATCGACTTCAGAATACTCCACTGTTCGGCTTCGGGAAGAATCGACCGATACATCGATCATCGGCATCAACCAGGCGTACATGGACGTCAATAAGCTTGATATTGAAGAAGGACGTGGGTTTACTTCCGCTGATTTCCTTGGTGGTAGAAGAGTGACGGTAGTGAGTGCTGCAATGAAGGAAGAGCTTTTTGAAGGAAAATCGCCTATCGGAGAAATCATTCGCGTAGGTGTTCAGCCGGTGGAAATCATCGGTGTACTTGAAAAGCCTACTGGATTATTCGCATTTGGATCTGTCGATACGTATCTCCCATGGTCTGCAATGCGGAACATGTTTGGAACGAACAGTTATAGTCAGGTAACGTTGCAAGTAGGAGATACGGATGACCTTAAGCCGACAGGTGAACAGGCAACAGAAGTTTTGAATCGCTTGCATGATACTGAGGATTCCTATCAAGTGATGAACATGGAGGAAATCGCTGCAGGAATCGGTCAGGTCACGACAATCATGACGACGATCATCGGGAGTATTGCTGGTATCTCTCTGCTCGTTGGAGGAATCGGAGTCATGAACATCATGCTCGTTTCAGTCACGGAGCGAACAAGAGAAATCGGGATAAGAAAATCACTCGGGGCAACGAGACAGCAAATTCTGCTACAGTTTCTCGTGGAGTCGATCATCTTGACGTTGATCGGTGGCACGATCGGCATCTTGCTAGGTGCAGGTACGGCATACCTCGTATCGTTCTTTGCCAACTGGCCATCGCTCATTTCATGGCAAGTTGTCGTAGGAGCTCTCGTGTTCTCGATGCTGATCGGTATCGTCTTTGGCATTTTACCAGCAAACAAAGCGTCTCGACTCGATCCGATCGATTCGTTACGTTATGAATAAAGTAATGAGAGGGAAGAGCAGAGGTGCTCTTCCTTTACCTTTTAATGTTATTTCTAAGGTGTTTGGAAAAAAGAGGAAGAGCGAATCGCTCTTCCTCTTTTTAATTCGTGACTTTTCTCTTTTTCGTTAAGACTGCTTTAATTTGTGTATAGGTAATTTCTTCTGGCAGTGCTTCTTTCAATGGCTTGAGTTTCTCTACTCCAATTCGATCTGCTTCATTCAAGATGAGCTCTTCCGTTTCAGGAGCTACTAATCGATCGATTTCAAGCAAACCTTCTTCAAATGCTTTTAAAAGGTGAGCTTCGACGGTTGATTCACTTAGTCCTCTCGAAGCAGCAATCATCGGAATCTCTTTTCCATCTTGAAAAAGTTCGAACGTTGCGAGGTGGCTAGGCTTATCATCTTGATGACGAGAAGAGAGAGAGTTTAATAGGTCAAGAAATGCTTTTCCGTATTTTTCAAACTTCATTTCTCCAACACCTTTGACCTTAAGCATCTCATCACGTGACGTAGGAAGCACGTCGCTTAATTCTCTTAACGTACTATCAGCGAAAACGACGTACGGTGGAACACCGTCTTGGTCAGCGATTTGTTTCCTGAGCGTTCTAAGCTTTTCAAATAGCTCATCGTTTCCTTCGATTGCTTCTGGCTTTCTCGCTACTTTCTTATGGATAGTCGTTTCTCCTTTAAGCACGGGCAAGGTTTTCTCTTGGAGAATGAGTGTAGGGTATTTACTATCTGTTAAGTTGATGAATTGCTCAGCAGTGAGAAAATCAATCATATCGATGATGTCCTGTTGAGTTCGACGTGCAAGGAGACCGAACGTGGTAACTTGATCAAGCTGAAGTTCTTTTATTCGTTTTGATCTAGAGCCTTTTAAAATCTGTGCGATGATTGTTTTCCCAAATCGTTCGTTCACTCTCTTGATCGTAGAGAAGATCATTTGTGCTTCTTTCGTAATATCCATCGCTTCACGCTCGTCAACACAGTTGCTGCATTTGTCGCAGCGATAGTTCGGACGTTCATCACCGAAATAGTGTAGGATGGCACCTTGAAGACATTGTTCAGTATGGCAGTAATCCACCATCGCTTTTAATTTAGCAAGATCCGCTGACTTTCTTTCAGGGTCATGCTGGTTTTCTTGAATGAGGAATTTCTGAATATGAATGTCTCCAGGTGAAAATAAAAGAAAACAGTCACTTTCCTCCCCGTCTCTTCCCGCACGGCCTGCTTCTTGGTAATAAGATTCCATGTTCTTAGGAAGGTTATGGTGAATAACAAACCGAACGTTCGATTTATCAATTCCCATACCAAAGGCGTTCGTAGCAACCATTACCACGATATCATCGAACAAGAATGCTTCTTGGGCCGCTTTGCGCTCTGTTTCTGATAATCCAGCGTGGTATTTACCAACTTTTATTCCGAGCTTCTGAAGTGAAGAAAATAGCTGATCCGCTTCCTTTCTGGTAGCGGTGTAAATGATGCCGGATTGAGAAGCGTTCTTTTTAAGGTAAGAGGTAATAAAGCTTTTTTTCTTTTCTCCTTTTACAACAGAAAAATGAAGGTTCTCTCGCTCAAAGCCCGAGATAAACGTCTCTTCTTCATTAATGTTAAGGATGCGCTGAATGTCATGTACGACTTCTGGAGTAGCAGTCGCAGTTAACGCAATGATCGGCGTGCGTTCAGAGAAAGCGTCCATCATGTGGCTGATCTTCATATAGCTAGGGCGGAAATCATGTCCCCATTGAGAGATACAGTGTGCTTCATCAACTGCGATTAAGGAAACCGACGTTCGTTTCAATAACTGCTGGAAAGAAGGTGCTTCTAATCGTTCAGGTGCGATATAAAGAAGTTTTACCTCACCGTATTCTGCTTCTTGCATTGTCGCTCGTATTTCTGTTTCTGTTAGAGAACTGTTTATATAAGCAGCATCGATACCATATCCAGATAGGGCATCTACCTGATCTTTCATCAAAGAAATCAACGGTGAAATCACAATCGTTAACCCATCGTTCATAAGAGCTGGGATTTGATAACAGATCGATTTACCTCCACCTGTTGGCATGATTCCTAGCGTATTTTGCTTTGAAAGGATACTTTTGATGATGTTTGATTGACCGGATCGGAACTCATCATATCCAAAATAATGTTTCAGCTGATTTTTTGCTTGATCGAGCATGGTATCTTCCTTTCTGTCAGATCGGACAACTTTAATCTTATCGTACACCATGGTAGCTGTACAGGACACATAAATTCCAATTCAGTTATGCAAACTAGTAGAAAATGTTAATGAGATGTTTCAAGTTGAAAAAAAGGGGAAAATGAGATGAGTGATTGGTTAGAGATCGTTGGAAGGTCATTTTTTACACTGATCGTCTTATTTTTATTAACAAAGTTTCTTGGTAAAAAGCAGCTATCAAAACTGTCTTATTTTGAATACATTGTCGGAATCATTATCGGTGATATCGCAGGTACGTTGACGATGAGTAAAGAAGCTAATCTGTTCAACGGAATGACGAGTCTGTTTATTTGGGCAGGAGCATCTGTCGTGATCAGTATCATCTCGCTAAAAAACAAAAAGTTTCGTGATATCGTTGAAGGGAAAGCAACCGTGTTCATCAAGGATGGAAAGATCCTTGAAAACAACTTAAAGAAGGAGCGCATTTCTACAGATGAGCTTTTAGAGATGTTACGTAAGAAAGACGTTTTTTCAGCGAGTGAAGTTGAGTTTGCATTACTAGAAGCAGACGGAGAGCTCAGCATCCTCTTGAAACGAGACTATCGTCCGGTACGGCCGTCCGAATTATGGCTTCACCTTCCTGAAGAAAAGGAGCCGAAGTCATTGATAATGGATGGAGACGTCATGACAGAGGTGCTTAATAATATCGGAAAATCGAAAGAATGGTTACATGCAAAACTTAAGGAGAAAGAAGTCAGCATAGATGAGGTCTATTTAGCGCAATTGCACTCGGATGGAAGGCTGACACTTGATTATTTCGATGATGGTAAACCTGAAACCTAGTAGTTGGAGGAATGAACGTGGCAAAGATTACACGCTCGAAAGATGAGCTTATCTCCCTTTTATTAGAAAAGGGGATATACAAGATTAAGCATAAGCAATTATACGAATGTTCTACTACAGAATTATTTTATTACTACTTGTCGCTTACTAAAGAAACGCTTCAGGTATTAAATTCTAAAGTTAGTTCTTAACAGCTTCTCAATTAGAAGCTGTTTTTTATTTCAAAAATATGGTCGTAAATTGGAAGTTTGTGCGAATGAATGTATAGAGATTAATCACAGCAGGAGTTTTTGTCTAGTTTTGACGAAAGGGTTCACAAGGTGAGTGAAAATTTGGATAATAGAGTTTGTACAAATTGAAGGAGGGACCTGGATTGTTGTATGTTGACTATGATGCTAGGGAAGTTTTGCTTGATTGGATAAAACGTAAACAGGAGGAAATGATAGAGATAGGGGTAAAAAAAGGAATTTCGCATGAGGAAACGTTACAGTGTAGTCAAGAGTTAGATAGTTTGTTAACGTCTTATCAAAGATTTCAGTTTCAACAAAAAGAAGCAGTTCGATAGATCTCGGTTCTTCTATTCATCAAGACGCGTTACACACAATCACTTCTACTTCTAGAGCTACGTCGCTCAACAACCTCCACGATAATCTTATCATAACTATTCCATTGAATCTCTATCGATTTTTTCATACGGTTTTTTTAAGATGCTGTCGTCCGTATGTACGAGTTGATAAGGTCGTTACATAACATAAAATAAATTTTTATTGAAAATCTGTGATTCAATGTTTGAACAAATTGCTCAAAGATTATATACTAGGAAGGACGGGTTTTGAACTCATCGTATGTTGAAGTCAAAATCTCTTAAGTTATACCCTTCATTTAAACGTAAATGATGATTCGATCGATAAAGGAGGTCTACTAATGAAGCAAGGAATTCATCCTGAATACCAAAAAGTTGTTTTTCTAGATGTAAGTAGCGGATTTAAGTTTCTAACTGGTTCTACTCAAGGATCAAACGAAACAATCGAGTGGGAAGACGGTAACGAATATCCACTAATCAAAGTTGATATCAGTTCTGAGTCTCACCCGTTCTACACTGGTCAGCAGCGCTTTAACGATGCTGGTGGTCGTGTTGAGAAGTTCAAGAAGAAATACAACCGCTAAGCATGAAAACACCCCGTGTCCACGGGGTGTTTTTTTATTGTAGTGCTTTCCTCAATTTCATGATCGCACGCTTTCGCCACGATTTTACCGCTTCAACCGTCACACCTTCTATCAGTGCAATGTCGCTAACGGAAAGTTCTTCGACAAGTGATCGTTTTATCCACTTCCTCTGATTCGACGTTAATATAGAAAGATACTCGGACAATTCATACTCAAAGCGAACGGAAGTTTCGACAGAAGGAAACTCAGTGATATCATCAGAGCTAACGAATCGGGTAGAACGGGTTGCTTCTCTTCTTATATCATCGATCAATGCCCCTCGTATTTTTACATAAGCAAAGGTTGAGAAACTGCCTTTTGATGCTTCATACCGAGTAGCACACTCCCATAAAGCGATCATAGCGATCTGTTCATAGTAGGCATAGTTTTTCGTAAGACGCAGTTTAGCAATCTGACTCTTTATGAGAGGCGTGTATTGCGTAACGAGCATTTCGAATTCATGATCTTCCACCTATACTTCTCCAGTGAGGGTGCACCCTTTTCAAATTCCGTCGGTAAGGCAACTTTAGTGTATTTTAATTCGTACTTCACCTTAGTAAACAGAATGTTTGATCGAGATAAAGGTTTCAAATGGCATGTTTCGCCGAAGCAAATGAGGAGTATAGGGGCAGTAGAAGAGTTCAAATAAGTCGTTTATGTCTATTTTTAAACAAAAAAAAACGACCTTTTGGAAGATCGCTCAGAGTGTCCTATGCTTTTCTGTAGCAGAGCTGTGCTTTAACACCTTTCCCTTGAAGATCGCGTACGATTCGTCGTAGTTCCTCTTTCGTTAATAGTTTTTCTTTTAGCATGTGGCACCTCCGGGAGAATGTATGATACAGGGCAAGAGCCATTGGCTTCGAATTATCATGTCAAAATACTGTTTCCCTTTGCTTTGAAATACTAAACGTATCGATATGAATAAACTCTCCACCTTATACTATTCCACTTTAATAAGCTAATACCTTTTAAAAAAATGGCATATTCTTCATGATAGTAAAGTGTATAAAATAAAAAAAGGGGGAATCAATGTATTAACAATAAATTCTAAAAAATAGGAGAAGAGATCATGAACAAAGTTGAACGAAGATATGTAGATTTCTTCCAAGACCACATAGGAGAAATCGGCGAAAAGTGGATCGCAAGACTTCATTTGCTTGTAAATGAAAATGAGGCGACTGATACGGGAGTTATCAATGATGCAGAACTTAAAAAAGAAATCGAAGCGTTTTGCTCAGATTTTGTACGTCAAATGATTTTCCTTGAATCTAATGAACGCGATGTTATGCAGTGGGCGAGTCGAATCGTAGAGATTTTTGTGAACCATACGTTTTCTTTGCAACAGTCTGTTGCGAGTCTTACGTATTTAAGACAGATTCTCTGGGACGTTATGGTTGAATTTAGTCAAGAAACAACAGAAAACATTCAAGCAAGCCAACTGGCTGAATGGGGCAGCTTCATGAACAAGTCCTTTGACCTTCTTCTTCACAAAGTGACGGTTTATACGAATCAGCTTAATGAAGAAAGGATGAATGCACAGGATACGAAAATTTCAGAATTGAGCGTTCCGATCATACCGCTATCAAAAAACGTTGCCGTCCTTCCATTAATTGGGACGATCGATACGTACCGTGCGTCTTTAATTCAACGAAGAGGGATTGAGAAAAGTGCTGAGCTTGGTCTTTCTCACTTAGTAATCGACTTATCCGGCGTCCCGATCATGGACACGATGGTCGCGAATGAAATCTTTCAGTTGATTAAAATCCTAGAGCTATCAGGTATCGATGCAACGGTTACAGGAATTCGACCAGAGATTGCACAAACAACGGTGAGCTTGGGGCTGGATTTTGATCGCGTTAAAACATACGCCCATTTGCACCAAGCCATACATGAAATTTTATAATGAAAAGGTAAGATAGCCACTTAAGTGTTCGTAGTTACCGTGCTTTAATAAGAAAATGGCTAAGATGTATTTATGATAGCGCTTAAGGGTCGATTTATTAAATAAATAGTGCTGCACAAGTTCTCGATATGGCAGCTTTCGTGTTTGAATGACACGGTCTGAAAGCTTAGGAAGTTCGATCAGCTTGTATGCCACACCTTTGCACCAGTTTCGTACAGATGGTTCTACAGGTGTATGAACACTTAACTGTTGAAAAGAAATTCGATATTGTTTCAAATGTTCCTGATAACGAATGATTTCATTTTTGAATAAACCGTTTTCTTGCATCATACCCATCCCTCCTTACCACGTTTCATCAATCTTGTACTATGCGAAGATTATAAGGCTAAGAGGGGAAAGAATCAATGGGTATAAAATGGGAAGTTAGCTCGTCTCATTTAGGTCTAAAGACCTGTTCTTTTTGGAGAACTTATGCTGCTATAACGATGTAGCGTAAAAAGTAATAAAAAGAAGAGGGAGTTTCCCTCTTCTTTTAGCACAGATTAATAAACGAAAGCAGCACCTACAATGATAAGCAGAATGAAAAGAACTACGATAAGCGCGAATCCTTGGCCATAGCCGTAACCCATTCTAGTCACCTCCTTTAACAAGCTTTTGTTGATCTGTAATAGTATTGTATGTAAGAAGTTATAAATGGTTTGGGCAATTATGAATGAAAAAAGTCATCAAAAAAACTGCCGTGGTTATCTCTCGGCAGTTTCGTATTTCTAAATAGAATTGTCGTTTACATCCATTTCTTTAATCCTGTTAAATCATGATAGATCGATGTAGGTGGAAGGCTCAGTTCTTCGACAGGCTGTTCTTTTCGGTTGATCCAGGCTGTGTGGAACCCGAAATTCGCTGCACCAGAAATATCCCAACCATTTGACGACATGAATAAAACGTCGTCCCTTTTAATCCCTAATGAATCGATGACATGCGTGTATGATGCTGGGGTAGGCTTATACTGTTTGACGTCATCAGCGCTAATAATATGATCAATATATTCTGAAAGAGGCGACTGTTCTACAAGAGGGTCTAACATATCATGGGACCCATTGGAGAATATCGCAATCGTTACGTTATGTGCTTTAAGCTCTTTTAAAACATCAGCTACTTCTTCATATACCTGAAGCTCTTTGTATGCATCCAATAGCGCTTGTTCATTTTGATGGGTTAACTCCTGCCCAGCTTCTGCAACTGCATAGCGAAGCGCATCTCTTGTGACTTCAGAAAAAGGCCGATACTTTCCCATCATCTGTCTTAAATAACTGTACTCTAGCTGCTTTTTCCGCCATGTTTGGCTTATGGCGTCGCCATTGCTAGGGAAAAGCTCTTCACATTTCTCTATGACTGAGAATACATCAAATAACGTTCCATAAGCATCGAATACGAATGCTTTACTAGTATCCATGGATAACCTCCTAAACGTGTGATACGTTAAGTTCACCATAAACCGGTGTGAAAATGAAATCTAATGCTCAAAAAATAGGCAGTTAGACGGTGGCATAGACTAGAAAATTATAGGAAAATCATGCTAGAATATACTGGGAATCTCATAAGGTTAGGATATTATGCATACTAGGAGGATCACATGGAGAAAGAATCTCAAACAAAATGGGTAAAAGAGTGGGCAAGTCCTTTATTATTTGCGGTCGCTCTAGCCTTTGTGTTGAAAATGTTTATTGTAGCACCCTATATCGTGGAAGGTGCTTCGATGGATCCAACCCTGCATGACGGTGATCGTCTATTAGTTAATAAATTGATTTCATATGTACAAGACGAACCTGCAAGAGGTGATATCGTCATAATAGAAGATCCTGAGAAGGACAAACACTATGTTAAACGAGTAATCGGCTTGCCTGGCGATACGGTAGAAATGAAGAATGATAGCCTCTTAGTGAACGGAAAAGAATTAGAGGAACCTTATCTTACGACGAACCGAAACAAAGCGGAAACGATGGGGATGCAGTTAACTGAAGATTTCGGACCCGTCGAAATTCCAGAAGGCCAATTGTTTGTTATGGGCGATAACCGGCTTAGAAGTATGGATAGTCGAAACGGTCTAGGTAAGATTGCAACGGATGATGTAGTAGGGCGAGCGGAAATGGTTTGGTATCCGTTCACTGACTTTAGATCAACAAATTGAGTGTTTAAGAGAGATGCTGTTACAGCTCTCTCTTTTTTGTTACGACTTTGAAATAGTTGAAAAGAAGAGTTAATGGCTAGTTATCTCCTATAATATGGAATGGTTTCCAAGTAACGTTCGCTATAAAATGACCGGTAAATGGATTGAACCCTTGATATTAAGGGTTTTTTCGCATTTATGAGTTTTATAGGCTTTACCATAGATTTCCCTAACAGGAATTTTTTACGGTCTTACATGCTCATTTTCATATGGTACGTTCAATGTGCAAGACATTTTCACCAAAACAAGGAGGAATACCATTGAAGAAATCAATTATGCTAAGTGTCACAGCGGCAGCAGCTCTGTTGGCAGCAAACCCAGCAACAAGTTCAGCGAGTACAGGAGCTGAACAAAACTCCAATATCGACGTGAAGACACAGTCTTATCAATTTGATAACATGAAGGATTTTCAGTCGTTCATCGAGCGATTCGAAAACCAATATAATATATCGATTCAAGATTCAATCAACTTTTCAAATGGAAAAGTAGAGCAAAAGCCTGCTCCGAAGCAGAATGAAGAAAAAGCTACACCGCAGGCACCGAGTGAGTCAGCTTCAAAGAATGAAGCTCAAAACAACAAATCTCAAAACAACGAATCAAAGCAAGGAAATGAGCTTTCTCAATTTGAACAAGAAGTAGTCGAGTTGACGAACGCTGAAAGACAGAAAGCTGGTTTGCCAGCACTAGAAGTTGATACTGAACTTAGTAAAGTAGCGCAAGCGAAGTCAGAAGACATGAAAGCGAACAACTATTTTGCTCATAACAGCCCAACTTACGGTTCTCCATTTGATATGATGGATCAGTTTGGCGTTGAGTATCGAACAGCAGGAGAGAACATTGCGAAAGGACAGCAAACTCCTGAAGAAGTTGTAAATGCTTGGATGAACAGTGAAGGACACCGCAAGAACATTATGAATGAAAGCTTTACTCATATCGGTGTAGGTTATGTTGAAGAAGGTAACATCTGGACGCAACAATTTATCGGAAAATAACAATTTGCATAGAAGAGGCTGTTGAGACAATGTTCTCAACAGCCTTTTTTTATCTGTTAATAGTAGCTTGTTTCTTAACCACTTTCAGTCCTTCACGCTTACTTAATGGAGCTAGTTCATGCTGTTCAATAAACAGCTCGACAGCATCAGGGTCTGTCTTTGAATATTCTCTCAACGCCCATCCGATCGCTTTCTGTAGAAAAAATTCTTTTGATTCAGCGTGAATTAAACAGTAGTCTTTTAAAAGTTCAAAATCTGTTTTCTCTTTATACTTTAATTGAAAAAGGATAGCTGTTCGATTTAGCCACATGTTTTCATGGTGAATCCATCTTCCTGTAAGCTCTTCTGTCCGTTTTGGGTGTTGCTTAAAATATGTACCTGCAGTGTTGGAAGCAAGTCCATCCACCGTATCCCACCATGATTTTGTCGTTACTAGAAATTCGATCAGTTTATCATCATCTTCATCGAGCTGTTTTTTACGAGCAAGTATTTCTTGGGCTACGTATTGGTATTCTCGTTCTTCTGCATGCCATAGTTCCTTTACAATCGGAATGATCTCTTCTCTAGCAGGTGCGCCATATTCTTTTAAGACAGATCGATAAGCCTGTTTTCTTTCAGGAGTTTTAACACCTAGAAAAGGAAAGAGGTTCCGCATGTATTTCTCCATTTTCTCTGCATTTTCACGATTCCTAAGCGGTTCGAAAGTGGAATAAATATGTTCTGCCGTAAGCATCTTCATCACCCTCCTAATGTCTATCATACAGGAAATAGGAAGGGGAATCTTTGTTGCAGGAGAAAATGTTTATGAAAAGGACCTTCTACAAAAAACGAAAGAGGCGCGTCTCGAGACGCGCCTCTTTCTAGCTTTAAGAATAAGGAGGTTTTTCCGGGGGGAAAGGGATGCACTTACTTACTTCTCCTATCAACACCAGTTCCTTTCCGGGTTGAGAGAAAGGTTAACTGGATTGATATCAGTATAGCAGGGGAGGGAAGAGGATTTGGTCTTTATGTGTTATTTTCGATAACCATTACAAAATCTTCGATAATGTTACAAACATGATTCATTGGCAATAAAAAAGAGGCTGGGACAAAACCAACATACATGAAGAAAATCCCGAATGTTGAATGTTAAAGAGTAAGACTTTAGCGTAGCCAACATACGTAGACTCCTGCTGGAACAGCACGAGTCCGAAGGCCCCGCGGGGTTATTTGCTTTCTGAGGAGACTGAGGCCGTGCCCGCGGAAAGCGAAGTATGTTGGCGAAGCGGCGGTTTCCTATCTGTAAATTACAAAAGACCCGATCTAATTCAAATGAATTGTTCGGGTCTTTCTCATGGTTATATGCTTATGTCACAGCCTCTTTCAATTACTGTGGTACAAGCTCAAATTCTTTCGCCATCGCTTTATACTTACTTGAAATACTAGATGCTGACGTTTCATATTTTTTAGCAAGTGCGCTTTGACTTACTGAAATGCCGTATTGCTTCGCTGCTAAATACTCGAGTGCAGCAGCGAAGATCGCAGGCTTTCTAATAGAAGGAGATTCTGTTTCACTGTATCTCTTCCAGAATGAGAGAATGTCATCTCGCTGATCAGTGCTTATTTCATCACTTAGCTTAGTAAAGAGAGATGCCACTTCCCGATCTTCTTCTCGTGCCCACTGAAGCTCTGTTCGTTCGTTTTCATTGCTACCGCTCTTCAGTTTTACAATGTCGCCCAATACTTCTGGGAATGCAGTATGCATGAGTGTTCGGATCGTTTGCTGATCTTGCTCAAGTTTCGTGATGATCATCTTCATCGCTTCGTTTGAAATCTTAAGTAGTTCGATGAATGGCATCGCGCCGCCTTTTACTGGAAGCATGATACCTGCTACGATCTCACCTCTTGTAAGATCGGCGCCATCTGGAAGTAAGATACTAAATGGCTGTGAAGAACTGTATTCTTTTACAACTGCCGTGTTCCCTGTTGTTTCTTCAACAAGATACACAGACATGTAAGCATCGCGCCAATCTTGAACAGCTTCTCTTACTTTATCAGTTGAAAACGTGCTAGCGTAGCGCTGAATGTATTCTTTCACGATCGTTTTGTTCCACTGATTAACAGATTGATGGAAAATCGCCCATGGGAAAATGCCATGCATGTACGTTTCTTCTAACTCTTTTGGTATGTTATAGCGGATGAAAAGTTCATTTGCAAGTGTGACCATCTTATAATCGTGTTCGCTCATTGCGTATTCAACAAGCTGTGCTTGAATCGTGTAAATCTCCTGTGTGTAAAGCTGATCTTCGATTTGACCTTGTGCTGCCTCTGATCCCATACAGCATTTTTTATATTTTTTTCCGCTTCCACAAGGACACGGATCATTACGTTTGATTTTATCCAATGTTGCTTCCTCCTTCAGGTGAACCTTATTCGAACATAAGAGACGAAAGATATTTTAGCATAGATTGGGAAGGAAGGACAAAAAAATTCAAATTAAGACGACTAGTTTGGGCTACTCACACGCCGATTCAGCGAGGGGTAGCTTTACGGTTACCCTTGTACCTATGCCTTCTGTGCTATCAAAAAATAGAGACCCTTTGTGATTTTCTACGATACGAAAGCTAGATAAGAGGCCAAGGCCTGTACCGTCATCTTTTGTTGTATAAAAGGGTTCACCGAGTGTTTTGATCTTATGAGCAGGAATGCCTACTCCTTCGTCTTGAATCGTAATCGTTACCTCGTCATCAACATGATCTGTTTCAAGTGTTACCGTCCCGCCAGTCGGCATTGCTTCGATCGCATTTTTGATCAAGTTGATGAATACTTGCTTCAATTGATTTTCTTCTCCGTAAATACATAGACACTCATCTGTTAACTCCATCTTGAAAGAGATATTATATAGGGAAGCCTGACTGTTCAATAGCTGGACGACGTATGAGAGTAAATCGTTTATCGAGAGTGTCGTATAACGTTCAGCCTGAGGCTTTGCAAGGACTAAAAGATCTTTAATGATATTATCCATCCGATCGATTTCAGATAGAATGATACTGAGATATGGCGCATTCTTTGCAATCTCTTCATCTCGCTGTAGTAATTGAATGAACCCTTTTACAGAAGTGAGCGGATTCCGTATTTCATGAGCAACACTTGCAGCGAGCTGCCCAACAGCCGAAAGCTTTTCCGTCTTCAACAAGGCTTCTTCAGTTTTCTTCGTATCGGTTACATCCATAAAAGCAGCCATAATTCCGTTGATTTCTCCCATTTCGTCTTCGATAGGAGCAGTTGATAAAACGGTGTAAACAATCGAGCCATCTTTTCTTTTTCGTTTCACTTCTTTGTTTACGATATGGCCATGCTGAACGATTTCGGCGATCGTAATATCTTTTTCATCTTTTGGAACGATGGGGTTTGGTTTTCCGATGATTTCGAAACTACTCCAGCCAAATATCTTTTCAGCTGCAGGGTTCCAAGAACGAATGATCGAGTTTAAATCGAGCGTCACGATCGCAATCGGTGAAGCGGTTATAATGGCTTGAATCATTTGCTTTGCTTCCCACAGTTCTTTCAAAGCTGATTTATGTTCTGTGATATCTTTTGTCTGGATGATAACGGCATTCTTATCTTTGAAAGAGATTGGGGTAAACGTAGATTCCACATCGATTACATTTTCTTCGTCTTTAAAAATTTGATATTCAAAGGTTTCTGCGACACTATGATCCTTTTCCTGCAACCGTTTTAGGATTTCTCTTATATGTACAAGATCGACAGGGTCAACGACTTGTGGATGAGTTCGTTCTTCTATAACATCCTTGGATCGAACGCCCATCAAATCCAGTCCCGCTTGATTTGAATAAACGATCTTCTCCTCTTGATAGAGAACGATCGCGTAAGGAGACGATTCTACAAGCCTTCTGTATCGTTCTTCACTTTCAGTCAACCGATCCTGTGTGCTTTTATTTAAGGAAAGGAGTTGTTTCAATAAAAAGTAGAGAAGAAGACAGGTGATTAAGACAAAAAACCAGCCCTTATACAATCCGATCTGTTTACTGAGCATAAAATTATCTGTAATCTGATAAAGGATGGTATCGGAGAGCAAGATCCATAGAGAACCGAATATGAAATAGCTTCCTATAATAATCCACGGTACATATTTAATTTTTATCTCCACTTCGCTCCATCCCTTCCATATAGTCTACTCATGTATTTTACAGTTATAAAGCGTGAAACACAAAAACTTAGGGATTTCAACATTTAGAGCGTGTACCGTCTTTCTTTACCTGTGACATTCGAATGATCTAAATGTTTCGAAATGAGACTGTTTTAAAGGGGAATTTAGAACAATGAACAACCGATATGGAAAGCGTAGAAGAAAGAGAAGAAGTTTAAGAAGAAACGTTCTCCTCGTATTAGCTTTGCTTGTAATCGGAGTCACAGGCTACGGGGGTTATTTATTTTATAAAGTATCAGCGGTTTCAAAACAGTCTGTGATGGAACCAGATAGAGGGGCACAATCCACTTTAAGAGAAGAGGGTGTCGACATCGGGAAAGACCATTTCTCTGTACTGCTTCTTGGTGTGGATGATCGAGAAGCATCATCTGATGGGAGAAGCGATGCGATGATGGTCGCTACGTTTAACCAGGATGATAAGTCGATGAAGTTATTGAGTATCCCTCGAGACTCATATGTTGAAATACCAGGGCAGGGAATGGATAAAATCACACATGCTCATGCATATGGTGGCATCGATTTAACGATCCAAACGGTTGAAGGGATGCTCGGTATTCCGATCGATGAAGTGGTCCGAGTCAACTTCGATGCGTTTAAAACGGTAATCGATGAGATCGGTGGTATCGATGTTGCGATTGAAAAACAAAGTATTGTTGATCAATTATATAAAGAATCAAAAGGTGAGGTAGCTTTAAAAGTCGGGCAAAATACGCTCGATGGAAAAGAGGCTTTGGCATTTGCAAGAACTCGTAAAGCGGATTCTGATCTTATGCGTGGACAGCGACAGATGGAAGTTATTACGTCTTCGATCGATAAACTAAGTTCGCTTTCGTCGATTCCAAAGTACGGTGGCGTACTCGAGCGAATAGGTGAAAACCTCACGATGAGCATGACCTTTAAAGAAGCACTAAGCCTCTATCCGTTTATTTCTAATCTAAATTCGATCGATAAGATACAGCTATCAGGTGAAAATTATCAACCTGGCTCGACATACTATTTGAAGTTAGATGAACCAACACTAAGTAATGCAAGAATGGAGTTAAGGGATCATTTGAATATTGAAGGAGCGAGCGATAGCTTAAATGCGATCGAACATCAAGATGAGAAAAATAAAGAAGGTCACAGTTGATCTCTGATCGAAAAGGAGCAGGTAAATAGCCTGCTCCTTTTGCTGTTAACAAAACCAAGTGTCCCTATGCCGTAGGAGTATGAATACCTCTTGCTTTCCTGTGGACGAACGCCCGAGCCTCAAAGTGGACAAAAACCGTCCACTCCGAGTCTCGAACGCCCGTTGGACCACTGGAGTCAAGAGGTATTCACTCCTACTAGAATACATTTAACTCAAATAAAACTTTCCGACCGATTATGCTAACAAATCTTTCTTGGCATTTGGTCTTTTCTAGATGCTTTTTCTTTTTGAAATATAATTACCTCAATAAAACCTAGCGTGAAGCGAAATTCTCACCATATTTTAGTGAATTATACCTTTCTCTACAGTATAAAGCAGGCATTAAGCCTGCTCCTTTTCTTTTGAAAGATTACATAGCGATCAATGAGGGTATGAAAATTAAAGACTGAGAGAAAGGGGAAAAGCGACATGATGTCTTTTGTTAAGAAACTCGGAAAAGAAATTGGAGAAGATCGGGTAACCAGTCTAGCAGCTGAGCTTGCGTACTACTTTATGCTATCGATCTTTCCTCTGCTCATATTGGTGATTTCAATCCTCCCATACTTATCGATAGACAAGCAGGAGGCGGTTGACTTTATCACGAAAGTTGCCCCAGGAGAGATCGGAGGCATCCTGCAGGATAATGTTGTATCGATTATTAGTGAGCCGCAGGGAGGACTGTTAACAGTCGGTATCTTAGGTACACTTTGGTCTGCTTCAAACGGAATCATGGCGCTAATACGTGCATTAAACTTGGCGTATGATGTGGAAGAAACAAGGTCTTTCATAAAAGCCCGCCTTCTTTCTATTGTTCTTACGATCGGACTTATCTTAGCTTTTGTTGTTACACTCGTTTTACCCGTATTCGGTGATCTCATTATTGATACTGTAACGAGGTCGTTGTATTTACCTGAGTCAACGGAAATCTTGTTCCGAGTTCTACGCTGGGTCGTTGCAGTTGTTGTTATGGCATTAGTGCTCTCTGTATTGTATCGCTATGCTCCAAATAAACATTTTCCTCTTAAAGAAGTGTTCGTTGGATCAATCGTCGCTACAATTGGATGGCAGGTGATTTCACTCGCGTTCTCTTTCTATGTAAGTAATTTTGGGAACTATTCTGCAACGTACGGTAGCCTAGGGGGAGTTATCATCCTTATGTTATGGTTTTATTTAACGGGACTGATACTCCTTGTTGGAGGAGAGATTAATGCGCTTATCCATAAGAGAAAAATTGGAATGAGTGCTCCACCAGATGAAAGGCCTTTAGATGTCTAGGTTGAAAACTTGGTTTTATTCTGAAGAGGCTGGGACATAAGCATATAACCATGAGAAAGACCCGAACAATTCATTTGAATTAGATCGGGTCTTTTGTAATTTACAGATAGGAAACCGCCGCTTCGCCAACATACTTCGCTTTCCGCGGGCACGGCCTCAGTCTCCTCAGAAAGCAAAAAACCCCGCGGGGCCTTCGGACTCGTGCTGTTCCCGCAGGAGTCTACGTATGTTGGCTACGCTAAGGTCTTACTCTTTACCATTCAACATTCGCGATTTCCTTCATGTATATTGGTTTTGTCCCAGCCTCTTTCTTAGTGAAAAAAAAAGCCTGCACGGATGCAGGCTATTGTGCAGGCTCGAAGCCGATTCCTTCAATTGTATTGATGATCACGGATACGTCGATTGCCTCTTCGTCATATTCGATCGATACCATTTCTTCCTTTAAATCAGCTAGAGCTCTTTCGACTCCGCTAAGGGAAAGTAGCGCTTGTTCGATTTCTTGTATACAGTCCTCGCCCTTCATGCCGGCTACTGACACTTTGATTTCGTTCATATGGATAAACTCCCTTCAAATTGTTCACTCTTTGCGTAGTTACCCGATATGAGTGGAGTTTAATCGGCTAGATTGGTTTATGGTGTTTTTTTAGAATCCGTTTCATTAGATAGTTGTTCAAGAGACTTGATCTTACCGTGAGGATTCTGTGCTTCTTTACGTTTTCTGAATTGACGTTCGCGCTGTCCTTTTGATTGACTCATCTCATCACCCCTTTTTCAGTTGATGATAATTAACATAGCCAGAGGACCTTGCTTTTATTAACGTAATTTATGGTTAGAAAGGTGGACAAACGAGAAGCCCTTTTCCCTAAGAAGTGGGATGGCTTCAATCACACCTTCAGCAGTTCCGCTGTTCGGCTGATTCATATGTAGCAAAGCAATATCGCCCGGTGAAGCGCTCAACAAAGCGGCCTTCACTTCATGACTCGAATAGGTCGCCCCGGCATCTCCTAGTAGGGTGTAGTTCACGACACTGATTCCTAGGGTGTTTGCCATCTCAACTGCAACTTCATCGTAATAAGCAGTCCCTGAGCGAAAAAGGTTTGGAGAGCGTCCTGTTAGCTCTTTGATTTTTTTATGGTTTTTTGTGATTTCGTCATACGCTTCTTCTACGGAAGAAGTACCCTGAATACCCCAGGCAGTTTGCCCAGTAACCGATAGGGGTTTATGGTCTGTCCCATGATTTTCAATTTGGAATTGTGGATTTTGAGCTAATTCAAGGAATTCTTGCTTGTTTTCTTCAATCCAACGGCTGTTTACAAAAAGGGTGGCTGGAACCTGTTCATCCTTTAGAAAAGAGAGAAGTTCATGGTCGATGTCACTTCCAAAAGGGCCTCCGCATGCATCGAACGTTAGCGCGAGTTCACGCTCATTCGTTTGAAAGGAGGTTTTCACACCCGAAACATTTTCACCCCATTCGTTAGGCGTTTTATTAATGAAGGAGGAGAGGATCGTTTCTTTCTCCTTTAATGTTGAGCGTATCGGAAGCTCTTTCTCACTATGGATCGTGTTTTCAATACCGGAATGGAACACTGCGTATTCCTGCTCACATCCCACAAGCAAAAAGCAAAGTAAAGCCATTTTTTTCAATATCATCACCTGTTTACCAGAATATCACAGGTATTAATAAAACGTTAGACAAAAAAACGCCCCCGGTGGGGACGTTGTTGTTAAATTCCGTGGAGGAAGAAGTTGATGAAAAACAAGCTCGCAATTACATACATTGGAACCGGTACATCTTTTCCTTTACCAAGCGCTAACTTCATGAATGGATAAGCGATGAAACCGAACGCAATGCCGTCAACGATACTGTACGTAAGTGGTATCATCACGATGATTAAGAATGCTGGAAAGCCTTCTGAGAAATCCTGAAGCGAAATGTTTTGAATCGATGTGATCATCAAACCACCAATGATAATGAGCACTGGTGCAATCGCTGAATCAGGAATCATCTTGAAGACGGGTATGAAAAACAGCGAGGTTAGGAACAGTAGTCCTGTCGTCACGGACGTCATGCCTGTTCGACCGCCTGCTGCGATTCCAGAAGCACTCTCTACCGTCGATACAGTAGGGCTTGTTCCGAAAAGTCCAGCTGATATAGCAGAGATCGAGTTCGCTTTGTAAGCTTTTGAGAACTTAGATTGATCTGGAAGCAGTCCATGAAGTAGACCCATGTTTTCAAAAACGAGGATCATCGCCATCGAAAACGTTGCGATCCAGAACGGTAATACTAAGAAGTCTTCAAAAGACATTGCTGCGAAAACCGATGCATACGAACTGAACGAGAAACCTTCCTGCTGTTGACCTGTTTCGATCAATCCCATGCTCCATGCAATCCCAGTTCCGATCAGCATGCTGATCAAGAAATGGCCTTTGATGTTTCGAATGAAAAGCAAGGCTGCGATTGCTAATGTTGCAAGCGTTGCAATCACTTGAGCTGAGCCTATATCTCCGAGTGCAACGAACGTTGAGTCACTCGACACCACGATTCCACCTTTTTGAAGACCGATGAAGGTAAGGAAAAGTCCTATCCCAACTGTGATCGCTTCTTTAAGTGAAACTGGGATTGCTTTTGAAAGTAAACCAGCTAGTGGTGTGAATGCCGTGATCGCAAACAGAATGCCTGCAATAAACACGGAGGCAAGCGCAACTTCCCAGCTTAAGCCCATCGACTGTACCATCGTGAACGTGAAGAACGCATTTACGCCCATTCCTGGAACGAGTATGATCGGTGCGTTTGCATATAGACCAACAAGCAAACATCCAAATACTGATGTGATGACTGTTGCGATCATCCCGGCTTCAAACGGAATGCCTGCATCTGCGAGGATCGAAGCGTTGACAGCTGCGATGTAAACGATCGTAAAGAACGATGTTAAACCTGCGAGTATCTCCTTTTTCAGTGAAGTATCGTGAGCTTGAAAATCAAAATTAATTTTCGTTTTCACTATATTCCCTTCTTACTTTTTTATCCCTCTCCCACCCGTGACTTTGATATAAATCAAATCACCAAGAAAACAGTATAACAGAGGGAAGGTGCGTTGCCCAGTGGAAAAATTCGTAATGACCGCTCAAGTACCGTTTGTTATGATGGAAAAGGAAGTTTGGAATGTATCACCATGAAATGAGGATTCGATAAGATGAGAAACACATTATCTGCCCTACAATGGGCTGTCTTTATGATTGCAGGGTCAATCGTTGCTCCAGTTGCGATCGCGAGTTTGTTTCATTTAGATCCGACTGCAGCTGCAGGGTTTGTACAGCGAACAATGTTTGTATTAGGTGTAGCAGGAATTTTGCAAGTTACGCTTGGTCATCGTCTGCCGATTAACGAAGGACCTGCCGGGTTGTGGTGGGGAGTCTTTGTTCTTTACGCGGGATTAAGTGCAACGTTGTTTGGCTCTGAGATCAAAACACTACAAGCTCTTGAACTAGCCATGATCGTAAGTGGAATTCTTTTTATTATTTTGAGCGGACTAGGACTAGTTGAGAAGCTATCAAAGCTTTTTACACCTGTCGTAACGGGCGTATACCTATTGCTTCTCGTTGCACAGCTCAGCGGGTCCTTTCTAAATGGAATGATGGGAGTAGGTTATTTGAAAGAAGGGCTCGATCTAAGAATTGCAGGGTTGTCATTCGTTCTTGTCATTCTATCGATCTGGTTTTCACGCAGAATGCCGCCCGTTATTCAGCAATATTCCATTCTTATTCTTATGATGGTAGGGTGGGCGATTTTTGCTTTGTTAGGCTTAGCGAAACCTATCGTTTTGTCAGAAGAATCACTTTTAAAACTACCTGAAATCTTTGCTTTTGGTATGCCGGTTTGGGACTCCGGTATGATCGTAACTGCAGCGCTCGTCACGCTATTGCTCCTTACGAACATGATCGCAAGCATCAGGGTAGTCGAAGAAGTATTGAGTAATTTGAATAACGAGCGGCCGAAGTCTCGGTACAAGCAAGCAGGGTTCATCTCAGGGATCAACCAGCTCCTTGGTGGCGTATTCTCAGCAGTTGGAAGTGTTCCAATATCAGGGGCTGCTGGATTTATCATCACAACAGGCATTAAAAAGCGGCTTCCGTTTATTATTGGGAGTGCATTGATCGTGCTCATCAGTCTCTTTCCAGCCGTGATGGCCTTTTTTGCGGCTCTCCCTGAACCTGTGGGGTATGCCGTTATTTTTCTTGTTTTTGTGAAAATGGTGGGAATTGCTTTCAATGAGTTTAATAAGGACACTTCTGAGGGAAAAGCATTTATAATAGGCATTTCCTTTATGGTTGGTATCGGTACGATGTTCATACCGCCAGAAGCCTTTCAAAATACGCCGCCTATCATGGCTTCAATTTTAAATAATGGTTTAATATTAGGTTCGATTACTGCGATCGTCACTGAGCAAGTGTTGTATAAGAAAAAAGCATAAAGGGTTGCCTATTGTGATCATTGTCACAGACTCCGTACGTTAGACTTGGTATGTTATAAGCAGATCAGGAAAGGAGAATGACGTATGAAACAATATAATAGAGTCCTGGTTGCTTTTGACGGATCTGAATTGAGCGTAAAGGCACTCGAAGAATCCATTAAGATGGCTCAGGAGAATCCAGAGCTTCATCTCGACATCGTAACGGCCCTTAATCCTACAGCTCAAATCAGTTCAGCGGTCATTTATGCGAGCGTATTGAACGAATTAAGGAAAGATGCTGTTGAAATGTTGGACGAAGTAAGTAAAAGCGTTAAAAAGCGAATTCCACAGGATGATTTAAGTACGATGGTGCTTGAAGGAAATCCTGGCGAAGAAATCGTCAAGTATGCAGAGGAAAATGAATGTGATCTTATCGTGATGGGGAGCAGAGGCCTGAGTGGAATAAAAGAAATATTCCTTGGTAGCGTAAGTCATAACGTATTACAGAGAGCAAGCTGCCCTGTACTCGTGATTAAATAGAAAATCCCGGCTGATTAGCCGGGATTTCTTTTATTCGATAAC
Source organism: Anaerobacillus sp. ABD4_527 (assembly GCF_056160805.1). NCBI lineage: Bacteria > Bacillati > Bacillota > Bacilli > Caryophanales > Bacillaceae > Anaerobacillus > Anaerobacillus sp. ABD4_527. Next base: position 863,331 of record NZ_JBSWXZ010000002.1, read on the forward strand.
CGTTACGCCGCCATCGCGACCGATAAAGGCTTGTACAGCCATTCCTATGAATAGGCCGTTTTCAACGACCCCTGGAATGGCGTTGAGCCACTCATGGAGCTTTGGAGGAGAAGGGATACTGTCAAACGAACAATCCACGATCATATTCTCGTTGTCTGTAATAAATACTTTTTCTCCGTTCATTCGTAGCTTAGTTCTGCAGCCAAGTTTAGAAAGAGCGTCCATCGTCTTCTGGTAGCCAAACGGAACTACCTCAACAGGCAGTGGGAATGTCCCAAGCTGTCTCACAAGTTTATTAGAATCTGCAACGACGACCATTCTCTTCGAGTGATAAGCGATCATCTTCTCACGAAGTAGTGCGCCACCGCCACCTTTAATAAGCGTTAGCTGACCATCCAGTTCATCTGCACCATCGATCGTTAAATCGATCTTCTCCACCTCACCTAACGTGACGAGTGGAATGCCGTGCTCACGTGCTAATACTTCAGTTTGTTTGGAAGTTGGGATGCCTTTTATTGACAGGCCTTCTTTTACCATAGATGCAAGTTCCAATATTGTATAATGAACAGTACTCCCCGTTCCGAGACCGACGACCATTCCATCTTGAACGAGGTGAGCAGCACGCTCACCAGCTACTTTCTTCTCATTCACGTAAGTTCACTCCTTTTCTGTTACCTTCTTTTATTTTCCCATTCACCCTAAAATTACTCACACCGAGTTTATACCTTTGCACCAAAAGCGTGAAAGACGTATAATGCATACTGTCAGGCTGTATGAGTAACCGTAAGGCGTGCATACTATAAAACACCGTTTATGGTATACTTTCAAGTGCAGTCACCCGAGTAGAGTATTACAGTATAAAGTTGGAGGGTAAAACATGTCAAAACAACAAATCGGTGTAATCGGTCTTGCCGTAATGGGAAAGAACCTTGCCATGAATATCGAGAGTCGCGGTTATTCTGTTTCTGTCTATAACCGTTCAGAAGGTAAAACAAAAGAAATGATGAGTGAAGTTGAAGGACGTAACTTCCAAGATACATATAGCATTGAAGAATTCGTTCAATCACTAGAAAAACCAAGAAGAATCTTGCTGATGGTCAAAGCTGGCGGACCAACAGACGGAACGATCGAACAGCTTATTCCTCATCTTGATAAAGATGACATCATCATCGACGGAGGAAATGCATTCTTCAAGGATACTCAAGCTCGTTCTGAGCAATTGAAGGAAAAAGGCATCCGCTTCATCGGAGCAGGCGTTTCAGGTGGAGAAGAAGGGGCATTGAACGGCCCATCGATCATGCCTGGTGGACAGCCAGATGCTTTCCGTGAAGTCGAAAATATCTTTACAGATATCGCTGCAAAAGTAGACGGCGAAGCGTGTACAACGTATATCGGTCCAGACGGAGCGGGTCACTATGTGAAGATGGTGCATAACGGTATTGAGTATGGTGATATGCAGTTGATCTGTGAAGCTTACTACATGATGAAGCACGTGCTAGGACTATCAACTGATGAGCTTCATGAAGTGTTCAAAGAGTGGAATGAAGGCGAACTCGATAGCTACCTGATCGAGATCACTGCTGACATCTTCACGAAGAAAGATCCTGAAACAGGCAAAGCGCTTGTAGACGTGATCCTTGATACTGCTGGTCAAAAAGGAACTGGTAAATGGACGAGCCAAAGTGCGCTTGACCTTGGTGTACCTCTTTCAATCATTACAGAATCCGTATTCTCCCGCTTCATTTCCGCAATGAAAGACGAGCGCGTGAAAGCAAGCAAGATTCTGAATGGCCCAGATGTAAAACCATTTGATGGCGATAAGAAAGAGTTGATCGAAAAGATCCGTAAAGCTCTTTACCTAAGCAAGATCTGTTCGTATGCACAAGGTTTTGCTCAAATGCGATCTGCTTCAGATGAGTACGATTGGAATCTCGACTACGGTAGCATTGCTATGATCTTCCGTGGTGGTTGCATCATCCGTGCAGGCTTCCTACAAAACATCAAAGAAGCTTATGACCGTGAAGCTGGCTTAACGAACCTACTTCTAGATCCTTACTTCAAAGAGATCGTTGAATCGTACCAGAGCGCTGCACGTGACGTTGTATCACTTGCTGTACAGCGCGGAATTCCGGTTCCTGGTCTATCTAGTGCACTTGCTTACTACGATAGCTACCGTAGTGAGACATTGCCAGCGAACTTACTACAAGCACAGCGTGACTACTTCGGTGCTCATACGTATCAGCGTATCGACAAAGAAGGCGTCTTCCACACAGAGTGGCTTGAAGATTAATAGAGAACGAATACCACGCTTGACCCACAAAGGTCGAGCGTGGTTTTTTATTTTCTGAGAAAGGGTGGTTGTAAAACGACATTAGTATCGTTATAATGAAAGTAACAAAAAAGACACTAGTGTCGTTTTAAGGAGGCGTTCGTATGGAAGGATCACTGCTACGTAACAAAGGTTACATCACGCTTATGGTTGCACAGCTCATATCAAGCATCGGCGACTGGTTGAGTATCGTTGCCATCATCACGATGGTTGGGTTGAAGTGGAACGCATCACCAATTGAAGTATCGCTTATCATCCTATGTCTTGCAGTGCCCATGGCGTTGTTTGGGCCGTTCGCTGGTACATTTGCTGATCGATTCAACCGAAAAACATTGATGGTGGTTTCGGATCTCGTTAGAGCGGGCCTCGTCACCATGTTGATTTTTGCTACAACGATTTGGATGGTTTACATTTGTTTATTTGGAATCGGTTTGTTTGCTGCACTATTCATCCCTGCTAAGAATGGAAAGTTAAAAGAACTAGTTTCTGACCATCAGATGAAGAGCGCCATGTCGATTACCTCGATGATCGATTCAGGAACGAAAGTGCTTGGACCGCTACTCAGTGGATTACTCGTAACCGCATTTGGTTCTACGCCTGTATTCGTCATCGATTCAGCAACTTTTATCTTATCCGCAATCCTTCTCATCACGTTGCCTGCTAGCGCATTAGCTGAACCTTTAGAAAGTGAAAAGAGTAAGAGCACATCGTTTAAAAAGGATTTTGTAGAAGGTGTAAGTTTCATGAAAGGAAATCAATTCTTGTTAGTCGGCCTTTCGATTCTTACGATCAGCCTCCTCATTTTGCAACTATCGGATTCACAAATCATCGTCTTGATCAGAGAGTTAACGAACGCATCTCCAGACTTGTTCGGCATCCTTGTGACAGGTTCTGGTCTAGGGATGTTTTTCTCCGGCTGGATCCTCGCAAAAAAGACAGACTATAAACCGATTCTCCTCATGCTTTTTGGCGTATTTGGAATGGGAATAAGTTTTGGTTTATTAGCTGTCTTCACTGGTATGGACCTTGCACACTCGATTATATGGGGACCTGGTCTTGGGCTAGTAGCTGGTTTCTCGGCTGGGATCGTATTTATTCCTTTCCAAGCTGCAGTTCAAACGGATACACCGGTACACATAACGGGAAGAGTATTTGGGGTCATCAATAGCGCAACAACAACAGCTACGATTATCGGTCCATTATTAGGAGGAATACTCGTAACGGTATTTGGGGTGATCCCAATGTTTATCGCAACAGCATCATTACTTGTTATTATGTCAGTAGTGGGACTATTGTTTAGATCAAAAATAGAACGGAGTGAGAACGATGTCTCCAAAGGTGAGCAAGGAGCACAAGGAGCAGCGTCGAGCTGAGCTGTTAGAAGCGGCTAAAACTGTTTTCATCGAACATGGCTATGAGCGTGCAACGATGAAACACATCATGGAGGAAGCGAGTGTAAGCAGAGGGGGGCTCTATCAGTACTTCTCTAGTAAAGAGGATGTTTATGAGGCAATTCTAAAAGAAGGCCTAGAAACGGCTATGGAGGATACTGAGGAAGTTCTTAAGAAAGAGGAGCTTACTCATTGGGCACTTCTTATGAAACGGTTATTTGGAGAAGAGCAAGAACTAGATGAGATGGATCCGATGGCACCATCGAATCTTGAATTTTTCATCACGGGTCGTAACGATGAACGACGAAGGAAGTATGGAAAAGAGCGCTACTTTTATGGGTTGAGCATTTATCATGACGTGATTAAAAAAGGACAGGAGAGTGGTGAGTTCAGCTCGAAGTTCGACAGCGAGATGATCGCGCGGTCAATCATTTCATTCGTTGATGGACTTGCGCTCGATTATGCAATCCTAGATCGAGAAGATATCAAGCTAAAAGAGCAGTCGATCATGTTCATCGAGTATTTGAAGATGGCGCTTGAGGTAAAAGAATAAGCCGGGGAAGTATCCCCGGCTTTTTATTATGCTTCTTTTAAGCCTTCAAACAATAGCACACGTGCAGGTGATGCATCCGTGCCTTGAAGTTTCAGCGGTGCTGCGACCATGAAATACTGACCAGCATCAACATCTTTCAGGCGAAGGCCTTCCATGATAATGATGTCTTTCTCGAAGAGGGAACGATGCGTTGGGTGATCCGGCTGGCTTCTTTCGATTCCAAGACCATCGACACCTACACCTTTAATACCGCATTCTGCTAGGTGACGCGCTGCATCTTCACCTACGAATACAAACTCGAAGTTAAATTCTTCTTCAAACGAGTTCTGTGACTTAAATAGAATGAAATCATCTTTTTGAATATCTTCAGACTCGATATCAGATTTTGTGATCGCACCTTTAACGTTTGTAACGTCGATCACTTTTACCGTACCGACGAGGTCTTCTTGATTGATTGTTTCAAACGTTGCACCATCGTTCATCATGTGAAGAGGAGCATCAACGTGTGTACCAGTATGAACGTCTAATGAAAGGCGAGATTCCGTAACATGACCATTCGTCTTTGTATCGATTTCTGGCTGCTTTTCTTCTTTGTTCTTATAAACTGCCATTCCTTTAAAAATTGGTGCGCTTACATCATACATTTTCATCGCATTGCACTTCCTTTCATAGTAGTGAATATGAGAAAGAAAAAGATACGCTGTGCACGTATCTTTTTCTATTCTTATTTGTTTTCTGGTAATGGCCACCAGTGGAAGCCGTCTTTTTCAAGCAAGTCATCAGATGCCTGTGGTCCCATCGATCCTGAAGCGTAGTTAGGGAAGGTAGGCTCCTTCTCATTTGCCCAAGCGATCGAGATCGGGTCGATGAACTTCCAAGAAAGCGCTACTTCATCCCAGCGAGTAAAGTTTGTTGCATCTCCTCGCATCACATCGTGTAGCAGACGCTCGTATGCTTCAGGAGAGTTGATGTAGTTCTCCTGCTTGTTGTTAAAGTTTAATTGGATAGGCGTTGTTTTACGCATATCTCCTGTGTCTTTCGCATTCAAGTGAAGCGTCATTCCTTCTTCAGGCTGAATGTGGATGACAAGTAGGTTAGGACCTAGTTTGCCGCTTTGCTCCTTATATAGGTTCATCGGCATATCTTTAAATTCGATGACGATTTTCGTAGACTTACTCGTCATGCGTTTACCCGTTCTGATGTAGAACGGTACACCAGCCCAGCGGAAGTTATCGATCATCAGTTTCGCGCCAACAAACGTTTCTGTATTCGATGCTTCATCGACGTTTTCTTCTTCACGATACCCTTGTAAATGGGTACCGTTCACTTCACCAGCATCGTACTGACCGCGAACGAAGTATTTGCTAACCTCTTCAGGTATAACGGCTCTAAGAGCACGTAAAACTTTTACTTTCTCACTACGAATTTCTTCTGTCGATAAACTAGCTGGTGGCTCCATAGCGAGCAATGACACCATCTGAAGCATATGGTTTTGCACCATGTCTCGTAAAGCACCTGATTTTTCGTAATAGCCGCCTCTGTTTTCAACGCCAACCGTTTCGCTAGAGGTGATCTGGATATTTGATATGTAACGATTGTTCCAAAGCGGTTCGAACAGTGCGTTCGCAAAACGAATCGCTTCAATGTTTTGTACCATTTCTTTTCCTAGATAATGGTCGATGCGGTAGATTTCATCCTCTGAGAACACTTGGCGAATCTCATCGTTAAGCTTTTGAGCAGAGGAGAAGTTATGACCGAATGGTTTTTCGATCACAAGACGATTCCAGCCATCACCTTCGATCAATCCTTCAGCATCAAGGTTAAGTGCAATCGTTCCGAAGAACTCTGGCGCCATCGCCATGTAGAAAATACGGTTTCCTGGAATATCGAATTGTGTATCAAGCGATTCAGTCAACGCTTTTAAATCTTGATACGATTCACTTTTTGTCACATCGAACGGTTGATAGAAAAAGTGATCGCTGAATTGTTTATGCTTATCATCCTTGTCCATGCATGCCGTATCGATCACTGCATCATGTACACGAGAACGAAATTCTTCATTTGAAAGCTTTCTGCGAGCTACACCAACAACAGCAAAATCTTCTTCAAGTTCACCTTTGCAATATAAGTTATACAACGAAGGGAAAAGTTTACGTTTTGCTAGATCTCCCGTAGCTCCAAATATGACGATAACAGAAGCCTTTTTGGATGGTTGATTCATCTTTCTGACCTCACTTTTCATTATTGCTGTTCCAGAGGGAACGGATTCAAAAGGAACAGTGCGACATTTGTATCGTTAATCACGAAACAGACACTACAATTTGATTCGAATGATTAGTGCGACGATCCCATAACTTATGAGTTATCGGGTTCCCAAGTAAAAATTTTATAGCTTTTTCCTACTAAAATCAAATTGTGAGATTGAGAATTACTGTCTATATACCCGTTTGAACCTATTATCACCAGAGATGTAAGCGATGACAGAACGAATAAAATTTATTTGGAAAATTCCCGTCTTTTAGACGATATGAATGATTGTGGGTTCGAACGGCGAATATAGTTAACAACGAATCAGCTTAACAAAAGGGGGATAATTGACGATGCGTAAAGGAGTCATCTGTTTGTTCCTTGCAGTATTATTGGTAGGCTGTACGAACGGACACGTTGAGGAAAAGCCGGTGGAAGCAGAGAAGCCTGTTAGTGTGATGGAGCGGTCGTACAACGTCCTCGCTGCAATAAAGAATGAAGAAATGGAAGCAGTTGCGAACGTTGTTCATCGTACGAAAGGGTTGCTGTTCTCACCTTATACGACCATCGACAAGAAGAGAGCGCAAGTCTTCATGAAAGGCCAAGTCGAAAAGCTCTTGGAGTCTGATAAGCAGTTTGAATGGGGTGTGAGTGCTGGGAAAGGAGACCCAATTCGCTTAACCCCAGGTGAGTATTTTGATCACTATGTATATGACGTGGAATTTCTAGAAACAGATTATGTAACGCAAGACGGGATGTACAAACAGACAAACAGTGTCGAGAACATCCATGAAGCATTTCCGGAAAGTACCTATGTGGAATATTTTGTACCTGGATCTGAAGAGTTTGGAGGGATGGACTGGAAAAGTCTCAAGCTCGTTTTTAGCGATTATGAAGGTGAGCCACACTTAGTCGCGATCGTTCACGATCAATGGACGCCGTAATGTGAACAAAACGTGAATAAAGACGCAAATATCTTTCTACAGTTGACTGCAAGTAGTTGCTCAATAAGATAAACTTTCTTATCCTTAATATGTACATCTCAGTGATAAGGAGTAGAATCCCAATGAATGAAGTAAAACAACGTAACTACACACCATGGATCGTAGGGCTATCGATCGCTGTCAACGCGCTCGTTGTCGTTCTGTTTTTACTACCAGAATACAACGGTGAAGTTGGATTTGATATTACGATACTTCCATTATTAAACGCGATTTTAAATAGCTTCACATTTGTGTTTTTACTAGCTGCTTTAATATTTATTTTACAGAAAAACGTGAAAGTGCATCGACGCTTTATCTTTGCTGCCTTTACGACAACGGCGTTATTTTTACTATCCTATGTAACGTATCACGGTTTGTCTGAATCAACATCCTTCGGTGGAGAAGGTATCATCCGTTCGATCTATTTCTTCATCCTCATCAGCCATATCATTCTTGCTGCAGCGATCGTGCCGCTGGCGCTGATCACCGTAGCACGTGGATTGAATATGCAAGTCGAGAAACATCGTAAGATCGCACGGTGGACCATGCCGATCTGGCTGTATGTCAGCCTGACTGGTGTCATCGTCTACTTGATGATCTCTCCGTATTATTAAAAAGCGCTGAGTTGAGCGCTTTTTTTGTTTGGGAGCGGCTGGTCGAGGGGGCGAGGGGGTTATCGGCAGATTTGCGGATAAAAGTTGAGAATCGCGGATATGTGAGATGGTTTCGCGGATATAATTAAAAAATCGCGGATAAATGGCGATTTTCGCGGATATCCAAGGTGATTTCGCGGATATCCACCACGCAACACAAACACATATACGTGCAATACACCCCCTCAGCGCAACTTATTGTCCAAACCGCACACGTTATTAGCTAAATTCAAGATTTATTAGCCAAAATCGCTTTTTATTGTCCAAACTTCAAATTTTATTAGCGGAAACTACCCAAAATCCGCATACCATCCTATAAAATATGGAAACGTAACAAAAGGTAATCCATACTGGATTGTCTTGTCATCTTATGCTACTTTTGATAGTGAATGAAACTCAAGGAGGAAACACAAATGAGCGTACATATTGGAGCAAAACAAGGCGATATCGCTGAAACGATTTTACTACCAGGAGATCCACTTAGAGCAAAATTCATCGCAGAGACGTTTCTTGACGATGTGGTTTGTTTTAATGAAGTAAGAGGAATGCTCGGGTTTACAGGTACATACAAAGGCGAACGAGTTTCTGTGATGGGAACAGGCATGGGTGTACCGTCGATCTCGATTTACGTGAACGAACTGATCCAAAGCTATGGCGTTAAAAACCTCATCCGTGTAGGGACTTGCGGTGCGTTAAAGAAGGAAGTAAACGTGAGAGACGTAATCCTCGCGATGAGTGCAACGACTGATTCTGGCGTAAACCGCCTTCAGTTCGACGGCATGGACTTTGCGCCGACTGCAGATTTCAATCTGTTGAAGAATGCATATGACGCTGCAGCAGAAAAAGAAATGAGCGTACATGTTGGGAATGTGTTCACGAGTGATTCGTTCTATCGTGACAACCCAGAGATCTTCCAAAAGCTATCTGATTATCAAGTGCTTGGTGTAGAGATGGAAACGTCAGCTCTTTACACGATTGCAGCGAAATACGGCGTGAACGCACTTACTGTATTAACGGTAAGCGACCATATCGTGACAGGAGAAGAAACAACTTCTGAAGAACGTCAAACGACGTTCAAAGATATGATGGTCATTGCGCTTGAAGCATCGTTGAAAAAATAATACATCGTAAGAGGCTATCAAAACGATAGCCTCTTTTTTTTATGGCTCACAACGCCCAGCGCATATTCTTACTGTTTAGCGTCATGCTAAGAAGAGCTAACAGTTGGAGGATTCGTTATGGTTAGAAGGTCGATAAAGCGAAGAAGAAAATTACAAAAATCAGAAGAAAAGGATCTTACCAATGAAGCAACTCTTCTAGAGCAAATTGAGCATCAGTTTGAAGGATGTGCAGATCTCTCTAAGCGGTTTTTGCCTGATTTAAAGCTCCATCTGTTTTATTTTCAACATTTACTTGATGATGAGATGTTTCAAACTGAATTGTTAAAACCTCTTTATCAGGTTAGAGAAGATGAGATATTGACCGTCTTTAATCGCTTTACATACATGGCTTCCGACGACATACATGACATCACTCAAAAAATCTTAAACGGTTATGCAGGAATCTTATATCAAGACAAGGTGTATTTGATCGATCTCTACGGTCCAAAAGAGAGAAGCATCGAACCGTCTGAGACTGAGGGAACGATAAACGGCCCACATGATGCTTTTGTTGAAAGCAGTTCTACGAACCTCTCCCTGATTAGAAGAAGATTGAAGAATTCAGATTTAAAGGCTTTGGATGTTTCTGTTGGGGAAGTTACGAACGGGACGGTTACATTACTCTATATTCAAGGAATCGCGAACGAGGAGCTCGTCGAGAGACTTAAAACTCGTGTCCAGTCGATCAAGATCGATGGTGTGTATGACTCTCATATGCTTTCACAGTTAATTGAAGATCACCCATACTCGCTTTTTCCTCAACATGTGTTAAACGAAAAACCGGATTCTGTAACGGCTGAGCTCGTTGAGGGGAAGGTTGCCATTCTTTTTGATGGCAGTCCGTCGGTCATCATCACGCCGTCAACGTTTTTTGATTTTTTCCAAGCAGGTGATGATTACTACCAGCGTTGGCTTACAGGTTCAGCGACAAGACTATTACGTTTTGCAGCATTTCTTATCACCATTTTATTAACTGCTCTATACGTATCAGTCACAACGTATCAATATGAAATGATACCTGAATCTCTTCTGCAGACGCTCGTTGAGTCACGGAGCCGCGTACCGTTTGCACCGATTTATGAAGCGTTGATGATGGAGATCACCCTTGAACTTCTAAGGGAAGCTGGAGCGAGGTTACCTACGAAAATCGGACAGACGATCGGGATCGTAGGCGGTATCGTGATCGGACAAGCAGCTGTACAAGCTGGTTTTACAAGTAACGTTCTTATCATTGTAGTTGCAAGTTCAGCGATTTCCTCTTTTGTCATTCCGAGCTATGTGATGAGTGCAAGTATTCGGTTAACGAGGTTCGGTTTAATTATTCTTGCTGGAATTCTTGGGAATTTTGGGATTATGGTCGGACTTACTGTTCTAATCATTCATATTTGTGGGTTAACTAGTGCTGGTGCTCCTTATACCGCACCTTTATCTCCTTTTTTTAAAAAGGACTGGAGAGACTTTTTGATCAGAGCTCCTTTTTCTTCTATGAAAACGAAGCCGACGATTTCAAAGAGCTCACAAAAAAGATGAGTGGATAACGAAACGCTAAGGAAACTGAGGGATGAGAATGTCTGAAAAGATTGCTCCTTTTCATCTAGCTATCTTAATCTATATGATTCAATCGGGAGTAACGCTTACAAAACTACCTCGTTTGCTTGCTGTTGATTTTGGAACGAATGGATGGATTATGGTCATCGTCGTTTCAATCGTTGCGTGTTGTAACATCTTTTTAATCGGTCTTGTGAATCGAATAGGTGGAGGGAAGGACCTGTTTGACATCATGGAAGCGCTGATTCCTCGAGGTGTTATGGCACCTTTTTATCTTCTGCTCGCATTTATCTATTCTGTGTTAGTCATTCTCATCGGAAAAGATTATGTTGTGATCACTCAGGTGCTTTCATTTCAAAATACAAACGCATATTACTTTATCATCATCATGCTGCTCCTCGTCATCTATCTAGTAAGTAAAGACGTGTATACCATTTCGAAGGTGACTGCTGTGTTTTTTGTTTTTACGGTTTGGATGACATTGCTTATGTTCTATCACTTTCCATACATGTCTTTTACAAGAATGACGCCATTCTTTTTAGCAGAAGGAGAGAACTTTCTCTTAGGATTTATCAATCTGTTCACAGCGTTTCTTGGTTTTGAGCTTGTGGTCTTTCTCTTTCCTTATATCGATCGATCGAAGAAGAATTGGTTTCGAAGTGTTTATATCGGAAATATGATCACAACCTTCATTTACTTAGCGATATCGATCGTCTCCTATATGTTCTTTTCACTTGAGCAGCTAAAGTTAACGAGTTTCCCCGTCCTAAACTTAATTGCTTTCATAGAAATAGAGTTGATCGAGCGAATAGAAAGCTTTATCTTTACGCTGTTTTTAATGAAAATCGTGGTGTCGATCGTGATGTATATTTGGGTTGCAAAACTCTTGTTTCAGAGAGCTCTCCCAGTCGTGCCGGAAAAATGGGTAACCCTCATCCTTATTTTTTCAGGTCTAGCCATTACCTTTAATGCAAACTTGGAATATGAGATAGGTGAATGGTTGAATATATTCGGCCTCATAGGAGCTAGCATCGCAGTGGCTTTACCGCTTATCTTGCTTACAGTGTTAGGTATTCTAAAGTTAAGGGGGAGAAATCGTGCATAAAATGAGTTGTGTTATCATGGTCATTCTTTCCTTGCTGCTGACAGGTTGTAACGACCAAAAAATCATCGAACAACTTGGAATTGTTAGTTTAATCAGTTACGACGATATTAGTGAATCGGAAGAGCACAAGATGAAAGTTACGGCTGTGATTCCTGATTACTCCATCGAAGCAACATCAGAACAAGAAATACTTGAAGCAGAAGCGAGCCTTATGAAAGAAGCTGAAGAGAAATTGGCAAATCAGACCCGCCAAAAATTAGTGAATGGGCAAATTCGTTCAGTGATATTTGGAGAAGAATTAGCATCAAAGGGAATCGAGGATATCATTCAAGCGATGGAAAGGGAGCAAGAAATAGGTTCACGTGTAAAGGCGATGGTTGCAGAGGGCGAAGGTGTAGCCATCTTAAAGTCAACTGGTGTTGAAAACATCGGTGATTATATGGAAAAAATGATCAAGAAAGCTGCCAAGGAATATTTAGTTCCTAATTCAGACATCCACATTTTTTATAGAGATCTCCTTGATGATGGAATTGACCCTGTAACACCTTTAATAGGCCTGACAGAGGGTAGAGCCAATCTAAAGGGGACGGCGTTATTTAAGGACGATCGGTATGTAGGCAGTTTGGATTCAGAGTTATCTCGAATCTTTTTAACACTTTACGGAAAAGTGAATTCGAGTGAGTTAACGGTGAAGATGCCAGACGGCGAACATATGCGGTATATTAATTTTAATTATAGTGAGAGTGATCGAGACGTTAAGGTGAAGAAGAAGGGAAAGGAAATCACTGGGATCGAGATTAAGATCTATTTAAGAGGCTCGGTTCTCGAAGATACAAAAGAGGGCGTGATTTCTTCTCCTGCAGAAAGTAAAAAGATCGAAAAGCTAACAGAAGACTATATCAAACAAAATGGTGAAAAAGTTCTTTCCGTTTTAAAAGAGAATCGCACAGACAGCCTAGGATTAAAGCAGTATGTGCGAAACGCATTGTCCTATAAGGAATGGAAAACGTTAGATAAAGAAAGCATCCTTCAAACGACACCGATTACGTTATCGGTCGATGTGAAAGTGAAGGACACTGGCATGACTCAATGATCAGTAGCAAATCCCAACTCGCTTACGAAGGTGGTTTTTTTCAAAGAGTTCTTTGTAAACAAAGTCCGCGGTATCACCTACAGTAATTTTCTTTCCGTCTTCAGGTAAAACATCTTGTTCCGTGCGGTAATGTCCGACAGCTTCACCATCAGGTAAGTATGTTGGACAAACAATCGTCCAGTCTAGGTCCGTTTCTTTTAATGCTTCGTAGACGCTTCGGTGTTCTTCAGCTGCCCTCGTCGTTTTCCGTTTAGACTCCGGTGATTCATAACGGAACAGCTCCGGGTTTGTGCGGCTATTCAATATTCCTGCTGTTCCAACGGTAACGATCCTCTTAATATGATGTTTTTTCATCGTGTCGATGATGAGCGGAGTGCTTTCAGATAACGTTGTTGTCTTATCTGTACTGAGGGCACTAACGATCACGTCCGCATTACGTGCAGCCTCATCAAGTTTTGATGCATCGAGCACATCTCCTTCGATAATCGTAAGCCCTTCCTTTATTTGTAGCCTCTCTTCAGAACGGACGAGGACAGTCACGTCATGGCCGTCTTCGACTGCTGATTTTAATACGTGACTTCCGACTCTCCCCGTGCTGCCTAATAGTAAAATATGCATCGTATAAACCTCCTCTATACTCTTCCATTATTTTAGAAAAGTTCCAATATGATTGCAATGCAATCGACTTCCCTAACAAACGACGCGCCTCGTTCGAATCGTTATGGTAAACTGTTAGAAAATTTGAGATTTAACAGAAAATTATTGAAATTAGCCTTTTTTTACCAGTCTTTTTTGTTAAACTACTCATAAGTCTAATCACAACTTTGAACACAGGAGAGGGGTTAACGACATGAAGGAAACGTTACATAAGAGACTCGAAGAGCTTTACCCAAATATGGTGTCACTTAGAAGAGATCTTCACCAGCACCCAGAACTTTCATTCGAAGAAATTCGAACTCCTGAATTGATTGCATCCTTTTATGAAAGTCTCGGAATGGAAGTGCGAACCGAAGTAGGAGGAAGAGGTGTCGTAGCGACGTTGAAAGGAAACCAACCTGGTAAAACTGTCGCGCTTCGGGCAGATTTTGATGCCCTTCCGATTCATGATCAAAAAGAAGTTCCGTATAAGTCTACGGTTCCAGGCGTCATGCACGCTTGTGGACACGATGGCCACACCGCAACATTGCTTTATTTAGCCCAAGCGCTTTATGAGCAAAGAGAAAACCTCACTGGCACGATTGTTTTCATCCATCAGTTTGCTGAAGAGCTTGCACCAGGCGGAGCAAAACCGATGATAGAAGATGGGTGTCTCGACGGTGTAGATGCTTTATTTGGAACGCACCTCTGGTCTGGTTTTCCAACAGGAACGGTCGCTTACAGAGCGGGCGAACTGATGGCAGCAGCAGACTCGTTTGAAATCGTCATAAAAGGAAAAGGTGGACACGGCGGTATTCCGCATGAGGCGATCGATTCCATCGTCATCGCGAGTCAGCTCGTCGGAAGTCTACAGCAGATCGTCAGCCGCTCGATCGATCCTTCCAAAACAGCAGTCTTATCTGTTGGGTCATTTCATGCAGGCTCTGCGTACAACGTCATTTCTGAATCGGCTACGTTAACAGGGACTGTTAGAACGTTTGATATGGAAGTGCGTGAAGATATCGTGAAAAGAATGGAAAGAATGATCAAAGCAGCTTGTGACGCAGTTGGAGCCGACTATTCCTTCACATATAAAAGAGGGTATCCTCCAGTCGTTACTCATGAAGAGGAAACAAAGCTGCTCGCGGAAGTAGCAGACCAAGTCGATGCCGTAAACGAAGCTATTGAAACAGAAGTATTGATGGTAGGGGAAGATGTATCATACTACTTACAGCAAGTCCCAGGTACATTCTTTTTAACTGGAGCAAGAAATGAAGATATAAATGCTGTTTACCCTCATCATCATCCGATGTTCGATATCGATGAGAAAGCGATGCTGATCGCAGCGAAAACGCTTGGTGAGGTTGCATTAAAATATTTAGAGAAGACTCATAGATAGAGAGAGTTTAGACGGATTGGGAGTGGGCGTATGTCGAAAGGATTACTAAACAATGAAGCTGAACTAAGTAAACGTCAACTTCATCTACTCATGGAAGTTTCCACGATTTTTAATTCATCTTTAAATTTTTACTCTGTTATACAGTCGGTGATTGAAGAAGCAGTTTCTGCGATCGATGCCGCTGAAGGAGGCATTCTTTTTCTGTTAGACGAAAACGAGGGGGGGCTGAAAGTTGCTGCTTCAACAGGGTTTAATAAAACGAGCCTGAATGACGTCGTATTGTATCCTGGAGAATCGATGACAGGGCTTTCGTTCGAAAAAGAGAAGACAATGCATTTTCCTACGAGTGAAAAAGCAGCCGAGGCGATGAGCACGATGACCTCACGTAATAGGGAACTGTATCATGAGTCGGCAATCCGCTTACCGATGAGTACAGTTTGTGTTCCGATCAAGAAAGAATCTTCTTGTACAGGTGTGATCGTGCTCGATAATTTTAATGAGATGAAGCAGTTTGAAGAGGAAGATATCAAGCTCGTTGAAGCGATCTCTTCACAAGCTGCAATCGCGATTGAAAATGCAGGTCTTTATGAAAATAAAAAAGTTTCGATCGAGAAATTAAAAACGTTCAATAAAACGGTCGTTGAACAAAATGAAAATCTTTCAAAATCGGTTGAAACGCATCAATCTCTCTCTGATTTTGGGATGGAAGAGAACTCTTTTCAGAACATCTGTACCTTCTTAGCAAATTCAATCGACCGTCCAGTCGTGTTGTTTAGTGCTTTTGGAGATGTTCAAGCAACGAGCATAGAGGACTTTCCTCATGTTGAAGAAATGAGGGAAGCCATTCATTGTAATATACGTTCAACGGAGAGAAGCATTGGAAAGAGCATGTTCCACGGAGACGGCTTTATGCTGTTCGCTTTAGGAAGGTTAACGTTTCCAACAGGCTATCTAGCGATCTTATCGAATGGCACTCAGTTAACAAGGTTTGAACACTCTGCTATCTGGCATTCTTGTACCGTTGCTGGATTGCAGTTAATGAAGAAAGAAGGGGATGAAAAGGAGAAGCACCGGCTTACGAATGAGCTATTAATCAATATGATGTCAGTCGAAGGTGAGGATGCGGATGTTGACTATCTTGCCACGCGACTGCATACGAGTGAAGACGGTTTGTATACGATCTCACTTATCGATCTTCCTAAGGAAACGGGTCCAGATAAGGAAGAGTGGTTGCGACAGTGCGTTCATGCTGCGATTCAGCATTCTATTTCTCAATTTCAATGTAAAAACATCCACGTTACGGAGTGGGGAAGGCAGATCGTTTTGCTCTTCTATTTTGACAAAGAAGAAGAGCATCACGATGCAATAGAGAAGGTTGACACTTTCGTTGAAAAGCTTACATCGCTACTCAACTCAGTGATCGATGACCCACAATACAGAATCGGAATCGGAAAACCTGTTAAAGGAATGCAGCAGCTGTTTGAAACGTTTAAAGAAGCGAAGAAAACCGTGCTGTTTTTACGGAGGTTCACCTTTGAGGGGAGTGTTGCGTCATACGGCGATATCGGAGCACTAAGGTTGTTACTGAACAATAATGAAAAAGAGCTTTCCGATTACACGCTCGACTATCTGAGTCCACTATTGAGGTACGAGAAACGCAGGAAAGGCGACCTTTTTCATACACTCTTCATCTACCTATCTACTGGACAGGATTTAAGAAGAGCATCTGAATTACTTCATATTCACGTCAATACGATGAACTATCGTATGCAAAGAATACAAGAGATTCTGTCTGTTGATTTTAACTCACCTGGGGATTTATTAAATATTCAGGTTGCTTGTAACATCTATAAATACCTTTATGATGTGAATCAATCTTGATCAGGTTCTAAGAACGGACGAAGTTTTCTAATGTATCGTCTGATGTCAAACAATAACTTCGTTTGCGTTTTTTTATCGCTTGAAAATGAGCGAACATGTGAGATCGAAGGAAAGGCACCATGTTCATTGAAGCGGACTGGTAGGACAGCTTGTTTGAGCAGATCTCCTGATTTGCGATCGATCAACTCTACTTCTACCTCCGCTTCAAGCGTGTCTGGAATATGATAGTTTTCAAGTCGTATGACTCTCTGTACTTTGAATAGTAGTTGATCCATAAGAAGGCTCCTCTTCTATGTTGGTACTATTATTATAAAACACTCGAGAAGTCGTGCCTATAAATGGATGCGCTGCTTTGAGAAATTTAGGATATTTTGCTGAAAGATGGAAGGGTATTACAAAGAAATGTCTAATAGATTACATAACAATTCAATTTTTACATTGTGTTGCAATCATTCACAATTTGAGCGGGGTATTCTATGGGGAATTTCACCTATACATTTCACTTCTTTCTTGTTGCACTGTCACTATTCATGGTGGTGAGCTATGCCTATACGGCATTCGACTTTCATGAGCGATCATTAAATGCTACTTACAGAGCGAAGAGGCTATGGGTGATTGGAAGTGCGGTTACGCTTGGTTCTGGTATTTGGATTCTTTATTATATAGGCTTGCATGGGTACTCGAGCAATATTACATCACAGTTCGATACACCGCGTTTCATCGTGCTTTCTCTTATGCTACCGTTGCTCGGTTCGATCGCGACGTTTTTTTTACTTTCATTAAAGCTCGGTCGTTTTATTACTGTTTTGTTGTGCAGTATCTCATTAACGGTGACCTTGCTAGCACTTCAGCTTTTGAGTTCTGTTAATATCCTAGGCATATCTTATAGTTTAGAAAACGCCTGGCAATTGGTTGTAACTGCTTTTATTGCTCTGTTTTCATCGTTTAGTAGCTTTTGGATCGTATACGGTATGAGAAATGAAAAGCGTCAGTTTATTAATAATTTAGTCGGTGCTCTAGTAATCGGATTAGGGATCGCATCCGTTCATTACTTCTCGATTTCTTATGCTTCATCATCTACATCGTTTAACCTTGAGAACTACAGTGGAAATTCTATGATGCAATATCTTGTTTTAACTGCTGTTTTTATTGTAACGGTCCTTCTTCTAATCAGTGTCGTTAGAGATCGAAAGTTAGCATTAAAGACAGCTCAACTGCGGGAGAGTGAACGACGCTATCTTTCTCTTGTAGAGAACAACCCAGATGGCATCATGCTCGTTGATCTAGAGGGAATGATCATCAACATCAATCCTGCTTTAGAGGAAATATCAGGCTATACGTTAAAAGAGGCAACAAATCTCAATTGTTATAACATCCTTTCAGGTGGAACGAAAAAAAGAGTTGTGAAGTGCTTTGTAGAAGTGAAGAGAGGAGTGTCACAAAAATGTGAGTCAGCGATCCTTCACAAGATGGGGGACTCTGTCAAAGTTAAGTTAATTATGATTCCTCATGTGATCGATGCTAGCATAAAAGGGGTCATCGTCATTGTAGAAGATATCACTGAGATAAAAGAAACAGAAGAGCTTCTCAGAAAATCTGAGAAATTGACGGCAGTAGGTGAGTTAGCTGCTGGTGTAGGACATGAGATTCGTAATCCACTTACATCCTTAAAAGGGTTTGCAAACATCCTTTCAACATCTACAACAGACGTGAAGTCGAAAGAGTTTTTACAGATCATGCTCTCTGAGATCGATCGGATCAATGTGATCGTTAGTGAGTTTATGCTCCTCGCTAGGCCTCACGACAAAGAGTTCGCTCGATGTGACCTGATCTCACTCCTAAGGCATGTGGTTACATTGCTAAAAACACAAGCGATTTTAAATGATGTTGTGATTCGAACGCATTACGAATTTGATCGCCTCCTGATCACTTGTGAAGAAAACCAAATTAAACAAGTATTTGTTAACCTTATTAAGAATGCGATCGAGGCGATGCCTGATGGTGGAATCATAACGGTGAAGGTTTTGCTGAATGAGGAGAACGAAGCGTTAGTACGTATAACAGATCAAGGTGTGGGGATTTCAGATGAACACCTGAAACGAATCGGTGAACCGTTCTACACGTTGAAGGAAAACGGAACGGGTCTAGGGATGATGGTAAGCTTCAACATCATCGAGAATCATGGTGGTACGCTTCAGCTGACAAGTCGTGAGGGAAAGGGAACCACTGTAGAAGTCGTCTTGCCTTCTGTTGAAGAAAATTTAATAAAAGTCAATTAAAGCGCTGACAGCAGTCAGCGCTTTTTCTATTGTAAAAACGTATTTGTTTTAGTATTTGACCAACAGAAGCTTCCGGCGTAACGCTAATTTGTTACTATGATCTAACTCCCATTTTTCGTCGATTCTTTTGGCTGCTCGATATGAGGGTAGTCAAATCCTTTGAATTCTGAAGCGGGAATGTCCAAAGCGGTTGAAATTTTTAAAAGCGTTTGCCCATCGGGAGATTTGCGGTTATCTTCGATTGCCTTCATTACCCCTTTTCCAATACGGACTTTTACAGCAAGCTCTTCAATCGTCATCCCTTTTTCAAGTCGGTGTCTTCGAATGATTTCAGATAATCCTTTCATGTTCTCTTCCTCCTATCAATTTTTTTGCTGGCATTTACCTATTGAGTAGCAGTTTATAGTGCTATTGTATAGACTGATTTGAAAGAAAACTGTGACATTCATCACGCTTATGATTCTAAACGGCTATAAAATGAATAAAATAATGTTGACAAAGGTGGCAGAACGCGATAGTTTTGTACTAAGGAAACATTTGTGTGTGAATGCATAGTGAGATAAAAAAGTTGAAAGTCAGTCTTGGCTTCCTTTTTTTTAATCAAAGTTTGCCCATGGGAAACAAATATAAACATGGCCAAGACTGCTCGTCACTAATGCGCCGAGGCACCTTTTTTTCGGCTATGCACAAATTCACAACCGAAGAATACTATCATAACTAATCGAAAGTGAGGAACAATTTATGAAAAAATTTATCGGACTATTTCTAGGGGCGGTACTTGCGGTCGTTCTTTCAGCTTGTGGTAGCACAGATGCAGGCAGCGGGGACGAAAAAATCGTTGTTACAACTACGATTGGTCAAATTGCAGATATCGTTGAAAATGTAGGTGGAGAACACGTAGAAGTGGATGGACTAATGGGACCAGGTATTGACCCTCACTTATACAATGCTTCACAGGGAGACATCAAAAAACTTTCAAATGCAGATATTATTTTCTACAATGGACTTCATCTTGAAGGAAAGATGGGAGACATCTTCGCGAAGATGAAGAAAGATAAGCCGACTTACCCGATTGCTGAAGCTATTCCAGAAGAAGAACTTCTTCAAGATCAAGCTGATGCATCTGCAATTGATCCACACGTTTGGTTTAATATCGATCTATGGAAATATGCAGTTGAAGAAGTTCGCGATGGTTTAATTGAATATGATCCGGAGAATAAAGAAGAATATACGAAGAATACAGAAGCTTATATTAAGGAATTAGAAGAAGTGCAGGCAGAAGCTCAGAAGAAGATCAACGAGATTCCTGAAGAAAGCCGCGTGTTAGTAACGGCACACGATGCGTTTCAGTATTTCGGTCAGGCATACGGAATGGAAGTAAAAGGATTGCAAGGACTAAGCACCGATTCAGAATACGGCCTGCGCGATGTGCAAGACCTTGTGAACGTTCTTGTTGACAGAAACATTAAAGCTGTATTTATCGAGACGAGTATCTCAGAACGCTCAATCAATGCAGTAGTCGAAGGTGCAAAAGAAAAGGGTCACGATGTGAAAATTGGCGGTGAATTGTACTCTGATGCAATGGGAGAAAAGGGAACGCCAGAAGGTACGTACACAGGAATGTACCGACACAACATCGATACGATCACGAATTCGTTAAAATAAGGCTGTAAGAAGTCGAAAGGAGTTTCAGGAATGAATCCCGTTGATATATCTAACGTAACAGTTGCATATGACAGAAAGCCAGTGCTTCAGGAAGTGACATTCAATGTCCCTGAAGGAAAGCTTATTGGAATCGTAGGTCCTAACGGTGCTGGAAAATCTACATTGATCAAAGCAATTTTAGGACTTATTCCAACAGCTTCTGGCACTGTTCAGATATACGGCAAACCCTACAAGGCTCAGAGAAAACTCGTTGGATACGTACCTCAGCGAGGCTCCGTCGATTGGGATTTTCCAACGAATGCGCTTGATGTCGTTTTAATGGGGAGATATGGTCACATTGGATGGTTTAAGAGACCTGGTAAGAAGGATACTAAAATCGCGATGCAGGCACTTGATAAAGTTGGTATGAAAGAGTATGCAGATAGACAGATCAGCCAGCTTTCAGGTGGGCAGCAACAGCGTGTGTTTCTTGCAAGAGCTCTTGCTCAAGATGCTACCGTTTATTTTATGGATGAACCGTTCGTTGGGGTTGATGCTGCTACAGAAAAAGCGATCATCGCATTATTGAACGAGTTGAAAGCCCAGGGTAAAACGGTATTGGTGGTCCATCACGACCTCCAAACAGTCAAAGAGTATTTTGATTGGACTCTTCTATTAAATAAAAGGCAGGTAGCACTTGGGCCGACTGAAGAAGTATTTACGATCGATAATTTACAGAAAACGTACGGAGGAAGACTTGCGTTTCTAGATCAGCAAGTGAATCAACCGTTCGTTCAACAGTGATAAGGAGGACCGGCAATGTGGAATGAGATACTCCTGACTCTACAGGATGCTAATACACAATGGGTCCTCTTTGGATCCATACTTCTCGGTATAGCGAGCGGCGTGCTCGGTAGTTTTGCGCTGCTTCGTAAACAAAGCTTGATCGGAGATGCGATGGCCCACGCGGCATTGCCAGGTATCTGTATCGCATTTCTCCTATACGGTACGAAGTCGATCGGTTGGTTTCTTATTGGTGCCGCGCTATCAGGTTTGTTAGCGACCTATTTTATCCAATCGATCATCCATCATTCAAGAATCAAAGAAGACACGGCGATCGGTCTAGTGCTCTCCGTGTTCTTTGGTTTTGGTATCGTACTTTTAACGAAAATTGCACAATCGGAAAACGGAAATCAAAGTGGTCTAGATGATTTTATTTTTGGGCAGGCTGCATCATTAGTTGGAAATGATGTGAAGGTCATTTCTAGCGTCGCAATCGTACTACTGATCATCACGTATCTCTTGTTTAAAGAACTAAAACTTTTTACGTTCGACCGTCAATTCGCAAAAGGAATCGGATTACCTACAGGGCTTTTGAACGCTCTATTGATGACGTTGATTGTTAGTGCTGTTGTAATCGGTCTTCAAGCAGTAGGTGTTATCTTGATGGCTGCGATGCTCATTACGCCAGCTATATCCGCTCGCTATTGGACGGATCGTCTTGATCGCATGGTCATCATTGCAGGAGGAATCGGAGCGTTATCAGGAACGCTCGGTACGATTTTGAGTTCGATGGCGAATAGCCTTCCGACTGGTCCAGTCATCGTTATTGCTGCAACATTGATGTTTCTTTTTTCACTCGTGTTCGCTCCAAAACGCGGTTTAGTTTCAAAAGGTGTGAAGCTATATAAGTTACGTAAGGAGGTCGCTCGTGAAACGGTTCTCCAAACTCTGTATGACTTAACGGAGTCAACAGCCGTAAGCGGTGGAGAAGTGGAATTCACACCTCACGCGATCGCTGAACGTAGGCCGATGAGTGATCGAAAGCTTCAAACGAATCTTTTATCACTTGAGAAAGAAGGCTTGGTTTCTAAGTCGG
The DNA here is from genome assembly GCF_056160805.1 of Anaerobacillus sp. ABD4_527. Classification (NCBI taxonomy): domain Bacteria; kingdom Bacillati; phylum Bacillota; class Bacilli; order Caryophanales; family Bacillaceae; genus Anaerobacillus; species Anaerobacillus sp. ABD4_527. The sequence goes on from NZ_JBSWXZ010000002.1 coordinate 886,111, forward strand.
GAGACAAATGGAAATTAACATCTAACGGCGTGGTAGAAAGCTATGAAATCACATTAAACAATCGATTGTTCGAAACGTACTTGATGTATGAAATGAAGTTTGCGCATCTTCAACTAGCCGCAAACGATTCTTGGAATTATAAAGAACTTCCAACGGAAACGTTAAACGAACTAAAGGGATATATGGCGGTTCACGACCGAACGCCGAAATTAGATCCAGAGGTATTTGCAACTGGTGGAAATCATGCTGAACAGAAAAGGGAGGTGAACTGATCATGAGCTATGGCGCATGGATTATCCTAACAGGCTCACTTGTAGGAGTATCATGTGGAATCGTTGGGTGTTTTCTAATATTGAGGAAGATGGCGATGTTAGCTGATGCGATCAGTCACACCGTCTTACTAGGAATCGTACTTGCATACCTTGTAAGTCACTCCCTCGAAGGAATTTATATGCTTGTAGGTGCTGGAATAATCGGTCTTTTGACTGCCTTCTTAGTACAGGTCCTCGATACGTCTGGTGTTCAATCTGATGCAGCGATCGGCGTTGTGTTCACATCGTTGTTTGCTCTTGGAGTTATCCTTTTATCAGCTTTTGCAGGAAAAGTTCACCTTGACGTCAACCATGCATTGATGGGTGAAATTACATTCATTCCATGGGATACGTTAACGATCAATGGAATGGATCTTGGACCATCCGCCGTATGGATGCTTGGTTTTGTCCTGATACTGAACCTTATCTTAATCTTTTTCTTTTATAAAGAAATTAAAATCAGCTCATTCGACCCTGCTATGGCAACAGCAATTGGGATTCCAGTCATCTTCATCCACTACCTTTTGATGTCGATGGTATCCATTACGACGGTAGCATCTTTCGATAGTGTGGGTGCGATCTTAGTTGTTGCGATGTTGATCGTACCTGGAGCCACCGCGTACTTGTTAACAGATCGATTGATCATTATGCTTTGTATCAGTGCTGTAATCGGGGTCGCTTCTGCAGTCGGAGGCTATTACGCGGCGCTTGCATGGAACATTTCGATTTCAGGTTCTATGGCATCCATCGCTGGTTTAATCTTTGGTCTTACGTTTATTTTATCTCCGAAACATGGACTATTAGGTAAGGTGCTTGCTAGAAGGTCAATATCTACACAGCACTCATAATCCATTTAACGCGATAAATTATAGAAGAAATGATTCGAAACTATATGAAAATTTAGAGACTTATAGTATAGTAAGTTCATATCGATAGACTGTACCCACGGGTCTATCTCCTCAATTGAAGGGCCATCCGAACGAATGCTGGATTCGTTCGGATGGCTATTTCTTTTTTTATTTTTAGATTGAAATGAAATTTCACAGGGAATATACCTGTGGAATGGAATTGATTGAGAGGAGAAATAGAGATGGACGTAGGTACACAATCAAGAGCGAAGGCTCAGCAAGCAAAAAACGATGTAAAGCCCTGGATAAGAGGGTTGGCAAGGATGGGCTACATTGCAAAAGGCGTTGTATATTTGATCATCGGTGTTCTTGCCTTTCAAGCTGCAATTGGTACGGGAGGAAAAACGACTGATTCGAAGGGAGCTTTCGCAGCGGTCGCCTCAAAACCGTTTGGAGAAGCACTTCTTTGGATTTTAGCTGTCGGATTACTTGGTTATGCGATGTGGAAGTGTATTCAAGGCATTAAAGATCCGGAGAAAAAAGGAAATGGGACGAAAGAAATCTTCTTACGCATTGGATTTGTTGGAAGTGGGATCGTTCATGTGTTTCTAGCCTACAACGCCGTACAGATCATTTCTAGAGCTGGAAGTTCTTCTTCAGGCGGAAAACAAACATGGTCTGCTATGTTACTAAGTAAGCCTTTTGGGCAATGGATCATCGCTTTAATTGGTGTTGGATTCATCGTATTCGGCATTACTCAAATCGTTAGAGCTTACAAGAAGTCGTTTATGAAGAGTTTAAAAAATCACAATATGCATGACCAGGAACAATGGTGGGGAAAACGAGTCGGTCAATTTGGCTTGAGTGCGCGGGGTGTTGTATTCGGCTTAATGGGAATCTTCTTTATTCAAACAGCGATTACAGCAGATCCTGATAAAACAAAAGGACTCGATGGCGCACTTTCAGAATTGTCACAACAGCCTTATGGTACTGTACTCTTAGCTATAGTCGCCCTCGGTTTCATCGCATATGGATTATTTATGTTTGTAAAGGCGAAGAATAGAAGAGTAACCGTTTCTTCATAGGTAGGTGGATTATTTGAAAGAAATCACGTTAAAAGATGCACAAGTAGCGATACAGGATGAAGCATTGTTCTTTTTATACCTGTATGGAACGAACTGTTCAGTTTGCCATGCGCTGCTACCACAGGTAGAAGAAGTACTGAATGAGTATCCAGAAATACAGTGTGGAAAATTAAACGTACATGAGGTTCCTGAAGCGGCAGGTGAGTTCTCAGTGTTTACGATTCCTGTTCTCCTCTTGTATGTTGAGGGAAAAGAAACGATACGCGAAGCACGATTTGTTAACATGGATTCTTTTGCTTCAAGTATCGAGAGAATCACGACTCTTATGAAAGGTTAAGGAGCAGCTTCCTGCTTCTCAGCTAGGAAAGAATTTCTGTATCATAACACAATATTAAGAAAACAACGCACAGCATCCCACAGGATGCTGTGTTTTTCTGTGTCATCACACAAAAATAACTCGATAAACTCAGTTTAATTTGGGTGTTTATAATAATTTTTATTTTTCTGAAAAATAGGTTGAACCTTTTTGTTTTATTGTTATATAATACTAACATATTAAGTTAGTTGTACTATAACAGATAGGAGGAAGTTAATAATGAATTGTTACACGTGTTCTGGAAATGGTGAACTTTCTTGTCCTCATTGTCATGGTAAAGAAAGAACGGCTGAACAGTGCAAGCACTGTCGTGGAGAAGGCTGTGTTGGTTGCCATCGTTGCAGTGGCAATGGGCGTTTGGATTAATTGAAAGGGGGCTTCTAATGGGAACGGTGAATGTTAAAACTGTATCACTAACACGGTCAGATCAAGAAGCAAAGTTCCTATCGAGGCTCATTCATACATTCGATGTAGAACGCTCGCAGAAACATGAGCCAAGAAACAGCGGTTTGAACACAAACGTAAATCGTATAGACAGCAACTGGCGCATTAAACCGGTGAGAAGAGATCTGCAAGACCAGAGAGTCGGTCTGATTGTAAGACATCATTCAGAAATGAAGAGATGCCTTGAATCCAAGGCGAAGGTGATTTCGGTCTTTTTAGAATCATCGCATCGTACATTTAACAACTTTCAAAGCGCTATCGGAGATGCATTGAGAAGCTCTAGTCAGATTCCAGCGATTATGTGCAATATTAATGCAAACGAAAAGGAATCGGTATTAATCTTCGGGAAGTACTTGTTCCAAAATGCTGAAGCCTTATTACATAGGCGATCAGCACCATACTTTTCAATAAGAGGGATCGATTCTTGTGAAATGGCGAGGGTATGGAGAAAGCTTATATCTTTCGCTGAAGCTGAACTTTCACTTATAAGAGGTACTGTGAAAGTGGCGATTGAAATTGACGGAGTGAATGATAAAGACTGCGAACACATTCTTTATGAGTTTAAAGACCATTGTGCTGGTCTTAGGGTGGCAACTGATGATCAACACGTTGATAGCGAGATCGTACAAAACACGATTACGATCGGCCATGTGCGAGGTGCTCATGTCATCGCACTTAAAGAGCAAACGTTCACCGAGAAAGCAGCAGAATCAGAAGCAATAACAGGGTTTGACGGAATTAGTATTTGCAATCATACAGCCATCGAAAGCATGGTAACCATTTGGGATCATATTATGCCAGAAGCAAATCAGTTATGGAAGAAACGAAAAGGAATCACTTGTTAACTTACTTTAGGGGAGGAATTAATGATGAATGAAGGAAAAAAGTTACTGGATAGCTGGAAGTCAGACCGTTTTACAGGTGTTGAACGACCGTACACACCTGAAGACGTAATGAAGTTAAGAGGATCGGTTCAGATCGAATATACATTAGCACGTAGAGGTGCTGAGAGGCTCTGGAAGTCCATACACGAGGAAGACTTTGTGAATGCGCTTGGTGCATTGACAGGAAATCAAGCCGTTCAACAAGTAAAAGCGGGCTTGAAGGCCATATACTTAAGCGGATGGCAGGTAGCTGCTGACGCAAACGTTTCAGGGCAAATGTATCCCGATCAAAGTCTATATCCAGTAAACAGCGTGCCGCAAGTTGTAAAGCGAATTAACCAGGCTCTTCAAAGAGCAGATCAAATTGAGCATTCTGAAGGTAGCTTTAATCGTGATTGGTTTGTTCCGATCGTAGCGGATGCTGAAGCTGGATTCGGTGGTGCACTAAATGTATTTGAACTGATGAAGTCCATGATTGAAGCAGGTGCTGCAGGTGTTCACTTTGAAGATCAGCTATCTTCTGAGAAAAAGTGCGGGCACCTCGGAGGGAAGGTGCTGCTTCCAACGCAGCAAGCTGTACGTAACCTTATCTCCGCAAGACTAGCGGCTGACGTGATGGGAGTACCAACAGTGATCATCGCTAGAACAGACGCGAACGCTGCTAACTTGATCACGAGCGATGTAGACGGCTATGACCGAGAGTTTTTAACAGGTGAACGAACTCCTGAAGGGTTCTTTTACACGAAGGCTGGACTCGATCAAGCGATCGCTCGAGGGCTTGCTTATGCACCTTATGCTGATTTGATCTGGTGTGAAACATCAGAACCAAACCTTGAAGAAGCGAAGCGATTTGCAGATGCGATTCATGAGAAATTCCCTGGAAAACTTCTCGCATATAATTGCTCTCCATCGTTCAACTGGAAGAAAAAGCTTGATGACGAAACGATTGCGAAATTCCAGAAAGAATTAGGGAAGATGGGCTATAAGTTCCAGTTTGTAACACTTGCTGGCTTCCACGCGCTTAACCACAGCATGTTCGAACTTGCTCGTGATTACAAAGATCATGGAATGGCTGCTTATTCGAGGCTTCAACAAGCTGAGTTCGCAAGCGAAGCGGATGGCTACACTGCGACAAGGCATCAGAGAGAAGTAGGAACTGGTTATTTTGATGCGGTATCTCAAGTGATTACAGGTGGGACTTCTTCCACGACAGCTCTCAAAGGGTCAACAGAAGAAGAACAGTTTTCAACGAATTAAGAGAAAAACCGGCTGATTCAGCCGGTTTTTTCGTTACTTAAACTTTATGTTAGATTCCACGATCGTTCCGCCTTCAGTTACCTCTTTCAAGCAATCGAGTGCTTTATGAAGAACCTGTTGTTGCTGTTCTTTATTCCCAGGTTGTCCTACAGCACTCCCAAAAGGAAATCTGCTATATAGCGTGCGGGGGATTTTCACATAGTCTGCAATTTCTTTTGACATCGAGAGTGTAACGGTTGGAATTCCGTGTTCTTCCAATATGCGAGCGACCAGACCGGCCGACTGTTGGCAAATTGGTCAGGAAGGAACCAACAATGCGAAATCAACGTTCTGCTGAAGCAGTTTTTGTGCTACTTCAGGTGCAGTAACCTGTTTTAGTGGATGAGGGGTTGGGATATAGCCCATAAAACTATAGTGGGTATCTGCGAGTCCCCCAATTCTTCCTTCCTCCACCAGTTCGTTCATTCTTTCAAGCGGGAAGAGGACGTTAGGGTCCTGCCTTACGTTTGTTTGGTCATAATGTTCATGAGAGAAAGATAGATCTTTGTTCGGTGTAGTTGCAGGTATTTCTCGGTAAGATGGGTCACCTAATCCGAAATGATCGGTAAAAGGTGTTTGTCCTTTTACATAAACCCCACCTGTTGTGATGATAGCACCTTTTGCATTACTTAGATCTTTTGTAAAAGGTGTGAAAGGTGTTGTTTCGTTTTTTTCGTATCGAAACGATGGAACCCAGTTTTGCCTTACTGCTTGTTCAACTTTTTCGATCAACTTTTTCTCCTCCTTTCGTATGTAATATCCCCATTCCGTTTTATCATTTATGCCAATAGATGAAAAGATATATGCTCTAACACTCATAATTAGAAGGACAAGTTAATATGATGGGTAATAAAAACGTTGGGAGGGACAGGCAGGAATGAAAAGGACGTTTGCCTATGTGACATGATCTTTCGTTTTTTCATTTTTCTAGTTGGCTTTGGTCTCTCTGTCGCAGGAGGCGTTACCTTAATACTTGAGCTGAACTTTATTATCATCGGTCACACTGTTTTAGAATATTTACAATATGTATCACGACGACCGGAGATGTTTTTATTTGCATCTGGAATCATCGTAATTTGGGTAAGTGTATATTGGCCTAAGTTTTAATGTGTGAAATCCCAATATCTCCGCTAATGTCCCTTTCATAATCGAGCACTTTCCATAACCTATACTGTAGGCAATCGAACGGTAAATGGAAAGGGAGATGGCATGTGAGGGGTATTGGACATCATAAGAATTGTTATGATCCGTGTCTACACACGAGATACAATCATCAAGTGAGACAGTTTGGACTTGGATATCCTTTTCTCGGGGGTTTAGCAGGTGGGCTTGCTGGAGGGTTTATCGGAAGTGCGATAGCACCAGGATACGGAGGCTATGGCTATCCTAGACCAAGACCTCCTTATTACGGTGGTGGCTATGGTTACCCACCGTATGGATATCAAAACTACCCAGGACAATACGGAGCTGGCTACCAGAGCGGAGGATACCCAGGTGGTTACGGGAGCTATGGAGGTCAGTACAGTTCACCATACTGGCAAGGTTCCTATAGATAAGGAAAGAAGCAAAGACGATGTCTTTGCTTCTTTCAATTAAAACGACTCCCATTTCACAAGCTGTGCAGTTTCAAGGCGATGGGTGACCTCAAGCCAGTTCACAACATTCCACCAGTTATCAATATATTCTTTTCGATTATTCTCATACTGAAGGTAGTAAGCGTGCTCCCATACATCGAGAACAAGAAGAGGAATCACATCCCATTGACTCAGGTTCTGATGCTTTTCAGCTTGGAGAATTTCTAATCGTCTCGAAACGGGTGACCATACAAGAATGGCCCACCCTGAACCTTCGACTTTATTGGCAGCATTCGTAAACTGTTCTTTAAATTGCTTGAAGCTGCCAAAACTCCTATTAATTTCATCTAACAGTACGCCAGAAGGTTTCCCTCCGTGTGGTGTCATCACCTTCCAGAAGATCGTGTGTAGATAGTGCCCTGCACCGTTAAAAGCTAGCTCCCTTTCCCAGTGTTTGATGAGCTCGTATTTTCCTTTCTTTCTAGCCTTTTCGAGCTCCGTTTCGGCTTGGTTTAAACCATCTACATAACTCTGGTGATGCTTATCATGGTGCAGCTTCATAATACGAGCAGAAATATAAGGTTCTAATGCATCATACGCATAAGGCAGAGGTGGCAGTGTATGACCACCGACCGGTACACTCTCACGGCGAATCGCTCTCCATTCGTTGTATAGCTCTGCCGCCCTTATATAAAGAGAATTGTTAGGAGATGGGTCCTGAATCTCTACATGATATTCTAAATCCCTTAACCAATTTTCTGTTAACGGGATGAGTGATTCGTACCGCTCATTGTTCATAATCTTTTCGTAAAAATGATTCCCCCATATCAATAGCTCATCAGGTGTAGAACTGTCCATATTTCATCCTCCTTTCCTTGCCGTTATTACTATATGAAATGGAATAGAACTTTTATCATCAAAATTTAATGTTTTTTACAAGTGGTATGTGGGTATTCCTCCTTATAGACTAAGACCTTTAAGGTGGGATTATAATGGGGAAAAGCACGAATAAGGGGACGAAGCAGCCTAGAAAACGTACTTTTTTAAGATACATAGCATTGAGCATGGTGTTTATTATGATTTTTGTTTTATCTTTTGGAGGCTATAATACGTATGCTTATATCAACGATGCACCTAAACTTGATGAAAAAGAGTTAAACCTTGCTCAGTCTTCAACGATTTACGACCGAGATGGAAATAAGATAAAAGATCTGATCGGTAAGGAGCATAGAAAAACAGTTGCCTTTGAAGACATTCCAGACCACGTCGTGAACGCGTTCATCGCAGTTGAAGATGTGAGATTCTGGGATCATAGCGGTGTCGATGTGAAACGAATAGGCGGTGCGATTCTTGCGAATATCAAAGAAGGTTTCGGCGCAGAAGGCGCGAGTACGATCACACAGCAAGTAGTGAAAAACATGCTTCTTGAACCTGAGAAAACGATGAAGCGAAAAGTCCAAGAAGCTTATCTTGCAATCGAGTTAGAAGAAGAGTATTCAAAAGAAGAAATCTTCGAAATGTATGTTAACAAAATCTATTTTGGTAATGGAGCATACGGTGTCGCAACCGCAGCTGATACATACTTCGATAAGAATTTGGATGAACTAACGACTGGTGAAGTTGCTTTATTGGCCGGATTACCACAAAGACCTTCTGGCTATGATCCATATAAACATCAAGATCTTGCTGAAGAGAGAAGAGGAACCGTCCTCTATCTGATGGAGAAACACGGTTTCATTAGTAAAGAGGAACGAAAAGAAGCAGAAGCTGTAGCAGTATCTGACTTGATTGTCGAAAAGAAAGCACCTTCTACAACCAATGACGCGTTTATTGATCAAGTGATCGTAGATTTGAAGAAAGCAGGAATACCTGAGACTGCACTCTTTACAGGTGGCTTGGAAATCCATACGACCCTCGATCAAAATGCACAGCAAGTTGTTGATGATGCCCTGACAACGGATAAGGCAGTAGCGTATCCAGATGAGAAGTTTAAAGCTGGTATTGCGTTGATCGATACACAAACAGGTAAGATCAGAGCGATAGGTGGAAATCGTAACTCTGAGAAGAAAGATGTTCAAAAAGGGTTCAACTATGCAACACAATTAGAACGTCAGCCTGGCTCAACGATTAAACCGATATTAGATTATGCACCTGGTATAGAGAAACAGAAATGGTCTACGAACAAACAGTTCGTGGATGAAGAGCTTGAATTAAATGGAAAAGAATTTAGCAATTGGAACGATGAGTACCATGGCAGTGTATCCATTAGGACTGCATTACAGTGGTCATATAATATTCCTGCCATCAAAGCATTCATGGAAGTTGGTGGAGAAGAAGCGAAAGCATTCGCTGAAAATCTAGGAATCTCGATCGACCATACTTATCCTTCATATGCGATTGGAGGGTTCAATAAAGGGATATCTCCATTAGAACTTGCTGGAGCATACGCATCATTTGGTTCTGGAGGAGTTTTTCATGAACCTTATAGCGTAGAGAAAGTCGTTTATCCAAATGGGAAAGAGCTGAATCTAGCATCTGAGGGAAGCCGTGCCATGAGTGAAGGAACAGCTTACATGATCACAGATATGCTTCGCACCGTAGTAGAAGATGGGACGGGTATGCAAGCGAGCATTCCAGGTCTTGACGTAGCTGGGAAAACTGGTACAACGAATCTACCAGAAGAAATCAATGCTGAAGGAACATCAGATTCATGGTTCTCAGGTTATACAACGAATTTTACGGCAGCAGTTTGGACGGGTTATGATCAAACAACGGCAGAAACGTTTATAAAAAAGAAGGATGACGACATCGCAAAACTATTGTTTAAGCATGTGATGGAAACAGTATCTACGGATGTTGAAACTGCAGCATTTGAAAAACCAGATTCGGTCGTAGAGTTGAAAATCGACAAGAATTCAGGCTTGCGAGCAAACTCAAAGACTCCAACTTCAGAAACGATAACAGAACTATTTTTCAAAGGTGAGGAACCAGAAAAAGCGAAGCTGCCTGAACCAAAACCGAAAAAAGAAGAGAAAAAGAAACCAGCTCCTCCTGTAAACAATAGCGATAAAGAGGAAGACAAAGAAACGAATGAAACTGAAGAGTCCTCTGAAACAGATGGACAGAGTAATTCTGCTGAAGATGCAGATGAAGAGAACAGCGGTGAACAAGGTTCAGAAGGGACTGAAAGTGAAGAAGATACCGAGAGCTCTGAGTCAGGAGATGCTGGCACGGAAGAAGGCTCAGGTTCAGGGTCAGAAGACTCAGGAAGTGAAGAAGGCTCAGGTTCAGGATCAGGAGACTCAGGAAGTGAAGAAGGCTCTGGTTCGGGATCAGGAGACTCAGGAAGTGAAGAAGGCTCTGGTTCAGGATCAGGAGACTCAGGAAGTGAAGAAGGCTCTGGCTCAGGATCAGGAGACTCAGGAAGTGAAGAAGGCTCAGGTTCAGGGTCAGGAGACTCAGGAAGTGAAGAAGGCTCAGGTTCAGGGTCAGGAGACTCAGGAAGTGAAGAAGGCTCAGGTTCAGGGTCAGGCGACTCCGGAAGTGAAGAGGGCTCTGGTTCAGGATCAGGAGACTCCGGAAGTGAAGAAGGTACAGGGGGCTCAGGTTCAGGAGAATCAGGAAGTGAAGAAGGCTCAGGTTCAGGGTCAGGCGACTCCGGAAGTGAAGAAGGCTCAGATTCAGAGTCAGGAGATTCAGGAAATGAAGAAGGAACTGGCTCAGGGTCAGGAGACACAGAAGGTAACAATAATGGAAGCTCAGAGGCTGGTGAAGAAAAAAATAAAAAATCTAACAAAAAATCAACTGAATAAATTTAAAAACCTCCAGATCATTCTTCTGGAGGTTTTTGTGATATGTAATAAACCGCCACTTTGGCGGTATTAAGATGGAGGAGCTAACGGTACATATGGGCTAAATTCAGACTGAAACTGTTGAGATTCAAACTCTGGAGCTGGCTCTGTATACGCTCCAGTATTGTAAAGGTTAGAAAGTGGCTTGATGACACCTGCACTACCAATTTGAAGAACTGAAGAGTTTGAAATTCCTTCGACTCTAAGCTGATGAATGACGATGTTTTGGTTTACAAAGAAATTCAAGGCTCTTCAGCTCCCTAATTATTTGCGGTGATATCTTGGTCAGCGATGTCAGGATCAAATGAGTTCGTCATACTGAATCCGTTGTTTACAACATGAAAATCTCCAGTATTAAAACCTCCTGAACCTGCGTATGTTTTCGAAGTCGATTTAGGTGTTGTATTGAAGCTGTCCCCGAAGTTTACGACTCCCCCTGCGCTGTTGATTTTTACTGGACCTACAATAGAAGGCATGGATAAACATCCTTTGCAGTGATAGTTATACCGTATACTATGTCTAATCTAGGGATATGTTCGACTTATCCTCTTCAGGATCAGAGAAGAATTCACGAACGTTCTTTACTCTCGCTTCGCTTCGAATGAATTGCGTGGAACCTACGTGTAGAACAGAAGAAGCTGCAACACCGATAATATCTATTCCGCCTACTTTGATTACAGGGTTTTCTTGTATCGTTATTTGTTCCACACACTCCGTAATTACAGGGAGAGGAATCTCTTGAGAATAAATAGGAAATTCGGATAAATCCTTTGCTTCATCGCCTTTAAAGATGGGGTACTCTCTTTGCACGGCGTATACCTGCGATTCAGGAGTAACTTGATTGCTGTCCCCAATCTGCACTGTTGCAGCAAGGTCTACTGATGCGACACGAATCCAGTTTACGAGTGAAGCTCTAGAAGGAATCATGTCGTGATTGGCACAAATGGTCTTGTGACAATTAATGATTCGGGTGGTGTATCAAATATTGATGAGCATGCGACAGTTTGAGTATCTCCGATCAATACCACTGAAGAGCTCGCTACGGCCATGATCGAAAGCTGACCGACTGAAAGACCTCTATTTATGACGGTGTACTTCATTGTGGTTCCATCCCCTTCGGTAAGTTTTTAATGAAAGCTTCCATTCCCTTTACGACATCCCGCTTGATTTTTGTGACGATTTCTTCCGCCACTTCTTCATTCGTTGCTGAAGAAGAACGAGTGCTCGAATCGCTTAAATAATGATTGATTCTTTGGTCGAGCTGTTTTTGTATATCGTTTAATATAAAATGACGATAAGGATCGTCGAGAGGGTAATTATATTGTTTTTCCAATTCCATTAGTTGAGGTAACGCATCCCTCTGCATATATGATTGCACGTTCTGTTGAATGGCTTGAATGGCTTCAGGTGAAGCTGCTGGACTATTTGGTCCTTGTGGCTGACCATTGACCGTAAAGTCTTCTAACATTTCCCCGTTTGCGCCCGGCGTCAGTCCGATGTTAAGGGTACCATCCAACCTCTCTATTTTAAGTTGGTCAAATTTGTATTCAACTTTTTCAATATTCGTTTTAGGAGATTGCGCTTGCTCTTTCATTTTTAATTCGAGCCGCTTGATCTTCTTTTCAAGCTTGCTGATTCGATTGTCTTGTTGGGCAATAGTTTCTTGCATCCGTTGCAGTATCGCGTATAAGTTATCGTTTGGATACATAGACAATCCTCTCCCGTATAGGAATCTTACTTCAGTCTATGCTGCAAAGGATAATAGGTGTTCGCCCTCTTTAGATATTTGCAACGACGTTCTGATCTGCAACATCGGAATCATTTACTGTCGTTACACTGTAGGAACTACTTACGTTAAGTCCGTTTCCTGTATTAAATGAACCTGCACCAGCAAATGTTTTCGCTGTGCTGATAGGAGATACGATAAACACGTCACCGACATGAAATACTCCGCTACTACCGATGCTGTTTACTTTGATTGCTCCAACTAATGCCGGCATGATTTCACATCCTTTTCTAACGTCTCTTGTTACTGTATGCGATAAAACGGGCTGATGTTCAGACAAGTGATTGGGCTAATTCATCCACTAGTACTGAAACATCATCAACAAATTTAAAAAGATCGTTTTATTATTTGAATATTTGACTGCCTTCTGTTGAAAAATAGTCTCGTCAGATAATAGAAGAAAAAGGATGTGTTTTTATGAAAATAATCGTCTCAATCCTCTTAACCGCATGTATGGTAATGGGATTATCTCAGTTCACTCAAGCTGGCGAACAATCAAACGTAAGAGTGATCCATGCTTCTCCAGATGCGCCAGCAGTAGATGTCTATGTGGACGGGAAGCCTGCTTTTGAAGGAGCTACATTTCAAGCAGCAACGGACTATGCATCCGTAACACCTGGTGAAAGGAAAATACAAGTGTTTCCTTCATCTGCCGGAGGAAAAGGGGATGCAGTTCTCGAGAAAACATTAACGATCGGTAGTGGCAAAGACTATTCCGTTGTTGCTTTAGGAAAACTTTCAGACCTTTCGCTGCTTGTTTTAGAAGATGAGACAGCAACTTCAGAGAAAGCGGGTATCCGTGCTGTTCATGCATCACCAGACGCTCCGGCTGTCGATATCGCCGTTAAAGATGGAGATGCCATCATCAGCGATCTTTCGTTCGGTAAATCTTCCGACTACAAGACGGTTGATCCAGGGACGTATAATCTTGAGATTAGACCAGCAGGAAGTAGCCAATCCGTTCTAGATTTACCGAATATTCCTGTCGAAAGTGGGCAGAATTATACTGCGATAGCAGTAGGTTTCCTTGATGGCGAACCTAGTTTGAACGTTGTTCTTGTAAAAGACGGTAATTAACACGCGACCGCAGCGATTCCGCTGCGGTTCTTTCTATCTAATATTAGGAGTGAGTTACATGCATACAAAGCAAACCGTTCGTTATATTTGCGAACAGTATCAAAGCGGAAATCATTATTATTATAAACAGGAGCTCATCACTCATGATTCATGGCAAAATCCTTCTTCTATTCAATGGTCGGCAAGACGTCCGATCACGAGGAAAACGTTTCAAGCTAAAGAAAAAGAAGGGTATAAGACGCTCGTAATAAAAGTAGAGAAAGCGCCTGCAGAAATTCTCTTATTCACAAAGCGAAAGCAAAGCGTTTAAAAAAGGAGCGGAAGGGTATTAACTTTTCAAAAAGGAGATGCTTCTAATTGAAGACGATTTATCACGTTCAGAGCCATCATGGTGAGAAGTGGCAGGTGAAACGAGAAGGAGCAGATCAAGCTACCAAAACGTTTTCTACAAAGGAAGATGCCTATCAGTTTGGAAGAGAACTTTGTGATTCTAATAGACCCTCAGAGCTCATTATCCATAAGGTAGACGGTGAAATCGAGGATAAAAGCCTCTATAATGACTAGTAATTTTCGTTCGGGCGTACATATTTTTCAGCTTTTGAATAAATATAGTAGTACTAACTACTACTTTTAGATGAAAGAAGGGAACTGCGATGGATTTTATTAGTCCCTCAGCTGGAAGAGTGACGGTCGAACAAGTTACCGGATTGATCGAGACATATACGAAAGAAGACCCTAAAGCGACTTATCGCATTGTCATAGGTACTGACTCTCAAACAACACGTAAAACGACACAATTCGTAACTGCCTTGATCATTCACCGGGTAGGAAAAGGAGCAAGAATCTTCTACCGAAGAGAAAAACACAAACCCATTCATGAATTGCGACATCGTATTTATAAAGAAACTGAAATGAGCCTCGAGCTTATGGAATCATTAAAGGAAGAAGGAATCGCTGAACTTTTAAAGAAATGGCCGATCGAAATTCATCTTGATGTAGGAAAACAAGGTGAAACGCGTAAGATCATCCAAGAGGTTGTTGGTTGGGTAACAGCAGTAGGGTACATTGCCCGAATTAAACCATACTCATATGGAGCGAGCAGCGTTGCTGATCGATATACGAAATCCATAAGTTAAACTGGCCATGCCAGTTTTTTTCTTTGGACAATCCTATTAAATTTAGGGTTAAGGCTGGAAAAATATGCACGAACCCTTTAACATTAACCTTACTACCACATTGTGAAAGGAGTGAGGTTATGTCTCGTGAGGAAAAAGTTCATGATCGCTACCAGCGTCCGTTAAGAGATTTGCGAATTTCTGTAACCGATCGATGTAATTTTCGCTGTCGCTATTGTATGCCAGAGGAAACGTTTGGCCCAGATTATGAGTTTTTACCAAAAGCAAGTTTACTGAGCTTTGAAGAAATCACAAGACTTGCGAAGGTATTCGTGGAAATGGGAGTCGAGAAGATCAGACTTACTGGAGGAGAGCCCCTCCTTCGAAAAGATTTATTTGTTTTAGTACATATGCTTTCATCGATCGACGGAATAAAAGATATTGCTCTTACTACAAATGCTTCTTTACTAAAGAAGCATGCAGTAAGCTTAAAAGAAGCTGGCTTAGATCGTGTCAACGTAAGCCTCGATGCGATTCACGATGAAACGTTCGGTAAGATGAATGGAAGAGGAGCGAAGATCAAGCCGGTCCTCGATGGGATACAGGCAGCTACGGACGCTGGCCTCGGTGTAAAGATTAATATGGTCGTACAAAAAGGATTGAATGACCACGAGATTATCCCGATGGCAGAGTACTTTCGACACAGCGGACATGTCGTGAGGTTCATTGAGTATATGGATGTGGGAAATTCGAACGGGTGGAAGTTTGACCATGTCGTAAGCAAAAAAGAGATCGTAGATGCTATATCTCAACTGTACCCTCTAGAAGAGGTTGAACCTGCTTATTACGGAGAAGTTGCGAATCGTTTCACATACCTTGATGGAGCTGGTGAGATCGGCGTAATTTCTTCTGTTAGTGATTCGTTTTGTGCGAACTGCACGCGTGCGAGATTATCAGCAGATGGGGCTCTCTATACCTGTTTATTTTCCTCAAAGGGCACAAGCCTTCGCAATCCACTACGAAACGGTGCGACTGACAGTCAGATGGCAGAGCTTCTTCATTCGATCTGGATGGGACGTGACGATCGCTATTCTGATGAACGAACAGAAGAAGGAGTCGAAAAGCGAGAGAAAATCGAAATGTCCTTCATAGGTGGGTAAAAGAGATGAACAGTAGCAAGAGAAAAATCGTTAGCTACCATGATGGAAGATTTGTTGAGAAAGAAGATACGATTGCGTTAGAAAAACCCCTTACGATAAGAGTGAACGGTGTGGAGTTTGCGACGGTCGTGTGCACTCCTGATGATCTTGAAGAATTAGTCATCGGCTTTCTTGCTTCAGAAGGAGTTGTAACATCTCATAAAATGATTGAAGAAATGCTGTTCAACGATGGGCAAGGAATCGTGAATGTGAAAGCTAAAACGAACATTTCGCTTGAAACAAAGTCATTTACAAAACGAAAAATCAGTTCATGTTGCGGAAAGAGTCGACATTTTTACTTTGAAAGTGATTCGAAAACTGCCAAAACGATCATGAACGCGCCTACTTTGTCAGCTGAAGATTGCATAAAGTACATGAGCACGTTACAAGAGGAATCTTCTACTTTTCATTCCACAGGTGGCGTTCATAATGCTGCTCTTTTTAACCGTGAAGAAATGATTGCGATTCGAACTGACATCGGGCGTCACAATGCATTAGATAAATTATATGGGTACATGCTTCAGAACGAGGTACCACCATCTCAATTAGTTGTCGCCTTCAGCGGACGGATATCATCAGAGGTTGTGTTAAAATTATCCAAGATGGGAATTGGAGTTCTCTTATCTAAATCTGCACCGACAGATCTCGCTTTACGCCTTGCAGAAGATCTCGAAATCACAACGGTCGGATTTATTAGACGCGGAGGATTTAACGTTTATACGAGAACCGACCGAATCAAGCTACGCTCAGAGTAAATTCTGAGCGTTTTTCTATCTGTTTCGCATGTTCTTATGTGTATCGGCGAATACTACGGTACATATAGAGTAATGAAAGGCGGATTGGTGATGGGTTGGACGATTGCTATGCTTCTTTGGGCATTTGGAATATTGATCGTTGCAAGTCCAAGGGTATTGTTCCATAAACTTGAATTGAAGAAATCAGATACAGCCAATCATTCTAGAGCATCTAGAAACTCTGACCGAGGAGAAAGTATCCTGTTCTTTCTTGAGACGAAAGCACTCGATGCCATTCCATGGTGGATCGTGACGCTCTTTTGTGTGTTTACTGGCTTAATCCTCATCGTACTTGGCGTAATCGCACTTGTTTTTTCATACTAAAACGAAGCTTCTTTCATTCATTCGTTTAATTAGTAATGTAAAAACAAGAGTAGCCGTTTGGTCTCCCTCTATTAGTGGTATTAACGTATAGAATAGAACGATACAGGGAGACGTAAGGGGTTGGAGTAGATGGAAGTAGAGAAAAGAGAAGAGCGAATATGGCAATTCTATTTTATACTCGTAGCACTGTTATTTGTGAAAACATATGTAGTTTATCGCTTTGAGTTTTCATTAACGATAACTGGGATTGGTGAAGAGCTGTTGTTGTTTATCAATTCACTAGGAGCAATTTCTTTGCTGCTTGGGATCGGCCTTTTTAAGAAGCATTCAAAACCAGGGCTGATGTTAGCAGTATATTTTTTATTATCTGTAATTTTATATGCAAATGTTCTCTATTACCGGTTTTACATAGATTTTGTAACAGTGCCTGTTCTATTTCAGTTCGGTAACGTAGGTGGGTTGAGTCAAAGTACGGTCGAGCTGATCAACTGGTATGACCCTTTCCTTGTCTTAGATGCGTTCGTATTGTTTTGGCTATTGAAAAAGTGGAAGATGCAGGCGAGTTCTTTATCAAGCAAGCGAAAGAAGAGAACAGCTTATGCTGCAACGGGAATGTTTCTAGTGACAGCAGTGCTGGCGATTGTGCTCCACCCATTACTATTTGAGAAATCTTACGACCGTGAGCTATTCGTGAAGTCGTTAGGGGCTTATACCTACCACGTATACGACGTAGCTTACCAATCGATTGCATCTTTAAATAGTGTTTTCGCGGATGATACTGACATATCCGAAATACAGGACTTTGTAGATAAGAGTAGTGTAGACCGGTCTTCTTTCTTCGGTGTTGCTGAAGATAAGAACATTATTCTTATATCACTTGAGTCCACTCAAGCATTTATGATGGAAGAAGAAGTGGATGGCGAAGAAGTTATGCCGTTCTTGAACAGCCTAAAAGATGAGAGTTATTACTTTCCGAATTTCTATCATCAGACTGCACAAGGAAAAACGTCAGATGCTGAATTTATGATCGACAATAGTTTATATCCACTTGCAGGAGGTTCGGTTTTCGTCAGGAAACCTGAAAACAACTTTCACTCTCTTCCGTTAGCATTGAAGGAGGAAGGATATACCACGACATCATTCCATGGAAATGACCGACAGTTTTGGAATCGCGAGGAAATGTATGAAACGCTAGGTTATGATCGCTTTTATTCAAAGAAGGACTACGATGTTACGGATGGAAATTCAATCAACTATGGACTTAAGGATATCCCCTTCTTTGAACAGTCTATTCCTTATCTAAAAGAGCTTAAAGAACCTTTCTCAGCAAAGTTTCTCACGCTCACTAATCATTTCCCGTTCTTACTAGAAGAAGAAGATACGTACATCCCATTGCCTGACACGAGCCAAAGCGTTGTGAATCGCTATTTTGCAACTGTTCGGTATGAGGATGAATCGATCAAAAAGTTCTTTGAAGACTTAAAGTCAGAAGGGCTTTACGAAGATTCAATCTTTGTGCTGTACGGAGATCATTATGGGTTGTCTGAAACATACAATGACGCGATCGGTGAATACCTTGGTAAAGAAATCGGTCCAGTAGAGCACATTCAACTACAAAAAGTGCCGTTGATCATCCATATTCCTGGTCAAGAGGGAAAAGTATTTGACACTGTTGGAGGGCAGATCGACCTTAAGCCGACTATCCTTGAACTTCTTGGTATTGAAGAGGAGAACGGCTTGAATTTTGGTAGAAGTCTCTTAGCACCTGACCGAAAAAACCTTGTGATCTTACGAGACGGAAGTTTTGTGACGGAAGATTATGTGTATACGAAGAATACATGCTACAACAAAGAAACCGGAGAGAAAACGAATCGAAACAAATGTGCAAGACACTTTGAACACGTACAAGATGAGCTAGATTATTCTGATCGCGTGATTTACGGTGATCTTCTCCGATTTATGAAGTAAGATGATGTAAAAAGGTTGCCAATCGTGGTAACCTTTTTAATAGGACTAAAGGTAAGGAGTTTGAGTGTATGGATATTCAACGTTTGCAAATACTTGCTGAAGTAATTCGAGAATACAAAACGGCGATTCATATGGATGAAAGGAAGGATGAGATCGGTAGTGAAGTTCTTGAAATCATTATGAACTCACAAGATCTTGTCCTATATGGTCATGTGAAGAGAGCGAAAGAAATCGACCGCTTTCCTGGTGAGGCGATCAAGCACCTTGACGAAGCAACCGCATATCTCCATGACAAGATCGATGAGCAAATGCGTCACCATTAGAGATGTGGAAAAGCACTTCCGGACAACGGTGGTGCCTTTTTATTTTTGGAAAAAAGCGAATACTTAGTATGTTGCAGGAAGTTGTACAATTTGTTGCATTTTGTCGTAATAAAATGATATATTTTTAACTGTTTAGTATATTAAAGGGGGATTACTAGTATGTCTATGTACATAAAACGATTGGTACCTATGTTCGTTGTAGGACTACTCGTGTTAGCGATAAGCGCATGTTCAAATGACGAACAAAGCGAAGAAACGACCTCAAAGTGGGATGAAATTAAAGAAGAGGGCAAAATTGTCGTTGCAACTTCAGGAACGCTTTACCCAACTTCATATTATAAAGAAGGATCTGATGAGATCACTGGATATGAAGTAGAAGTGGTAAAGGAAATGGCAAAGCGCCTTGAGCTTGAAGTTGAATTTAAGGAAATGGGCTTTGATGGCATGCTGACAAGTCTAAAGTCAGGTCAAGTTGATCTTGCAGCGAATGACATTACGGATACAGAAAAACGTAAAGAAAAGTTTACGTTCTCTGAGCCTGTAAAATATTCATATGGAACTGCAATCGTACGTAAAGATGACCTGTCTGGTATTGAATCGTTAGACGACCTTGAAGGAAAGATCGCTGCAGGCGCATCTACCACAGTTTATATGGAAGTCGCTCGAGAGAATGGTGCAGAAGAGAAAATCTATTCAAATGCTACGAACGAACAATATTTACGAGACGTTTCAACAGGCCGTACGGATATCATTTTGAATGACTATTACCTGCAAACGCTCGCTTTAGCTGCATTTCCTGAACTCAACATCACGATCCACCCAGATATCAAGTATCTACCGAACAATCAAGCGATCGTAATGAACAAAGGAAACGATGAGCTTCTAGAAAAGGTTAACGAAACGATTAAGAAAATGAAAGAAGACGGTACGCTGAAAGAGATCTCTGCAGAGTTCTTCAACGGTGCAGATGTTTCAGTTGAGCCTGATGTTGATTTTGAGAAGTAGAAGGGTGTTGTAACAAATGGGGAATTTTCAGCCTGAAAACCTATTTGATGCAGATCTTGCGATAAGGTCGTTTCCCTATGTAATTCAAGGCCTAGGGTTAACCATGTTGATTTCGGTCGTCGGAATGATCGTCGGCCTGATCCTCGGGTTGTTTCTAGCTCTAGGTCGTATGTCGAAGGTCAAACTATTACGATGGCCAGCTCGGTTGTACATTTCGTTCATGAGGGGGACACCGATTCTCGTGTTTCTCTATATATTGTATTTTGGACTTCCGATGGCAGGTATTGAGTTTTCGGCCATTACAGCTGCGCTGATCGGATTCAGTTTGAACAGTGCGGCTTACATGGCTGAGATTCAGCGTTCTGCGCTATCTTCGATTGAAAAAGGGCAATGGGAAGCCTCTACGGCGCTCGGGATGTCCTACTGGCGAACGATGAAAGAGATTATTCTGCCTCAAGCAACCAGAATTGCGATTCCTCCTTTATCGAACGTGATGCTAGATTTGATTAAGGCATCCTCTCTAGCGGCCGTTATTACAGTGCCAGAGCTTCTCCATCATGCTCAAAGAGTCGGAGGGCGCGAGTTCGATTTCATGACACTTTATATTTTGGTTGCCTTCATTTATTGGGGTGTATGCGTCGCCGTGTCATTCATACAAGAATTACTAGAGAAGCGGTATTATTATGTGAACTAAATCCCTGCATGAGCAGGGATTTTCTATAGAGAAAAGTATCAAAAAATTACCAAAATACTCTTTTCTATGTCGTAAAAGTTATTGAATGTGTGATACCATTTACATAGGAAATTGCCAAACGTGAAGGGAGAACGACACAGCATGAAAAAACAAATAAGTATGCTAGTCCTGTTAGCAGCCCTATTACTAGCTGCTTGTTCAAACAATGAAGGGGAAAACACGCAAGAAAAAGATACTTCAGAGAATGATACGGTGTCTATGGAAGAAACACAAAAACAACTCGAAGCAATGAAGGTTGAAGAAGATAAAATAGTAGCGACTGTTAACGGTGAAGAAATCAAAGGGAAAGACTACAACTCCATGTTGATGCAAACGCAACTACGCTATACGATGGAAGGGAAAGATCCTTCTGAAAGTGAGACTGCCGAGACGATTAAGAATGAAGTGATGGACAACCTGATCGGTCAGGAACTCCTATTGCAACAAGCAAAAGAAGAAGGCTATAAAGCATCTGAAAAGGAAGTAGAAACAGAGCTTGAACAAGTGAAATCACAGTTTCAAAGTGAAGAGCAGTTACAAGAAGCATTGAAAAAACAAGGGCTCACCCTTAAACAGCTTGAAACTCAATATGAAAACATTGTTGTAGTCGATAAATATGTAGAAGAGAAAATTAACACGCCTGAAGTCACTGAAGAAGAAATGAAGGCATTTTACGATGAGCAGTTCACAAAGGATGCTGACAACCCGCCATCTTATGATGAAATGAAAGACCGAATCAAGAGCTATCTTGAAGAAACAAAGCTACAAAAAGAAGTACAAGAGCTTAGAGAAAAACTGAAAGAAAAAGCAGAAATAGAAGAGATGATCTAGGTCAGCCAACAAGCTGGCCTTTTTTTATGAAGCAGGAGGTAATGCAGTGGAAAACGTAATTAAAGAAATACGTACATATGTTCAACAAAAGCTTGAAAATGAAGGAAGTGGCCATGACTGGTCACATATCGATCGTGTAACAAAGTATGCAAAGACAATTGCTGAAGCAGAGGGTGCTGATCGATTCGTTTGTGAAGTGGCCGCACTCGTTCATGATCTTGTTGATGATAAGCTTGGCGATCCTGAAGAAGGGGTAAGAGAAGTCGAACAGCTTTTAATGGAAGTTAGCACTGAAGAAAAAAATCATATTTTCAACATTATTTCTACGATCTCATTCAAAGGTGGAACGATGCCACCAGTCGAGACACTCGAAGCAAAAGTTGTGCAAGATGCAGATCGATTAGACGCGATCGGTGCCATCGGGATCGCTCGAACGTTCGTGTACGCTGGATCAAAAGGGAGTTTGATGTATGATCCCAAGCTTGCTCCAAGAGAAAACATGTCAGTATCAAGCTATCGAAATGAGCGGTCTACGGCTATCAACCACTTTTATGAGAAGCTGTTAAATCTAAAAGACATGATGAATACGAAAAAGGGAAAAGAGCTTGCAGAAGAGCGCCATGTTTTTATGGAGACATTCCTTGATCAATTTTATAACGAGTGGGAAGCAAAAAAATGAATAATTGGCTCTTACAAGTACAAACTGAAAACAAAAGATGAGAGGATGTTTTTAGTGGATGCAATGAGAGCCAAACAAATATTAGCTTCAAAAGAAGAGATTCAAGTCCTTCATAACGGAAATCCGGTCTGGTTGACTAGCGTAAATGAGCAGAAAGAAACAGCGAGAATCCATGAAACAGATCGACCAGGGCATGAGCATGATGTGTCGCTGTATCAGCTATTCGAACAGTAAATTAGATATAGCATAATAAGACGGACAGTTTAAATTGATTTAATTGTTTTCTAGCAGGAGTGAATACCTCTTGACTCCCTCCGGAAATGTTGATGTACCAGTGTTTATTAGGGTTAAAAATTCTTTTTAAATTTCCCTGTAGGAACTAAGTCCCTACAGGGA
>NZ_JBSWXZ010000003.1:0-163445 GCF_056160805.1 Anaerobacillus sp. ABD4_527
GTTCCTACAGGGAAATTTAAAAAGAATTTTTAACCCTAATAAACACTGGTACATCAACATTTCCGGAGGGAGTCAAGAGGTATTCACTCCTACTAGCATACATTAAAATGAAAGTTAAACTTCCCGATCTTTTATGCTAACAAATGCTTTTTCATATCATAGATGATCTGGCCTCTGAAAGCGAGTGTCGGCAAATTAAACTATATTGTTAGCAGGTCAACAACCTGAAATACAACCATTAGGATCATTCTATTATTGCAGCGCCTTCACATCTTCTACGATTTCGTCGTATTTCACATTCGAAACACCTTCGTATTTCATAACTACGATTCCCTCTTTATTCACGAGATAGAAAGATGTTCCGTGAGTGAATTGGTCAGAGTTCGGGTCAGGTAGCGCTAGTGTTTGAAAGCTATTCTTCGCGAACTCCTGGATCTCATCTCCATCATAACCTGTTAGGAAATGCCAGTTAGATAAATCTGCATCGAACTTTTGAGAAAATGCTTCGAGTTGTTCAGGTGTATCACGTTCTGGATCTACACTAAAGGATACGATTTCAGCATCGATATCTTGCTCTGCTAGTTTATCCTGTATTTTAGACATGTTGGATGTCATAGGAGGACATACCGTATCGCAATTCGTAAAGATGAAGTTCGCAAGCCAAACGTCACCTTCTAAATCCTTAAGACCAAATTCGCTGTTTGTGTGATCCGTATATGTAAACTCTTCAACTTCCCAATCAAGATCATCGGGTACATCTTGTCCGCATGCTGCTAATAGCAAGATACTGATAAGACCGATCATCAATGTTAATTTTCTTTGCATTACTTTCTTCCCTCCAAACGTAATCGTTCTCTTACTACCATATATGATATATAATCGACTTGCCATACGTTTTATTCGTTAATTTTGAGCATTTCTTGAAATAGCAAGATATCTTGCCAAATAAAAAAGCCCCGTCCATCCGTATTGGATGAACGGGACCTTTTTGTCTGTAAGCACGACTGTGTAGTCCACGCTGTGTGAATGCCCATTAAATGTTATTCATCTAAATTGATATTCAATAACCCCTCAGCGAGTTTTCTAGATTCATTTCCATAGGAATCCTTTACTTTCACTTCAACTTTAGCTCCTTTTGCCACAACATTAGATGTAGCAGTCCAATAGCCTTCGTAATGTCCTTCTGACACTTCCATCATTGGAAACTCAGTTACACTTTGAGTCATCATGGTTGGATTTACGAGAGGCATATGAATTGAAAAGGTAGCCTTTATTCCTGGTTTACTATCAAATTCAATTTTCACCGATTCTCCAGCTTGAAGATTTTTAGTTTCATCAGGCTTTAAATTACTAATCTCCAATTCCTCTTGCTGGGTATAGACGGTAATGGATTTCTTCGCCTTATTACCTGCTTTATCTTTTGCTACAACTTTGATTTTATTTTCACCTTGATCTAGTAAGATGCGAAGCGAATA
Organism: Anaerobacillus sp. ABD4_527; assembly: GCF_056160805.1. NCBI lineage: Bacteria > Bacillati > Bacillota > Bacilli > Caryophanales > Bacillaceae > Anaerobacillus > Anaerobacillus sp. ABD4_527. Next base: position 1,476 of record NZ_JBSWXZ010000003.1, read on the forward strand.
CTCTCCCTCTTCTACTTTGGCTTTTGTACCATTTACTTTCACCCAAGCAAGGTTTTCATCGTTGATTTTACCTTTGACTGTCACAGAGCCTTTGTTTGTCTTCCAGCCATCCTCTGGAGAAGTGATCGTTAACTCTGGCTTATTTTGATCCAAAATGACGAGTACGGAATCTGATTCTTCCGTCATTCCATTGTCGGTAGACGCTCGCGCAGTCAACCGATTGTCACCTTCGCTCAATTGAATTTCTTCAGCAAAGTAACCGGCGTTATCTGAAGATGTCGTCGCTTTTTCTTCCCCATTTTTATAAAGATGGACTGTAGTGGAAGGTGCTGTTTCTCCTTCAACGAGAATGCTGTCTTTCTTTGTATAAGCTTTAGCTTTTGGAGAAGTAATCGTAGGTGCTGTTAACTCATAATCCACAACCGCTCGGATCATATAGTTTCCTTCTTCTTCAGGCGTCTTCGACCATGCTCCACTTACATATTGCCAACTACGATCGACATATTCTCCGTCTTCATCTGTTGCAAGTCCCGGAGCATTTGGATTACCATCCGCTTGAATATAAGTCAGGTAAAAATCACCTTCTACAATAACTCCTTGATCAGATAGATCGACCATTGTCCATTCTCCGTTTCGAAGAGCTGTTGCATCAATTGGACCAGCGAGCTTCTTGCCTGGTGCTCCATCTGGACCTGAAGCTTCATGAATTTCAACTTTGAAATCTGTCCCGCCTGGATTTGGCCATTCTGTATTCCAGAACCTGAATAAACCGCCTGTTACAAGTGCGCGTTCTTGCCCTTCCTCAAGTGACATTTTCACGGACCAGCCGTTACCGGCATCATAGAACGCTCGTGCATTCTCTGCCGTGCCATCATCATAACCAATTTCTCCGGCATATCCAATGAACGGAGAAAGTGATGCATCTTGAACAACTGTTTCATTGGCTTCCAGCGTGATGGTGAAGGTTTCACTATAGTAACCAGCAGCAAGAACTTTTAGAGTATATTCCCCTTCATATCCTGTTAGTGAGTAGCGACCTTCCTCATCAGTCTGAACAGGTGTGATCGCTGCATCTTCTACTAATAGGACGGTCGCTCCTTGAATTGGCTCACCCGTCTCACTATTCATTACGGTTCCTTCAACTTCTCCCTCAGGAATGGCTTCTAAAGTAAAATCAGCTTCCGTTATTTCATCATCCGTTATTGTTACTTCCTGAGTTTCTGATTGATAGCCATATGCTTCTGCAATGGCTGTGTAGTCTCCTGCTGCATGAGTCAAGGAATAGCTTCCATCTTCCAAATCAGTTGTTGCAGAACGTCCTGTCTCAAGAATAGACACTTCTGCTTGAAGCGGCAAAGCTTGAGGGGCAGGGACTTGCTTCTGTTGATCAGGAGCTTTCACATCGAAAAGTGGTGTAGGTTTTAGCTTACTAGGAATGACCTTTTCTTTCGCTTTTACGCTAGATTTCTCAACGACAGGCTGGGTAGTGGCTTTCATAGTTTTCTTAGCAGCCACTTCCATCGGCTCAGATGATAGCTTCACATCATCAATATACCAGCCCTGCTTCATAACACTACCATCTGTTTCAACGTGAAAAGCTAAATAAATACGTTGATTTTCATAAGAGGAAAGATCAATCTCTTCACTCATCCATCCATCAGAAGTATTATTGTATTCCCTTAGGGCTTCCCAATTTTCCTGATCGGTTGAAATGAATAAATGACCATAATCATAGTTTCTTTCAAGTTCATACCACTGACTAAATTGAAGGTAGGCTTCGCCTTCTTCAAGATCGATAGGTGGCATCATTAGCGACATATTCGCATTGTTATCATAGGCACCATCAAGATTTGTACCATAAACTTTTTCTCCAGAGAAGGCTTCGGGACCGGCTATTGGCGCTCCCCACTCCCAAGAGTTATTATCCCCCCAGCTCATCCATCCAGCTGGCTCTGATTCAAAATCACTCTCATAGCCAGTTGTGATGCCAGGCATAATGTCCACTTGATAGTCGTCCGTTGTAACAACATGGCCACCATAGTCTTCAATTTTGAACCTGTAACTAACAGAAGGTTCTTCGATTGCCTCCCCAGGAATAGTAGCTTGATAGGTTCCAGAAAGGTAATTCCCATCGACTCTCGTAGCATCTGTTGAACTCCATTCTCCATCAACAGCGTACTCAAGTTCTACGTTTGTTACACTGACGTTATCTGACGCTGTAATAGTCAAAGGAAGATCCATTCCTGCATAAGCCTCTGAAGGTGCTTCATGTTGATATGTTGGCCCTTCTTCATCATTTCCTTCCTTCAAGACTTCTCCTTGTAATGTACCAAGACCACTCATAACAGATGAAACAGCATCAAAGGCATTTACTAACCCATAGCCGTATCCATTATTAGGGGATTCAGGAAATTCATCATCTGTAAGCGGCGTAACGGTACTGAAAAAGATATCTTCTATTTCATCAACGGTTAACGACGAATCAGCTTGAAGAAGTAGAGCTACAATCGCTGATACGTGAGGTCCAGCCATCGATGTACCATTCCATCCTCCTTCATAGTTACTTCCTGGTACTGCTGAGCGTATATTGACTCCTGGAGCTGAAACGTCTGGTTTTATTTCATCATAAGGCGAGGGTCCTTGCAGTGAAAAGCTTCCGAGCGAATCATTAATGTCCGTCGCTCCAGTAGCAAATGACTCAGGATAATTGGCAGGTGTAGCGATGGACTCTGGGCCCCCTGGATTAAATAACGTGGTATTTCCAGCTGAAAATTCAGGGAAAATATCGGCATTTCGCCAATTCTGAACCATTGGACGATACCACTCATCAAGACCTGGTCCTCCTCCCCAAGAGTTATTTACAACGTCTGGCGCTTTCTCTGGGTGCGGGTTTCCTTCAGCATCTTTCGGAGCAAGAATCCACTCTCCAGCCTCAAGAAGATCAATATCTGTTCCTCCTTCTTCGCTAAATGCCTTTACTGCAATCCACTTCGCACCTGGAGCAACACCGATCTGGTTTGAACCATCCGGTTCAACGCCAACCATCGTCCCCATTGTATGTGTTCCATGGCCATTGTCATCGTAAGGAGCTTCTTCACCGCTAACAGCATCAAACCAGTTAAATTCATGATCTGCTCCCTCGGAACCATATCCTCTATACTGTTCCATTAGAGCCGGATGATCCCACTGAACACCGGTATCGATATTAGCAATGACCGTTCCTGCTCCGTCAATTCCCATTTCCCAAACTTCTGGAGCCCCTACTCGTTCAATATTCCATTCAATTGTATTCGTTTCGGCAGTCGTTTTTTGCTTTGTTTTGTTCGCCATTGGCTGAATCTGTCTCATTTCATTAGGGAGGATCTTCTCAACTTCTGGCATGGAAGCAAGATGATCCATTACTTTCTTCGTTGCAGTTACTGCCATCCCGTTCACAATATAGAATGATTTTATGTTTGTTGCATTGCCTTTTTGCTCTTGTTGTTCTAAGTAAGTTGTAACACCCTGCTGAGTTTCAATCGCCGTAGCTCTAAGTGCATTGACTACTGCCGATCGTTGTGTGATTTCTGCTTGGTATGAGGTTAAGTTCTTTTTCTTTGCAGTAGCTTTCGCATTTTTTGCTACTTTCGTGGTGTCTGCCTGTTCAGCAAATTTAATTAAGAACGTTACTTTTTCATTTTTCTCAAAAGCTTTCGTTACTTTCTTGTTGATTCGATCGCTTTCACTTTTCATCGATACGGAAGTTTCGTTTCCAGCATTTGCTTGCATAGCTGGGTGCATGAAGCTCGTGATGAGGAGAATAAAACAAGCAAATAGCATAAAGATTTTACGTCTTTGCTTCTTCAAATTTCTTCCTCCCTTATTTGTTGTAGTAAAGCTTCTTTTCCTCCTTCCTGTGTTCCAACTTCACCTCCCATGCTGTACCAGTAGTTACCAAAATAAAATCTAAAATGACATAATTTTCAGAAAATAAACCAAACAAATCATTGTACTTTCAATATAAAATAATGACTTATTCCCTGCTTATTTCTTCCAAAATTCACAAGAACGTTAACCTTCTGAAATTCAACATTGCACAAGACTATTTACCTATTACCAAAAACCAACACTCACGGTTAAGACTAATTTACTACAATTACTTTCTAAATTTTTTAACTGTGACTAAAAGGAGTATTTATCACAACAATAAACAACAACCTTTTTTCCATTTATTTAAAGTTCTATTAAATACGCTATTTTTCGCTAGTAAACAGGTCGTCAACCCCTAATCGCTTTACACAAAAATTCGACAAGTCTCTCAAAAGCCTCCTCAGAAAGTTTTAGTAAATTCGAACGGCTGGAACCAAACTAGCAAAAAAAGTGGTACGTGAACATTGATGCTGTTCACGTACCACTTTTCTTCTTGAGAAAATTTATTTTGTCTAATCAGATCATCATTTTTCTTTTTGAACATTCCTAACGATCCTTGTCGCAAGTTTTCGTGGCATAAATCGAACGGATTTTGCCATCAAGCGATTTTGTCGACCAGGTATGATTACACTTCTATTATCCATGAACCCTTTATAGCCTATTGTAGCAACAGACTTTGCATCCATCGTACCCATATCAAAAAGCTTTGATTTACCTAGGTCCGCTCGGTCTGCAAAATCTGTTTTTGTAGGACCTGGACATAGCGTCGACACCGTTACCCCAGACTCTTTTAACTCATTTTCTATCGCTTCAGAAAATGAAAGAACATAAGCTTTGGAAGCATAGTAAACCGCCATTAGTGGACCTGGTTGAAATGCAGCAGTTGAAGCAACGTTTAAGATTCTTCCTTGTCCTCTATCTTTCATTCCGCGTAAAAATAGCTTCGTTAAATGTGTGAGAGAATTGATGTTCAAGTATAACATGTCCATCTCTTGCTGAAGATCGTTCTCTATAAATCGCCCAAACATGCCAACACCAGCATTATTAACGAGAATGTCAATTTGCTTCCCGATTTTTTGTACTTCAGCATAAATTTCATCTGGTGCCCCGGGCTTCGAAAGATCGCTTACGATGACGTCAACCTGAATACCATGCTTCCTTAATTCTTCTGCGTTTTCCTCTAATTTCTTTTTATTTCGTGCGACTAGAATAAGGTCGATGTTATCTTTCGCCATTAGTTTTGCTAACTCATACCCTAAGCCGCCAGATGCTCCAGTTATCAGTGCAGTTTCCACGTATACTACCTCCATTACTTCTATTAGTTTAAACTTTTAAACATTAAATGTGTTAAAAAGTAGAAGATTAAAAGCATGCATCCTCTACTTTCGCTAACAAGTGTTTTAATGTTGTTACGCTATCTTCTAACTGTAGTGAATAAAAACGTGTCGTACCTTGTTTAGAAGCAGCTACAAGTCCTACTTCACGCAGGATTTTCAAATGGTGAGAGATCGCTGGCCTTGATAAGGTTGATTTCTCCGTGATTTCATTCACGCTCAATCTGTCATGTTCACTTAAGAGCATGATAATATCTTGCCTATAGGGATCACCGAGTGCTTGAAAGATAGGTGTACTTTTGCGAAAAAGGTCAATTACTTCATGATGGTCCTGTTCGTTATTCATAGAAACCCACATCCGTTCAAAAGTTTAAACATATAATCTAATACGATAATAAGGAAAAAAGAGCTGGTTGTCAACCTCTCTTCTCCTTCGTAAACCTACCGATCGTCTAAAGAAGATTCAGCCATCAGACAACGTTCGTCTTGGTAATCAACTTGGATTGTTAAATGTTCTAGATGAAGCTCTTCAACGAACTCTTGAATTTGTTCTTTAATGTGGATGATTTCTGCTTTGTTTAGAGACTCTTCCACAACGATATGAGTACTTAGAACATGCTGTTCGCCATCAAGAGACCATAGATGCGTATGGTGGGTCGAAATAATGCCTGGTAGAGCTACAATTTTACTTTTTATCTCTTTAAGATCGACACCTTCAGGTACAGCTTCTAAAAAGATCATAAGTGTTTTCTTGAGGTTCTTAATGACATTCACCAACACATAGAGCGTAATCATAATCGAAAGAATTGGGTCGAGAATCGGGATGTTTTTAAACATGAGAACGATACTCACGATCAATACAGCTACCCAACCTAATACGTCTTCAAGTAGGTGCCAAGTTACCACTTTTTCATTCATGGATTTTCCACTACGAAGTTTAAAAACAGCTGCTCCATTTACTAGAACGCCTAAAATAGCTAAAACCATCATTCCACTCGCTTGAACAGGCTCTGGATCTAAGAGACGAGGGACTGCCTGTGTCAAAATAAAAAGGGAGCCTCCAATTAAAATGATACTGTTGATTAAAGCTCCTAGTAACGAAAACCTTCTATAGCCAAAGCTAAACGTGGCGTTACTTCCTTTACGGTTTGATTTCTTTTGGAGGTACCACGATATTCCTAATGATAATGAATCTCCTAAGTCATGCAGAGCATCAGATAGGATTGCCATACTATTCGTTAAGAGACCACCTATAATTTCTATGATAGTAAAACTGAAGTTTAGGAAAAATGCCGTTTTAATGTTTTTTACTGAGCTGTGATCATGGTGTCCCATCTTATCCCTCTCTTCGCTCGAATTCGCCATTATTATGTATTCCTTACTTCATGATGTTTATAACAAAAAAAGACCTTTCTCCTCGGAAAAGTCTTTTATACATTACCAAATGCCCAGACCCAGTAGGCGACTCCCCATACTGCGCTGATAATAAGTAATATAATTAGCAGTCTTATATTTTTACTCCTCATGCTCAGGCATCTCCTTTTGATTCTCTTCCTTTCTTTCTTTTCGTTTTAGCATATAAAGAAAGAAACCAAACAGTCCGAAGACAACAAAAAAGATAACCGTCGACATGACGACTAAGATTGATCCTATGTCCCCCATCTCGTCCACCTTCCTATGAAAACACTGTTAATTCCTTAGCCACTATAAGATAGATAGATCGATAATGCACCGATCACAACCATCGTAATAAAAGGCAGAATAAAAGCTAAGAAAATAACAGCAGATTCAGTTTTATGCTGCTTAATTTTTGCTAACATGCTTATTCCCCTCTCGTTCGTTCTATCCACATTATAACTTTGCTTGCATACATTCAAAACCTAATTTTATGAACGTTTCCAAACTTTTTTCGCTCCTACTAATCATGACAAGCATGATTGATCGCCTGACTCAAGAGCGCCATCACGTGAGTATCATCCGGAGAATAATAAATGCTCGTCCCTGCTCGTCGAAATTTAACCAGTCTTAAATTTTTCAAGAAACGCAATTGGTGTGAAACGGTAGATTGAGACAATTGAAGCCCTTCCGCTATTTCACTAACAGAGCATTCATGATCTGCTAGAAGATTTAAGATGCGTATTCTTGTAGGATCACCTAGTGCTTTAAACGTTTGCGACACGATGAATAACGTTTCTTCATCAAGATCCACGTTCTCAAGGATAGCGTCTCTTTCTTGATTATCCATACTGTTTCCTCCATTTTATATGAATGTACGTTCATATATGGTCCTGATGCCATTCTATGTGAAGGTTTGCTCTACTGTCAACTAGAGGGCGGAATGTCACGGTTCCTTCACACATTCCTATTAGGTCTTGTTGTATTTCAATTGATTCCTTCTTACAATAATGGTAGAGGTTAATGAGATTTTGTATAGATGTGGTATGATGGGTATGTTGATTTGCTATGACTGGCTTATGAAATATAGATGGAGGTGTTCCTGATGTGGGAACAATTATCAAGCACGTTTTCCTTTAGTGCGTTGTGGAGCCCTGGGCTAATGGTCGCTGCCATTTTCGTAGGAGTACTCTACTTACTTCTAACGGGACCATGGAAAAATTCTTTTAAAGATTCAGCTCCTTTTCCGTTGTATAAAAAGCTGTTCTTTCTTTTAGGCGTATTTATTCTCTATATTGGATTCGGTGGACCTTTATCACTTATGGGGCATTTACTCTTAAGTATCCACATGACCGAAATGGCACTCGTTTATTTAATCGCACCGCCATTGATGATCATTGGTACGCCAGCGTGGATGCTAAGACCGCTTCTCAATATCAAGGTCATCCATAAAATTGTGAAGTTCTTTACGTTTCCAATCATTTCATTGCTCTTGTTTAACGGGCTGTTTTCCTTTTATCATATCCCGGAAATTTTTGACTACTTAATGGTTAACTATACAGCTCAGGATATTTACAAGGTCGCGCTGATTCTATCTGCTTTTGCAATGTGGTGGCCACTCGTATGTCCTGTTCCAGAATATGATACCTTATCTGGAGTGAAAAAGCTTGGATATATCTTCGCAGATGGTGTTCTATTAACACCTGCGTGTGCATTGATTATCTTCGCTTCAACTCCTTTGTATGCTACTTATACGGATCCAACTGTATGGGCGACGGCAATGGGTTACTGTGTTCCTGGGGGCACTACTGTACCTCCTGAACTTTTTGCTCAATTTAAACCACTCGGTATCTTAGAAGACCAGCAATTGGGTGGAATTATCATGAAGATTATTCAAGAAATCTCATATGGTTCTGCACTAGGCTACATCTTCTTCCAATGGGCACGAAGAGAAAAAGAAAAAGATGCAGAAGAACTACAATCTGCTGATTTTCGAATGAGTGAAATTTAACTAAAACAGGCAGTGAGGAAAAATTCTCACTGCCTGTTTTTTAATTCGGTAACCTGTAATCTTTTTAATAGGAATGCCCGACACACAAGACCTATTCCAACACCTATCACAATTCCGCTTATCGCAGTGAATGTAGGTGGAATCGGTATAACATTCGAGTAAATGACTCCGATTGTTGAAAAATATGCCCCTGAAACAAACGGAACACTTACGTAGGTTGGTATACGCATGTTAAGTCGCTGAAATGCCATCACATAGCTTTCAAAAATCGCAAACAAATAGATACAAGGATAAAACATCGCCCATTGATAGTTCGTTACATCGACTGCAAGGCTTGACTTGCCTTGAAAGCTATACAGAATGTTCAAGTTAAGGTTCGAGTTTACATTGATTAAAAATTCGAGAAGGATGAAAAATCCTCCGCGAATATAAGCACCATTTAATATTTGTCCAAACCCCGGAAACGCGATACTCCATAGTAAAACCTCAATAGGATAAAACTTCCTTTTCATCTAATCACCAGTTTCTCCACATCTTTGTCACCTCCCTATTTTTTCCAAATAGCTGGAATTCATTCTTTATTCATGGAATTATTTTCAGAAGTAGCTTGTGAAGCTTTGCTACATACTACAACTATCCATAAAAATAAGGAGGCTGTATTTATGCTGACAACCAATCAACTTCGTTCATTCAAACAAATCATCAAAAACCGATTAGCAGAAATTGCAGAACAAGAAAGAACTGAACAAGACGATTTTGGTCTATCGCAAGCCTTTGTTCAAGAATCCACCGGTGAACTTTCAAATTATGATAACCATCCTGGTGATACTGGAACAGAATTATTCGAACGGGAAAAGGATTTGTCATTAGATGAACATTTAAAACAAGAAAAAGCAGAACTAAACCTTGCCTTACAAAGAATTAACCAAGGTAAGTATGGTGTTTGTCAGGAATGTGGAAAAGAAATTGCTACTGAACGGCTACTCGCCATGCCAACAGCAACAACTTGCGTCGACCACTCACCTTCTGCTCAAACTTCCCACAATAGACCTGCAGAAGAGTCTGCACATCCGTTTGGGAAATATGATAACGATAACCGTGATGCGAATTTCTTCGACTCTGAAGATTCCTGGCAACGGGCTGCTAGTTATGGAACATCAGAAACCCCGTCAGATTTCATCGATCCAAAAAAAGACTACGACAATATGTATGTCGAAGCAGACGAACCATATGGGTATGTTGAAGAGATCGAGACGTTTCTTACATCTGATATAGATGGGAAACCAACTGGTGTTATGCCGAATGAATCTCATGAACGATACGAAGAGACGATCGATGAATATGAACAAAATATGTTTGATGGAACAGTTGAGGATACAGATTACACGGGATATTAAAAAAACGCAGATCCACTTAATGGGTCTGCGTTTTCTTGATAAAGCCTGAACCATGTTGTTACATTTCTTGCGGCGCATGAATTCCGAGTAATCGAAGACCTTCTGTTAACACGATTGAAACAGATGCCACTAAGTCCAGTCTACCTTGTTTCATGCTTTCTTCATCAAGTATTCTTACATGGCTATAATATTTATTGAAAGAACGAGAGAGATCGATCACGTATTTAGCAACGATCGATGGGTCAAAATCACGTGCTGCTCTTTGAACCGTTTCAGGAAAAGCATTGAGTAACATCACGATTGGCCACGCCTTCTCATCATCTACTCCAGAGACATCTCCCTTGGTGTATTGTCCCTTTCTTAAGATCGAGCATGCCCTTGCATTCGTATATTGTACGTACGGACCTGTCTCTCCTTCAACTCTCAACATGCTTTCTAGAGAAAAATCGATATCGTTTCGACGGTCATTTTTCAAATCGTGGAATAATACAGCTCCTACACCAACTTGTTTAGCAATAACATCTTTATTTAGTAGAGATGGATTTTTCGTTTCGATATTACCTTTCGCTAGCTGAATAGCCTCTTCAAGCACTTCTTCTAGGAGAACAACTTTTCCTTTACGCGTAGACATTTTTTTGCCATCCTTCAACATCATACCGAATGAGATATGATGCATGCTTTCTGCGAAATCAAAGTCTAGCTTCTTCAATACCTCTATCAGTTGTTTAAAGTGCAAGCTTTGTTCATTTCCTACTACGTATAAAGATTGACTGAATCCATATGTTTCATAGCGGTATAACGCTGCTGCTAAATCACGCGTAGCATATAACGTTGCTCCATCTTTTTTCTTAATCAAACATGGAGGAAGGTTGTCGTCATCCATTTCTACAACTAGCGCTCCTTCTGACTCTTTGAGCAACTCTTTGTCAGATAGAAGCTGAACAACGCGGTCCATCTTATCGTTATAAAATGCTTCCCCGTTCGTTGAGTCGAAGGAAATATCCATCAATTCATAGATACGATTAAACTCTTTTAGTGATTCTTCTCTAAACCACTCCCATAACTTAACGGCCTGCTCATCTCCATCTTCTAAGCGCTTAAACCATCTTCTTCCTTCATCTTCAAGAGTGGCGTCTTTCTCAGCTTCTTCGTGAAACTTAATGTATAGAGCGAGAAGTTCTTTAATCGTATTCTGACGAACCTTTTCTTCGTCACCCCACTTCAAGTAAGCTGCGATCAGCTTACCGAACTGAGTTCCCCAATCTCCCAGGTGATTGATTCGGATCGGATCATATCCTATTTTCTCAAGTAATAGAGCGAGGGAATTTCCAATAACTGTTGAGCGTAAGTGCCCCATTGAAAAGGGCTTCGCTATATTAGGAGAAGACATGTCGATTGGAACTTTTCCATTATTGCCATGATTACTCTTTCCGAACTCACTTCCACTTTCTAACACATCACGAATGATTTCTGATGAAGCCTGTCTTTTTTTCAAATACATATTAAGATAGGCCCCTACAGCCTCACATCTTTCAAACGAAGGATGTTCTAGTTTTTGCGCTAACTCTGATGCGATCTGTTGTGGAGAACGTCTCATGATTTTAGCGAGATCAAAGCATGGAAATGCAAAATCCCCATAGCTTTCTTGACTTGGTTTTTCGATTCGGTTGATAATGGTCTCGTACTCTACCTTATTTTCAATCACATGATAAAGCTCATTTGCAAATACGTCTTTAAAGTTCAATTTAAAATCCTCCTTCATATACAAAAAAACCCCGCCTCTAATCATTGATTAGAGACGGAGTAATCCGCGGTACCACTCTTATTGCCTGGTTACGACCAGTGCCAACTTTATTCCATAACGGGGAAACCGACCATTCCTACTAATCATTCAGAACAGTATCTTGAAAGTCCGGTTCATGCTTGCCTAGGCTCCAGGCTCACACCATCCCCGGATCGCTTTTCCCTTCACAAACACTACTCTCTTTCGCATAGACATTGTTATATTACTAATCAGTATAGCTAAATCACACAAAAAATCAAACCATTTTTTGCTCGTTAGCCTGAGTGCTGTTCCTGAGGTTGCTCTTGACGTTCTCCATCGGCTAAACCTTCTTCATAAGCTTCCCGATAAATAGAGGTCATGTACATGTAAATAAGCTGTCTTACTTTAGGTTCAACGTTGACGACTTCTAAATGTTTCATGCATCGATCTACAGCGAGCTTTTCCTTTTGAGTGTTTCTTATCGTCATCGTAAGAACCACCTTCCGATTTAGTAACTTTATTATACATTACTTAAACAATAAGAGTACATACATTCGACAAAACCTATCAAAACATCAATGAAAATGATCCAAAAGGACAGCAAACCCGAACGTTCATCTGAGTCTTTTTGCATATATCTCGTTTGTTCAACTTATTTTCACCATACAACTATTGAACAATTGGTATACAAAAAAGTAGAACGAGAATGTTACTCTCGTTCTACTTTTTCCATCTCTTCAATAACAGGTTCCTTTGAACCATGCCATGCATAAGCAACGTTGTAAAGTTCACCTTCGACTACTAAATTCCAAGTCATCTCATCTTCTACAACAAGCTTTTTGGCATCACCTTCACCCTCAGGCTGTACAAAGACATAGTACTCGTGGTGATGACTTTCCTTACTAACGATTTCGCCTCGTTCAATGTGCTCTTCATGAACATACGTATACTTCCCCAACAAAAGAGCTCCCACGATTACGATTAAACTTCCTATTATGAGATTCGTTACTTTTTTTCGCTCCATAATTCCTCCATTAGTAAAAACGACATACGCTTATCATTAAGTTACCACAAAATCGTGTGCGATAACAAAATAGAACTTGTATGTTTAACTCATTTTCTACCAGGGTATCGATTTACTATAAGCCGATATTTACTACAAGGAGGAATAGCATCATGGCTAAGAACTCTCAATATCAACCAATTCACGAAAAAGGTTTTCAATTAAGTGATGCACAGGAAGTTGCATATGCAAAGGAATTTAAAAAGGCGGACATCGCAGGTGGCGTTCGAAAGCCTAAAGTAAAACGAGCGAAAAGTGAAAATCCAGATTTATTAAAATAAGAACAACAAATGAGTCATGCAGCTGCATGACTCATTTTTTATTGACGTTTATCGCTCTTCTTTTATGATCGCATCATACCCTTTCTCTCTTAATTCAGTACAAAGTGTTAGTGCTCGTTTCTTCTCTTGAAATGCACCAGCTTGCACGACATAGATCGACTGCGTCCTTTTAACAACGGCAAGCGCAACAGACTCTGCAAGTTTCAGGCGAAGCGTACGTAGTTTCGCTATGTCCTCAATTGAATCTAGAAAGCCATATTCCACAATAAGCGTTTCAACTGATCCAGTGAGGCGATGCATGAAGTAATAATCACGATCGTCTTTTCCTTTTCGTGAAAATACTCGCCTGAGAGGCATTCCCGCTGACGTAAGAGCATGTCCAGCTGCTTTTGCAAGCTTACCATCTGAATAAATGGAATGGATCACTTCAGCGCCTTTCCCCCCACCAGCATTGAAATGATTGCTAATACAAATTGACCCACCACACCGTTTGACGAGATTCGTTCGCTCTATAGGCGTCAACCCTTTATCGGAGGTTCTAGTCAGCACCGTTTGAATGCCAAGATTATTTAAGAACGATTGCTGATGCAACGACACTTCTAACGTCCAATCCTTTTCCCTTATCCCTCCTGCACATGCACCTGGATCCGTACCTCCATGACCCGCATCAATGATGATCATTATCTTTCACTCCCCATTAATATAATAACTTCCTACTATATATCGAAAAGAAAAAGGAAAAAGGGGCACCTAAATGAAATTAATTACAAATACCTGCAACTTTATGTAGGGGCTACCGTCTTAATAAGAAAAAGGATTGTTAAAGGGCTGATAACATGAGAAAGATCGACCTTAACTTAATAAAGAAAAGTGATATTACCTCCTATACCACTGTCCAGAAAACGCAGTTAATCGAACAGTTGATGTCACAATTTGGCGAGTCGATCCTGCGACTTTCTTATACATATGTGAAGGATTGGGGCAAAGCTGAGGACATTGTACAGGAAGTGTTTTTAACATGCTTCTTAAAAATTGATACATATCGTGGAGAAGCTTCTCTAAAAAATTGGCTATACCGCATTGCGGTGAATCGTTGCCATGATTACGTTCGTAGCTGGTCCTTTAAACATATCGTTCCGAGCACAATGTTGAAGTTAATAAAATCTCATGATTCTTCTCCTGAATTACTAATTGTACAAAACGAAGAAGCGTTGAAGTTGCGCAACGAAATTCTGAAACTCCCTATTAAATACCGTGAATCGTTTATTCTTTTTTATCATGAAGATTTATCGATTAAAGAAATTAGTGACCTCCTGGATACAAAAGAAGCAACGATTAAATCTCGTCTACATCGGGCCCGACGCCTGCTTGAAACAAGACTGGGTGGAGAAAGTGAGTGAACGACTAGATGGAAACAAAAGATATGAGAAAAAAAGTAAAAAACGTTATGTTTCAGAAACAACATTTTACTGAAGCAAAGAAAGAAAAAATGCTTGAAAATATACTCATCGAACATTACTCAAGACGGCCAAGAAAGAAAAGTATGATCCTCGAATGGGTAGGGATAGTGGCCTGCCTGCTCTTACTCATTACGACTACGATTCAATTAACAGGAACCGACATGTGGTTCCCTGAAAACAATAGTGCAGAGGAAAACATCGATTCGCCGTATATAAGTGCTGCTTATATGAAGCGGTCAACAGAAATAGCAAAACGAGACACGGATATTATGGATGTTACTTATTTCGCAAAGGGGAGCACGCTTCACCTTGAATTGATGGTACCTGACTCTATGACGGAAGAAAAAATGAAAGAAGCAGCTAACAGCTATCTTACGTTACTCTCACACCTTTATATTGAGGAATATAATGGCCTTGGTGATCTCTGGAAATACTACTCTGTTGATATCATTATTACGGCAGAGAACGAATACATCATACAGAATTATTTAGGTGGAGAGAATAGTGCGATTTTATTAAAAGGTACAAAAGGAAGAGACGACGATCGGATTAACTGGATTCAACCAAAAGAATAAAGACGCCAAAAAGCACAACCTCCATGGTTGTGCTTTTGTCTATCTGTTCACTGCTCTTTGATCTTCGTATTCACTTTCTTCATGGTTGATGAAATAAAATGACCCAGCTGACACGTTCTTTTCTTCTGTTGTTGTATGAACTTCTTTTCTCCGATTACGCCTCTTCCCTACTTGACCGTTTTGAGTTTGCTTATAGCCTTCGAGGGTGATGTTAACTGAAAGAATCACAACGACAAAGAAAAGAATCGGGATTAGAGGAATCCACGTATTGTACGGAAGAAATTCATATGTTGATCCGATTAGCCCCGACCACTCTGAAGACACCGAACGATATTCGTCCCCGAGCTGTGGATCAGGGTTAAAGATTGTACCACCTAAGAAAAGCTTTAATAATCCGAGATGTAACAACAGGATAAAGACATTGATCAGCTGCTGCAGAAAGATGATCATCATTCTTGGCCACAAATGTGGAAAGATGTGTTTGAACAAGATTCTTACTTTAGAACCACCAAGAATTCTCGCACCTTCGATATAGCTCTTTTGCCACAATGAATGTGTTTCATTTGAAATAAGTACGGTCGTAGTAGGAACAGCGACCGCTGTTAAGATAATGACTTCAAAGATCAATCTTTCCCAGAAATTATATTGAAATGTACCTTCCATTCCATTCTCCATCAGTACGCCCCTTAAGATAAAATAGCTCAATAGAGAAATAGGAATGTACTGCATCGCATCTACGAGACCTGAAGTAACGCGAGACGTTTTTTTTGAATAGGTACCAGAAATCACTCCAGCTACAAACGATAACGACATCCTCATACATGCGATAAGAAGCGCGATTCCAATTGTATATTTTGCACCAATAATAATCTGTTGAAAAAGATGGTATCCTAATTTATCTGTTCCAAACGGCTCAACCTGTGAAGGTGTTAGTGGAGCTTTGTCGATCAAATTTCCTTCTTCATTATAAAGCATGAATGTTTGTGGAATGTGATCATCATACGCGATTGTATAAAATACGCTCCCTCCAAATAATAGGACAAGAACAAGTATCCCAGTAAGAAACATCGGATTTTTCATTAACACGAGCTATTCCCCCCATTCATCGTTACAATGCCTCCGCTTTGGAAACCCGTTCTGCAAGAAGTTGGTAGAGTCCTAGAATAATAAAGATCGGAACAAAAAGAAGCAACGCGCCAACTGTAAAGAGTTCAGGTGTAGGGTTAATATACATAAAGCGGATGATACCGTTTAAGTTGAAAACAAATTCCATAATGAATAAATTTGAAAGCGCAAACCAGATGATTGACCTCGAATGAAAATAAATCGGTAACAACGCGTTTCGAAACATATGAACAAACACGAGAGCAGTTCCAGCAACACCCTTTGTTTTCGCCAATTCCACATAAGGCTTTTCAGCTTCTTCTTCAAATACATGAAGCATGATGCGATAGAATAACAGCGCTGGAAGGATCGACAACACCAGTATTGGCATCGCATAGATTCGTTCAAACGCAGCGATATCAACGAGTAGAATACTAGTCTTCTTATAGAACCAAATGACACCGATCTGTACGCATGCAAGAATAAAAACGTCTGGTAACGACTCGAATAAAAACGATCCTCTTTTAATCATCTGTTTGAATTTTATTGGAAGCATCATGGTGAGGTATGTAGCTCCTAACGCACTAATGAAAGCTAAGATCAGTGCTGAAAATAGCAAAATCAATGAATAGTTTAAGTATGTAAAGAGTTCAGGAAACAATGGATATTGGTTATCACCAACTCGAAAGGTGAGCTCGTTATAAGCCATCAGCTTTTGTATGGTCGCAACTAACCGGTCTCCATAACCTCCTAGATCAAGTTTCATTCCATTGAACAAACCTGGTAATGCACCAAGTAGTAATACGCCAATAAAAGATGCTATGAACTTCACCCCAAAACGATAGACCCCTCTAATCATAGTTATCCCCTTTCTGTTTCTACCCTTCTACACTTGTAGACGTAAATAATTCCCAAAGGTTGCATGTGGCGTGACAAAATTTCAATTTGACTCGGTGATGAATTTTTAAAAAGATGAATAGGTTGTTAGAAGGAGCATTAAGAGGGGAGGAAATTCTATGAACAGTTCCTTGGAGATGATTCGAAAAGTAAGTGGGATCAGCGCTCTCAAGAGTCATTTTACAGACCTGATCGAACAAGACAAAAAGCTTGCAGCTTCTCAAGTAAACAGTGAAGAGGTGTCATTCCCAACGCTTTATATACTCTCATCATCTATCAGTTCAAACAGATTAACAAAATACTTATCAGATAGAAATAAAGTCGCACTCGCACTACGAAAAGATATACTCGCAAAAGAACGTGCACCCGCGAGCCCTTTTCCATACTCAATATGTGAGACACCTCAGCTCATCCATTCTGTATTAAGATGGATTGTCACAACTGGGGCCAACGAAAATCTTAATTCGAAATACCGTTTTGTATTAGATCGGTCAGCAGGGTTGTTAACGACGATCTTTCATGACCCGACTGACCTTCCTGCTATTTCTCAGTTATTGTTTAAGCGACATCAAAAAGGACACCCAACGCATTATTTAACGTGGGCTTACTTTTCAACACAAAACGTAAGTAGTTTACTTCCCGTCGGCGAAAGACTAGCATCCGCTGATCGTGAGGAGAAACACTTTGCAAAGGAACTTCTTCACTTTATACCTGGACTGAACGAGTCAGAAAATCCTTACGTACATTTCAGGACGTGGTACGAAGAGAACCTTCCATACCTTGTACTCAATGAAAATAGTTATGAGCTTACAGCTCAGTTAGAGCCCTATTGTGTTGACTATATGATGAAATACAAAGAACAGCCTGGAAATAGCCGTCTTCATGATGAAGAGTTTCGGTCTCTGCCAGCGGAAACACAGAAACGCCTTGGTGACTTTTCATATAAATTAAGAAAATATTCACGCTCTGAATGGAATGAATGGTTAACACGGCCTCTAGAAGCACAGGTTCAATCGATTGAGGAGGTAAACCATGATACTTATAGGAGATAAGGTCGCGACGATCGACGATTTTGACCATCGTATGATTCAAAACTCCTTCGAGCGACAGGTGTTAGAGACCCTTCTCAACAGCTCGGTCACACACACGTATAGCTCTCGTGGTGAAGTCGTATTTGAAATGCAGTTTCGTTCAGCAATTACAGCGAGTGCTCGAGAACTTTATTATAGCGGCGCACAATTTGCGGATTTTTATAAATCCAGGTGTAATCCAATGTTTTGGAACTTGATGCCTGACGGAGCTTTTCTGCTAAAACAAGGCGTTCCCCCTGCTGAGGCTATCGTTGATATTTTTCGAAACGGAAGAATCTATGCGTTTGAATGCGCAACAGCCATGATCATCGTTTTGTACAAAGCTGCCTTAAGAATGCTTCCACCCGTGAAATTCAATACGTTATTCGCAGATATTCGCCTTTGGGGTTGGAAGTATGATGCTGACCTCCGGATCGTTCATAATATCCCAACGCAATATATTCCTGGCGATATACGGTATGTGAAGAATCCAGACGTAAATCCATTAACACCTGAATGGCAAGGTGAGAACATCGTCGATTTGGGGGATGGTATGTATTTTGGTCATGGACTTGGTTTTAGGACGCTTCCTGGAATCATCGATGCCCTTGCGAGAAGACGACGACCTGGCGCAATGAGGATGCCTTACCTTCTTGAAACAGCAACAAGACCTGGTTTCTCCTATTTATACCAATTTGCGACAATGAGGGATGAACTAGAACAAAACGTTTTGTTATTTGACGATCAGCTAGGGAATAGCTCTGTATCTCTAGATGAATACAACAAAAAGCAAGAAGAATTATTAAAGGAATACATTACGATTCGTTTTCCTAAATCATAAAAGAAATTCATAAAATTCTTTTTATATAGATGACCGCCCTCCACACTCAAGACCGTTCTGCATATAGTGTAAAAAAACGGACGGTGCAGAACATGGATACTTTTCCAACACTTCTAACATCACGATTAGTGCTAACGGCTCTTCATCCGAACGATGTCGATGCTTTATTTTCTATTTTTTCAGATCCGCTAGTCACGTATTACGATACGGGTGACACCATGAAAACTAGAACTCAAGCAAATCACTACATCAATGCTTTTAAAGAGCCTTCTTCGATTTCAACAACAAATTCGATTCGATTTGCCGTTCGTCTTAAAAGCAACAACCAACTGATCGGCACCGCAGGATTCCAAAACTGGGATCGCAATTCCTCCAAAGCGGAGATTGGCGCTGTCCTATCAAGAGACTATTGGCGAGGAGGGTATGGTTTGGAGGCAGCGAGGTCCATTATCGATTTCGGATTTTCAAAGATGAAACTACACAAAATCTATGCCCAGACTATCCAAAACAACGAATCTGCAGTCAAACGCCTCAAACAGCTAGGATTCAAGAAAGAAGGTTGTTTTAAAGAGCATATCTTTCTTCATCAAAAGTATTACGACGTTCTCGTTTATTCCATCTTTTCTAAATAAAAGCTCCTCCCATTCGCATGGAAGGAGCTTATTATTATGCAGCTTTCTTTGGCGGAGGAGATAAAAAGGCGGCAACGGTACCTAGGATTGGGAAGATCAAAATAAGTAATAAAATCTCTGTATATCCTCCAAATGTATCGTAAGCCACACCAAAAGGTAATGGACCAAAGGCAGAACCGATTACCATCGTTGTTGTTGCGATCCCCTTTATACTACCAAGATTTTCTCTGCCAAAATAATCTGGCCATATAATGTTGAGAGTGATTCTCTCGATGCCCCCAATAATTCCCCATAATACGCCAAACACAATTGCAAGGACGTAGGTATCTACTTGAGTCAATAACAGGATAAAAACCATCTGACCGATGAAAGAAAGTCCTAAAACAATATGTACATTAACACGTTCTAGAATAAAACCTGATGCCATCGTTACCGGAAAACCAACGATTGCCATGATGCTCAAGATCAGGGCAGCAGTATGGTCAGGTACACCTTGCTCTCCCAATATAGAAAACAAATGAAACGTGAGCCCTGTATTTACGAGGGCTGGGATACTCACACAAAATAAAATTAACCAAAACGCTCTCGTCCTCATCGCTTCCTTTACTGTCCAATTCGTTTCAAATCCTTCCTCATCTTCTTCGCCCATCTTTTCTTCTTTACGCTTTGCGAGTCTTTTTTTCGAAACCGCATTATCAGGAAGTAAGCCGATGTCTTCAGGTTTGTTTCGGATTAGAAAGAAAACGACTGGTAAAAAGATGATGACGATTGCTGCTCCAAGAATTCTCCAGGCATTCTCCCAACCGAACGAGTCGATCAACCACGTGTTAAGAGGTGGAAAAATGGCAGAACTTAAGAATCCGCCAATCGCCATAAAACTAAGTGCACGCCCCCTTTTAAGAATAAACCATTGAGGGACAAGCGTATTTGGAACAAGTGTCATTGAACCCTGTCCGAACAATCGAAGCATAAAAAAACCGATGAACAACATGACCGGTCCGACTACAAAGCTATTCCAAAGGCACGCGACCGCTAATAAAGACCCTATAATGAGCATCATTCGTCGCTGCCCAAATTTGTCTACCATTCTACCAATAATAAATAGTAAAAGACCAGCTGCTAACGTAGCTGATGAATAAATACCAGAAACTAATGAACGACTCCAACCGAAATCTGAGATATAGTGATTAATAAAGACAGAAACGCCATAGGTTTGTCCAGGTCCTGAAAAGAAAACGCCTAAAGCTGCTGCTGCGACGATCAACCATCCATAGAAAAATGAGGAAGACTGCTTAGAAGATTGCACGACTATTCTCCTTTTCATAAGGTATTGATTACCATTCTACAGAAATATTCATACTTCCCAAAACACTTTGTCCTTTTGAACAATTTTCAATATCGTTGTAACCTTTTCGTAACGTATGTCGTTTTGTTATATAGGAGGAGGAGGGGTATAACATGAATGAAACATTTGATCGACTGTATAACGACTATCACGCAACATTATTTCAGTTCTTATTTTATATGGTAAAAAATCGTGCAGTCGCAGAGGAGCTTGTTCAAGAGGTCTATATAAAAGTACTACGCTCCTATCATTCATACGAAGAAAGAAGCAATGAAAAAACTTGGCTATTAACGATAGCGAGAAACGTCGCAATCGATTATTTGCGTACACATAACCGGAGAACTTCAAGGTGGCTGAGCAAGTTCGAATTTAACAAACAAAATACAAAAGATGATACACCGCTCCCTGAAGAAATCGTGATGCAAAAAGAAGACGTTCAAGCCATCTACCATAGTTTGAAAAATTGCACGCTCGACCAGCAACAAGTTCTTATTCTTCGCTACATTCAAGAGTTTACAGTGAATGAAACCGCCGAAGTTCTTCAGTGGAGCGTGAGTAAGGTAAAAACAACACAGCATCGTGCCATCAAAGCGCTTCGAGAACTATTGGACGATCAAATGAAGACGAATT
This sequence comes from Anaerobacillus sp. ABD4_527, assembly GCF_056160805.1. Lineage (NCBI taxonomy): Bacteria > Bacillati > Bacillota > Bacilli > Caryophanales > Bacillaceae > Anaerobacillus > Anaerobacillus sp. ABD4_527. The sequence continues at coordinate 23,185 of NZ_JBSWXZ010000003.1, forward strand.
TAAAGGGGGTTTTATGATGAGTGATAAAACAAAATCTCTGTTATCGAAATTACCCGAAGTTAAAGACCATCAAAGTAAAGAAATGATCTATCAACAAGTTCAAAATAAAATGAAAGAACGAGGTAGTCACGTGAAGAAGAAAAAACGTGCACCATGGATCATTCCATCATTTGCAACTGCAGCAGTCGTTAGTTTATCTTTATTTCTATTACCAGGCTTATTCAACGAACCTGAAGATCAATCGCAACCTGCCATAGAATCTTCTTCAGATCAGGGAGATTCGAATGCGAACGAAAGCGCAACTACCGCTACACTCGATGAAGATAAGAAGATTGTAGATGATCCGATTGGTGAAGCTGAAGATAGTAACAAAGGATTTGCCGCAAACGAAATGGTAACGTTCGATCACTATACTCCTGCTATGCAACAAGGAGCAGAAAGTATCGTCCTCTCATTTCCAGACCAAGAAGGGCAGGCTCTCATTCCTCTATCATTTCCTTTTGATAGTGAACAAACGCTCTCAGACCAATTAACAGAGATCCTTTCCTCCTTCGATGCAAGTGAATACGGGCTTTTAGAATCGCCAATCTCTGATGCTTCCTTTACAGTGGAAAATACTAATGATTTGAAAACCCTAGTCGTTGACTTCGCAACACCTGGTGATAGTCTTTCATCAAACGAATCGATCATGATTCGAGATAGTATAGCGTGGCTTGCGGATAGTGTCGATGCACAAAACATCGCATGGAAAACGAATGGTGAAGAAGGTTATACCCTAGGTAATTATGGTCCTGCTGAGCAAAGTATTGAAGACGAAACTGCACCATTCTTTCTATTTGAAGCGAGTACGGGCGATCGATACCTTGTAAAAGGTTCACCATTATATGGTAACAACGCGAATGATTTGCAGAGCGTTCTCTCCCTTATGAAGAACGGCGATAGCGAAAACAACGCATATGCGCCTTCAATTCCAGAAAGTGTGTCGATCGATTCAGTTGAAAAAAGAGACGATGTAGCTGCGATCACGTTTACAGAAAATAGCACATTTGATTCTCAAGAAGAGGCGATGGAAACACTTGAAGCGATCATGCTAACAGCATCACAGTTCGGATATAATAAGGTAAGCTTCTTTAATACAGGATTTTACAGGGTGGGACCTTATTCTCTCTATGAAGCGATCCCTATCCCTCAGTCTCCAAATGCCATCTCACTCGATCAATAATCATAAAAAAAAACGCATCTGTTAATCCAGATGCGTTTTTCATTTAAACGGCAGCTTCTTTACCATATAAAATAAGAGCTTGAGGCACACGCCATTCCAAGCTCTTAAAATAGGTTATCTTGCTATTTCAGCAATAATCTGAGCTGGTGTCATCTCAGTAGTAAGCTCAAATTCACGAGGTTGAATGGCTGTTTCCTTACCTTTATCTCTTAAGACTTTAATAAACTCATCAGCACTTTCCACAAGTTTCAGATCTTCGAGACTTTGCGCTACTTCTTGACTCGTCATGCCCTCTTTTATATCAAAGATAACCTTTTTAGGTTTTTCTTCTTCTTTTTCTTCTTCTTTTTCTTCTTCTTCTACCTCTTTATCTTTGGAGGTTTCTTTAGAAGTATCTTTAGCATTGATGGCTTCTAACTTTTTTTGTGAAGCCTGCAATGATTCGTACTCTTCTTTCTTTACCATCACCATGTTCTTTTCCTTCAACTGCTCTTCAATCAACTCGTCCGCTGATTTCTTGCTCTCTTCAGCCCATGCACTTGAAAACATTAAATAATAGGCTCCGAGAAGAAGAGCAGCAACCAAAAGACCAGCCGCAATTCCCTTTGCTTCTTGCTTACTCATTGGTACCACCATTTGCAGTTTTTGCTTGGCGTTCGAGAAGTTCCGTACGTTGTTTTACAACTTTTAACTCTCTCATTAAGTTAATGTATACATCATCTACTTGTCCTTTAACTTCTTTCGCATAATCGTTAACGAAATATGAGTAAATAAAGAACCCTAGTGAACCGGCAAGCAATAGAAAAATGATCAAAAGCATTATTATCCCCCTACTAACTGTTTTTTGCATTTTCTATATATGTACGTATTTCATCCATCTAATTCTTTCGTGGGGTTTGAAGGCTTTATGTCTATTTCAGCCAATATAAAAGAATTGCAAACACAAAAAAACTAGAAAATACGACATGAATCGACCTTTTCTAGTTTACCTATTATTTAAGAAACTGGCAATACGTCTCTTTTCCTACTGATCACTTACAAGTTGGACGAAGTGATATAGAATTCTTGCAGTCATCCCCCAAATCACATAATCCTTATAATAATAAAAGAACTCAGGTAATACAGAAGATGACCAGGTATACTCCTCACCATTTGGTATAAGATGAAATGGAAAACTCTCGTCGGGCTTTACATGTATTTTGATATCGTGGCGTTCAGGAGGATTCGATATAAAATAGCTTAAAGGTACTGTGAATACCTCCTCTACCTCCTCAGGATTATGAGACAACGTCGTATCTTTATTAATAACTCCTAGAAACGGATAGACGATGGATTGAAAAGACGACACAAGATAATCGAGCTCGCCAATGACGTGAAGATCATTTTCTGATACGCCCAGTTCTTCACACGTTTCTCTCGTAGCTGCTTTTAAGGGGTTATCATCGGTTCGATCGACTTTTCCACCCGGGAAACATACCTCACCAGGCTGTCTACGCAGTGTATGAGCCCTCACTTCGAACAATACATGGAGTTCACCCTTCACCTCGATTAGGGGAAGAAGCACCGCAAATTTATAGAAGTTTTCGTTACCGAGTACTTCACCTTTTCTCCCTCCAACGTTAGCGTTTATCTTATACCATAGCTGCATTCTATCGAACTCCTTTTATTCTTCCTTCACATTTATTATATACCCCTAAAAATAAGGATTACCTGCTTTTGATGAAATTTTCTAATTATCGTGTAACCTTTTCTTCACTTGAGTCGTCCAATTAAGAAAAGGGTGATTATATGCTTAAATACTTGGCTATCGGCAGTATCGCATTACTTACGTTAACCGGATGCGGAGAAGGGAATGAGTCAATGAATTCAACGAACAAAGGAAATGGTAATGGAAATGGAACGGCTGAAGAGGTTAACTCTGGGTCAACTGGCTCCTCTGGTATTGTTGCTGGGTCAATGGAACCTTCCCTCACTTTAGATTCGATTAGTAACGGGCAAGCAACCTTTACTTACAAAGTTCAAAACCAAACTGAAAAGGTTCAAACCGTCGTTTTTCCTTCGAGTCAGAAATATGATTACAAACTTTATAATGAAGAAGGTGAAGTTCTTGTAACCTATTCTGCCAACAAAAGCTTCATCAAACAAGTTGAAAAGAAAGAAGTGAAACAGGCTGATACTCTTGAATATACGATCACGCTCGATTCACTTGCCAAAGGCTCATATACGTTAGAAATCTGGCTTGCAGTTGAAAACGAAGAAGATTTCAAGAAGACCATTGATTTTACGGTAGAATAATTCAAACCAGCTGGCATACCAGCTGGTTTTTTCATTATCAACGCAAGGCCTTCTCTAGATATCGTTTTGACAACGTTTGAAAGTATGCAGCTTCAACAGATAGTGATGAAGAGATAAGCAGGCTTTCCATTGCTTCACTTTCCACAAACGTTAACCGACTCTTTGAACAAAGTTCCTGTGCCTTTTCTTTTACAACTGAAAGATCATTCTCTGAATGAACTCCTTCAAATAGACATGCATACGCATGATAAAAAACAAGAGGGTTGATCAAATCATCGTTTCGATCTGCAGGGTTGTTGAAAGCAAATCTTAATAACAGTCGAATGCTTTCAAAGTCATGAGTGTTCTTTAAATCTTCTACAATGAATAAAATCGCTGCCTGTTCAATCGAATACTTTTTCCCATGCTGCGGAGGGCCAATCCAATCTTTAATATCTCTTTTTACCCAATTCTGTACGGCAGTGGAACGAAAGCTTGCATATTCAATTTGATTTCCGAGACTCACTATTTCATTGATAGACAATCCGATCGCTCTTTCTTCAGCTTTTAAGAGCTTTTGAAAGACAGTAGGCAGATTATTGTTTTCTTCAAATCTCCCTTCTCCTCCGGTACGTTCCCAAGCTTTCATCAAAATGTCATATGGACTTTCTTGATTCTTGATACATTGTAAGATCTTTCCCATTTCCATTCTAGTTAAATAATAGCCTTTCATCGTACACCCTACCTTATAAGGTCATTTGAACTTATCGTATAGTTTCTTTATGGAAATATCAAGAAGGAGTGCTTCTTACATGTAATAATTGGGCTTTTCACCCCTCATTTTGTTGTAACTGTTTAGGAACTGGGTGAATATCCTGTGTTGTGTAAAGGAGGAGTTCGCTTATGAACATGTACAACAACCCCTACGCGAACCAACAAGTTCAGGGTGCTAACATGCATAACCAAGTACAAGGCGCTATGAATGGTCCTAATCAACAAGTTCAGGGTGCGATGCACGGACCGAATATGCCGAATCAGCAAGTTCAAGGCGCAATGCATGGACCGAATATGCCGAATCAGCAAGTTCAAGGTGCCATGCATGGACCGAATATGCCGAATCAGCAAGTTCAAGGTGCTATGCATGGACCAAATATGCCGAATCAGCAAGTTCAAGGTGCCATGCATGGACCAAATATGCCAAATCAGCAAGTTCAAGGTGCCATGCACGGACCGAACATGCCGAACCAGCAAGTTCAGGGTGCCATGCAAGGACCAAATCAGCAGGTCAAGGGAGATTTAAAGCAACTTTCAGGAGATATGAAAAAGCTTTGTAAAAAATACAACAATTATCATGCAAACGTTCAAATGACTGACGGTATGGAGTATGAAGGTATTATCATGGACTCAGACAGTGAGCATGTATCATTACTACTCCCTCAAGAAGTTGCAGAAGAAGAAACAGAGCGTCAGTACGGACGACGTCGTTACAGACGCTATGGAAGATACTATTTTCCACTCGCAGGAATTGCAGCACTTAGTTTAATTCCTTATTATCGCCCGTATCCTTACTACCCTTATTACGGCTATCCTCCATATGGATATCCATATTACTATTAAAATACCTACAAAATACGAAAAGGAAGCCGTGGGGCTTCCTTTTTTTATGGTTTACCTTAAGCTTATTGCTTACTTTTTACATCCAAGTCATTTCTGGACATGAGCTCTTTTGCTTGCTCGGAAGTAAACCGTTGATTGAGTGAATCACCGGAAATACTGTCAAAAACCATATCTGGGTTCAATGAGGTATTCATCTTGATATCCTGTTTTGATCTATTCCTGTTTTCCGCCATGATATCCACCTCCATCATTAGTTATCATGACCTGAACTGTTCGAAACATACCTCCCCAAACACATAAGCTACATGGTAATGACGATTTTCCCAAATTGTTTAGCTTCAGCTAAATGATTGAACGCGGTCTCGATTTGTCCCAATTCATAGTACGCGTCGATTATTGGTTCAATGGAATGATTCGCTACAAAATCCAGCATAGCGCTAAATTCATCGGCACTCCCCATCGTCGAACCAAGAAAATTATATTGTCCGTAAAAGAAGGATCGTAAGTTAATTTCGGCTGTATCACCTGTTGAGGAGCCAAAAATCACCAATGTACCTCCACTACGTAAGAGATCTAACGATCGGTTGATCGTCGCTGCTCCTACGCTTTCGATTACAAGATCGACATTTTCTTCTTTAGCGACGTTCGTCCAGTCATCTTCATTTGAAAGAGCGAGATCCGCTCCAAGATCGAGGGCTTTTCTGCGCTTTTCCTCACTTCTTGAACTAACGATCACTCTAGCCCCAACCGCTTTAGCAAATTGGAGTAAAAATGTTGCAACACCGCCTCCGATTCCTGGAATAAACACCGTTTGGTCACTTTTTAACTGTCCTCTTGTGAATAAAGCACGATAAGCTGTTAGTGCAGCGATGCCATAAGAAGCAGCTACTTCAAACGACATAGAAGAAGGCTTTAGAAAAGCATTTTCTTCAGGGAGCACGATACTTTCTGCAAACGTACCATCTCCAGGAAAACCAACAATTTGAAAGCCCTTGGGTGGTGCTGCAGCATTTTCTTTCCAACCGATACCTGGATTAATGAGCACTTCATCTCCAACTTTTACTGATTGGACGCCTTCACCTACTTCACTGATGATTCCTGCACCATCTGAGCCTAAGATGACGTCAGGATCTCCGTTTGATCGTCGCGTAGGAACGGACAAATCTCTATGATTTAACCCCGCTGCTCGTAATTGAATTTTCACCTCACCTTTGCCAGGTCGAGGTTCTTCTAAGTTGTCTTTGAATACAAGTCCTTCTTTTCCTCTGGCTCCACCGTGCACATAACCTTGCATATGTAATTTCTCCTTCCTATAGTCATTTCGTCTCTTCTATTCAATGGTACTATTTATTCCCGGCGTTTACGAATTCGTAAACCTTACCTACATCGTAAAAAAGTAAAAAGCATCAGGGGGTGATCCCTGACACTTTTATACTTAGCCACTAATCCATTTGTATTCTTGCCCCCAGCTTTCCTTTGCGAGGGTTTTCACTTTTGCTACACTGTCTTGTTCAACGGCATACGAATCGCCCTGTTCGTATGGATTGTAGTGAAACGCATAGAGACGTGAAGTGAATTCATCAAAAGGAAGCGAGCTTTCACCAAAGTACTCACCGTTACCCATAACCGTACTAACAATTCCTTGACCCCAGTTTTGAGAGCCATCGTTGTTCGGGTTATAAAAATAAACTCGGTAGTTACCTTTAGGACATTTCGCGATTCTTTGAATTGATACCGCGTGGAACCCAAGCATTTTCCCGTGAACGTTCGTGATGAATATACCGACAGGGTTCGGATAGATCAATTCATATTCATCATTGTATTCCGGATGATGGGTTGCATAAAACAGCCTTACGAAACCAGGGTAATCTGCAATGTTTCCAGTAATCGGCTCAATGACCATGCTGAACCCTTTTTGTACCCAGTTCCCATAAAAAGCTGGATTTACCCACCGGTGCCCATCTTCTCCTCTTAAAGCGACTCTCGACATCATTTCACTATAAATACGATCGAGGTGAGGAACTAATACGATCGACACTGGATCAAGTTCAGGATGTAGTTCAGGTGCTAATCCTCCCTGCAAATCTTTGGAGTAAATGTTAACGCCTTCGAAAACCATATCGATCTCACCATCACGTGCAGCTCGAGGGATGATTTCTAATAAATACCCTGGCGCGTGCTGTGCCCACAAGCTGATGCCCCGTGCAGCCTGACAGGTTGGGTTCAATCCTTGACCTACTCCAAGCGGTTGTCCGAGGACACTAATTACGCCAGCAAGGAGAATACTGTTTGCTGTTAGGCCTTCGCCTTCGTTCGCTTTGAACAATGCGTTTCGAACCTCAGGTCGAATATCAAGTTCAATCAGCCTTCTTAGCCCTGGTATAACTGGTGATGCTGAGAGCACGCCTCTTTCTAAGAGCAACGCTAGCCCGTATACAGATTGACACGTAGTTGGGAATAGAGCGACTTTTATTAGCTGATGAACGAGTTCTTCGTGCTCTTCAAAATTCGCTTTTCCTTTACCACTCAATTGTAAAAGGGCAGGGAGAAGCTCGGGTGACTTCCTGCTTAAGAAACGCGCCAGCACACTATGATGAGGAGAGCAAAGGCCAGTATTTCGCATCGATCGACCCAAGATTTCACTTTCTCGTTGAAGTTCTTCAACTGAAAGGTTCATCAATTGCTTCCTATATTCATTAGGCTGTGAATATAAATGACTTAAGTTAGATGGTCCTTCAATAGAAGCTACGTATTGCTGAAGAACCTCTTTCTGCGTGTCATCCTCATTTGATTTAAGCATTTCTTTTGCCATTTTTATGATCGACACAGTTCTTTTAACCATTATCGGGCGTTGCGCAGTCAATCGTTTGATTTCATAAATCAGCGTCTCAGAGAGAGCACTCGATGAAAGGTAACGAGAGATAAACTGGAACAAACGCTGGGCCTCATCCGCATTCTCTTTTTTCTCAATACGAGAAGCCTCTGTAGCTTGAGGGAAAAGCAAATCCAAATTGAGCGCCATGACCTCATTTAAAAAATCCATAGCCATTTCTTTAGAAACAGTAGGATGCTCTTCCATGCCTTCAGCAATGGCTAGCATACGTAAATTACTAAGCATCTCAATGACATAAGGAAGCCCCTTCGCTTGTAGCGAACCTGCGACTAGCGGAGGCTGAAGCTTCGATGGGTCTTCCCAAGGACCGTCTTGGAAGACACCTGCTTCATCAAAACGATCTGCATATTTAAATAGGATTTCGAGACCTTCTTCTGTTTCTAGAAGACGGTTTGCTTCTTGATAAACATCCGTCTGGTATCTCGATTTAGCGTATGTTGGTGCCTCGTTCAGCTTAGTCAATGACTGGGAAAACCTTGCAATCTTTCCTTCTGTTACTTCAGATGGCATGCTTAATTCTCCTTTATGATAAAGAATATTCTACAAATAAAAATCGTACTTTTCATAGTATTCTAATAGGCGTCTCATCTCGGCGCTATCATCACCGAAGAAGAAAATCGTTCCATAGTGGTTACCAAACCCTACTCGTTCTGCCACTTTACCTTGCGGTGGAGTGAACATGTCATGCTTTTCGAAGAAAGGATGCTCTTCAAGCTCATCTGGAATCGTTAGTTCTTCAATGAAAGTGACGTGCGGGTGTACCATAAGGCAGCCTGCATATCCATTAGCTTCATCTTCAGCTGGGAAGAATTTTCTTAGCTCTTCTTCTGTCGTGTTTGGATCACTACAAAGAATTTGTGCTTCATATGCGCTAAACCCGTAAGCGCGTTCAATTAAGTCGAAAATATGACCTCCTGGAACACGTGCAGCTACTTCACCGAAGTGCAACGTTCCGTCTGGCATGATGAAATATTCAGGGTGAATAACCCCATTCTCAATTTCAAATGCTTCGATCAGCTGCTCGATCGCTTGACGGATAACTGGTCTTTTCGATTCAAGAGTTGGAGAAGGTGGGACAAAGTTTGAATAACCTAACTTCACATATTCAGTGATGTTCAAAAATTGAATTTGTCCTTTATGAACAAACACTTCACATGAAAACTCTTGCCCATCGAGATGGCTTTCCATCAACAGTGGGAAATCATTGTCTGTTAAAGCTTCGATATCGGCTGGATTATCGATGGCACGGTGACCAACTGAACCTGCCTTATCGAGAGGTTTACAGTGGATTGGATCGTATTTATCTCCATCAACTTTAAGAAGTGCTTCATTAACTCGTTTCAGGAAGCGTTTGACATCATCTTTGTCTCTTGCCTCTTCAAAGACACCCACTTTAATTCCTGCAATCTGAGCCTTTCTTTTCATCATCCCCTTATCTCTCAATAGAAGAGAACGATTAAAGAGTCTTGGTTCTTGACGGAATCTGGCGTTTAATGCTCCTGCCCATTCTACACATTCTTCATATAGTGGAACGGCAACTTCTGCACCAAGTGCTTTCAGCTGCTTATAAAGCTTGTCTGATCCTTCATTCAAACGATCAAACTCCCACCCTACGAATGTGATATTATGTTTTTCAGCGTAGTCTTTGAAATCAGGTGGTCCTACTACTACAAAAGGCCGTTTCAATTTATCACAGGCCTCAATTGCCGGAAGACTCCATCCAATTAAAGCAGTTAAATATGGAATAGTTTTTCCTTCTGGCTGACTTTCTTCCAACGTCTGGTTCATTTCTAATTGATCCAGTTCCATTCGTTTTCGCTCCTTTTTTCATATAGTAGAGAAATCTTCCTGAACTTCCCTCTCTAACGTAGCAGATATGCGATGACTTTTTAACTAATATTCTGAATTTTAGCCAAATTACGACAAAAGAAGTCGGCATTCTCTGTTTTTCGAGTTAATTCGACTAATCGAAAATCAGAAAACCAGCTAGCTTTTCTATTCCCTATATTTTCTATTTTCTAACAAAAAAAGAAAGCCACACAATTGTGTAGCTTTCTTTGATAAACCTAGATGATATGCTCCCTATGCCGTAGGAGCTTGAATACAATCAATCAAAGTTATACTTTCTTATCTCTGATGATAACAAACGTTTCAGCTCATCATTTTGAAGTGATTTATTTTTATTCATCGTAATAACGCAGATTGGAGCGGAAGGATGCTCGACTCCTGCGGGACATGCGGGACAGGGGAGATCCCACAGGAGCGTTAGCGACGAGGAAGCTCACCGCCCGCCCCGCGGAAAGCGAGCATACTGGAGCGGAAATCACCTCTATTTTGTTAGCAAATTCTTAAGATTTTTTTCAACAAACTGAAAGCCACCCAATTGAGTGGCTTTCTAAAAATATAACTTACGAAGCATTTTTCACTGTGATCTTATCTTCAATTACCTCTACTTTCACTGACGTTACATCGCCTTCGTCAACAAGTAGATCAGCAATTCCATCTTCTACATGTTCTTCGATTACTCTTCGTAGTGGGCGAGCACCGAACTGTGGATTGTATCCAAGCTCAGCAAGCTTCGATTTAGCTTCATCTGTGACCTCGAGGGTAATTTGCTGCTCAGTTAGACTTCCTTTTAACTCATCGATCATCAAGTCAACGATTGATACAAGACTTTCTTTCTCAAGTGACTTAAAGGATACGATCGAATCAAAACGATTGAGAAATTCAGGTCTAAAGTATGAGCCTAGGCTTTCCATCACATCGGTATAACTATCAGCGGATTCAAATCCTACTGTTATACGTCGTTCTGTACTTCCTGCGTTGCTCGTCATGATGATCACAGTATCTTTAAAGCTCACTGTTCTTCCCTGGCTATCCGTCAATCGACCATCGTCTAAGATTTGTAGGAACATATTTTGAACATCTGGGTGTGCTTTTTCAACTTCATCGATCAATAGAATGCTATAAGGCTTACGGCGTACACGTTCTGTCAGTTGCCCTGCCTCATCATGACCTACATACCCTGGTGGTGAGCCGATTAGTTTAGAAACAGAGTGCTTTTCCATGTATTCACTCATATCGAGTCGAACCATCGCATCTCGATCTCCAAAAAGTTCCTCAGCTAGAGATTTGGATAATTCTGTTTTACCGACACCAGTAGGCCCTACGAATAGAAATGAACCGATCGGTCTGTTCTTACGCTTCAGACCTGCGCGACTTCTTCGAATTGCTTTTGCGACCTTATGAACAGCATCCTCTTGCCCAATAACTTTAGCATTAAGCTGTTCAGCAAAATTCTTCATCTTCATTTGCTCATCTTCTTGAAGCTTTTGTACTGGAATACCAGTTTTACTTTCGATGAGTTGTTGAATATCTTGTATGTCAACAGAAGCTTCCGCTTGATCGTTTGCATTTAAGGATTCTTCTAGTTTCTTTTCAAGCTTTGTTTCCTCATCACGAAGCTTTGCAGCTACTTCATAATTTTCTTCACTCGTCGCCTTCTTCTTATCTACTGCGATTTGTTCGAGCCTCTTTTGTATTTCATCATGATTAGAAGTGGTAATCGTTAAGTTTCTTTTTGCACCAGCTTCATCCATTAAGTCTATCGCTTTATCGGGTAAGAAACGATCTTGAATGTAGCGATTTGATAATGTGACACAAGCTTTTATGGCTTCTTCAGAGAATGTCACTTCATGATAATCTTCGTACCTCGGTTTTAGGCCTTCTAGAATTTGAATAGCTTCCTCAATCGAAGGTTCGTTAACCATTACTGGTTGAAAACGTCTTTCGAGCGCTGCATCCTTTTCAATTTGGCGATACTCTTTCAGCGTTGTAGCACCGATCAATTGAAGCTCACCTCTAGCGAGTGCAGGTTTCAAGATGTTTCCTGCATCCATCGAGCCTTCTGCTGAACCAGCTCCTACGATCAAATGAATCTCGTCGATAAAGAGAATGACATTCTTTTTTGCTTGAAGTTCAGAAATCAACTGTTTCATTCTCTCCTCGAACTGACCTCGAATACCTGTGTTTGAAACGAGAGATGCGACATCTAACAAATAGATCTCTTTGTTTTGTAGTTTTGAAGGAACGTTCCCTTCAGAAATGCGAAGTGCAAGTCCTTCGGCAATCGCTGTTTTCCCTACACCTGGTTCACCGATTAGGACAGGGTTGTTTTTGTTTCGACGATTTAGTGTTTCGATGACCCGTGCTACTTCTTGATCTCTTCCGATAACTGGATCGATCAATCCTGCTTTTGCAGCATCTGTTAGGTTCTTTCCTAAATCATCAAGTAAACCACCGTTCCCACTATCGGTTTGTTCACGAGGTTGAGTTTGACCTGATTGATTCATAAATGATTGAAAGAAATCATCAAAGTGACCGTTTGATGAAGGTGTTGTCTGACCATTCATCACATTTGCATAGCAAGAGTTGCACAGATGAACACGTTTTTTAGAATGGTTGATTTGAACATTCAACTGAACAGTTGCTGAATTTTGATTACATTTTTCACAAAGCATATGATGGCCTCCCTTAAAATTTATATAAGCGTTATATTTTAGTACGTTACATGTATTGGTTAAGGTCAATGCAGTTATTTTGACTTTGACTATATTTGACCTTGTAACCATATTATAATCTGACTATCTTTGACTTTCAAGTGTTATGCATTTTCTAATCTGTTCTTATAAAAAAAGCCGCGACAATTGTATCGCAGCTAAAAAAATGTAATATTTGAAATAAAGGAATTTTTTTGAGGGTTGGTTAATAGATTGTATTAAACTACTTTTCGACAAAGGGTATACAAGTTTACTAGTCTGGCAACAATGGTGATAGATTATAAAGGGAGGAATACCAATGAATGATTCAGTCTATCAATTGATAGTTGAAACGACCGTCAAGCGCGTCCCTACCTGTCATGAATCACCTAATGATTTCTTCATTGCCCTGGATGACTGTGATTACCCGTACCTTATCCTACCTACTCCTAAAGAAATGTTTGATAACGATGATGTCTTTGCCATTCGTTTAATTCCTGATGTACTGAATAAATTCCGTTATGATTTGGACAACTCTTATACAAAGCTATCGTTCAGTCGATTTTCTACTTTTTTCGATGATAAAACGTATTATTTTGGTCCAGAAGATAACATGCTAGTGAAATTCCTAACTTCTTCTATTTATAAGAACTATGTAGCGTGGATCAGCCACCTGTATTTCAAACGAATCGATGATCTAATTGAACAATACAATAATGAACCAGGTAAAGAGCAGAGAAAATCAATTAAAGCGAAACTTTCTCGCCTTCTAATCGAAGCTTAGACACTAGACGCTCCACTTCATTCTGGACAAGTTGGCATCCTTCATCAAGAGACTCATAGTGAACATTTATAACCTCACCTACATTCTCTGTCGCCTTATGAGTGTACCTAGGATCGTAATAATTCAACAAAAGGCTTTCGACGACTGCTTCATAATTCTTTTCCTCAAATGCGAGGGATATATAACGTCGTTCATTATCTGGCAGACGTTTCTCGATTCTTTGGATGCCCTTTACTATTTTCTCTCTATTCTGTTCGGGATGATATGTATCTAGAATGGTTTTTATTCGATAAGAAAGCGGGGCGTGAACATGTATGCGCGTCCCTTTTTGTTTGCCTTCAAAGATAAAGTCCGGAACGATAATGTTCCCAAGTCGCTTACTTTCAGACTCAATTACATAATAATCCGTCTCCCCTATTTCATTTAACCGTTGAGAAAGCTTCGCTTCAAACTCCTTTTGGCTTCTTGCAGGTAAATTCACTCTTCCGAAGACTGATCCTCTATGTGCAGCTAAGCCTTCAAGATCAATGACTGGGTAGCCTTTGTTTTTTAAATAATGTAAAATGTCTGTCTTAGATGTCCCAGTAAACCCTTCCACTATAAGAAAAGTTACGTTTCGTTTAGCATGTTTTTCAAGTATTCTCGTGACATTTTGACGATATGAACGAATGCCACCAACAAGTTGACGACATGGCAGCCCCATCATCTCAAAAATCACAGTAAGGCTTCTACTCCTCATACCACCTCTCCAACAGTAAACGACAAACTCCTGTCCTTTTGATAGAACTTTTGCCTTCTGATAAAAATCAGGAAGAGATGGAGACACAAGCGAGATCCCTAACTCCTTCGCTGCTTCTGTGCCTTGTTGTTTGTATGTTGTTCCAACTAACTCTCTTTCTTCGTTTGAAAAGATCGGCATGTTGACTGCTCCTGGAATGTGGAACTGCTCGAATTCGGCTGGGGTTCGAACATCTATGATGGGTAATTTTCTATCGAAACATTCATCTATCGAAATAGTTCTCATAACGACTCATCCTTTGTATCTCATTATTAGCTCATTATATCATTCTAGATTAGAACCATTTAAACCCTTGTTTATGCACCTTAAATTCGGGGAAGTTTATATTGAGGTGAAAAATATGGAAACTACCGAAATGGTAACTCGTATACAAGAAACCTTAAACGATTGGGTTGGCGGACATCTTATCATTCAAAAACAAGAGAATGAAGACTTGGATAAAGTAATCATGGTATTAGATCGCATTTCTTTGTATCACAGAGAGGAAACGATCGATAATTACACACCTTCTTCCCTCCTACAACTAGCGGGAAAAGGTAAGATCATTTCTGAAAAAAACCCCGTTTCCCTTCCAGACGCTAACTATGAAGTACAATTAGAAGATTTAAAAGAAATCGATCGTTCAGCAAATGAGCTGAAAATAACGACAGAGAGAGCACATTACGTGATTACGTATAATTCCAACTAGAAGGAGCCAGCGATAGGTTCCTTTTTTGTTTTGAACAAATCGCAAAGAATATCTAAGAAGCCTTCATAATACCTTGTATATAGACGGTTATGAAGGAGGTACTTCATGGAGGAAAAGGATATTCAAACCCCAGATGACGAAACGCGTTCATGGGCTATGTTTGCACATCTTTCTGCACTATCAGGCTATTTAATTCCGTTTGGTAACATCATCGCACCATTAATCATTTGGTCACTAAAGAAGGATGTTCATCCTTTTATTAATGAGCAAGCAAAAGAAGCATTGAATTTCCAGATCTGCATGACCATTTACGGCATCATCGCAGGCATACTCACACTCGTCTTAATCGGATTTATCCTACTACCTGCAGTTTTTATCGTCCAACTTGTATTTATCATCATCGCTTCAGTAAAATCAAATCAGGGAGAAGATTATCGGTATCCGCTGACTTTCCGAATGATCACCTAACATTCGACTAAATTTGAATGTTTCCACATAATTTAGGTATGTCCATGTTATAATGGAAGTAAACTTAGAATGTGGAGGGTGTGCCTTGACTGCAAAAGGAAAAGAATGGAACCGTTTTACTGTATGGGCGCTTGCATTTATGGTGTGGGCTGTGCCTATCGCTTTTATCGTCGGTTTCTATATCACAACAAGACCTCAATAAACCAGCGATTCGCTGGTTTTTTATTTATTCTGAATCGTTATCGTTAGGTTTTAGCTTCCATGTTGTTGGGAAAGAAGTACATATACACCAACTAAAGGAGGAACTAATTCATGAAAGAATTCACAGTAGCACCAAACAAAGATGTAACAGGCTGGTATGTTAAGGTGGAAGATATTGCACCTACAGATTTATATAAAATGCGTTCAGACGCTGTTGAAAAAGCTGAAGAACTTGCAAAGGAAGATACTCCTAGTAAAGTACTGATTCTGAACGATCAGCATGAAGTCGAGGAAGAGCGTAAGTTTTAATAATTCCTAATTACTCAAGCCCCTTTCATAAGAAGGGGTTTTAATTTTGTTTAAGTCCATAAAAAAAAAGAGCGGAGGCTTCTCCGCTCTTCATACCCATCAATTATTGTTACTGCCGTTTCCGCTATTTTTACCGCCTTTTTTCCCAATCTCTTCGTAAAATTCTTTGTCATGATTCTTAGATGTTTGCTCTCCGCCTTTTTCTCCTATTTCTTGATAAAACTCTTTATCATGCTCACGTGATGTTTTGTTTCCGCCCTTTTCACCAATTTCCTCATAAAATTCTTTGTCATGCTCCCTCGCAGTCTTATTCCCGCCTTTACGTCCTGCTTCTTCTCTACTCATCTTATTATTGTTATTATCAGCCATTTGAAAATCCTCCTTTAGAATGTGTGTTTATATCTCACTCAATTTCCGTATTTTACTGTTTTTCATAAATTTGGTACACTCTATGTGAAGTATCATTTAGAGAGAGCGGGCCCAAACCGCTCTTTTTTTATTTGTTCTGATTTCCACCTTTTTTTCCTATTTCCTTATAGAATTCTTTATCATGATTCTTAGACGTTTGCTCTCCGCCTTTTTCTCCTATCTCTTGATAAAACTCTTTATCATGTTCACGTGATGTTTTGTTTCCACCCTTTTCGCCGATCTCCTCGTAGAATTCCTTATCGTGTTCTCTTGCTGTTTTGTTTCCACCTTTTTCTCCTATTTCTTGATAGAATTCTTTGTCATGTTCATTTGCAGTTGTTTCCCCACCTTTTTGGCCGATATCTTGGTAAAACTCTTTATTATGTTCTCTCGCGGTCTTGTTTCCACCTTTTCGACCTGCTTCTTCTCTGCTCATCTTGTCATTGTTATTTGCCATGTTCTCTTCCTCCTTTAAGATACTTGTTTTCTTTTTTTGCTACAGTTGTGGTATTCCACGGTAGACTTTTTCGAAACCAAATAATGGGGTTATTTTACAAATATAAGCCAATCTTACCAACATGATCTGTTTTCCTCACACAAAAAAAAGCCCCCAACTTGAGGGCTTTATGATTAAGAGTAGTACACATGGATTGGTCTTTCGTATTTCTTAGAAAGCTTTTCTAGAGATTTCTTTACGTTGATCAAATCATCCTTATCGATTCCACAACCGATTTTTATTTTAAAACCTTTTTCCTCAAATGGCTTTAGTTCTTTAATCATACTCTCAAAAGATTTCAACCAGGCTGGGTAGTTCGTTTGAAGACCGGCTGGTTTATATTGACCGTATAGATTCGCAATAATTCTCTTATTATCGTGACTCAAGGCAAACGAACATTTACCTAGCTTCTTTTTTGGTGGAAAAGGAAAGTTTTCGTCTGCTTTAGCTGCTTCAGGGTAGGTTTCTTTCACTGATTTTGCAATCCCGACATCTAATGCATTGAAGCAATCACATTGGTGAGCAATCACAGTACAATCACTTTTAAGAAGGTTGCCTTTTTCTAATTGAATCATACATGCACTCTCCTTTAGAGAACCCTTTTGTATGATTATAATGAAAAATCAGATAAATTCAATAGGAATATTTTCCTTCGTTCTGCATAAAATGATAGGTTTCGCAGTTTTAATAGGATTTTGCTATAAAAAAAGATTTTTTATCCCTGATTATTCTGCATGTATACCTCTTCGAAAGGCTGAACAACCACAAATCCTTCACCTTCGAATTTCATCTGAATCGATTCTCCACTGCCTCTTCCAAAGAAAGACTTGAGAGACACATCCGTTTGAAAATCTGGGTTTAAATTACCAGACCAGGCTACCGTTGCGTTTGGATCAGTAATAACCGGTTTATCTGGTGTTACTCGAATCGTGAGCGGCTCATAATGACTCGTAACGGCAATCATGCCAGGTCCATTACATGTTACATTAAATAAACCACCTGCCATCATCCCAGTAATCCGCTTCATCATTCGAATATCCCAATCGATTCGTTCTTCAAATGAAAGAAGATCATTGCCGTTTACGCTGATTGACTCCCCATGACCTAAATGAATGATTGAAATCTTCTTCCCAGAATCAGCTAAGTATAACTTCCCTCTTCCTTCAGCTTTCATCAGAGAAGCACCTTCACCTGTGAATGCTTTTTTGAACATTTTACCTAAACCATGTTCTAAAATACCTTCACGTTCGAATTTTATTTCTCCATTATACGTGATCATAGATCCTGCTTTCGCCCATACTTTACCGTTTAAATTCACTTCCAACATTCTTTCAGTTTCAAGTTCAAAAAATCCTTCACCTTTATCCTTTTGCTCTGTTGATTTTACGAACTCATCCATCGAGTATCGATTCACAAAAACCTCTCCCTTCTATTTCTTACCACCATTTTACAATAATCGCTATAACTTCTCACACAGTTGGTTTAGACTGTAGATATAGACTGTTTGGATCATTCCAGCACAGGGTACATTAAAACGTATAAGACAAAGACTGGAGGTATGACCTTGATCATCGTGTATATAAGTATTGCACTAGTAGTTCTTTCACTCATTTATCTCGGCATCGTTGCAGTAAAAACCTCTAAAGAAACGAAAGTATCACTGAATGATTTTTCTGCCACTGCAGCAAGACTGCAAGAAAAAGTTGATAAGATCAACGAAGAAACAACGAACTTAACAAACACATCGAATCAAATAACAGAGAACATTCAAACAAAAAAAGAAACGATTCAAGGCGTGATCGGAGAAGCGAAAGCAACCCCTGAACCATTCAAAAAACTTTTCACATCGATTAAGAACACACCAAACCCACAAAAAGATACATCAGATGAAAGGTTGGTCGAACTAGGCGATCGACTGATCGACATGTGGGGCCGCTACCGCGTTAAGAGAAAATCGAAAGCGGAGTAAGGGCGCAGCCCTTACTTTTTTTGTACTGTAAAACAACTTATTAGGTGGGCTACTTATGAAACAAATTAGACAAATCATTTTCTTTATTCTAATGACAACGAGCCTTTACAGCGTGTTGTTCACATCGATCCCCACCCTATGGAAGTGGGTTTTTGGAACAATCTATCTTGTGATCTTATTTTCTATTCTCTTCGTCCTCATGCTTGAACAAAGGTCACCTTATAAAACGTTATTGTGGATGTACGTGCTGATTTTCTTTCCTATTATCGGGTATGTGTTCTTCCTCTTCTCAGGTCAGTTAGAGGTAAAGGGGCACTTGTTTAAAGAGAAACGTACAAACGGCCTCGAGTTTTTTCAGAAGTATGTTAATTTCTCTGCATCAGAGCGCTGGCATGACTTGAATGAGCGGAACCAAAACTTTTCAAACCTTATTGCTACGATGGTGTCTAGCCCTATCAGCATGCGGTCCCAAACGAAGCTCCTGTTAAACGGAAGTGATACATTTCCGGCTATTAAAGAAGAAATAAAAAATGCAAAAACATACATTCACATGGAATACTACACGTTCCGTTCCGATGAGTTAGGAAAATCAATCATTGATCTCCTCGTTGAAAAAGCGAAAGAAGGCGTTGAAGTGCGGGTGCTCTATGATTCAATTGGCAGTCATAATCTTTCAAGAGCTTCTAAAAATGCACTAAGAGCTGCGGGAGCTAGTGTCCAGCAGTTCCTTCCCATCAAATACGGTTTCTTCAATCAAACCGTTAATTTTCGAAACCATCGAAAAATCATCGTGATCGATGGACGTACCGCTTTTGTAGGTGGTCTTAACATTGGAGATGAGTACGCCGGCGATTACAATAATATGAACTACTGGAGAGATACCCACCTTCTCGTCAAAGGTGAAATCATTTCCGCTGTACACGGCGTTTTCCTTATGGATTGGGAATACATGTCTGGAGAAAGTTTGTTATCGGAAAAGTATCTAGAAACGTACGATGTGGAAGGTGACGGCGGTGCTCAGATTGTCCCGAGCGGACCTGATACAAAGAGAAGTGCTATGACAGACCTTTACTTCAGCTTGATCACAACAGCAAAAGATCGTGTGTGGATCGCAACGCCTTATTTCGTTCCAAACAAAGCGCTAAGAGCTGCTCTTTCCATCGCTGCGATGCGTGGTGTTGAAGTAAAATTAATCGTTCCTGAAGTGAGTGATGGATTTCTTACACAATACGCTACTCGCTCCTACTTCTCACAGCTTCTGGAGTATGGTGTAGAAGTGTATATGTACCAACGAGGTTTTCTTCACCAGAAGATTATGATTGTGGATGACGATATCGCAACGATTGGAACAGCAAATATGGACATGCGCTCCATGCATTTAAACTTTGAAGTGAATGTTTTCTTATTTCAGGCGAACACCATTACAGACTTAATAAACGCCTACCAAGAAGATATCAAAGACTCCATAAAAGTAGATAAGAACAGATATAACGAAAGAGGATTGCTTCACCGGACGAAAGAATCATTCGCAAGGTTATTTTCTCCCGTTCTCTAACGACGTTACCAATCTTTTTTTAAGAGAGCGTGCATCATGAGATCAAAGTGCTTCCCTCCTGCGTATGCATAGTCTCTAAGAACCCCCTCCTCCTGAAAACCGAGCTTTGTTAGTAACTTTCGGGAGGAGGTGTTATCAGGATGAACCAATGCCCCTATACGATTTAGGCGCAACTCATCAAAACCAAACGGGATAATGGCGGATAGAGCCTCTGTCATATATCCCTTTCCTTCTGCTTTTTCTACTAAATCGTAGCCAATCTCAATTCTCCCAACGCGCTCAGCCCAATTATGGAAACCACATGTTCCGATTAACTCATCAGACTCTTTAAGTGCGATTCCCCATCTAAATGCTCGCTTGTTCTCGAACCCTTTTCTAAAGCTCATCATGATTCCCTCAGCTTCTTCTAAGTTCTGAATCGTATCATTGCCATAATACTTCATTGTGTGTGAACTAGAAAAAATCATAAATAACGCCGTAACATCTTCTTCTTTAATCTCTCTTAAACGCAGCCTTGTTGTAATAAGTTCTGGAAACTCGTTCACTTAAACATCCTCTCTACTCAAAAAAATTCCTGGAGAACGACTGCTCTCCAGGCAAAATAAAAAAACATAAAATAAGGGGATCAATTATAAGACGATTCAGAAGCAATTAAGTTTCAATTTTTTGAATTTATTTTTTGATCTTTATCTACTCATGGTAAAATTTATAATGAGAAAATTATAAAGAGTAGTGAAGGAGTGATCATAGTGAAAAATTTGTACCTCGTACGTCACTGTGAAGCAGAAGGTCAAGCCCACGATGCCTCATTAACTCCAAAAGGCCGGGAACAAGCCGTGATGTTAGCGGAGCATCTACAAAGTATAACATTCGATAAACTTTATTCTTCCCCCTTCACAAGAGCTCTACAATCAATTGAACCGATCGCGCTAAAACTAGACAAGCAGATCACGATTGATGAACGGCTAGAGGAAAGAATACTCTCAGAAGTGGTTTTGGATAACTGGATGACAGAATTAGAAAAAACGTTTGATGATTTCTCACACAAGCTAACGGGCGGGGAATCTAGTGCTGAAGCAGCAACTAGAGGAGTAGAAGCTATAATGGATGTTGTTCGAGTAACAAATGAAAATGCACTTGTCGTAACGCACGGAAATCTCTTCACACTCATTCTCAATCACTTTGAATCCTCACACGGGTTCGATACTTGGAAGTCGTTGAAGAACCCTGATTGTTTTAAGCTGGTTTTCGAAAATGATAAAATCGCTTCAATCGATCATGTGAACGTGATCCCTACATGAAGACCGGGTTTTATTCAAAATACCATTGTTGTGCCACCTGCATTCATTTCGCAATCGTTAAGAACCCACGTACTTCTTACAGATGCAAACGGCTCGGTTTTGAAACCAAACCTACGTATCAATTCGACTGCTGGGAACCTAAAGACGTTGTAAAAAAGCGGATAAGAAAAGACTTACTTTAAACCTCCTGATCTGTTGGGAGGTTTTTTAATCCGTCGTTTCGATATCAGTTACTTCGTTCATCCATTGATCGATGGCGTGTTGCGGTACATCCCAACTGATCCAAGAAGCCATCACTTTGATATCCTCCGATTTTACTACCCAGTATTCGTAGCGCTTTTCATGAATATTGCGATAGACTCCAGATTTATAAATGATCATAGACAACGCCTCCTCTTGAATCTCTTATATTTTTCATACCCTTTTAAATTAAAAGTAACACGACAGATGTATGATTTATGACTTCATTATCAAATACTAACCTAAGTACATAGTAGGGGTGATGGTAGTGAAGTATAGTAATTTACAACAAATTCGATCCAGCTTCTGGTTCATTCCAACCTTCTATGGAGTGGGAGCATTCATTGCAGCGATACTCACGCTCGTTTTTGACAGGCACTTCATTCAAGGAAATCCCATTATTCTACCTTACTTCTTCTTCGCTACCTATGATACAAGTATAACAATCTTAAGCACACTCGTGTCTTCCATGTTGACGATGACGACCATTACTTTCTCTACAATTATGGTTGTACTTACTACTTATTTATCGAACTTTTCTCCAAGAACACTCCAGAATTTCATAACCGATCGCATCACTAAACGTGTACTTGGTATTTTTGTAGGTGGAATCATCTACTTCATCATCCTTCTCCTACTGATCGAACAAACCGCAGAGGATGGATTCGTTTACTTTGCGCCGGTTTTGGCAGTCACTTATGCTATTGTATGTGTCGCTTATTTTGTGTATTTTATCCACCACGTAGCAAACTGGATTCTAGTCGGAAACTTAATCAAACATATCTCAAAGAACACGATGGATACAATCGATCGAACATTTATGGATTTTGAAAAGGCGAACGAAGGTGGGTCTGCTTCATGGGACTCATGGGAACTCGATGAAATTAAAATGAAAGAACCTCGTACAATTTCTTCTCGAGTATCTGGTTACCTACAAAATGTAGCGATCAAAGATCTATTAAAGATCGCTATTCAACATGATCTTATTATTAAACTTGATAGAGATATTGGTGAATTCATCGACGAAGGTACAGTCGTCATCTCTTATTGGTCTGCAAAAGATTATCCCGAAGAAGAAAAAATATTAGATGCCTTATCGCTTGGAACGGAACGAACAACAGATCAAGATATTGAATATGGAATCCAAAAGCTCGTTGAAATTGCATTAAGAGCAATTTCCCCTGGAATCAACGATCCTAATACTGCGATTAATTGTATCAATCGCTTAGGAAGGGTGTTATCACGGTTAGGCCAGAAACATATCCCCCAACCTCTATACCATGATGAAAACAAAAACCTTCGCGTCATAACGAATCCAGTCACCTATAGTACGTACCTTTATAAAAGTTTCTATCAAATAAGGCACTATGCACGTGAGGACGTATCCGTTCTTGGCTCGATCCTTCACTCACTAGAATTAGCAGCAGATGGAAACAAACATGACATTCATGAGACGATTTGGGAGTTCGGTCAGTTTGTCATAAGAGGATTTGATCCGAACGTTCTCGATGACTTAGATTTTCGGTTTATCAATGAGAAATTAAAAAAGGTGGCAAAAGCAACAGGATTCGAAGAAGCTTATACGCCTCTCAAAAAGCCCGTCTAAAACGCAAAAAAAACGGCCGATATGGGCCGTTTTTGTTTATGATGCAGATTGCAACCACTCTTCCATTTCTTCAAGGGTTAAAGGGCCTACCCGTTTTTCAACAATAACTCCTTCACGATCAATCATGTAGGAAGTTGGCATCGAGAGTACTTTGTAGAGATCTTCTCCTACCTTGCCCTCAGTATCCATTAAAACAGGAAACCTCAAGTTATTTTCTTCGACAAAGATCGGAATCTCATCCTTTTTAGGTTCAAACTTCGTAAAGTTTACCGAAATTACTTCAACCTCTTCCCCATATTGATCAGCGAAGGCCTGAATATCTGGCATTTCCTCTTTACACGGAGGACACCAAGTTGCCCAGAAATTTAAAAACACCGGTTTTCCTTCAAAGTCCGACAAGCTTACTTCCTCTTCATCTTTGAGGGTCGTAAGAGTGAAGTCTGGTGCACGATCGTTTATTTCTGTACCAACACTTGGTTCGGCGATCACCGTACTATAGACTCCCCATCCAAGCGCAGCAACAAGGATTAGAAGCACGATTCGTTTAAGCATCAAGTCTCGCTCCTTTACTACGTATCTAGAGAGAAATATTCATCGCGAACGAAGATTTCTTCACGATTTACTGCATCATCTTTTGATGCTAATACTAGCCCCAAGGGAGTATCGGTTTCTTTATCATTAATGATTGTAAATGGTATAGAAGCTTTGTTTGCTTCTTTTATATATTTCGATAGCATGGAATATGGTAAATCTCCATTTAAAAGTAAAATGCGCCCCCTACTCATTTCGTTCTTTACAGGAGGATACAGCTTTTGAGCCACTTGTCTTTTCGTAAGCGCAACGTAAACTCGCTCCCTGAACGTTGATAAGTATAGTGCTTTTTCAGCAGGCTTTAATTCTGGAGTGCCATGGATTCCAGCTTCTAATGCTTGTTTGATCTCTTTGTCCAATTCATACACCTCTTCTTGATGATTAAGAATAGTGTCTCACATAGTGTGATTGAAATGCTAGTAAAGAGATATTCGAACTTAAAACATTTCTCTAAATAAAAAAACGCCTTTCTGAGTTATTCAGAAGGCGTAGCTTGTTTTGCGCTCCCTATGCCGCAGGAGTTTGAATCCCTCTTGCTTTCCTGTGGACGAACGCCCGAGCCTCAGAGCGGACAAAACCCCTCCACTCCGAGGCTCGAACGCCCGTTGGACCACTGGAGTCAAGAGGGATTCACTCCTACTAGAATACAATTAAACTAAATAAAACATCACGTCCTAGGTTAATTAACGCCAGCATATATCGCTGGTTGACTGTAACCTTACTACACTGATAGCTCTTCACGCTTTCTAAAAAGACTAGGCCTTTCTATTTTATTCAGAAGGCGCATCGTTTTCGTATTGGTTTAGCATGATTAAACGTTCCATCATTGTTGGATGACCGTATTTGAAAAACTTTACTAAGACCGGTGGATTCACTTCGTTTAAACTGTTTATCGTTAGCTTCTGGAAAGACCCTACTGCAGCATCCACATCGTCTGTCATCTCAATAGCATATTGATCGGCATTCATTTCAGCATGCCTCGAGATAGCAAGTTCTACCGGACTTGCAATAAATGACATGATTGAAAAGAGAAGCAGCAATGCAGGAAGTGTCGTTATATCGGAAACTGATGTTGCACCCCATGCATCTCCCCACTTCGCAACAATTTTACCTAAAAGGCGATAAGCGATATACAAACCGAACAAGCTCATGATCAAAGCACCTGCAAGGTTCCCATACAAGTGGTTCATTACGTAGTGGCCCATCTCGTGCGCCATGATGAAAAGCACTTCATCATCTTGTAACTTGTTCGTTGTCGTATCCCATAGCACAATTCGTAAATTTGAGCCTATTCCCGTAACATATGCATTCATTGCATTCGTTTTTTCAGACATGTTCACTTCAAATACTCTGTCAGCTGGTATATTTGCCTCATTCGCTAAGTCGAGAATTTGCTCCTCAAGTTCTTTATCAGACAGTGAACTAAAGTCGTTGTACAAAGGATCGATAACAACTGGTTGAATGTACATCATAAAAGCTAAGTACGGGACCATCAATCCCCATGCCGCAAGCCACCATCTCTTCTCAAAGCGCTTGATTAAGAAATACAACACTCCGATTATGATTGAGGTCAGACCGATCTCAATCCAGAAAGAAATCATTTCGTCCTTCATCCAATCAGAAAAAGCCTGCGTATTGATACCATATTTTACCGAAAGCGACCTGCTCCAAAATTTAAGAGGAAATGTAACGATCCACGTAAAGGCAGAGAGAAGAACAATATAGACAGGTATGATGACGAAACCTTTCTTTGAGATTCCTTTCCCAAACGACTTGAACATTTTCGATAGACCAAAACCTAGTACAAGAAGGTAAATCCCCCATTCAAAAGGAATTGACAGGAAGGACAAAAAACTTCTGTAACGTGAATATTCTTCCGAAAGTTCAAGCTGCCTTTCAGACATGAATGTAGCTGGGTCTGCCGCCGTACCTTGATACGCTTTCGGTACTCCAAAATCAGCCCAATAAAACAAATAAAGCCCCATTAAGAGCGCGTATGCGGAGAAGCCAAGAATGAACCACCAGGTTACTCGTTTCCTCATAATATTTCTCCTCCCGATACTTTCTCTATATTATTTGTACGAGCAAACCTCACAATTAGAACCTGTCTGTATTGTTGGGTTATGTAATAGTACTCTACTTATATTGTTATAATTTAGATCAATATTATTACAAAACGGGGCACAAAAAAATCGGCGGAACAACCGCCGATTTCATATCAGTTTATTTACTCTCTACATAGACATTCGTGCGATCATAGCTATGATCATATCGGTTCATCACTCCACAATGAGGACACTGCGAAATTACATGGAGCTCCACCACAGGAGCTTGACTGCTTTTTGTCGTGATTGCAGTCGCTTCAACCCTATCTTGTGATTGATAATTATCCTTTGCGATCGGAATGAACCAAGTGTAGTCATTATCGCACATTCTACAAGTTGATTTTTCTTCAATTTCTGTTGGTCTTAACATGTTTCCAGCTCCTTTAGCAGATTATTTCTCTAGACTGCGAGAAACAAGGCTCCGGAAACCCTCCTTTTTAGATGGGAATCCCTTCCTGCTATCACAATTTCCCGCTTAAATGGAACTGAAACGTAAATACCGGTAATATTTTTGACTATTTCGTTAATTTAATCTCTCTGTAAAGAAATAGAAATTGTTCACTTTCCATTGCAATTTTTCTTTACAAGAAGAAATAAGCATAAACACTAAGAGCTCCAACCGAAGTCATCACAACGACAATTAAGTTGGCACCAAGGTAAGCGGTGATGAAAGCGACAGCTGCTCCGATCAGCCCAAATGTCATATCTTCATGAATCGTTAAGATACCAGGAAAAATCAGTGCGCCTAAAATCGCAAACGGTACATTTTTCAATATGTTTTGAAGTGAGGCAGGTATATGATCTGAGTTAAAGAATACAAGCGGCACCATTCTTGGAATATACGTCACAACAGCCATACCAACGATGATCAATAGCATTGTACTAGACATTCTCTTTCCTCCCCGTAACAATCTCTACTAGCACGGATGATAATAATGTAGCTAGGACAATAGACCAACCTGTCGAGATGCTAAGATAAGAAAAGAAACTATTAAAGAGTGCAGCCACTCCTGCTAGAATGATGACTTTCCGACTCTTCTTAGAAGACGGAACAAGCAGTCCAACAAACATCGCATATAGTGCAACGCTCATCCCCTGTTGGATAACACCCGGGAGTGATGCCCCTACCATATATCCTGCTCCCGTAAAGACCACCCAACTCGTGTAAGAGATCAAGCAGAGCCCAAACATATAACCTGTCGTCACGTTTCCACTCTTTGTAGCTGCTACAGTAAACGTCTCATCTGTAATACCAAATGCATATAGAGCCTTTTTCCAGACCGAATCTTCTGTTACTCTTTCGTTAATGGAGGCACTCATCAATAGATGTCGAATATTTACAATGAATATTGTAAAAATAATTTCTAATGCACCTGTTCCGATTGCAAGTAGGCTTAGCGTTATGTACTGTGCTGCCCCAGCAAATACTAGCATGCTCATTAAAATCGCTTCAAACACAGTAAGCCCTGTTGTTCTAGCTAATAAGCCAAATGTGAGCGCAACTGGCATATAGCCAATCGCTATGCTTGTGCCTGCTCTAAGACCTGTTGCAAATCCTGACTCACTTCTTGTAACACTCGTGATCGCCTGCATACCATCACTCCTATTGGCGTTGATTGTTTAATATATTATACTGATTGTATGTTATATTAAACAAAACATCAATAGGTACTTTACCATAGAATAGGAGATAAGAATGAGTGACAACTCTTTAACAAAACAAATCGGTGAAAAGCTTAAGAAGCTACGCCAGGAGAATGGTCTGAGTCTCGATCAGCTTAGCTCTCAATGTTCAGTAAGCAAGCCGATGCTCGCTCAAATTGAAAGAGGAGCCTCAAACCCGACCGTAAATACACTTTGGAAAATTGCAAATGGCCTTGGTGTTTCCTTCACAGCCTTTATAGATGAGGAACAACCAGTGATAAAAAAGGTGAACAGAGACGAAATTGAACCGCTTTTTGAGGAAGGTGGAAAAATGAAAGTCGTTCCCCTGTTTCCAATGGAACCGGGGAAATCGTTTGAAAGTTTCGCGATAACGTTAGATGTAGGCTGTGATTATCATTCCAACTCCCATCCTGAAGGCGTGGAAGAATATCTTTTTGTGGAAGAAGGGGACATGCAGCTCATTGTGAATGATATTTCGTATTCGATCAAGAGAGGCGAGAGCTTGCGATTTACCGCCAACTATCCTCACCGCTATGTGAATCCTTCAAAATCATATTGTAAAGCGATGATGATCATTCATTACCCCACGCGTCATAGATAAGCAAAAAACAACGCCAATCAGCGTTGTTTTTGTTTTGATTCTGTTTTAGATAGTTGAAGTGAATTTTCAGTTGCTTCGATCCATGCTTCTCCAAATCCCGGGTGAGGCGCAAATGGGTAAATAAAGTCTTCATCTCGGGCAACCATCTCCAGGGCGAGCGTTCCTTTTTCGATGAGTTCGATTGCACCACTTCCAATCGCATGAAAGCCTAGTAAAAGATGCGTCTCCTCATCTCTTATCACTTTTACCAGACCTTCAGGTTGCCCTTGTAACGTCGCATAGCCGTTTGCTCGCATATGAGATAACCCTGTAGACACTTTATATCCCGCTTCTTTCGCTTCCGCTTCGGTTAATCCAACTGATGCTACTTGAGGTAACGTGTGCATGACGACAGGTAAAAAAGTAAGATCACATACAGAAGAAACTCCACAGCAGTTGTCTGCTGCTACCTTACCTTGCTTGATCGCTTTAACCGCAAGTGACGGTCCGTTTGTAATATCCCCACAAGCATAGATGCGATCATTAGATGACTGACATGAATCGTCGATCGTAATAAAGTGATCGTCATTCACCTTAACTCTCGCATTCTCTAGACCGAGGGCTTCAAGATTACGCCTTCTTCCCGCTGAATATCCTAATATGTCGGCAAACATCTGTAAATCTTTCCCCTTAGAATCGTTTGCGGTAACTTTTATAGAGCTTCCTTCTTCGTTTATCGTTATATTTGTAACCCCGGTAGAAACACGGATTCCCTGTTTCTTGAACTGTCTTCTTACTTCTTTACCAATCGTTTCATCAAGTTCAGGTAGAAATGAGGCCTCATCTGTCATCACATGGACATGAGAACCAAGGGCTTGAAAGCTACTTGCTGCTTCTGCAGTCACATAGTCCGATCCATATAGAACGAGGGTCTCTGGCACACGTTCCAGATTGTAAAGGTCTTCGACAGATTGTACAAAATCACTATGTTCTTCATAAAAGGAGGGGATCTTCGGACTGCTTCCTGTTGCGACGATCGCATGGTTAAAAGAACATACTTCAAATTTCTCGCCTTGCTCAACACCGATCCGCTCCTCTGATAAGAAAGAGGCGTTTCCTTGTATAAATTCGATTTTACTCGTTTTGAACAATGAGTGAAGTCCTGTTTCTAGTTTCTTTACCACTTCTTTTTTGTCACTGTTCCATTGCTTCATCGAAAAGGAAGCTGACAATGTAAGGCCAGGAGCTGCTTCGTTCATCTTACTCGCAGAAACAGCAAGCAGTTTTGAAGGGATACATCCGCTATGTAAG
Source organism: Anaerobacillus sp. ABD4_527 (assembly GCF_056160805.1). Taxonomy (NCBI): domain Bacteria; kingdom Bacillati; phylum Bacillota; class Bacilli; order Caryophanales; family Bacillaceae; genus Anaerobacillus; species Anaerobacillus sp. ABD4_527. The sequence continues at coordinate 52,805 of NZ_JBSWXZ010000003.1, forward strand.
CACTCCCCACCAGGTTCAGTGCGATCGATCAAGGTCACATCACGTCCGTAGTTTGCTGCACGGATCGCTGCCTGATAGCCCCCTGGTCCTGCTCCTATGATCACCAGGTCTTTTTCATATACCAATTCTCCTACTACCATTATTTCAACTCCGTTAAGAGCAGTGCAGGCTGCTCGATTAATTCCATCACACGATTCGTAAATCGCATCGAATGTGCACCATCCGCTATTCTATGATCGAACGTCATCGATAGATTCATGATCGATCGGATCACGATTTCATCATTTTTACCTACGACAGGCATTCTCTTCGTTTTATGAAAAGCCATCAACGCTACTTCTGGGTAATTTATGATCGGCGTTGCACCAGTACTACCTAGGGGACCAGCATTGCTGATGGTAAATGTACTGCCAGTCATTTCTTTAGGAAGAAGCGTATTTGTACTTGCAGCTTCATATAGCCTCTTCATTTCTCTATGAATTTCCTTAACTGAAAGCGTGTCACAATCATGGATAACTGGAACGATCAATCCATCCTCTGTATCAGCCGCAAGACCAATATGAATAGAAGGCTTTAAATGGATAACCCCTTCATCTTCATCGAGCACAGAATTGAAAATAGGAAAGTCTCTAAGGGCAGTACAAACCGCTTTAATGTAAAACGCAGCAACTGATATCGCCTCTCCCCTTTGTTCTAACTGTGCTTTCATTTCGAGAACATTGGAAACGTCGACTTCATCAAAGTGTGAGACGTGAGGAATCGCAAGTCGGGACTGTGACATCTTCGCTGCAATCTGTTTACGCCTCCCCTTGAATGGTATGGTCGTTGTCGAGCTTTCAGGCGGAGCTTCTTTCCTGACTTCTTTTTTCTCCTTGATCGGTGCAGGTTTCTTAACACTTGTTTTCATGTGGTTGATCACGTCTTCATCCATGACGCGCCCCGCAGGACCAGTTCCTACAACTTTCTCGATATCTACTCCGTTTTCCCTCGCAATCTTTCTAGTAAAAGGAGCAGCTAGTATTCTATTGTGATTGCGCCATCCCCGTTCTGCTGACTCAGCAGGAGGCCGCTCACTTTCCTGAGTCGGATTGATCGTTAACATCACATTCCCTACCTCGATCACATCTCCAGGAGAAACAAGGATATTCTCAATCTTTCCAGCGATAGGTGCCGGAAGCTCAGCCGTCACTTTATCTGTTTGAACCTCAAGCAACGGTTGATCCACAGTTACAACATCGCCAGGATTAACGAGAAGTTGAACGACTTCTCCCTCAGACATCCCTTCACCTATATCATGAAGTTTCACTTCCATTAACGTTCACCCTCCTTAGAAACGCGTCACTTCTTCAATTGCTCGATAGATTTTCTTTTCATCAGGCGCATAGTCGTCTTCAAGTGTAAATAGAGGTACAGGCGTATCGTAGCCTGTCACTTTTTTAATTGGGGCTCTCATATAGAGGAAGGAAGTATCGTTGATGATCTCGATCACGTCATTGCTAACGCCACCAGTTGAAGGAGCTTCATGGACGATAATGGCTCTTCCTGTTTTCTGTACAGATTCTGCGATTGCATCTTTATCTAACGGATATAACGTTCTTAGGTCGATGACATCACAGTGCATTCCATTCTTACTTGCTTCTTCAGCTGCTTTTTCGGCCACTCTCACCATCGCACCCCAGGCGAAGATCGAGACATCATCACCTGTTCGCTTCACTGAAGCTTTACCAAGGGGAACAGAATAGCTTTCAGTTGGTACATCTTCTTTCCCTGCACGATAGATTTTCATAGGTTCAAGGAATAGAACTGGGTCTGGATCTTTTATAGAACTGATCAGGAGACCTTTTGCATCATAAGGATTTGAAGGCACAACTACTTTTAATCCAGGAATATGAGTGAAAAGTGCTTCAGTACTGTCACTATGAATTTCTGGTGCTCTTACACCCGATCCATATGGAGCTCGTACAGTTAACGGAACGGTATAGCGGCTTTGCGTCCTAGTTCGAATGCGCGTAGCATGGGTGATCAATTGATTAAAACCAGGATAGATAAATCCAAGGAACTGAATTTCTACGACGGGTTTAAAGCCGTTCATCGCAAGACCGATCGATGACCCGATCAATCCTGATTCTGCTAGAGGCGTATCGATTACGCGATCATCACCGAACTGCTCAAAAAGACCATCTGTCGCTCTGAATACCCCTCCGTTCTTACCTACGTCTTCTCCGAGCACCAATACAGATTCATCTTCAGCTAGCATTTCTCTTAACGCATCCGTAATCGCTTGGACGATAGTCAATTTCTTTGTATTTACGGCAGTACTCATCCCTTCTCGCTCCCTTCATAAAAGAAACGATGCTTTTGCTCCTGAACTGGCCAAACATCCGTCCCAAACACATGGTCAAACATGAGTGATTCATCAGATTTAATCGTTTTTTCCATTTCGATCACCGCTTCATCAAGCTTTTGTTCTGCTTCTTCATGAACGTTCTCTGCCCAATTCGAATCCCATGCTCCTTCATGTTCAAGAAACCTCTCTACTCTTGTGATTGGGTCTTCAGTCTCTCTTCTTCTACTACTTTCAGACTGGTCACGGTATTTCGAAGGCTCATCCGTTGTAGTATGAGCGCCATATCTCCATGTGACTGCTTCGATTAACGTCGGTCCACCGCCGCTTCTTGCTCGCTCGACCGCTTTCATCGTTTCATCGTAAACAGCAAACACATCGTTTCCATCGACCCGAACACCTGGGATATCATATGCTAAAGCCTTCTGAGCAATCGTTTTGGTTTTCATCTGACGTTCAAGAGGAACACTGATCGCATAGCCATTATTTTGGTTGAAAAATACGACAGGAATGTTAAACACACTGGCAAAATTTAGCCCCTCATGAAAATCTCCCTCAGAAGTTGCACCGTCACCAAAATAGACGATCGACACTCTGTTGGTCCCTTTCTTTTGCTCCGCCCATGCGGTACCTGTTGCGTGAAGAATCTGAGATGCAATCGGAACGGAAGGTGGAAAGATATGCTTTCCTTTCGGAGGCACACAGCCTTCAATACACCCTTTCCAATAGAGGAATATATTTTTCAAAGAATGACCAAATGCAGCAGTAGCTGCATGATCGCGATACGTCGGAAACATCCAGTCGCCATCTTCCATCGCAAGTGCACTGCCGATCTGAGAAGCTTCCTGCCCTTCAAAAGGAGCGTATGTCCCAATACGCCCCTGTCTTTGAAGATTTACTGCTTTTCGGTCGAACAAACGAGAAAACACCATATGCTGATAAAAACGTTTTGCTTTTTCGATCGTAATGTTTTCAGAAATAGCTCCGGTTCTCCTGCCGTCACCAGTGATTAGCTGTACGATAGGGAATTTCTCATTCATATCCATACGTATCCTCCTATTATCTGCATTTAAGAACGCACAGCCCATTTGCCAGGCTTTTTGTGAGAAAAGAAGCTATTTCTTCTTTTACGACTTTCAATTCTTTCTTCACAAAAATAATTCGCTGCCTGGACAGTCGATATTGAATTTTCTTCTGCGTTTTTGAACACCGTATGAAGCGTATCGTAAATTGCTTTCGTCTTTTGAAGTACACGCATCGGGTGAGGAGAATACAGCTCATCAGATACTTGTATTAACCCTCCGCTGTTCACGATATAGTCCGGTGCATAGAGAATCCCTCTATTATGAAGGCGGTCTCCGTGCTCAAGAGTGAGAAGTTGATTGTTAGCTGATCCGACAACAGCACTGACTTTTAACATATCGATCGTACGATCATTGATGACCCCACCTAGCGCACATGGTACGAACACATCTGCGTCAGCTTCGTAGATCTCATCACCTGAGACAACCTTGACCTCACCCTTCAGTTCAATCGCACGCTGAATGAGTCGATCGATAGCGGAGCGGTTAATATCAGTAACGATAATTTCTGCGCCCTCTTCAAGCAACATTTCAGCAACTTTATACCCTACTTTTCCAAGGCCTTGAATCGCATACGTCTTACCTCCGAACTCCTCATTCCCAAATACCATTTTGTTCGTAGCTTGAATGCCGTATAAAACACCTTTTGCGGTAGGAATGGAAGAGTCTCCGCTTCCACCATATTCTTCAGGAACGCCTACGATACAGTTCGTCTCTCGTAAAGAATGGACAAAGTTATCTGGTGTCGTCCCCATATCTGTTCCTGTATAAAATCGCCCGTTAAGCGATTCTACAAACTGACCGAATGCACGGAATAATTCTGGTGTGCGATCTGTAAGAGGATCTCCGATAATTACGGCTTTACCTCCTCCGAAATCCACATCTGCTGCAGCACATTTATATGTCATTCCTTTAGAAAGCCTAAGGACATCTTCTAAAGCATCGTCTACGGTTTCATACGGTCTCATCCGACAGCCACCAAGCGCAGGACCAAGCGTTGTATTATGTATCGCAATGATGGCCTTAAGTCCTGTATCTGCGTCATTACAAAAAAGTACCTGTTCATGCTCAGCTATTCGATCAAACATGATTTTCACCCCTTAATGAAATCGCTTACAATTTAGCATTTGCTAATTTCTCTTCTATTGCTTTCTTAGGGAGGACGAACTGGACGACTGATCCCGTTCCGATAATATCCAATCCTCTTCTCACTTCCACATAGCTAATCACTGATTTACTCGTCAATGAGGTGATCGTTGCGGTGATCGTGATCTCTTGACCTTCACAAGCTGGTCCAAGATGCTTCATTTCGACCCCTCCGCCTATTCCCTCTTCTTCCTCTTCTAAGTATGGAAGGATGAGCTTTCTCGATGCCCATTCCATATGGTAGACCATCGAAACGGTAGAATAAGCTGGATGGACAACGTTCCCTTCAAACTGAGCGAACATTTCTGATGTCACTGTTGTTGTAACCGTTGCTTTTTGTCCGATAGCGATACCATCCTTCACTCGCTTCATCCCCTAATCATCACACTAAAATATATGACGTTTATTTAACGATATAATAACATCACGTATAATAACCGTCAATTAATTGTCAAAAAATTACGACCCTTTCACGTTAGAAAAGCTGCCGAACCTACTTCGACAGCTATTGTTCATAAGGCTTACCCAAGCAGTGCCTTGTCACTATTCAACTTTGAACCTTTGATTCTTTGAAATTCCTGTAGCAAGGCTTCGATCGTAAGATTCTGCTTGTCCTCGCCATCAACTTCTAGAATAATCTTACCGCTGTCCATCATGATCAAGCGATTTCCGAGATCTAGCGCTTGTTGCATATTATGCGTAACCATCACAGTGGTCAGTCCCGTTTTCTCAACGATTTCTCCGGTAAGCTTAGTTATGAGCTCTGCTCGAGCTGGGTCGAGTGCTGCCGTATGTTCATCAAGCAAGAGAATTTTCGGATCAGTAAACGTGGCCATCAGTAGAGAGAGTGCTTGTCTTTCTCCACCGGATAATAATCCTACTTTCGCGTTCAGTCGATCTTCAAGTCCAAGGTGAAGACTTTCAAGAGCTTCCTGGAAAGTGGTTCTTAGTTTTTTCGTAACGCCTTTTACAAGAGTACGCCTACGGTTCCGACAGTAGGCCATGGCTAAGTTCTCTTGAATCGTCATCGAAGGGGCTGTCCCTGCCATCGGATCTTGAAAGACTCGCCCAATTAACCTCGACCGCTTATACTCTGGCATCGTCGTTACTTTCTTGTCATCGATAAAAACATCACCTACGTCTGGAGTTAACACGCCAGAGATCATATTCATCAACGTCGATTTTCCTGCACCGTTACTTCCGATCACAGTTACAAAATCACCAGGTTGTAATTTTAGATCGATATCTTCTAGCGCAACCTTCTCGTCTAGTGTTCCTTCGTTAAACACTTTGTGAATCTGATTTAGAAGAAGCATACTCATTTCCTCCATTCTCTTTCAGTTTCGTTTGCTGTAGACGCTTCCGTTTCTTTCGATTCCGTTCCTTTTGCCCATCGATTATCTGCGGGAAGATCAACGCTCCGATAACAATGACTGCTGTGATCAATTTCATATCACCTGTTTCAAGAAAATCGACTCGAAGTGCCAGACTTACAACCAATCGGTAAACGATGGCTCCCCCAATAACGGCAAACGTTGTGATCGCGATCGTTTTCGTTCCGAATATCGCTTCTCCAATAATGACGGAGGCAAGACCAATAATAATCATCCCGATTCCCATTCCTACATCTGCAAATGAACTGTACTGCGCAATGAGCGCTCCAGACAGAGCGACAAGAGCATTTGAGATGCCAAGACCTAGGATTGTCAGTTGATCAGTGTTGGCTGAGAAACTCCTGATCATTCGCTTGTTATCACCTGTCGCACGTAATGCCAGACCGACCTGCGTCTTAAGGAAATAGTCGGTCAAGATTTTAATAACAGCCGTAAGCAGCAGCATACTTATTAAAATCGACCATGTAGAGGTAATACTTCCTAGCCCAACGGCCGATGCTATGCTGTTTAGTAACGATTCAATTCCTAGTGATGAGAAGATCGATTCTACTTTCGTAAAGATCGACTCTTCATTTAACAGGGGCACATTCGAACGGCCCATGATTCTGAGATTGATCGAGTAAAGTGCAATCATCATTAAAATCCCTGAAAGCAGTGGATTTATTTTTCCTTTTGTATGTAGTAACCCTGTCACACATCCTGCTAGAAACCCTGCACCGATCGCGATCAAAGTTGCAAAGAAAGGATTTGTCCCATTAACGATCAGAATAGCGGCAATTGCAGCCCCAGTTACAAAGCTTCCGTCTACCGTTAAATCCGGAAAGTCTAATATTCGAAATGATAGATAAACACCGAGCGCCATGATGGCATAGATGACACCAGATTCAACCGCCCCAAATAATGCTGAGCCCATATGTAAGCTTCCCCCTTAAATTTCATTTGACGAGTAAAAAAACGGTTCGAAAAAGAAGCTGGCTTCTTTCTCGAACCTGTCCTGTTACTCGGTATATTCTCCTTCTTCCTCCCATTCTTGTTTGATATCGATTCGCATTTCTTCAGCAGCACTCTTATTCATCTTAAGCTTCAGATTTTGAGGATATTGAACAGGTAGTTCAGATGCTGTTGCTTCACCATTTAAAATCTTTGCTGCCATCAAACCTGCTTCGTATCCGATATCTTTATAGTCGAATCCGTAAGCAGCAAACGCGCCTCGTTCAACAGAATCGAATTCCCCAGCAAACATTGGAATGTCTTTGTCGTTCGCAACGCTGATAACAGATTCAAGCGCAGATACGACCGTATTGTCAGTAGCAATATAGATCACATCGACTTTTCCTACGAGTGCTTCGGCAGCTTGCTTTACTTCAGCTGAAGTCGATACGCTTTTCTCAACAGGCGTCAACCCGTTACTTTCTAGCGCTTCTTTTACAACTTTAACTTGTGCAACAGAGTTCTGCTCCCCTGCGTTGTAAATTAACCCAACGTTCTCAGCGTCGAATTCACTCGAGATAAATTCAATTGTATTAGGGATCGCATCAGGATGAGTATCAGTTGTACCTGTGATATTCTCTCCTGGCTTATCGAACGATTCTACTAGCTTCGCTCCAACAGGATCTGTAACCGAAGTGAAGATGATCGGGATATCTGACGTTGCGTTCAATGCTGATTGGGCACTTGGAGTCGAGTTTGCAAAGATCAGATCGACATTATCTCCAACTAAGTTTTGAGCGATGGTATTGCTGTTGTTCATATCATTCTGCGCATTTTGCACATCGTATGTAACGTTCTCTCCTTCTTTAAAGCCGTTCTCTTCAAGCGCCATTTTAAAGCCTTCGAATGCCGCATCCAACGACGGATGTTCAACGATTTGCGTTACTCCGATCGTATACATCTTATCTTCTGACCCTTCTCCCCCGCTGTCAGAGTCAGATGACGCATTGTTACTTCCACACCCTGCAAGCACCAAGACACTACTGACAAGAGAAATACCAACCCATTTTTTCCATGATTTCAACATCATTTTCTCCCCCTGTTCATTTAATGAGAACCTTCATGTAGCTATCTGTCATATTTTATCGTAATGGTACACTGCTATTGTGAAGCTTGTCAACGAATTATCAAACAATTATTACTATTGTTTATTTTAAAAATATTTATTATAGACAAGGGCTTCCCCTTATCCGTTATTAGGTTGTTTAAACTTGTTGAACTGTAGGGATTGATCGTTTAGTGTTTCTGAAGCTTCTCGTATCATCGTTACAAAAAGCTCTTCCACAGTAGGTAACGAATCGATCAGTCCACTAACTTGTCCACCATTGATAAACCCTTCTTCCAGCCGTCCTTCAATCGCTCCAATAATGTGCTTATCTTCAGCCGTCATCTTGGCAAAATCGTTAGGATGTACCCCATTTCTTTCTGCTTCTTCTAACATTGATGAATAACTTGTTTTTAATATCCTTCTCACTTTGCCTACACTCCGTCCAACGATGACAGTACCAGTGTCTTTCGATTGCAAAATCTGATCTAAATAATTTGAATGGTACGGAGAATCTTTCGTTGCGACAAGTCTTGTCCCCATCTGAACCCCTTCAGCTCCGAGCACAAAGGCTGCCGCTAATCCTTTGCCATCTCCTACTCCACCAGCAGCGATGACTGGAATCGATACACTAGCTTTTAACTGTGGAATCAACGTCAAGGTCGTTAGTTCTAGAGATGAGTTGATTCCTGCTGCTTCAAAACCTTCTCCAACAATGATGTCTGCCCCGGCATTTTCAGCTTTCACCGCATGCTTCACACTAGCTGTCACGCAGATTACTTTTATGCCATGTTCTTTAAAAAACGGAATGAATGGTGAAGGGTTCCCTGCAGAGAGAGACACTACTTTGACGTCATGCTTCACTACCAGTTCACACATCTCTCTAAAGTAAGGAGTTACGGTGATCGGGATATTTACAGCGAATGGTAATGATGTACGCATTTTTATATCTACTAACAATTTCTCGACCTCATCTGGCAACATCGTTCCAGTTCCAATCGTGCCAAGACCTCCTGCGTTCGAGACCGCAGATGCTAATTCTGAGCTTGAGATATTTCCCATACCACCTTGTATGATAGGATAGTTGATCGATAGCGTTTCACAAATTCGATTCATGATGTCCTCGCCTCTTTTCCTGTAACGTATTTATTACGTTTAATAGATTACGTGTTATACTCATACTAAACATTCAAAAAACAGACACTGAATTCCTGCAAAAAAATGAGAAAGAGAGGATTTTTTCGATGCTAATTTCTTATAACGGTCATAAACCAGCAGTAGGCAAAGATGTTTTCGTAGCTCCAGGAGCTAAAATTATCGGGGATGTTACGATTGGAGAAGAATCAAGCGTGTGGTTCAATACTGTATTAAGAGGAGACGAAGCACCAATTACGATCGGAAACGGATGTAACATTCAAGATAATTGTACGTGTCACTTGTTTGAAGGATTTCCGCTTGTGCTAGAAGATGAAGTTTCTGTTGGACATAACGCAATTCTACATGGATGCAAGGTGAAGAAAGGTGCTCTCATTGGAATGGGTGCCATTGTACTTGACGGAGCTGAAATTGGTGAAGGTGCATTGATCGGAGCGAATACACTTATACCTGCAGGGAAGAAGATTCCACCAAACACGATGGTTCTCGGCTCACCAGGCAAAGTCGTTAGAGAACTTACTGACAAAGATCGAGAATTGATTAAGTTAACGATCGATACCTACAAGAAAAAAGGAAAAGAATTTCTTGAACAAATCGAAGGCGTTGAAGAAATTCGTTGATACCAAAAAAGGAACGGGAGGTCCGTTCCTTTTTTTATCTATCGATCAATAGTGGATGCTGAAGTGCATCATAACGATCGTCTTTCTTCTTCAATTCATTGCCTTCTTTAAAGACCTCCTCAAAAAAGCGCGATGAAGGTTTTGCAAGTGTACGGTAGTAGTCGCTGAATAGCTTCGCCGCATGTTCTCCCGGCCACTCGTCTGGCAGCAGCTGAGGAGGAAGACCCGGATCCACGAATAGAAACTTACGGTATTCATGAACAAGCTTTGCTCTTTCAACAAAACATTCTCCATCTGTCATGTTCCCTTTTTCGATCTTATTACGATCGATGACGAACTTCTCACTGTAATGTTTGATGAAGGAGCGATATTTATCGCTGATGTCCTTCAAATCCCAGCATTCATTCACAAGAGCAGTATTTTCGTGTGGACCTTTGTAATCGGCTACAAAGAAATGAATATGTTCTTTAATGTCGTATTTCTCGATCAATACATCCACTTGCTCTTCTAGATGATTCGGAGACATCCACAAACTCGCAGAAGAACTTCCAAAGCCGCTCCAGACAAGTTCTTTTCGTAACTCGTCTCGAATGTGTCTTTTTTCCTCTGGAATCGTGTAAAGAAGCATGCGCCATCTTCCATCCCAACTGAACGGCTGAAGCTTAAAGATACGCCTTGCCGCTTCATCGATCCGTTTCACACCACGCTCTGTTAAGAAGTAATAGCTTTTGTTACCTTCTTTTCTTGATTGTACCCATCCTTGTTTGTTCATTCTTGAGATCGCAGCTCGAACTGACTGATCATTGTGTCCAAATTCCTTCAACAGCCTGATCAAACTTCCAATCCAAATCTCATTACCGTAGTGGCGGATATAATCACCGTACAGCGTAAAGATCATCGACCTTGTATTTAAACCTTCATTCATAACATTTTCCTCCGCTCAAGGTATACCGCTAATAAAACGCACCCTAAATATGATGTTATACTACCAAAGAGCGAAGGACATCGCAACTACTCTCCTTTAAACTCAGGCTTTCGCTTCTCAGCAAAAGCTTCAAGAGCTTCTAAACGATCCTTCGTGGGAATTGTAACTTCATACGCTTTCGATTCGATAGCCATGCCCGTATGTCGATCGACATTCATGCCTTCTCGGACTGCAAACTTCGCTTGTTGAACAGCCACCGGCGCATTCTTACAAATTTCAGAAGCAAGGTCCTCACACTGAGATACCAAGGCTTCAGCTTTTACGACACCATTCAGAATTCCATAATCTAATGCTTCTTCAGAAGTTAGTTTTCTTGCGGTCAACACTAGCTCGAGTGCTTTAGCAGAACCGATAAGGCGTGGAAGCCTCTGCGTTCCACCGGCACCAGGTATAATACCTAGACTCGTTTCAGTAAGCCCCATCTTAGTCCCTTCTACTGCATAACGAAAGTCACACGCTAGTGCGAGTTCAAATCCCCCTCCGAATGCATAGCCGTTGATCGCTGCAATCGTCGGTTGAGGAAGAGCTTCAACGGATGAAAATACCTCGCGAATTTTTTTGACGTTCCGCTTCACTTCACTTTCAGAGAGTGATCGTCTTTCTTTTAAGTCCGCCCCTGCACTGAAAGCCTTTTCACCAGCCCCCATAAAAATAACAACACGTACATTCTTATCGGTATAAATATCATCGATGATTCCTTGAAGAACAGAAAGCGTTTCATAGTTAAAGCAGTTTAGAACATCCGGACGATTCAATGTAACGTATCCTACGTGATTCTTTACTTCATATGTAACGACAGCCAATTTGCATCCTCCTCTAGTTAAGAACATAGGAAAGAGCCTGGTAGGATAATTAACCTCCAGGACCCCTTCCCCTAACATCTATTATTCTCGATATTTCCCCCAGTTTCCTTCTTTAAAGCATTATGAACCTTGAAACACCGGGCGCCTCTTCTCAATAAAAGCTTTTACACCTTCACGATGATCGTTGGTTCGACCTGCTTTACGCTGCGCTTCTGCTTCAAATTCCAGCACTTCCTCAAGACTGCTGTCCCAACTTTTTGCCATTCCTTCTTTGATAAGTGAGACAGCTTTAGGTGGTAGATTCGATAGACGAGCAGCAAACTTGCTGACTTTTTCATCCCAAGCATCATGCTCATACACATCGTTGACCATACCAAGTTCCTTCGCATGTGATGCACTCACTTTATCACCAAGCATCGCAAGCTCTAATGCTTTTGCATGACCGATCAATCGAGGTAAAAAGTACATGCTGCCAGAATCAGGAACAAGCCCGACGTGTACGAATGCCTCAATAAAACTAGCGTTCTCATGCGCAAGACGGAAATCACATGCAAGAGCAAGACTCATCCCCGCACCAGCAGCTACACCATTAACGGCTGCAACGACTGGCTTCTCACAGTTCACGATTTGCTTGACCATAGGATTATATGCTGATCGAAGTACGTCACCATGATCGAGTCCTTCGTCCACTCCATTCAAATCCTGACCTGCACAAAATGCTCTTCCATTTCCGGTAATCACGATACAGCGTACGTCTTCATTCGCCTCGCCACGCTCAACCGCTTCTTGAACTTCTTTATTCATCACCATTGTAAACGCATTCATTTTATCTGGTCGATTTAGGCGGATCCATGCGATCCGATCCCTTGTTTCGTATTCAATCGTTTCGTACATTCTCGTGCCCCTTTTCTATTGCTTAGTATCAGCTGTTTCGTGTACTTCTTCTCCGATCATCAGCGTAACAAGATCTCCAGCAAAGCTCATCAAGTCTTTTCCTGACGCTTTTCCTTCTTGTGATTTCATACCTGCCTTCATAGATTCATGATCTTCATAGTACATCTCGCAAAGCAGATAAAATTCACTCTCACCCATAGGAGAACCAACGATTCTCGTTACTTCCATCTTCTTTAATCCTGGGATCTTTGATGTGATCGGCGCGTGCGTGTTGAAATAATGCTCATCAAATTTCTGCTTGTTCTCCGGCTGCTTATACAATGCGATAACTTTAACCATCTTTCATCAACCTTTCTATTTTAAAATTAAATTGCTACAGGCTTCATGGCTTCAAACGGATTTTTACAGCTTTTACAATAAAGAATACTTCGACATGCTGCTGGACCAAAAATGTTGTCCATCGTAGTGTATACAGAGTCACAGTAAGGACAAGGAACACGCCATTCGTCCCCGCTTCTCTCTTCTGGAGGAGCGATTCCGTATTCTTTCAGTTGTACCTTCCCTCTTTCCGTAACACGATCGGTGGTCCATATCGGTTCACGTATATACTTCACTTCTACGGATGTAATTCCTTCTATTGCTTCAATTGCTTCTTTAATATCTCGTTTGATGATATCAAGAGCAGGACACCCGGAGAATGTCGGCATCGCTTCTACTTCAACGTTTCCTTCATCCACCTTCACATCGTAAATGATACCGAGGTCGACAACACTAACCGAAGGAATTTCAGGGTCTTTTACAGAATCAAGCTTCCGTAGAACTTTCATTCTCGTTGTCATAACAAAGCTCCTCTCAAACTACCATTCTGCTGATGGTACCGATTGATAAACTTCTGACAGTGTTGATAACGCGCCCTCAAGGTGGTCAGTATGCTTGCCGTTTCTTCCATCTAAGCTCATTTCAATATCTAGGCTAAAGTCCACCTTCTCGTTAAGCATGTCCTTCCACCTCTGAATCAGTACTTCTTCACTTTCTATCAAGGAAAGACGTACGATCTTTTCTCCATTTTCTCCATATGAGAAAACGCCCCTCATTTCTTTAAGTACGATGTCGATCGCGTTTGTCATTCTTCTTTTAGCTTCTGGTGTACTGTTCATTAGTTGATCGAACCACGTTTCCCAGTGCATGAGGTGGTAAGACATCTCGACCGAAATCTTTTTCACGATTTGTTGAAGGGATTCATAAGAGTTTTCCTTGATGGATTGCAAGCGTACTTTTTTCGCTAACGTGTAGAAATAGTTTCTTACTACAGTAAAAGCCCAATCGTAGTTAGGTTCTTCGAGATATGTTCCTTGCCCGTTCGGAAGTTCTAATAAAACTGCATTATGGAAGTCATGAGGTGACCTCGCATGTGTGAGTTTGTCAGCATCCCCTTCACCAAGCTCTTCGAGTAACGAATAGTAGAGGGTTGCATGCCCCATTAAATCCTGACTGATCGAAGAAAAAGCGACATCTTCTTCAATATGGGGAGCGAGTCCTAACCACTCTGATCCTCTATAGGCAAGGATAAAATCATCATCTGCAAGCTGGTAAATGAGCTCGATTAGACTATTGCGGTATTCGGCGGACTCCATCAATGATTGCCTCCTCCCATAATATCTTTTTCAGTAAGCTGTTCCTGTTCATATTTGCGCCACTTTTTCTTCAAGTAACCATATCCTTTTGTTTCTCTATAAGATTTATCGAGATTCTTCATTCCCTCTCGTTCTTCTTGTGTCATCGTTCGGATATCGTCTCGTTTTACGACCCAGATATCTGCAGGCTGTTCTCGTCGGAAAAAGTTTTCCTTTGCCATGATAAAAGCAAGCTCACGATTTGGAGCAAGCAGGCTGAATTGGTACTGTAATGGTGCTTTGTCATTCTTCTTACTAAACACTTCATAAACTTGGTAGAAATCCTTTTCACCTTCACTCACTTCAAGAACACCTCTCTATATATGCTGTGGTCTTTTACCAAGCGCCTCACGCACCCAGCTATTCATTTCATATGATCGTACTCTAAGCGCTAGTCGTTCTTTAGACTTCGGACCATTTCCAGTAACGATTTTCTTAAATTCCGACCAATCAGGATCTGCGTACTCCCACTCTGATTTTTCTTCATCAAATTTTAACGTAGGATCTGGAATCGTTAATCCTAACGCCCAGATTCTCGGAACATATTTCGTTAAAAATTCCTGGCGTAGCTCTTCATTCGTTTTCGTACGCAGTTTGTACTGCATGTTTTTATCTTGATTCGAGTGACCTGTTTCATTTTTTGATTTAGGACCAAAGAACATTAGGAGCGACGTCCACCATCTGTTGAGGGCGTCTTGCAAAAGTTCCCTTTGCTCTTCTGTGCCTTCTGCAAGTGCCATGATGATGCTCTCGCCATGCTGCGCATGAAAGACTTCTTCCGCACAAATCCGTTTCAAAGCTCTTCCATATGGTCCATAAGAAGTGCCTAGCATCATCGTTTGTGAGATGATTGCAGCGCCATCCACTAGCCATGCGATAATTCCTGCATCGCCCCACGTTGGTGCCTCCATGTGAAATACGTTGTGAAACTTTAAGCGTCCTGAGAACAGGTCCTTCATAATGTCGTCTCTATTCTTGCCGAGTGGTGCCATTAAATCTTCTGCTACACGAAGTAAAAGCTGACCATGCCCCATTTCATCCTGAACCTTTGCCATGATCGCTAATTTCCGATGAAGCGTAGGTGCTTTTGGTACCCATTCCTTCTCAGGAAGCGCTCCCATAATTTCGCTGATTCCATGCATCGATATTAAACGAATTAATGCTTCTCGGTACTCATCTGGCATCCAATCGTCCGCTTCAATTTTTTCACCATTGTTAATTCTATCCATGAAATGATCAATGTTTTGCTGATAAACAGCTTCCATTCCCACACACCTCCAATATAACGTTTATTTAACGTCATTATATTTTATTGTTATATAAATATCAAATATTTTCTGAATACTTTTCAAAAATAAAAAAGCCGGCTCTCAGCCGACTTCCTTGTTTCTACGCATTTACTTGCTTTCTTAACGCTTTTCTTAGAATCTTTCCGGTCGTGTTCTTTGGTAGTTCATCGATAAACTCGACGATCGTTGGGCATTTATATTTCGCAAGATGTTCCTTACAATAGATCATGACATCCTCTTCTGTAAGCGTGTCTTTTGAAACGATAAAGGCTTGTACCGCTTCTCCGAAATCAGGATCGGGTACTCCTACAACAGCTGCTTCCACAATACCTGGATGCTGGTATAGTACCTCTTCCACTTCTCTAGGGTAGACATTATATCCCCCTACGATCACGAGGTCTTTTTTACGATCTACGATATAGAAATAGCCTTCTTCATCCATCTTTGCGAGGTCTCCGGTATAAAGCCACCCGTCTCTAATTGTTGCAGACGTATCTTCAGGGAGCTTGTAATAGCCCGTCATAACATTTGGACCTTTTACAATAAGTTCACCAACAACACCAGGAGACACTTCTTGACCTAGTTCATCCACTACTTTATTCTCTACATTCGTAATATTCGTTCCGATTGAACCAGGCTTTCTCGGACGATCTAATGGGTTAAAACATGTAACTGGCGCCGCTTCAGATAAGCCGTACCCTTCTGAGACTCTTACACTGAACTTTTCTTCAAAGCGATGGAGGAGCGCAACAGGTAGCGGTGAACCTCCGGAAATACATATTCTTACATCCTTAAAATATTCACTTCGTCCTTCTGGGTATTGATAAAGAAAATTGTACATCGTTGGAACACCTGCAAAAACGGTTGCTTTATGCTTTTCAGCAACTCGAAAAACTTCTTGGGGACTGAATTTAGGCAGGATAAGAAGTGTTCCACCTGAAATAAGAGGAGCATTCATAGAAACAGTCATACAAAATACATGGAACATTGGGAGGGCTGTGATAACGACGTCGTCAGAATTAAACTCAAGATAATCGGCTGTGTCAGAAGCATTACTCACGATATTCTTGTGAGATAACATCGCTCCTTTTGGTCTACCAGTAGTCCCCGATGTATAGAGAATCACTGCAACATCATCTTCTTCTGTGTGAAGAGATGGTACAGCGTTTCCTTCTTCGGCAACCATACTTGTAAACGGTTTCAGTTTTATGTTTGAAATGACCTTTGAATCCGTTCCTTCTCCTACATACGTAACGAGGTTTACTCCAGGAAGCTGACCTGCCATCCCTTCTACAAGAGGTAATGCTTGTTCGAGCGTTACGATTGCCTTCACATCACCATTATGAAGCAAATATCCGATCTCGCTAGGTGTATAGATTGGATTGATTGGAATGACGACTGCTCCAGCTCGTAATACACCATAATAACTGATTAAAAATTCTGGTGAATTCCCAAGAATCAATGCAACGTGATCGCCTTTGTTGATATTCTCAGCTGCAAGGTTTGCTGCGAAAAGAGATACTTTCTGGTCAAGCTGTTCATACGTTACTGCCTCATCCTCATAAATATACGCTTGTTTATTTGGATGCGATAATGCGGCTCGTTTCAGTTGTTCCGAAAGATTCATTCGCTCTCCTCCTGATATGAATGAATAGTCATTCATTTTTAATTTTCTAAATATATTATATTGGAAGAAAATTTAACAAGCAAGGGGGGAATCATGTTATTATCGTTGTTCAAAAGAAATAGGAGCTGCTATAGCAGCTCCTATCCGTTAATAAAGAAGATTAATAAATTCTTCTTCAGTAATGTTTCCGAAATAATGTTTTACATCGATATCTTTAATTGCATCTCGAATGGACGCTGGGTCGTACCTAATATCGTTTAGTCGTTGTTCTAGCTCTTTTACATCCCCTACTCCGAAGAAGTCTCCAAAAATCGTTGCTTCCTTAATGTAACCTTTCTTCACTTCTAAGCGAACATCGATCGATCCAATTGAGAACCGCTTGGAATGCTGAACGTTGAATTTCGGGGACCTTCCATAGTTCCAATCCCAATTCTTATATCGCTTCTCTGCAATCTCATGTATTTTCTGCCAATCTTCCTCAGTTAGCTGATAGGTGGGGACATTATCATACTCTTCAAAAATTGATTCCAATAGCTTTTGTTTAAATTCTTCACGAGTCATATCATTGTCCATATGCTCACTGATGTTCGTCACTCTGCTTCGGATCGATTTAATTCCCTTTGATTCTATCTTCTCTTTGTTTACTTTTAATGCTTTTACGACGTTTTCTAGATTCACATCAAACATCAATGTTCCGTGACTATACATTCTACCTTTCGTTGAAAACTGAGCATTCCCCGATATTTTCTTTCCGTTAACGAGAAGATCGTTCCTCCCGCTTAACTCAGCTTCTACTCCCATCTTATGTAATGCTTTTACGACTGGGTCAGTGAATTTTTTGTAGTTGTGAAAACTATTTCCATCGTCTTTCGTAATAATACTAAAGCTTAAATTACCCTGATCATTGTACACAGCACCGCCACCTGAGAGACGTCTGATCACATCAACATCATTCTCTCGAATATAAGCTGTATCGATCTGTTCGATCGTGTTCTGATTCTTTCCTACAATTACCGTAGGATTCATCGAGTAAAAGAGCAGATAAGTTTCATCAGGGTCGAGTTCTTTTAGAATGTATTCTTCAATCGCCAGGTTAATCCCAGCATCCATAATGTTTTCATTATCGATATACCGCATAGCATTCCCTCCAGTTTGTACTGATTCCATTGTAATGAATTGTCTTAAACTAAGCAAAAAACCTACGCTTCCCCATAAAATGTTATGCGCTTCCTCCCCGTTCTTTTGTCCTATGCTACGAATACTTCTAGTAAACGCAAAAGAGGAGGAGCACAAATGAAGATTGTGTATTATGAAAAAGGGGACATCCCAGTTATTGTAGGTGCTTCGAGTTTAAATTCAAGCTTAACGATAGAGCAAATTAAAGCAGAAGGCGAAAAAAAGTGTAAGGAAATCGCAAGACTTCTTGGAAGAGAAATTGGTTTCTTAATGGATATGAACGGTAAACTCGAATCAAATCTAGATTAATATTTCAAAAGGACTGAAGGAAACCCCTCCAGTCCTTTACTCATCTTTCCCACGTTAATCCACTTTCCGCAAGAACAACTTCTCCATCAAAATACTTCTTCGCATCGTCCTCTAACTCTTCTAACACACCAAAGTGTGGCAGGTGAGTTAGCATTAGCGTGCCCACATTTGCTGAACTTGCAATGGTTGCCGCATCCGTACTATTCATATGCCCCATATCTGTTCCGTCCATATGGCTGTACAAATTACATTCACATATGAAAAGATCTACGTCGCGAGCGAACTCTTCGAACTCTTTCATATAACTTGAGTCTGCTGTAAATACCATGCTTGTTTGTTCATCCGTAATCCTCATAGCAAAACAAGTCACTGGATGCTTCGTTTTGAGAAACGTAATCGTAAATGGGCCGATCGTAAGCTCTTCGTCTTCCTTGTAGGGGGTTGCCACCGTATATGGTTCATGACTGAGTCGTTTAAATTCTGCTTTATCATGTGGAGGCGCATAGATCGGCAGCTCAGGAAGCTCCTTACCGATCTTTGATTGAATGAGTCTTCCATGGTAAAGAACACCGATATCCGCGATGTGATCAGGGTGATAATGACTGATCATTACGGCATCAAGCTCCTCAACAGAGAGATAATGTTGTAGCTGTGCCAAAACCCCACTACCACAATCTACTAGTAAGTTAAAACCATCTGATTGTACAAGATAACCAGCGCTAGCTTCTCCCACTTTAGGATATCCACCCCACGGGCCGAGAACTGTCACTTTCATCTCTATCACGCTCCCTTCATTTCAAGTAACGCTCTTGCAGTATATTGATCAGTAATTAAAATGTTTGCATAGCCGCCTTTTAACGCCCCAAAAATAGCCTCTACCTTTTTTGGACCGCCCGCGATCAGTATCGATTTTTCCTTTTTCGAAAGTTCTTCTAGGTCGATCCCAATTGTCCGATCATTTAAATCCTTATGAATCGGCCGTCCATTTCGATCGAAGAAACGAGAGCAGATTTCACCGACAGACCTTGAGTGAATGACATCTAATTCTTCCTCACTCACATACTCCGCTTGAACGATCACAGAATCTTTCGTTGGAATGCCGACGCTAAAAAGAGCTACGTTCGCATCGCGCCCCATATCGAGTACCTTCCGAATATGTCGATCAGCCTCCATCGTCTCTTTCACAAGCAGCTGATCGACGATAGCAGGTACAGGTAAGAAGTGACTCGCTGCATGGAACGAACGGCTGAGCATCTGTATAACTTCATATGCAAACGTATTGGTTTCTGAATAGCTGATCCCACCATTTAACTGAACGACAGTCACATTCTTCAAAAGTTTATGACGGAGATTTTTTCCCACCTCATGTAAGGTCGTTCCCCAGGAAACTCCAATTAGATCATTATCTCTTATCGTGTCATTAAGATACAGAGCAGCTGTCTTTCCTACATGGTGTTTTACGATACTGTCTTCATATTGGGGAACAATGGTCACTTTGGCGTCCATCAGGCCAAATGCCTCGACGAGCTCGGTGCTTAATCGATGGACATCCTCAGAAGGATCATGAATGGTTATCTCCACAACACCTTCCGCTTTCGCTTGTTTCAACAGCCTGGATACGGTTGGCCTAGATACCGACAACTTGCTGGCGATTTCTTGCTGACTGAAATCAAGCTGATAATATAAGCGGGCTGCCTCTACAACCTTTTCAAGTTTTCCCTTATCCATAGCAACACCTGTAATTCCGTATTATTTGCCACCTAAAACACCTTTAAAAAAGGCTTTCAGAAAGACCTTTTCGCCTTCTGAAAGCCTCTCAAGTGTTATCTTGATAGCATTGCTTTTACTCTTTTAACAACGTTTTCTGGAGTGAAGCCAAATTCTTTGATGACCGTATTTCCTGGTGCTGAAGCTCCGAAACGGTCGATCGCTAGAACATCACCTTGTTGTCCAACATAGCGATCCCAGCCCATGGATGCTCCCATTTCAATTCCAAGACGAACCGTTACATCATCAGGCAACACTGTTTTCTTGTAGTCTTCAGACTGCTGTTCGAAAAGATCCCAGCTTGGCATGCTAACAACAGAAGCCGTGATTCCTTCTTTTTCAAGAAGCTTTTGTGCTTCAACTGCAAGACCTACCTCAGAACCTGATGCGAGTAGAAGAGCATCCGCATTTGTGCTGCCTTCCACGATGTAAGCACCGCGCTTAACGCCTTCGTAAGCATCTTCGTGAGAGTCAGTTACTACAGGAAGGTTTTGACGAGATAAAACAAGTGCTGTCGGATTCTTAGAAGATTCCAGTGCTACTTTCCAAGCCGCAGCCGTTTCGTTACCATCTGCTGGTCTGATCACCGATAATCCAGGCATCGCACGAAGAGAAGCTAGCTGCTCTACAGGCTCATGCGTTGGTCCATCTTCACCAACTGCTACGCTATCGTGAGTGAACACATATGTTGCTGGTACACCCATCAATGCTGATAAACGAAGTGCAGGACGAAGGTAGTCAGAGAATACAAAGAAAGTCGCGCCAAAGATCTTAAGACCTTTGTGAAGTGCGATACCGTTCATCGCAGCTGCCATTCCGAATTCACGTACACCGAACCAGATATTTCTTCCACTATAATCCGCTGCTGAGAAATCATTCTCGCCCTTAAGCATTGTCTTGTTAGAAGATGCAAGGTCAGCAGAGCCACCGAAGATTTGTGGATTGTTCTTAGCGATCGCATTTAGAACTTCACCTGATGCAGCACGTGAAGCAGTGCTCGTACCTTTTTCATAAGAAGGAATTTCACTATCCCAGCCTTCTGGAAGTTCCCCTTTGATCGCTGCTTTCAACTGTGCAGCTAGTTCAGGATACTTCTCTTCGTAGCTAGCGAAAAGTTCGTTCCACTGCTTCTCTTTCTTGTCTCCTTCTTCCTTAAGTTCAGCGAAGACACTCTTCACTTCTTTAGGAATATGGAAGTCATTTTCATAAGACCAGTTGTAGTTTTCTTTTACTAGAGAGATTTCATCTGATCCAAGTGGTGCACCATGAGATGTGTTGCTTCCACCTTTATTCGGAGAACCATAACCGATCGTTGTCTTCACTTCGATCATCGTTGGCTGCTCTGTGTTGCTCTTCGCTTGCTTTAGAGCATCCGCAATTGCTGCCATATCGTTACCGTCTTCAACGCGAATCACTTGCCAGCCATAAGCTTCATAACGCTTTTGAACATCTTCTGAGAATGACTGGTTTAATTCACCGTCAAGAGAGATATCGTTCGAATCGTACATCACGATAAGACGGCCAAGCTTAAGGTGACCAGCTAATGAAGCTGATTCAGATGAAACACCTTCCATTAAGTCTCCGTCACCACAAATGCTGTAAGTGTAGTGATCGATCACGTTAAAGTCATCTCTGTTGTATGTCGCTGCTAGATGACGCTCTGCCATAGCCATTCCGACTGACATCGCTAGTCCTTGTCCTAATGGACCAGTCGTAGCATCGACACCTGGTGTTTCTCCAAACTCAGGGTGTCCCGGAGTGTTGCTTCCCCATTGGCGGAAAGATTTAAGATCTTCCATGCTAACATCGTAGCCGAACAAGTGAAGCATGCTATAGAGTAGCGCTGAGCCGTGTCCTGCTGAAAGGACGAAACGATCACGGTTGAACCATTCTGGGTTAGATGGACTGTGATCCATGAACTGACTCCATAATGTATATGCCATCGGCGCAGCTCCCATCGGCATTCCTGGATGTCCAGAGTTAGCCTTTTCGACTGCATCGATGGATAATGTACGAATTGTATTTACTGCAAGTGAATCCATTTGATTTGTTGTCATATGTATACACTCCTTTTTTTATTGTGAAATTTAGTAAAATGTCTTCTGAACAAATGTACATTGATTATTATACATGAGTGCTCGAAAAAGAAAAAGGAAAGATGTCTGATTTTACAAAAAAACATCTAGACCACAAAATTATCTTCCCTCGAAAATGAGTTTTCAATCATGAAAGTTTCAACAAATAAAAAAAGCGCGGTGAATACCGCGCTAAGGTTAAGATCAAAACACATCGGAGTGCAGCAGCTGATTTCCGCTCCAGGATGCTCGCTTTCCGCGGGGCGGGCGGTGTGCCTCCTCGGCGCTCTCCCGCGCGCCTGCGGGGTCACACCTGTCCCGCTCACCCCTCAGGAGTCGAGCATCCTTCCGCTCCAATCTACGTGATTATGAGCAAAACAATTTCCTCATGATACTTCGATGGTGTTAGATATTCTTAATTATTACAATAAGTAAGCTTTTACCTCATACGGTCGCATAGTAGAGTTCGTTTCTAATTTATGCGGAGTACTTTCATAGTTGTTGATGAGGAGGCTGCCTCCTTGTAAAGATTCATGTAGTTCAAGAGTTACGTTTTCACTTGAGAAGTTAGCTGCTACAACGAGTGTTTGGTCTTTGTATGATCTGGTGTAGACGTACAATTGCTCGTCGTCTTCTAGTAGGAGATTATAATCACCGTGAACGATGATGTCGTGTTCTTTTCTTAGGCGAATAAGCTCTTTATAGAAGTAGAAGGTCGAGTTTTCATCGCTCAATGCTTTCTTTGCATTCACTTCTGTATAGTTGGGGTTAAGTTTAATCCATGGTGTGCCAGTGGTGAATCCAGCATGCTGCTCATCAGTCCATTGCATTGGCGTTCTAGCATTGTCTCGTCCTTTTTTATGAATAGCTTGAAGGATTTCCTCATGCTCTCTCCCTTTATCTTCTACCTCTTCTTTATACATGTTCAGTGTTTCGATATCTTTATATTCCTCGATCGAATCGAAGTATACATTTGTCATACCAAGCTCCTGGCCTTGATAGATATATGGTGTTCCTTGAAGTAAGTGAAGCCAGGCTGCAAGCATTTTTGCTGATTCGACGCGATACGATCGATCATCACCAAAGACAGATACAGATCGAGGTTGATCATGATTTTCCATATACAGACTGTTCCAACCTCTACCATGTAACTCGGTTTGCCACTTAGAAATGATTTTCTTCAAATCCGTCAGCTTCCATGGTTGCTGGTCCCATTTTCCTCCTGGACCACTTGTTACGTCCATATGTTCAAATTGAAACAGCATACTGACGATTCCATCTTTTTCGTCTGTATACTTCACACCATCCTCAGGTGTAGCAAGCGGCATTTCTCCTACCGTCATGGCACCATACTGGCTCAATACTCTTTCGTTCAGGTCTTTCATATACTCAAAGAATTTCGGACCATTAACGAAATAGTCACCACCCCACTGGTATTGATCAGGTGACGTTACTTCAGCATCTGGAAGACCAGGCTCTTTCGATATAAAATTGATGACATCCATTCGAAAACCATCAACACCTTTATCGAGCCAGAAGCTCATCAAATCATACACTTCTTCACGTAACGTTGGATTTTCCCAGTTTAAGTCTGGCTGCTTCTTTGAGAAAAGATGAAGGTAATACTCTTCGGTCATCTCATCATACTGCCATGCAGATCCACCGAAGATTGACCCCCAGTTGTTTGGTTCATGTCCATCAACACCAGGACGCCATATATAATAGTCTCGATATGGATTGTCCTTTGATTTCCGAGATTCCGCAAACCATGCATGCTCATCTGAAGAATGGTTAACAACGAGATCCATCACGAGTCGAATGCCTCGCTTATGCATACCATCCAACATCTCTTCCCAGTCAGCCATTGTACCGAATTCATCCATAATCTCTCTATAGTTGCTAATATCATACCCATTGTCATCGTTTGGTGATTGATATACTGGAGACAACCACACGACATCGATCCCTAGTTCTTTTAAATAATCGAGCTTCTCTGTAATTCCTTTAATATCGCCGATACCGTCACCATTGCTATCATTAAAACTTCTTGGATATATTTGATAAACGACACTATCTTTCCACCATTGCTTCCCCACGTCGAAACCCTCCTGATATTATAGTATTGCGCAAACGTTTTCACAGCCTATTATATAGGAGATTCTATTGAAGTACAAATGAGGGATACGAAGCGAGCTTCTTTTATTTCTAGTATAAAAATTGGTATAATAGGTCTATTCTTCAGTATCTAATAGGCAGAAAGAGTTTTGTCGAGAGGGGCTATACTACATGAGTATCATTCAAGTTAAAAACTTAAAGAAATCGTTCGGTGATTTAGAAGTTCTAAAAGAAATCAGTACTGAAATAAATGAACAAGAAGTCGTCTGCGTCGTTGGCCCATCAGGGTCGGGCAAAAGTACGTTTCTTCGTTGTTTAAATAAATTAGAAGATATAACAGGTGGCAGCGTAATCGTGAATGGTCATGACATTGCTAATCCTAAGACTAAAATCAATAAAGTTAGGCAAGATGTGGGGATGGTCTTTCAGCACTTTAATCTCTTTCCACACAAAACTGTTCTTGAAAATATCACGGTTGCTCCTATCAAAGTAAAGGGAAACAACAAACAAGAATCCAAAGAACAAGCTTTGGAACTGCTTCAAAAAGTAGGGCTAAAGGAGAAGGCAAACAGCTACCCTGGTGAACTCTCTGGTGGCCAAAAACAACGAGTTGCTATCGCTAGAGCACTAGCTATGGAACCAAGCGTCATGTTGTTTGACGAACCGACTTCAGCGCTTGACCCTGAAATGATTGGAGAAGTGCTCGAGGTTATGAAGCAGCTTGCAAAAGAAGGAATGACGATGGTAGTCGTCACTCACGAGATGGGCTTCGCAAGAGAAGTTGGAGATCGAGTACTGTTCATGGACGGCGGCTACATTGTAGAAGAAAATGTACCTGAAGAAATCTTCCAAAACCCACAAAATGAACGAACAAAAGCATTCTTAAGTAAAATACTATAAAAAAACGTGCAGATCAGAGATCTGCACGTTTTTTACGTAGAAAATAATGTTAGCTCATTGCTACACCATTAGTCGATAAGGCCTTTTTCCTTCAAGAAGTTCATCGCAACCTCTTCTGGTTCTTCACCATCTAGATCGACCTTGGCATTCATTTCAGACATTTCTTCTTCAGAGATTTTTCCTGCTAGTTCATTCACAATATCAGCTAACTCTGGATGAGAATCTAGCGTTTCTTGTCTTACAACAGGAGCAGCGTAGTAAGGCGGGAAGAAATTCTTATCATCTTCCGTACTCACCAGGTTAAAACGGGCAATACGACCATCTGTAGTAAATGCAGGGATCACATCTACTTCCCCTTCATTCAATGCATCGTACATGATGTTCGGATCAAGACTTTCTGTTTCTTTAAAATCAAATCCATACGTTTCTACCATCGCTTCGTAACCATCAATACGTTCATAGAATGGGTGTGGTCCTCCGAATACCATTTCGTTCGATACTGGAATTAAGTCTGAGTACGTTTCAGCATTCAGGTCCTTATTCGTTTCTTGTGTGATCGCAAGGGTATAACCATTCTCAAAGCCTAGTGGCTCAAGCCAAACGAGGTCGAATTCGTCCTTGTATCCTTCTTTAACACGATTAAAGATTTCATCGGCAGATTCACTAGAATCAGCAGTATCTTTTAAGACCGTTTCAAGCCCTGTTCCCGTGTACTCAACATACATGTCCACATCGCCATCAACTAAAGCTTGATGGATAACACTTACCTCACCTACAGCTTCATCGATCTCGACTTCATAATCGCTATTCGCCTTTATGTATTCACCAATAAGGTGCGGTAAAATATATTGCTCTGTCCATGGCTTCCCTGAAATGACGATTGGATCATCCTCACTACTTCCGCTATCGTTACCGCAGGCAGCCAGTACCATAGCGAGGCCAATAATAAGTACAGTAAACTTCTTCAAATTAATCTCCCCTTTATTTTTTTGCTTTAATCCCTTTTGGAGTTGCTGCATTTTCTAATAACTTTAAGATCAAGTCGAACCCTAATGCTAGAATCGTAGCTGGAAGTGCACCAGCTAACACAAGCTCATCCTTGTTGGATGTAAGCCCTCTATAGATGATGTCTCCAAGTCCTCCTGCGCCAACGAACGTGGCTAACGTTGCAACACCAATCGTCAATACAGTCGCAGTTCTTACACCTGCCATAATAACAGGTAAAGAAAGAGGAATCTCGATTTTCTGAAGGATTTGAAGATTCGTCATCCCCATACCCCTACCTGCTTCTATCGAAGATTGATCAACTGAAGTGATTCCAGTGTATGTATTTCTCAAGATTGGGAGCAACGCATAAACCGTCAAAGCGATGATTGCAGTTGTGTTCCCAATTCCTAGGAAAGGAATTAAAAAACCAAAGAGCGCTAAACTTGGTACTGTTTGAAAAACCGCTGAAATTGCGATAAACGGTTCCGCAAGTTTTTTCCTTCGAGAGATAAAGATGCCTAGTGGTACTGAAATAACGATTGCAATCACGATCGAGATGAACGATAGAAAGAGATGTTCTTGTAGAGCAACTAGAATATCATCCCATCGGCCTTGAATGGTTTCAATGAACAAAACAAAGAAATTTCGATCATTCATTTAGGGCACCTTCCTTTCGCTGACTTACTTGATCGAGACCGGCTAGCCCTCTCATCATACTGCCATTCGTAATAACGCCTTCAAGTTTTTTCTCATTCACTACTGGAATCATCTTCAGTGTCTCTTCAGCAAACCGTTTTGCGATTTCTGGGTAAACCGTATCACTCGTAACAGGTTCAGGTTTACTCATCACATCGATGATGCGCTTAGAGTCATCCTCATAATGCTCTTGAACCACTTCAAGTGTAATCACTCCCTGATAAACTTGTTCAGGACCTGTAACGACAAGACTGTCGACGCGTTCTGATTTCATTAATCGAAATGCCTCGGCTAGGCCTCGGCTATCTTTCACAGTAGCCACTTTTCGGATCATCAAATCGCGAGCTGAAGGCGTCTTTCCCTTAGCGATCCTTTCATCGCCAACAAAGTCTCGGACAAACTCGTTTTTGGGGTGGCGCAGTATATGATCAGGAGTATCGAGCTGGAGGATCTCGCCGTCTTTCATGATCGCGATACGGTCAGCGATCTTCATTGCTTCGTCCATATCATGAGTTACAAAAACAATCGTCTTTTGTATCTCCTTTTGCAGCTTAATCAATTCATCTTGGAGCTGTTCCCGGCTGATCGGATCGAGAGCACTAAAAGGCTCGTCCATCAGAATGATTGGTGGTTCTGCAGCTAATGCTCGGATAACCCCAACACGCTGCTGTTGTCCTCCACTTAACTCTAGCGGATAACGAGAGCGAAATGTTGAAGGTTCTAGTCCAACAAGGTCCAATAACTCATCAACACGTTTATCTATTTTATTTTTCTCCCATTTCTTTAGCTTCGGTATCAACGATATGTTCTCTGCAATCGTCATATGCGGTAGTAGCCCAATTTGTTGAATGACGTACCCGATGCTTCGTCTGAGCTCTACTGGATCCTGTTCGGCAATCTGTATGCCGTCTATGTAGATCTGACCTCCTGTTGGCTCGATCAACCGATTGATCATTTTCATAGTCGTTGTTTTTCCACAACCACTTGGACCGATCAAGGTCAAAAGTTCCCCTTTTTCAATATGTAAGTTAATGTCTTTTAAAGCAGTTGTTCCATCAGGAAATTGTTTGCTAACATTTTTAAAAGTAATCATTCTTCCCCTTCACCCTGCCTCCTCAAAAATTCCTATTCTAAGTGAATACCCTAACGTGCTCGTTTCAAACTAATCGATACTATTACAATCTTACTAATACTCTATCCTTTTTCGCAGTATAATTCAAAGAAATGAGCCTTCTCGTAATCGAGAAGGCTCAGTTTCTTTTATTTCGTTACAGCAGGTTCATCAAACCTCTGAGTTTTACGTTTTTTCATTTCCATGAAGAAAAATACAATTGTCCCAACTATGAAAATAGTAGTGAACCCGGCTAATACCCATACGTTATCCCACATAAATGCAAAATTCCCACTAGAGATTACTGCCTTTAGTCCAGAAACGGTGTACGTCATCGGTAGCCATGAATTGAAGATTTGGAGACTCTCTGGAATTAACTCAAGTGGGAATGTACCGGCACTTGTCGTTAATTGTAGAATCAATATAATAATAGCGACAAAGCGTCCAGGATCGCCCATCGTCGTCACGAAGAACTGAATCATCGCCATATACGTTAAACTCGAAACAATTGAAAACATGATGAATAGCGGTACGCTCTTAACTTCAATTCCTAGTCCATACAATAATACGGCATCCGCAATCACTGCTTGAATAACACCTACTGTAAGAAGAATTCCATACTTACTCATAAACCATCCTAGTGCAGACTTGGGATTTGCAGCAGGTTCTCGAAGCGGGAAGACGATCGACATTAGAAGAGCCCCTACAAATAATCCGAGAGATAGGAAGTATGGAGCGAAACCTGTTCCATAGTTCGGAACTGAAGAAGTTGCATCACTTTCTACATCGACTGGATCTGCAAACATGTTGTAGGTCTCTTCATCTGCTTTTGTTTGAGACGTTTCTTTGGCAGCTTCATCTAACTTTGTATGAAGTTCACTCGATCCGTCACTTACTTTCTCAGCACCACTATCTACCTTCTTTGACCCTTCTAGAAGCTTTCCTGCACCTGTTGTTAAATCAGACGTTCCTCCTTCTAAATCGGTCAAACCGGTTACGAGTTTCTCGGACCCATCAGTTAATTCAACAACACCGCGATTGAGTTTCCCTATATTTGTAATCATGTCTTGCCAACCAGATGACACGTCGCTTGTTCCTTGAGCTACTTGAGCAGCACCGGCTTCAAGTTTTGATACCTTTTCTTTCGCATCATTTATCTCTGTCCCAAACTGATTGAGACCTTGTTCGAGCTTTACTTGCCCATCATATATAGATTCTAGTGCCGAAATAAGCTCTGATTGACTCGTTTTCATCTCACTTATGCTTGAAGAAACACCCTTTGAAACTGCTTCTAACGTTGTAGCTCCATCCTTAACGGACTGAGCGGCGCCTGCAGATTTTTCTGCGATAGGCTTTAGTTGACTGATCAACGCTTGTTTCTCTTCTTCTGTATAAGCATCATTTGATTGAATACCTTGAATCACGCCCTGTAACTCTTTTGAAACTTGAGCAGCTCCTTGACCACCATTAACAATCGGTTCTTTTATGCTTTCAGCAGTCGTACCTAAAGCGGTCACTTCTGACGATTTTTTCTTGAGGTTCGATAAAATTTGTTCGATGCCTTGTTGACTTTGTTTTACTCCACTAAGCAGGCTTTCTTGCGCTGACTTAAATTCATTGAAACCATCGTTTAGCTTTTTCACACCATCACTGACCTGATTGGCACCAACAGTTAAATCATTTACTTTAGATTGTCTTTCTTTTAATGTTGTTAACAAAGTAGTGGACCCTTGACTCGCTTCGTCTAACCCATTTGCAAGTTCCTCTGATCCATTTTGCAATTCACTCACGCCGTTCGTAATTTCGATCGATCCATTGTTTAGCTCGGCTAAATTTGCTTTTAACTTCGCTGTTCCATCTTTTAATTCTGAAGAGCCATCAGCTAAATCTCCTGCACCATCTGATGCATCTGACAAACCATCTGCAATCTCGCTAAACGTATCAAAAATAAGTTCACTATAATTCTCTGTGATATTGTTTGCGATTTGAGACTTGATTTCACCTACAGCTGTACCACCTATTTGCCCAGCGAGGAAGTTAAAGCTTTCATTTGGCACATACTCTAGATTTAGTTTTTCAGGCTGTTCATCAAGTACTGTCGTTGATCGTTCTGAGAAATCTTCCGGGATCTGAATCTTCATATAATAGGTCTGATCCTCAAGACCCTCATTCGCTACTTCCTCATCAACGAAGTCCCACTTGAATTGTGGATCGTCTCTCAACTTTTCTATCAAATCATTTCCTATTTCAATGTGCTCTCCTTCAAAATCAGCTCCGCTGTCTTCATTTACAACAGCGACAGGAATTTGATCGAGATTCTCATACGGATCCCAGAATGCCCATAGAAACATACCACTGTATAAAACAGGGATGAATAGGACTGCTAAAACAGGTATGAGAATTTTCTTATTAGTGAACAATGCACGCCACTCAGAACGGAGATGACGAAATTTCATAGTTGATGACCTCCCGTTGTCTATATGACCAATTTTGTCATTTGGTCATTAATACTAAAAAAAAGAACAATCTATACTATCTCGACTGCATTTTGACCAAAATTAAAATTTAGTCATTTTAACCACAGATAGTAATATATCATCCTTTTTTTATTTAGGCAATAGCCCTTCTATACCTTCTTAATCCCTTCCATTGTGAATAACTCGATATGGTGGGCAATCTCTTCTTTTGTTAAAGAACGGTTTGACTTCTCCCAATCAAAAACGAGAGCGATATACATTTTGAAAAGCAGGAATGCAGTGAGAGAAGGATCGCATTCTTTTATCTCATTGTTCCGTATTCCCCTCTCGATTTCTTGCTTAATAAAGGACGTGATCGCTTGTTCTACAAGATTGAGCGCTTCTAAAGCAGCTGGTGTTCCTATTTCTCGAACTTCTTGTGATAGTTTAATTGCGAGTTTATGTTCCTTCCGGTGTTCGAGTACATCGAACAATCCCCTATGAAGATTCTCAAAAAACGTATCCTCTTCATTAATGGAGGTTTGAGCAAGTTCTTTCATCTCACTTACCATCTGGTTTACGATCTCATTGAAAAGCTCTTCTTTATTTCTAAAAAAAGTGTAGATCGTCCCTTTTCCCACATTTGCTATTTTCGCTACTTGGTCCATCGTTGTTGCTTTATATCCAAACATTGAAAAAGATTTCTCTGCAGCATTGATTATGCTTATCTTTCGGTCAAATCCCATTGTCCTCCCCCTTTATTTTAATGTAGGGAGCGTTACCGTTACGGTCGTTCCCGAACCAATCGTACTTTCATACGATATTTTCCCATTCATATTTCTTATGAGTCTATTTGTTATCATTGTGCCTAACCCAGTACCTTTTGATTTCGTTGTGTAAAAGGGAAGGCCGATTTTTTTCAGCTCTTCATCACTCATGCCAGATCCATTGTCACTTATAACAATATCAACCGTGTTTCTCTTTGTTCCATTCTGAAGAGAGATTTCGATCAGTCCATCTTTCTCTATTGCTTCGATGGAATTCTTAATGAGATTGATCAAACACTGTTTCATCTCTTGAGGGTTGGTTAAGATTCTGAAATCACCGTTCTCTTCATAAGAAATTTTAACAGCATGGTAAACCCCTAGAACTGACGTCAACTCGATTGTATCACTGACAACTTTATTCAAGTGGACCTCAACATGATCCAACCTTGTTGGTTTGATGAGAGTCAGGTAATCGGTAATGATTTTATTCGTTCGATCAATTTCATCTAGCATCAGTGGCGCATATTTTTTCACCTGCTGATCTTCTGCACCTGTAGAAATAAATTGAAGTAGACCTCTAACCGTTGTGAGTGGATTTCTGATCTCATGGGCGATTGAAGCAGCCATTTTTCCAGCAACAGACAGTTTTTCAAGATAGACCGTCTCCTCGAGCTGGAGGTTAATGATAACGAGTTTCTCCGTTAAATAGAAAATAAAAAAATAAGCGATTGCAAAAGATAGAAAATAGATCGGATAAAAGTATGGTTCTGATGGTTTGACTAACCATAAGATGATCGATATATAAGTAATGATAAAGATAATGCCTACTTTTAAGATAACATTCCATTTCTGGATCGACCTTTCGAATAGGCCTCTATATCCCCAAGCTAAGAAAAATGCAATGATGGCTAAACTGACACCTACGTAAGCGAACTCCCCGCCCATGGAAAATCGAGTGATCGAGATAACGACCGCACATATGACTCCTGGGACTGGGCCTCCATATAACGTAACTAGAATAAGAGGAATCACCCGCAGGTCAAATACAGTATCTCCGAATTTCTCTAACGGAAATAACATACACAAAAGGGCCATTAAGGAGCTAATCACACCGTATAAGAATTTATCTTTTAAACTTAACGACCTTGACCGTGTAAAAGGCATGACCATGTTCCAGATAAATAGCACTGAAAATAGCATCGCAATATTTACAAGTAGAGGTCTTGCCATATCTAACATTGCCAAGTCTCCTTTTTCTATATGTTGCCATTTCATTTTATCATTAGAGAGGTGATGAGACTATCTTATGGATTGCTAAATACGCACAAAAAAAGATTCACCGATCGGTGAATCTACTTTTTGCCGAGGTATGAAACGACTGATGTTACGGATTCGACTCCTTGATCGATACAATCAGGAAGCCCAACTCCTCCATAGGAAGCACCTGCGAGAAAGACGCCAGGCATTTTACTTCTTAATCCTGTTTGTACTTCCTCAAAGCGGTTTCTATGTCCTACTTCATACTGGGGCATAGCCTGACGCCATCTCGTAATGCGGTAGAACTCTGGATGCCCTTCAATTTCCATGATTTGATTCAAATCATTAAGAACGGTTTGGACAATTTCCTCATCGCTCTTCTCAACGATTTCTTCCTCACCCGCTCTGCCTACGTAGCACCTTAGAAGGACTTTCCCTTTCGGTGCAGCATGCTGCCATTTTCGATGCGTCCACGTGCAAGCCGTAATCGTATAATCGGCATTTCTAGACACGACAAATCCTGTACCATCTAATGATTTCTTAACGGCTTCTTCAGGAAAAGCCATGGCTACTGTTGCCACCGTTGTTGAAGGCATATCTTCTAAGGGAGCCACTTCCTCGTGACCCCTGAACATCTTTGTCACTTGCTGATGTGGAGTCGTAACGATCACAGCATCAGCCTCGATCTGTTCACCGCTCATCGTTGTAAGCTTATATGACTCCCCATCTTTTTCAATCGAATCAACTTTAGTATTCTTCCTAATATCTACTTCAGTTAGGTGATCTTCAATCGCCTTTACTAGCGATTGCAGCCCTGATTTAATCGTTAAAAATGCTGGTTTCTTCTTACCAGTTTTTCTTCTAGAAGCTGGCGTTGTCTTCTTCATCCCTAATATTAAACTACGATGCTTCTTTTCAACTTCATAGAATTGAGGAAACGTAGACATCAGACTCAATTTATCGATATTCCCAGCATAGATTCCTGATAATAATGGTTCGATCAAATTTTCAACGACTTCATTACCCAATCTTCTTCTAAAGAAAAGACCTAATGACTGGTCCTCGCCATTACTATCTCGCCTTGGAAGTGCTAGATCGAGGGCTGCTCTTAGTTTTCCTTTCAAGCTGAATAAACGCGTCGAAACAAACGGAGCTACTTCTGTTGGTATTCCCATTACAGATCCACCAGGAATGGGATAGAGCTGATCATTGTTTAAAATAAATGCATTACCAGTCGAGTTAGGTACAAGCTGATCTTCTAGCCCTACCTCTTTCGCTAATGTCGAGGCACTCTTCTTTCTTGCTAGAAATGAATCAGGGCCCCTCTCGATTACAAAACCATTGGTTGTATCTGTATGAATCTTCCCTCCGAGACGTTCACTGCCCTCTAGAAGTGTAATTTGAAAAGGTTCGCCGGATTCATTCATTTCTTTCTGAAGATAGTACGCGGCAGTTAAGCCAGTGATACCCCCGCCAACTATCACAATTCGATTTTCTTTATTATTCATGATTTATCATCTTCTTTTTTATTAATTCTTTTGTCACAACAGAAGCTAATATCTCTATAAATTCGTCTCGTGCATTCGGCATATCAGGCCTATGATAGGTAGCCCCTAGCTCATCCGTTACCTGCTTACATTCATAATCGTTATCATAAAGAACTTCGAGATGATCTGCCACGAAACCAACGGGGCAATAAATGAACCCTGTATACCCTTCTTGTTCAAATAGATCCCGCGTTAAATCCTGAACGTCAGGACCAATCCAAGGTTCTGGCGTATTTCCTTCACTTTGCCACGCAACAGCATAATTTTGGATACCCGCTCTTGTAGCGATATGACTTGCAGTTTCTTCTAATTGGGAAGGATAAGGGTCTCCGTGTTGCAATACTTTCTCAGGTAAGCTATTAGCAGTAAAGATGACGACAGTCTTTTTCTTCTCCTTGTCATCTAGCTCCCTCAAACATGAGTTTAGTTGCTCAACCCAGTATTGAATGAATTTTGGCTCTGTGTACCATTCGTCGATGCAGTGGATATCCGGGAATCCAAGCTTTGCAGCAGCCTTATTCGCTCGATCATTATAAGCTTGTACACTATAACTCGAATAATGTGGCGCAAGAACGATGCTGATCGCTTCTTCAATTCCGTCTTTTTGCATATTTTTCACTGCATCTTCTACGAAGGGTTCAATATGTTTAAGTCCTAAATAACTTTTAAACGTAATATCTTCACCAAAAAGCTCATTCATCCTGACCTCAAGCTTTTCAGATTGTTCTTTCGTAATCTCATACAGCGGAGAAATGCCCCCGATTGCCTCATACCGTTCAACTAGATCTTGTAACATGTCCTCTGTCGGCCTTTTCCCTCTTCGAATATGAGTATAATATGGTTCTATTTCCGCTTCGTTCCGCGGTGTACCATAAGCCATTACAAGGAGACCTATTGTTCGTTTCGGCATATTCTACCTCCCGTTCCCCTACCTATTTCTTACTTGTATATTCGTGTACAAAACGAGTTAATCGCTGCAACGTTTCAACTTCAACTTGTGGGAATACACCATGACCGAGGTTGAAAATAAACCCAGGATCCTGCATCCCTTGATCTAAGATTTCTTTTGTACGCTCTTCGATCACATCCCAAGGCGCAAGAAGCAATGCTGGTTCAAGGTTCCCCATAAGAGGTTTAGTGATTCCCTCTTTAACACGTGCATTCTTAATGGTGATTCTCCAATCGATCCCAATCACATCAACAGGGAGCTTGTTCCATTCTTGAATAAGATGGCTTGCTCCGACCCCGAAGATGATAAGAGGAACACCGGTCTCTCTCAAACTAGAGAAGATACGATTCATAACTGGCGCTATGTACGTTCTATAATCAGCTTCGTTTAGAGCTCCAACCCAAGAATCAAACAATTGAAGCGCCTGAGCACCAGCTTGAACTTGAGCCTTAAGATAGGCGATCGTCATATCTCCTAATTTATCCATCAGACGGTGCCAAGCTTCAGGATCTGAGTACATGAGCGCTTTCGTTTTATAGTAGTTTTTAGAAGGTCCGCCTTCGATCATATAACTTGCTACGGTAAAAGGAGCACCACTGAAACCGATCAAAGGTACAGATAATTCCTCACGAAGCATCTTCACGGTTTCCATGACATACGGAACATCTTTAAGGGGATCTAACTCTCCAAGTCGATCGATATCTGATACGGTACGAATCGGGTTGTCGATCACTGGGCCAATCCCTTTTTTAATTTCAACATCGACACCGATTGAAGGAAGGGGTGTCATGATGTCTGCAAATAGGATCGCTGCATCCACACCTAGCTGCTCAACGGCAAACCTTGTTACTTCCGCAGCAACCTCTGGATTTAAATTCATTTCATGAAAAGAGTACTTTTCTCTAATCTTTCTATATTCAGCCTGATAACGTCCAGCTTGTCTCATATACCAGACTGGCGTAAATTCTGTTTCCTCCCCGCGACATGCGCGAAGAAATTGATCATTGAATGGCGCTTTACTCATCGTTGTCCACCTTTCCCACACTCTTAGTGCTTAACGTTCATTTATGCATCCCTACATACTATAGCGGTGCAAGTCTTACGTGTATAGTCATTGAAATAAACTGTCATAAAATTGTCCTTGTTTGATGCCGTTTACACTTCTTACCTTAACACACTGAAAACCACGATTAAGAGGTATTATCACATTATTACCCTCTTTTGTAGATTACTACCCTGCTTCCTCCTCCTCATCGCGCTCCATAAATCGATCAAATAAACGAATCGATGTTTCATTCGAAGGTGTTCCCTCTTGATCAGTAAGTGGATTAACAGGTACGACTTGATACGATACTGAGCCGAAGAAAGAAACAGAATGCTTCGTGTATTCACCTTTTCCTGTCACTGAATCAATCTTCTTTCTGTTACCGTCTTTAACTTCATAGATGACATACTCCACTCGATCATCTGAAGAAGCCGTCCATTTTAATGTTACTGCTGGTAGACCATATAAGAAGTCGATATCAGCTTTTAAATCATTGATTTCAGGGAGGCTGACAGGCTTCTCCATATCTTTTACATCTTCAGGTTTCTTAAAAGCCGTAGTACTAGCTTCACTAGCATTCACTACTTTTTTGAATAACTGTACAGGATATTCGCTGCCGCCTTTGAGGTACTGATCCTTTGTTGTTCTGTCATATCCCATCCAGACGGAGCCTACAATCTCAGGTGTGTAACCAACAAACCAGGCATCTCTTACGCCACCTTTTACTCCTTCATATGAAGTTGTTCCTGTTTTTCCTGCTAGAGCTGTGTTCACCTTACCACTTTGGGCAGTCCCGTTCTTCACAACTCCTTCAAGAATGCGAGTCATGTACCAAGCCGTTTGCTTTTTATAAACGGATTCTTTCTCAGGCTTTGCTTCACCTACAAGTTCACCTTCATGATCGTAGAGCTTCTCAATAAAATAAGGTTCTACTCTTTCCCCTTCATAAGCAAACGGTCGATAGGCTTCCATCATTTCAAATGGAGTAACACCCTTGTCGATCCCGCCAAGTGCGATCTTCAAATCTTGATCTTCAATCGAAACGCCGCTTTTTTCTAGATAAGATTTTGCGTAAGAAATCCCGATCTCGTTTAAAAGCCAGACCGCCGGCGCATTTGCAGAAACTCTAACGGCGTCATACAGTGGCATCTCACCTGAGTATTGGCCATTGTAATTAGACGGTGAATAGCCGTTATACTCTTCTTTTTTATCTTGTAAAAGCGTGTAGGGCTCGTACTCTTTTTTATCGAGCGCTGGTCCATAGACGGCGATCGGTTTAAACGATGAGCCTGGCTGTCTTCGTGCATTCACATGGTTCAACCCTTTTTGAACATAGTTCCTGCCTCCTTGAACAGCAAGTACACCACCGCTTTTAATATCCATCATCGTTAAAGCACCTTCTGGAGGCGTGTTAGGATCGCTTCCTGGGAATAGCGCTTTATTCTGGAATTCCGTGTATGCGGATTTCTGTAGCGTGACGTCCATTGGGACGACGATTTTATATCCGCCCTTTAATACTTCTTCATTTGAAAGGTTATATTTCGTTTTCGCTTCATCTAGTGTCATATCTACGTAAGTTAAGAACGATGGATCTTTCGTGACCTCTGCGATGTCTAACGCCACCGTTTTCCCTTGTAAGCGAACAGCTTTTTCAGCGGATAAATAGTCTTGCTTCTCCATAAGGGATAGAATCAGGTCTCTTCTTTCTTTACTCTTCTCCGGCTGATCGATCGGGGAATAGTTTGAAGGCGCTTTAGGAAGCCCTGCCAATAGCGCGCCTTCCTCTATGCTGAGTTCAGTCGTCTTCTTATTGAAATAGAGTTTAGAAGCGGACTGTATTCCATATGCACCGTGCCCAAAATAAATCTGATTCAAATACATCTCTAAGATTTTCTCTTTGCTGTAGTTGCGTTCGAGGTTAATAGCAATCACGGCTTCTTTTGTTTTCCTTAACCAAGACTTATCGTTTGTTAAAAAGACGTTTTTGGCAAGCTGTTGCGTGATCGTACTACCGCCTTCAACTTTCGCGCCTGCTAAGATATCTCGATATAACGCACGACCGATCGCTTTTATATCAAGTCCATGATGATCATAAAAGCGACTATCTTCCGTCGCGATAAAAGCTTCTTGTACGTGCTCTGGAATATCTTCGATCGATACAGGATCTCTATTTTCAATATATAGCTTTGTAATAAGCTCGTCTTCAGGTGTTACAAGCTTAGTCGCTGAATTCATCACAAGCTTTTTCTCATCGATCGCATAATTACCTGCAAGTAGAATGCCTAGATACCCTAGCAGTCCTACTAGGAACACTGCAATCGTTGCAACCAAGCCTATACCTAGCTTTTTCATTATGTACGGCACCCTCCTTACAAGTCGAATAAAATTAAGCTTACATCACCGACTATGTTTTTTGTACATCATAATTTGACAGTTCTGTTTAGTTTTCGCCAAAAATGGGTAAAGTATCAGGCGTTTCCTATCTTATTGTTGAAAGGATGTATAGCATGAAAGTTTATGTTACATACGGTACATACGATTACTTATTTAAAATAAAAGAAGAGAATAACGATGAGATGCTTTTATTAGTGGATGATGAAGGTGCCGCGCTCTATCACCAGACAGACTCACAACCCGTTTTCAACAGTGGAAAAGAGTATGACATTCTCGACCAAAAAGGGAATGTTATTGAACCTAAATTTGTCGTCTTAAACCATATACCAGTGGAAGAAAGCGAACGCCCAACATTTGAAGATCGATTTAAAAACAGAGCCGGAAAAGTAGAAAACGAACCTGGCTGTGAAGGTATCAGAATTTTACGCCCCGTTGATCACAACGATCCCTACATTGTCGCCACCTTCTGGCGTAGTGAGGATGATTTCAAGAACTGGCAATCCTCCGAAGCTTACAATACCGCACATAAACACCGTAATACAGACAAAGGATTACCGAAAACAGTCTTCAGAGGCAAACCCTATGTTAAAACGTATCATGTTGATTCCCCTAGCGTTTAACTAGACCGACTCAAGGGTATTTTCAATACAGCAGAAATAATTATACAGGAGTGTTTGCACATGCTTGTAAGTGAAAATGAGGTCTATAAATACAATATCGATACTAGCGACGGAAAAAAAGGTGCGCTGAAAGAACTCTATTTTGATGACGAGCATTGGGCAGTAAGATACTTAGTTGTCGACACGCATAAATGGCTGCCTGGTAAAAAGGTGTTAATATCACCATACTCAATCGAAAAACTTACTCATGATGAAGAAACCGTTTCCGTTTCGCTTTCAACGGAGGAGCTCAAAAATAGCCCTTCGATCGATACAGATCAACCGATATCTAGAAAGCATGAAATGTCTATGAACAAGCATTACGGTTGGCCTTACTATTGGGTAGGCACAGGCGCATGGGGGAGCGGGATGCACCCCAATCCTCACATGGACGTTCAAGAACTTGAAGTTTCTTATGAGGAAACGAGGGAAGATGATAACCATCTTCGCAGCACAAAAGAAGTTTCAAACTATCAAATACAAGCAATCGATGGCGAAATCGGCCATGTTGATGATTTTATCTTTGATGATGAAACCTGGAAGCTAAGATATTTTGTCGTAGATACGAAAAGCTTTTTAAGTGGAAAGAAAGTACTGTTATCTACGGATTGGATCGAAGACATCCATTGGAATGACCGTAGTGTAGTAGTAAATGTACCGAAAGAGAAAATAGAAAATGCTCCAGAGTATCTATTGAACGAGCGCCTCACCCGAAGATTTGAAGAAGACCTTTATACTCATTACGGGAAAACAGGATACTGGAAATTTTAAATTAAGGGCGAGGTGGATACCATCTCGCTTTTTTCCCTACCATTACTATTCTTCATGGCACCGCAAGCGGTCTTGGCGAATACTAGCCGAAAAAGTTTTTTTACAAGTAACTGCATAAACATCTGCAGTAATCGATTACGTTAGGAGACTTCTTATGGCAAATGAAGATAAACCGAAACAGCAGGAAGGAAAAGCATCATATCCTGAAAGACAATTTTATTTTCCTGCTCAAATCGTTGAAACCTTTATCGTTAAGGGCGAGTCTCATAGTGCAAGACCACTCAACAGGCAGTTTATCTTATCGATATTAGCAGGAGCTTTCGTTACCTTTGGTTCAATCCTATCTGTCCTCATTGCTCTAGGGGTGGAAACGAAAGGGATACATAATCTTCTTGCAGGCGCAGGATTTGTAACAGGCTATGCTATCGTGTTCATCTCAGGAGCGATCTTGTTCACAGAAGTAAACGTCTTGTTACCAAGCTATATACTGCAAAGAAAGTTCTGGATCCCGAAACAGCTTATGAAATTTTGGGTAGTTTGCTATATCGGTAATTTGATAGGAGCACTCTTAGTCGGAGGTTTAGTAGTACTATCAGGTTCTCTTTCACCTGAATTCTATACAGAATTAAACGTTTATATCGAACATAAGATGAAGTTCTTATCGGAAGGAACGAAAGGATGGTTTCAGATTCTGCTATCTGGGGTCATCGCAAACTGGTTGATCGGAATGGCAGCATTCCTTGCAACCGCTGCAAGAGACTTAACAGGAAAAGTACTCGCTACGGCGCTTCCAGTCATCATATTCGTAGCAGGGAATTTCCAACATAGTGTAGCCAACATGGGTTATTTCGGTACGGCTATTTTTAATAAGGCAGAATATACGTGGGTGGATTTTTTATTCTT
The DNA here is from genome assembly GCF_056160805.1 of Anaerobacillus sp. ABD4_527. Taxonomy (NCBI): domain Bacteria; kingdom Bacillati; phylum Bacillota; class Bacilli; order Caryophanales; family Bacillaceae; genus Anaerobacillus; species Anaerobacillus sp. ABD4_527. The sequence continues at coordinate 93,736 of NZ_JBSWXZ010000003.1, forward strand.
CAACCTGGTCCCTGCTAGTATAGGTAACCTTATAGGCGGAGGAGTATTAGTAGCACTTACGTTCACTTATGCTTATAAACAAGAAATCAATGAAGAGCACTTTCCTCGAGAAGAAGCTTAAGTTATTTAGGGAATGCTATTACAAAACCACACGAAAGGAGAGCTTCCACTTTGGCGCATGCAGCCTTGATTCTAAACCCTAATGCTGGTAACCAAAAAATGATCAAGCAGATCGATACGATTAAAACGAGGCTCGATGACCACTATCAGCAATTTACGTTTTATGAAACCGAATATCCAGGACATGGAGCTAAGATTGTCGACGAGATTAATGAAAAAGTGGATATCATTATCGGAGCCGGTGGAGATGGTACGATTTATGAATTAGCAAATGCACTCTGCAGCAAGCAGACCCGCCCAATCTTTGGAATCATTCCCGGTGGAACGTGTAATGATTTCTCGAGAGCGATAGGAATCAATCAGAATCCGATTCTTGCCGTCGAACAAATTATCCAGAACAACACGAAAACCATCGACGTCGGACGTTCAGATAAAGAGTACTTCCTGAACTTTTGGGGCATCGGGATGATTACTCAGGCTTCTGAAAATATCGATCCGAATACAAAAGAACTGTTCGGAAGGCTTTCGTACTATATTAGCTCTGCACAGACGATCAACAACCCTTCTCCATTCCATCTTAAAGTGGAAGCAGAAGAGCACCAATTTGAGGGCGAAGCAGTGATGATGCTAGTAGGAAACGGACCATTTACAGGAGGCATACAAGCTTTCTTCCCTGAGAACAACCTTACGGATGGTAAATTCGACGTGTTGATCATTAAAGAATCGTCCCTTCCTACTTTTTGGTCATTCTTTCAATCTAAGTTCACAAAGGAACCTGCTTTGCATGAAGATATCATTCATTACCAAACGAGAGAATTGCGTATTTCCGCAGATCCAGAACAGAAAATTGATTGTGATGGAGAGCGAAACTACACGACCCCTTCAACATTAGAACTACTTCCAGAGCACTTGACTGTCCTCGCAGGAGAAGTATAGGTGACAGGCACCTGTCGAATCTTCGCATAAAGAAAAGCCGCTGAAAACTCAGCGGCTTTTGTTATCTTCGTTTAATACCATTCTTACAAGAAGATGAGCTAAAGCATGACGGTGCTCTTTTTCACCTACGAGCCATAGTTCTTGAAGAAGCTTTTCTTCTCTGTTCTTAGGCTCTTCTTTGTGAGCTAAGTAATCAGCCACTTTCTCTGCAGCTTGAGCTAACCTTTCTTCACTCAGCCCAAGCTTTTCACCCACTTCTACTTTATCAGCAAGGTACCCTTTGAAATGTTCAAAATTACTTAAAATGTCATCGATTCGATCCTCACTAATACGATCCATCGTGTCGTCCACTTTCTTTAAATCTAATTCACTGTTTTTGTTTACTAGGTGATTTTTCTCACTCATACCGATACACTCCTTAGCTGTCCATTACAGACAGTGACTTTTCAATAAATGCAGGAATATCATCTGGGTTTCTACTGCTGACTAATGTTCCACCACAAACGACAACTTCTTCATCGAAAACATTCGCTCCGGCGTATTTTAAATCTGTTTGGATCGACTTGAACCCCGTAATGTTGCGACCTTGTAGCGCTTCTGCAGTAATTAGCAGTTGTGGACCATGGCAGATCACAAGTGTCTTCTTATTCAGATACATCATTTTCTTCGTAAAGTTTACAAAGCGATCGTCAGCTCGTAATTCATCTGGAGAGAACCCTCCTGGAATGAACAACACATCGAAATCCTCTGCATTTACATCGTCGATTCCTTTGTCTGATGTAACCGTAGCATCTTGTTGCTTTCCAGTTAACGATTCACCTGCTTTATGACTGATGACAGTCAATTCATGACCAGCATTGCTGAATTGCTCGGCTGGTTTTGTATACTCCACATCTTCGAACATGCTTGTCATAAGTACCGCTATTTTACTCAATGTAAGTCCTCCTTCTGTTTAACCATCTAGTTGGACTATTACCCCTTCAACACCGATGCAAACATGAGAGTATGTAGCACCATTTATTCTTTCCATGTTTTATTAAATTCATGAATGGGTAAAAATAAGGTGGAACGAATTTTGTATAGAAAGGGTGTTTTGAATGGAAGACAAGAAACAGGAGCTTATCAAAGGGTTAAATGAAGACCTAGCGAACGAATATGCTGCGAGTATCATGTATACGTACAATGCGGCAGTTGTATCCGGCTTGTACCGTCAAACGTTGAAACCTTTCTTTGAAGGTGAAATAGCTGATGAGCAGGGCCACGCACTGTATCTTGCAGAAAAAATCAAGGTGCTCGGTGGTACTCCTACAACCAAACCAGCAGAAGTTAAACAACTAAGTGATGTTAAAGAAATGCTCTTAGAAGCAAGAAGAGCTGAAAAAGATACGATCGACCGCTATGAGAAGCGAAAAGTCCAAGCGGAAGAACTAGGGTACACGGAGCTTGTTGTAAAGCTAGATGATATGATCGCTGACGAGACGCATCACATGGAAGAGATGGATCGCATCCTAAGCGACTCTCGCTTTGAATAATGTGAAAGAGCCGGCCAAAATGGCCGGCTCTTTTGCAATTTATGAGGAAGCTAGCATCCTGTAACGATAGGCATTCATAGCAGTTTCACCTAGCCAATCGATAAAGTGGAAATTAACGAACGCTCCAACGATCGCTCCAAAACCAGGAATCATTTGCAGTAGCTTCGGTAGATCAATATAATCCCTGTATTCAAGTTGAAACGACTTCCAGTTGTGTTCTTCATTAAAGAAATCTTTCTCTCTATAAAGATGACTCGTCTCTTCCCAACTCTTTAGACGCTTGAAAATTTCTTTACGGGTTTTATCTGAGGAAAAAGCAAGTTGAAAGATGGTAAGGATGAACACTCTCTCCTCAAATCGTCTTGCATCGTATCCATAAATACTAGCAAGGTCAAATAAAAACTTCATCTTGATGGACAATAGTAATGGAAAATCTGCTAATCCTAACAGTATACCTCCCGCTCCAGTTCCTGCTCCTTCAACAGCGGCAACTCGCTTAAAAGTGACCGTTGCTTCCTTCGCCAATCTGTCCCTCTCTTTAAGTGAAAGATTTCGTAATGGTTCTTTCACTGCGTACGTATTGCCAGCAAGCACGCCTTCCACCATTGTTCGAATACTATTCGTCACAACCGTGTGGACACGCTCAGGTATCGCATCGTTCACTTTGTTTTGAAGTTTTTTAGTTGCTCGAGAATATAACGGAGCTTTTCGCGTCATCTTTTTTTCCCAAATAAACAGTTCATCTCTTAATTCTGCTTCATAGCTGTTCATGGCAATCTTCCTTTACGGATCAGATTGGTGGAGCTTTTTGTTTCTTTGTAGTAGCGAATAGGACAGTTAAAATTCCAATCAAACAAACCACAAGAAGCGTTGTTACATCTCGTACTAAAATAAGGGTGACCAACGCAAACAAGGCAGCTTGAATTCCGAGTAAGCGTCTTAACATTTTGTTGAATGCACGATCTTTTTGATCCTCCGGAAGAGGATAAAGCTTTATCATCACGTGTGCTGAATAGTGAGGATACAGTGTGCGCAGCTGTGTAGCCGTCAAATAGATAAATAGCCCCGCCCCAATTACCTTACCTATCGTACCTGGAACGAAAACCACGACCAACAGACCGATTATCGCTAGGCGTAGATAGATTCCAAGGTATTCGTTGCTTCGTACAAACGCTTTTTGATAAAGCTTTTCGTAAACCGTATCATTCGGAAGGAGTTTTTCAGCGATCGAACTGATCATTCTTCTTCCTTTAACAGATTGTTTTAGTTTTGGAACGTCTGTAAATAGATTTGCTGTTCGATAAAACTTCATACTTTGCTTCTCATCTAAAGCAAGAAGCTTCTCCCATTTAACCGAATACTTTCGATTAAGGGGATAAAACACAAACCATAAGAGACTAATAAGCGCTATTGCAGTCAGAGCAACAACAATCAAAGATGCTTGAACGAGAACGAAGTACGTAAACAGTAACGTAGCCACTGTACGCAGTCCTACGAATCCAGCTACAGATCGATGTGCAGGTAAATGTAACTCCATCCATTTCATGAAGATGTTTAGTGCTTTCAGTAATAACATGATCGCGATCACGAAAACGTAATATGCGGTCCCCGCTGCCATTTCATGCTGATACAACGGGGCAAGGATCACCATCGTAGCAATCGTGATGAACGCCTGAAGCATAAAGCTATAGAGTAGTGATCGGTTAAAATAGTCTTTTAGCTTTCTTTCTGCAGGTAATAAGAATACAAGATCAGCTTCTGATAGAAAGAACCTTAGAGGGGACCTTACGATTACAAAAGAAGCAATGACCGTGATAACAGCAATGCCTGGAAACGCTTCGGGCAGTACCTTGAGTAATTCACTATAATAATATGCGCCAAAGATAAGGGTCAGGACGAGCGTAAATAGAAAGCTGCTATTGCCGATTAACCGGAAGTAACGAAGCGCAATTTTCCAAAAGGCACCCGCTCTTTCCTTCCATAAGGTCTCGAACTGCATCATTTCCCGCTCCTGGTCGCTTCGATATAGACATCATCCAATGTAGCGTTTGGACGCCCGATTTGTTTCTGAAGCTCCGCCATTGTTCCTGACATAACAATGACACCATCATGGAGAATGATGAAGCGATCACAGTATCGTTCAGCCGTAGAAAGAATATGAGTAGACATTAAAACACCTGCACCCTTCTCTTTCACTTGGACCATCATATCCAAAAAAGACTGGATGCCGATCGGATCGAGTCCAACAAACGGTTCATCGACAATATAGAGAGAAGGTTGAACAAGGAAAGCGCACATGATCATAACCTTCTGCCTCATCCCTTTTGAAAAGTGACCCGGAAACCAGCTTTTCATATTCGTCATTCGAAACTCTTTCAAAAGATCTTCTGCCCTTTGTTGCCACCCCTCATCTAAGTCATACGCAAGAGCCGTCAATTGTAAATGCTCCCATAGCGTCAATTCATCGTACAATAGAGGTGTTTCAGGTATGTAGGAAAATTGTTTTCGGTACTTATCTTTGTTTTCACTGAACGTACTACCTGCAACACGAATGTTACCTTTCATAGGATCAAGCAGACCAAGAACATGCTTAATAGTGGTGCTTTTCCCTGCTCCGTTCAAACCGATCAATCCTACGATTTCATTCGCATTCACATTTAACGAAAGATCATGCAAAACAGGTTTATTTGCCTGGTATCCACCAGTTAAATTGTTCACTTCTAAGATCGAATTCGACATAATGACCCTCTCATTTCTGTATTTGACTCCATTTTAACAAACTTTGATTACCTCAGTGAAACGACTACGCTTCTGGTAGCGGCGTCGGAGTTGGTTTGCCATAACCAACCTTATAGGTCTCATCGATGAACGCTCGAATGTCTGTAACCGACTTTCCATTTTCTTTCATTTCAATGGCTTTCACAGCGATGTCAAGACAAACGCCGCACTTCGTACCATGGTCATCCCAAGTTGTACGTTCTGCTGTTTTGTCATGTACAAAGCAGTCGTAATTATTCATGTGACCTGCCGTGTCTCCACAACCGCAATAACATGGTATGTGTTGTAATAAATCTTCCTCCGACTCTACTTTTGAATAGATTGCCTGTACCGTATCGTGTTTATCTTCAAGGAATGTAGGGAGTTCGTTAGATGCTGTTGTTTCTCGTATATCTCCATTACTTAAATGTTCTTGGTGATGATTTTCATTATTATTGCACCCCGTCATAACAGATACGATAAGGATTCCTACTATTGCTAGAAAACGAAACTTCATTTGTCTCTCCTCCATTTTATAAATCTGTACACATCATATCTTGATTAAACGAAGGAATCCAGATTTTCATAAGAATATTCGCAAAACAGTTGAATAGTTTGTTCTATTTCCGAGCAACCTAGTACGGAGTGTGACGTCTTCCCTGAAACTAGTTACGCTCATGGCTCTGCACCCCCGGCAGAGCCTTATTTGATTTTTCAATAAACATGAAAAATATGGTACGATAAACAAAAATGATGAAAGGAAGATCGTAATGAGTCATTCTCCTGACTGTATTTTTTGTAAAATCATTAATGGCGATATTCCATCAGCTAAAGTTTATGAATCAGAAGATGTTTTAGCCTTTCTAGACCTCACCCAGGTAACCGAGGGGCACACATTAGTCATTCCAAAGAAACATAAGCAAAACATATATGAGTTAGATTCTGATACAGCATCAAAGCTCTTTGAAGCTGTTCCTGAAATTGCAAATGCATTAAAAGCAAATTTTGCACCTGAAGGAATGAATATCTTAAATAACAATGAAGCGATCGCTGGACAATCTGTGTTTCACTATCACCTTCACCTTATTCCACGCTATGGGAAAGGCGATGGATTCGGTGCTGTCTGGAAAACACACGAAAGTGAATACGATGCCGAGAAGCTACAGAAGCTTGCAGAAGGAATTCGCTCACAATTTAACTAATACAAAAAAGGAGGCATACGCCTCCTTTTATTATTTATATGATCTTTTCATCTCCTTCAGCGTGTGAAACCCTGTTGGCTCTACCCAATCTGGATGGTCGAACTTCTCCTCCATTCCAGCCAGGAGTGTAGATACTTTTGACTGAAGGATCGAATTCCAACGAAGTTCATGTATGAACTCCTCCCTATGCCCCTCATATCCCACCAGCCCTTTCAGTTCATTCAACAAGTCAGCCTGCCACATGGATGGCAAAGGCGATTGCCCAGGGATATCCATAAACCTCACCATTGAACCCTCTCTTAAAAATGCATGAGGATAATAGTAAGCATATACCCGTTCAAATCGCTCACCTGTCGTTAGCATGAGCTTTTCTCCTTGATGCTCCCTAAGAACATAGCTGCCTTCTGTACGGTTCAATAGCTCGAGTTGTTTACGTTCAACAAAGGTAACCCAAACCTCTGTTTTAGCACCTGTAACCGGGGCAATTACTGCCGGAAGTGCTCCATATGGTGCTAAAAACGATCCTGCAACGACATCGGTATCTTCAATGTTTGCACGGAAAAATAAGATAAAATCGTTTAAGTCGGGATTAAGGCTGAATTTATATTTTAATTGCGCCAAACAAACGTTAGAACCATATGCCAGTAAAGGAATCCGATCTTCAATGGAAGTAAGCCCTTCACTCTTCAGCAATTCATTCACTGTCAACTTTGTTGGTGAAGAAAAAGATAGCGTTCCCGTTACTTCTTCCCCCATAGAGTACTGAACAACTTGTTCTTCGATTGGGACATTTTGCTGTTCATCAATTCTATGAGCTTTTCCGTTATGATAAACGAACGAAGAAGATGGCCTGGGTCCTGGATAAATATCTGGATGGTCGTATGGTCCGATATGAATTGGTTTATTTTCTCGGTACATGTTATGGTTCACTCCTTTTTCATTCGTTCCTATTAGGATAGCAAAACAATGCAAGTTATCAAAAAGTTAAACCAAATCTTTTATAAGATTCAGAAAAAATATAGCGCTAAGGTTTCGATAATGATAGGATAATTACAAACAAAATAGGTTATCGCATTACTACATTAAAGGAGTGTCTTCTGTTGAATAGACGTTTTAATTTTAATGCCGGTCCTTCTGCATTACCTCTTGAAGTACTAGACCAAGCGCAATCTGAACTGATCAGCTATCAACAATTTGGTATGTCAGTCATGGAATTCAGTCATCGTAGTAAGGAATACAAAGCGATACATGAAGGAGCAGTTAACCTATTGCGTGAGCTTCTCAATATTCCAGACGATTATGAAGTTCTCTTCCTACAAGGTGGAGCTAGCTTGCAATTCTCAATGGTTCCTATGAACTTTCTACGAGAAGGACAACAGGGAAATTATTTTCTTACAGGAAGCTGGTCACAAAAAGCCTTAACAGAAGCACAAAAAGTAGGTGATACGTTCATAGGAGCAAATGGAGAACAAACAAACTTCAGCCGTATCCCCACTCCTGATGAATTAACCTACAGCGATAATGATGCATATGTACATCTAACATCCAACAATACGATACATGGTACTCAGTGGAAAGAATTCCCTAACGAACCAAACAAGACATTTATTGCAGATATGTCTAGTGACATCTTGAGCCGTGCTATTCCGATCGAACAATTTGGGTTGATCTATGCAGGCGCACAAAAGAACCTTGGACCTGCTGGCGTTACGGTAGTTATTTTGAAGAAGGATCTACTAAAAAACGCACCTAAGAACTTGCCTACAATGCTCGATTACAGAACTCATGTTGAAAAGAGTTCACTCTACAATACACCTCCGTCATTTTCCATTTACATGCTATCACTCGTTTTAAAATGGACAAAGAAATATGGAGGCATTGAAGCGATCGAAAAATGGAATAAAGAAAAAGCAAGTCTTCTCTATAAAACGATCGATGAGAGCAACGGATTTTATAATGGCATCGCAGATAAACAAAGTCGCTCTAGCATGAACGTCACCTTTACATTACGTGAGAAAGAACTTGAAGAATTATTCCTTAAAGAAGCAGAAGACGAAGGTTTTGTAGGACTGAAGGGGCACCGTTCGATCGGAGGGTGTCGCGCTTCCATCTATAATGCAGTTCCACTCGAATCTGTTAAAGCACTATGCGACTTCATGAACACGTTCCATCAAAAGCATAATATTTAATACTTTTCAAGAGACAAATCGTTTGTTACTATTAAACTAGTTCTTTCGCAGGAGGCAACGAGTGCACTTCTGGAGAGAGCCACCGTCTAAGAGACGGAAATGAGATGAGAAGAGGAGAGTTTCTTTATGAAAACAAAAAATTTGGTATTGATGGCTTTACTACTTGGAATTGGGACGATTCTACACGCAGTACTTCCAGGACTTATTTCTGGAATGAAGAACGATATGCTGCTCACGATGATGTTCCTTGGAATCCTGTTATTCCCAGACCGTAGAAGCGTTCTAGTGCTCGGTTTGGCCACTGGAGTGATTTCAGCAGCAACAACGACATTCCCTGGTGGACAACTTGCCAACGTAATCGATAAACCGATCACAGCATTTGTATTCTTCGGACTCTACTTGCTTGTCCGACGATCCAACTCACTCGTTACAGCTGGTGCATTAACTGCAATCGGAACGATGATTAGTGGAGCGATCTTCTTAGGTGCAGCACTTGTCTTCGCTGGACTTCCTGGGGGCGCAGCTTTTACAGGACTATTCCTAACAGTTGTCATCCCAACGGCTGTCGTGAATACGATCGCTATGGTATTCATATACCCAGTCGTACAATCCATTTTAAAACGTACAACATTTGCCTTTTAAATAGATCGAACGGCAGGCTGTCGAGAGCTTTCTCGACAGCCTATTTTTTTTGCCTTTTTAACACACTCCTCCCTTCTATGTGCACCAATTTACTATTAAATTGTTTCTAATTCGGGTAAATAGGCTATGTTAACCATTAAACGTTTAAAGAATCAGGTGAAAAAATTGAAGTTTAACTCTCTATATCGCATCGTTGTCATCGTCTTTATGTCCGTTAAATTCTTCATTCAACTCGAGATGTTTCGTAAAAGAAGCAAACATTCCTGGAATCAGGAACGCTGGCAAAAGCTTTTAAAGAAGCAGGCAAAAGAATATAAGAAAAAAGCAATTCGACTCGAGGGGCTGCTCGTAAAGCTCGGTCAGTTCCTTTCTACTAGAGCTGATATTTTACCGAAAGTTTTTCTTGAGGAAATTGAGGACCTTGTGGATCGCGTACCTTCTTTTTCATGGAACAAAGCAAAGCGTATTTTAGAAGAAGAATGGTCTTCTAATTACGAAGATGTCTTAAAGGACATTTCTGAACGGCCAGTCGCTTCAGCTTCCATCGGACAAGTGTATCGTGCAAACTTAATTAGCGGTGAAGAAGTCGCTATTAAAATCAGAAGGCCCAATATACGTAAGATTATTAGAGCTGACTTTAAAGCACTCCGAATCGTCTTCTGGTTGATCGATACCTTCACGTCATACAGTAAACAGCTCGATCTTCCTAAGCTGTATGATGAGATTCGAAATGTGATTGAAGATGAGCTCGACTTTAACAAGGAATTAAAAAATGGTCTTAATTTTCAGGAGCGCTATAAAGAAAGTCCAGATTATCGCATCCCTCACTACATCTCAGAATGGTCAACAAAGAAAGTGCTCGTGATGGAATGGATGGAAGGCGCACGGGTCACGAACATCTCTTATATAGAAGAGCAAGGCATCGATCGAAACGAGTTAGCTAGGAAGCTTCTAAAAGGATTCCTCGAGCAGCTATTACAAGAAGGTCAGTTTCATGCTGACCCTCATTCCGGTAATATCCTTATTCAGCAGGACGGCACTATCGTATTTATCGATTTTGGTATGGTTGGATTTATTGAATCACGCGATGCCCTTAGCATTCGAAAATTGATTACCGGCGTTGTTCTGAGTCAGTATGACGACGTAACCGAAGCGCTTGATGAGCTACGCTTTCTCCTTCCTGACTCTGACAAGAAACAAATTGAAAAAGCGATCAAAACTCTCGTGACCTTATTTATTGAACAAGATTTAACGATGATCGATGAGGATACTGCAGAACAAGTCTTACGAGAAGTCCAGACTCTTGTGAACAAGCAGCCCATCCAACTTCCTAGTGAATTTGCTTTCCTTGGTCGCGCCATCTCAACGATCGTTGGCATCCTTTATACACTCGACCCTAAGATCGATCTTATCGAAGAAGGAAAGCCTATCGTTCAAGAGTGGATCAACCGAGAAGAAGCTTCTGATGAACGATATGATCCTTCGAGAATGATTCGAAAGCTATACGGAAAACTAACCTCGATAGAGAATCCTCTCGATCGACTTTCTCAAGAGTTGAATCAACACCGGACATGGGAAGAATCAGTTAAACGAAGAGAATCTCAATCTAGAAGCATGCTTTGGAACAAGCATTATAGCTTCATAACGCTACTCATCTCTTTGATCAGCCTATTTGTAAGTTTTTCATTTGAGCTTGATAACGTACAGCTTGCAAGCTCAATCACCGGTGGGGTGAGTTTATTTCTAATCATCATAACGAGTACATTAGAATCACGAGTCTGGTCAAAAAAGGAGGGTCCTAAATGAGCGACGTTATGAAAGAAACGACTGAAAAAGTTGGGGATTCAGAAGTAAAGATAGAAGGCCTCTCTAACGGATATCGTATTACGGTTAGAGGGGATGAAGAAAATTTAAAACAAAACAGACGCATAGGTGGCGCATTCATCAATCTTTTAAAACAATTAGAAAAAGCCGGATATCGCCTCCCCTTCCCATTCTCCTGGATATTGCGTTTTTGGAATCGTTATTCGAAGCCATAAGAAAAGAGGGGACGATCCGTCTCCCTCTCCATCTATTCATTAGATTTTCACTCCCGTTTCCCATTCACGAAACTTCTCTAGTTCTTGTCTCAGTTGACTAGCTACAAACCCAATGACGGCTACATCATCTAAAAGGCCTACCCCTGCAAGCAAATCCGGGACAGCGTCGATTGGACTTATGAAATACAATAGCCCGCCTACGATCATGACCACGGATTTTCGAGAGATGTCTTTATACTCCCCTTTCCTCACTTCTTGTACCAACCTTGAGAAAGTTTTAACATCTACCCACATATCGCTCATGCCCTTTCTTCCTTTATAAAGAGCACCTTTTTTTAAAGATTCGAGGGACACTTCATTTAAACGATCTTTGTCCTTCACAACACTAACCGCTTTTTTTGTCATTCTCTTAAATACACTTTTCACCATTCTATTCATCTTACACACGCTCCTTTGCGTCCTTCTATCTATAGGATACCTCAAATGAGCGTATTTCTAACCTATCCACGTAGGTTTGTCAATCACGTTATATGGGAAAAATAAAGAATGGCTTACTATAAAACTAAAAACGCCATCGAAACACCTAGTAGAAGAAAAAAGATAGCGAACGTTCCAAACAGAAATGCGTTTCGTTTCTTTTGAATAATTTGTTCCGTATAAAAGGAATATTTTCGAACCATTAACAAGCGATTCACAGTTGCCAATAAAAGTAGACATCCTGCTGCAATAAGAGCAAAGATAAACCCAGCCATACTTATGCCTCCTATCTACCCTTCGTGTCTTACTAAAAGATATATGTACACTTGAATCATTTGATGACCGGGATGAGAGTGATAAAAAAAGAAGGAATTCAAGAGTGTTTGGAGAACTACAGTCATAGAAGCAGAGGATTGTCAGGAAAGGATGAAAGCATCATGGGAAAAGCAAAAGCGCTAGCGACAGGATTTTTTATAGGTGGAGTAGTGTCAGCCGCATCAGTACTGTTAACGACACCGAAGTCGGGTAAGGAAATGATTACTGACGCAAAGAATAAAAGTGATGAGATAAAGGAAAGCTTTACAAGACTGAAAGAAGATTTGAATGAACTAACAACCCAAGTCAAGCAGCTTTCTTCTGAAGGGAAACAAATCATAATCGAAGTTTCTTCAGATTTAAAACGTTCCATTTCTTCATTCCAAGAAGACATCGAACCGAACCTTACTCGTCTGAAGGAAGACATTGAAGAAATGCAGCAGTCTATCGAAACAGTTAAAAGTGAAGTTAACAAACCGGCTCCAAAATAGCCGGTTTTTTTACAACGTGAGAACAGTATTCTAATATAGATTTCCCAATAAGGTTGGGATTTGTTAAGGAGGCAAATATGAAAGATAGTCAGGGTATATCTATCCAAGAAGCTATGATTTTCAGCCACCGAATCGGTCAATTAAGCAAGGCGCTTTGGAAATCGGTTGAACGAGATTGGCAGGAATGGTTAAAACCCTTTGATTTAAATATTAATGAGCACCATATTTTATCGATCGCATATCACCTTGATGGCTCTTCGATTTCCGATATCGCCAAGTTCGGTGTCATGCATGTCTCAACAGCTTTTAACTTCTCAAAAAAGCTTGAATCACGCTCCCTTCTTACCTTCTCCAAAAAAGAGAATGACAAACGGAATACATATGTACAGTTAACAGATGAAGGAGAGAGACTCCTGAAACAAACTTGGAAACATTACTCCCCAAACAGAGATAGTGTTCTAAAAGCATCGATGCCACTAAGAGACCTTTATGGTAAGTTTCCCGAATTCAATGAAATGATGAGCGTAATAAAGGGCCTTTATGGTGATGACTTTTTGGAGATATTCCAGAAATCATTTACGAAATTAGAAGAAGAGTTCTCCGAAGAAGAAAAATTCGTAAATGAAGAAAAGATTTATTGATAGTTTGGAGACGCTGAGAGAAGTTCAGTCATTAAATTTGCATACTTCTCCTCTTGCGTCTGTATCGCTTTTATCGTAGGGATCGGTTTTAATTTCATATCTAACATTCCGACAAAATGTGTGAGCAATGAAGTTCGGCTAAGAAGGCCCTCTTCCATCTGCTCATGCATTTTTTGTTGGATTTCTTCACATAGCGAAAAAACGTCCTTCACTTCTTCTTCCGTAAGCCCATGCTCGATTACAAGAGTATAGAAAGGATACTTTCCTTCCTCTTCGTACATCCTAGCAAGCAAACGATTATGATACTCAATTTTATCTAGTCGTGCTTCAATAGATTCCATTCAAAAATAACTCCTCACTCTGCGATCAATTGTACTTATATTTTAACGGACTGGGGTAGGAATGAAAACGTCTTTTCCAATTCAATCCAATGCGAAAAAACGAGTATTTTGTCTAAAATTTTTTGACATATTTCAATTCTAAAAAACGTATTGATTTCTTCGGAAAATCGCTGTACAGTATACGAGTATTCAACATAATTAACATCTTAGACGGAAGCAGGTGATCCTTATGAATTGCTGGAAATCAATCTATTTAAATCGCGAATTCGGAGTACACCGACTTACGATTTTCTCTACTCTATTAACAGTACTCTATTTTATTGCTTTTTACCTTACGTTCAGTATGTTTTATCCTAATACAGAACACGCGATTGTGCCGATTCTTCCTTTTCTAGGGTCATTGGCAATTCTTTTCCCTATTCATAAGCTTCTACACTGGCTTCCTTTAACATTTGCTGGGATGAAAGCGACGATGCGATTAGAAAAGGGGTTAGCAATCGTTCCGAAGATGCATTGCGAAACATGTAATCCGATTTCTCGTAATCTATATTTGATCGCTTCTTTAAGCCCAGCGGTTATTATCACAGCTGGTGCGACTGCATGTTCGATCGCGATGCCTCAATATGTATCGTTCTTTTCAATACTCGCTGCTATAAACCTCGGTTTTAGCTTTAGCGATTTTCTCTACGCTTCACAAGTATTAAAAGCTCCAAGACATGCTTTTGTAGAAGATCGAAGCGAAGGGTTTCACATTTTGATCAAGCGAGCATCTTGATTCTCTCATAATAGAAATTAAACAGAGCGCTCTCGTTAAGCGCTCTGTTCTTTTACATCTAGCAAAAAGCCGGCAGTATTGAATTCTTATAAGACTTCCTTCATAATAACAATAGAGCATAGATCTAGTTAATTGGATAGTAAGCATCAAAGATAATTTGATCATTCGGTAGATCGAATGATTGAGCTCTTAATTTCATACCGTTCTTTAACTCTAGATCGCTAACAGCCATATAGATTGTTCCTTCGTCGGCATCAATCGTAATTTCAGGCGGTAACGATGCCTGTTTTTTTATAAACGAAAGTACTTTGTCACTCGGTAACTCAAGGATTCCAATCTGAAAAGCTTTTTCTTTTAATAAGAGATCGCCATTTGGTTGGACTTGAGGTTCAAATTTCAGAAAGAAATCGACTTTCCGATCAAAAATCGTAAGATAGCCTTGAAAAGTTGCAAGTTCATTTAGGTTCACACTGTACCCAAGATTTTCTTGCTTTTCACTATACTTTTCTAACTCGTTATTGATGATTTCATTTAGTTGGTCTTTCTTCATCTGAATAGAAAAAGTCGTTTCAAAGGACTCTTCTTCTGAAGTCTGATCTGGGATTCTAGCAAACTCGCTTTCAGGGAAATAATAGTGATAGGATCCAATTAAAACCACTATTACGATCAAGACTACAGAAGCAAGTGCAATAAAAGCGGTTCGCCATTTGTTCTTTAACATTCTAACCATCTCCTTGTGGGACGAATCTTTTTCATCATACTACGAATAGACAGCTTAAGGAAATACTGTTATACATTTCTTCGCATTATCGAATTGGACTCTGGGAGGTTTTCAAATGACAATTATCGGGTTGATTTTCATCCTGTTCGCTACAATGATCTTGCTTGCATTTAACTCAATGACAAATGCATTGTGCACGAAGAAGAATATTCCAGAGGAAAAGCAGCCTAACGTCTTCCGAACGATCAATGTTTTGATCACTATTCTGCTTATTTCATCCTATGTTGAAATTCTCTTCACATAATAAAGCAAATTTGATGGGGCTTATGCCCTATCTTTTTTATTATAATGAATGATTTCGCTTTCATTGTAATATGTAAATTCTCTCATATTTCTCACGCAATTTAACTTCATCGTACAATTTGTGCTATAGTATTAATTGTGACACAAAAATGTTAAATTTAACTAACGCTTAGGAGTGTATGCTTGATGAAAAAAACGTTCATTATACTCACTGCTTTCATCACAATGCTTGCTATATCAGCATGCAGCAATGATTCAGGTGATGATTCAGAAGTAGTAGTAGAAACAAATGCCGGTAACATAACGAAAGAAGAATTTTATCAGGCTATGAAGGATCAGGCTGGTGAAACTGTACTTAGCGACCTCGTTCAAACAAAAATTCTTGAAGATAAATATGATGTTTCAGATAAAGAAGTTCAAGCTGAGCTTGATAAGATTAAGGAGAATTTCGAATCTGATGAGCAATTAGAACAGGCACTACAAGCTAATGGCTATAAGGATTTAGATCAGTTTAAAGTTGATGTACGTAAACAACTTCTTGCTCAAAAAGCAGCTACTGAAGGCGTAGATGTATCTGATGAAAAGCTCAAAACGTTCTATGAAGAAAATCAAAATCTATTCACAGAGCTAGAAGCGAGTCATATTCTAGTTGACGATGAAGAAACAGCAAAAGAAGTGAAAGAAAAGTTAAATGACGGTGGAGACTTCGCCGAACTTGCGAAAGAGTATTCTAAAGATGGATCTGCCCAAAATGGCGGGGATCTTGGAATCTTTAAGAAGGGTGACATGGTTGCTGAATTCGAAGAAGCTGCATTCGCTCTTAAAGAAGGAGAAGTCAGCGACATCGTTCAATCACAGTTTGGCTATCACATCATCAAACTAAAAAGCAAAACAGTCAAACCTTTTGAAGAGTCTAAAGATGAAGTTAAAGAGCAATATCTACAGCAGAACGCAAAAGACGTTCCAACTGTTATCGACGAACTGATTAAAGAATCTGATATCAAAGTGAAAGACGATCAGTTTAAAGATCTTTTTAAAGAAAAAGAGCAAGAGCAAGAACCAGAAGCAAATGAAGAAAGTGCTGAATAGCATAAAAGCCGAGAGGGAACGTTCCCTCTCGGCTTTATTTGTTTATTGTCCGCTTACACGAGCTTTCTTTCTTCTCTCCCTCTCATCTTCCATTCGCTTCACATATACCTTACCTTCTTCTTCAATGTGAATCTGGTCGACTTTTCGATCTTCAACAGTTAATGTCATCGATTTATACCCGCTGTAGATGATCCCTGCTAAAACGAAATAAACCCACCAAGGTAAACCTGATGCAAACGCTGTAACTGCAGAAAAAATCTCTGTAAGCTGTAGAATACTAATAATAAATAAGACACCAAGTATGACAAGAATTCCTTTTCTCACCTTTTGCCCCTCCCCTTCATTCACTTCTAAGTACAAGCTCTTCAGATTACTACACTCTATGAAGGAATAGAAAGGATTATACCATTGTTTCGTCAGAGAACTCTTTCAGGAATCACTTCTTCTTTTGACTCTCTTAATCGGAACATCACGTAATACAATAGTGCTGCTATAATAGCTAATAAACCGATGATAGAAAATGTCCACGTAAACCCTACCAGAGCGGTTAATGGGATGGCTAGAGGCGCAATCGTTCTGCCGATTGTAAACCGTAGACTAGCAGCTGCAAAGTATTGCCCTCTCATATGTTCTGGCGCTAATCTTGATACAAATCCTTCCTGAATGCCTACAACCATAAGTTCAGCCATCGTAAACAGGAACATAGCGAAAACAAGCACCCATACGTGCGTGGTAAATCCAAAAACAAGCATACTTAACGTATAGATAAAGCAAGAAGCAATGAACACGTTTTTTTCTTTGAAGTGATTCATTTTCGTTGTCATATACACAGTTAATAGCGCAACCAGTAACCCATTTTCAGCGATGAGCCACCCGAAGATTTGTTTTCCATCTGCTTGAATATTGAAGAGTACAGATTGTTCTGGGACAGACTCGCTAAGGTAGACCGCGATCAAAAGATCAAGCTGCATAAAGGTTTGCGCCACAAAAATTCCTGCGAGAATAAAGAGCAGGAACACTTTATCTTGCGCGATGACCTTATAGTCCTGCAGTTGATCTTTCATAAACCCATACCATTTTGTAGAGGAATCTTTAACAAGCTTTTTATCCATCTGCTCTGGAGCCGTTTCTCGAATAAATGAAGTGATCAATATAGCAACCCCGAAGCTCACGATTGCAGCTGTGAGCAATAGTTCGAATCGATACTGAAAGAAAAATATTCCGCCGAGTATTGGTCCAACGACAACGGATATATTCAATGCAGTATAGAAAACGGCGAACACCGTATTTCGATCCTTTTCATCCACAACGTCAGCTACCATCGCATGACTAGCAGGCCAATAGAGTGCGCCGAAAATGCCAAGTATAGAGAAACTGATGAAAGTTAGCATAGGGGAATCGAGCCAAGGAGAATTTGCATAAGCAAAGAGTAGGAACGTTATCCCTTGTCCGTACGCAGCGATTACCATCATTCGTTTACGACCATACTTATCTGCACAATAGCCACCTACTAGATTTGCTAGGACACCAAATACTTGTGAAAGCACAAGAAGAAGTCCTGCCATCCCTTTCCCAAATGATTCAGAAAAATAGATCGCCATAAAGGGAAAGAACATCCAAAACAGAACGTTGATCATCCCTTCACCAAACAGACGGATTTTTAAATTTCGATCCCAATCTCTTAATTTCATCTTCTTTTCCTCCATACATCCATACAAATGATTAGACTTACTCACAGTAAAATAGAGAAACGCTACGTAGCGTTTCTCTATCGATCTACAACATTATGATTTGGCTGTTTCCTTTTGGACTGTTGCCGGAGTATTCGGTTTATAGAATGAACGATTATCAAGGGCAAACACACGATCTGTGAATTCGCCTGGCTCGACTTTATCTAACGCACGGTCTAGCATGTTCATCTTTGCATCGATGTTATCGATCATATGAAGCATTTCTGCTTCTCGAATCATAGGAGGCTTCGGACTGCCCCACTCTGCCTTTCCGTGATGACTTAAAATCATATGTTGAAGAAGCGTCACTTCTTCTCCATCGATTTCTAGTTCTTTTGCGGCTTGTCCGATCTCATTCACCATGATCGAAATATGTCCGAGTAGCTTACCTTCCTTCGTATAGCTCGCTGCTACTGAACCTGATAGCTCGACGACTTTCCCAAGATCATGCAAGATGATTCCTCCATACAATAGATCCGTATCGAGGGACGGATAGAGAGTCGCAAGTGACTTAGCGAGGTCTAACATCGAAACGACATGGTACGATAACCCTGAAACAAATTCATGATGGTTTTTTGTCGCCGCAGGAAAAGTTAGAAAATCATTCTGATGTTTTTTTACGAGATGACGCGTTATTCGTTGAATGCGAGGGTTACGCATTTCAAATATATATTGAGTGATTTTTTCCATAATATCGTTTACTTCGAGTGGAGCCGATTCAACAAAATCTCCAACTTTTACTTGATCCATTTCAGTGGCTAGACGAATTGTTTTAATTCTAAGCTGGTTCCTGCCTCTATAGCTGTTCACATCCCCAGTGACTTTAATGATTTGTTGAGCATCAAAGCTCTCTTCATCTTCTGGAGAAGCGTCCCATAATTTAGCTTCAATATCACCCGTTTTATCTTGTAGAATTAGCGTAAGAAATGGTTTCCCATTACTTGCTACTCCTTTTAATGATGATTTGATCAGCACATACTGATCGACCGGTTCACCTACTTTATAGTGCCCGATTCCCTTTGATTCCTTCATCTTTCCACCTCCGTGTCAACATCTATTTTCTTAGTATAGCATAGCAACCGACCGGTTCGATTCATTTTAGTTTCAATCGATGTTCACTTTTTTTGGTAAGACGATCGAGAAGGTTACACCGTTCACTTCATTTTCTACTTTTGCATATCCCTGATGACGTTCTGCTACCTTCTTCACGATTGCTAGGCCGATGCCAAACTGTCCTTTGTCACCCTTTTGAAATGGTTCAAACAGTCTTTCTTTTTCTCCAGTTTTAAACGAAATCGGTTCACCGTTATTGCTGACACTGATGACAGTCGTTTTTTTATCTTCTCTCGCTTCGATTTGTATGTCGCTCTTTGCATATCGAAGGGCGTTTTGAACAAGGTTATCGAGCGCAGTCAGCATCTGCTCTTGAATAGCCGTTAACAGGACGTCTTCACCAGTTATCGAAATCTCTACATCGTCTCGTTGATACATGAAACGTTCCCTAATTTCTTCTGCAAGCCCTCCGAAACGAAACGTTTCATAGCTGCCTTCAGGCTCATCGATCGAATCTAGTTTTATATAGGTGAGCATCGATTTCACTCTCTGCTCCATTCGGTCAGATTCGTTCAATATGACGTCCATTGTATTCTCCATCGAATCGGGCATTACACCATCCTTAATGGACTGCGCGTAGCTTTTTATGACCATAATCGGCGTTTTCAACTCATGTGACGCATGTTGGATGAACGTCTTTTGAGTTTTGTCATACCGCATCAAGTTTTGTCTCATCGATTCGAATTGATTCGATAGCTTTTGGAACTCTTCATCGCCTTCCCAGACGAAAGGCTCTTTCCAATTTCGGTTTGCGATTTGATCAAACCTTTCGCCTAGTACAGTAAGTGGCCTTCTTAAGTATCGCGCGATCCACATCGCAGGGAGTAAACTTAGAACCATAGCGAAAGCCAATATGATGATGAGTCTCCACCATAAACGCTCGATCATCTGATTACGATACGTATCCCACATATAGGAGATAAAGTAAGCTTCCTGACTATTCACCTGGACTTTTGAGATCACGTAAAAAAGGGACGCCTGGTTATTGTACGTAAGTTCATATCTCGCTTTTGGTGTCTCTTGTTCAAGAGCGTTTTTACGCATTTCAACGATTACGGCATTAGGAATTGGATCTCCTTGAAGTGGCCCTCTATATAATCTAGTAATGAGCGTGTGACCTACAGAGCGAGAGGCATCCCTTCGTTCGATGAAATCTTGATCTGTCTCAGGAGGGAGAGGGGCATCCCGGTCAGGGAACGTATACCGTTGCTGTTCAGATTCAATAATTTGATACGTTTCTTCAGTAAGTGTTCCTTTGATCGACAAAGGATAAATAACCGCAATGACGACACCTACGAGTAGAACGAGTATCATAAACGACAGCCATATACGTTTTGTTAAGTTCACGCGAAGCAAATTCATGTGATCAACCGGTAACCAAGCCCGTAGGAAGTCTCTAGATTCATGCGAGGCATTTTTTTCCGAACACGTCTAATCACATCATCCACCGCTCGATCTGAACCGAAATAATCTTCTCCCCAAACATGAGTTAGAATTTGTTCTCTAGATAACGTTTGATTCACGTGTTCTACTAAATATAAAATTAAATCCATTTCTTTCGTCGTTAGTTCGATCGGTTCTCCTCGATCTGTAACTTTGCGAGTAATTGGATCTACTTGATATTCGGATACTTCGTATTTCTTTTGGGATGCTTGCTGATAGACTCGATTCAATAGCTTTTTTGCTCTGATAATCAACTCTCGTGGCATGAAGGGTTTAGCGATGTAGTCATCGCTTCCAAGCTCAAGCCCTACAATTCGATCGAGATCTTCATCTCTTGCCGAAATAAAGATGACCGGAACATCCTTCTCCGCTTTAATTTTTTTAAGTAACTCATACCCATCTATTCCAGGAAGCATGATATCGAGAATCCAAAGGTGACACGAATCGTGGATGTTGTCCATCGCCTCTTCGCCGCTCAAAAATGTCTTAACGTCAAATCCCTCTTTTTCCATGTACGTTTTCAATATTTGGACAAGGTTTTCTTCATCTTCTACTAGATTGATCTTATAGGTTTCTTCCAAATCCAATCACCTCATTTTAAGATACCTTCCTATTGGAAAACACGCTCGAGCTTTATTACATGATCATCAATACCATCTAAAGTCGTTTGATGGCAAGTTAGCATCAACACTTGCTGTTCTTTTGAAAATTCTTTTATAAAACCTTTCGCCACTTCGGTGCGTTTTTCATCGAAGTTCACGAAGATATCATCTAATATTATTGGTAATTTTATCGACGTGACTGAAACAAGGGCAAGCCGTATACAAAGATAGAGCTGTTCCGCTGTCCCTCTGCTTAATTGCGAAGGAAGATAGACCGTACCATCTCTATGACGAATTTGAAAACCGTTCTTTTCTTTAGGAGCATGAATCGCTGTGTACCTTCCTTCCGTGATCGCTGAAAAATAGCGCTCAGCATGGTGTAGCACAGCTGGTAGGCGTTCTTCTTGATACTTCGCTTTCGCTTTTTGTAAAAGCTCTGAGGCGACTTTAAACACTGCCCACTTTCTCCCTAGTGAATGAAGCTCGTCTTCCTTTTGCTGACTTTTTAAAAGAAGATCTTCTAACGTTCCATCTTCTGTAAGTGTACGAAGCTGTTCCTGATGCGTTGCGATATCTTGATAAAGCTTTTGTTGCTCTTTCATCAAGACACCCTCCTCTTTCTCAATCCCAGCCTTTTCCTCTTCAATCTCTTCAACTGAGGAATGGTTTATACCGGCATCCTCAGCTCCGTCCAATTGTGAATCAACAATTACTTTTTGATTCAACAGTTCCCTCGCTTCTTTTTGCGCATTACCCTTAACGCGAAACGCTTCTTCTGTATTCACTTCAGCATCGACGAATAATTGATGAATCTGGTTGTTATATGAACGAAGCTTTGCTTGTTCATTTTTTTCTTTTTGCTTAAGGCTTGATAGCTTATCATGCATTTTTTCAATGTGCTGCATGGTCTCCCTTTGCTTGTCTGCTACTAACAAGAGTTGCTGAATGGCTGTCTCTACGTCGTCAAATGGAACCTCGACTTCTTCACATTTTTTCTTAATTCCATCTTCAACTACCCGCATCTCATAGTCAAGTTCCTCAATTTGCCTCTCAATCACCTTAGCGTCTTGTTTCATCTGCTTGATGACGGCAACCTTATCAACTAACTCGCTCATCAGTTCTGATGATAGTTCAATATGGAAGGAATAGTCTGCTTTCCATGTTTCAAACGCTTCATCCAACTGGAACCTTTCTAGCTCCCATTGATCTACTTTTTCTGCGGCTTTCGTATACGTCCTATTCAACCGCTCGACCTGCTCTTTCACACTCTCTGAACGCCTTCTCAGTTCGCGCTGTTCTGCATGTTCTTCATCACTTTTCTCACCGGTCAACCTCATGACTATGGCCCCAACTAATACAATCACTGCTGCACCGATTGCTAAAAGCCAGTTTTCAATAATACCGATTCCGAGGAAAAGTATTAATGAAATGAAGAGCATGACATTTGAAGATCGATATGTTGATTTTTTTGTTGAATGCTCTTCGGGACGGTCACCCTTTCTACGAGCGAGTAGCCTTTCGTACTCACCTTCCTCCCTTTCAAGTTCTTCACGTGCAGATAATAGTGAGTCGTTCAAATAATCATACTGTTGATCAGACCGCTGATAACGCTGAACGAGTGCTTTTAGCTCTTCTTTCGCACTAAACGACGTGACCATCTTACTTATTTGATGTTCTGATAGCTCTACTTCTTTCAAACTCGAATGAAGCTTATTGTCTCTCTCTCGTTTTTCCTTTTCTAATCGCTTCTTCTCGTCTTGTTTCGTTCGGTATACAACCAATTGCTCATTCAACTGGCTCACATGATGAAGGAGATCATGACGACCTTGAAGTTCCTGAGTTGTGATCTCTTTCTCAACCTCTGCCTGCTCGGTTTGAACTTGTTCGATCTCACCGGTAGTAATGACGACTCTCTCTTTCCATTTATCTAGTTGTGAAAGCCCATCTTCCGGAAAAGGAGTATGTGAAGGAAGAGACTCTAGCTGCCTATGTAACTTTGTTTGTTCTTTTACTAAAGGCAAGATTGTCTTTTCATAATCTAACTCTCGGCGTTTCTTTTGATAAGAGATCAACACTACCTTATTTTCTTCGATTCTTTTCTTCAGAGCTTCGATTTTATCTACCGTCTCGTTATACGTACGATTTCGCTTCTCTAGTTCATAAACACTTTTCTTAGTGTTTTCCCATTCCTCGAGCTTTGCATTGATAAGAGGCTTTCTTCCATTAGGCTTGAACAGTTCACTCTGCCGCTTCTCCAATTCTTTCTCGATCGTAAGTAGAGATGCGCCCCCTGTCATCCCTGCTTCATAAAGGATGCTGTTCCAGCTCTCTTCACTATGATCAGTATGATCATGTAACGTGTTCAAATTACAAAAGAACAGCTGTCTAAATGTTTTTCGATCCATCCCTTTTAACAATCGAGCAAGGTCCTCTTCATCACCTATTGTGCCATCGAAGTAATGAATCATGACATCTCCAGATGCTTTGCCTCTCGTACGCTCGATCGTTACTGGGCTCCCATCGAGTTCAAAGTACAAACACCCGCCAGTGCGAGAATACTTTTTCACAAAATAGCTCTCTTCTTTTCTACTAGAAAAACCAAATAAAATATTCTCTATAAATGCGATCAAAGTCGACTTACCAGCTTCATTTTCTCCATATATCGTCTGGAGCTGATCTGATAAGGTGGAAACTTTGAAGTCCTCGAATTTCCCAAATCCATAGATATGCCACCCGATCAGTTTCATGATGAACGCCCCCCTTTATCATCTATTAAATATGAGAGCAGCAATTCTTCAGCTTCTTCCACGACTGAACTCTGATCCTCGAGGGTAGGAAACGCTTTTTTTGCTCTTCTATGTTGATAGAGAGGAGCGATGCTTTCTGTTACATCCTCAGTGCTGTACGAATCTGAAACGTGAAGAAGATCTTGTAAAAATCCGTCCTGCTTTCTCAGCTCATTTCTATCCCAGGATGGCTGAGAATGAAGTGAAAGCTTATAAGGCCATACGAATCCGTCTAGCTCTCCTTCTTTTCCAATTTGAAGAGCCTGCAATAAATCATCCAGTACGTCATCTTGTAATAAGTGATGATGAAGAGTGCTGATTCCAATGAATTCATACTCGACTAAGTGGCCACCAGAACTGTACGTCTCATCATGAAGGCGTTCCTCACAAATTCGAAGAAGATCCTGAATCGTTTCAATCTTTGATAGATCGATGGTTTCCTTCTGCCATGTCACATCAGAAGTAGAATGAAAGGTTGTCGTAACGTTCCCTTCATCCATCGATACGATATAACACCCCTTTTGCCCTACTTCTTTTCGATGAGCACCTTGTATATTCCCTGGGTATACGATCGGTGGTTTTTCTACTAAGATCGTTCTAACATGAATATGACCGAGCGCCCAATAATCAAAGTTTCTATCGATCAAATCGCTTAAAGTAAAAGGAGCATAAGATGCATGGTCGGTGTTTCCTTCTACGTTTCCGTGCAGCATTCCGATCTGATAACTTTCATCGTCCACTCGTTCAAAATAAGCAGACATATTTTCACTAACATGCCGACGAGGATAACTAAACCCATGAATATCAGCAAGCTTCTCATTTCCTCTATAGAATGGAACAGACTCTACTTCCGGCCCGAAGAAGTAGCTGCTCTTAGGCCAGTCGATCGCAATCCACTCCCCATCGAGAGCGTCATGATTTCCATGAGAAAGAAAGCTACGAATTCCTGCTTTATCTAAACGTTGAAGTTCACGGTACAAAACCATCTGAGAGTGCAGGCTTCGATAACTGCTATCGAAAAGATCTCCTGCAAACAAAACAAAATCAACGCTGTTCTCTAAAGCTACATCGATGAGTTTATGTAACGATCGATGTGCACTATCCTTAACAAAGTTATGTATATCTGGAGGCAAGCTTTGTGCTCCAGAAAAGGGTCTGTCTAAGTGAAGATCCGCACAGTGCAGGAATGAAATTTCTTCCATTGCTTACCACCCTTTCTATTGCTATCTACCTTTAATTTTACCACATTAGGTAGAGCGCACGTTCGCATTGTATGTTTCTTCATAAAAAAACCCGTTCAAGGAGTACTTGAACGGGAAAATATCAATTATCTTTCTTAGATAATTTAAGTGCTTTTCCAATGTCTTTAATAGATGATGATTTTCCATACATCAGTACGCCACCTCTGTAAACTTTTGCCCCGAGGATTGCAAAGAACACCGTCGTTCCCACTAAGAGAACAAGACTAAGTGCAATTTCCCAAAACGGTACAGAAAGCATACCTATTCGTAAGAACATTACAACAGGCGTAAAGAATGGAATGTACGATGTCACCGTAATAATTGGTGCAGATGGTGTCGATAACCCAAACATTGCGATGAAGAACGCAATGATAATTAAGAATTGTACAGGCAGAATGACTTGTTGAACTTCTTCAGCTCGACTTACGAGAGATCCAACCATGGCAAGGATCGTTGCATAAAGCAAGTAACCTAATACGAAAAAGAGGACGGCATAGATAACGAGTGACGCTGATAGATTACTAAAGTCGAGAAACGACATAAACCCACTTGTTGTAAAGTCATCATCCTTGAACTTTAGGAATAAATAACCACACAAAATGATGACAGCATATTGAGTTAATCCTAATAACGCTACCCCTAGTATTTTTCCAAACATTTGTTTAACAGGAGATACGCTCGAAATAAGAATTTCCATCACTCTTGAAGATTTTTCTGCTGCTACTTCTACCGCAACCATGTTTCCATAAAAGATGACAGAGAAGTAAATCACAAACAAGAGGATGTATACAAATACTCTTGCTTGATTCAGTTCATCTTCGGTTTTGGCTCCTTTTTCAAGTGCTATCTTTTCAAACTTTACTGGTTGATCGATCTTAAGCAGTTGCTCCTGAGTGACACCCGCTTGTTCTGCTGCGATCGAGCTCTTTATTTGTTGAAGAGCAGACTGCAGAACTTGTGGGGTTTTTTGCTCCGCTACTGTTTCAGCCTTATAAACTCCTTGAGGGTTACCGTCCTCTGTACTTTCTAAAACAAGGTAACTATCGATCTCACCTGAATCTATTGCTTTTTGTGCTTCTTCCTCACTTCCTTCGTACGGCATAATCTCGATATTGGACTCCATCAAAGAGAGCTGTTGGTCTAGAAGAGAATAATAAGACTCTGAGCTCATCACGCCTACACGGTCAGCTTCGTCATTATCGAAAGAATCCATAATGCTTGGAAGATTTGTGATTAAGAAAATAAAGAGTATCGTTACTAATGTCGTAATAATGAACGGTTTGGATTTTAATCGGTTGAAGTAGGTTTGAAACAACACGATGAACAGCTTATTCATACGAAGCACCTACTTTCTCAATAAAGATGTCATTTAGAGAAGGTTCTTCTAACGCAAAATGTCTAACAAAACCGTTCTTCATCAATTCAGTCAGTACTTCTTGTGAAACAGCTTCATTTTCAATCTGTATGATGGATTGATTGACCCCACTCTTTATCCGCAGGACACCTGGTATGTTTTTAAGGAAATTGAGATCATAATCAACGTTCACAATAAGATTTTTCTTGCCATACGATTGCTTGATCTCTTTTAAATTACCATTCACCACAGGTTTTCCTTTATGTAAAATACACAAGTGCTCACATAATTCTTCAACATGCTCCATCCGATGACTTGAGAACAGAATCGTCGTTCCCTTCTCCTTTAGGTCTAGAACAGCGTCTTTTAGTAACTCCACATTAACAGGATCAAGACCACTGAAAGGCTCATCGAGAATAAGCAATTCTGGTTTATGGATCACTGCTGCTATGAACTGTATTTTCTGCTGATTCCCTTTTGATAGGTCCTCGACTTTTTTATTCGCATTTTCCGGCACACCAAAACGTTCGAGCCAACTTTTAATCTCAACCTCAATCTCTTCTTTCTTCATCCCTCTAAGCTTCCCAAGGTAAATCAATTGCTCTCTAACCTTCATCTTTGGATAAAGTCCTCTTTCCTCAGGTAAATATCCGATAAGATGACTTTTGTTATATGAAATATCATTGTTCTTCCATGAAATCGTCCCATCCGTTTGATCGATCAAACGCAACAGCATACGAAACGTTGTCGTTTTACCCGCTCCGTTCCCCCCGAGCAACCCGAACACTTCATTTTCTGGAATCGATAAGTTCAATCCATCGACAGCTGTAAACGAACCAAACTTCTTCGTTACATTTTCTAAACGAAGCATCTACTTCCCCCCTATTTCGAAATTCGATTATCCACTCATATTACTATAACGTTTCTCACTCTTAAAAGATTCGTTTTTTCTGAAAAAAGTGACAATACCGAATCGAATCGGTAGAATAATAACTATAACTAGTAGGAGGGACAGCACATGGAAAAGTACATTATTACAGCATTTGAAAAAGACGGAACCACCATCCTAGACGACAGCTTCGAAGCCCAAAACGACAAAGACGCAAAAAAAATAGGCCAAGAAATCCTAAACGAAAAAGGCTTCGAATCCAAACCCGCAAGAGTCGTTTCCTCAACCGGTAAATTGATTGTATTGCAAAGATGAAAAGTGAAGGCGAGCGCTTAGAAACGGAGAGATTGGAACTCTTACGCAGGAACACGTTTTTTGTGTTCCTGCGTAAGAGTGAAATCTCGTAGTTTCTGCGAGCCGCAGCTGGACTAATGAAAGGCGGAAGTGGGCGTTTAGGCCCGACAAGCGCTGGAACCTTTTCGAATGAACACGCTCTTTGTGTTCAATCGAAAAGGTGAAGCGATCGAGGGCCTGCCCACTGCAGCTGGACAATGAAAAGCGGAAGTGGGCGCGTTTTAAATCCGTAGGATGTTGGAGCCCGTGAGGATGAGACGATTTTGGTCTCAACCGAGGGGGCGAAACAGCCGGAGGATTTAGCCCACTGGAGCTAGACAATGAAAAGCGGAGGCGAGCGTTCAGTCCCAACAGCCTCTCGAACCTTTTTAAATGATTAAAATAACAAAAACGCTAGTCCGATTCGGACTAGCGTTTTTGATAGTAAACTTATTTAAGGTTGATCCACACGCTCTTAACTTCAGTATAGTTATCCAACGCGTAAGAGCCCATCTCTCTTCCGATACCAGACTGCTTGTATCCTCCGAATGGAGAAGCAGCATCGAATGCATTGTAGCAGTTCACCCAAACTGTTCCTGCTTTAATACGATTCGCTACATAGTGAGCAGACTTCAAGTTCTCAGTCCATAGTCCAGCTGCAAGGCCATAGTTAGAGTTGTTTGCACGCTCTACAACTTCATCTAAGTCCTCAAACGGCATAGCTGCTACAACTGGCCCAAAGATTTCTTCTTTTGCGATCGTCATCTTATCATCAACATCTGAGAAGATTGTCGGTTGAACATAGTAGCCGTTCTCATAAGGAACTTGTCCACCAGTAAGAAGCTCAGCACCTTCATCTTGACCTTTTGAAATATATTCAAGAACTTTTTTATGCTGCTCATCTGAAACAAGAGGTCCCATTTCAGTAGATGGATCAAGACCTGAACCTTGCTTAATCTTCTGACTGTGACTAACGAGGTCAGCCATCACATTGTCATAAGCTTTCTTTTGAATAAAGAGTCTAGAACCTGCAGAGCAAACCTGTCCCTGGTTAAACATAATACCGCTAAGTGCTCCAGGAATCGCTTTTGTCATGTCTGCATCTGGCAAGATGATATTTGGTGACTTACCACCAAGCTCAAGAGTTACTCTCTTAAGGTCGTTTGAAGCCTGGTTCATAATATACTTACCTACTTCAGTTGAACCAGTGAATGCGATCTTATCAACTTCAGGATGCTTTACAAGTGCATCACCTGCAGTTTCGCCGTATCCAGGAACGATGTTGACAACCCCTTCTGGGAATCCTGCTTCTTCCATTAGTTCTGCAAGATACAGAACAGAAAGAGGAGTTTGCTCTGCTGGTTTAAGGACTACCGTACATCCTGTTGCAAGAGCAGCACCAAGTTTCCACGCAGCCATTAGTAGCGGGAAGTTCCAAGGAATGATCTGTCCAACAACCCCGAGCGCTTCATGGCGCGTGTAGTTGAAGAAAGGACCGTTTACTGGAATTGTTTGTCCCATAATTTTTGTTGCCCATCCAGCGTAGTAGCGGAAATGCTCGATCGCAAGAGGTACATCAGCGTTTTTTGTTTCACGGATTGGTTTACCATTATCAAGCGTATCGATCATCGCTAGCTCTTCTTTGTTCTCTTCCATAAGATCAGCTAACTTATAAATTATTCTGCTTCTCTTTGAAGCCGACATTTTAGACCATGGGCCGCTATCGAATGCCTTTCTAGCCGCCATAACCGCTTCATCAATATCTTCTTTTACTCCTTCACTTACTGTTGCAAGCACTTCACCTGTTGAGGGGTTGAGCGTGTCGAAAGTTCTTCCTGATAACGAATCCTTAAACTGACCATTGATATAAAGTTGTTTCTTGCCTTTCAAGAATTCAGCTACCTTAGGATTCATGTCGAGAATTTTTTCCATTAATAACCCTCCATAATTTCAAAATTATCAAACATTATACTTATTAGATATTTTTCTTTGAAAGCCTTTTCATTTTGCGAAAATGCGCCAAAAGTCTCATAAAAAAAGCGCTTATCTCCTCGAAATTGAGGAAATAGCGCTAGGTTTTGCCAATAGATGTTGAAAAACTACTTTTTAAGTTGAAGACGCATTTGCTTCCTAAACACTTCTTTTACCATATAAGAAACCCCTTGTTGGTCATTCGATCGTGTGACCCAGTCCGCTAATCTTCTAATATCATTAGGAGCATTCCCCATCGCAACACCCAGTCCAGCTTGATAAATCATCTCTTTGTCGCAATCTGAGTCACCTATCACTACCATACTGTCAACAGAGATTCCGAGATGATCCCCTAAAAGACGAAGGCTCTTCGCTTTAGAGACACCTTTAGGAATAATTCCGAAATTACATTTCGTAGAGCGAACAATTGAAATGTTAGGAATGAGGTCTTCCAAAATTCTTTTGGCTTCCGCGCGTTCATCATCATCAAAAAAGTGCGCATCGATTTTAGGTGGTGACAGCTCTTTCTTCTCTAAATACTCACTAAGCGTCTCAACAAAATTAACAGGATAGAAAAGCGGATCTCCGATTCCGAGCGTCATCTTAGCTGACAGGTAATGGTTCTGATTCACCCTGTTTCCAACCGCTAACCGTTCATGAATAATACGAATATGGCAATCAAACTTTTCAAGTATATGAATGATGTCGCGAACATCATCTTTACTGATTCTTTCTTGATAGATCGGCTCTTGTACGTTTTGAGCGATAAATGATCCGCTATGAGTCACTATGATCGAGTCATCTAACTTTACGGATTTTGCGATCTTTTTAGCAGAGGCGAAATTTCGACTAGTGATCAGCGTGACATAAACCCCTTTATCTTTCACATACTCAATGGCTTCCTTCGTTTCCTTGTCGATTTTATGATTAGTCCTAAGCAGCGTACCATCAATATCTAAAGCCAATAGTTTATATACCATGTCGTCCCCCCTTTTCGCCTGAAAGTCGTCCCTATGTCATTTATTTTTATGAAGGGTGCAATTTGTCCTATCACAAAATTTTCTCTAGGAAAATCTCTTTAGAAAAATGCGTTTAAGTTTTTCTTCTCGTGGGAACTTCTACTATAAATCCACATATATTACAAAATTATTACAATAAAACTACCATGAAAGGGGTATTTAAAATGACAGAAGGCAAAGAGAGAATTAGGTTTGATTGTGTAGGTACGATTACTCAACCACATATATACAAATGTACGACATGTGATCATGAGTTTAGAGGGAAAGTTAAGATTGAAAAACACGAGCTTCAGTGTCCTGAATGTGAGCTGGAAGAACGAATCATCACGCAACCGAAGCAGTTTGAAGTCGTCGGAGTAATTGAAAACGTTGCATCATAAACATAGCTATAGTCATGATAGTTTGCTCATTTCATGAGAGTGACGTGAGTAAATCTTCACTCAAATAAGCAAGCTATCATGATCCTATAAAAAGAACTCTCGCAAGTCATTGCGAGAGTTCTTTTTGTCTTATTGTTGAACGTTGTCTTCGTCAGCTTTACCGTAAAGGTCTTCAAGCGGCTTTGTAACGATTTTGTTGATGTCTTGAATGACTTGGCTCATGCGCTGTTCTTGCTGCATAAGTTGAGAAATCACTTCGTGCTGTTGAACAAGTTCTACTTGTTGTTGAGCAGTCTGCGCTTCCTCTTCAGTGATTTGCTGACCAGTCATTTGCTTCTGTTGAAGCTCCATCTGCATGTTACGGAAGTTATCGAATAACTTCTTCGCAACTTCATCCTGGTTTACTTGATCGTAAAGTTCCTTAAGTTTTGTGTAGTCCTCATGCTCGCGCATAGCACTTTCTAGCTCATAAGCTACATCATAAAGATTTTTTTCAGCCATGATATATACCTCCTTAAATTATAAGGATTATTTTCGCTCTCATAACCCCGTACCTACCCACTATAACAAAGACAGACCAATTCATCCAATAATCGTAATAATGATTCCCTGTACGACTCCGATCAATCCTCCAAGAACAGCTCCAAGGTACGTGATCATCTTGAATTCTCTTCTAGAAATGGACAGAACCATTTCCTCGATTCGTCCAACAGAGAAGCCCTCTACCTGGCTTTTAACAATTTCAGCAAGCTGTAGTTGTTCCATTAACGGCTGTAATTGATGACTTAAATAATTTCCAGCTGCATCGACAATTCTTGGAACAAAATTTTCAATGATCCGGTCCTTAAACGGTTCGACTGCTTTCGAAAGCGGCAGTTCCATGATCTGGTCGATGGGGAGTTCTTTTACAATCGCTTCAGAAAGATCGTGTACGACCTCGTCCAGATTCACCTTATCTTCAAACGTCTCAACTTTACTTTCCTTTATAGAACTCCATTCTTTTTCAAGCATCGTGACGATGACTTGTTGGATATCTTTTTGTTTTAACAAACGAAGAAGTTCAGGCTGGACCTTATCAACGATCCTCGTATTCGTGAAGAACATATTGATCATGCTACCCAGCGTCCCTCGTTCTGCTAGATAAAGATCAATCATCACCGATAATTTTTCTTTACCTTCTGGTGAAGCGATATAATCACTTACTTTCGTTAGGATTAAATCAGAAAACGGTTCGATGCCACTATCGACTTTCGAAACAAGTCTATCAGGGAGCACTTCTCCTACTTCCTGCGCCTTCAATTCGTTTACCTTCACTCCAAGCTTTCCTTTTATATACGCTCTCGCTTTTTCCTTCGTCACAGTAGATGGTGATTCCATATGGAGACCTTTTGAAATTAGCTCTTCGATCGTATCTTCTTTATCAAGATACTTCATGACTTCTTTTTGGGCATATTCAACCATCGTTAACTTAAAAACAGGATCATGCATTTTCTTCTGAATGCCTTCTGGTGTTAATAAATGTTCCACAACCATTCTCCCAAGTTGTACCGCCAATTCATCTCGACGCTTAGGGATAAGGCCAGGAGTAAACGGAACTTTCCATTTCCCAATATATAGTGGTTTATATGGTCTGAATAGCATTTTTATCGCTAATGAATTTGTAAATCCACCTATAATCGCTCCGATAACGACCATAAATAGAATCGTAATAATAATGGACGACATAAACAATCAACCTTTCTATCTCACGTTTTCACAAAGAAAACTCCATCTTCATAGTATACGTTATCCGCAATTGCCTATCCAGTTTAAGGAAGGCAATCTATCGAAAAAATAGTTGAACGAGGGTTTCTATGAAACATACACATAAAGTGATTTTACACCCTTTACTCGAAGAAACGGGTAAAAACCGACTAATCATTCCTGAGTACCTAGCTACTAGATGGCACTTAGAGAATACAGACGTATTTTTTAAATGCGGATCTCTTCAATATCCAGTTCACCTGGAAAGCTATGAAACAAACTCTGATCAAGCAGTGTATTGTTCAGAAGAGATCTTGTCACGCCTTTTCCTTCCTAAAAACGAACTACGTGTTCTACTATCCTTTTGTAAAGAAACTAGCGTGATTACGTTAGGACCGATATTCTGCCTGACTACGAATGCACAAGGAAAGGAAGACACTCCTTTTTCTGCTTATACTGATTTTTGTTTAGAAATTGCAAAGTACTGTGAACAACACCATATCTTCTTTTTTGTTAACACTTTAAAAAGGTGGGACAACAACTCAGTAATCGGAAAGAGGTGGCAATCTGATCGATGGATTGAAGACACCCTTCCCTTACCTTCCATCATCTATAACCGCATTCACTCAAGACGGTTAGAGAATTCAAATGAAATTGAGAGCTTGAAGGAATTATGGCGAGAGCTCAACATACCATATTTTAATGAAGCATTCATAGATAAATGGGATGTTCACGAAAAACTTCTCTTATATGAGGAGCTCGCTCCCTACCTCCCTGAATCAGACATACTCGATACGATCGATAAAGTTGAACAAATGATGAATAAGTACAACACCATCTACCTTAAGCCGATTAACGGTAGTCAAGGAAGGCATATTTATCGGATCAGTAAGAGTGAAGATTGTTATTTGCTCGGCTACTCGAGTTTTAGCGGAAACAAGGTACTAACCTCCCCTACATTATCAGGCCTCTACCCTGCTATACGAGCGAGAAGCAAAAAGGTGCCATATTTAATACAACAGGGCATCCCCCTCTTTGAGGTAGAAGATTGCCCAGTTGACTTTCGCATTCTATGTTTAAAGGGACCTGGTGATAAATGGAGGGTTGTTTCAACAGTCGCTCGAGTATCTCAGTCGAAAGAGCAATTCGTTTCGAACATTGCTCGAGGTGGACTCATCAAGTCAGTAGATGACGTTCTCTCACAATTTGATAAAGTGTCCCGAAAACAAATCAAACGAATTCTTCCAGAGCTCGCTCTGGAAGTCTCTAAGGTAATCGATGGTGAAACGGACGGGATGTATGGAGAGCTCGGTATCGATTTAAGCATAGATAAAGAAGGGCATCCATGGATAATCGAGGTAAATACAAAACCCTCAAAAACCCCTGATCACCCTTCGAACACCAACTGCCGTCCTTCTGTAAAAGCATTGATTCAATTCGTTTATTGGTTCACTTCTAACTAAGAGAGGTGAAGAAATGGCAACTCTCGGGATCATGCAAACCTCATTTCGGCATGAGAAGCGTTATATGCGTGAACTTGCAAAAGCTGGTACGGCCTGTGGTTTTATGGTGTTTCGATTTCAACCTAGTGGGAATTTCCGATCCACCCTTCAAGGATTACACTACGATCATGATCATGATCGTTGGAGAAAAGCAACATTTGAAGTCCCAAGTTTTATCTATGACCGTTGCTTCCATACAGCTCCAACAAAGCAATCCCTTACGTTCATTAAAGAACTCAAACAATACTCGAACACCGTTTTCCTTGGATATGGCTTGCCAGGGAAGTGGGCTGTTCATAGCGTTCTAAAAAACGACAGTGATCTGAATGAACACCTTCCTCTAACGTTTCAGCTCAACTACCGAACGGCTATGAAAGTCATTCGAAGCCTATTAGATGAGAAAGCGGAACTATTATTAAAGCCCACTAACGGATCTCAAGGGAATGGCCTGGTCCATATCACACAGCTTAATGACGTTTTTCATTTGATAATCAATCATAAAGGAGACATTCACCGTCATAATTATGATACAACCAGGTCTTTTCATACTTTCATTGAGAACTTACTTTCAAAAAAGGAGTATATGGCACAGGAGATGCTTCATCTCCGAGATCAAAATGGTCGTCCATTTGACCGAAGAGTGGTGATGAAAAAACAAGCGGATTTATGGAAGGAGCTTGGTCGAGGAACGCGGGTTGGATTGCCTCATTCGTTCGTTTCAAACCTTCATAGTGGCGGAGTAATTAAACCATACGCTGACCTTGGCTTAAGTAAAGACCTTCTAGCAAGAGCAGATGAAAAGATTTCTGAGCTTTCCTTAAGAGCAGCTAGACTGTTAGAGCTGCATTTTCCACCTAAATTTGAGCTTGGACTCGACTTTGGTATTGATCAAACAGGACATGTTTGGCTTCTAGAAGCCAATTCAAAACCAGGACACTCGATACTTCAAAACAAACAAGATCTCCACTTCCTTCCTTTTCAATACTGTCGATACCTCCAATCTCAAAAGAAAGGGGTAAACAAATGATGACAGATCCATGTCCTTTAACAAAAGACACCACATCTTCTGGGTGTTTGTATGTTCCCCCCTCCACATTTAAGTCGTATGTTGAAAGGGTCTCCTTTCCTAACAAGCTTTGTTTTGGTACGAGGACATCTTTTTGTGCTGTGTCTCCACACCCAGACAACAAAGAAGAATATATGATATCTGAAGATTTGTGGAAAATACTCGGTATCCCTGAGAAAACTTCTGTTCACCTATTTCAACATGGAGACTCTCTTCATATCGGTCCTCTTATCGGAGTATTCACAGCTGGCTTTACAAAAGATAGTATGCGGCCGATCGGTGAACGAAGCATGTACTTTGCGAAGCTAATGACTGCAGCGAGGAAATGCGGTGCTTTTGCCTTTGTCTTTGGTGCGCATCAAGTGGACTTTAAGGATCAGTCGATCAAAGGGCTCATGTATAACAAAAAGGGTTGGAAACAAGTGAAAGTCCCGCTTCCTGACGTGGTATATGATCGGCTGCCGAATCGAAGCTCAGAATCCCTAGAACAGGTAGCTTCTACAAGGCACAAGCTACAATCTCAGTATTTGATCCCGTGGTTCAATCCAAGCTTTTTTGATAAATGGAAGGTGTTTGAGAAATTACAGGAAGACGATGCTGTTAGTCATTATTTACCAGGAACAATACTCAATCCAAAACAAGAAACCCTCGCAAAGATGCTAGAAGAGTATGAACAGATCTATATTAAGCCTGCTAACGGTAGTCTTGGTTTAGGAATCCAGCAAATCCTTAAGCCGGCTAACGAAAATTATTACTATTGTCGCTTCCGAACTGGCAAAGAAAACAGACTAAGGAGCTATAGCTCACTATCGAGATTAATCAAACAACAGTATCCTTCTGGGAAGTTAGATGGATTCATTGTTCAACAAGGAATCGACCTACACAAAATTAATCAGAGGCCAATGGATTACCGTGTTCATACAAATAAGAACAAGGAAGGAAAATGGGAAGTTAGTGCGATCGCTGCAAAAATTGCTGGAGAAGGCAGTTTAACGACTCACACATCATCTGAAGGCACAGTAAAAACCTTAAATGAACTCGTTACAGATTACGGTTTTAGTAAAGATTACGAAACATTGTTGAGTGATGCAGCATTAAAACTTAGTCATTCACTCGATGATAAAATACCTGGTTTCATCGGAGAGTTTGGTTTCGACCTCGGTATTACCAAAAACGGTGAGATCTATCTGTTTGAGGCAAATTCCAAACCAGGAAGAAGTATATTTGGTCATAAAAGATTGAAGGCAGAAGAATTGAGTACACGCGTTCTTCCGATAGAATACGCGATACACCTTGCTAAATCTGCAATTGAAAAAGCTCTGGTTAACCACAGATGATCACGCTATATTATGATGATGAAATGAAAAAATGGTCTCAAAGAAGTACGTATCAAACATTGTATTGGGGGAATGAGCAACGTCCGCTCTTCCCCCCTTCAACTAAACTTGCTAAATCGATCATCAAGATTTACTCAAGTAAAAACGGCATCCGCCCTTTGGTTGGTATTCTTGCTGGAGATAATGCAAACCACCACTTTAGTGGAAATGCAGCGATCTTTCATTCGATTCAAGAAGAAATCACCAAACAAGGTGGTTTATCGTTCGTTTTCACTCCTAGCAGTTTTTATAAGAACCATATCCTAGGTTATATCTTTGATGAAATAACACATAAATGGACAGGTTATCGCTTTCCTTATCCGAACATCGTCTATAATCGAATCCCAAATCGAGATGAAGAACGTTCTAAGTCAGTAACTAACATACTGAATTATTTAGATAAAATGGAGATTCCATACTTCAACAAGCGTTTTTTAAATAAAGCCGATCTATACGAGCTTCTAAAAACTCAAGAGGAATTGAAACCACATTTGCCACCTACAGTAATTCTAACAAAAGACACACTAGAACCTTTTCTGCGACAGCATCCAATCGCATACTGCAAACCTTCTGCAGGAAGTAAAGGTCACGGCATCTTTAAGCTCGAGAAGATCACGAATGCATACAAATATAGTGACCATGAAAACACACAGACGTTTGATACGGTTAGCGACCTCATTACTTATTTGAAACCATTCCTTAAAGAAGTGTATTTAATTCAAAAAGCTGTTTCACTTTGCACGCATGGCAGCTATCGATACGATTTCAGGGTTTTGCTTCAAAGACCTTTTGAGGACTGGAACGTGACTGGAATTGGAATACGCGCAAATCACATGAGCAGTATAACGACCCACGTGCCAAGAGGGGGACGCATCCTGTCTTTCACAAAACTCGCGAAACCTATGGATGAAGAAAAAATCAACCAGTTAGCAATTTCTACAGCATCACTTCTTAAGAAAGAAGGATTTTTCGCTGAGCTTTCAATGGATATTGGAAAGGATGATAATGGACAGCTATGGATTTTTGAGGTGAATGCCAAACCTATGCGTTTTGACGAACCGACCATCCATCGTGCATCGATGTCCTCCCTTATTTCTACGTTCCGCACGTTTTCAGCGTATTAGCTTGATGTGGTATGATAGAAAAAAGCGTTTTCAATTAGGGGGAGTTTAGATGTTATCGCATTTTCAATACAAACAAATAGGACCAAAAATTCGCAAAACGAAATGGGAAATCTCCTTCTTTTATCAAGGGACTTATTATCGTTCACTCTATCTTCACAACGGAGAATTCGACTGGTTTGAACCATCACCTAAAGAAGAAGATAAAAAGAAACTACAATCTCAAATTCATGAGCTGATGCTCTTTCACGTTTATGAAAACTCAACTAATAAATAGCTTGTTTTCAACGCATACTAACCCTATATAACCTTTATAGGGAGTTGAAAAAGCGATGCCGAAAAAACACACTGAAGGATCACAGTACGAAGGTCGAGACAAGTTCGACATGGATATCGACCGGATGGTGAATGAAGGAATGGCTGGAGGAGCTGTTCATCAAAGCTATAGACAAGCCCAAATCGAAGAAGCAATACCAGTCATGGAACAAGAACCGCCACGTCGATGTGACGAATAGTTTCTTGATGGTATAATAATGAGAACCTCTGCTATGAACAGGGGTTCTTTCTTATTGAAGGCCTTAAGGAGGTTCAGAACATTGAACAATTTATCAGAACTATATGGTGAAGATTATGCAGTTACATCTGAACAACCTGAACGATACTATTGGTATAAAACAGCTGGTGGAGAACGCTTCGGGGTTCGAAAAGCACGCCTCTCAGATGAAGAACATATGCTTCTTTGCACCCTCTTTTATCACGAGGTCGCCAGCGACTTGGGAGATCCCCTTCAACAAAAATGGGTATCTGTCCTTTTTGATGAGAACCTTGACGTTTCCCCAGTAGCAGCGAAACCAGTAAGATACATTCATTTTCATCTAAAAGAAGTTCCCTCCGACTTTACTGAGTTTAAAGAAGCGATGATTGGATTATTTTCAACTGAAGTCGTTTTTCTATTTAAAAATGAAAAAGAGGGTCTTATGGTTCAAGAAAACACGGAAGGCGAACAGCTCGTTGAAGAATTAGAACAAATGGCAGCTGCGTTAACCGCAGACTTTTTCATCGAAATGTCTCTCTTTGTGGGACAGGTTATCGAAGACACCTCCCCATCGAACTTGCTGAAAACGTATCAAACTGAAAAGAGATGGTTTACTTCTGGCATAAAGCTTATGCCGTCTCAATTGGTATTCACTCAACCTGCGATTGTGCCGGCAATCTTATTTAGTGAAGCAAGTAAAGAAACGATTCACTACCTAAAAACATTAATTGAACCTGTGAGTGAAGACACTGAATTACTGAAAAGCATACGTGCTTATCTAGAGGCAAACTTAAACATCACCATGGCTTCAAAACAGCTTTACGTACATAGAAACAGCTTGCAATACCGAGTAGATAAATTTATAGAACGAACCGGAATCGACGTTAAATCTTTCACAGGAGCCGTTATGGTTTACTTGGCTCTTCTTACTTACGAACTGCGTTAATCAACGCAGTTTTTTTATGCCATTCGTTCATTTTGCACAAAACAGCTATCAATTTTTGTGCAGCCTCCCAATTTACGACAGCGTTTTCATAACGTACACTTAGAACTATCAAAAGCACTTCACTTACTAGGAGGCATAACATTGGCTGAAATTAAATTGAATCACATTTATAAAAGATATGATAACAAATTCGAAGCTGTAAAAGACTTTAACCTTGATATTCAAGACAAAGAATTCATCGTATTCGTTGGTCCATCAGGTTGTGGTAAATCAACAACACTACGTATGATCGCAGGACTTGAAGATATCTCTGATGGAGACCTCGTTATCGGTGATAGACGCGTGAACGACGTTGCTCCAAAAGATCGAGATATCGCAATGGTGTTCCAGAACTATGCTCTTTACCCGCATATGAACGTATATGACAATATGGCATTTGGTCTAAAACTACGTAAATTCGACAAAAAAGAAATTGAGCGTCGTGTAATGGATGCTGCTCGTATCCTTGGTCTAGAAAACCTACTCGATCGTAAACCAAAAGCACTTTCAGGTGGACAGCGTCAGCGTGTTGCACTAGGACGAGCAATCGTACGTGATCCTCAAGTATTCTTGATGGATGAGCCTCTTTCTAACCTAGATGCAAAATTGCGAGTTCAAATGCGTGCTGAAATTTCTAAACTACACCAACGCCTTCAAACGACAACTATTTATGTAACACACGACCAAACGGAAGCGATGACGATGGCAACTCGAATTGTTATTATGAAAGATGGCGTCATTCAACAAGTTGGTTCGCCTAAAGAAGTATACGATGCTCCTGATAACGTCTTTGTAGGTGGATTCATCGGGTCTCCTGCAATGAACTTCCTTCGTGGCCAATTAGAAGACGGCTACTTCACGATGGATGATGTTCGAGTGAAAGTACCTGAAGGAAAAATGAAGACGTTACGTGACAACGGATATACGAATAAGGAAGTCCTTCTTGGTATCCGTCCAGAAGATATTCATGACGAGCCAGTTTTCATCGAATCTTCTCAAGATACAAAGATTAAAGCAGCAATCGATGTTGCTGAACTAATGGGTGCTGAAACATACCTCTACTCTAAAGTTGCAGATCAAGATTTCATTGCACGTGTCGATTCTCGCTCTGATATTAATAGCGGACAACACATTGAGCTTGCTCTAAATATGAACAAATGTCATTTCTTCGATACAGAAACGGAACAGCGTATTTATTAAATTCAAACAAAAACATCCTTTTTGAGGGTGTTTTTTGTTTTCCATAAATTGCATGAACTTAAGGTTAAACGTTAATAATGGTTCATGATTGACTTTAGAGCAAATGCTCACTAAAATAAAACCTGTAATTCATATCAATTTTGTAGGGATTTAAGGAGGAATTCAGTTTGAAAAAGACATGGTTAGGCATTGTTTTGGTGTTAGCTCTAGGTGTACTCGCAGCATGCGGTACAAATAGTGAGAATACAGAAACGTCAGAAGAAAATGATTCAAAGGAAACGCTATTGATCGGTACTGAAGCGACTTACCCACCTTTTAGCTACCGTGATGATAATAACGAAATTACTGGATATGACGTTGAAGTAGCTCGTGAAGTTGCGAAGCGTATCGGCATGGAAGCTGAGTTTAAAGCGATCGAGTGGAAAGGGCTTCTTTCCTCTCTAGAAACAGAACGAATCGATATGGTCGCAAACCAAGTCACGATCACGGACGAACGTAAAGAAAAATTTGATTTTACTACACCTTATACCATTTCAGGTGGACAGGTAATCGTTCATGAAGACAATGATGACATCAAAAGCATTGATGACTTAGAAGGTAAAACAGTTGGAACAACACAAGGTAGTAACTATCAACAAGCAGCGATCGACGCTGGAGCAGAAACGAAGATCTACAAAGGCGCGAATCAAGCATTAACTGACCTAAGCAATAAACGTGGAATCGATGCAGCGATGAATGATCGTCTATTCATCCTTACAGAGCTTCCAAAAACAGAATTTAATGTAAAAGGTGTAGGCGAGACGTTTAATCAAACAGAAATGGCCTTTGCATTACCTAAAGGGAAAGAAGACTTGGCTGAAAAAATCAATGGTGCACTTGAAGAAATGAAAGAAGATGGAACACTTGAAGAGTTATCCGCAGAGTATTTTGATGGAGAGAACGTAAGTGAGTGAACTAGCTAACGTATTGTGGGACGCTTTGCCCTTTCTATTAGATGGGGCAAAGAATACCCTTTTGCTGAGCTTCTTTTCAATCTTTGGTGCTCTTATCGTAGGATTAATCATCGCACTCCTTAGAATCTCAAAAATAAAAATCGCAATCGGATTTGCAAAACTATATGTATCGTTTTTTAGAGGCACACCATTGCTAATCCAACTATTTATTTTGTACTTCGGACTCGTATCCGTCAACATTCAATTAACTGCATGGCAAGCAGCGTATACTGGACTCATTTTACACTTCGGTGCTTATATATCGGAATCATTGCGTGCAGCTATTCTATCGCTATCAAAAGGACAATGGGAAGCAGCGATGTCACTTGGAATGAAGAAGTCTTTGATCTATAGAGAGATCATCATTCCTCAAGCTTGGAGAAGAGCCATACCTCCCGTTTGGAACTCGTTGATCGACATCGTGAAGGCATCTTCTCTTGCCTCTGTAATTACAATTTCTGAGCTCACCTATAACTCTGACCAGATTGCAGCATCTAGTTATGAAGTATTACCGATCATGCTTACGGCGGCATGCATCTACTGGTTCTTTACAACGGTGCTCAATCTCATACAAGGCTTTCTTGAGAAACGCCTATACATCCCATCCTCATAAAAGAAAAGGAGCTGTCATCACGACAGCTCCTTTTTTAGATCATCCATTCTTCAATCAGATAGACAACAGAAGTTCTACATTCTGGACATGATAAAACATGGGGACACTCATGATCCTTTTCATCTAAACCATACCCGTCCGTCATCTTCACTGATTCAAACGATTCATACGGACTATAGTCATCATAATAATCCGCTTCCCTTCCCTTATCTATAAGCGCACTACCGCAAGTTGAACAAGCTAGCTGGATAGATGTATAACTATTACAAAGAGGACACTCGAACGCCATTTGATCACTCCTCTTACATTGTCTATATGTAGCAATCAAAAGAAGGGATGGACTCGTCCACCCCTTCACAGCCATGGTATACAATTATTTTTGGTATCCACCAAGTTGTTGTTCAGCCATCTGAACTAGACGCTTAGTGATTTCTCCACCAACAGATCCGTTAGCGCGAGCAGTAGAATCTGGACCAAGTTGCACTCCAAATTCAGAAGCGATTTCATACTTCATTTGGTCGATAGCTTGAGCTACACCAGGTACTACAAGTTGATTTGAGCTTCCTTGTCTTGATTGTTGTTGTTGAGCCATGTGAATCACCTCCTTTGTACAACTAGTTTGTGATTTCTCGTTTTTTATATACTATATTTTTTTGGTAAATGTTTCTTGAAAAGCGGAGGTGGGCGTTTAGAAACGGAGATATTGGAACTCTTGAACTTGAACACGCTTTTTGTGTTCAGGTGAAAGAGTGAAATATCGCAGTTTCTGCCCACCGCAGCTAGACATACGAAAAGCGGAGACGAGCGTTTAGAAACGGAGATATTGGAGCTCTTGAAATAGAACACGCCTTTTGTGTTCTGTTGAAAGAGTGAAATATCGCAGTTTCTGCGAGTCGCAGCTAGACATCATGAAAAGCGGA
This sequence comes from Anaerobacillus sp. ABD4_527, assembly GCF_056160805.1. NCBI lineage: Bacteria > Bacillati > Bacillota > Bacilli > Caryophanales > Bacillaceae > Anaerobacillus > Anaerobacillus sp. ABD4_527. The sequence goes on from NZ_JBSWXZ010000003.1 coordinate 137,220, forward strand.
AGTGACCGTTTAGGTCCGACAAGCGCTGGAGCGCTTTCCCATGAACACGCTTTTTGTGTTCTTGGGAAAGAGCGAAGCGATCGAGGGTCTGCCCACCGCAGCTAGACATACGAAAAGCGGAGACGAGCGTCTAGAAACGGAGATATTGAGACAATTAAAGGAACTCTTGAGATGCTTTGGATGGAATCATGAACCTCTCAATTCAAAACAAAAAAAGCACGAGGGTCTCCCCTCATGCTTTCCTAACCAATGATCACTCGTTCGGTTGGATAATGATATCTTTCTCGTAATACAGTCCCTCTAATCAAGAATAAGAAGGATAATATCCCGATCCGTCCGATAAACATCAAACAGATCGTAACGATCTTTCCGAAGGTACTGAGCCCCGGTGTGATTCCCATCGAAAGACCAGTAGTCCCGAATGCAGATGAAACCTCGAAAACAATAGCCACGAGCGGATAAGGTTCAGAGAATGAAAGCATGATAATTCCCGTGCTCCAAACCATAACGGCAACGGCAAATACGACAAAGGCCTTATGAACATCTTCTGGGTGAAGTTCTCTACCGAATACTTTAATTGAGCTTCCACCCTTTGCGAAAGAGTAAATAGCGATGAGCACGATAGCAAAGGTCGTTGTACGCACACCGCCTCCAACACTACTTGGTGAAGCACCAATAAACATCAGTGCAGACATCAATAATTGAGTAGGTTCTTGAAACTCGTTAACATCCATTGTTGATAGTCCACCACTTCGTGTCGTAACAGATTGAAACATCGCATAGAAGAATGACTCATGCCATGACTTATCAGCAAAAAACGTTGTCGCTTCAAACGCCCAGATCAATATGGCACCGAGCACGACTAGAACAAAAAATGTCATCGTTGTAAGCTTCGTAAACAATGAAAATTTATAACGATACGTATTCTGACGAGAGAATAAGAAATTTTTAACCTCGATTAAAACAGGAAACCCGATTGCTCCTGTTATGATCAAAAGGATATGAATAAATTGAACAAAATAATCTTGAGCAAAGGGCTGTAGTGATTTACCTGTGATATCGAAACCTCCGTTAGTCGTTGCACTAACTGAGGCAAAGAACCCTTGTAAATAAGCCTCCTGCCATGTTTCAAAAAATCGAAGATAATACGTTCCAAGCACAACGGCTCCAACTAATTCAATAATAAAAATCAGTGCTAAAATTTGTTTCATCAATTGTACTAGTCCAGATAATGTCGATTGGTTTTGATCTGTCATGATGAGCTGTCTTTCTTTTAACCCAATCTTTTTACCCATTACTAGCCATACAAACGTCCCAAGCGTCATGATACCAATCCCACCGATTTGTAGAACAAATGCAATGATGATGATACCCGTTACACTGAACGTATCAGCAGTTGTGACCACCGTAAGACCGGTTACGCTAACAGCACTTACGGCTGTGAACAGCGCATCAATAAATGAAAGTTCTTTCCCTGGCTGATGAGCGACGGGCAAACTTATTAATATGGTGGAAATAGTCACTGCTAGTAAATAAAACAAAACGATTAATTGTACGGATGTTAATCGTATGCGTCGAAAACGAGATCTTAACAAAGCACCCACAGCCTTTTCATGTAATTACATTCCCTATCATAAACCAAATGAATGATCTGTCAACGTTTGGTATAATCATCCTCATTATTGAGAATCTTCATTCGCTCTCTTTCTTATACCCATTTTGTCATAGTGGAGGTTCATTTTACACAAAACAAAAAAGAACCGTAATAATACGGTCCCCGTCCAGTATGCTATTAAAATGCCCTTTGTTTCCCTTTGTTGATCAATGCTTTCATCTCAAATTGACACACTTTTGCTTCTTTATGGCTGATTGCATCACCTAGCCTTGACTGAAGAGACATCAGTCTTTGCATCTCATCACTCGTTAAATAAACGGGTAGCTGACCATTCGTAGTCATAACGCCCTTAACTGCCGTATCTCCAGTGCTCTTCCCTTCTTCATCGTAGTACTGTAAGTTCTCAGTTTGTAAAAGGGTTGTGCTTTGTTCTTGGATAACATCGATCTTTCCGTCGATATATCGCTTTAAAAACGCACTGCTTCCGAATCCAGTGAGAATAGAAATATAGAGTAAATTCTCTACGTTTTCATATACTTCAACCATCAAGAGCGTCATTAAGAGCGCTCCAATACCACCGATAATTGGTTCTTTTAATGAACCGATACTATAATAATCGCCATGACCCTCGCTTTTGATTTTACGCCATAGCCTAAATTCACCGGTGAGAAGGATATTACCGATGCCACCTAACACACCTGCAGAGACAACAAACAGTACATATGTCCAAAAGTCCGTGAATGGCGTTCCTAACGCAACGCCACTCATCACAGATACCTACGGTGCATCTTCTTTCCATCGTAGGAGAATACGACTTCCTTTTCTTCTACCATTGTTTCCATATGAACAGGGCGGCCCCATACTTGATGAATGTAAGGCAGAACGCGCTCTAAATATTGAAGATCGAGCTCAGTATCTTCGTAAGAGTGTTTGATGTACATCTCTCCAGCCCTCATGTAGTCCCCGTCAACAACTGTTAAATATGGAAAACCTCCGTTCACTCTCATCGTCACGAGCTGATCTCGAATCATTTCCCACTCTTTATCAACAATTTTATAGTCTCTACCTTTTTTCTGGAATAAGTACAAATCTTCTCTATGAACAAGATCTTTCGTTAAATAATTTCGAATGAACGAGATATCAGCCTCTACTTCTCGAACTTCAAACATCTTTTCTCTCCCACTACCAGGCTTTACTCCCCTCATTAACATCTCTTCGGTAGGGTTATCATGGACCTCTTCAATGTTTTCAAAAATTTTCAACCCTAAGTAGTATGGGTTTATTCTTGTTCTTGAAGGCTGAACAACATTTGCATTCAAAGAAGCAAACTCGATGGATTCTTCAGTTGTTAAATCCATTTCACGTAAGATTCTCTGATGCCAATAACTCGCCCATCCTTCATTCATGATCTTTGTCTCAAGCTGTGGCCAGAAATAGAGCATCTCTTCTCTCATCATCGTCATGATGTCACGCTGCCAATCTTCGAGCTCTTTACTGTATTCCTGTATAAACAATAAGAGGTCCTTCTCAGGTTGAGGAGGGAATTTTTTTCTTTGTTTTGGACGCTGCTCGTCCTTCGTGTCGTCACCATCTAACGACCATAGATCATTATAAGGTGAATCGTCTTTTACCACTTTCACCTCTTCATCATCTTGACTAAGATCATAAGCTAACTTCGCACGCATAATGGAAGGGTCGATGTGCTCTTGTATCGAAAGCACTGCATCTAGGAAATTCTCAACTTCTTCTTTTCCATACTGATGTTCATAATTCGCAATTCGTTCTGCAGTTGCAGTCATGCTTTCCACCATATCGCGACGGGTGTTCGAAAATCGAACGTTGTTTTTAAAGAAATCACAGTGTGCAAGGACGTGCGCGATAATCAACTTATTCTGAATCAACGTATTTGTATCTAACAAAAAGGCATAACATGGATCTGAATTAATAACGAGTTCATAAATTTTGCTTAATCCTAAATCATACTGCAGCTTCATTTTGTGGAATTGTTTCCCGAAACTCCAGTGCGAAAACCTTGTTGGCATACCATATGCCCCGAACGTATAAATAATATCTGCCGGGCAGATTTCATAACGCATTGGATAGAAATCAAGGCCGAACCCCTTGGCTATTTCTGTAATCTCTTCGATAGCGTAAAAAATCTCTTTCTCAGCACTCATTTCCTTCCCTCCTAAAATATTGCTTATTAATATGTATGTGAGGACAAACCACTTCATGATTAAGGCAAGGAAATACAGGTTTTTAGAAAAAAACATAAAAAGCTACTGGAAATCCAGCAGCTTTTTATGTTCCAAATTCAATTGTAAAGTTGGGTGATCCCTGAAGTAACTAGATAGCCCACTAGTAGACCTAAAACGATCGATGTAACGATATAGGACCTAGTCGAGCTAAATTCGATCGCTGGTCCATGCGTAGGTTCATAGAACCAGCTGTACTGAACGAACCCTAACATGATAAAAAATATGATTCCATAAAGAAAACTCGTCAATCGATCCCCTCCTTTTTCATTTCAGATACCAGACCATTCAATAAAACGAACGACTCAGCGAACGAAACCCCTAATAATTAGCTGGCATCTATTGCACTGACGATACCAGCTCTTCCATTTTGTCTTTACTCATTGGTCCAACTAATCTCTGTTTAATTATACCATTTCTGTCAATGATATAGGTGGTTGGGATCGTGATTGTTGCAAATTTTTCTGCTTGTTCTCCTTCAACATCTAAAAGAACAGGAAACGTTACACCATATTCTTTTACAAATTCTTCAACTGAATGAACAGAATCATTTGAAGTGAGGTTAACCGCTACAATTTCTACTTCCTCAGAATTCTCTTCATAGAAATCTTGCATATGAGGCATTTCAGCCTTACATGGAGGACACCAGGTAGCCCAGAAATTCAAGAATACGACCTTACCTCTATAATCAGATAGGTTTGTTTTTTCACCTGAAAGGGTCTCTAATGAAAAGTCAGGTGCAAGATTTCCATTTTGGATACCTTCTTCAACTTGAGCTAACGCCTGTTGACCAGCATCCTTTTGTGGAGACGTTCCGGAACCATCTGTAAAAGATGATACTACCGCATAAATGACTAAACTAACTACGACGATGATGCCTGGAATCAAACGCTTCATCTAGCTTTCCTCCTAAACACATCATATTGTGTCCAAACAGTATAAACGGCCACGAAAAGATATAACCATTGCTGCTTTGATAGTTGAAACATCACATCTTGCCTTATCATACCCACGATGAAGATAAGAATACTGCCCCACAACATTACATCGAGGAAGCGCCATTCGTACGATTTCCAATAAACCATTAATAACACCATCGATAGTAATAGCACGACGAGAAGCATCGAGCTCTTAGTAGGAAAGTGAAAAGATTCATAGCTGATCGTTCCAATTAGTAACCCGAATCCAAGTAAGTATAGATTATTTTTGCGGTTATCGCCCTTTAGCTTGAAATGAAGATATACCATACTAATAAAAAGCGCAATAATATAGCCCGTCTCACCACCAGTAAAATATAAGAGCGATAGAGGAGACTCAACAACCAGCAGCGGACTCACTATGATTAGACTCGCCTTCCAAGCGACAATAAAGGAAACGACCGTTTCGAAAGCTAGATCAGTAGCATTGGATGATAAGCTTAGGATTTTATGAATAATAGCGATACTAAAAAGTGCGAGAGCTATGCTTGCCCCCATCAAAATGAGATGTTCTGGTACTGATACGTTTCCTATTTGCACAACTTAACTCCTTAGCGTTCTTTGAATAGTATAATGACCAAACTTAACGACTCTTAACAAGGAGGTTCACTGCTTCTTTTACAACTTCTTCAGTCGACTCTCCCTTATCGAGCTGCATTCGGATGCACTCCTCAAGGTTAGACCCTACGATCAAACCGATTGTACGATCGATCGCTGTTCTGCTTGCCGATAGTTGGGTAATGACATCTTTACAATCTTTTTCTTCCTCCAACATGCGCAAAACGCCGCGTATTTGTCCTTCTACTCGTTTAAGCCGGTTCTTCATCTCATTTGTATATTCCATACTCCGAACTCCTTTCCATTAGGCTAAATCTATTTTAAAAGCATATACTTTTTTATAAAAGATTAAACACTTGCGCCTTCTCTTCATATATTGTAAAATAAATCTTAATTTAAGGATAGGAAAAAGGGTTATTTCATTTAAAGGAGGCAGGACCTTTTGGAGTTATCCGAAGATGATAAACGATTATCTAAGATTTACAGAAAAATTGTAACTTCAAATGAATACAAAGCAGGAAAGATTCTGGAAAAATTGGATAATGAGACGAAAGATAAAGTATTTAAGCTCATTCGAATGAACAAAGCTGAATACGAAGCACAATTAAACAAACAACATTTACATCAATAATAGAAAACCGGCTTTTAAGCCGGTTTTCTTTTGTTTTTCATGAAATAACCAGGACGAATATCGTCCTGGTTATTTTCTGTTATAGTCGTTCGTTAACTTTTGACATAACGGAAGATCTCAGCGCGTCTAGTTTTCTTTCGCTGTCTTCAAGGCTTGTACTGTTTACTCCAAAATAAAACTTAACTTTTGGTTCAGTGCCTGATGGTCGTAAACAAAACCATGAGCCATCTTCAAGCTTGTATTTCAATACGTTTGATTTAGGTAGGTCGATTGTTTCACTACGGTTATCCTTCATATACGTACGTGTACTCGTTTGGTAGTCTTCTACAATCGCAACATTTAATTCTGCAGCTTCTGATGGTGGCTCTTCACGGAATTGAGTGAGGAGTGAATTGATTTTCTCCGCACCTTCCTTCCCTTTAAGCATTAGGGATTCAAGGCCTTCTTGATAATAGCCATATTGCTCAAAAACTTCTAGTAATCCTTCGTACAACGTCATTCCTTTTGATTTGTAATAAGCCGCTACTTCTGCCGCTACTAAACATGCTTGAACCGCATCCTTATCCCGAACAAAGTCTCCGATCAAGTAGCCATAACTTTCTTCATAGCCAAATAGGAAGGTGTGTTCACCAGAAGTTTCGTATTCTTTAATTCTTTCCCCAATAAACTTAAAACCTGTAAGAGTATCATACGATGTAAGTCCGTTATCTTCTGCGATTACTCTACCGATTTCAGAAGTTACGATCGTTTTCAGCACAGCACCGTTTTCAGGAAGTTCACCTTTTTCCTTCTTTTGAGTAATGATGTAATCCAATAATAGTGCACCTGTCTGATTGCCAGTAAGCACAACATATTGACCTTCTTTATTCTTAACCGCAACACCTACACGGTCTGCATCCGGATCAGTTGCAAGTAAAACATCAGCATCTTCTTTCTCGCCATATTGAATGGCAAGTTCAAATGCAGCATGTTCTTCAGGGTTTGGTGATGATACTGTGGAGAAGTTCGGGTCTGGTAATTCTTGTTCTTTAACGACAGTGACATGCTTGAACCCATAAGCTTTAAGTCCATCACGAACAGGATGGTTAGCAGTTCCATGTAATGGCGTAAAAACGATTTTAAGCTGATCTCCCATCTCTTCTAAGAGAGATTCATTCACGCGTAGCGTCTTTAACTGCTCAATGTATTGATCATCAATTTCAGAACCGATCATTTTGATTAGGCCCTGACTTTTTAAATCAGCTTCTGAAGAAACGTTCACCGCTAATTCGTTTTCTACACTGTTAACATATGAGATGACTTCCTCTGCTACTTTAGGAGGTAGTTGTCCACCATCTTCCCCATACACTTTGTAGCCGTTATACTCAGGAGGGTTATGACTAGCTGTGATAACGATTCCCGCGAAAGCATTCAGCTTCCTTACAGCGAACGAAAGCTCCGGTGTTGGCCTTAGTTCTTCAAATACGTATGTTTGGATACCATGACTAGCCAATACTTTTGCAGATTCCATCGCAAACTCTGGTGATTTATGACGAGAATCATAGGCGATCGCTACTCCACGTTTCTTAGCACTTTCGCCATTCTTCAATATGTATTGAGCCAGACCTTCTGAAGCTTTTCTTACCGTGTACGTGTTCATTCTGTTAATACCAGGACCAATTTCTCCACGCATGCCACCTGTACCAAACTCAAGGTTCTTATAAAATGCATCTTCTAGTGATTTTTCATCACCCTCAAGCATCGTAAGGTCGCTTTTTAAGTCCTCATCAAGGTCAGTTGCTGTATTCCATCGTTTGTATTCGTTTTTCCAGTTCATCTCTGCCTCCTGTGTTGTGTCTAGCTACTTTTAGCATATACTTGTCTTCTATGTAATGAGCAAAATTCCTTCTACCTAAACAAGAAAACCCTGCTCTCAGAGTTAATATTAATATGGATTCCAACGAATTCCAATAAAAATATGAAAGGATATAAAAAAAGAAGCAAGCCGTGAAAGGCTTACTTCTTGTAATGAATCTCATATAAGTCTTTTCTTCTGTCTCTTAATTGACGAACAGTACCAGATTGGCGCTGCCTTCTTAATATTTCGAGGTCGACATCACCTACAACGACCGTTTCGATGTTGGGGTGACACTCTCCAACAATACCATCTCTTGAAAACGCAAAATCTGATGGCGTAAAGATGCCAGATTGTGCATACTGTACGTCCATATTCTCCACCTGTGAAAGGTTTCCGATCGTTCCTGCTATAACGGTATAGATTTGGTTCTCAACCGCACGAGCCTGAGCACAGTAACGTACTCTTAAGTACCCTTGGCGATCATCCGTACAGAACGGTGTGAAGATAATGTTAGCGCCCTTGTCTGTCGCAATACGACCAAGTTCAGGGAATTCGATATCGTAACAGATTTGGATCGCGATTTTACCGCAATCTGTATCGAACACTTCGATTCCGTCAGAACCGTGTATCCCCCACCAACGTCTTTCATTTGGGGTCACATGTATTTTATATTGTTTCTCAATCGTACCATCTCTTCTGAAAAGATACGCGATATTATAGATCTTCTCATCTTCTAACACGAAGTGAGAGCCTCCGATAATGTTTACATTGTATTTCACGGCAAGGTCTGTAAATAACTCGATGTATGGTTCAGTATAGTCCGTTAAACGTCTCACAGCTTTACTAGGAATGTCTTCATCCATAAACGACATGAGCTGTGTCGTGAAGATTTCAGGGAACACTGCGAAATCCGATCCGAAATCAGCTGCAACATCCACATAATATTCAACTTGATTAGCAAATTCATCAAATGAGGAAATTTTCTTCATCGCGTATTGGATCGCACAAATACGAACTGGGAATGAAGATCTGAAATGGCGTCTTGTCTTGGCTTTGTATTCAACGTTATTCCATTCCATAAGCGTAGCATAACGTCTTGAAGCTTTATCATCTGGCAAGTAGTTAGGATTGATCCTCATCACATTAAATCCATTCATAAGCTGGAATGTAAGGACAGGATCATAAATATTTTGGAATTTTACTTCCTCAACATATTCCGATGGTTTCATCTGATCAGCATACTTATGATAGTTCGGAATGCGTCCACCGATGATGATACTCTTTACATTTAATTCTCTTGCTAAATCTTTTCTGGCATCATACAGACGTTTACCGATTTTCATTCGTCTATACTCAGGATGAACCATTACCTCAATTCCATATAAGTTATAACCATCTGGGTTATGGTTTGTAATATAGCCTTCGTCCGTAATGTCATCCCATGTGTGTTGATCGTCATACTCATCGAAATTCACCATCAAGCTCGAGCAGGTACCTATGATTTTCCCTTCATATTCAACACAAAATTGACCTTCGGGGAAAACAGCTAGATGACTTTCTAAGTGCTCTCGCTTCCATGGGTCCATGCCTGGGAAACATTCATTTTGTAAAGCGAGTATTTCGTCGATATCTTCTTTTTTGATACCTCGTAATTCCATCTTTTTTTCGAATTTAGAAACATCTAATTCAGACATCTTATCTACCTCCACGTAACTGCCTATCTTACTATGTACCCAATTTCATATTCATTTTATCATAGAGGTAACAATTTTCAGAATAAGAAGAGGCTGACATCAGCCAGCCTCAACATCGTTATGCTCGAGTTGTACCGTTTTGAGAAATGCTGGATAGAGCTGGACCAGCTTCCTGTTGATCCGGTGTTTTCGTAGCAAAGTCCCCAAGCGAAACCATTCCGACTACCTGGTTGTTTTCAACGACTGGCAGTCGACGGATTTGGTTTTGTGCCATTAATGCTGCTGCTTCATCTGCTGACATGTTAGGGTTCGCTGATACACAGTTGTTCGACATACACTGTCCTACCTGTGAAGTTGCTGCCCCGCCACTAGCAGTCGAACGCGTCGTAATATCTCTATCGGTAATGATCCCACACAGTTGTCCATCCTTCATTACAGGAAGGGCACCGATATTATGCTGACTCATCAATGCGGCTGCTTCCTGAACAGATTGTTCTGGTGTAACAGATACGACGTTTCTAGACATGACGCCTTGCAGATTATTATGCACAAACATTCCTCCCAGTTGATAAATGGTAAAGACTCAAAAGACGAGGTCTTACACAAACTAGTGTGAGCTTCGTTTGGTCAAATTATTTTTCCTTTTTTTGACCCGTATGAAAAACGATCCTTTCCCCATCGCTTTTAGCGATAATTGTCCCAAGTTGGTCTGTCCTGAAAATGGGGATCTTCATCGTACTAAGCGTCTTTAAAACAGATTTATCTGGATAATGATAAGGATTGTTTTTGCCAACTGAGATAATGGCTGCTTGAGGAGCTACCGCTTTTATAAATGGTTTGGTTGAAGCAGAATCAGCTCCATGATGACCGATCTTAATCACATCTGAAGGGAGTTTTTTCTTTGCATCTGCTAATATCTCCTTTTCAGCTTGTTCACCAGCGTCTCCCATCAGCAAAAATGAATTATTGTGATGCCTTAATTGAACGACTGCGCTGTAGTCATTAAAATCCTCATATTCTGCATGGCGGATCGGGGAAAAAAAGTGAAGCGTGATTCCCTTTCCAAACCTTGCTTTCTTTCCGCTCTCAGCGACACTAACCGGTATCTCTCTCTTTTTGATCGCCTTCATTAAAGAGCGGTAATGTCGAGTGGGGTAGGATACGTCAGGCATGATCACTTTTCCTATTTTGAAGTCGTTCACGATTTCATCCATTCCCCCAATATGATCGTGGTGTGGATGGGTCGCGATTAGGTAATCTAAACGTTTGATACCAAGATTTTTTAAATAACTCGAAACTTTGTCACCATCCTTATTATCTCCAGCATCGATGAGCATTGCTTTCCCCCCTTGCAGTACAAGGATACTGTCAGCTTGTCCGACATCAATGAAATGAAGCTCTGCGCTAACTTCATCAGCTACCGCAATGAAAGGTTGAAATAGGATAAGGATGAAGGAAATAAATGCTACGGAAGCACTCTTCATAAGCAATCCTCCATTACTCGTTGTTGATTTTAGTATGAAGCTTCCTTTTCTTTTCATGCTTCCAAAACAAAAAAATGGTTCCCCTGGTGGGAAACCATTACGAATGAACTTCTTCCTTTTTGAAAAAACTCTTCATTGCGTGGTAAACATCCTTCTTCTCTTTCAAAATATAGTGTCTAAACATTGGATCATGGATATTCTTATAGGCACTCATCAATGTTGAGTGGCGATTGTAGGCATTAACTTCCCCGTACCCAAACATATTCGACACTTTCATGATCTGATTCACAAGCTTCACACAGCGTGAATTGTCGGAAGTAAGGTTATCACCGTCTGAGAAATGAAATGGATAGATATTATAGCGAGCTGGTGAATACTTTTCTTCAATCAGTTCTAAAGCTTTACGATAGGCAGATGAACAAATGGTTCCACCGCTTTCACCTTTTGAAAAAAAATCGTCCTCAGAGACGACTTTCGCTTCGGTATGGTGAGCAATGAACTCGATTTCCACAGTTTCGTATTTCGAACGTAAGAAGCGTGTCATCCAAAAGAAGAAGCTTCTCGCCATATATTTCTCCCATTTACCCATTGATCCACTTGTATCCATCATAGCAAGTACAACAGCTTTTGATTCTCGTTTTATTTCTTCGTTCCACGTTTTAAAGCGAAGATCATCTTGATAAATCGGTGCTATTCCTGGCCTTCCTTCGATTGCATTTCGCTTGTAAGCAGAAAGGATCGTTCGTTTCTTATCGATGTTACCCATCAAGCCAGTTTTACGAATATCATTAAACTCAACTTTCTTCTTCACAACTTCAGCTGTCTCTTTTTCACGTAAATTAGGTAGTTCCAATTCTTTAAAGAGAATTTCCTGCAGCTCCATCAATGAGACTTCAGCTTCATAAAAATCATCGCCAGGTTTATCCCCAGCTCCTTCGCCTTTACCTCCACCAGGCTTCTTCTCACCTGATCCGTCACGGGCGATAACATCTCCAACCTGACTATCCCCGTCACCCTGGCCAACATGCTTTGATTTGTCATAGTTATACCGAATTTTATATTCATCAAGAGAGCGAATTGGTATTTTAATTACGTCACGACCGTTAGATAGTATAATGTTCTCCTCACTAATTAGATCTGGTAAATTATTTTTGATAGCATCTTGAACCTTCTCGGAATGTCGCACTTGATCCTGATAGCCTTTTCGGTGGAGGGACCAATTCTCCTGAGAGACAACAAAGTTTTTGGTGTTCCTGTCTTTCATGCCATATTCCCCTCCTTAAAAAATAATATTTCTATCGGATATTTATTCAATGATCGATGATCGCTCATGGTGATTGTTCAAAAGCGGAATACTAATTTTGACTCCCTGAATCTAAAAGGTAGTATACTTTATCCTATGCAAATACAAGCGATAATTGACAATTAATTCTGACAAATCAAGCTCGGAACGTACGAATTGTAAAACTATTGATAGATTGTATAAGAAATGCATTAAGAATATTCTCTTTTCGTTAATTGCCCATGCTGCCTACACACTTTTTTAACAAAAATGAGGCTGCCGAGAACATCTCGACAGCCTTCAAACATGGGCATTATTCTTTTTTATCATTTTCGTTTTGGACAGGGTCAGGGCGTCGCCCATTTTTCTTTAATTCCTGGTTAGTTTCAAGCTCTTCCATCTCTTTACCAAGCTCTTTCATTTCTTTCTCATCCATTGCCATTGAACTGTTTGCAGGTTTATCTTTTCGTTCTGACACAATGAACTACCTCCTTAAGAAGAGAATACCCCTGCTTCACCTTTTTGGAACCTAAAAAATTCATTTCTTGAAAGTGAAATCAAATTCTTCGATCGGCCAATAACGCAGGTTCACCTCACCGACAACTTGGTCGATCGGGACGAGACCGATATGTCTGCTATCATAGCTATGCCGTCTATTATCACCCATTAAGAATAAATACCCCTCTGGCACTACAGCTTTCTCCGTTTTATCTTCGAGTTTAAAGTTCTCAGTCAAATTCCCATTAAAGACTTCACTTTTAAAATGAGTTAGATACGGTTCTTTCATTTTCTTGCCATTTATATAAAGTTGGTCATCTTTATACTCAAGCGTATCACCGGGAAGTCCTATCACTCTTTTGATATAGTCTTCATTCTCGTTCGCATGAAACACGACGAGATCAAAGCGATCCGGATCAGATACTTCATATCCTATCTTATTGATGATCAGCCGATTTCCATCCTGAATGGTAGGCATCATGGATTCTCCGTGAACAACATAGTTCGTTATGATAAATTCACGAATTACAATCGCCAGGACAACGGCTATTGAAAATGCTTTCAGCCATTCCCAAAGCGGACTGCGTTCCTTTTTCATGTCAAACCTCTCTTCAATACGTCTTTACGTATAATCTATCACTCATACTAAAAAGGCACAAGCACCCGGTTAATCTCACTATAGGATATACAAACTTTTCACAAATTAGACGCTGTTCAAGAAAAAAAGCACACCTGTTAGGCATGCTTTTTCACCAGTTATCGATTCAATAAGCTTCCTACATAACGAAGAAGTTCATTGGCAGAGATTGAATTGTATCCATGCTCATCGATCAATCGAGCGATAACATCATTAATTTTCTTCAACTGATTTTCATTCGGCGTTTTAGAAGAAGTCGTGATCTTCACAACATCCTTAAGGTCAGCGAACAATTTCTTTTGAATCGCTTCTCTTAAACGCTCATGCGAATTGTAATCGAATTTCTTTCCTTTTCTTGCGTATGCCGAAATTCTGATCAAGATTTCTTCACGGAAAGCTTTCTTTGCGTTCTCTGAAATACCGATCTGTTCTTCAATGGAACGCATCAACTTATCATCTGGACTCATCTCTTCACCAGTAAGAGGATCACGAAGCTTATTCTTATTACAGTACGCCTCTACGTTATCAAGGTAGTTATCCATGAGCGTCTTAGCACTTTCTTCATAAGAATATACAAATGCCTTCTGAACTTCTTTCTTAGCAATCTCGTCGTACTCTTTTCTAGCAACTGAGATAAAGTTCATGTAGCGCTCTTTATCTTCCTTTGAAATGGAAGCGTGCTGATCCAAGCCGTCTTTCAATGAACGAAGCACATCCAGTGCATTGATTGAAGGTACTTCTTTTCTGATGATCGTAGAAGAGATTCGATTGATGACGTAACGCGGATCAATACCACTCATTCCTTCATCAGAATGCTCTTTCTGCATCTCATCAACATCTACCTGATTGAATCCTTCAACAATTTCCCCGTCATACAAACGCATCTTCTTGACGAGGTCTACTCCCTGACGCTTTGAATCCTTCAATCTTGTGAGGATAGAGAAAATTGCAGCGACTCGAAGTGCATGTGGCGCGATGTGGACATCAGCAACATCACTTTCTCGAATCATTTTCTCGTAAATGCGCTCTTCCTGGCTTACTTTTAAGTTGTACGGTACAGGCATCACGATGATACGGGAATGGAGAGCTTCGTTCTTTTTATTTGAGATGAACGAGCGATACTCGGCTTCGTTCGTATGAGCTACTACTAATTCATCTGCTGATATCAATGCAAAGCGACCGGCTTTAAAGTTTCCTTCCTGTGTTAACGATAGCAAATGCCATAAAAACTTTTCATCACACTTCAGCATCTCCTGGAATTCCATCATGCCTCGGTTTGCTTTGTTTAATTCACCGTCGAATCGATATGCTCTTGGATCAGATTCAGAACCAAACTCTGCAATCGTCGAGAAATCGATACTACCAGTGAGGTCTGCTATATCCTGTGACTTCGGATCAGAAGGACTGAATGTTCCAATTCCTGTCCGTTTGTCTTCATTGAAGAAAATTCGTTCGATCATAACTTCTTCGATTCTGCCACCGTATTCTTGTTCGAGACGCATAAGGTTTAATGGAGATAGGCTACCTTCGACTCGAACACCGTATTCTTTGTAGAACTCCTCTCGCATGTGGTGAGGAATTAAGTGAAGCGGATCTTCATGCATCGGGCAGCCCTTGATTGCATAAACCGCTCCTGCATCTTCGTGTGAATATTTCTCCAAGCCTCTTTTTAAAATGGTAACGAGCGTGGATTTACCTCCACTTACAGGACCCATAAGCAATAAGATACGCTTTCTGACGTCTAATCGCTTTGCAGCTGGGTGAAAGTATTCTTCGACTAACCTTTCGATTGCTTCCTCAAGACCATAAAGTTCTTCAGCGAAGAAGTTGTAGCTTTTCTTGCCATCTACCTCGTTAATACCAGCATCTTTTATCATATTATAAACGCGTGAATGAGCTGACTGCGCTACTTCAGGTCGTTCTTTGATAATTTCTAAGTACTCGCCAAAGGTTCCTTCCCACTTCAGCCGCCTCTCTTCATCTCGATGCTGCTGGATTTTACGTAAGATATCCATTACGAGCCCCCTCCAAATTTGATTCATCGGATTTAATACATGGTATGCGGGGATGTCCTATAACATTCTGTTTTCTTTCTTACGTAGAAAAGGTTGTTTTTATCTCTGGTCCTAACGTCTACCACAAACAAAAAAACCGGCATAGCCGGTTTTACGTGTGGTAAACAACATTAAATTCACTTAGCTCGTTTCCAGATGCAGGAGACTTTTCTTTTGATTCACGCTTTTCTTTGTGTGCATTTTTGAATGAGTCAGAATGAATCCATTTTTGATAGGCATCTTCATCTTCCCATTTTGTAAACACGATCAGCTTTCCATTTTCAGATGGTTGTTCAAGAAAAAGAAACTCAAGACAACCTTCAACGTTCTTCATGCTTTCTGCACTTTTTCCAAAGCGTTCTTTCATTACAGCTTTGTGTTCATCAGGTACTTTCAGTTCGTTCATAACAACATACATAAACAAAAGCCTCCTTTAATCGATCTCCTTCTATCGTATAGGAATGTGGCAAATTTTCCAACTCATTCATCCCGAAGAGTATCGAATTACCCTCAAAACATTCACAACACCTTCAACATCGTTTATAATCATAGATAGACTTGGACATAATTTTACCTGAGGAGGATGAAACCATGAGTTTCCTGGGTATCTTAGTAGTAATACTTGCATTTCTAGCAGCCATCTTTACGGCTGGTTACAATGATCGACCTCAAAAAACCAAAAAAGGTAGTCGATAAAAAAGAACGACCGTTAAGGTCGTTCTTTTTTATTTCATATTAGGATATCCTTGTTGTCTAAGTGCCTCATACACCATGATTGCCGCTGTATTCGATAGATTAAGCGCACGCACGTGGTCTGTCATAGGTAAGCGTAGACAGCGCTCCTTATTATTCTCGATCAGCTCATCCGGCAAACCGTTTGTTTCTCTTCCAAAAACAAAGAACGTATTTTTACTAACATCCGAATAATCGAAGTCAGTATGAGAGTTCGTACCATACTTCGTAATATAATAAAATTCTCCGCCTTCATTCTGATTAAAGAATATTTCTAGAGAATCGTAATAATGAACGTCAGCATATTTCCAGTAATCGAGACCTGCACGTTTTAGCATCTTATCATCTGTAGAGAAACCTAATGGACGAATAAGATGAAGACTTGTGTTCGTAGCCGCACAAGTACGAGCAATATTCCCAGTATTTGCAGGAATCTCCGGCTGAAATAGAACGATATTTAAAGACATATTGATTCACCTCCGCTTCAAAACATATCTATTATAGCATGTTTTCCACGGAGAGAAAGAATATGCTATTCATCTTCAATATGAAAAAATTTATACTGGATGTTCGGCGTCCATGCCGTTGAGTCCTCATAGTCCCAATAGCGCATACGACAGTTCGTGTTATGCCCGTTTACAAGCGGCTGCCCTTTTCCATCTTGATCGACTACGATCGTCGTATGTTGCCAGTTCCCATCTCCAGTAAAATCATAGCTGATCACATCGCCCGGTACTAAATCATCAGGCTGATAGACTTCTCTTGCTTTTAGCCCACTCTTTGAACCACTAAGATACCACCGTAATGCATGAGCGACTGACCACGAATAGCTCCAGCTGTTTTTTCGCACCCACCATCCTCTGGTTCGATCAGGATAACCCCTCATAGGTGCCTTACCAGCATGGATACATTGAGAGACATAGTTCGTACAATCTCCATCAAATATTGGATAAGCAGGATTATAATCATCCCACCAGTTTTCAGCATATTTAACAGCAGATAAACGATCATAATACGATCCCTTCAACCTTTCATCTCCCCTGCCTGCCCGTACAGGATTATCACAGTGTACACCTTCTTGCTCAACGGATCGATCATGAATTAGTTCTCCATCGATTAACTCTGCAAGCCTTTTTTCAAAGCGCTCTTCTTGGTACATCTTCTTACCATGCTTGATCACGAATTGCTGGTGGAGATAATAATCATAGATTCGAGTTTTAGATAACTTTTTTTTACCGAGAAGTACACCTTTATTCAGTACTCTCACAACGGTAGCTTCGCGAGCGCTGCATTTCTTAATAAACCTGTTAACAGCTTCTTCTTCAGTAGCCGGACGTTTCCCATTACTTCTAAAAGATAGCGATCCGTTCATTAAGTATGATGCTTGTTCCTCCCAAAAGGGTTTAAGCTGCTCTTCCCACCCCATTTTGCGTTCCCCCCTCTTCGCACTTTATGTTGTTGAATGGTTACACATACCACTTAGTGCAGGGTGAAACTTTAATAGCACAAAAAAGCTCGGAAGTTCGTCTATGAACTCCGAGCTCGATAATACTTATGAAGTTACTGCTGTTTGAATTGCGGTCTGCTGTTCGAGTGATAGCAAGTATTCCTTCTTATCCATTCCTCCACCATATCCAACAAGTGCACCATTGCTCCCAATCACACGATGACAAGGAATAATGATCGGCAGTGGATTGCGGTTATTGGCAGAACCGATCGCACGGACTGCTCGAGGAGCAGAAATATCAACAGCAACGTCTTTATATGAGCGGGTCTCACCGTATGGAATCGTGCTAAGACTATTCCATACTTTCTTTTGAAAAGGTGTTCCAATCAAATTTAGTTTTAAATCAAACATCCTTCTTTTTCCGCTAAAAAACTCTTCTAATTGAACAATAATCGGGTCGATGATTTCATAATTCATAACGAAATCTGGTTTTACATGATTTTTCTTAAACCATGCTTCAGCCGCGGGTAGCATATCTTCAGCAAATCCGAAATCAAGTCTGTAAACTCCTTCAGAACCCGCAAATAATGTCAGCGTTCCAATCGGTGATTGAAACTCCCCATAACTGATCACTTGTTTCTCCATGCTATCCCTTCTTTTATTCAACATTTTTCATTATCTTACAAGACATTATATTATTTGACCAACACCATTAAGACTTATTTTGAAGCATAGACAGCCCTTTTTCAATCTCATCTGCCGCTTCCTGGTCTTTTTCTTTCATTTGCTCATTTATTAAGGCATCATACGCCTTGTTTCCACCGATCTTTCCGAGTGCCCAAGCGGATGTCCCTCGAATGACAGGCCTTGGGTCATTTCTCATCAAATCAATCAGTGTATCTACAGCTGCTTCGTCTTTGTAATGCGCTAGAGCAAGGATGGCGTTTCGTTGAATTGGCTTCTTCCCACGCCACGAACCAGCCGCTTTTCCAAACTTCTCTTTAAATTCTCTATTACTCATCGTAAGCAGTGGAATTAACTTTGGTTTCACAACTTCTGGATCTGGTTCAAGTTCAGGGTGATGGTGAAAATCGATACCCTTGTTTTTCGGACATACAAGCTGACACGTATCACACCCATAAAGTCTGTTGCCTAACTTTGAGCGATACTCATCAGGAAGAAAACCTTTAGTTTGAGTTAAGAAAGCAATACATTTACTTGCGTTCAACTGGCCACCTTCAACTAGTGCTCCAGTTGGACAAGCATCTACACAAATATTACAATCTCCACAACCTTCTTCAACTGGTTCATCCGGCTCTATAAAGACATCTGTGATCATCTCACCAAGATAGACCCAAGAACCGAACTCTTCCGTAATCAGCATCGTGTTCTTCCCAGTAAAACCAAGTCCAGCTCGTTCGGCTACTGCTCGATCAGATAATTCGCCTGTATCAACCATCGAGCTTGTTTGAGCAGTTGGAACTTTCGATTTTATAAATGATTCAAGAAGGGAGAGCTTTTCTCTTAACACGTGATGATAATCGACGCCCCATGACGCTCTACAAAATAGACCTCTCCGCTCGCCTCTTTTACTTCTTGGGCTATCCTTCATTTTTGATGGATATGCGATGGCGATCGAAACGATCGTAGTCGCGCCACGTAACAAGAGCTCAGGCTCCGTTCGTTTCTCAATATCAGGTTCTTCAAACCCTGATTGATAACCTAACTGCTGCTGTTGCTTCAACCGCTCTTTGAGCGATTTGAAGGGATCAGCTGCCGCAAAACCTATCTTATCAATTCCAATTGATTTACTGTATGCAACAATCTCTTCCTTTAACTGGGCGTTTGTCACTTTACTCCCTCCCTTCTTCATGAAAATTAACGTTATTAGACGATTTTCAATGTTCTAAGTCGATTCAATACTGCTGCCAACTCTGTTCTTCTAATACGAGCAAGATCACCTGGATGTTGATTGGCAAACATAGAGAATGATCCGATCCCCTCTTCATCCATTTGTTTTTCAACTGCATCCAAAAGCTCAGAAACAGATACGTCTCCAAGTTTGTTCTTCCTTTCAAGAAAATGAAGAATCTCCGCAGCTAATCGCGTTTGACTTGGATCGATCAGTTGCTCGACTTGAAGAAGTGAAATATCAGTATTGCCATATAGAATGTGGTGAAGTCCTTTTGCAGAAACCTTCGCCTTTTTCCCTTTTTGACTATTTAAACTAGATTTATGAGGAAGGCGGCGGTCCACCTCTCCGAAAAGGTCGCCACCTTCTTTATTTCGAGCTATAGTAGACTCAGCTGAAATCCTTTTAGCCTCATTCGTTACATCATATGGAAGGTAATTCTCCATCAAAATAACCGTATCGGCTACATCGAAATAATCGCCTGAGCCCCCCATGACGAGTACCGTTGAAACACTATGTTGGTTATATAGTTGCTGTACACGGTCTATAAAAGGTGTGATCGGCTCTTTGTCTTTTGAGACGAGTTGCTGCATCCGAACATCTCGAATCATAAAATTCGTTGCACTCGTATCTTCATCGATCAACAGTGCATGACAGCCTGCTTCTACTGCTTCTATTATATTTGCTGCCTGAGATGTACTTCCACTAGCATTTTCTGTAGTGAAGGAACGAGTATCTTTCCCAAACGGTAAATTCTCAATAAACGGTGAGATGTTTACCCCTGTCACCTTCCTGCCATCTTCAGAGCGTATTTTCATAGCTAGTTCATCAGTGATCACATACTCTCTGCCATCACCTGCAATATGATCATAAACGCCATGCTCGAGTGCATGCAAGAGGGTACTTTTGCCATGATACCCGCCCCCTACTATGAGGGATATTCCTTTCTCGATCGCCATCCCTTTTATCGGTTCCTTTTTATGGGGGATCGAGATATAGACTTCTTTGCTAGACGGAGACTTGAATGGAACAGCTTTATTCTGTAACGGCCGATCGCTGATACCGCTCTCTCGAGGCAGTATGGCACCGTTCGCGATAAACGCTACGTACCCTCTATCTTTTAAGAACATTCTAATCGTTTCTTGTTGATCCGCTAGATGAATGGCTTCAATTACCTCACCCTCATTTAGAGAGAAGATAGATGCTTTTAGGATCTCTGGTAAATACGTCGTTAACATTTGCTGAGCTTGTCTACCTAGTACACGTCTACCTTGTGCTGGTAAGCCCACTGATAAGCAGATCGTAATGTTGTTTTTTGTTACTGACACAGCCGTACGTTCTAAAACTTTTTGTTTAGGTGCATCAATGATAAACGTGCCACTCTTACCGGAACCCTTGATATTTCCTTTGTGTTTGTAAATGGACTTTGCTACCTTCCTTGCGATAAGGTCTTCTAACCTGATCTGCCTTTGATCCCCATCAAACCATTCAGTCTTCACCTTAGCTTTGTGACGAGGAATGATAGCTCTTATTCTAGAAGGGCTTGCGAATGGATCTCCTTGTACATAATCGATCGAAAGAGTGTAATTCTCGAAATCATAGCTCCCTCTTATATCTTTATAAGCTTTATAACTTTTTCCATCTATACGTTGTAAATGATCGATCAAATTCTTCATATGAGGTGAGCCTCCTTTTGAGCTTCTAGTAGTCTCTTATGATAAAATGAACGGAAATAAACATTAAGGAGAACGGTAACATGACTAACATTTCTCTCTCAACATCTATTACCGAAATACTTCCTGACTTTAAAATTGGATGGATCACTTATCATGATATCGTGGTTGAAAACTCACCGCAAATGGTGCGCGGGAGATATCAGTTTTACCTTGAAACCATGATGATGGACTTAGAAGATGCAGAGATTACATCTTTTCAACCAGTTAAAGAATGGCGAACAGTATTCAAAAAGCTCGGAACTGACCCTTCACGGTATCGCCCATCGTCAGAAGCACTTTTAAGACGACTTAAGAAAGGTTCTGACCTTCCGAGGATTCATTCTGCTGCAGATATAAACAACCTTCTCTCATTGCAGTATAAGATTCCGATCGGTATCTATGATCTAGATAAGGTAGAAGGTTCGATCTCCATCGAACTGGGCGATGAGACTACAACGTATCAAGGATTGAATGGTCGAGAAGTGAACTTCACTAACAAGCTAGTCTCTCTAGACGAAAAAGGTCCATTCGGAAGTCCAATTGTGGACTCAGAGCGTACTGCGGTTACTGAGGAAACGACAAATGCTATACAGCTATATTATATTCAACCTTCCCTCTCAAATGAGGAGGCAAATAAACTTTTACAAGCTTCTGGGGAAATGTTTAATCAGATTCATGGCGGAGACTTTAATTACGGATTAGCAAACTGAACGATTGTAGAGCAAACATAAAAAAACGCAACGCTTCGTTAATCATAACGAAACACTGCGTTGGGTAAATGGTGAAAATTCGAGGTTTTTCTACAAACCTCGCTGATGTAGTTAGAATAACACAAAGTATAATAGCAAAACAATAGGTAATTTTAATTTTCTTTAGATTTGCTTTACAATATTTCAATATAGATTCTACAAGTGTATGATAGTGACTGAAACCAATGTGAAAGGAATGAGCATATGGAACCTTTTTCAATACCTTTCTTTGAAGAAAACTTTAGACAGTACATAAAGAAAAACGATGATGTGTTCTCAAAGCAAGAAGCGATGAACAGTTACTACCGGTCAGTTGTGTCGTCTATGATTTACGACAATCTTAACAAAAATTCTGAGATCGTTCGTAGAATCCGAAACCTGGATACTGCATACAAGACGATTAAAGAAGAAAAGACGGAAGAATAACAAAAAGCTCTCTTACAACGTGTAAGAGAGCCTTTTTATTTGTTTACTTGATGTCACATGAATCAGTACCACAAGCGTCACCTTCACTAGTGATTACCTGAAGCTGCTTATCCTCTTCCCAGGCTTTGTTTAACGCCTGTTGGAACATCTCTGGAGGCTGGGCACCTGAAACAGCATACTTTTCATTAAAGACGTAGAATGGAACGCCTTGAATGCCTAATTGGCTGCCAAGAGACTCATCAAAGCGTACTTCTTTTGAAAACTCTTCACTACGAAGGACATCATTCACTTCTGCCCTATCAAGTCCCACCTCTTCAGCTAGGTTACAAAGCGTGTCAAGATCAGAGATGTCTTCCGTTTCAGTAAAGTAGGCATAGAAAAGTCTTTCTGCCATCTTTTCCATTAAATCGTGTTTTGCAGCAAACTGAAGCAGTCGGTGAGAATCAAAAGAATTAGTAGGCTTCATATTCTTAAAATCAAACGTTAAGCCTTCGTTTTCTGCTTGTTGCCTCATGTTCTCACACATACCTTCAGCCTGTTCAAGGCTGACATTATACTTACTCGCTAAAAGCTCAGCTTTGCTTTTTCCAGTTGCTTTCTCTGCGTTCGGATCAAGTTCAAAGCTTCTATAAACGACCGTAACCTCGTCACGATGTGGAAAGGATTGAAGCGCGGTTTCTAAGCGTCTTTTTCCTATATAGCAAAAAGGACATACAAAATCAGACCATATTTCTATTTTCATGATTATCACTCTTTCATAGTAAACGATTTACAGTCAGTGTACCATTTTTCGCATATACAGCGATAATGTTACGCTCATTGTAAGTTATTGTGTTCATCATTCGGAGAAGAGGACATCGATGCCTCAACTTCAGAAAACAATTTAGAATTCATTGGGCCTGTCGTTATCACTGAATTGGATGGACTGCTACCTAATAACCGTTGAATCGCCATGAGATCCTGACGTAATGAATCGACATCGCCTTTTGTCGCTGTTTGCATGTGAGGCTTTAGTGTATAACCCAGTTGGCCATTCGCTTCCATTGTAGCTTCCTGAACGTCTTCGATCGAGGAGATTTGAGAGTGTCTTAATTTCATTTCTAATTGATCAACAGTTAATCTCAGCTTTTTTAGTTCTTTCTCTTGCAATGTACCGTCCTTAATAACCATCTTAGACCGCCCAGAAACCAATCCTTCGATCCAGTCAACTTTCAGCTCACCAAGTTCGATTAAAACCAGAGTAAATACGAGTACTAAAGCAATTACAAACGTCACTAGCACGTTTTCCCCAGCAATCGGCTGTACGATCAAAGAACCCATTCCAATCATAATAACGACCTGAGCGATCGTCATCTGATTAATCGATTTTCGTCCTGCAATCCGCAAGATGAACGTTCCTCCAACCACGAGTAATACTGCTTTCCATAACAATGAGTAATCCAAAACACCCACTCCTCCTTCTCATGAGGTCTATCTACGACGATCCCACATTCTAGTTTTCACTGAAAGATGAGACATTATGAAGAAGTGGTTGTTTCTAATTAAGGTTTAAGACAATAAAAAAAGACTTCTACACTGTAGAAATCCTGACGTTTAAGTATCAACTATGTAACTGGTACCGGTGGTCGGGTTCGAACCGACACTCCTCACGGAACACGATTTTGAGTCGTGCGCGTCTGCCAATTCCGCCACACCGGCATAAAGACAATTTTTTAATTTCGGAAAGTAAATGGTGCCGGAGGCCGGGCTCGAACCGGCACGGAGGTACACCCTCCGCAGGATTTTAAGTCCTGTGCGTCTGCCAATTCCGCCACTCCGGCAGGACTTTTTTAAAAAATATGAAGATTGGAGGCGGCACCCGGATTCGAACCGGGGCGTAAGGGTTTTGCAGACCCGTGCCTTACCACTTGGCTATGCCGCCGTTATAAAAATGGAGCGGAAGACGGGATTCGAACCCGCGACCCCCACCTTGGCAAGGTGGTGTTCTACCACTGAACTACTTCCGCAACTAAAATGGCTGGGCTAGCTGGATTCGAACCAGCGCATGACGGAATCAAAATCCGTTGCCTTACCGCTTGGCTATAGCCCAACATAATGGGGCGACTGATGGGAATCGAACCCACGAATGCCGGAACCACAATCCGGTGCGTTAACCACTTCGCCACAATCGCCACAACAACAAGTTTTAAAAAATAAATTGGCAGGGGTAGTAGGAATCGAACCCACACCGGAGGTTTTGGAGACCTCTGTTCTACCTTTAAACTATACCCCTATCAAGATGGTGGAGGGGGACGGATTCGAACCGCCGAACCCTGAGGGAGCGGATTTACAGTCCGCCGCGTTTAGCCACTTCGCTACCCCTCCGAATAGACAATTATCATTGTAATATATACTATATATAAAAACAATGGGAATTGATACCTTTTCAGGAAAAATGGTGCCGGCCAGAGGACTTGAACCCCCAACCTACTGATTACAAGTCAGTTGCTCTACCAATTGAGCTAGACCGGCAACATGGTGGCTCCGGACGGAATCGAACCGCCGACACGTGGATTTTCAGTCCACTGCTCTACCGACTGAGCTACAGAGCCATTCTTTTAAATTAATTTTAACGGTCGATCTAAGAAAAGAGAATAGGTTGCCCCTAAAGGGACTCCGATTAAATTTTAGCTTAGAAGATAAATCGACGTAGTTAAAATTTTATTTTGGTTGCGGGGGCAGGATTTGAACCTGCGACCTTCGGGTTATGAGCCCGACGAGCTACCGAACTGCTCCACCCCGCGACGATATTAAAGTTGAATAAAATGGCGGTCCCGACGGGAATCGAACCCGCGATCTCCTGCGTGACAGGCAGGCATGTTAACCGCTACACCACGGGACCTTTGTAATGGTGGAGGATGACGGGCTCGAACCGCCGACCCTCTGCTTGTAAGGCAGATGCTCTCCCAGCTGAGCTAATCCTCCACAGAGTAAAACAATGAATTAAGTTGGTGACCCGTACGGGATTCGAACCCGTGTTACCGCCGTGAAAGGGCGGTGTCTTAACCGCTTGACCAACGGGCCAATCTAGTATGTAGCTGGCGGAGAGCGAGGGATTCGAACCCTCGAGACGGCGTTGACCGTCTACACGATTTCCAATCGTGCTCCTTCGGCCACTCGGACAGCTCTCCATGGCTCCACAGGTAGGATTCGAACCTACGACCGATCGGTTAACAGCCGATAGCTCTACCACTGAGCTACTGTGGAATAATGTTTAGCCTGGCGACGTCCTACTCTTGCAGGGGGAGAGCCCCCAACTACCATCGGCGCTGAAGAGCTTAACTTCCGTGTTCGGCATGGGAACGGGTGTGACCTCTTCGCCTTCATCACCAGACTTCTAACAGCTCGCACATTCGTGTGATTGCTAGCGACAAGATATATATTACAATATATTTTGTCGTTTTTCAAGAGAAAATTTATTCCCTGAAAACTAGATAGCACTCGCAACGTATTTCAACAACATTTTTCGCGATGTCTAGTGCCGCAGGCTATATCCTTGCCCATTTCACTCTTTCACTTCAGGCGGAAAACGCCTTACGTTCAAGAGCTCCAATGGTCTCTGAATATGACCAAGCCTGCTTTACTTTTCGTTTGGTTAAGCCCTCGATCGATTAGTATTCGTCAGCTCCACGTGTCGCCACGCTTCCACCCCGAACCTATCAACCTCATCATCTCTGAGGGATC
>NZ_JBSWXZ010000004.1:0-146775 GCF_056160805.1 Anaerobacillus sp. ABD4_527
ATTCGGAGATCTATGAGGATCCAGCATCGCGCAGCTGACGAAGAAGTTCGCCGCTTATCGCGCCCCGTATGAGAACACGGAAGTTAAGCTCTTCAGCGCCGATGGTAGTTGGGGGCTCTCCCCCTGCAAGAGTAGGACGTCGCTAGGCAAATGAGAAGTCAGAGCATTGAGCTCTGGCTTTTTTGTTTTGTCTGAATGCGGGGTTGAGTTATCAGGGTTCTTGAAAAAGTGGTTTCGCGGATATAATCTCAGAATCGCGGATAAATGGCTCGGTTTCGCGGATATAAATCGAAAAGCGCGGATATATCATGATTATCGCGGATATAATGGAAATTTCGCGGATATCCACCGGATCGCTCGCCCTCAGAAGGTTTTATCTAAATGTGCTTTTAACAAATCAATCGTTACAAACAACGCTTCGCTGATAAAAACGTAAAAGCGCCGATAAAAGTGCCTTTTTCGCTGATATAATTCTCGATTTCGATGATATCTGCTCAGTAATCGCCGATATATCAGCAATTTAGCCGATAGCAGGCCAAAAAGCAGCTCCCCAAGCACCCAACAGTACCTGAACTAATCCCAAACCCACCCCAACCCTCAAAAAACCACTAAAAAAACAGCTACCGCCCCAACAAACGATAGCCGCTCTCCTTCTATTCTTCACCCGCCTCAGCATCTTTGATCTTCAGACGCTTCTTATCTTCCTTGGAATCGATCAAGCGGTGAAGGTGAATCATCAGAATACCTCGCTTATACGTCGCATCGATCGGCTTCTCTCTTACTGGGAAAGGCAGCTCGACTATTCGTTCAAATGGTCCGTGCTTATACTCTTCCTGTACATTTCGGTACCCTTTCAGAACCATCTTCGTCTGGCCTTTTACTTTAAGGGTCCGGTAATGGATATAGACATCCACATCCTCAATGTTCGAAACACCAGGGAGATAAACGGTACAGATCAATTCATTACCCGATTCGTACAGGTTCACAAGGGGTCCATTTGATACGAACATATCCTGAAAATCCGTCCAGAAATCATCTCCCATGAATTTGTTCATCTTGTTTTTCCAATCGTACATCTGACTCCAGTAGTCTCCCATGACGTTCCCTCCTGGGCTTTTTGACAGTATATGCTTCTTCGGAAACTTTGTTAAAACGAGGGTCGTTTAGAAAATAGAAAAAAGTGAATGGAATAGAAAGGACGGATAAAATCAAGCTTGGAAAATTTTTTAAGGAAATTCAAAAAAGAACGCATGCGGTTTTATTATTCGACGTGTTATGCTAGGTAAAGTTGAAGTTTTATGATATTGAAAGATGAAGGAGGATCAGTATGTTAGAAAATGGGTTAGTGATGGTAGCCATAATTTTTCTCATTAATATTGTTTATGTATCATTTCTTACGATGCGAACAATACTCACTTTAAAAGGACAGCGTTATTTAGCTGCAGCAGCAGGAACAATGGAGATTGCGATCTACGTTATCGGGCTTGGACTTGTACTAGATAACCTTGGTGAAATACAAAATATAATCGCTTATGCACTTGGTTTTGGTGTCGGTATCATCGTTGGAATGAAGATCGAGGAGTATCTTGCGCTCGGGTATATTACGGTCAATGCCATTACGACGAAGCTCGAGGAAGACATTCCAAATAAGCTAAGAGATGTTGGATATGGCGTTACGCATTACCTTGCCCACGGAAGACAAGGGGAGCGTCTCGTGATGCAGATTCTAACATCAAGAAAGTCAGAACGAAAGCTGTATCAAGCCATTGAAGAACTTGATCCGAAAGCATTCGTTATCTCGTATGAGCCGCGTACCTTCCATGGAGGGTTCTGGGTTAGAAAAATTCGGAGGTAGTGTATGGAGAAAAAGCCAAAGAAAAAGAAATTTGAAGTTATGGAAGACGAGTCTTTATCGGATTGCCTGAAGAGAATGGACGATGAAGGGTATATGCCGGTAAGACGTACGGAAGAACCTGTTTTTATCGAACGAAAAGGTGCAAAAGAACCAGAATTATATGGAAGAAAAACAGTGTTCGAAGGGAAATTGAAGTAAAAGACGAACGTTATAATTGAATACAAACGCATCGTTCGATTTTTCGTTGACATTTGAATAATCCTCTTGTTACTATGAAAGAGGATAACAAATCGATACCTCATATAATCTTGGGAATATGGCCCATAAGTTTCTACCCGACGACCTTAAATCGTTGGACTATGAGGGTGAAGTCGTATTCTGTTCATTTCTGTGTTTACAGAGTTGGATGATGATTTTTCGCCCGGGTAGAAGCTTCTTCTAAAGGTTATAGGAGAATTCTATTCGGGCTTCTTTTTTGTTTAAATAAATCGAAAACGAACCTTCCAATAAGGAGGATATAGCATGCAGGCACAAATTGGCGTGATCATGGGGAGCACATCTGATTGGGAAACGATGAAACACACGTGTGATGTTTTGGATGAATTACAACTACCGTATGAGAAGAAGGTCGTTTCTGCTCACCGTACACCGGAATTAATGTTTGAGTACGCGGAAGATGCGAGGGGCAGAGGGTTAAAAGTCATCATTGCTGGTGCAGGAGGCGCAGCTCACCTACCAGGAATGGTCGCAGCGAAAACGACACTTCCTGTCATTGGCGTTCCGGTTCAATCGAGAACGTTGAACGGATTAGATTCCCTTCTTTCGATTGTACAAATGCCAGGTGGTGTACCGGTAGCAACAGTCGCGATCGGAAAAGCTGGTGCGAAGAATGCTGGCTTATTAGCAGCTCAAATTCTAAGCACGTTCGATGAAGGTGTTGCATCTCGTCTTGAGGACTATCGTTTGAACATGAAAGAATCGGTACTAGAAAGTAGTGAGACACTATGAGCAAAACGATTTTACCAGGAAGTACAATCGGAATTCTAGGCGGCGGTCAGCTTGGAAGAATGATGGCACTGAAAGCGAGAGAGATGGGCTACCGAATTGCGGTTCTTGAACCGAAGAGTGGGTCGCCTTGCGGTCAAGTTGCAGACGTTGAAGTCGTGTCAGGGTATGATGATCTAGACGGTGCGAGAAAACTTGCTGAAGTGAGCGATGTGATTACATATGAATTTGAAAACATTGCCCATGAAACGGCGAAGTGGCTTGAGGAGAATGCGTATATGCCTCAAGGCGGCGAATTGCTTCGAACGACACAGGATCGCTTTGTAGAGAAAACATCGATTCAAAACGCGGGACTTGAGGTTGCTCCTTTTCAGAAAGTGGATTCGAAAGAAGAGCTTGTCCGTGCATGTGAAGAGATCGGTTTTCCAGCAGTCTTAAAAACACGTACTGGTGGTTATGACGGCAAAGGACAATGGGTCATCAAAGAGAGTGGCGATATCGAAGGAATTGCGTTTCCTGACGCAGCCTGTATCGTTGAAAGCTGGGTTCCATTCCAAAAAGAGCTATCCGTTGTTGTGACGCGTAGCATAACTGGCGAGATGACTACATTCCCCGTTGGAGAGAATATTCACGTGAACAACATCCTTCATCAAACGATCGTACCTGCTCGTATCGATGAATCGATTCAGCAAAAAGCGAGCGAAATCGGAAAGAAGCTGGCTGAAGATATCGACCTTGTTGGGACGCTTGCGGTCGAGCTTTTCCTTGAAGGAAACGAATTGTATGTGAATGAGCTTGCACCAAGACCTCATAACTCTGGTCATTATACAATGGAAGCCTGTGAAACATCACAGTTTGAGCAACATATCAGAGCGATCTGTGGTTTACCTCTAGGGGCGACGGAGTTATTGAAGCCGGTCGTGATGGGTAACATACTCGGCCAGCATGTTCAGCCTCTTATGGAGAGCATGAGTGAGCTCAAAAGTGCTAAACTTCATTTGTACGGCAAAGATGAAGCGAAACAGAATCGAAAGATGGGTCATATTAATTTTCTAGCTTCAACGACTGAGGAAGCAGAAAAACGAATGGCGCAATGGAAATTATGGCAGTAGGACAATTGACTAGGAGGATTTAACATGATTGAACGTTATACTCGCCCTGAGATGGGTGCGATTTGGACAGAGGAAAACAGATATAAAGCGTGGCTTGAAGTAGAGATCTTAGCATGTGAAGCGTGGGCAGAGCTTGGAATCATTCCGAAAGAAGACGTACAGAAAATTAGAGAGAACGCTGACTTCGACGTAGCGCGTATTCATGAGATCGAAGCAGAGACACGTCATGACGTTGTTGCGTTCACACGAGCTGTTTCAGAAACACTTGGTGAAGAGCGCAAGTGGGTTCATTACGGATTAACGTCGACTGACGTTGTTGATACGGCTCTTTCTTATCAGCTGAATCAGGCGAACGATCTATTGATGAACGATATTGAGAAGTTTATCGATGTCTTGAAAGAGAAAGCGCAAGAACATAAATACACAGTGATGATGGGAAGAACTCACGGAGTACATGCTGAACCAACAACATTCGGTTTAAAGATGGCGCTGTGGTATGAAGAAATGAAGCGTAACTTGGAGCGTTTCAAACATGCTGCTGATGGCGTTCGCTTCGGTAAGCTTTCAGGGGCTGTCGGAACATATGCAAATATCGATCCGTTCATTGAACAGTATGTATGTGAAAAGTTAGGGCTGCAGCCTGCACCGATCTCGACTCAAACGCTTCAGCGTGATCGTCACGCACACTATATGTCGGCTCTAGCATTGATCGCGACTTCGATTGAAAAGTTCGCAGTTGAAATCAGAGGCCTTCAAAAAAGCGAAACGCGTGAAGTTGAGGAGTTCTTTGCGAAAGGGCAAAAAGGCTCGTCAGCAATGCCGCATAAGCGTAATCCAATCGGATCTGAGAACATGACGGGAATGGCGAGAGTGATCCGCGGATACATGACAACAGCATATGAGAACGTACCACTCTGGCACGAGCGTGATATTTCACACTCCTCAGCTGAGCGTGTCATTCTTCCTGACGCAACGATTGCTCTGAACTATATGCTTAACCGCTTCTCAGGTATCGTTTCGAAGTTAACCGTGTTCCCTGAGAACATGAAGCGTAATATGACGAGAACATATGGATTGATCTACAGTCAGCGCGTGTTATTGTCTCTTATCGACAAAGGCATGACTCGTGAAGAAGCCTATGACCTTGTTCAGCCGAAAGCGATGGATGCATGGGAGCGCGGCATTCAGTTTAGAGAATTAGTTGAAGCTGATCCAAAGATCACGAACCAGCTGTCTGCTTCAGAGATCGAGGATTGCTTTGATTACAATTACCATCTGAAGCCAGTCGATATGATTTTCGAACGTCTAGGGTTATAAATCACACGTATCGGAGGAGATCACCATGGGGAAACAGGAGTTGTTGTACGAAGGAAAGGCAAAGAAGATTTATGCGACAGAACATCCTGAGGTCGTTCATGTGGAATATAAAGATTCCGCGACGGCTTTTAACGGAGAGA
The DNA here is from genome assembly GCF_056160805.1 of Anaerobacillus sp. ABD4_527. Lineage (NCBI taxonomy): Bacteria > Bacillati > Bacillota > Bacilli > Caryophanales > Bacillaceae > Anaerobacillus > Anaerobacillus sp. ABD4_527. The sequence goes on from NZ_JBSWXZ010000004.1 coordinate 5,430, forward strand.
AGAAAGCGACTATTACAGGTAAAGGGCGACTGAACAACGAAATTACGAGCCTGTTGTTTGATTATTTGAAAGAAGCTGGGATCGAAAGTCATTTTATCGAGAAAGTTTCTGAAACGGAGCAGCTTGTAAAGCGTGTGACGATCGTTCCACTTGAAGTGGTCGTCCGAAATGTCGCAGCAGGGAGCTTTTCTAGAAGAACTGGAGTAGACGAAGGAAAGCTGTTGAAGCAGCCGATCGTTGAATTCTATTACAAAAACGACGACCTTGGTGATCCTCTCCTTACGGTTGATCACGTGCTTGAGCTTGAACTTGCCGATGAAGAGACGGTTCAAGACTTAAAAGAACGTGCACTGCTTGTGAATGACCGCCTAAGAAGCTATTTCCTTGAGCGGGACGTAACGCTTGTTGATTTCAAGCTTGAGTTCGGCGTTACACCGTCTGGTGAATTGATGCTTGCAGATGAAATTTCACCAGATACTTGTAGACTATGGGACCGGAAAACGAATGAAAAGTTAGATAAAGATGTGTTTCGAAGAGATATAGGAAATTTGACCGAAGCTTATGAAAAAATCTTAACTCGTTTAGGGGGATCCGCATCATGTACAAAGTAAAAGTTTATGTAACGTTAAAAGAGAGTGTGCTAGACCCGCAAGGTAGTGCTGTGAAGAATTCACTTCATAGCCTTTCTTATAGTGAAGTAGAAGATGTACGTATCGGTAAGTATATGGAGCTTACGTTGAATGAGACGGCGAATGTAGATGAGCGCATTAAAGAAATGTGTGAGAAGCTGCTTGCGAATACGGTGATCGAGGACTACACGTATGAAGTCGAGGAGGTCGTCGGGCAGTGAAATTTGCGGTGATCGTGTTTCCAGGTTCGAATTGCGATGTAGACATGTACCATGCGATTCAAGATGAGCTTGGCGAAGAAGCTACTTATGTCCGATACGATGAACAGAGTCTAGCAAACTATGATGCGATCCTTTTACCGGGTGGTTTTTCTTATGGTGACTATTTAAGGAGCGGCTCGATCGCCCGTTTTGCTCCGATCATGAGCGAAGTGGTAAAAGCTGCTGAAGAAGGAAAGCCAGTGCTTGGTGTATGCAACGGATTTCAGATTTTATTAGAAGCTGGCCTTCTTCCTGGAGCGATGAAACGAAACAAGAACTTGAAGTTCATGTGTCGTCCTGTAACGCTTGTTGTTCAGAATAATGCGACCATGTTTACGTCAGCTTATGAAAATAGTGAAGAAATTACGATTCCGATTGCACATGGAGAAGGAAACTACTATTGTGATGATGCGACTTTAGAAGAGTTACAAACATCTGGAAGAATCGTTTTTACCTATAAAGATAATCCAAACGGCTCGATCGATGATATCGCAGGAATCATCAATGAGAAGGGCAATGTCCTCGGGATGATGCCTCACCCTGAGCGTGCGGTCGATCACTTGTTAGGAAGTGAAGATGGCTTGAAGATGTTCAAATCACTACTACGTAACTGGAGGGAATCCCATGTCACACATGCATGAACCAACACCTGAGATGATTAAAGACCAGAAGCTTTATAGCCAGATGGGTTTAACAGATGAAGAGTTCGGCATGGTGGAAGAGATTCTTGGCCGTACCCCTAACTATACGGAAACGGGTTTGTTTTCAGTAATGTGGTCTGAGCACTGTAGCTATAAGAACTCTAAGCCTGTTCTTAAAAAGTTTCCTGTTACTGGTGAGCGCGTTCTTCAAGGTCCTGGTGAAGGAGCGGGAATCGTTGATATCGGTGACGAGCAGGCGGTTGTGTTTAAGATTGAAAGTCATAACCATCCATCTGCAATCGAGCCTTATCAAGGAGCGGCAACAGGTGTAGGTGGAATCATTAGAGACGTGTTCTCGATGGGCGCACGTCCAATCGCTCTATTAAACTCGTTACGTTTCGGAGAGTTAAGCAATCCGAAAGTGAAATATTTGTTTGAAGAAGTGGTTGCAGGAATCGCTGGGTACGGAAACTGTATCGGTATTCCTACAGTAGGTGGAGAAGTTCAGTTCGATTCTTCATACGATGGAAATCCTCTTGTGAACGCGATGTGTGTTGGGTTGATTGATCATAAAGACATCCAGAAAGGTGTCGCGTCTGGCGCTGGAAACACCGTGATGTATGTTGGTGCAAGCACAGGACGAGACGGCATCCACGGTGCAACCTTCGCATCTGAAGAATTGACAGATGCTTCTGACGAAAAGCGACCTGCCGTACAAGTAGGTGATCCGTTTATGGAAAAACTTCTTCTTGAAGCATGTCTCGAGCTTGTGAAAAGTGATGCGCTCGTCGGCATTCAGGACATGGGAGCGGCGGGTCTTACGTCTTCTGCTTCAGAAATGGCGAGTAAAGCAGGCATGGGAATCGAGATGAACCTTGATGAAGTCCCGCAGCGTGAAAAAGGCATGACGCCATACGAGATGATGCTATCTGAATCACAGGAGCGTATGCTCGTTGTTGTGAAGAAAGGTAGAGAAGCTGAGATCAAAGAAATTTTTGATCGTTGGGGTCTTTTATCGAAGGAAGTCGGTGTCGTAACAGACGATAAGAAGTTCCGTCTTCTTCATAAAGGCGAGATGGTCGCTGAAGTGCCAGTCGACGCTCTTGCTGAGGAAGCACCGGTCTATCATAAACCATCGCGCATTCCAGAGTATTTTATTCAAAACCAGCAGCTTCATAAGCCGATTCCAGGGGTAGAAGATCCGAAAGAAATGCTGTATACATTGCTAGGTCAGCCTACGATTTCAAGCAAAGAGTGGGTCTTTGATCAGTACGATTATATGGTTCGAACGAATACCGTCGTAACTCCAGGATCAGACGCAGCCGTTGTGCGTGTAAGAGGTACACGAAAAGCGCTAGCGATGACAACAGATTGTAATTCCCGATACCTGTACCTTGATCCTGAAGTTGGTGGGAAGATTGCTGTTGCTGAAGCAGCACGTAACATCGTTTGCTCAGGTGGTGAGCCACTTGCGATCACGGACTGCTTAAACTTTGGGAATCCTGAAAAGCCTGAGATCTTCTGGCAGATTGAAAAAGCAACGGACGGTATGAGTGAAGCGTGTCGTATGTTAAACTCGCCCGTTATCGGTGGTAACGTATCCCTTTACAATGAGACGAATGGCGTAGCGGTTTATCCGACGCCAGTTGTTGGAATGGTAGGACTAGTTCATGACCTTGATCATGTTACGACTCAGCAGTTTAAAGAAGAAGGAAACTTGATCTACTTACTTGGTGAAACAGGCGAGGACTTCGGAGGAAGCGAGCTTCAGAAGGTTATGGATGGGAAGATCTCGGGGCAAGCGCCTTCGCTGAATCTTGAAGTGGAAAGAGAACTTCAGCAACAGGTTCTTTCAGCCATTCAAGATGGACTCGTTCAATCGGCGCATGATGTTTCTGAGGGTGGCTTGAGTGTTGCGCTTAGTGAATCGTTGATCGGAACAGATCTTGGAGCGATCGTTCGAATCGAAGGCGATGTGACGACGTCGCTGTTCAGTGAGTCTCAATCTCGTTTCCTCATCACGATCAAGGGTGAACACCAGCAGGTCTTCGAGCAGAGAACCGGAGCGAAGCTCATCGGTGAAGTAACCGGTACTGGCATCTTGACGATGATGCATGAAGAAGAAAATCATCTATTTGATGCACCGGTCAGTGAGCTCGAAGCGGCCTGGAAAGGAGCAATTCCATGTTTGGTGAAATCAAAGGCTTAAACGAAGAGTGTGGTGTGTTTGGTATCTGGGGTCACCCAGATGCCGCTACGCTCACGTATTACGGGCTTCATAGTCTTCAACATCGCGGTCAGGAAGGTACTGGGATCGTCACGACTGATGGCACGAGACTTAACCTTCATAAAGGGCTTGGGCTCGTGAACGATGTCTATGGAGCGGACGATTTAAAGGCACTCGATGGCAATGCAGCGATTGGTCATGTTCGATACTCAACGGCAGGAGGAGGAGGCTATGAAAACGTTCAGCCTCTTTTGTTTCGCTCACAGAATGGTGGATTGGCGCTCGCGCATAATGGGAACCTTGTGAACGCGAATGCGTTGAAGCATCAGCTCGAAGGTCAAGGGAGTATTTTTCAAACGACTTCAGACACAGAAGTGCTTGCTCACTTGATCAAGAGAAGCGGGTATTTGAACCTTAGAGAAAAGGTAAAGAACGCTCTTACGATGGTAAAAGGGGCCTACGCTTTTCTAATGATGACAGAAAACGAAATGATGGTTGCTCTCGATCCGCATGGCCTGCGACCACTTTCTTTAGGTCGACTAGGAGAAGGATATGTAGTTGCCTCTGAAACCTGTGCGTTCGATCTCATCGGAGCGGAATATATTCGTGATGTGGAGCCAGGTGAACTTCTTATCATCAATGACGCAGGCATCGAATCGGACCGTTTTTCTTCCCCGATGTCGCGTGCGATCTGCAGTATGGAGTACATTTATTTCTCAAGACCCGATAGCAATATCGAAAACATCAATGTTCACACGGCTAGAAAGAACCTCGGTAAACAGCTCGCGCAAGAAGCTCCGATCGAAGCAGATATCGTGACGGGTGTTCCGGATTCTAGTATATCTGCTGCGATCGGATATGCAGAGGAATCGGGTATTCCGTATGAGATGGGTCTGATCAAGAATAGATATGTAGGCAGAACGTTTATTCAACCTTCACAGGAGCTAAGAGAACAAGGTGTGAAGATGAAGCTTTCGCCTGTTCGAGGCGTTGTTGAAGGAAAGCGGGTCGTTATTGTGGATGATTCGATCGTGCGTGGAACGACGAGTAGAAGAATCGTGAAGATGTTAAGAGAAGCAGGTGCAAAAGAGGTTCATGTTCGCATAAGTGCACCTCCGATCGTTAGTCCTTGTTACTATGGGATTGATACGTCCAATTCTGGTGAGTTAATCGCAGCGAAGATGAGCGTTGATGAGATTTGTGAAGAAATCGGTGCAGATACGCTAAGTTTCCTATCAACAGATGGAATGACAGAAGCAATCGGTAGAGACGATGCAAGCAGCTCGTGCGGACAATGTCTAGGCTGTTTTACAGGGTCGTATCCGACTGAGATTTATCCTGATACCGTACATCCATACGAAAAAGTCTAACTGGGGGTTCATTATGGCGGATGCTTATAGAAGTGCTGGAGTAGATATTGAAGCTGGTTATGAAGCAGTTAACCGAATGGAAACGCACGTAAACAAAACCGTTCGACCGGGCGTTATGGGAGGTCTAGGTGGTTTCGGAGGGATGTTTGATCTATCTGAACTTCCTTATGAAAAGCCAGTTCTCATCTCAGGAACCGACGGCGTGGGTACGAAGCTCATGCTTGCGATTCAGATGGATAAGCACGATACGATCGGAATCGATTGTGTCGCTATGTGTGTGAATGACGTAGTCGCTCAAGGTGCTGAACCTCTTTACTTTTTAGATTACATCGCGACAGGTAAACTCAAACCTGAGAGGGTTGAAGAAATCGTAAAAGGCGTTGCCGATGGTTGTTCGACTGCTGGGTGTGCCTTGATTGGCGGTGAAACAGCAGAAATGCCTGATATGTATCAGGAAAATGATTATGATCTTGCTGGATTTACGGTTGGGGCTGTCGAAAAGTCTAAACTGATTCAACCGACTGATGTGATGGAAGGGGACGTTTTAGTTGGCCTTGCATCAAACGGTATTCATAGCAATGGCTTCTCCCTTGTTAGGAAAGTAGTAAAAGAGAGCAACATGGATCTTAATCAAACGTTTGATCAACTCGGTACGACGCTTGGAGAAGCCTTGTTAGCTCCTACTCGTATCTACGTAAAGCCGGTCTTGAACGTACTGGAATCTTATCCTGTTCATGGGGTTGCACACATTACAGGTGGTGGCTTCGAAGAGAACATTCCTCGTATGCTACCTGAAGGCCTCACAGCTCAAATCGATTATGGCTCTTGGCCGGTACCACCGATCTTTGACCTGATTGAAAAGAAGGGGAACTTATCTCGACGAGAGATGTTCACCACGTTCAACATGGGCATCGGAATGGTTCTAAGCGTCCCTGCTTCTGAAGCTGTTAACGTGATCAAACAGCTTGAAAAAGACGGTGAGCAAGCATTTGTGATCGGTCGAGTAACAAAAGGTGATCAAATCAATTTTGGCGGTGGTGATCTATCGTGAAGTTAGCAGTTTTTGCATCTGGGAGTGGATCGAATTTCGAAGCGATCGCATCTGAAATCGAAAAGGGTGCACTCGATGCCAAAATCGCATTAGTGGTCTGTGATCGCCCTGGTGCCAAAGTAGAAGAAAGGGCAGAACGCTTCGGCATTCCTGTCCTTTCCTTTTATCCTAAATCCTATAACTCAAAAGCAGAGTTTGAAGCCTTCATTCTTCAGCAGCTGAACGATGCAGGCGTCGAATTAATCGTTCTTGCTGGATACATGAGGCTGATCGGATCAACGCTTCTTCGTGCGTATGAAGGGAGAATCATCAACATCCATCCATCTCTTCTTCCTTCTTTTCCTGGAAAAGATGCGATCGGTCAAGCCCTAGAAGCAAAAGTGAAAGTCAGTGGTGTGACGGTGCATTATGTCGATGAAGGGATGGACACGGGGCCGATCATTGATCAAGAAACGATTCGCATCTCAATAGAAGATACGAGAGAAGAAGTTGAGAAAAAGATACAGGCTGTTGAACATCAGTTATATCCAGCCGTTATTAGAACGCTTCTTAAAAACAAAACAATTGGTAGCAGGAGGTAAGACGATGACGATCAAACGTGCACTAATCAGCGTATCAGATAAAACAAATATTACCGAGTTTGCAAAGGGATTATCAGAAAAAGGGGTCGAGATCATTTCGACTGGAGGCACAAAACGTGCTCTTGAGGAAGCGGGCATCGATGTTATAGGAATCTCAGATGTTACGGGCTTTCCTGAAATATTAGACGGACGTGTAAAAACCCTCCATCCGAATGTACATAGTGGTCTTCTAGCTGTTAGAGATAACGACGACCATCAAAAGCAACTAGAGGAGCATAACATCACACCGATCGACATGGTTGTTGTGAACCTATATCCATTCCAAGAAACCGTCGCAAATCCTGATGTAGCTTACAGTGACGCGATCGAGAATATCGATATCGGCGGACCAACGATGTTAAGGTCAGCTGCTAAGAATCATAAAGACGTGACGGTTGTCGTTCATCCTTCTGACTATGAGCGTGTGCTTCTTCAAGTCCAGGAGAATGGGGATACAACAGGCATACTCCGTCAGGAACTTGCAGCAAAAGTATTTCGTCATACCGCTTCCTACGATGCGATTATTTCAGAGTACTTAACGGGAAAATCTGGAGAAGAAGAGCCAGAGTCGCTTACTGTAACGTTTGAGAGAAAGCAAACCCTTAGATACGGAGAAAATCCGCATCAGAAGGCTGTATTTTATAAAAAACCTCTATCGAAAAATGCATCGATCGCATCTGCAAAACAACTGAACGGTAAAGAGCTTTCTTATAACAATATTAACGATGCGAACGCGGCTCTTAATATCGTTAGGGAATTTGAAAAACCTGCTGTTGTTGCGGTTAAACATATGAACCCTTGTGGAGTTGGTACGGGTGAAACGATTGTAGAGGCGTATCAAAAGGCATACGAAGCAGACTCTACATCGATCTTCGGCGGTATCGTCGCATTGAATCGTGAAGTCGATGAGGAAACGGCACTGAAGTTGAAGGAAATTTTTCTAGAGATCATTATGGCACCTTCTTTCACTGAAGAAGCACTTGCTGTTTTGACTAAGAAGAAAAACCTTAGACTATTAACATTGGATGTTCAGGCGTCTGGCGGAGTGGAGCATCAGCTTACATCTGTTAACGGCGGGCTGTTGCTGCAGGAACAAGATCAATACGGAATCGATGAAGCAGATTTAACCGTACCAACCGATCGAAAACCTACGGATGAAGAGTGGGATGCGCTGAAACTTGCTTGGAAAGTAGTTAAACACGTGAAATCGAATGCGATCGTACTCACGAACAAAGATCAAACGGTTGGCGTTGGAGCTGGACAGATGAATCGCGTTGGTGCTGCTAAGATCGCGATCGAGCAAGCGGGTGAGAAGGTGAAAGGTTCTGTCATGGGATCAGATGCGTTCTTCCCAATGGATGACACTGTTGAAGCTGCTGGAAAAGCGGGCATCACAGCGATCATCCAGCCTGGAGGATCGATTCGTGATGAAGATTCGATCAAGAAAGCGAATGAATATGGTATCACGATGGTGTTCACAGGCATCCGACACTTTAAACATTAAGAGGGAGGGAATTCGATGAAGGTATTGATAATCGGACGAGGCGGTCGAGAGCACGCGATGGCTTGGAAAGCGGCAGAGAGCGCTTCTGTGGATCAAGTATACGTTGCACCAGGGAACGCAGGCATGGAAGCTGTTAGTCAGCTCGTGCCGATCGATGAAGGCAATCACGATGGGCTTATTGCTTTCGCAAAAAAAGAAGGCATTACACTCACTTTAGTCGGTCCAGAGCAGCCGTTGTTAGATGGAATTGTAAATCGATTTGAGGAAGCGGGTCTTCGCGTATTCGGTCCTACGAAAGAAGCTGCGTTAATCGAAGGAAGCAAAACGTTCGCGAAAGAGTTGATGGCAACAAACGGTATCCCGACCGCAGATTCACAATCCTTCACGGATTACCAGGAAGCTCGAAAGTATGTTGAAAAGGTCGGTGCACCGATCGTACTGAAAGCGGATGGACTTGCAGCCGGAAAGGGTGTCGTCGTTGCGATGACGTTGGATGAAGCACTCGATAGTCTTCATAATATGATGGTCAACAATCAGTTTGGAGAAGCTAGTGAACAAGTTGTTGTAGAGGAGTTTCTTGAAGGTGAAGAGTTTTCGCTCATGGCATTGGTGAATGGGGAAGATGTTCATCCTCTCGTTATTTCACAAGATCATAAGCGAGCATTCGATGGAGATAAAGGTCCGAATACGGGTGGAATGGGCGCATACTCACCAGTTCCCCAAATCGCTGAGTCAGTGGTAGAAGAAGCGATTCAATCGATTTTACTTCCAGCTGCAAAAGGGATGAAGAAAGCAGGTAGGACGTTTACTGGCGTTCTGTATGCCGGGTTAATCCTGACGAAAAACGGTCCTAAAGTCATTGAGTTCAATGCAAGGTTCGGGGATCCTGAAACACAGGTCGTCCTGCCTCGTCTCACATCAGACTTCATCGAAGCCATTCAAAGCGTATTAGACGGTAAAGAGCTTGAGCTCAAATGGAGTGAGAAAGCTGTGATGGGAGTTGTCATTGCGTCAGGAGGGTACCCTGGTGATTATGAAAAAGGGAAGACCATCACAGGTTTGAACGATGTGACTTCACTTGTGTTTCATGCAGGTACCGACAAGAAAGGCGATCAGTTTGTAACGAATGGTGGGCGCGTGTTACTGCTATCGGCTTCAGGAGAAACTCTCCAAGAAGCTAGTGCTTCAGTTTACGAAGATCTTCAGAACGTGCAGGTAGAGGATGGATTTTATAGAACAGATATCGGACATCGAGCTATTTCACACGTTTCTTCTTGATGTAAGCAAACGATATAGCAATAATACTACCGATCAATAATGTGTAGATGACCCAAGTGTCTGTAATGTATTCAAGCACAACGTTACCTCCTTTTGTTATGTTACGAAAACTTCCCTGGAATCAGGGAAGTTTTTTTATAGCCATGGTTAAGAGGGGTTAATCACTTTTTCAAGGGCTGTTTCATCAGGATCCCGATTTTCTTCTTGGTTCATCAGGTCGACGATCGGGCAGTATCGCGTATGACCTTCTGCGATCTTCAACGCTCCTGCTGCTGCAAGCAAAAGCGACGTTGAGACGTTTTCGTTTTTACAAAGTTTTGCGGTAGACCAGGAGAGGAGTGTAAATCCTGCAGTTAAACGAATAAATGCATTCATCATGCTGATGTTCGGTTTCATTTTAAAAACTCCCTTCAGTGGTTTAAAACAGCACTATCAACTTTTCTAAATTATGTTAAAATAGAGAAAACTTATTGAAACGAGGGTTGGACATGCCTAAGCGAAACTATTTATGGACGAAGCAGCAATTGAGACAACAAGTACAGGTTGTGTCCGGTGAACTGCCTCCATCAATCGTCTTAACAAATGCAACGTATTTAAACAACGCATTAAAAAAATGGATCACCTCACATATATGGATCTATAAAGATCGAATTGTATACGTAGGAGATGAATTGCCTGAAAAACATTCAGCAACAGAATGGATCGATTGTGAGGGATCGTATCTTGTACCAGGATACATTGAACCCCACGCCCATCCGTTTCAACTTTATAATCCCCTATCACTTGCGCGCTATGCATCTAACAGGGGAACCACCACCATGATCAATGACAACTTGTTTTTTCTATTAGGATTGCCACAAAAGAAAGCGCTTACAATGTTAGATGAGTTGGATAAGTTTCCGGTCTCGATGTTTTGGTGGGCAAGGTACGATTCTCAAACGCAGCTGTTGAATGCAGAAACCATCACGAATAAGAAAATTAAGGAATGGCTCGCCCATCCGCTCGTTATTCAAGGTGGTGAACTTACTGCGTGGCCTGACGTTATTGCAGGAGACGATGAGATACTGGAATGGATGCAAGAGACACATAGGTTGGGTAAACCGGTAGAAGGCCATCTCCCTGGCGCTTCGTTGAAGACATTAACGAAGATGGGACTTTATGGTGTTTCCTGTGATCACGAAGCGATGACTGGAGAAGAGGCTCTCCGTAGACTTGAGATGGGCATGATGACGTCTCTACGGTATTCTTCCATACGTCCTGATTTGCCAGTCATCCTCGAATCGCTGATTGAAAAAGGGGTAGATTGTTTTGATCGAGTGATGATGAACACCGATGGATCAACGCCTTCTTTCCTTGAGCAAGGGTTCACGGATAAGCTCATATCCATCGCCCTGGAAAAAGGAGTACCGGTAGAAGATGCTTATGCGATGGTGTCATATAATGTCGCAAACCACTACGGTATAACGGATACACATGGTATGATAGCACCTGGAAGGCTTGCGCACCTCAACTTTTTGGAATCAAAGCACAATCCAACACCAGTCTCTGTTCTCGCTCGAGGAGAATGGATTAAGAAGGATGGCGAAGAAGTATATGACGAGTGGTCATTCGATTGGGAAGACCATGGTCTTGTTCTAAACGAACAGAACTGGGGGTTAGAGGAAGACGATTTAACTTTCTCAGGTCCAGCTGGAATCGAAATGATCAACGCCGTTATCACAAAACCATATAACCTTTCATACGAAACGGCGGTGGATGAACTCCCTACAGATCACGATGAGAGCTTTATGATGCTTCTTAGTAAGGAAGGCAAGTGGCGAGTGAATACCATTGTGAAGGGTTTTGCCAATAAGGTAAAAGGCTTTGCGAGTAGCTTCTCGAATTCTGGTGATTTTATATTGATCGGTAAAAAAAAATCAGACATGGTTGCTGCTCTAGAGCGAGTGCGGTCGATCGGTGGTGGAATAGTCCTCGTTGAGGATGGTGAAGTCGTTGTTGAAATTGAACTGCCTTTGATGGGCAAAATGTCACCGTTACCACTTGAAGACGTAATCGAACAAGAGAAGAAGATGGTGACTGAATTAAAAGAACGTGGCTATCCATTTGGCGATCCTGTTTATAGTTTGTTGTTCTTTTCTTCCACACATCTTCCGTTCGTAAGGTTGACTCAACAAGGAATTTATGATGTAAAGAGAAAGACGGTACTTTTTCCTGCGATAATGCGGTAAAATATAAAAGGGAAGACTTTATAAGCGAAGGGGGCGTGAAGACGTGGGGAAATTGCGCGTCTCACTGGCAGTTATTTTGTCTGTAGGATTACTCGCTGGCTGTTCACAAAAAGATACCGCTCAGAAATCTGGAGCAGAATCAGCCGGTGTTGAAGAATCGTCCATGAATAAAGAAGTTGATCAAATTCAAGGGGAAAAAGCTCCTCTTACCGGGGTGGCTACTGAAAATAGCGATCAGCGTGTCATCAGTATCGTTGTGAATAATCACCCGAAAGCAAGGCCGCAGTCTGGACTTCATAAAGCAGATATCGTATACGAAATGCTTGTAGAAGGTAAGATCACAAGATTGTTAGCGATTTACCAAAGTGATTATCCAGACATTGTAGGACCAGTTCGGAGTGCGAGAGATTATTTTATTGAATTAAGCGCAGGCTTTAATGGGATTTTCGTAGCACATGGTTATTCGCCTTCTGCTCAAGCGATTTTGAATTCAGGCGCAGTCGATCACCTGAATGGCATGCAGTATGACGGAACGCTGTTTGAACGAGCTTCATTCAGGAAAGCGCCACACAATTCATATATTACGACTGATAGTATAAAAAAAGGTGCAACTGAGAATGGGTATGAACTCATGCAGATTGTTGAACCACTTACATTCGGCGATAAAGAACTAATTTCAGAAGAAAAGTCATCAGTAGCAATCGGTTACAGCAATACGTATCGCGTAGCGTATCGATACAACGATGGAGTATACAAGCGATTCGTGAACGACGAATTGATGGAAGACCGAGAGACAAAAGATCCGATCGCATTGGAAAATGTACTGATCGTTGAAGCAAATCATCACATCATCGATGATTATGGCAGAAGAGCGATCGATATAGAATCTGGCGGAGAAGCCATTTTATTACAAGAAGGTGTAAAAAAGGAATTAAAGTGGAAAAATGAAAATGGACGCATTACCGCGGTGAAAGACGGAAGTCCTGTTCCACTTGTTCCAGGAAGAACTTGGGTAAATATCGTACCTGATCTAACTATGATTACTAGTAATCAGTAAGGAGAGTGCAAATCTATGCAAATTGACAAACTACGAGGGAAAACACTCGATCAACTTTTTGAAGCGATTCTTTCATTAAAAGATTTAGAAGAATGCTATCTATTTTTTGATGACCTTGCAACAGTGAACGAAATTCAGTCGCTTGCACAGCGTTTAGAAGTTGCTAGAATGCTTCGCGAAGGCTATACGTATCATAAGATCGAGACAGAAACTGGTGCAAGCACAGCGACGATTTCTCGTGTGAAACGTTGCTTGAACTATGGAAATGATGGTTATCAAATGACGCTCGATCGCGTGCATAATAAAGATTAATTGCTTTATGAAAGATGGGCCGGTTTACGGCTCATTTTTTTGTTTTCGGGGAGAGGATGAATGGCGTGTTCATGTGATGCAATTGAGACATAAATCGTCTCACTCCCAAGGGCTCCAACGCCCTGCGGATTTAAACGGGCCCACTTCCGCTTTTCGAGTGTCTAGCTGCAGTGGGCAGGCTCTCGATCGCTTCACCTTTCAACCTGAACACAAAAAGCGTGTTCAATTTGAAAGGCTCCAGCGCTTGTCGAGCCTAACCGCCCACTTCCGCTTTTCGGTGATCCAGCTCCAGTGGGCAGGTCCTCGGGTCGCTTCAGCTTTTCAAATGAACACAAAAAGCGTGTTCCCTTGAAAAGCTTCCAGCGCCTTTCGGACCTAAGCGCCCACTTCCGCTTTTCGGTGTTCCTCTGATATAATCCAACTTATGAGGAAAAGTAGGAGGAGCGGTTTGATGTTTGATTATAGTAGTTGGAAGCATGTGTTTAAGCTTGATCCTAATAAGGTGATTGAAGATCATGATCTGGAGTTGATTTGTGAGTCGGGTACGGATGCGGTGATCGTTGGCGGGTCTGATGGTGTGACGTTAGACCTTACGCTTGATCTGCTTGCGAGAATTCGTCGGTATGCTGTGCCTTGTGCGCTTGAGGTGTCTTCAGTAGAAGCGGTTACGCCGGGATTCGATTTTTATTTCATTCCGACCGTGATGAACACAAAGGACAGTCGATGGGTCACTGGATTGCATCATGAAGCAGTGAAAGAATTTGGTGAGGTCATGAATTGGGATGAAATCGTTATGGAGGGCTATTGCATCCTTAACGGTGATTCGAAGGTGGCTGCATTAACGTCTGCTGAAACGGACCTTGCTACTGATGATGTTCTGGCATATGCTCGGATGGCAGAGAAAATGTTTAAGCTGCCGATTTTTTACGTGGAGTACAGCGGCACTTACGGAGACGTTGAACTTGTTGAAAAAGTGAGCGATGTGCTAAATGACACACAGCTTTTCTATGGAGGCGGGATCGATTCTCCTGAGAAAGCTAAAGAGATGGCTGCTCATGCTGATACGGTGATTGTTGGGAATAGTATATATGACGATGTGAAGAAGGCATTGAAAACAGTAGCTGCTGTTAAAGGAAATTGATTCTCTCCTATTGGTCGGGTAAAATAGGGATTAGAACATATGTTTGTAAGGGGTGCGGAACATGCAACGATTAGTTGATAAATTATTAAACGGATTGAATCCTGAACAGCAGGAGGCGGTCAAGCATACGGATGGCCCGCTATTGATCATGGCTGGAGCGGGAAGTGGGAAGACACGGGTTCTTACGCATCGTATTGCGTATCTACTCGTAGAAAAACAAGTTGCGCCTTGGAATATTCTCGCGATTACGTTCACGAACAAAGCTGCAAGAGAAATGAAGGATCGTGTTCATTCGATTGCTGGTCCAGTGGCAGAAGACATCTGGATTTCAACATTCCACTCGATGTGCGTACGAATATTGAGAAGAGACGGCGATCGCATTGGAATCAATCGTAACTTCACGATTTTGGATTCTGGTGACCAGCTAACGGTTATAAAGAAAATCCTTAAAGATCAAAATATAGATCCAAAGAAGTTTGATCCTAGAAGTATTCTAGGAAATATCAGCTCAGCAAAGAATGAACTTTTAACACCTGAAGAGTATAAAACGAAAGCGAAAGGTCCTTTTGAAGAAATCGCTGCAGATGTGTATGAACAATATCAGAAGCAGCTTCGTAAAAACCAGGCGCTAGATTTTGATGATCTCATTATGCGTACCATCACACTATTTAAGAAAGTACCTGAAGTCCTTCAATACTATCAGCGAAAGTTTCAATATATCCATGTGGATGAGTACCAAGATACGAACAAAGCGCAGTATGTACTCGTTAAATTGATGGCAGAGAAATATCAAAACCTTTGTGTTGTAGGAGATTCTGACCAGTCGATCTATCGTTGGCGTGGTGCGGATATCCAGAACATCCTCTCATTTGAAAAAGATTATCCGAGCGCACGCGTGATTCTATTGGAACAAAATTATCGTTCAACGAAGAAGATTCTTCAAGCGGCAAACGTTGTGATCGACAACAATATGAATCGTAAACCTAAGAAGCTATGGACGGATAATCAAGATGGGCCATCGATCACATACTATCAAGGGAACGATGAACATGATGAAAGCAGGTTCGTAACAGGAAAGATTCTTGATATGGTGAAGAGTGGCAAGCGCACAAATTCAGAGATCGCCATTCTTTATCGTACGAACGCCCAGTCGCGTGTTATTGAGGAAATACTCAACAAATCCAACATCACGTACAATATCATCGGGGGAACAAAGTTCTATGATCGTAAAGAGATCAAAGACTTGCTTGCGTACTTACGTTTGATCGCAAACCCAGACGATGATATCAGTTTGCTTCGAATTGTGAACGTACCGAAGCGAGGGGTAGGTGCTTCTACGATGGACAAAGTTGCACGTTACGCTGCTGATCAAGATATCTCTATTTTCACGGCTCTACAAGAAGTAGAACAGATGGGACTTAGCGCGCGTTTTACAAAAGCACTTGGAAGCTTTGGAAGCTTGATCGCAAACTGGACGCAGATGCAAGAGTACCTTGCTGTGTCAGAGTTAGTTGAGGAAGTTCTCGATAAGTCTGGATACCGCGATTCACTTAGAAACGAAAACACGATCGAAGCGCAGTCTCGATTAGAGAATATAAATGAATTCCTTTCTGTTACTCAGGAATTTGAAAAAGCGAGCGAAGATAAAAGCTTGATCGCGTTCTTAACGGATCTAGCTCTCGTAGCGGATATCGATAAGCTCGATGAAGACGAAACGGAACAAAAAGAAGCGGTTACGCTCATGACCCTTCACTCTGCAAAAGGACTTGAATTCCCTGCAGTGTTCCTAATTGGTATGGAAGAAGGGGTTTTTCCTCATAGTCGTTCACTTTTTGAAGAAGAAGAGATGGAAGAGGAACGTCGCCTTGCGTATGTAGGGATAACGAGAGCGGAAGAAGAGCTCTACTTAACAAATGCTCGGATGCGTACGTTATATGGTAAAACAACTACGAATCCAGTTTCTCGTTTTATTGGAGAAATTCCTGAAGAACTGTTGGAAAAAGAGGGACAAGAAAAGCCTACACCGTTCGGATCTAGTACAAACTCCCGTTCAAGTAGACCTGCTGCGCCTAAGAAACCTCGTCGTCCACAGCTTACGTCAACCGGTGGAGAGGCGCTTGCATGGAAAGTGGGTGACCAGGCGAGCCATCGTAAATGGGGTGTTGGAACGGTCGTCAGCGTTAAAGGTGAAGGAGATTCAACCGAGCTTGATATAGCGTTTCCTGCTCCAGTAGGCATCAAGCGACTACTCGCTAAGTTCGCCCCTATCGAGAAAGAATAGCGATCCTGAAAGGTGAGGGTTTCATAGTGGAAAATGAGAATGCCAGTAAGCGTATTGAAGAACTTAGAGAACTACTAAATAAATACAATTATGAGTACCACGTGTTGGATAATCCAACTGTGCCTGACGCTGAGTACGACAGAATGATGGATGAGCTCTTGAAGCTAGAGGAAGAGCACCCTGATCTACGTACTGAAGATTCCCCTACACAGCGAGTCGGGGGTCCACCATTAGAAGGATTTCAAAAGGTTGAGCACCGAGTCCCGATGCTTAGCCTTGGAAATGCTTTTGGTGAAGAAGACTTACGGGATTTCGACCGACGTGTACGTGACCGTATAGGCGAAAACTTTTCATATGTATGTGAACTGAAAATCGATGGACTTGCTGTGTCGCTAATTTATGAAGATGGTAGGTTTGTTCGTGGTGCAACCCGAGGTGATGGCACGATTGGTGAAGACATCACACAAAACTTGAAGACCATCCCTGCTATACCTCTTCGTCTTAGTGAACAGGTAAGCATGGAAGTACGTGGCGAAGCGTACATGCCGAAGCCTTCTTTCGTGAAGCTAAATGAAGAGCGTGAAAAGAATGAACAAGATTTATTCGCTAACCCAAGGAATGCGGCTGCAGGGTCACTTCGTCAGCTAGACCCGAAGATTGCAGCTAGTCGGAATCTATCGATCTTCGTATATGGAGTAGGCACCGTAGATGGAAAAGAAATCGACTCCCATTCGGATGGACTCGATTATCTTAGTGACCTTGGATTCAAAACGAATCCTGAATGGAAACGTTGTGATACGATTGATGCTGTTATCGACTATATTGAGGGCTGGTCTGAACGAAGACCTGACCTATCCTATGAGATCGATGGGATCGTTGTAAAAGTCGATTCACTCGAACAGCAAGAAGAGCTTGGTTTCACCGCTAAAAGTCCTAGATGGGCGATCGCATATAAGTTTCCTGCAGAAGAAGTTGTCACGAAGTTGCTTGATATCGAGCTTAACGTAGGGAGGACGGGTGTTGTAACTCCAACAGCGCTGCTTGAACCAGTTTTAGTTGCTGGTACGACTGTACAACGTGCTTCTCTTCACAACGAAGATCTCATTAAAGAAAAAGATATTAAAATCGGTGATTATGTTGTTGTGAAAAAAGCCGGCGATATCATTCCAGAGGTCGTCTCAGTGCTTGAAGAGCGTCGAACTGGAGAAGAGCAAGGGTTTGCGATGCCTGAAACGTGTCCAGAGTGTGAGAGTGATCTCGTGCGTCTTGAGGAAGAAGTGGCACTTAGGTGTATTAACCCAAAATGTCCTGCCCAGCTTCGTGAAGGATTGATTCACTTTGTGTCAAGAAACGCAATGAACATCGACGGTCTTGGAGAGCGTGTGATTACGCAACTTTTCAGAGAAGAACTCATTCATGATGTGGCAGATATTTATCAGCTAACGCATGAACAACTGATCGAACTAGAACGAATGGGCGAGAAGTCTGTAGCCAACTTATTAGAAGCCATCGCTGTTTCAAAAGATAATTCGCTAGAGAAGCTATTGTTTGGCCTTGGCATCCGACATGTCGGGTCGAAGGCAGCAAAGACACTTGCACAGCAATTCGGTACGATGGACAGCATGATGGAAGCTACTGTAGAAGACCTTGAAGCGATCAATGAAGTCGGTCAGAAGATGGCAGACTCTGTTGTGAGATATTTCCAGAACGAAGAAGTTCATGAACTTGTTGATGAGCTTAAAGCTGCTGGGGTCAACATGACGTATAAAGGGCCAAAGCCTGTTTCTGTAGAAGACATCGATTCCGTATTCGCGGGAAAAACCATCGTTTTAACAGGTAAGCTCTCGCAAATGAGTCGTGGGGATGCAAAGAAGAAGCTTGAAGAACAAGGAGCAAAGGTAACGGGCAGTGTAAGTAAAAGCACTGATTTACTCATTGCTGGGGAAGATGCTGGTTCCAAGCTTGAAAAAGCTGAATCGTTAAATATAGAAATATGGGATGAAAACAAATTCGTCGAAGAGTTAGCAAAATGAGGAGAGGGAATTAATGCGAAAGATGCGAGCGATCATCGGTAGTATGATGGCTCTTTCGCTGGTTTTATCAGGCTGTGTTCCTAGTTTCATGAAGGACGAGCAGGATGACACAGTGGAAGTGCCTAATTCTAAGGATGAAGAAAGTGAAGAAATGATCGTCAGTGAAGATATTAAAACATCTGAAAAGTATTACCGTTCCGTACTTGAGAAAAAGGGAGATAAGAACTCTCTAGATGCTTCAGAAGTAAGAGGGCTTATTACAGCTGGAGTAGATAACAGACTCGATGTGGATTCTCTTGAGATGGGCCTGATCCGTCTTTCTCAAGAACATTTTGATCCAGAGAAGTACTTTTTTAAAGAAGGTCAGCTATTTGACTCTGAGCAGATTCACAATTGGCTGTATCGAAAAAAGGGAGACAGCGAGGGACTTAACCCTGCTTTAGGAGTAGAGGATGACCCTAGTCAGCACGAGAAAGTCATTCAGGCTGAGAAAAACAACCCTAAATTCCTATCCTTTATTCATGAACAAGACTACTATGTTCAAAACAAAGATGATGAACTCCAACTAGGTGGTATTTCGATTGCCTTATCCTTATATTCTGAGTATCCCTATTCGGTGTTAGATGAAGAAGGGTTGAAGTACACTGGTAACGTTAAATTAAATCGTGAAAAAGTTATTCAGCAGGGTAAAGAAGCGATCAAGCCGATCATAAAGAAAATCCGTGAAGAACATGATGTTCCTGTTATGTTTACGCTCTTTATTGAAGAGCCGAGACAATCGGTCGTTCCTGGAAACTTTGTTGCTAGCACAATCGTTGAAGAAGGAAAAGCGAGTGCAAGTTCTTGGAAAGATTTAAACGAGGAATACGTGGCATTTCCATCTGACAAAGCAGAGAATGAGTTTCCAGCTGATGCTGAAAAGTTTGCAGACTTTACTCGTGAAGTTCAGGATTTCTTCCCTAACTTTGTAGGAGTGATCGGTGCTGGCTTTTATAAGCAGGATGAACTTCGACAGTTGAAGGTGGAAATTCCTATTCAGTTTTATAGTAAAGCTGAAGTAATTTCATTTACGCAGTTTGTTACTGGGCTTGTTAAAAAGCGAAACGATACGTTCCAGCAGAATTTACCGGTATCGATTTACATCACGAGTAATGGAAAGCCGGAGAGTATCATCGTAAAAGACCCGAATCAAGAAGAACCGTTCGTTCATATCTACAGCTAATGAAAAAGGCTTCTACGGAATTTCCGTAGAAGCCTTTTCGTGTTATTCGCTCAGTGCTTTCTCTAGTGTTTCAATATTCTTCTTCATGAGAGAAAGGTAAGTTTCTTCATTCTTGATATCATCTTCCGAGAGTACAGATAGGTTATGGATGCGAAGTGTTTCTAGGCCTAGTTCTTTCTGTACCGTTTTTGCAGGCTTAGGGGTAACGTTTTGCTCGAAAATCATATATTCCAAGTTAAACTGTTTCGCGGTCTCAATAATTTCTTCCAACTGCTGTTGCGTTGGTTCTTGTGATGGAGAAAGGCCTGTAACGCTCAATTGTTCGAGCCCGTAGCGCTTTTCCCAATAGCCATAAGCATCATGGGAAATGAGAAATTCTTTTTTACCTGCATTACTTACCAGCGCTTTGAATGATTCATCTAACTCAAGTAAATCATTTTCAAGCTCTGTAAAATTCGCTTCAAACGCTTCTTTTTGGTCGGGTTTTAATTCGACTAGAGCATCTTTAATGTTTCTTGCTTGCTCAATCGCAAAAATAGGATCGATCCACACATGAGGGTCTACATTACCATGGTCATGATCGTGGTGCCCTTCATTTCCTTCATCATGGCCTTCGTGGTCCTCGTGTTCATCTTCATGGTCGGCATGCTCTTCGTGACTTTCTTCTGTTTCAGCAAGATCAATCCCTTTTGAAGCTTCAAGGGTTGTTACGCCTTCATTCTCTAAAATATCTTTAGCTGTATCTGCAAAACCTTCTAGACCTGCACCATTGAAGATAAAGAGGTCAGATTCTGCTAGCTCAGTCATTGTTCTAGTTGTAGGGTCGAAACTATGAGCATCGCTTCCTGGAGGGAGGATCGACTCAGCTTTAACTGCATCGCCCCCGATTCGCTCAGCGAAGTATTGAGTTGGATATAACGTTGTATAAATCGTAAGCTTACCTTCAGCTTGTTCAGTGTCATCAGTCGCACAACCAACTAACAGCATCATAGATAAAGTTAGCAGGAAAGCTATTGAAACAAATTTTTTCATAATAAACTCCTTTTTCCCGTTTACTGTTAACTGTAGTTCATTATATAGGAAAATAGTCTACTTGCAAATAGTAATGTTTCCGATTTGTGGCTTAAAAAAATGAGACTAAAATCAGGGGTTTAGTAGAAAGTGATTTAGGATACATCCAATATATAGCAATAAAAAACATACGATTCTATCAAAAATTGTGGCAATATTTTCTTTGTTTGAAGAATTGTGTTATCACATGATAGAATGGTAGATGTGAAAACGTTTTAATCGACAAGGAGGCTGGATTTACATGGTAGTACCTTACAAACATGAGCCATTTACAGACTTTACGGTAGATGAGAACCGTAAAGCGTTCGAGGCAGCGCTTAAGCAAGTTGAAGGCGAACTTGGAAAAGATCACGATCTTCTCGTAGACGGTGAAAGAATTAGCACCGAGGATAAGATCGTTTCTATTAACCCTGCGAACAAGGAAGAAGTCGTAGGGAGAGTTTCTAAAGCGAATCAAGATATCGCGGAAAAAGCGATTCAAGCTGCTGACAAAGCTCTTGAAGGCTGGAGAAAATGGTCCGCTCGTGCTCGTGCGGATTTACTATTCCGTGCTGCAGCGATCGTACGCCGTCGTAAGCATGAATTTTCGGCGTATCTAGTAAAAGAAGCTGGTAAGCCATGGAAGGAAGCAGATGCTGATACAGCTGAAGCGATCGACTTCATGGAATACTATGCACGCCAGATGATTGATCTTGGCGAAGGGAAACCAATAAACAGTCGCCCGAATGAACATAACCGTTATGTTTATACTCCGGCTGGTGTGTCTGTCGTTATCCCACCTTGGAACTTTGCGTTTGCGATTATGGCTGGAACAGCAGTAGCTCCACTCGTAACGGGTAACACCGTTCTACTGAAGCCTGCAAGTGCGACACCTGTAATCGCTGCTAAATTCGTAGAAGTGCTTGAAGAAGCAGGACTACCTAAAGGTGTACTTAACTTTGTACCAGGAAGCGGAAAAGAAGTAGGTGACTATCTTGTAGATCATCCTAAGACTGCATTGATTTCATTTACTGGTTCCCTTGAAGTAGGAACACGCATTTATGAGCGTGCTGCAAAAGTTCAACCTGGGCAAAAGCACCTGAAAAAGGTAATCGCTGAGATGGGTGGTAAAGATACAGTAGTCGTTGATGATACTGCTGATCTTGAACTTGCTGCTGAAGCGATCGTAGTTTCAGCATTCGGATTCTCTGGACAGAAATGTTCAGCTGGTTCCCGTGCCGTTATCCATCAAGATGTATATGACGAAGTACTCGATCGTGTCGTGAAGCTTACGAATGAGCTTTCTGTAGGCGAAACGAAGAAGCCTGATGTGTATATGGGACCAGTGATCGATCAAGGTGCTTATGACAAGATTATGAGCTACATCGAGATCGGTAAAGAAGAAGGCCGTCTCGTTGCTGGTGGTACTGGAGATGACTCGAAAGGGTTCTTCATTCAACCAACTGTATTCGCAGACTTACACCCTGAATCTCGAATGCAACAAGAAGAGATCTTTGGGCCAGTTGTCTGCTTAACGAAAGCAACAGACTTTGATAACGCTCTTGAAATCGCCAATAACACTGAATATGGACTTACGGGTGCTGTGATTACAAACAACCGTGAGCACATCGAGCGCGCGAAGGAAGATTTCCATGTAGGTAACCTTTACTTCAACCGTAATTGTACTGGCGCAATCGTTGGATACCATCCATTCGGTGGGTTCAAAATGTCAGGTACTGACTCCAAAGCGGGTGGCCCTGATTACTTGATCCTTCATATGCAGGCGAAAACAATTTCTGAAATGTACTAGGATATATGAGATTAAATAAGCACTCTCGCAATGTTCGAGAGTGCTTTTCTTTTTTTGTTTTTACGTTTTGCATGTATTGAATTAAAACGGGATATTATAAAAATGCTTAAATCACTAAAGAATATTTCAGAAACAAGATTAACATTTCAAAATGGTGGGTAAATGTTACTAGAGTGTGTCTTATCATTACATATTTCTCAATTAATTTTAATTAATTTAACTGAATACTTATTCTAGATCGTTCTATATGGGAGTGTATGGAAGGGTAATTATGAATAATTATTCATAAAAAGGTTTATGATATAAGATTTTCATTGTTCTGAAAAATATTTTATGATATAGTAATCATTGGTTTGTAAAAGGACTTATGGTCTATATCGAAAATTTAAATTCTCAGGAAAATGCATACCTGTGAATAATGACTTAAAGGAGGTGAAAGTGTGGAATACACCTTAACAACAGCAACTTGGTTCTGGCTGCTTATACCGATGCCTTTATTAGTCATACTATCCATAATTACATTTTTTACCGAAAGGAGAGAATAGTACTAGATGAGTATTGAAACGCCTACGTTAGTCACATTTATAGTATATCTTGTCGGAATGCTTGCAATCGGTCTAATATCTTACCGACTAACAAGCAACTTATCAGATTATGTTCTTGGAGGAAGAAGATTAGGTGGATCTGTTGCAGCACTTAGTGCGGGTGCATCAGATATGAGTAGTTGGCTCTTACTCGGACTGCCTGGTGCAATGTACGCAGGTGGTATGAGCCAGATTTGGATCGGGATTGGGCTCGCGGTCGGAGCTTACCTGAACTGGCAATTCGTTGCAACACGTCTTCGTCGTTACACTGAGGTAGCAAATGATTCCATTACGGTTCCAGATTACCTTGAAAATCGTTTCCGTGATAAATCAAAAGCTCTTCGTGTTATCTCAGCAATTGTCATTCTTGTATTCTTTACATTCTATACGTCTTCAGGTCTAGTTGGGGGCGCAATCCTGTTTGAAAGCTCGTTTGGCATGAGCTACGAAAGTGCTTTGTGGATCGGTGCAATCGTAATTATTTCTTATACGTTCCTCGGCGGTTTCTTAGCAGTTAGCTGGACGGACTTCTTCCAAGGAATCTTGATGTTCCTAGCTCTAGTTGTTGTACCAATCGTTGCGATCTTTGAAATGGGCGGTTGGGGTGAAACAGTGAATCAAGTTGGTGAGATCGATACAACTTACCTTGATATCTTCACTGGCATGAGCTTCATGGGTATCATTTCCCTTCTTGCTTGGGGACTTGGTTACTTTGGACAACCTCACATCATTACACGTTTTATGGCAGTTAAATCTTCAAAAGAAATTCCTAAAGCTCGCCTAGTTGGTATGACGTGGATGGTTGTTTCTCTATTCGGTGCGATCTTCACAGGTTTCATCGGTATCGCATTCTTCTCAGGTGGTCTTGAGAACTCTGAGACGGTATTTATCGAATTTACTCAAGTTCTATTTAACCCTTGGGTATCAGGATTCTTGCTTGCAGCAATCCTATCTGCAATCATGAGTACGATTGACTCTCAGCTTCTTGTATCTTCAAGTGCTGTTGCAGAGGATTTCTATAAAGCAATTCTACGTAAGAATGCTAGTCAAACTGAGCTAGTATGGGTAGGTCGTATTGCTGTACTTGGAATTGCATTGCTAGCAATCCTTCTAGCTTATAACCCGGAAAGCTCTGTACTTGGTCTTGTAAGTTATGCTTGGGCAGGATTTGGTGCTGCATTTGGACCAGTAATCATTCTAAGCTTGTTCTGGAAACGTATGACTCGTAACGGTGCACTTGCAGGTATCCTTGTAGGTGCTGCGACAGTTATCATTTGGAAGCAGCTTTCAGGTGGTCTGTTCGACCTTTACGAAATCGTACCAGGTTTCATTCTTTGCTGGATCGCTGTATTGGTATTCAGCTATGTTGGTAAAGAACCTGGAGAAGAAATTGAAGCAGAATTTGATGAAGCGAAATCTTCTCAAGTTTAATTGTTACACTGGGACTCACTCCAATTGGAGTGGGTCTTTTTTTGTTCTTATACAAGTACTTCGAACAGTGAGGGCAATATAAGGTGTGTTAAACAAACGTTTGATTGAATCTGCTTAATATTGACAAAACGGCATTCTGTTGCTTAATGAAGTCTGTTTTTGGTATCATCTATATATTGCAGGTTGTTCGAATTTTACGGAGGTGAAAGAGATGTCCAGAATTACAAATGAACAGGTTAAGCATGTTGCGAACCTGGCGAGACTTGAAATGGAAGAATCAGAAGTCGAAAAGTTTACAACTCAGCTCGATGACATCATTTCGATGGCAGAGCAGCTGAATGAACTAGATACAGAAAATGTTGAACCAACTACTCACGTTCTCGATCTGAAGAATGTTCTTCGTGAAGACAAGGTACAGCCGTGGCTTTCACGTGAAGATGCACTTAAAAACGCACCAGATCAAGAAAACGGACAAGTGAAGGTTCCATCAATTTTAGAGTAAGGGAGGTACGAGATACCGATGTTTGATAAAAGTATAAGCGAGCTTCATAGCTTGCTACACAAGAAAGAACTATCCGTTAGTGAACTTGTTCAAAGTTCATTTGATCGTATTAACTCGGTTGAAAACAAAGTAAAAGCATTCATGACCTTGAATGAAGAAGGGGCTATGCAGGCTGCAAAATCCCTTGATGATAAGCTTGGAACGGAAGATGCAAGGGGTCTACTTTTCGGACTGCCGATCGGGGTAAAGGATAACATCGTCACGAAAGGTCTTCGTACAACAGCTGCGAGTCAGCTATTAGGAAATTTTGAACCATTACATAATGCAACTGTCGTTGAGCGTTTGCAAGCAGCTGAAACGGTTACAGTTGGAAAGTTAAATATGGATGAGTTCGCAATGGGTTCTTCAAACGAGAATTCTGGTTTCTATGCGACGCGTAACCCATGGAATACAGACTATGTACCTGGTGGCTCAAGCGGTGGCTCTGCTGCATCTGTAGCAGCTGGAGAAGTATTCTTCTCACTTGGTTCTGACACTGGGGGATCGATTCGCCAGCCGGCAGCGTTTTGCGGTGTAGTTGGGTTGAAACCAACATATGGTCGTGTTTCTCGTTTCGGATTGATCGCATTCGCATCATCTCTCGACCAAATTGGTCCGATCACAAATACTGTAGAAGACAACGCATATCTTCTTCAGACGCTTGCTGGGCACGACAAGATGGACTCTACTTCAGCGAACGTTGATGTTCCTGATTATCTTACAAGTCTTACTGGAGACGTGAAGGGTCTGCGTATTGCGGTTCCAAAGGAATACCTTGCTGAAGGTGTAGATGAAGATGTGAAGAACAAAGTTCTTGCAGCATTGAAGAAGCTTGAAGAACTTGGTGCGACATGGGAAGAAGTTTCCTTACCTCACTCAAAGTATGCTGTTGCAACGTACTATCTGCTTTCTTCTTCTGAAGCATCAGCAAACCTTGCTCGTTTTGATGGCGTAAGATATGGCGTACGTGCAGAAGCAGATAACCTTCTTGATATATATAAGAAAACTAGAAGTGAAGGCTTCGGTGAAGAAGTGAAGCGTCGGATTATGCTTGGAACGTTTGCACTAAGCTCAGGTTATTATGATGCTTACTATAAAAAAGCGCAAAAAGTTCGTACGCTAATCAAGAACGACTTTGAAAAAGTGTTTGAAGACTACGATGTCATAATTGGACCTACAACTCCGACACCTGCATTTAAAGTGGGCGAGAAGATCGATAATCCACTAACGATGTATGCAAACGACATTCTGACGATTCCGGTTAACTTAGCTGGCGTACCTGCTATCTCTGTACCTTGTGGATTGTCGAATGGCCTACCTGTCGGATTACAAATAATCGGAAAGCATTTTGATGAGAAAACTGTTTATCGTGTAGCTCATGCTTACGAACAAGCAACTGATCATCATAAAGCTAAACCAGAGCTGTAAGGGGTGACGACTGAAAATGAATTTTGAAACAATCATCGGTCTTGAAGTTCACTCGGAACTAAAGACAAACACGAAGATATTCTGTAACTGTTCAACGAATTTCGGTGCGCCTCCTAACACGAACGTGTGCCCGATTTGTCTAGGACACCCTGGTGTTCTGCCTGTCATGAACGAACAGGCTGTTGATTTCGCAATGCGTGCTGCTATGGCACTAAACTGTGAGATCGCAGAAGACACGAAATTTGACCGTAAAAACTACTTTTATCCTGATAACCCGAAAGCGTATCAGATCTCTCAATATGATAAGCCGATCGGTGAAAATGGCTGGATCGATATTGAAGTAGACGGGAAGACAAAGCGAATTGGGATTACGCGTCTCCACCTAGAGGAAGATGCAGGTAAACTGACTCACGTTGATGGGGAGAATCATTCTCTCGTTGACTTTAACCGTCAAGGTACACCTCTTGTTGAGATCGTATCTGAGCCGGATATCCGTACACCTGAAGAAGCGTATGCTTATCTCGAGAAGTTGAAGTCTATTCTTCAATACACAGAAGTATCTGATTGTAAGATGGAAGAAGGCTCACTTCGTTGTGATGCGAACTTGTCACTTCGTCCATACGGGCAAGAAGAGTTTGGAACGAAGACAGAACTTAAGAACTTGAACTCATTCGCTAACGTTCAAAAAGGTCTTCAGTACGAAGAAGTACGTCAGGAGAAAGAACTTCTTGCTGGAAACGTAATCGGACAGGAAACGCGCCGTTATGATGAAGCGGGTAAGAAAACGATCCTGATGCGTGTGAAGGAAGGGTCAGACGACTACCGTTACTTCCCTGAGCCGGATCTTGTTCGTCTTTCGATCGACAAAGAGTGGATGGACCGCGTTCGTGGAGATATTCCTGAGCTTCCAGATGCGCGACGTGAGCGCTATGTAAACAAGTACGATCTTCCTGAGTACGATGCGAAGGTTCTTACTCAGTCTAAGAAGATGTCCGATTTCTTTGAAGTCGCAATCGAACAAGGCGCAGATCCAAAGCAAGCTTCTAACTGGTTGATGGGTGAAGTGTCTGCCTACTTGAACGCGAACTATAAAGAAATTGACGAAGTGGCTCTTACACCAGAAGGTCTTGGCAAACTGATTGCATTGATCGAAAAAGGTACCATTTCATCTAAGATCGCGAAGAAAGTCTTCAAAGATCTTATTGAAAAAGGTGGCGATCCTGAACAAATCGTTAAGGACAAAGGCCTCGTTCAGATTTCTGACGAAGGCGAGCTACGCGGAATCGTTACAGGTATTCTTGATGAGAACGAGCAATCGATCGAAGACTACAAGAATGGTAAAGACCGTGCGCTTGGTTTCCTAGTTGGACAAGTGATGAAAGCAACAAAAGGTAAAGCGAATCCTCCAATGGTTAACAAGTTAATCGTTGAAGAAATGGATAAGCGATAGAGTGATTTCGAAAGCCCTCCTTGATTGGAGGGCTTTTTTATTTGAAAGGCTCCAGCGCTTGTCGGGTCTAATCGCCCATCTCCGCTTTTCGATGTCCAGCTGCGACTCGCAGAAACTGCGATATTTCACTCTTTCAACAGAACACAAAAAGCGTGTTCTATTTCAAGAGTTCCAATATCTCCGTTTCTAAACGCTCGTCTTCGCTTTTCGATGTCTAGCTGCAGTAGTCAGGTCCTCGATCGCTTCACCTTTTAATCCGAACACAAAAAGCGTGTTCAAATTGAAAGGCTCCAGCGCTTGTCGGACCTAAACGGCTACTTCCGCTTTTCACATGTCCAGCTGCGGTGGGCAGAAACTGCGATATTTCACTCTTTCACCTGAACACAAAAATCGTGTTCAAGTTCAAGAGTTCCAATATCTCCGTTTCTAAACGCCCACCTCCGCTTTTCATTGCTTTTTCCACCTTAAACGAATATAATCATATCTGAGGTTAATAGGGTTGAGACGGTCACGGTGATGTGGGCGTTTTTTGTTTGTTAGACATTTTTTATTAGTTTTTTCGTTCGAATTTGTCGAGCGGATGAGGCTTTTCAAATAATATAAAAGAGACTATTATTGGGTTATAATGGTAGCATAGAATAGAGATATAGAAGATAGGATGATGAAGGATGAAACGTGCTAGACTGATCTATAATCCCACGTCCGGAAGAGAACAGGTGAAGCGTTCGTTACCATATATATTAGAGCGTCTTGAAATAAACGGATATGAAACATCTGCACATGCGACGACTTGTGAGGGAGACGCGACAAAAGCGGCTCGTATCGCAGTTGAGAGAAGGTTTGACCTTGTCATCGCAGCTGGCGGAGATGGTACGATTTATGAAGTGATCAATGGAATTGCTGAGCAGCCGTACAGGCCGAAACTCGGTATTATCCCTGTTGGGACAACGAATGACTTTGCTCGTGCGATCGGAGTACCTAGGACGGTTGAAGGTGCAATGGATGTGCTATGCGAAGGTCTTGAAATGCCGATCGATATCGGTCGCGTAAACGATCATTATTTCATTAATATTGCCGGTGGTGGACGTTTAACGGAATTAACATATGAAGTGCCTAGTAAGCTGAAAACGATGCTAGGTCAGCTTGCTTATTATATGAAGGGTATCGAGATGCTTCCATCGATCCGTCCGACGAAGACTAGAATCGAGTATGACGGAAAATTATTCGAAGATGAAATCATGCTCTTCCTCGTATCGAACTCGAACTCGATCGGCGGTTTTGAGAAACTAGCGCCTCATGCGTCTCTTAATGATGGTCTATTCGATCTAATGATCTTGAAGAAAACCAATATCGCAGAGTTTATTAGAATCGCAAGCAGCGCATTACGAGGAGATCATATCAATGATCCGAACGTTGTTTATAAAAAAGCGAGCCGTATTAAAGTAGAAGCCGTTGATAAAATGCAGCTTAATCTTGATGGGGAATACGGTGGACCACTCCCTGCGGAGTTTACAAACCTCTATCGTCATATCACGATGATCGTTCCATCAAAAACGAACAAGAAACATTCTACAGATGAAGAAGCGATGAGAAACACCTTACCTGAGGAGGAGAAGTCAGAGAGTTGATCTCTGGCTTTTTTACTTGGTGCAAAACTACCCAATTTCTATATCGATTCACACTGTGGTACAATTTTTGTACATGACATTGAACGGAAAAGGACTGAAAATATGAGTATCCAGGAAACACCCGTAAGAAAAAACGACATAGTCGAAGTTGAGTTTAAGGATCTTTCGCATGATGGCGCTGGTGTTGCTAAAGTAGAAGGCTATACACTCTTTGTTCCGTATGGCATCCCGGGAGAAAAAGCTAGAGTGAAAGTAGTCAAAACGAAGAAAGGCTACGGATTCGGTAAGATTCTCGACGTATTGGAAGAAAGTGAAGAACGAAACACGCCGCCGTGTCCGATTTTCTATAAGTGTGGAGGATGTCAAACTCAGCATATCACGTATGATAGTCAGTTGAAGTTTAAACATAAACAAGTAAAGGACGTCATGGAGCGTATCGGAAAAATCGACGTTCCTATTCATGATGTGCTCGGAATGGAAGATCCGTGGCGGTACCGAAACAAAGCCCAGGTCCCTGTTGGGGAAGAAGGTGGCAAGATCGTTGCCGGTTTCTATCAGCAGCGCAGCCACAAAATCATCGACATGGATCAGTGTCTGATTCAAGAGCAAGAAAATGATCATGTACTAAAAGTGGTCAAGGGGATTGCTGAAAAATATGGCATCCGTGCTTACGATGAGCGCACGCACCGTGGGACATTACGACATGTTGTTGCAAAGTACGGGAAACAAACGAAGGACGTCATGGTTGTCCTTGTTACAAAACAAAAAGACTTACCGAACCGCAAAAACATCATTCGTGATATCACGAAACAAGTTCCTGGTGTGAAATCAATCGTTCAAAATGTAAATCCAAAGCGTACGAACGTCATCTTTGGTGACGAAACACGGGTTCTTTGGGGAACTGATTACATTTACGATACGATCGGTGATATTAAGTTTGCGATTTCCGCGCGCTCGTTTTATCAGGTGAATCCTGATCAAACGAAGGTACTTTATGATCAAGCGCTCCAGTATGCGGGATTAACTGGAGAAGAAACGGTCATCGATGCGTATTGTGGCATCGGAACGATCTCCTTATTCTTAGCTCAACAAGCAAAAAAAGTGTACGGGGTGGAGATCGTGCCTGAAGCGATTGAAGATGCGAAGCGAAACGCCGAATTGAACGGCATTACGAACGCAGAATTTGAAGTAGGCGAAGCCGAAACCATCTTACCGATGTGGAAAAAGCAAGGCATTGAACCAGATGTTTTTGTCGTAGATCCACCTCGTAAAGGCTGCGATGAGTCTCTATTAGAGACGATTCTTGAAATGAAGCCAAAAAAGGTCGTTTACGTATCGTGTAACCCTGCTACGTTAGCAAGAGACCTTAGAATCCTTGAAGATGGCGGGTATGAGACAAAAGAAGTCCAGCCGGTCGATATGTTTCCGCATACGACGCACGTGGAGTGTGTAACCTGGTTGGAGCAAAAGTAACAGTTTAAGAATGGAATTTTTTAGAGAAAAAAACAGGTGATTTAAAATAGAAAGAGAATGACTACTTAATTGAGAATTCGTAAATTCTCATAATAAGAGTCATTCTCTTTTTTTATATGTACTAAACTCACAATCATACAAACCACTTGAACTTACATAAGGAGAGGTGGGACGGTAAATTTTGATGCGGATCTTAAAGAATGAAGATGGTGGAGTCTTAGTCCTTGTCACTGTGATGATGGTAGTCCTGTTCGCATTTGCTGCTCTTGTTGTAGATGTTGGATTGGTTTATCAAACAAAGGGGAACCTTCAAAATGCTGCAGATGCAGCTGCTTTAGCGGGTGCGCAAGATTTACCTTCAACAACCTCGGCTAACAGTGCAGCTGTTCAATACGCACAACAAAATAATGTGAACGGCTCCAATACTTCGGTTACAACTCCATTTGACGGAGACGAAACAAAAATCGAGGTGGTAACAACAAAGACCGTTCCATTTATGTTCGCTAAAGTGTTAGGATTTACTGAGACTGAGGTTAGTGCACGAGCTGTTGCCAAGAAAACTTCTCAGCTTGGAGGATTTGCTGTTTTTCAAGGGGGGAAAAAAGAGCTTATTTTTAACGGAGGCGGTATCTCTGTGAATGGCTCAGTTCACACGAATGGTACCTTCAAAGCAAACGGTGAGGGGATCAGCGTGAGCGATATTGCGCAAGCTGTAGGCAGTATCATCATAGATGGTAGTCCTATCACAATTACTAACCAAGTAAAAGGTGCAGATCATCAACCTTTATCTGATTATGTACAGAGCATTGGGCTTCATCCTGGGTTGGTTAATTCTGAGTTAGGATCAGCAGTGACTGTTTCAGGAGACAAGGAGATCAGCTCAAATCCTAGTCAAAACATCTATGCTAAAGGAAAAGTTGAGATTAAGAAAAGCGGTTTGCATCTTACACATTCCATTATTGCAGATGGGGATATCTACATCGACGCAGAAAACCTCGTACTGGATAGTCCGATTATCTACTCAAAGAATGGAAAAATCGAAGTGAAAAAAGGAAACGTTGTCATCAATGGAACGTTGTATTCACCAAAGAGTGAAATTATAGTAAATAACAGTGGAGCACCGGTAACTGTTAATGGAAGCATCATTGGAGACTTTATCAGATTAAATGGACCAGGAATTAGTGTTAATCGTAAAGCCTCGTCTACAAATGGAGTAGTTCGTTTAATACAGTAAGTAGTTCACATAAAATATAAAGAGCACTTCATTAAAATGAGTGCTCTTCGTTTATTTTATCTTGCTAAGGCGTCTCGGTCTGCTGCCATGGGAGGCTGTTCAAGCCATCGTTTTTCAATGAGCAGCTTAACGCCATCATCTGAGAAGTTCGCAATCTCTGTCACAAGTCTCGCAATGTCTAAGCCGATATCGTGTCTGAATGAAGATCCTAAGC
Organism: Anaerobacillus sp. ABD4_527; assembly: GCF_056160805.1. Lineage (NCBI taxonomy): Bacteria > Bacillati > Bacillota > Bacilli > Caryophanales > Bacillaceae > Anaerobacillus > Anaerobacillus sp. ABD4_527. The sequence goes on from NZ_JBSWXZ010000004.1 coordinate 38,127, forward strand.
CTAATGCGTAATTTAGTAAACTCCCAGCATTCGCGAATGCGACATGAAATAGCATTAATCTTTCAGAGAAAGGTGCAACTTTGGATTCTAATACCTCAGGGTCCCAGAGCTGAGGCGCTGGTAAGTGATCTTTGTTGAGAAGATCCTGCAAAATCTTAATATTTTTGTGAGAAAGGTCTCTTCCGCGAATCATGTATTTCTTTATTTCTTCGCATGTCACTGTCTGACTAAAAGCCATCATAAGCGATTTGCCGAGCTGATTAGAATCTAAGTTTACATACATCGCTGTTATTTCTGTAGCGGTCATCGGTCGCTGTTTTCCAATCAATTTATGTAAAAAGTCTTTAGACTCTACAAACTTTACTTCTTGAGGAATTGGAATAAAAGGTGCTCGAATAATAAAGCCTTTTGCTAACAAGCAATTCATTGCATCTTGATAAAGCTCACTACTATCATCGATACATTCGTCGAAGTATGTTCGGATGTCTTCTCGAAACGAGACTGTTAATGCGTTAGCGAATTGTACCAAATTTATCCGCGTCGTTTCTTTAAGATAAAAAAGATAGAACTTATCAGTGAAAATGGCCGGTGCATCTTTGACATCATTTTCTCCAAAGCCATTCGGAATTGCAAAATTCTCTTTCTTAAAGATTTCTGTTAGTTGTTTTATATGTTTTTGAGTAATTGTTTGTGCTTTCTGCAGTAATTCTTCTATTCGCTTGTCGTTCACATTCGTTAAATAGTGTGTGTAGACGCAGTCTAACAGTGTTTCTCCGATATAGTTTTTCCACAGCTCACCTAGTTCCGTAGAAGTTAAGGTGATAGATCTACCGTCTTGAGTATCCAATTAAATCACTCTCCTTCCTGCTTAGTTTTTCCATCAAAAGTAAGGTTATGCTTTTTATATTCCTAAGTAGATGCTGCTCTTTTTGAAGGTTTTTCTTACGATGAATAGTAGAAAAAAAGCCGATATCCAATTGGATATCGACCATAAAACTATTAACAAATCGGTTTTATTTGTCCGCGGATTTCACCTGCTAAATTCTGCTCAGTGTGCACGTTGACATAAGTTTTACCTTTTTCCATCTTCTTAATAAGATCTCGTACATTTTTTACTCCAACATTATTCCGTTCAATATCATCGTCAGTAATAACCCCTGTCACAGTTCCCTTACGTGTAGAAATGCCATTTTGATCAGCAAGCGTTGCTAGGTCTGCACCAAAAAGAAATGCAAGAACTGGCCCGTTTTTGCCTCTTTCTCCAAAATGAATGTGAGCTTGTACAAAATTTTCGATGTTTTCTACTTCTAAAAAAAACCTAAGCTCAGTTTGTCGCCTATTTGAAACAAATTTAGCAACTCCCCTAGCGTTTGATCTTACTGGAGGTACTTCATTTCGTCCTCTTAGCATTGCAAAGAATCGATTTCTCACCTTATCACCTCCTTTTGGAGGATTACCACATTATATTCCGTTCATATAAATGTGTATAGGTGAGGGACTAGCGTTTAAATGATTGTGTTTAAAGGATGAAAACGATTAGTATTATCTTTCTTTTCTTTGCAGCTTTTTAAGGAAAAACTCATACCCATACATAGCAGCAATCAAGATTGCCCCTCCCAAACAATACCCACCAATGACATCAGTGAAATAATGCTCTTCTGTAATCAGACGACTTAATCCGATGACTACGACTAAGATGAGTGCGACGATCAAACTGATTTTCTTAAATGTTGAACGCTTCACATATTGAAAAAGGAAGTAGACGATTAATCCGTATAAGATGACGCCCATCGTGACGTGTCCGCTCGGAAAGCTATATCCTTCCGCAACTGCACCTTCCACTGAGGGGCGATCTCTTTGAATAAGGACCTTAACGTACTTATAAGAGTAGTTACCGATGACCACAGCAAAGGTTACTGTGATCAAGCCTAGGATGTTCTTTTTAAACGCTAACACGATTACAAATAAAACTAATAGAGTCACGATAAAAGGTTTAGAGGCGATGTGGGAGACAGCTTCTAAAATTTCAACGGTAGTACTTGGTGATTTTGCGAAAATGTTAGCAACACCTTCATCGATTGCTGGAGTGCGATTGTTTGAGACGATGAATGCTAGAATGATTCCGATGCTGATCAAGCTGATGAAAAGGACCGGATATAGAAGTTTTCTTTCCATGTGTTCCTCCTAGATGATGTAGCACTTTTAACAGTTAATCAAACGTTTGTTTGAAAAGAAAGTAGGGGGCTACTTCCTTTTCATAACGTGATTGGTCTGAAGTTTGGAAACGGTTGATTCGCTTCCTTAAGTGACGAGAGGGTGGTCATTTCTGCGACATCCATGAACCTTTCCCATACTTCCATCACGACATCTGATTGATGAGCCTCATCTTTAGCAGCGATGGATTTCCATTGAAATATTTCTAGAATGGTTCCATCGTTTGCTTGTAAGTGAAGAGGTGTTTGCTCTGTAATGAGACCTTCTCTTCGTAATGTTGGTAAGTGATCTTTTACTACCTTTTGTAGATCCTCTTCTTTACCCGGATGAGGGCGATAGAGTGCGATAGAAACTGTTGGTTCAGACATTCTTTAGCCTCCCTTAATCGTTGTATACAATAGCTCAACTTCTTCCATTACCATTTCCCATGCTAGAGATGTTGGATCTGTCAGCATAAAATGTTCAGCTTGAGGTAGTTCTACTAATTTCACAAAGTCTCCTGCTTCCTGAGCTTCTCTATGATACTGACTACTGATTCCGATTGGCACGTGGATATCCAGCGCACCATGGACGAGTACTTGATGAACATCCAAAGGAAGAAGTTCGATAGGAGACGCATCTTTGTATCGTTCAGGGAATTCCTTCGGGGATCCTCCTATTAAGTCAGCTGTAGGGTTGTTCGGCTCGAGTGATAACGTTTCATCGCGGTATTCATGAACTTCGTGCATCAGTTCGAGGTCAGTCACACCTGCAAGACTGATGACGCCGGCGATTGGTAAAGGCTTGTCCGTATGTAGCGGGCTTTCGCTTCTGATCTTATGCCTAGCAGCTAACCAGGTCGCAAGGTGACCTCCGGCAGAATGACCGATCGTAATAACATTGCTTAGATCCAGCGGATGTTTTTCCTTAAGAGCATAGAGGTGGTCAGCTGCTTTCGAGACATCAGTTAACGTTTCTGGCCATGTTTCACCACGTTCTGATACTCTGCGGTATTCAATGTTCCAAGTTGCGATTCCTTTTTCGGTCAACGCTTCAGCAACGCCTGTCATTAAATCCAGCTTGAATGGCTCCCGCCAAAACCCGCCGTGAATAACGATCGCAACCGGGTGAGGGCCATCGCCTTCAGGTATGCGTAGTTCTCCAAACTGGTTTTCATCGTTTCCATAAAATAATTTCTCCATCATGTCACCTCGTTATGTTTGTTCTCCTATTATTATCTCATATCGGTGCCAATCGGTTCACGATAAAACTCCCCAACCGTATCTCGATTGAGGAGCTCTGATTTAAGGTTAAAAAATATAGATGAGGCTATTTACATTTAATAGTAATACTGATGAAGTTATTTATAATCATAAATGAACCCGTGTTGCCTCCGCCTGAGCCAGAGACTGTTTTACTAGCAGAGATCGGGGAAATGGTATGAGCGCATTGGACAACGGTACCACTGTTGTTCTCAATGATAACTGGTCCTTTAATTATACAAGGCATGGTCTCACTCTCCTGGTTTATCTATAATAGTATATGGACAAACAGTGAGAGTGCTTGGACAAGAGACCTATTGTGATCGCCTAAATTAAGCGAAATACTACATACAGGAAGGAAAGCGTTTATGTTATATAACTTTAACCCGTTTCCAATATTACATTCCGACCGTCTATGTCTTAGAAAGTTATCGATGAACGATGTCGATGGGATTTATGAGTACCATCGCACGAAACAACATTTTCCATACGTGGACATGCCTGAACACCAAAGCGTTGAAGACAGCCGTCACTATATCAACAAGATGAACAAAGGTGTTGATGAGAATAAATGGGTGATCTGGGCAATAACAGAAGCTTCTACGAATAGCATCATCGGTACGATTTCCTTATGGAACCTTTCAAAAGATGGCCGAAAGGGAGAGCTAGGCTATGGGTTACATCCAGGTCATACTGGAAAAGGACTTATGGTAGAAGCTCTTGAAGAAGTGCTTCATTATGGATTTCATACGATGGGGCTCGAAACGATCGAGGCGTATACGAATAAAGATCATCAGCGTTCGATCTCATTATTATAAAAGAGTGGCTTTTCGAAGATAAAAACAATCTCTGAAAAAGGGCCGAGTGGGGAGTATCTCCAGCTTGCGGTTTTTGAGAAAACTTCTGATAATGGTTAAAACGCTCAGTCGCTGAGCGTTTTTTTATGTCACTCTACCAATAATGAAACGGATTAAAAGAAATATCCTCGATCGTTGTAAAAGGAATTGAGATCAAGGCAGCCCCAAGAAAGAAGTAGCTCGTATCTTCTTCTTCTTTTTGCTTACTACCAAGAGGGCGTAGATAAACGTGTGTTTCATCTACTTGGTCAATATAGCCATGATAAACATAATCATCGTAACAGAGGATCTTTACACATTTTCCAATGTTGTTTGTGAACACATCATAATAGGACATGCTTCTCCTCATTTCTAATAGAGGTTGAAAAGCAGGGAGAGCACTACTTCCCACTGTACGATTAGAATATGAAAGGAATAGGGAAAGCGTTCAATTTGGGGTGAAAGGTAATCAATTTTTAAACGAAAAGGAGCCAGGCATATGCCTGTGCTCCTTTCACTAAAGTATTCCGATTAAAGCTAATCCGAACAAAAAGATACTAGCCAGAACAATTTTTCCTACGAGAGGAAGGGTTTCCTTACCGTTCGTATTAATTCGTTCTTCCTCTTCATTAACAGTTTCTCTATATTTAGGATCGCAGCATCCCACTAAGCAACACTGTCCCAGCCTGTGATGTCTTCTTCTAAAGGAATGTTTGCTGCACGTTGCTTACGAGCGGCGAAGAAGAAGCTGATGATTACACCGATCGTGATGATCGTTGCACCGATATAGGCAATGTTAATCGGTAGACTAAAGCCAATCGGGGCATACAAAATATACGTTGTTGTTGCCATCGTGATGAATACTGCCGGAATCATCGCGATCCAGTAGTTTTTCTTAGCGATGAAGAGGTACATCGCCCCTACCCACAATGCGATCATAGCGGTGGATTGGTTTGCCCATGAGAAATAGCGCCAGAGCAACGTGAAATCGATTCTAGTTAAAGCAAATGCCACAGCGAATAATGGTAGTGCAATCCATAGGCGATTCGTAATTTTTTTCTGAGAATACTTGAAGTAGTCTGCGATAATCATACGAGCGCTTCGGAATGCTGTATCACCAGAGGTAATCGGTAGCACGATTACACCGAGTACTGCCAGTGTTCCACCGATCGCGCCAAGCATCAGTGTTGAAGCTTCACTTACGATAGCAGCTGGTCCACCACTTGCAAGTAGTTCGTTTAATCCAACTGGCCCATTAAATAGACTCATAGCAGCAGCAGCCCAAATCATCGCGATGATTCCTTCTGCGATCATCATCCCGTAGAAGATTCGACGTCCTTGCTTTTCGTTTTGAGTCGTTCTTGAAATAATCGGAGTCTGCGTCGCATGGAAACCTGATAGAGCACCACAAGAAATCGTTAAGAATAGAAGTGGGAATATCGGTGCGCTGTCAGGGTGTAAGTTTGTAAGACTGATTTCTGGAATTGGAGCGCCAGTAAAGACTAGACCTGCGCCAACTCCTAGGGCACTGATCAATAGTAGTGCACCAAAGATCGGGTAAAAGCGCCCGATGACTTTATCGATCGGCAATAGAGTTGCGATAATATAATAGATGAAGATTGCTCCAAGGATGAGTCCCATCGTGACCCAGCCGTTCATCATGTTGTTTAGTAGTCCTGCAGGTGCGGTAACGAATACTGTACCCGTCAGTAAGAGAAGGAGTACAGCAAAAGCGTTTACGACATGTTTCATGACTTTTCCTAGAAACTTCCCTGCGAGCTCTGGTAAGTGAGCGCCGCGGTTTCGTATCGAAATCATTCCAGTTAAATAGTCATGAACGGCTCCTGCAAAAATACACCCAAACACGATCCAAAGAAATGCCACTGGACCATAAAGAGCGCCTAGAATCGGTCCGAAAATTGGACCTACTCCTGCGATGTTCAAGAGTTGGATGAGTGAGTTTTTAGGTGTGTTCATCGGAAGGTAATCGACACCGTCTTGATGCGTGTATGCCGGTGTGTGTCGCGTGCTGTTCACACCGAACGTTTTTTCAACGAATTTACCGTAAGTAAAGTAGCCTATTACGAGAAGTACGATTCCTACTAAAAATGTAATCATGATAACTCCTACCTTTCCGTTCTTTGTATGCGTTTACATAAATTATAGGAAAGATAGGACGAAAGTGGGGAAGATTTGAACAAGATGTAGAAAAAAGCGGGTGACATGTATGTGAAAGCGTTTAACATGCAATCTATAATTCGAGACGTGATCGAAGAGACTTCACATAATTCCGACTGACAGCAAGCTTTTCTTCTACACCTTCTAATTCGAGTTGGTAAGCGCCGTTAAACCATGGTGTTAGCCTTGTAACATACATCAGGTTAACGATATAGCTTTTGTGAATGCGAAAGAATGGGTGTGTAGATAATCGGTTTTCTAATTCTTTCAGTGTCGTTTTGACTTCGAAGGCATTGTGCTCAAGATAAATTCTGGACACGCGGTCGTCACGGCAAATGTATAGGATATCGGTCGGATCGATGTAATGGATGTCGCCATCAGTTTCGATGGATAATTTCCCTTTTTTCATTTGTGGTGAAGTCACTTCAGTGTTGGAAGTTACCAGTTTTTCAAGACGCTTGATCGTTTGTTCGAGCTGTTCTTCATCGTAGGGCTTTAACAAATAGTCGACGGCCTCATAACGAAACGCTTCAGCTGCAAATTCAGGATAAGCAGTCGCAAATACGATGAAAGGAGGTTTCTTAAGCTCAAGAAGTGCTTTAGCGGCGTCCATTCCATTCATCGCTGGCATTTCTACATCTAGAAACACAACATCAGGCTGAAGCTGGATCGCTTTTACGACAGCTTCTTGCCCTGAGTCTGCTTCGCCAGTAATTTCGATCGAATTAAATTCACCAAGAAGGTGAACGAGTTCCTCGCGGCTATATCGCTCGTCATCGACAACTAATGTTTTAATTACATTCATTCGTTATTCCTCCATAGATGGGATCAAAAAACGGACGATTGTTCCGTTGTCTTGTTCACTAGAAATCTGAAGGCTGGCTCGTTCTCCGTAGAGCATGGTAAGACGGCGGTTCACATTATAAAGACCGAGTCCAGTGCCACTCTCTGAGTCCAATGGAGCATTACCGATTTCTTTTATTCTGTGCTGCGGAATTCCTGCTCCGTTATCTTTCACGCTAACAAGGGTTTCGTTCTGTTGGCAGATGATGCTGATTTCAACGATGCAGTTCGAATTTTTGTTTTTAATTCCGTGCTTAATTGCATTTTCAACAATAGGCTGCAGCGTTAGCGGTGGAAGTTTTCGATACAGCGTTTGTTCGTCAATCTCATAGTTTACACGAAGTCTGTCTACGAAACGTGCTTCTTCAACCTCAAGGTATGCTTTTACATGTTTCAATTCCTGGTTGAGGGTGGTCATATCAGCCGTTGTCCCTGATAAGTTTTGTCTAAGAAAATGAGATAGCGATAGTAAGAGTTTTCGAGCCTTTGCTGGTTCAGTTCTAACTAATGAAACGATGGTGTTCAGTGAATTAAATAAAAAATGAGGACTAATTTGAGCTTGCAGCGCTTTGATCTCTGCTTCTTTTGCAAGCTGGTAGGCATTGTCCGCTTCAGCTATTTCGAGCTGGTTACTTAATAGAACGCTAAGGCCTGTAACGAGTTCAGTGATGACATTCGTGATCTCTTTTTCAGATTGAAAATAAAACTTTAGTGTTCCGATCGTCTCGCCCCGTTGCTTCAATGGAGCTACAATCGCCGCGCCAAGGGGACAATTTTCATCGGCACAATGGATTGTGCGGTCGTTTGCGATCATCATGTCGCCATCTTGAATCACGTCTCTCGTAATACTCGTTTGAATCGTGTTTCCTGCTTGGTGATGATCGTCTCCCATCCCAACATGGCTTAAGATATGGGTTTTGTCCGTAATGGCTACAGCGCTCCCCTCGACTTCTCGATGAAGAATTCGGCAAACTTCTGTTGCGGAGACCGTTGTAAGCCCTTTTCGCAGATGGCCGAGCGTTTGATCTGCGATACGAAGCGTTTTTTGGGCTTGAAGCGCACCAGCCTTTTCTTCTTCGTTCACGACGTTCTTGATGATCAGTAAGAAGAGGGCGCAGCCGATACCGTTCGCTAAGATCATTGGGAGGCCGATGACTTCTACTAGCGCTAATGCGTTCTCAAATGGCTTAGATAGTCCGAGGATGATGAGCATCTGAACTGCTTCTGCACCAGCACCGATCATAAAGGCAGACTGAAGTTTGACGTGACGATTTCGTTTATGAAGAGCTCCTGAGATTAACCCCGCTATGATAGCTGCTAATCCGCATGCAAGAGCTGTAAAGCCTCCGAGGAAGTACCGGTGCGCACCTGCGATAATACCAGCACCAATTCCGACGCGATAACCTCCTAGTAGTCCTGCGAGCACAACGCCGATGACCCTTGAATTCGCGATGGCTTCATCTGAAGAGACATCGAGCGGCCATGCATTGAATTGGAAGGACTCTGTATTGAACGTAAGTCCAGTATATGTACCGATGATGCCAAAGAAACCAAAGAAGCCGATCGCAACATACTGCTGTCTTCTAGCAAGACGCTCACTGTAGATCATGTCTCTAAAGAAGCGAAAGCGAGTCAACACAAATGCGATCGTTACGATTATACCGAGGCGCTCAAGCATCGTTAATAGCAGTTCAAACATCTGGCTACTCCTTTCTGGTGCCTGTCACCACCCGTATTGGCTCGAAGAATGTCGAATAATAGAGCGGTTTCTTTTCATTATACTGGTTTTTACGGGTGAGGGAAAACAGGCGTTAAACAGCATCCTAAATTTAACAATTATGATAAAGTGAGAATTGTAGTCTAGTAAGAATATCGAGGAGTGATTCGATGGCGATTAAATACAACGTTTGCCTTCAATGTGGTGCGAAACCAGCAGCAAAAATCATATATGGAATGCCAACGCATGATGTGAAACCTAAGGTAGAGAGGGGAGAAGTTGTACTGGGCGGATGCTCTCTCCCTGAATCGAGCAAGGATTACCACTGTAAGAGCTGTGGATTCGAATGGTCGAGAGAAGAAGCGGTGGATCACGCTTACCAGAAGATTACTAGCATCAAAGCAAACGTTGGTGGCTTCTTCGGGAATAGCTATGAAATCGACTGGCATATACGAACAGGCGAGGTAACGCATTTACAATGGGAGAATTCAAGAGAAGAAGAGCCCATCAGATCGAACACAAACTGTGATCCATCCATAAATGCTCTTCAATCTACAAACCTCCTAAGATGGAAACGTAACTACCAACCAGAAGAAATGGTGTTAGACGGCACCTCCTGGAGTGTGGAGATCAGAACAGAGGATAAGGTCATCAGGAAGCACGGCTCCAATGCCTATCCAGAAACGTGGGAAGAGTTTTGTGGGTTTATGGAACAGGTGTCAGGGAAAACGTTCAGATGAGCCAATAAGTCGATGAGCATACATATAAAGCAGGCCATTGGCCTGCTTCAGCGTTAAGTATTATCCGCATAATTCTGCGAGAATTTTTTGTACATTGTAGATGCTGTCATCCTTCTTAAACTGCTTTGAGATCGTAGGAGCTTGCGATCCTGATATCCATATTTTCAGTTCTGCATCGAGATCAAAGTGTCCAGCCGTTTCAATTGAAAAGTGTGAGATGCTCTTATAAAGGACGGAATGGTACTCGATTTTCTTTCCTGTCATGCCTTGTTTATCAACAAACAGTAGTCGCTTGTCTGTGAAAACAATCAAGTCACGTACAAGTTTGAATGCCGCATTAACTTCTTCTGACTCTGCAAGGATGTTTGATAGTTCTTTTTTTACCTCACCTTTGTCCATCGTCGATGCATTACCCATGAATCCGCTGAGAATACCCATTGCTATTCCTCCTTTCAATCGTATTTTATCAAACGTGGTGACAGGTACCACTCGATTGGTGTCGAAAGGAATAGAGAATGTTTTAAACAATACGAGCGTATTGTGTTAAGTGAATCCAATCTATGTGAGAGTGTGTAAGGAGGGAGAAGCTATGGCATTCCTAAAGCTTGAAGACGGCGTTGAGCTTTACTACGAAGATGTTGGAATGGGAGACCCGATTCTCTTTATTCATGGCGTCTGGATGAGCAGTCGTTTTTTTAAGAAACAGCTTCCATACTTCAGACAGAAGTACCGAGCAATATCGATCGACTTAAGAGGACATGGGCAATCGTCCCATGCAGATTCTGGTCACACAGTCGCCACCTATGCGAAGGACTTGAGGGAATTTATCAAAAAGCTCGATCTCAGAGACGTGACGCTAGTCGGCTGGTCGATGGGAGCGTTTGTTATTTGGGAATACATCCATCAGTTTGGTGAAGATGGAATAAAAGGAACTGTGATTGTAGATGAGCTCGCCTCAGACTTTAAATGGCCAGATTTCGAAATCGGTGCGTTCGATCTCCCTGCATTATCAGGAATGATGCAGCAAATTCAAACTGACCAGAGAGGATTGCTACAAGGATTCTTACCGCTAATGTTCAAAGAGGAAGTTTCAGAAGAAGAGTTAGAGTGGATGCTTGAGGAAACAACGAAGCTACCAGCGTCAATCGCTAGCGCCATCTTATTCGATCAATCGATTGTGGATTGTCGTCCTTATCTTACTGAAATAACAAAGCCGACGCTGTTATGCTTCGGTAAGGAAGAGAAGTTAATACCTGTTGCAGCAGGAGAACATTTAAATAAAGAAATCAAACAGTCTAAATTAGAAATATTTGAGGATAGCTGTCACTGTCCTTTCTTGGAAGAACCTGAGCGGTTTAATGAAGTTGTAGATCAATTTATAAGATCACTTAAATAATGATCTTCATACGTGATGAGGAGAGGCACCTTTTAAGGATGCCTTTTCTCATTGGAAAAAAGTATTCAAAATATTCTCTGAAAAAGTGTTGCTATGTCATATTAGGTAATATATAATAACTTCAACGAAAGCGCTTTCGATAAAGAGGAGATAACCATGATAACAATCTATGACCTTGCGAAAAAGACTGGATTTTCTTATACGACGGTCTCTAAAGCTTTAAATAATTATCCTGATGTTAGTCAAAAAACAAGACAAGCTATACTACAAACCGCAGCTGATTTGGGATACTTACCTAATGCACATGCGCAATCTCTCTCTACGAAAAAATCCTGGACAATCGGTGTGATGTTCTCAGAAGCAAATGAAGTTGGCATGAAGCATCCGTTCTTTAGTGCAGTGATTGAGAGTTTTCGAAAGCATGCTGAGAAAGAGGGCTATGATTTGATCCTCGCTTCTAGGAATCTGAGGAACAGAGACACGAGTTACCTAGAACATTTTCTCTACCGTGGAGTCGATGGCATTGTTGTCATAAGCTCTGATCCTAACGATGAACAAGTTCAAGAAATGATTAACAATCATATCCCGATCGTCGTAATCGATATGACGAACGAAAATTGCAGCGTAATCCTATCAGATGATCTATCTGGAGGAAAACTTGCCATCAACTACCTTCACTCATTAGGACACACGAAGATTGCTCATATTTCAGGTGACCCTACAATTCATGCAGGGAAAGAAAGAATTGAAGGATACAAGAAAGCAATGAGTCAATTGGGATTACCTGTCCCTAATTACTATCTTGTGAATGGCGGCCTTTTTTCCATTAAAGAGGGAAGCGAAGCCATGTCGAAGCTACTGGATCTACCTGATCCGCCAACAGCGGTTTTCGTAGCTGGTGACCATATGGCAATCGGTGCTATGGAGCTTGCCAAATCGAGGGGAGTTAGAATTCCTGAAGACATCTCGATCATTGGATATGATGATATAGAAATGGCTAGCTATGTAACTCCAAAACTCACAACGATACGACAGGATACAGATGTTCTAGGCGTTAGAGCAGCACAGATATTAATCAAACAGATGATTCAGAAAAAGAAGATCGTGACAGAAGAAATCATTCCAGTACAGTTGATTGAGAGAGAGTCCTGTCTACCATTAAAAAAATAAAACAAATTTTTTTAACCCAAAACGAAACCGCTTTCGAAACGAAACATCTTTTTATTTTATGGTAATCGAAACCGCTTTCGAATATTTTTAAATCTATTTCGAAACCGCTTTCGAAAAACAATAAACTTAAACCTTAGGGGGAAAAAAGCATGAAGAAATTTGTCGGTCTGCTGATGTCGCTTGTTCTGGTGCTTGGAGTCATTGCAGGTTGTTCTAATTCAGAGTCATCGGGTGAAGCGAAAGAAGGAAAGAAGAAAGCTGACTTAAAGGTCTGGTCGTTCACAGATGAATTGAAGAAACCAATTACAAAGTTTGAAGAAAAGAATGGGGTTACAGTCGAACTCACAATCGTTCCGATCGCTGACTACCCTACTAAATTAAAGCCGGTACTAGAAAGTGGAGTAGGAGCACCTGACGTTTTCACTGGTGAAATTGCATTCCTAAAGCAATGGGTAAATGCTGGCTACTGGGAAAACCTTTCGGAAGAACCTTATAGCGTAGATGAGCTAGCTGATAACTACGTTCCATATGTATTCGATCTTGGAAAAGACCAGGATGGAAATGTTCGTGCACTATCTTGGCAAACAACGCCAGGTGGACTCTTCTACAAGCGTAGTATCGCAAAAGAAGTGCTTGGAACTGACGACCCAACAGAAGTTGGCGAGATGCTTACTTCAATGGACAAAGTATTCGAAGTTTCTGAGAAGCTGAAAGAAGCTGGCTATCGTATGTTCCCTGATGAAGGTTCGATTCGCTGGTTCTCTCAAGGTGACAACCCGCAGCCATGGGTGAGTAAAGATGGTGAGTTGAAGCTTACAGAACAGAAGATCGAGTTCATGGATTATGCAAAGGAACTTCGCGAAAACAGCTACACGGCTCTTGCACCAGAATGGTCTCCTTCTTGGTTTGAAGCGATGGAGAAGCCAATTAAAGTAAAAGAAAATGGTAAAGAGACTGAAACAGAAGTATTCTCTTACGTTCTTCCAACGTGGGGTCTTCACAGCGTACTTAAGACAAATGTAAAAGAACCAAATGGTGACTGGGCAGTTACGAGTGGTCCTAGCCCTTACTTCTGGGGTGGTACATGGTTAGGTGTTTACAACAAGTCTGAAAACAAAGAACTTGCATATGACTTCGTAAAAATGATGACGCAAGACGATGAGTTCTTAACTGACTGGGCGAAAGAAACGGGTGACGTTCTTTCTTACCTTCCTGTAACGAATGAAATCAAAGATGACTTTAGTGATGAGTTCCTTGGCGGACAAAATAACTATCAGTTCTTCCTTGAGCAAGCAAAGAGTATTGAACCAGGAATCGTAACGAAGTATGATCAGCAGCTAGATACGTTTTATGGAAATGCTGTTTCAGAATATGTTGATGGAAAGAAAACAAAAGAACAAGCGATTAATGAATTCTATCGTAAAGCACAGAATGCTTACCCAGAATTACAAGTACCTAAAAACTAGTAACCATTTATAAGCGGTATAACATTCTTATACCGCTTATCTTAATTTTGAAAGGAGTGCGATGAAATGAAGAACCTAAACCGGTATGGCTATATCTTCATTGCCCCGTTTTGGATCATCTTTCTCGTTTTTAATATATATCCTGTCGCTCTAACGTTTTACTACAGCTTTACGAATTACAGTGGAAGTGGAGTAGCTGAAGTAGTTGGCCTTGCGAATTATCAACGTTTGATCACAGATACCTTCTTTGTTGAAGCGTTCTTCAACACCTGGAAGATCTGGGGGATTAACTTCGCACTCCAAATTGCAATCGCGCTCGTACTAGCAGCGATCTTCTCAGATATGCGTGTGAAAATGAAAGGGCTAGCATTCTTTCGTTCGATCTTTTACTTGCCAAACTTAATTACGGTTAGTTCAGTAGCATTGTTATTTGGAATTCTACTAGATTGGCAGCATGGATCGTTAAACATGGTTCTCATGAACCTCGGTCTTATCTCTGAACCGATCAACTGGTTGAACCAGCCAGCGACGGCTCAATTATCCGTATCTCTTATCTTAACATGGATGTGGTTCGGTCACTCCTTCATCGTTGTGATGGCGGGTGTTTCAGGAATTTCAAACGATTATTACGAAGCTGCTCTTATCGATGGAGCGAATCGTGCGCAGACGTTCTTTAAGATTACGCTGCCGTTGTTAAAACCGATTCTTTTATACATCATGATCACGTCATTAATCGGTGGTCTTCAGCTCTTTGATTTACCGATGCTGTTAACAGATGGAATTGGTTCTCCTGATGGCTCGTTAAATACGATGGTTCTTTATTTATACAACCAGGCGTTCAAGTATAACAACTATGGATATGCAGCAGCTGTTGCGTATGGACTATTTATTATCACCATTATCTTCTCAGCAATCGTATTTAAATCGATGTACCGAAACGAACGTAAACAAGCGAGGCAGGTGTAAACGATGATAGACAGAACTGAAATTGAAAAAGGTGTCCCTCAGGAGAAATTGCCAGAGAAAACGCTTCTACCTCATGAAGCGAAAATCAAGAAACGCCGAGCGCTCGTTAAAGGAATTATTTACACGCTCCTGATTTTGATGGCAATCGTCTGTTTTATTCCTTTCTTAATGATGCTTGTAAACGCTACTCGCTCGAACGATGCAATCTTAACAGGCTTCACATTAATACCTGGTAGTTCATTATTAGAAAACTACAGAACGATGATGGAGTACGTGAATATTTGGAACGGTTTTAAAAACAGTCTGATCATCTCTGTCCTTGTAACTGTGCTGACTGGATATTTCTCTGCACTGACTGCATACGGATTTGCTTTCTATGAGTTCAAAGGTAAAAATTTTCTCTTCGTTTTCATGCTGGTCATGATGATGGTGCCTGGACAGCTAGGACTCATCGGATTCTACGAGCTTAGCAAAACGCTTGGGATTCTGGATACGTTTATTCCACTTATCGTCCCTGCGATTGCGAGCCCATTCGTCGTGTTCTTCTTACGTCAATACATCAAAACAACGCTGCATCCGAGTTTGATTGAAGCAGCTCGAATCGATGGAGCAAGTGAATGGAGAATCTTCCATACGGTAGCGATTCCAATCATGATGCCAGCTGTTGCAACGATGTCAATCTTTACGTTCATCGGATCTTGGAATAACTACATCATGCCGCTCGTTATCTTGTTCTCACCAGAGAAATATACGTTGCCTGTACTGATGGGCTTCTTAAAAGGATCTCAGGTAGCGCAGAATCTTGGTTCTATGTACCTTGGAATTGCGATTTCAGTTGTTCCGATCATGATCGCATTCTTATTCTTATCGAAATACATCATTAATAGCATCTCTGCTGGAGCTGTTAAGGAATAGAGGAGTGAATAGTTATGAAATTTGATAAACACTTTACATTCGGTACGGCAACATCATCCTATCAGATCGAAGGAGCACACCAAGAAGGGGGAAGAACACCTTCTATCTGGGATATGTTTTGTGATATTCCAGGAAAAGTACATGAAGGTCACAATGGAAACGTAGCCTGTGATCACTACAACCGTTACGAAGAAGATATCAAGATTATTAAAGATCTTGGCGTTGACTCTTATCGATTTTCTATCGCATGGCCGCGAATCTTCCCAGCAAAAGGCGAGTATAACGAAGAGGGAATGGCATTTTATAAGACGCTAGCAAAGCGTTTGCGAGAAGAAGGGATTAAGCCAGCTGTCACGCTTTACCATTGGGACCTGCCAATGTGGGCCCACGAAGAAGGCGGATGGGTAAATCGAGATTCGGAACAGTGGTTTCTTGATTATGCTGAAGTCTGCTTCCGTGAACTCGATGAGTTAGTAGATTCATGGATTACACATAACGAGCCTTGGTGTGCAGGATTCCTTGGCTATCACCTCGGTGTTCATGCCCCTGGCCACAGAAATCTTGATGAAGCGGTTCGTGCTGTTCACCATATGCTTTTGTCTCACGGGGAAGCTGTGAATATGTTGAAACAACGTTTTGGTTCAAAAACATCGATCGGAATCACGTTGAACCTCTCACCTGTCTACCCGAAAACAGACTCTGTGAATGATCGCCTTGCTGCGAACAATTCCGATGGCTACTCCAACCGTTGGTTCCTTGATCCTGTATTTAAGGGCAGCTATCCGAGTGATATGATGAATCTCTTTTCTAAGTATGTTCATTCATACGATTTCATTAAAGATGGAGATATGGAGAAGATCTCTACTTCTTGCGATTTCTTCGGAATCAACTACTACAGTCGTGGGTTAGTTGAGTTTAACGCGGCAAACGATTTTCTAACAGCAGGCGCACACTCTGATTATGAAAAGACAGGAATGGGCTGGGACATTGCACCTGAAGAGTTTAAAGATCTTATTAGAAGATTGCGCAGTGAGTATACGAATCTACCGATCTATATTACTGAAAATGGAGCTGCGTACGATGATAAGCTTGAGAACGGCCGTGTTCACGATCAGAAGCGAATCGATTATGTGAATAAGCATCTCCAAGCAGTGTCTGATTTAAATGAAGAGGGCATGAATATTCAAGGCTACTTCTTATGGTCATTGCTCGATAACTTCGAGTGGAGCTTCGGATATGATAAGCGATTCGGAATCATCTATGTAGATTACAAGACGCAAGAGAGAATTTGGAAGGACAGTGCACTTTGGTACGCAGACATTGTTAAGAACAGAGGAACAGTCCTACCGTTAAACGCTTAATGTAAAAGGAGTCGATCGGTGTGAAGACAAAGACGATAACGCATGTTCAAACGGCAAGAGATACAGGAGATCGCCTGCAGGTAAAGGAACCCGTTTCCTTTTCCTCAGCAGTCTCACCAAATGCTGTCGACATTTCAATTAATCCAGACAAAACGTTTCAAACAATCTTGGGATTTGGCGGTGCTTTTACAGAAGCAGCCGCTTATTCTCTTTCTTTGATCAGTAAAGAAAAGAGACAAGAAATCCTTCACAACTATTTTGATCCGGAAGAGGGCCTTGGCTATCGACTTGGTCGAACTCATATCAATAGCTGTGACTTTTCCTTAGAAAATTATACGTATGTTGAAGAGGGAGATACATCGCTCGAAAGTTTTTCGATCGATAGAGAAAAAGAGCTTGTCATTCCACTCATTAAAGATGCAGCAAAAATCGCGGGTGAAAACATAACGATTGTTTCCTCTCCATGGAGCCCTCCGCACTGGATGAAGAGTAACAAAGAAATGAATCACGGTGGGTCACTTCTCAAAGAATATATGCCTGTTTGGGCTGAGTATTACGTGAAGTACATAGAGGCGATGGAAGATGAAGGGATTCCAATCTGGGGAATCACAATCCAAAATGAGCCTGAAGCGAGGCAGGTTTGGGATTCATGTCTCTACACAGCTGAAGATGAGCGCGATTTTATTAAAGATCATCTTGGACCAACGCTACAAAAGCACGGGAAAAGCGATCTCAAGGTCATCATCTGGGATCACAATCGTGACGTCGTTTATGAAAGAGCAAAGACGGTTCTTTCCGATCCGGAAGCAGCGAAGTACGTCTGGGGAACAGGTCTTCATTGGTACGTGTCTGAGGAGTTTGAGAACCTTTCAAAGGTACACCATGCGTTTCCTAATAAGCACCTTATTTTCACAGAAGGGTGTATCGAAGGCGGCGTCCAGCTAGGAGCTTGGCATACTGGCGAGCGCTATGCCCGTAATATTATGGGAGACATCAATAATTACCTAGAAGCATGGATCGATTGGAACATCGTGCTGAATGAAGAAGGTGGACCAAATCATGTCGGGAACTACTGTGATGCTCCCGTCATCGTGGATACGAAGAAAGATGAAGTTCACTATAATAGCTCGTTTTACTACATCGGGCACTTTAGCAAATATGTAAAGCCTGGAGCAGTGAGAATTGATCATACAAAATCAAGTAATCTTATCCAGTCGTCAACCTTCCGCAATCCATCCGGTGAAATTGTAGTAGTCATGATGAATGAGGGAGACGAGTCAGTAGCTGTAAACATTGACTTGAATAGTGAGAAGGTTAGTGTGGAAATGCCGCGTCATTCTATCTCAACGTTCATAATTTAATTGTAAAAGCACAAAACAGCCTCTCTACTATTGTAGAGAGGCTGTTTTGTGCTTCATAGATTACTTGTTGTCTTTCACTTCTCCAGCTCGTTCTTGGTATTCACCTTTTGATTTATCGCGTTTGCCTTCTTCTTGCATCTTAGGGTCGTTTTTTGCATTGCCTACTTGATCTTTAAGCTCACCTTTTGTTTTGGAAACGGCACCTTTTACTTTGTCACTCAAGCCTTTATTATTACTCATCTTGTAGCACGCTCCTTCCAAAGTTAACTTACAATCAAAAATACCCTCTGAAGGGATTGGCTAAACTGCCAAACTCCTCAGAGGGTATAGTGTGTATTAGTTAGATTTATCTTCAACTGGCTTATCTGTCCAAATGTCAGATTCTAACCCTTTGATCGTATCTTTGTAGAACTGAGGGTCCAAACCAGCTTTTCGCTGTTCTCGATAATCTTGTAGGGCAGTGAATGCAATTTTACCAATAATCGCGATGACGATTAAGTTAAGAAGTGCCATGAGTCCCATAGATAAATCGGCCATGCTCCAAACAATTCCGAATCCGGCATTTGCTCCGAACATTACCATGCCGAGAACGGCAAGACGATAGATGAATTTGGCTGTTGGACTAGATTTAATGAATTCGATATTCGTTTCACCATAATAGTAGTTCCCGATAATCGAACTAAAGGCAAATAATAGAACAGCAATGGCTACAAAGATACCCGCACCACCACCGAGGTGTTGGTTCATTGCTTCCTGAGTTAGCTGAACACCATCAAGTTTAGAATCAACATATCCGTCAGACATTAGAATCATAAATGCAGTAGCAGTCGCGATTAGGAGTGTATCGACGAATACGCCTAACGCTTGAATAAGACCTTGTTTAACAGGGTGGGAGACATCTGCAGTTGCGGCAGCGTTTGGCGCACTACCCATACCGGCTTCGTTCGAGAAGAGTCCACGTTTGATTCCGAGCATCATAGCAGCACCAACTCCACCACCAGTCACTTCCTTAAAACCAAAAGCATGCTGGAAGATAAGCGCGAACATGTCAGGAACCTGTGCAAAGTTTACGATCAATACGTACAGCGCAACGATAACATAGATACCTGCCATGATCGGAACGATGATTTGAGAAACGACAGCGATTCGGCGAACGCCACCAAAGATAATGATTGCAGTTGCAACTGTAAGAATTGCACCTAGAACCCAACGGTTAACGTCAAAGGAATTCTCAAATGCAAGGGCGATCGTGTTTGACTGTACGGAGTTAAATACAAGACCGAAACTAAACGTGATGAGTACAGCGAAAATGATTCCAAGCCATCTTGCTTTAAGCGCACGCTGCATGTAGTAAGCAGGTCCACCTCGGAAGTCGTCTCCGTCACGTACTTTGTAAATCTGAGCAAGCGTACTCTCAACAAATCCACTCGCTGCACCAAGTAATGCGATGAGCCACATCCAGAAGACTGCCCCTGGACCACCGATACTGACAGCTGAAGCAACACCTGCAAGGTTTCCGGTACCAACACGAGAAGCGGTACTAATGAAGAACGCTTGCAAACTGGAAACAGATTTCTTTCTTCCTTTCATCGTGTCCTTTTCTGCAAGAACATGGAACATTTCACCGAAAAGACGGAATTGCACGAATCGTGAGCGAATCGTGAAGTACAGTCCTACGCCGATAAGGACAAAGATCAAGATATTTGACCAGACGAGGTCGTTCCCGGCGGATACAATTGATTCTAAGAGATCCATATGTATTTCCTCCTATTTATTAGATTTTGAGAAGAGTATGATATATTACCCATCTTCCCATTCTTACATAAAAAATAACTCAGTTGCTGGAAATTTTTATAAAAATTTAATTTTTCAGATAGTTTGTGATGACTTTTCTGAAACACAAAATCTTATTATACATGGTGAATAGTAAACATTCTAGAAATTATGTTAGAAAACCTAACAATGAAACTTTATCCAAATAAAGGGGAGGAAGTTGTCAGCGCATTCTTTTCTCTTACATGTTTGAATGGTAGAATGAAGATAGGAATAAAATCAGCTCTGCCCGGAGGGATTTGAATGATCGAGCAAAAACAAAGCGTCACACTCATCTCGAATCACAAGCCTGTCCAACTACGAATCGAACGTTTGGCGATCCATCATCGCATGAAAATTCTAGAAGCAGTGAAGTCGAACGGCAGTAAGTTTTATCTGTTCTTTTATAAAGATGATTTTATTACAGGTAAAAGTATAGAATTGAAACCTGGTTCCCTCATAGAAAAAGCCTTTCAACAAGGTATTGTGCTCAATGCCTCCCATCCTTTAATTACAAAATTCTTAGACACTCAAACCATTGTATTAAAATCCACCAAGCATGTCTTACAGTCCATTCAACGAAAATACTCTCCTCAAGAAGTCGTACTCATCTTTTCATATTTTGAATCCTTTCTTCCAAAAGAAAAAATCCTTCACCTGCAAAAGAAGTACTTTTATGAATATAGAAGGAACGGCCAGCTTCGTCTTGCCTTCAAAATACTTATGATCGCTCTTTATGCGGATTCGACATCAAAGTGGGCTCAGGATCTATCCAATCAGTTAGATTTTCAAAAAGTGAAGTCAATGTATGAGTGGGGTGGCAAAGAGCTTCAATCAGCTGATCCGTTATACGCTGAAATGGCATCGTATGAAGATTTAGCGTTGAACACGCCATACCTTACGTCTCTCTTCAAGAGAGATGGTCGACGGTTTGAGCACGCTGCGCTCATCCTACATCATTACCTCGTATCTCCACACGATGAACATGAGAAAAAAATTCCCTCTTTAGATATCCCTCTCACTAACCATGAACGAGCAATCCTGCTTTGGAATATGTACTCCGAAGCACCACAAATACCTGCCCTTCGAAAACAGGTTTTTCAATCCCTTATTGATTTAAATAAGAACACTGAAGCAATGAACCTATTACTTTCTAGACAAGAAGAAATAACAGAACGAGAGTGTGAACAGTTGTTAAAAGTGTTTGAATCTCCACAGACTCGTCTGGATGAAATCGAGCTTCCTCTTCTACAGAACTGTTTGTGCTTAGAAGAAAATCGCCGACACCTTCCTTTGCTCCTTCAGACGATTGTACCGAAACTTTTAGAGAAGTATGAGATCGACTTTGTCTTTGAGTGGCTCAAGCCTCTCTATAAAGATAATAAAGAACTCCCTATCTTAGCGACGATCCAAACGATGGCTGAGATTCACAACGATCCAGATAAACAGTTTCAGTTAGGGAAACTTTATCATAAATTAAGGCAGTACAATGAAGCGATAAAGTGCTTTGATTGGGAGATGGAAATGCATCCAACTGACCCAACGCCAGTGCAATGGTTAACGAAAGTGTACAGGGAAATGGGAAAAATTGAAGAATCTGATGCCTATATGTCCATTTATACTCAAATGCAGAGGGTATCGAATTAAAGCGCAGGTAACTCCTGCGCTTGCTTTTTTTTATAAAATGACGACCATGGTCATTTGATAAAGAATAACCAGTTCATATAAACTAATGGTAATATAAAGGTGATTTTATTACTTGTCAGGAGAAGTTCATGGAAAAACAACTTACATATACCTATGATGTCATTCAAGTATGTCTACTTGCGGGCAAGGTTATGCTTCAAAATGGTGGTGAAACTTACCGAGTCGAGGATACGATGAGAAGGATTGCGGAAGCTTATGGAGCTGAAAATTCCAATAGTTATGTTACTCCAACAGGAATCTTTTTTTCAGTAGAGGGTCCAGAACCATCAAAAACACAGCTGATTCGAATCATTGAACGAACAACGGACCTACATAAAGTGACCAAGGTGAATAGCATCTCTAGAAAAATTAGTGCCGGAGAATTAACGATTCAAGAAGCGTATTTAGAGCTTGAAAGCCTTGATAATCAATCAGAACGTTATACGTTTCCGGTTCAACTTGTTGCAGCAGCCATAGCGAGTGGATGCTTTCTCATTATGTTCCAAGGAAGCTGGGATGATTTTATCCCCGCGGTATTAGCAGGTGGAGGGGGCTACTTTAGTGTGACGTGGTTTAATCGACTTGTCCCGATCAAGTTTTTCTCAGAGTTCCTTGCATCGTTCGTTATCGGACTGCTGGCTGTTTTCTTCGTTTATACAGGGATTGGTACCGAGCTTGATAAAATCATCATCGGATCGGTGATGCCGCTCGTACCAGGGCTGTTGATTACAAACGCTGTTAGAGACCTGATGGCGGGACACCTCATATCGGGTCTATCAAAAGGGGCAGAAGCCTTTTTAACTGCTTTTGCAATCGGAGCTGGAATTGCAGTTGTCGTGTCGTTCTTATAGGAGGGAAGGAAGTTGATGACGTTCGTTGCACAGCTTATTACGAGTTTTATAGCGAGCACCGGATTCGGTGTGATTTTTAACGCCCCAAAACCCTCTTTGTTAAAAGGTGGATTTGTTGGTATGTGTGGTTGGCTCATTTATTTCTTTATGGAGAAGTCTGGTATCGATGCCGTGATCGCTACTGTAACTGCTTCGTTCTTCATAGCAGTTATGAGTCAGGTATTTGCAAAGGTATATCGGACGCCTGTGATTATTTTTAGTGTTGCAGGAATTATCCCTCTTGTTCCGGGAGGACTCGCTTATGATGCGATGAGAAACTTCGTGCAAAATGACTATAATACGGCAATCAATTTAGCAGCGAAGGCATTTATGATTTCTGGATCGATCGCAGTGGGACTCGTCTTCTCTGAGGTAATCAATCAAATTATTCGAAATGCCACTATGATCCGGCAGGAAAAGAAGTGAAATAGCTTTGCAATAAGTAATCTTGCTATGATACCTTTGATATAACTAGTTATGTCGAACGATGTCAAAATATATCTTGGGGAGGAACGATGATGAAGACCTACCCCCATATAGGGTTAGTAATGATTCGACTTGCTCTTGGAATCCTTTTTTTCTCACATGGGTTCTTTAAGTTTTCGGACGGAATTGAAAATACTGTAGCATTCTTTGAAACGATCGGGTTATCTGGGTTTCTCGCTTATGTAGTAGGAGTTATTGAGTTAGCTGGTGGTGTACTGATGATACTCGGCCTCGGAACACGTATCGTGAGTGTGCTATTCGCTATCATTCTTATCGGCGCGTTACTCACGGTAAAGCGCTCAACAGGAATGTTGGGTGGTTACGAATTGGACCTTGCTCTATTAGCTATGTCGATCTCGTTAATGTTAGGAGGCGGTGGTCCGTTCAGCCTATGGAACTTCTTGAAAAAGAAAGGCTGGACTTTTGAAATCACAAATCAAAAGGTAGAAACAAGAGACTAACAGGAGAGTGGCATGATGAGGTGGTCAATACGGAGACCAATAATGTGGGTTGTAGGACTTGCTTTTATTGGTCTCATTGCTTTTATCCTTTCAAACGGGTCGTCCGAGGCTGGAAGCTTTGATCGTGATCAACAGCCTAGTCTTGGTAAAACTTCAGCCCCTGTTGAAATCGTTATGTTTGGGGATTACAACTGTTCTTCATGTAAAGAATTCAATGAAAAATTCTTCTTACAAATGCAAGAAGAGTTGATTGCCACGGGTAAAGTGACGTTCTATTATGTTCATCATCCTGTCATTCAAGAAGATTCTAAACGAGCTGCAAGATTCGCTGAAGCCGTTTATCAAGTCCTTGGCAATGACGTGTTTTGGCAATTTCACCATGTTGTTTTTGATAAGCTCCAGGGTAAGGATGATGAACAGCGTTATACAGATGCGTATCTAAAGCAAACCCTTAACGGATTAGTGAGTGAAGAGAAGACGGAAGAAGTGATGAAAGCATACAATGATGGAACTGGCAGAAACGCAATCGCTGATGATATTAGTTATGCAAAAGAGATGAATGTCTCAGATACACCAGTTCTGTATGTCGACGGCAATCGATTTGATGGTGAAAGCATCGGTAAACTAAAAGAGATGGTCGAACAAGCCACGCATTAAACGAAGGGCACCTAAACAGGTGTCCTTTTTTTGTTCAATCAAACGTTTGTTTAAGAGTAAAACTCGTTATCTTTTATCAGATTGGGGAAAGAGTAATGAAAGAGGAGGTTGTCGAGATGAGCTTTGATTATGATATAGATTTTAAGAAAATCGATTTTCGTGAGAACCCAGAAAAGTATCGAGTAGGTCGTGGAGAACAGGGAGTTTTGTTGGTAGAGCCTTACAAAAGTGAAATTTTGCCTCATTGGAGATTTAAAACGCCAGAAATCGCACAAGAATCTTCGGAGAAAATCTATCAAATGTTTCAACAATATAAGAAAGAAAACGATTTTGTTGGCATGGATATGGCGAGAAAGTTTATACAGATGGGATATACGAGATCTAGAAGGTATGCAAATTATAAAGGTGGGAAGAAATATGATTCTGATGGTAATGTGAATGAAAGAAACATAGATGAAGAGAAGGCTGAATCGGCACGTATCTTTGAAGAGAAGTGGAAGATTGTAAGAACAGATGAAGAGTACTTAGAGAAGAAGAAGGAGCACCAAAACAAGTATGGGTAAAAGGAGTGGTAGGGGTTTTCAATAAAAGTGAACTAATTGTGAAATGTTGAGCATAATGATTGCCAACGTATAAATCCTGTCGTATACTATGGTTAAGGTTAATGTGAATCATTTCACATAACTGATAACTAACATGTGAATACCTTCACAAAAAACAGGAGGAATTTTAAATGAAAGTAGCAGTAGTAGGTTGTACACACGCTGGAACAGCAGCTGTTTCAAATATAGCAAATCTCTATCCTGAAGCTGAGGTTACCGTTTATGAACGTAACGATAACGTTTCTTTCTTATCATGTGGTATCGCACTGTATGTTGGTGGCGTTGTGAAAGATCCAAAAGGGTTATTCTACTCTTCTCCTGAACAGTTAGAAAACATGGGTGTTACGATGAAGATGAAGCATGAAGTGCTTTCAATAGATACAGAACAAAAAACAATCACAGTAAGAAACTTAGAAACAGGTGAACAGCTAGAGGATAACTTCGATAAGCTCGTAATGGCAACAGGGTCTTGGCCAGTCGTTCCTCCAATCGAAGGAATCGAGCTCGATAACATCCTTTTATCCAAGAACTATAATCAAGCCAATACTATCATTGAACGAGCGAAGAATGCTAAGAAGGTAACGGTGATTGGCGCTGGGTATATTGGTGTTGAACTTGTAGAAGCTTTTCAGAAGTACGGAAAAGAAGTAACGCTCATCGATGGTGAGGATCGTATCTTGAGCAAATATTTGGACCCTGAATTTACTGATATGATCGAAGAAGACTTTAAAACGAGAGGAATCAACCTTGCATTAAATGAAACAGTAACACGTTTTGAGGGGTATGATGGAAACGTAACAAAGGTTTATACAAATAAAGGCGAATACGAATCTGATCTTGTCATTCTATGTGTAGGTTTCCGCCCGAACACTGAACTTGTAAAAGGCCAGGTCGATATGCTTGATAACGGTGCGATCATCGTCGACGAGTATATGCGAACAAGCAATAAAGACATTTTTGCTGCGGGAGACAGCTGCGCAATTAAATACAACCCAACTGGGGAGCACGCTTATATTCCGCTAGCAACAAATGCGGTTCGAATGGGAACGTTAGTCGGTAGAAATATCGTGAAGCCTACGATTAAGTATATGGGAACGCAAGGTACATCAGGTCTGCATCTTTTTGATCTTAGTATGGCATCAACAGGCTTAACTGAAAAAGCAGCGCTTCGTGCGGGTATGAATGTGAAAACAATCACAATAGAAGAAAACAACCGTCCTGAATTCATGCCGGATTATGAAGTGATCACGCTAAAAGTTGTTTATGAAGAAGACAGCCGTCGTATTGTAGGGGCACAAGTCATCTCAAAAGCGGACGTTACTCAATCTGTAAATACACTCTCAGTATGTATCCAAAACAACATGACAGTAGATGAACTTGGATTTGTAGATTTCTTTTTCCAACCACACTTCAACAAACCATGGAACTTCTTAAACCAAGCAGGCCTACAAGCCGCTCAATAAAGTTTATCCGCCAGTGAAAAGCTGGCGGTTTTTTTGTAACTTGCATCATAGAAAAAGCTTTTGCATAATAGTAAAAGCGGAAGTAAGCCGTTTAAATCCGCAGGGCGTTGGAAGCCTTTCGAATGAGACGATTTGTGTCTCAATCTTAAATACCGTTTTATAAATTAGGAGGACTTAAAGAATGACGCGTATTTATCTCGTCAGACATGGAGAAAGTGAATGGAACGCAGCAGGAGATTTATACTGCGGCAGAACAGATATAGGATTATCTTCTCTTGGTAGGAAGCAGGCAGCTGCTGCGGGTGACTTTTTAAGAAAAGTGACGTTTGATGCTGCATATGCTTCTCCTTTAATTAGAGCACGTGATACAGCGGAATTAATTTTAGACGAACGTCTACCAGTTAAATCAGATGAAAGAATCTTTGAAGGAGACTTTGGAGAGTGGGAAGGTAGAGCGAAGAAGGAATTTATAGCAGAAGACCCAGATTCCTGGCATAGCTGGATGGCTAATCCTTGGGAAACGAGAGCTGGAAGAACTGGAGAAACGGCAAGAGAAATGTATGAAAGAGCTTCTGCTTTCTTTAAAGAGATGGCAAAAAAGCACCCAGACGATACGATTCTTGTTGTAGCTCATAACAATACCATTCGATTCTTTCTTGCAGGAGTCCTAGGGATGCCATTTTCAAATTATCGTAAGATCTTTCAAGATAATACTGGAATCAATATCGTAGATGTGTCTGAAGATGAGATCGTCTTAAAGAGCATGAATATCACTACACATCTAGAATTGTAAAAAGCTAACCTCGCTGAGAGGTTAGCTTTTTAATTGCTGTATTAGGTCTTGATCTCTTTATAGGCTTTCTTCACAACGCCACTTAGTGCAACAAGTGCAATTAAGTTAGGAAGCACCATAAAGGCGTTGAACGTATCGGCAAGCTGCCATACGAATGGAACGTTAAGCACTGTACCTCCCACAATGAATAGAAGAACAATTGCGCGATAAATCGGTACCCCTTTCTCACCGAACAAGAAGTTCACATTCGTCTCACCGAAGTATGCCCAACCAAGAATCGTCGTAAAGCTAAAGAACAGTAGACTAAATGCGATAAAGTAAATACCGAAGCCACCTAGTCCACTAGAAAAGCTAGCTTGGGTAAGCTCGATACCGGTTAAATTAGACCCTGCGCCTTCCGTAACAAGGATGACAAGTGCAGTAGCGGTACAGATGATGACCGTGTCGATGAGCACACCGACCATTGCAACGAATCCTTGCTGAGCGGGGTGTTTCACATTTGCGACAGCATGTGCGTGCGGGGTTGAACCCATACCTGCTTCATTCGAAAATAGGCCTCGTGCAACGCCGTACCTGATCGCTTCTTTAATGGAAGCTCCGAGCACACCGCCGCCTGCAGATTCAGGTGTAAATGCTGCTTCTACGATAAGTGCGAGTGCCGGAAGTACCGATTCATAGTTTAAGATTAATATGGCAATCGCTCCAATAATATAGAGAAGAGCCATGACAGGAACAACATTTCCTGCAAACGTAGCGATCCGCTTTATTCCACCGAGAAGAATCAACCCTATCAGAACAGCAACGATGATTCCGATTAGGAGAGGTGGGATGTTAAAGGCAGTATTGAAAGCGTCAGCGATCGAATTCGATTGAACCATGTTTCCTACAAAACCGAGCGCTGCAATGATGGCGATCGCGAAAAAGACGGCTAACTTTTTACTGCCGAGTCCATCGCGAATATAGTAGGCTGGTCCACCTTTGACGACACCATTTTCTTTCTTCCGGTATTTCTGTGCCAATACGGCTTCAGCAAATATTGTGGCCATTCCTAGGAAAGAAGAGATCCACATCCAAAAGATAGCGCCAGGACCTCCAGCAGCAATAGCCGTTGCGACACCAGCTAAGTTTCCTGTGCCGACTTGTGCGGCAATGGCAGTGGATAGGGCTTGATAGGATGAGATCCCATCTTTTTTCTTTTTAGAAAAGAGGGGGCCAAATGTTTGGCGAAATCCTTCCTTTAATCCAGTCAATTGGATGAAACCAAGTCTAATCGTGAAAAATAGCCCGGTTCCTAAAAGAAGCGATATCATGATTGGTCCCCATAATATGGAATTTATTTCTTCTATAATATTCATGGTTGTCACTCTCTCTCAGAAAAATTAGATTCCCCAATAATAGCTATTTTTTCTGAGGACTTCAACCCTTTAACACGGTATGGTAACTATTTACTTAATAATTTGCTTGTGATTGAAGCTGTTTTTTCGGCTGTCGTTTTGAAACCCACTGATAAAACACTAGAATGCCAGCTACAAAAACTGAAAGAAAGAGATACAGGTTTGAATATCCTAATGAATGAACGATGAGACCAAGCACGTATGATCCGGTAGCTATTCCGATATCGAACAGAGTGAAAAAGGTAGCCGTCGCATGAGCGCTTCTAGAATCAGGAGCAGACTGAATGGCTAGCGTTTGAAAGCTAGGAACAATCGAGCCATAGCCAAGACCGATGAGGCCACCTGCAGCAAGGAGCATCCATGATGTATCCGTGAAGCTTAGCGTCAAAAGACCAAATGCATATAACAAAAATGCTGGCGTAATCACTGTGTTTGGTCCAAGCGTATCAAACATTCTTCCAGTGAATGGTCGTGAAACGAGCATCGCGACAGCAAAAACTGCAAAAAAGAATCCAGCAGCATCAAGTAACCCTAGAGACTTGGCATAAAGAGAAATATACGAAATGACGCTTGCGTATGAAAAAGCTAGAAATAATCCAACAAGTGCGATTGGAATCACACGACGTTCGTATAAGTCTTCCATTGTTAAACTTTTCTTTTTAATCGTCTCATGTTCGATTGTTTTAACCCAAATCGTGCACAATAACCCTATGATCATGATGCCACTGAGGACTAAGAAGATCGTAAGGTATGAAACGAATTGAATGAGCGTCAATGCTAGGAATGGACCTGCTACAACCGCCACATTCATACTCATTGCGAAATATCCAAGGCCTTCACCTCGTCGTTCTCGAGGTATGGAATCTGCAGCGATCGCACCGGCAGCTGTTGTAACGATACTAAACCACATACCATGGAAAAAACGGAGTAATAGCAGCGGAATGTACTGATCGGTTATCGGATAAAGAAACGTCGCGACTCCAAACATAGCGGCACTTGCGACAAGCATCTTTTTCTTTCCAAATCGATCTATTAATCTACCAGAAAAAGGACGAACGATAATTGCTGATAGTAGAAAGATCGTAATGATCAATCCTGCTTGAGACTCAGATCCACCCATTGCATCTGTAACGTAAATCGGAAGTAGGGTTAAGAGTGCGTAAAAAACTACAAAAATAAATAAATTGCTCACAAAGATATTAATGAAACTCTTTGACCATATAGGGCGTTTGTTAGCCATGTGTAACCACTTCTTTCTCTGACCCAATCTTATTAAGCAGGGTCATGAATTGTTCTTGATCCTCGTTTGATAAATTCTGCAGCAGCGATTCTTCCATTTCCTGAATCGAAGCTTTGATTTCTGGAAGTTTTGATTTAGCATAATCCGTTAAACAAACGATACGTTCACGTTTGTCTTCACCCTCAGAGCGTTCGATCCAGTTGTTGCTTTCCATTTTAGTAAGCGTTCGAGTGGTGGTGGGTGCTTCAACATTTAAGTATTTCCAGATCTCTGTTTGCTTCATAGGTCCAAACTGATCCAAGCAATAAAGAATTGCCCACTGAGAGGTGTAGAGATCAAATTCGTTCAGTTTCTCATTTGCTTCTTTTATGATGAAACGCATTTTTTGGTTTAGTGAATGAAAGATGTCATTAGTTGTGATCATAAAGCCCTCCGCACATTAGTTACCTAGGTAAATAAAATCATAAACTCCAGTCTAACGGCTGAGGAGAGGAATGTAAAGAATAGTAGCTTCTAAGAATAGAGTCGAACCAAATCGATTGTTGAATTATTTCCGCGGAAATAGAGTGTTTCACTCGAATTTTCCACAAAAAAAGAAGCCAGAAGGAAATCCTCCTAGCTAAAAACTATTCGAGCTCGTCTGTTAAATTGGTAAGAGGTCTGTCAGCCGGTCCTTCGATCACGTTACCATCAACCCCAAATCGAGAGCCGTGGCAAGGACAATCCCACGTTCGGTCTCCATCATTCCATTCGACCTCACAGTACAAATGGGTACACGTTGTATCGACGAGGTGAACACTCCCTTCTTGATCTTTGTATGCTCCAGCTCTTCTTCCGTTGATACGGACAACGGCTCCTTCATCTTGCTTTAATTCTGAGATTTTCTTTTTTGGAACAGACAATTTCCCTTTCACAAATTGACCAGCCACGTCCGCATTTTGTACGAGGAATGTTTTGATGCTCGGATCCGCATAGAAGCGCGATGGGGAAAACAGGTCTTGATATGGGTTCTGATTCCCTAGTACATAGTCCTTGAACAAAAGAGCAGCAGTAGTGCCGTTCGTCATTCCCCATTTGTGAAACCCAGTAGCGATCAAGATGTTATCCTGTTTGGATGTAACAGGTCCTATGTATGGAAGCTTATCTAGTGTATAAAAGTCCTCGGCCGACCAGCGATAGAGTACATTCTTCACTCCAAGCGTTTCCTCTGCAAAGAACTTAAGCGCTTTGTAATGATCACTCAATCTGTTTCCTTGACCGGTCTTATGGCTCTCACCCCCGAAGAGTACAAGCTTTTCACCATTGAAGGTATGACTTCTCAACGATCTCTTAGGGTCTTCTGCACTCAAATACATTCCACCAGGAAATTCAGATTTCGTGGATGCTGCTACAACGTAAGAAGCTTCAGCATACATGCGGGAAAAATAGAGAGCATTTCCATCATAGAAAGGGAAATGTGAGCAAGCAAGCACGTGCTTGCATGTAACTGTTGAGCCATTTTTTGTTACGACAACAGGATTTGTTCCTTTTTGAACATCGATCGCTACAGTCTGCTCATATATTTGCCCGCCATTTTCTATGAAAGTATTAAGAAGAGGAGTTAAATAAGCAACTGGATCGAATTGAGCTTGGTTTGGCATCTTGATGCCAGCTTTTATTGGAAGATCAAGTGGCAGGCTGTTTACGAACTCTCCATGAATGCCGAGCTGTTGATACGCACGCATTTCATTTGTTAATTTTCTTGCGTACTCTGGGGTAGACGCATAAAGATATGCATCTTCCTCTGAAAATGAACAAGAAATGGAATCTTGATCAATCGTTTGTTTGATAAATTTTAATGCTTCATCATTAGCACGGTAATACAACTGTGCATTTTCTTTTCCAAAGTGATTTAGAAATTCATCGTAAATCAGGTCGTGCTGCGCTGTAATCTTTGCAGTGGTATGGCCTGTCGTTCCGTTCAATACCTGGTTTGCTTCAAGAAGTACAACGCGTAGTCCCTCTTTTGCAAGAAGATAAGCCGAAGTAATCCCTGTAATTCCACCACCAACCACAACCACATCAGTTTCTATATTCTCAGTGAGAGCAGAGTGAGGACTTTGTTGCTTCCCTATCCGCCAAATGGGTTCTGGAGTCTGTGGCCACGCATTCTTATCAGTCAATTTAATAACCTCCTAACGTATTCAACGTTCCTATTTTTTCCAAGATGCTTTCATTCATTCAGAAACTAATAAAAAAGACTTACCCCTAAATGGGATAAGTCTCGTTAGATGCATTACACAAGTTTTGTCGTCCAGTCTTCGCAATTCCAAACGTCAGTCGCAACATCTTGATAAAATTCAGGTTCGTGTGAAATCAAGATAATGCTGCCTTTATATTCTTGTAGAGCACGTTTTAATTCTGCTTTTGCTTCTACGTCAAGGTGATTTGTAGGCTCATCGAGTACGAGCAGATTCGATTCATTGTTCATCAGTTTGCAAAGGCGAACTTTGGCTTTTTCCCCTCCGCTCAGTACTTCTACCTTGCTTTCGATGTGTTTTGTTGTAAGTCCACACTTTGCTAGTGCTGCTCGAATTTGTGCCTGGCTGTAGTGAGGGAATTCCTTCCACACTTCTTCTATACACGTATTATTCGATTTTGTTTTGATCTCTTGTTCGAAATATCCGATATAAAGGTAGTCGCCTTTTTCAACTGATCCATTAATCGGCTTAATCTCACCAAGGATACTCTTGAGAAGAGTTGTTTTCCCAATACCGTTTGCCCCCATGAGCGCGATTTTCTGTCCACGCTCCATCGTTAAATTGAGAGGACGAGATAGAGGTTCGTCGTATCCGATAACGAGATCATTCGTTTCGAAAATCAATTTACCTGATGCTCGCGCTTGCTTAAAATTAAATTCAGGCTTTGGCTTTTCTTTTGCAAGCTCGATGACATCCATCTTATCAAGTTTTTTCTGACGTGACATCGCCATGTTCCGCGTTGCTACTCGAGCTTTGTTTCGTGCTACAAAATCTTTAAGCTGTGAAATTTCTTGCTGCTGTTTCTTATAAGCTGCTTCTAATTGCTGCTTTTTCACTTCATATACTTCAAGGAAGTTATTGTAGTCACCGACATATCTTGTTAGCTCTTGATTTTCCATGTGATAGATCAGGTTGATTACGCTGTTAAGGAATGGAATATCGTGTGAAATGAGAATGAACGCATTTTCATATTCCTGTAAATAGCGCTTAAGCCAGACGATGTGCTGTTCATCAAGATAGTTTGTTGGCTCGTCCAGAAGAAGGATTTCAGGCTTCTCAAGAAGAAGCTTTGCAAGAAGAACCTTCGTTCTTTGACCGCCACTTAAATCTTGAACATCCTTTTCAAGTCCAATTTCATCAAGACCAAGTCCACGAGCAATCTCCTCAACTTTTGCATCGATAACATAGAAGTCGTTGTTCGTTAGCACATCCTGTAGGGTACCGGTTTCCTCCATGAGTTTTTCTAACTCATCAGGGGAAGCGTCTCCCATCTTTGCAAACAGTTCATTCATTTCTGCTTCATAATCGAACAAGTATTGAAAAGCCCCTTTTAATGCGTCGCGAATCGTCATGCCTCGTTCTAACACAGTGTGTTGGTCGAGGTAGCCAACTCTTACGTTTTTAGACCATTCGACGGTCCCCTCATCAGGCTCAAGTTTACCTGTAATAATGTTCATGAACGTAGATTTACCTTCTCCATTGGCACCGATTAGTCCAATGTGTTCACCTTTTAATAGACGAAATGAAACATCATCAAAAATCGCTCGGTCACCGAAGCCGTGAGTAAGGTTTTTCACGGTTAATATACTCATAGGAAACACCCTTTGTTTAATGTTTAACAATCTTCATTGATTATATATGACAAAACGCTTTGATGAAAGGTGAAGGCAGGTTAAATCTTTGGTAACTTCATGAAGTTATCTAGGTCGATAGTCTTCTAAAACGTGCGCTTAGTTCTAAAGTCACGATAAAATTAAGTAACATTTACATCGTGTTTCATTCACCTTAATACGGTACGTTTAATCTAGTAGTAGCCTTAAGCGGGCTATTAAACCGGGGAGGATATTATATGACTACTGCTAGAAATCGTGTACTAACCACTGTGTTGATCATGGTCGCTCTTTCACTTGTCTTTTTGTACATGTCGATCACACCTTCAAACGCGTCTGGTTCTGGAACGGCTGCATCACCGTATTCAGTAGCTCAGGGAATAGCGAATCAAGGGGAGTCAAGTGTAACGGTAGAGGGATACATCGTTGGAAAGCCTGATTCGACGACTTCTGTTTCGACAAGTAACTTTCAAGATGACTATGCGATGGCGATCGCAGATCAAGCAGGCGAATCAAACATGGACGATATGCTGTATGTCCAAATTCCATCACAGTTCAGAAGTGAATTTGGGTTGAAGAGTAACCCTGAACTGATGGGTGAGAAAATTAAAGTGACGGGTTCTTTGACTGATTATTTTGCACATCCAGGCGAGAAAAGCGTTACTGCGATGGAGTTAACAAGTAGCGGAAGCGGTGGAAACGATGGAAACGGCGGTTCCGGAGGGGATTATGGAACGTACTATCAGTCTGCTGAAGGAAAAACAGGAAATGCACTAAAATCAGAACTCCATATGATTATCGATGACCATACAGAGCTTTCATATAGTCAAGTGTGGGATGCGCTTCGAGTGACAGACGAAGATCCAGCTAATCCGAATAACGTTCTCTTACTATATAGCGGTTGGTCTAAGAGTAAGTATGAGAACGGAGGCAATGTTGACGATTGGAACCGTGAACACGTATGGGCGAAATCTCATGGTGATTTCGGAACTGCGATGGGACCTGGAACAGACATCCATCATTTACGTCCCACTGATGTAACCGTAAACGGTTCAAGAGGAAACCTAGACTTCGATAATGGTGGTTCAGAGAATACTGAGGCGAGAGGAAACTATTCTGACAGTGATTCTTGGGAACCACGAGACAGTGTAAAAGGTGACGTAGCTAGAATGATCTTTTATATGGCTGTACGTTACGAAGGTGATAGCGGAGAACTAGATCTTGAGCTGAATGATCTTGTTAATAATGGATCAGCTCCTTATATGGGGAAAGTTTCTGTATTAAAAGCATGGCATGAAATGGATCCTGTAGATGACTTTGAGAGAAACCGCAATGACGTGATTTATAATCAGTATCAGCATAATCGAAACCCTTTTATTGATCATCCTGAATGGGTTGAATCGATCTGGTAAAATAGGACACCTGCTTTCCGAAATGGAAAGCAGGTGTTTTTTTACATATTTTTCATTAATCGTTTTGCGATCTCTTCATAATGATCCCTAGTGATTCCAGGTGCGAACTCTTCAGGTAAATCGTCTAGACTAGGAATCTTAGCTCCTTGTGGTGTGCCTTCAATAACTTGTAAAGGCATTCCATTCTCAGGGTTGGTTCCTTTCCAAATTTGACGAATCCCTTGATACTCTCCATCACTCCAGGTATATAAAACATTATTCAATCCCCGGTCTTCGAATTTTCTAGCGTAGTCGAAACTTGAATTACTTAAGTTTGGCACTGGAAGCATCTTGGTTAAGTCGGTGCCAGTCGCGATTTCAATCGCTTTTGCGTATGCAAGGACGTGCGTGCCGCCTCGAACAAGCAGATAGCCAATCATCTCTCTTGCTGTAGGGTGATCGGTCATTTCATAGACGCGCATTTTGTGCGCCCTGGCACCAATTTCGAGGAAGAAGTTATGCATTAAGTCTAAAACGAGGTTTCCGCTACTAAAAACGTAATCACCTCGCCAGGAGTTTCCCATCGAGTCTGCGCCTAGTGCCGTTTGAGCGGTTGAAACGAATTGTGCGGTGTTTCGAACATCTTTCCCGCCTTGAAGTGGAGTGATGTCCGGCGGACCAGGGAAAGAGCTTCCTTTTGTTAATAGGTTGATGGAAGTAGTAACGAGCTCGACATGGCCGAACTCCTCAGCGGTAATACTTGCGACAAGGTCGTAAAAGGGTTTTAATTTTTTCTTTTGTCGAAAGTTAAAAGATTGAAACATGTAATTGTTTAGCGTTGACATCTCACCAAATTTTCCTCCCAATAAATCCTGAACCGCTGCCGCTGCGTTGGCATCACCGTGATCAGGGATGGGAAGTTCAATCAATTGTTTATTGATTCGCTTAAACATAATTGGCCTCCCATCTTATTAGTTAGGAAACACCCAGACGATTTGTTGAATTCGTATAAAGAAAGGAGTCTGCTTCACTTGCACCACAATGTGGTCTGGCATAACGGTTTGTAAGACACCACGAAGTGATCCTCTCGTTGTTTCAACAGTCACCATGCTTCCTGTGATCGATTGGAGCGTCTCATATACATAGGGGTCAACGAGGCTTGTAAGAGTCGGGTATTGTTCGTTCAAACATTTCCTCTCCCTTCCAAACAGGTTCTACACCTTTCTAACTTACGCTATTGGTGGGTTGTCATAGTCCAAAATGTAAGGAGGATATAGCGAGCATAAAAAAATCAGCCTGATAGGCTGATTAAGGAAAGTTATGGGTTTGTAGTCCATAGTCCTGCTGTTTTTATAAACACCCGTTTGTTTAACTTTAACTGAGAAACCATAAACTCTGCCATATCTTCAGGTTGTAGCATATTATCCTGGTTTCCATCAGTTAAATTGTTTTCAACAGCAAGGTCAGTAGAAACTGTACTTGGTGTTAAGGCACTAACGCGAATATTGTGCTTGCGCACTTCTTGTGCAAGTGATTCTGTTAGTCCGAGCAGACCAAACTTTGAAGCGCTGTAAGCACTCGTTACAGGTGCGCCTTTCTGACCAGCAGTTGAAGAAATGTTAATGATGTCGCCAGTTTCTCTCTCGATCATATCTGGTAAGACGGCCCGAGTAACATAGTAAGCACCAAGAAGGTTAACCTGGATAATCTTCTCCCAATCAGAAATCTCAAGATCCATGAAACCTCCAAATTTAGCAATACCAGCGTTATTGATCAAAATGTCAGTTTGACCAAGTTTTTCACGTATACGAGATACGGCTGTTGTAACTTCTTCATTGGAAGAAATATCTGCAACAGCGTACGCTACTTTCACACCTTTCGCTTCTATTTCTTTTGCTACGCTTTGAAGTGTTTCTTCCGTTCTTGCTATCATTCCGATATTTACGCCTTCTTCTGCTAGTCTCACTGCAGCTGCTTTTCCAATTCCTCTAGCTGCTCCAGTAATTAGTGCTGTTTTACCTTTTAGGTTTTCCAATGGAAACCCTCCTTTATTTCATTTAAAAGAATAGTTTATCTTTCTCGTTTTTAAATGGAAAGAATTCTGCTTTTGAATTAGAGCGATATGGTATGATGAACATACAGATTATTCAAAAATGAATTAACTAAATACAGCTATGGCAGGGATCGAGACTACAAATAGAATACTTATTCATAAACGAATAATAGGTGGGATACAATGGATGATTGGAATGAGTACAAAGCAATTTTTCATTCACTTCAGGATGATATTTTGGTTACAGATCCAAATGGAATCATTGTAAAAGCTAGTGAAGGAACCGGGACTGTTTATGGAGTGAAGGCAAAGGAGCTAATGGGCCGCTCAGTATACGAGCTTGAGAAAGAAGGGTTGTTTACCCCTCTAGCAACACCAATGGTAGTTCGGTCGAATAAGCGAGTGACGTTTGTCCAAACGGGTCAAGATGGTCAAAAACTACTCGTTACAGGTGTGCCGGTGCATGATGAGACCGGGAAGCTTATTAGAATTGTTAGCTATTCACATGATGTTACAGAGCTTATGGAAATAAAAGCTGGAATGGAAGAAATGTCTGCTGAAATCGAGCGGGTGCGAACCGAACTTAATTGGCTGAAGTCTCAACATACAGAAGATGGAATCGTTGGACGTAGCGATGAAATGAGAAAGTTAGTTGCTACTGCGAAACAAATTTGTGGTGTCGATGTTAGTGTCCTCCTATTAGGAGAATCAGGGGTAGGTAAATCAGAGATGGCCCGGTTCATACATAACAATAGTGAGCGGAGAGACGGATCTTTTATAGAAGTAAACTGTGGTGCGATACCTGATGCACTTTTTGAAGCTGAGCTTTTTGGATATGAAGATGGATCATTTACAGGAGCTAGAAAAGGCGGACGGATGGGATTAGCTGAGATGGCTGAAGGTGGAACGCTGTTTCTTGATGAGATCGGAGAACTATCGCTTTCAAATCAAGTGAAAGTGTTGAAGCTCATCCAGGATAAATGCTTTTATCGTGTAGGAGGAAGAAAAGAAATTCATTCGGATTTCAGGCTGATTAGTGCAACAAATCGGGATTTAGAAAGTGCTGTTTCAGAAAAGTTGTTCCGAGAAGACTTATACTTCCGCCTAAACGTTGTACCAATCATCATTCCACCTCTTAGAGAAAGGAAAGAAGATATCGTTCCTCTGATTCATACCTTTCTTAGCAAGTTTGGCGAGGAGTATAAAAGAAAACGAGTAATGGATAAGCAGGTTTTGCACGAGTTGAGTCAGCTTGATTGGAAGGGGAACGTTCGCGAATTAATGAATTTGATCGAGCGTGTTGTGGTCACCTCAAATTCATCTACTATTCACCTGGACGATCTACCAGATACTTACAGAATTCAACAAGACCCCTATTCAAAAATGAATAATACGAGTGAGAGTCTACAATCTTCGTTAGAAAAACTAGAAAAACAGAGGTTAGAGGAAGCGAAACGTAAATTTAGAACAACGACGAAAATAGCGGAAGCACTAGGGATTAGCCAGCCAAGCGTCGTACGGAAGCTAAAAAAATACAGAATAAACTGATAATTGGCACGGTTCTTGCATTAAAAAAGAAGCAAAGGAGTAAATCTCTTCTTGCTTCTTTTTTATTATTATGCAAGAATTTGTATTAATATAAAACAGAGGGGCGTGGCCAATGGAAGCGAAAGAGCAGAAAAATTACTCGTACGAGGATACAGGGGGAAGTACAGTATCATCTCGTCCACTTAGTCATTATTTATGGTTTCTTATCCCATCACTCATAGGAGTCCTTTTATTCCTTGTTCCCGTACCATTCAATGGGAAGATAACAATCGGTGTTGGAATAATGGCGGAATCAATTCAAGCAGGTCTAGAGCCAGTACTTCCAGGATTGATGACGGCCGTTTTAGTCGTTTCTGCAATCATTCCTATTTTTGTAAAACTATTTGAACCTAAATTCTTTATGCTACGACCGTTCTTAAAGCAACTTTTCTATGTAAACTGGTTCTGGATTGCTACTAGAGCAATAGGAGCACTTTTTGCAGTCATGACATTATACACGTTTGGTCCTGAATTCATTATCTCTGATGTATCCGGTGGGACGATGCTATATGCACTCGTACCTGTACTCGCAGCATGGTTTCTCTTTGCTGGCTTGTTGATGCCGCTACTTCTTGAGTTTGGCTTAATGGACTTTATTGGGACGTCACTGCAACGTGTGATGAGACCGCTATTCAAATTACCTGGGCGTTCTTCGATCGATGCACTGGCATCATGGATGGGTGCTGGTACAGTAGGCGTATTGATTACAACGAAACAATATGAAGAAGGCTATTATACAAAACGAGAAGCGGCAGTTATTGCTACAAACTTCTCTATTAATTCCATTGCATTTAGTTTAGTAGTTATTAGTTTCATAGGTCTTGAAGATATGTTTGTTCCGTTTTACTTCACAGTTGTTGTTGCAGGACTGGTAGCAGCTATCGTGTGTCCGAGAATCCCACCTCTCTCTAGAAAAGAGGATACGTATTATGAGGTAACGGGGAAGCAAATTTCTGAAGACGTACCTGAGGGCGTTTCAAACTACAGATGGGGGTTAGAAAAGGCTCTAGAGAAAGCATCTCAAGTAAAAGGTGTAAAGGCCGTTGCACGTCAAGGCGTTAATACCGTACTTGATATCTACTTTGCGCTTATTCCGCTCGTAATGGCGCTAGGAACCATTGCATTGATCATTGCAGAATTTACGCCGTTCTTCACGTATCTAGCAATGCCAATCGTTCCAATCCTTCAATGGATGCAGATTCCTGAAGCTGCTTCTGCTGCACCAGCAATGCTCGTTGGATTTGCTGATATGTTCCTGCCAGCGGTAATCGGTACAGGAATCGAGAGTGAATTAACTCGTTTCGTGATTGCAGCTGTTTCCTTAACGCAGCTCATCTATATGTCTGAGATCGGTATATTACTAGTGAAGTCAAAAATTCCGATCTCTGTACTAGAATTAGCGATTATTTTCATCCAAAGAACAATTATTACACTACCTATTATCGTCGTTATGGCTCATTTATTTTTCTGATTAACATCTAAGGAGGAGACAAACAATGAACGCATCATTTGAAGAAAGATACAATCGTATGTCGGAACTATTAGCACCAAGTATGGCGAAAGATCATCCTAACCTTCCTGTTGTAAAAGAAGAGGGGTGTTACTATTACGGTGCTGATGGAACAAAATATTTAGATTTCACCTCGGGTATTGCTGTTGCGAATACAGGGCATCGTCACCCAAAAGTTGTCGATGCGATCAAAAGAGGCGCGGATTCACTCATGCATGGACCGTCTGGTGTAATCATGTACGATTCGATCTTAGAACTAGCTGAACGACTGGGTGGCATCATGCCATCAAATCTAGATTGTTTCTTCTTTGCAAATAGCGGAACAGAGGCGATCGAAGGCGCGTTGAAGCTTGCAAAGTATGTTACAAAACGTCAGTACGTCGTTTCTTTCACAGGCTGTTTTCATGGACGTTCTCTCGGTGCGCTCGGTGTGAGTACGTCGAAAAGTAAATATCGAAAATTTTTACAACCGAACGGACTGACTTATCAACTTCCTTATGCAGATGTGAAAGCTTGTCCAGAAGGTGTCGATCCTACGGAGTACTGTGTTGCAGAGCTTGAGAAGGATGTAGAGCGATTATTTGATCATCAGGTGACACCTGAAGAGGTCGCTTGTATGATCGTTGAACCTGTTTTAGGTGAAGGTGGGTACATTATTCCACCTAAAGAATGGCTGCAAAAAGTTCGTGAAATTTGTGATCGTCACGGCATCTTGCTGATATTCGATGAAGTTCAAACTGGTTTTGGGCGTACGGGGGAATGGTTTGCTGCTCAAACGTTCGATGTGAATCCTGACATTATGGCCATCGCGAAAGGAATCGCATCAGGTATGCCCCTTAGTGCAACGGTGGCATCGAAAGAGTTGATGAGCCAATGGCCGATGGGAACCCATGGCACAACGTTTGGTGGGAATCCAATCGCTTGTGAAGCTGCACTCGCAACACTTGATGTAATAGAAGAGGAAAAACTTCTGGAAAACTCAAGGGAAATGGGAGAATACGCACTGGAAGGCCTTCATAAGATAAAATCTAAACACTCGGTGATCGGTGAAATTAGAGGTGTTGGTCTTATGATTGGAATTGAAATCATCGATCCAAAAACAGGAGCTCCAGATGGAGAAGGGATGATGCGAATTCTAGATTTATCGCTTGAAAAAGGTGTTTTGTTTTATCTATGCGGAAAGCATCAGGAAGTCATTCGTATGATTCCACCTCTGATTGTATCGAAAGAACAAATTGACGAAGGTTTACGCATTTTTGAAGAAGCCGTCATTGCGTTTGAAAATGAAGCACAGCCTGTTAGTGTATAGAAGAATTTTGCTCCTGCCCGATACAGTGTGGCAGGAGCTTTTATTATTTCTTCTCATATTTATTCGTCGGTATGCACCTTAATTTTAAATTTTCCGAAAACATGCTGTTCTTTAGGCTGTTTTATGGTAAGATAAGTTTTCTGTCTCTTAAAAAATATATCTCTAAAGGAGGTAACTGAATTGGATGAAAAAATTCAAAGTGCCTATCGTGAAGAGAAGCAGCAACTCAGACAAATCGCTGCGGAGATCAATCAGCAGAAAGAAAAATTGAATCGATATCCTAAATACTCAGGGGATGATGTAACAGAGCAAGTACTCGAAAGTATTCGCGAACAAAACAGAGGATCGTTACAAATTGCCGCTAAAGAACCCTACTTTGCTCGTATGGATTTTCAAGAAGATCATAAAGATACGAAGGCTTATTACATAGGGAAGGTCGGAGTGGCAGACGATGAAACCCAGGAAACCCTAGTGGTCGATTGGAGAGCACCTGTCGCGAGTATGTTCTACTCCTTTACCGGAGGAGAGGAAGAAGCTTACTATGATTCCCCTGATGGAATAGTCGAAGGAAATATTGAACTTAAGAGAAACATCGTCATACGAAATCAAGAGCTCCAACGAGTTGTTGATTCTTATGTAGAAGGTAGTGAAGACTTATCTGGATCTGATGAGTTTCTATTGTACAGGTTGAGTGAAGCAAAGGATAACAGGTTGCGAGATATCGTCTCAACCATCCAAGCGAAGCAAAATGATATTATCCGCGCAGAACGAACCACCCCTCTCATTATTCAAGGAGTAGCAGGGAGTGGGAAAACAACGGTGGCACTACACCGTCTCGCGTATCTTCTTTATGAATATCGTGAAACGGTCATAGCAGATCGTATGATTATCTTTGCACCAAACAGAATGTTCCTCGATTACATTTCAGGCGTTCTTCCTGAACTTGGAGTAGGAGGAATCCAACAGTCTACATTTACTGATTGGGTGCTCCAGAAGCTTGAGGATACAGTAAAGTTAGATGAATCAGACCTTCTCCTCAGTAAGTGGTTTGAGCGTGAGGGAGAGGACCTATCTTTTGATAAGAGTGAAGGAAGATTAAAGGGATCGATCGAGTTTAAGGAATGGCTAGATTCTGCTCTTACACATTTTTCAGATTCGATAGGAACTCCTGGACCGTTTGAAGCTTGGGAAGATGCGGTCATAACAGCTGAAAAGATGACGCAATGGATGAAGGACCTCCATGTATATCCCTTAGGTAAACAACGAGACATGTTGATGAATCGTATAAAACTCTGGATTAAAGACGAAGTGAAGAAACTAGAGGGAAGTCATCTTCAGAAAGAGTATCGTAAAAAAGCGAACGCAGAGCTGAAGAACTATTTTAAGCAATGGCCTAAGCATACTGCTCTCTCGTTTTACAAAACGTTATTTCAGAGTAAACCTGGTTTCACCGACAATGCTAGCAGCATTCTACCAGAGGATATTGTGAAGCAAACACAGAAGAGGCTCAGGAAAAAAGCAGTTTCCACTGAAGATCTAGCCCCTTTGCTGTACCTGCAATTTAAGTTATTTGGAGTACGAGACGACGACAAATTGCAGCATGTTGTAATCGATGAAGCGCAGGATTTCTCACCGTTCCAACTTACAATCTTGCAGAAAGTTAACCGAAGTCAATCTTTCACGATACTTGGAGATTTAGCACAGGGGATACACGGTTACAAGGGAATTCATCAATGGAGTGAGTTCGGTGAATTATTTAAAGGGAAAGAGCTTTATATCGAACTTGAGCAAAGTTACCGATCTACTGTGGAGATTATTGAGTATGCGAACCACATTATCTCTCATGCGAATGTACCTGTGAGACCAGCAGTACCGGTATTTCGAAGTGGTAAACGTGTCGATGAGCAAGTTATTGATGAAAATTATACGCAAGATTTAGTCCAGACAACGGTGAAGATGCAGGGGCGAGGAATAAATACGATTGCAATCGTCGGTAGAACAGATGAAGAATGTCAGGTTCTTTATAAAGCATTAGAGAAAGCGCACGTAGAATCAAATCTTATAACTGCGGAGAATCGTTCTTATTCTGGGGGAGTTTCAATCACCCCAATCTACCTCACAAAAGGGCTGGAATTCGATGCGGTTATACTAGCGGATGCATCAAAAGAGAACTATAAAGAGAATACGCAGGATGCAAAGCTTCTTTATGTAGGCTGTACACGTGCATTGCATGAGTTAAAGGTATTTTATAGAGGTGAATTGTCGCCATTAATAAGAAAAGAGATCAGGTAAAGCGAACCTGATCTCTTTTCTATAGTATGCTTTTTACTCTACCGACCTGTCCATCTTCAAGCCGTACTTTAATGCCGTGGGGATGATTAGGGGATTTCGTAAGAATGTCTTTCACAATGCCTTTTGTTAATTTACCGGTACGCTGGTCCTTCTTCAAAACAATCTCTACTTCTTTACCTGGCTCGATATTACTTCGATTCTGTCCGTTCATGTTCACTTTCCTCCTTACTATAAGATCGTTGTTTATCTTCAGGAAGTGGATCTACAGTATGTTTAACGCTATAACCTTTAGAAACAGCTAGACCGAAGGCTGCAGCTATAACAATCGTCATAATGACAACAACGATAATAACTGAGATGATGACCATCATTTGGCTCCTTTCGCGTCTTTTGAATCTACTTTACCACGATTTGCGGTGAAATAGTAGAATGTAGTGAAGGTTAAACAAACGTTTGATTGAAGAAAATAGACAAGGAAAGAAGGAGATAAAACATTGTCGATATAGTTAGATAATTATGATAATATATGTAAATTATTGTCGAAACAACAAAAATTAATAGTAATATATGCCTATTTTAAAACTGGAAACGCTTGCTTAATAAATCTTAGGTTTAAGCTGTTTACAAACCCATCATTCCCTATTATAATCCCGAT
Organism: Anaerobacillus sp. ABD4_527; assembly: GCF_056160805.1. Taxonomy (NCBI): domain Bacteria; kingdom Bacillati; phylum Bacillota; class Bacilli; order Caryophanales; family Bacillaceae; genus Anaerobacillus; species Anaerobacillus sp. ABD4_527. Next base: position 82,662 of record NZ_JBSWXZ010000004.1, read on the forward strand.
TGTGCTTATGAAACGAAAACAAAACAACGGGAGGGATACATGATGCTTCATCACATCAAAACTTATCTGCTTATCACACTAGGGGCGCTCGGCGTAGCTACCCATGTGCATTTTTTCCTATCTCCAAATAGTCTCGCAACAGGGGGAGTCAGCGGTTTGTCGATCGTGATGAACCATCTACTCCCAAACTTGTCCGTCGGTATGTTTATGATTATTTTAAACGCAGTGCTTTTGTTAGTTGGAATTCTGTTTCTCGGTCCCAAATTCGGAGTAAAAACGATTTATTCAAGCTTTGCTCTATCTTTAGCAGTATGGTTGCTTGAACGATTCATTCCAATAACTGAACCATTTAGTCAGGATATCCTGATTCAACTTATCATTGGCCAGTGTATTGCTGCTGCTGGAATGGGCCTTGTTTTTCATCAAAAAGCTTCCACTGGTGGTACAGATATCATTGCGATGATCATCAACAAGTACTTTTCGATTGATGTTGGTAAAGGTGTATTGATCTCGGACATTTCAATTGCAATGCTTTCCATATTTCTATTCGGTCCTGAAATTGGTATGTATGCGATCTTTGGTGTAATTCTGAATGGTTTCGTGATCGATTATACAATTCAGATGTTTGATGCTAAGAAAGAAATTGTGATCATTAGCAAAGAGAGTGAAGAAATCCGTACGTTCATCGTTAATGAAATAGGAAAAGGCGCGACGATTCATACGGCCCGCGGTGCATTTACTTCAGATGAAAAAGAAGTGATCACGACGATCCTAGGAAGAAAAGATCTACTGAAACTAAAGAAACATGTAGGCAGTGTTGATCATAAAGCGTTTATTACCGTCCATAGTATGAAAGAAATACTAGGGCAAGACTTTAAATCTCTAGCATAAAAGAAATCCCCTTTCCAGAACGGAAAGGGGATTCGTTTATTTCTTAACTTTCCTCACCAAATACATAAACGTGATTAGAGCGATTACGATCGCAAGGCCATAAGCTGTGAAAACTACTGCTGATACATCGCCTTGATTACGAACACCGATTCCGATCAATGCCCAAACGATGACAAGTGGATACACCCAATCGTTTTCGTATTTCAAGAAATAAAGCGCAAGAACTGAAGCGACAATCATTAGTACAATCGTCCAGAATGAGGCTGAAAGACCAAATCCATTCCAATCGATATACGTTAAGAAGTAGCTGATGTTTGCGATGGTGGCAACACTGATCCAAGCGAGATAAACAGAGAAAGGTAAGAGGTCGAGAAACGATGCGTCTGCCGCTTTTGCCTTCACATAAAGACGGATGAGCGTGAGCAGTAATAAGATCATTACAAGTACAGAAGCTCCAAAATACTCATAATGCCACATGAAGATCCAGAGGCTATTCAATAGGCAGCTTAAAACAAACAGTCCACTTGTTTCTTGATAGATAGGTAAGTTGCGACGATCTTTAGGAAATTGACGAAGGATCCATAACCCTAGCAGTAGATAGATGAGGCTCCAGATGCTGAAAACATACCCTGCTGGAGTGAACAGTACGTCAAGCTTGTTTGAAATTTCTCCTGTAGTCTGGCCGTTGAGTGGTATGATATTTGCTAGTGCATTCACGGTGATGACAAGTAGGTAGGCAAGAATATTAAGGAGTAATTTTATCATCGTTGTCCTCCTAAAAAGTAGTCTGTTGTTAATACTATTCCTCGAAAAAAGGACAGATAACCAATATGATAGGTTCGTGGACAAAAAGAATAAAAAATCAGCCCGCTTTCTGTAGGAAAGCGGGCGACCTTTAATTAGTTATGAGGCAATACAGCGATGTCTGGCTCAGCTACTTTTACTATTTGCTTTCCGAGGTTCTTCCCTTCGAAGAGTCCAATAAAGGCTTCAGGAATGCGTTCGAATCCTTCTACGATCGTTTCTTCATAAGTTAACTGGCCTTCCTTAACCCACTTGCCAAGTGCTTCTGCGCCTTCTTGGAAACGTTTTGCAAAATCATTTACAACGAACCCTTGCATAAGTGCACTCGATTTGATGAGCTTCGTCTGTACGCGTGGTCCAAGATCTTTCTCAGTTTTATTGTAAGAAGAGATGGCGCCACAAACCGGGATACGGGCGAACTTATTGAGTAAGCTGAACGCTGCATCTCCAATTTCGCCGCCAACGTTTTCGTAGTACACGTCGATACCGTCAGGACATGCGCTTTTTAGAGCTTCATAGACGTTTGATGTCTTATAATTGATTCCTTCATCAAAGCCTAACGTATTCGTTAGATACTGTACTTTCTCATCTGAACCTGCAATTCCGACAACTCTACAGCCTTTGATCTTCGCAATCTGCCCTACGACAGAACCTACTGCTCCAGCTGCTCCAGATACGACGACGGTTTCACCTTCTTTTGGCTGACCAATGTCGAGTAAACCGAAATAAGCAGTAAGACCAGGCATTCCAAGAACACCTAGATGGGTGCTTACAGGGGCAGCTTCGGGATCGATCTTACGTAAGTTGTCCTCTGCTGCAACAGAGTATTCCTGCCAGCCTAGATGCCCGATGACAATATCCCCTTTGTTAAACTTCTCTGACTGTGTTTCGATAACTTCTGCGATCACGCCACCATCGATCGGTTCATCAAGTTGAAAAGGTGCGACGTAAGATTTAGCATCCGTCATCCTTCCTCTCATATATGGGTCAACAGTTAGATAAAGGGTCTTTAAGAGTACTTCTCCAGTGTTCGGTGATGGAACCTCTGTTTCTACGAAGTTAAAATGCTCATCAGATGGCATACCTTCAGGTCGTTTCGCTAGTTGAATTTGCTTTTGTGTCGCCATTAGTCATCCCTCCAAAAATTGATTGAATGGTCATTCATTATTCTATTTGAACGTTACCACATCGTTGAATCGTAATACAACGATTTTGCTTTCGATGTGTTATGGAGGCTGTTTAAGAATGGAAAGCTTTACATCATATGGGGTAAGCTAGTAAATAGAGCAGGAGGAGATCTCATGAGTAACAGTAACGGTTGGATCATGAAGCAATCTTGGGGCGACCTACTATTTCTTCATTGGCCAGTGGACCCATCCTGGTTAAAGACACTCCTTCCAGAGGAATTAGATGTAGATACATTTGACGGTGAAGCGTGGATTGGAATTGTCCCGTTTGAAATGAGTGGAATTCGATTTAGAGGAATGCCTCCTGTACCTTTTGCTTCAACATTACTCGAATTAAATGTAAGAACGTATGTTAAGTTTGGTGACAAAAGAGGGGTATACTTCTTTACCCTTGATGCTAATCACAATTTAGGGGTGTGGATCGCCAGAAATTTTTTTCATCTGCCATATTTTCGTGCGCGTTTAACGAAGAGTGAGCGTGATGGAACGTTTTATTTTAATGGTGTTCGTACACATAGAGGCGTCAAGCAAAGTAAGTTTCAGATCAACTACCGTCCTATAGGTGAACCGTATCAATCAGAAAAGGAAACTCTTGATTTTTGGTTAACGGAAAGAGAGCGTCTCTTCTTGGTTCATAATGGCAACGTCTTTCAGGGTGATATCAAGCATGAAAAGTGGCCGCTGCAAAAAACAGCGTTCACGATTTTAGAAGATACGCTTTCTGATGATTATTTCTTTAAGGAAGAAAGAGTACTCGCTCACTTTTCTAAGAGTGTTACAACACATTTATGGCCGTTCAAAAAGGTTTCAGATACGTAAAATCCCCTTCGTGTGAGGGGGATTTTTTTATGATTCGTATGAATGTTTCCGCTGAAGCCCACCTGGCTGTATGCGACGAAACAGTTTCGTTCTAGAAAGCGTGAAGATCAATAGTGCCACCCATATTAATGTGAAGCTTACTGCATGGTGAGAAGTAAATGATTCTCCGTATAAGAAGATTCCTTGAATAAGCATCAGTGTTGGGGCGATGTATTGAAGAAAGCCGATCATCGAAAGAGAGATGCGGTTTGCCCCAGTAGCAAATAATAAGAGCGGTATCGCAGTAACGATCCCAGCACCTAGAAGTAAAAGCATTGTTGTCGTGTTACTTGCATAGATAGCTTCTGGCAAGCTGTTATAAGTAAAAACGAGGTAACCGATCGCAAAAGGTGTGATCAACAACGTTTCGATCGTGAGCCCTATCATGGCTCCAAGTCTAGCCGTTTTCTTCAGAAGTCCGTAAAGGCCAAAACTCACTGCTAGGATCAGCGAGACCCACGGTATTTCTCCAAATTGAAAAACAAGATTTAATACCCCTATTGTAGCAAGTAGAACGGAGATGAACTGCCAGAATGACAGGCGTTCTTTTAGAAATAAGATGCCTAGAAGTACACTTATTAAAGGATTGATATAGTATCCAAGGCTTGTTTGAATCACATGATCGTGGTTTACCGCCCATATGAATGCAAACCAATTTATCGATATAAAGAGGGATGCAAACGTGATCGATATCATCTTTTTGGGTTGTTTTATGATTGTAATGAGGTCTTTCCATAAAGTAGAGCCTTTTCCTAACATCAATAAAATAACGATCATGAATGCAAATGACCAAATGATGCGATGGGCGAGTACAACTTCAGAAGGTACCTCAGAAACAAGCTTCCAATATAGAGGGAGAATTCCCCAAAGAAGATATGCGCCGGCACCACTCATGATACCGATCGCTTGTTCTTTATTAAAATCAGACTTCATAGCTTCCCCCACTTCCCTTGATTGATTTAGTTTATATCTATTTCCATATGATTACAACGAAAAGAAACTGGAAGGTTTGCATATATATGAGGTGGATGGGGAGGGGATCGAGTGTATAGGGATAGGATGTTAATCGACCAACAGGTAGGAGACGTGACAGGTGATGGGTATCCTGATGTCGTGAGTCTGACGGGATCGAAACCTTATCCGGATTCTCCGTTAATCGATCAGGTGGTGCTCTCGATTAAAGATGGGCAAACATCCAATGAAGTCTCGTTTTCGTTACCTGGCAGTAGTGGGTATAACCCAACTTTATACCTTGGCAGATTTACTGATAAGAATGTAAAAGAAATCCTCGTAAGAACGGATTCAGGTGGAAGCGGAGGAATTACGTACGATTTTCTTTACTCCTATTACCAAAATAATTTAAGATTGCTATTTGATAATGAAAGTTTTACTAATGCTTTCACTTACACAGTAAACTTTTTAGACTACTATCAAGCGGAAATTAGAAATGAAACGTTAGATAAGACGTATATCGTAAGCTTATTGTATAAAGGTCAGGAGTATTTAGCAGAAATTTATAATTCGGATGGGAAGTTAAAAGAACCGATCAGTGGGTATGTTAATCCACCTGGTGGTGTGTATCCGATCGATTACCAAAGGGATGGTATCGATGAATTGCTCGTCTATCAACGAGTTGTGGGAAGGTATAACGCGGATGGGTTAGGGGTTCTCTCCACCCCGCTCCAATGGCGGAGTGATCATTTTGTACCTATGTATCAAACCCTTTGTATCTATTAGTATGTAAAACGGGGGAAGCCCCCCGCTTCTTTGTCCTATTCTTGCTCTAGACGACTTCTAAGAATGTGCTTCTTGTACTTCTCAATCTTACGTCCTTCGATGTAACGTACATCTTGCTTTTTAAGTTGTTCAACGTACCAACCTTTGCTATCGATATGCATGTGAAACATCCTTTCTCTATATAGTATTTCGTTTAAGGAGTCATTTTCAAATCCCAATCGATGACTATGTTAACATCAAGTGTTTTATCTGAAAAGGGATATTTAGAAATTCGATTCGAGAAATTTATAACGCATTACTCATGACAAAACGTCTGAAAAAATAGATAATGAATGAAAGGAGGAATGGATCTTGGACATAGCCTGGCTTATAGCGGAGGATAAAACCAGAACTGCTATTAAGAATGGGGAATTTAATGATTTACCCGGAAAAGGAAAGCGGCAGAAGCTAGAGGATCTATCCAGTATTCCTGAGGAGTTACGCATTGCTTACAAAATACTAAAAAACAGTGGCTATCTTCCTGAGGAAACACAATTAAAGAAAGAGCTTTTAACATTAGAAGAAATTCTAGAAAATTGTAATGATGAGGAAGACAGGTTGCATATAAAGCAAAAAATCTCTGCAAAACAACTGAAGTATGATCAGCTCATGACGGAAAGGTTATCGAAGCAAGCACCAGAATACCAGGAAAAAGTAAGAAGGAGACTAACATGATGAACACTTATCACAGCGCATGATAAGTGTATTTTTTTATCAAAAAGGAGGTTGAGATATGGATGGATCAATAAAGGTGAATGAGCTCGTAAAAACATATAAAGGAGAGGTTAAAGCTGTACAAGGTGTAAGCTTTGAAGTGAAAGAAGGGGAGTTCTTTGCTTTTCTTGGGCCGAATGGTGCAGGGAAATCGACGACTGTTCAAATCCTTACAACATTAGTTAAGCCAACAGAAGGCGAAATTCTCGTTGGAGGTATAAATGTTAAAGAGAATCCTGAGAGTGTGAGAAGAAACATCGGTGTTGCGCTTCAGGAAACAGGGATCGACTCGGTATTGACTGGTCGTGAACTGATTGAAATGCAAGCAAGGTTATTCGGCTTTTCGAAGAAAGAAGCAAAGGCAAGGGCAGTTGAGTTGTTAAACCTCGTTGACTTAACAGGGGATGCAGACCGTCCTTCAGGAAAGTATTCTGGAGGTATGCGTAGAAGGTTAGATCTTGCGATGACGCTCGTTCATAATCCAAAGATCTTATTTCTAGATGAACCGACAACAGGTTTAGATCCAATGAACCGACAGGCGATCTGGAAAGAGATCAAACGATTGAACAAAGAGGAAGGTACAACGATTTTCCTAACAACACAGTACCTTGAAGAAGCTGATCAGTTAGCAGATCGAATCAGTATTATCAATGAGGGCAAGATCGTGGCCTCAGGAAGTGCTGAAGAATTGAAAAGAACGCTAGGATTCGATGCAATTCAGCTGACATTCGAAAACCTTGAGGAAGCAGATCATGCGAGCAAGGTTTTAGAAGGACTCGGTGAAAACTTAGAGCAAACGAAGAATGAAGTAACGATCTATACAGAAAACGGCACAAAGCTCCTTTCTGAACTTGTAAGGAGTTTAGATGAAGAAAATCTGTCTCCGAAGACCCTCAATGTAAAGCCTCCATCTTTAGATGACGTATTTATCAACGTAACGCATAAGAAAAAGGAGAGGGTGTGAAGATGAAAAGTTCTTTCTTCCTGGACACGTTGATCTACTCCAAGAGAAGTATCATCACGATTCTTAGAAATCCATTCATTTTTATTCCGAATTTATTCATCAGTCTCTTTTTCTTATTGGTATATGAAGGCGGACTTAGCGGGATCTCTCAGCTACCAGCATTTGAAGGAGCTAACTACTTAGCTTTCATTCTCCCAGTTTCAATTGTTTCTGCTGCAATCGGTGGTGCTGGTGGTGCTGGACAGGCGCTAGTGAATGATCTTGAGACGGGATTCTTCTCAAGGTTGCTGTTAACTCCTTCTTCTAGACTTGCAATTGTACTTGGCCCGATCATAGCTGGAATGCTTCAGCTCTTGATACAAACCATCCTGATTCTAATCATCGCGTACTTCCTTGGTCTTGAAATAGCTGCAGGATTTGGCGGGATCTTGATTGTGTTGTTACTAACGCTCGGATGGGGGCTAGCATTTGCCGGTTATTCTGTTGGAATAGCACTACGAACGAAGAATGCTCAGTCAGCTCAGGCTGGGACCTTCATCTTTTTCCCTCTTATCTTTCTAAGTACAACATTCGTTCCTTACGAACTTATTGAAGCAAATTGGTTAAAGATCGCAACCGTCATAAACCCTACAACGTATTTATTTGAAGCCATGCGCTCTGTTTTTATTGACGGATGGGAATTCTGGCCCCTCGCTAAAGGATTCCTTGTCATCGCATTGCTATGCGCAGTAACCATTACATTTTCTGCCGTCAGTGCTTCGAAAGCTGTTAGTGCAGATTAATCTAAAAAGAACCCGCAGTATGCGGGTTCAAATTAATCTTTAAGCCTAGCCTTAATAATAAATCGGCTTGAAGGAATATCAAGATAGCCCTCTTCTTGAATCTTCATGTGTATCTTAAGCAGCGCATCTCGATAACGTTCTACTGAGAAATCTGGTATTTGCCACGGTATGGCTTTTAAATAATAGATAATCGCCCCTACATCATAAAAGCGTGTTTCTGGAAATGCTTCCTGACCGAACACTTCGAATCCTGCTTCTTCTAATTCGTTCACTGCATAAGCAAGGTTCCAATGCTCAAACTCTGTTTCAGTAGATGCTCCAAGAAGTCGATTGAGCTCAAGCATGTCGGAGCCTCCTACCTGCTGTGTAATAAACACTCCATCTGAAGTCAGAATCCGTTTTAATTCAGTAGGAGAATAAGCCTCATGTTTATTCATGATGAACTCAAATTGGTTATTCGAGAAAGGAAGATGATCATCCTCTTCGAATTCATGAACAGACACCCCTAATGGTTCCAATCGATTCTTAGCAATCGGAACATTTGGAGGATATCCTTCAGTTGCAGCTAGCATCTCAGGAAAAGGTTGAAGCTTCTCTAGAAATTCTCCGCCACCTGTACCCATATCTAAAACACTCCTTGCATTCTTAAATATGGGTAGAACCTCTGAAGTATAGCACCACGGCAAGCGCTCACTATGAATACGTCCTGTATCTTGAATATAAGAAAAGTCCCAACCTGAAAAGGGCTTTTCAATCTCGTTCAAGTAAAAAGTAAACAAATCATTCGTCATGATGTACCTCCCATTTATTTCCTCATCATAATTGTATCAGAGTTTACCCTCGGATAGATTTAGAATCGTGTTGATTAGGGTAAAACAAGATATGGAACTGTTTAAGTGGAAAAAAAGGACGTGACGATAATGAACGATCAAATGATGTATGACTTAATTGGAATAGGAATCGGACCATTCAATCTCGGAATGGCGGCGCTCGCTGAGGAGTTAGACATAGAAGCGATTTATTTTGATCAGAAAGAAGAGTTTAATTGGCATCCAGGTATGTTGATTGAGGGAGCAGATTTACAGGTGCCATTTTTAGCGGACCTCGTAACGATTGCGAACCCAAAGAGTCCATACACGTTTATTAATTATTTGCATGAGAACGACAGACTTTATCAATTTTATTTTTTTAATAAACTCGATATCCCGAGAAAGGAATACAATGCATATACGCGGTGGGTGGCTTCAAAACTTTCTAACTGTCAATTTGGGAAGAAAGTAATCGATGTAACGTATGATAAAGAAGAGCGATACTATGAAGTGATCGTGGAAGATATCAATAGAGATGAGACTCATAAACTAAAAGCAAAACACGTTGTGTTAGGTACAGGCAGTCTACCAAATGTTCCAGAAGGGTTTGATAAGTATCCGATAGAAGACGTGCTCCACTCAAATCATTATCTCTATCATGAGAAACAGCTAAAGCAGTCTGATTCTGTCACTGTAATCGGCTCTGGGCAAAGCGCAGCAGAACTTTTTTATGACCTACTGAATGACCAGAGGTTCTATAAGTACAAGTTGAATTGGTTTACAAGGTCAGCTGGGTTCTTCCAACTAGAGTCGGCGAAGCTAGGTCAGGAAGTTTTCTCTCCAGACTATATTTCTTACTTTCATCGACTTTCATACGAGGAGAGAGAAGAGGCACTCTCAACGCTAGGTCCTTTAAGAAAAGGAATCGATCCAGAAACCTTGAAAGCCATTTACGATTTGCTCTACCATCGATCGGCTGAAGGGAATTACCCTGAAACCACGATACAGCCAATGACAGAGGTGAACGGCGTTGAGAAAGTGGACGGAGTATACCGATTAACATGTAGACAGTGGCAAGAAGACCATTCGTTTACGGTAGATTCTGAGAAGGTGTTGTTAGCTACAGGATACAAGCCTCATTTTCCGGAATGGTTTACGAGAATGCACGATGAAATTGAATGGGAGGATGAAAAGAGGTATAAAGTCACATTAAACCAGCAGCTCGTTTTCAAAGATGGGAGAGAAAACCATTTCTTTACCCTCACAAATCTTGAACATTCTCACGGTGCGGGGGCGACAAACCTTGCGCTATCTGTAGAAAGAAATAAACGGATATTGAACACTGTAGCAGGGGAAGAAATTTTTCCAATCAAGACAAACACGGTGTTTCAGCAGTTTTCAAGTAAAGAGATGTAGTATAAAAAAGCTGAAGAGTGTACTCTTCAGCTTTTGATCTTTTCATCGACCCTCTTAAGTTCGTATCCTTCATTTTTCATGACCGCTCGTATTCCTTGTCTAAACGTTGCATAGGTAGGGATAGACGAATCTAAGTCAAGATCGATAAGCCATCTTACAATTCGTGATGTAATCCCCACATAAACCACTTGAATCCCCATCAGACTAAGAGACTTTGTCATCGTTTCAATTATTATATTGGCTGAACGATCCGTGAGGTTTGTTAATCCAGAAAAGTCGATCAGAACATAATCTGTCTTCGTTTTAGCGCAATAGCTGAGTACATTTCTAATCATTTTTTCTGAACGGTTTACAGTCAGCGTGCCGATCAATGGAATCAGAATAGCATTCTCAAGAACTGTAGGAAGGATCGTATTCGAATACTCTTCCACAAGTTTTCTGTTTTCATCGATCTCTTTTTCCTTTTCAGTTACATCTCGCCAAACAAGTATGTACCCCACTTTTTCGCCGTCTTCGTTTCTATATTCTGATATAACGATATTGGCAGCAAACTTATTGAAAAGGGTGATGGTACTTTGATAGGGCAAATGATGTAATAGAATATTTTTTTGATGTGCAGGATTCTTATGAAAATCATGTATGCTTTTTCCGATTAATTGTGAAGGTGAATCGACGGGCAGATAATCGATAATCGATTGCAAAAGATCTTCAGCCTGCTCATTATACCAAGCGATGGTAAAACTTGTATCACATACAAAGATGTTGTCACCAATACTATTTAGCACTCTGATCGTTTCATTATTTTCAAAAAACGAGTTACTTGTCACAATCCGCTTCCTCCGACTCATGCAATTTTAAATCTACTAGTATTATAGAGTAAGAAGCGATGGTTGAACATTAATAACGTATGGAAAAAGACGCTTCATCCTGCTTTACTTCCTCTTCATTCGCATTAATCTTTTCTACAGAAGAAAAAGCGCTGCCTTTTTCAATCGAAGAAATAAACTGCTTAATCTGTGTTTCTTCACCCTGAGCTTCGATCTCTACAGAACCATCCGTGTTATTTTTCACATAGCCACTTAGATTGTATTTTGCTGCTTTTTGCTGTGTGAATGCTCTGAACCCAACACCTTGCACCCGCCCGCTTACGATAAGGTGATAACGTTTCATCATATTCATCCTTTCAAAGACCTGTTTTATAGTCATTTACCTGTTTTAGGAGAGTTTAAACGGATGCTCTTTTCCGATCAATCATGGCAAATGGCAAGTATAAAAGGTGAAACAACGTAATGGCGATCACTTCTAACGTTACTAAATACCATGGCCAATTGCCGAGATAGGCATAGATGGTATTGCTCATCGGTTTCTCCATTAGAAACATATAATTCGAGTCAATAAGAAAGTTTAGTAGGAAAATAAGCGCTGTATACACATTGAGAAAGATAAACGCTCTCCAAATGGAAGAATAACTTGGTTTGTAACCTTCGACCACGATCATAAACCACGATGTAAGAACGATTCCGCCATGGGCAACAAAAAAGTGATAGAAACGAAAATGAGGATAAGCATAAACAAGTTCAGGTGTAACCATTGCAAGAAGCGCACTGCTCGAACCTACGAAATAGGTAATCTCAAACAGAAACTGCCGCTTTAAAAGTAACAAAAACAAAGCGAGAAGTAGGGAGATGCTACTTAATTGCAGTGGGAGCGTTGTTGTGACACGCCATTCATCGTGATAACTAAACCAAGCATGAAAGCTCGTTTCTGACAGGAATAATAAAAGGATCAAAATAAAGCGAAATGCTCTGTTATATCGTTTCGCTCGTAGCGTTTTTCTGAAAAGGTAGGTAAGGACTAGCAAAACCGTTAAGATGACTAGTACAAGTAGGTGAGGTAGTGAGAAGAGTGAAAAGGTCTCATTTACCGACCAGGTTAAATAATTCTGCAAAATGACACCTCCTTTTTAAGCAAAACAGTGTAAAAGGATCTGTGTAATCGTTAAAATAAATATGTGCGAAAGAAAGGAGAATGTTATGAAAAGAATACTTGTATTAGACGGTAGTCAAAGACCCGATGGAAACACAGAACGATTAACAAACCATGTACTGGATGACATCGACCATGCAAAGGTTTACTTAAGGCAATTATCCATCCGCCCTATTCATGATCAACGGCATGCAGAAGGTGGTTTCACACGCGTATACGATGATCACGATAACTTGATTGAGGAGATCATCAACAGCGATATTCTCGTTTTCTCCACGCCAATTTATTGGTACGGCATGTCAGGGACGATGAAGAATATGGTCGATCGATTCTCGCAGGCAATGCGTGATGAACGGTTTGATTTAAAGAGTAAGCTAGCAGATAAAGAAGTGTATGTGGTGTCATGTGGCGGCGACAATCCGAGAATCAAAGGATTGCCTCTTATTCAACAATTTCAATACATATGCGACTTTCTCGGAATGAAAATGGTCGATTACATCATCGGTCAAGCTGTTAAGCCTGGTGAGATAGAGGAAGACCACAGAGCGCTTTCAGATGCGAAGTCATTGAATGCAATAATAAAAGAAAGTCTTAAGTAAGTCTGCTAAAAAGCTTTCGAGAAAAACATCTCGAAAGCTTTTTTCCTATCTTATTGAATTGTTTTCAAGGCTTGTTTAACAGATGGAAAGCTTTGAATCGATGACAATGTTAAATCCGAACGTACACTTTCAAGAACAAATTCTGGCCGAACCCCAGACATCATTAGCGTAGCTCCCATTAATTTGATGAGCTGATCGAGTTGGTAAATGCCGTTGTGAAGTTGAGTTGTAAAGTGACTCACTCCAGAAAGGTCTAGGATCAAATACTGATCACCGCTTCTTTGAATGTGTCTACTCACGTTGTGATGCAGAAGCTCTAGTCGCTCATCATCGATTTCACCGACTAGTGGTACGATCGAAACACCTCTATCGATCGGAACGATCGGAGTAGATAGCGCTTTTACTTGTTGTAAATAATGATTGGAACGTTCTTCTGCATACTTACGTTTCGTTACGTCCTGTTGGACACCTACAAAATAGGACTGCTTTTCACTTTCAATGTAAACGGGGAAAATTTGCAGCTCGTTCCAAAATGGTTCTCCGTTTTTACGATAGTTTTTTACTTCCACTTTCATTTTTTCTCTCTTCTGAATGGCAGACTTAATCTGATTTAATACTGTTCTGTCCGTGTCTTCGCCCTGAAGGAACCGGCAGTTAAACCCGATGACCTCTTCTGCAGTGTATCCGCTCAATTGCTCAAAGCCTTTATTCGTATATATGATGGGGTTGTCAGGAAGTTCAGGGTCTGTGATGACGACTCCTGTTTCGACGTACTCAATCGCAGTCCTGATGAATTCATTTTTCTTCATTCGTTTGATTTGTTCTTTATTAGCTCTCATTTTGTTCGCCCCGTGTCTGTGTTTCCCTCATTCAAATCATCACCTTTTATACTAATTGTTACTACTAGTATAAATCTCAAACTCATAAAAACCAATAATTAACCAATTATTCGTAGGATTTATGCTTAGAATTAAGAGAGTAACTGACATAATTGGGAGGGGACAAGCCTCTAAAAAAGTTAGATGTTCATGCTATAATAATAGTATTTAAATCGACATAGGAGAGGGGGATAAGCGGTGGATGCACTAGATGTCATGGGCAATAAAGAGAACGTGTTTCCATATTTTCAACCGATCATAAGCGCTGATAAAAAACAAATTATTGGATATGAAGTATTGGGAAGGATCCAAACAGAAAAAGGTGCTGAAGACCTTAGTTTCTTTTTTGAAGATACTTCGATACCAGAAGAGTACATATTGGAAATTGATACGATCGTTCGAGATTTAGCGATCGAGTATTACAGTGATTGTGGGACAGGTGAATGCTTGTTTTTTAACTGCAATGCCAGTCATTTGTTGTTTGATCGAGGAGAGACGATCACTTCATCATTAGAGGGATATGCTAATCTCGGAATTCCATATGAGCGAATCGCGTTAGAGGTGTCTGATTATGATGTGGATGAAAGTGATTTAAAGAAGCTTCAACATCTTCTAACTTATTATAGAAGTCTTGGGGTGCAAATAGCTGTTAGTCATTCTGGAAATAAGATGAGCAATATCGAAAAGATTGCGATCTTAAATCCAAACATTATTAAAGTAAATCTTTTTAGTCTTAAAGATAAAGGCATGCCTCAAGAATATCGAGATGTACTTTATGCATTGTCGATGCTTGGACGTAAGATTGGAGCAACTTTACTGTTTGAAGGAATCGAAGGACATGGTCAGATGAAATATGCTTGGGAAAACGGTGGTCGCTATTACCAAGGTGATTACATTAAAGAACCAGGTCCAGAATTTTTAGAAAGAGATCAATTCAAACCACTGCTTTCTAAGGAGTTTCATCAGTTTATCAATCATGAACAAAATCGGCTTCTGTCGCTTTATCATTTATCCAAAAGGTTTAATGAGCATCTACAAAAACAGGTTAAGATGATGAAGCAAAACGATTGGGATGACATTGTCTCACAAGCTTCAAGATCCTTGAACGACGCTTGCTTTAGAGGTTACATATGCAATGAGGATGGGAATCAGGTGTCATCGAACTACTACCGTAACGATGATGGGAGTTGGGAGCTTCAACCAGAGTATGTGGGGAACAATTGGAGTTGGAGACCGTATTTCTTAGAAAACATTATGCGAATGAAACATGAAGGAATAGGGAACCTCTCAGATATGTACAGTGATATCGAAACAAATGAATTGATAAGGACATATTCGTATCCTATTAATGAGACGCATTATTTGTTTCTTGATATTCCTTACTTGTATTTGTACGATCGAGACCATCATTGAGATTATAAAAATCACTAGGAGGGCTCAGAGATGTTAAAGAAAACGACCGTTAACACAACACAAAGAGACGAAATGATCGATATTACGTCAACTGTACGGAATACCATTCAAGAAGAAGGAATCAAAAATGGAATGGTAGTGGTGTATTCAGCGCACACTACGGCTGGAATAACGATTAATGAAAATGCAGATCCTGACGTCAAACATGACATGTTGATGAGACTCGATGAAGTATATCCATGGGAACATCCAAAATATCGGCATGCAGAAGGAAATTCTGCTTCTCATTTGAAGACAAGTACTGTAGGAGCTTCACAAACAATTTTAATTCAAGACGGAAAAATGATTCTTGGTACGTGGCAGGGGATTTATTTTTGTGAATTTGATGGCCCACGAAACCGTACTGTGTACATCAAAACGATGGAGGGATAAGTATGATTCGAGTGTTGTTTGTCTGTCTCGGTAATATTTGCAGATCTCCAATGGCTGAAGCGGTCTTTCGAGATAAGGTTGCACATGCTGGTCTTTCAGATATGATTAGCGTCGACTCGGCAGGTACTGGTGATTGGCACATCGGAGAGCCTCCGCACGAAGGGACTGCAGACCTTTTAAATAAGAAGAACATTCGTATCGATGGGATGCAGGCACGTCAAGTCAAAAAGAGTGATCTCGAGGAATTCCAATATATCGTCGCAATGGATGCAGGAAATTTAGGTGAATTGCATAAACTGGCGGGTCTGACGAATACGAGTTCAATCTCTAGGCTGATGGACTACGTAGAAGATTTTGAAATTGAAGATGTTCCTGATCCGTATTTCACAGGTAATTTTGATGAGGTTTATGAGATGGTAGAAAAGGGCTGCGATCAGTTACTTCAACACATTAGAGAAGAAAGCGGGCTATGATTTCTCAAGTGCGTTCAGCCCTTCAAGCTTTTGGAGATGATGGGGAAGTTGAACAGTTGGATCGTGTGACAGGTGGCTCCATCAACCGTACGTTTTATGCAAAAACGAGAGATAGAGAGTATTTCGTTAAGTATAATCCTTCAGTTGGTGGAGAGTTCTTTCAAGCAGAAGTAAATGGACTTACCCTTTTAAAAGAACATGGGGTTCCTGTACCTAACCCTCTGTATCATCATAAAGGTGGAGTAGGAAAAAACGTTCTATTGTTGGAATGGCTTGCTTCTACTGAAAGCGATGGGGCTGATAAAAAGCTAGGAAGTGTCGTTGCTAATATGCATGCCCATTATAGTAAGAAGGCGGGTTTAGAACATAATAACTTTATAGGGGAACTCCCACAAGCGAATGAACGGAATGATTGGGTCGAGTTTTATCGTGATAAACGACTAGGTCACTTACAATCCTTAGCAGAAGAAAAAGGAGTTCTCACAAAAGAGCGTAATCGTCTTTTGACGAAGCTACGAGACAATTTACATGTTATCCTCAACCATGCTCCAAAAAACTCGTTGCTGCATGGTGACCTTTGGGGAGGAAACTGGATAAGTAGTAAAGAAGGACCTTTCTTAATAGATCCCGCGGTATACTATGGCGATCGGGAAGTGGATATCGCATTTACATATTTATTCGGGGGGTACTCAGAAGCTTTCTATACAAGATATGAAGAAGAATATCCATTAGAGGATGGATACAAAGATCGTTTTCCTATTTATCAGCTTTATTATCTTCTTGTTCATCTTGTGATATTTGGGGAAAGCTATGGAAGTGCGGTAGACCGAATTCTTCGCCGCTACACCACTGCTCGTTAGGTTTGAGCGCAACTATTATAGGGAAAATAATCGCAACTTTGTGAAATTAAAGGAGGCAATTTTCAATGAATGAGACATATCAGAAGAAGAGTGAAAATAAACTTTTTAAAGCTGTCCTAATCGGTGGTCTAGCGGGGGCTCTTATTTCTCTTTTAGATCGAGGGACAAGACAATCGATCAAAGAAGGATCGAAGCGTACTGGAGAGGTTCTTAGAGAAGTTAAAAACAACCCTTCTTATTATTCGAATAAGGTAAGGCAAACGGTTGAAGATGCTGGTGATCTGATGAAAGAGGTTCAGGATGACATCACGACACTTTCTAAGAAATTCAGCGGTTTAAAAGAAAGCTCGGTCGAAGCACTCAACATTGTGAAAGAAACACAAAAGGATATTAAAGAAATTGGTTCTAGGGTTGTAGAAGCAGGGGAAGAATTAACGAAAGACCATAACCGCGAGATCACGCACTAGATTACTTCAGGAGGGTATATGGTGAACTTATCTCTAGTTAATTTTAGCAAGCAGCTTTTCTCGAGTATAAAGGAACATCAGGTGACAGATTTAGCTGCGCAGCTCGCGTACTATTTCTTACTGTCGCTTTTTCCTTTCCTCATTTTCGCCATTACCCTTCTGGCTCATTTTGATTTCTCTAAGGATCAAATTCTTGATTTGATTTCTCAATATGCTCCATCAGAGTCTCTTATTACAATACAAGAAAATCTCATTCTTGAGGACGGCGCACGAAAGGGATTACTTTCGTTTGGTATCATCGCTACGATTTGGTCAGCTTCAAATGCCATCAATGCCATAATTAAGTCACTCAACCGAGCTTATAATGTGGATGAAAGTAGAAATTTTCTTCTTGCTAGAGGGCTGTCGATTTTGTTGTCACTAGCAATGATCTTCGTCATCGTCGTTGCATTGATTTTGCCTGTTTTTGGAGAAATGCTATGGCGATTTTTCGTTGATTTCTTTATGATTCCAGAGACCTTTAGCTTTATGTTTTCACTGATTCGCTGGTTGTTGAGTCTCACGATCATGATCATCGTTTTTATGTTCATCTACTATTACGGACCTAATAAACGTTTGCACTATAAAGATGTAATCATAGGGTCAGTTACAGCCTCTGTGTTATGGCAGGCCGTTTCTTTTGGCTTTTCATATTACATCAATAATTTTGGGAACTACTCTGCTACTTACGGTAGTTTAGGTGGCGTTATCGCATTGATGCTATGGTTTTACTTAACTGGTCTCGTAATTGTTGTAGGAGGAGAAATAAACGCCACTTCCAACTATTTCAGGAGGAATAAGTCTACATAAATAAAAACAGCAGTCCTGGACTGCTGTTTTTATTCATTATTTTAATAAACGTAAGCCGTTCAATATAACGAGGATGGTACTTCCTTCATGACCGAGCACACCTAGAGGCAGCGTTAGGAACTGGAAGAAATTAGATAAGATCAATACGAGAATGACTGCAATAGAAAAGATGACATTTTGTTTTACGATACCATTCAATCGACTTGATAAGCTTACAGCACGTGTTAGTTTAGAAAGGTCGTTCTTCATCAGTACAACATCGGCTGTGTCTAGTGCCACATCAGTCCCCTGACCCATGGCGATTCCAACATCAGCTGTTGCAAGAGCTGGTGCATCGTTGATGCCGTCCCCAATCATTCCAACAGAGCCGCATTCTTCTTTTAACTGTTTGATCCTTGTTACTTTATCTTCAGGTAAACAGTTTGCATAGTATTTTTCAATTCCTACTTCATTGGCGATTGCTCTAGCCGTTTCCTCACTGTCTCCAGTAATCATGACAGGTTCGATGCCTAGTTTCTTTAATTCTTTCACAAGCTTAGAGGATTCTGCTCGTACTTGATCCTTCAGCGCAATCATTCCAGCAATACCTGCTTCATCAGCTGCAAGTACGATCGTCTTACCTTCTTGTTGAAGTTGCTTGTAACGTTGTTCAAAACGATCAAAACCAATTGCATCTGAGAAAAATTCACGTTTACCGACTTTCCACTGTACTCCAGAGATTTTTGCTTTAACGCCCCATCCAGAATGGTCTTCCATTTCATCTGGCAAAAACCAATTCGTCTCCCCAGCGAAGTGAACGATCGCTTTCGCTAATGGATGCGTTGATTGTCTCTCAATCGAAGCAACGTTTCGAATCAATGTGTCTTCTTCAATGTCTTCCCTTGTAATTACATCTGTTACTTCTGGATTTCCCTGAGTTAGTGTACCGGTTTTATCAAGTGCAACAGCTCGAACGGTACTAAGCTGTTCGAGGTGTATGCCACCTTTAAACAATATTCCGTTCCTTGCTCCAGCTGAAATAGCTGACAGGGTAGCCGGCATAATTGAAGCGACGAGCGCACACGGGGAAGCTACAACTAGAAAAACCATCGCTCTATAGATGGTTTCTTCCCACGTCCATCCAACGAGGTAATGGGGGAGAACCATAAGAAGAGCTCCTGTAAGTAATACGATCTTAACGTACCAGCCTTCTAATCGTTCGATGAACAATTGTGAAGGAGCTTTTTGATCTTGTGCTTCTTGAACGAGAGCGATAATTTTTTGGAAAACGGTATCTTCGTTTCGTTTTGTCATTCGAATCGTTAGATGGCCGGATATATTAAGCGTACCAGCAAACACCTCATCATCGATCCGCTTGATCACTGGAATAGATTCACCAGTAATTGCTGATTGATCGAGTGACGTTTGACCTTTCAAGATAACTCCGTCAGCAGGAACGCGTTCGCCTGGTTTAATCAGTATTGTACTATCGATCGTTAGCTCCGAAGCTTGAACAACTTTCTCGATTCCATCCTCTACGATAGTAGCTGTTTCGGGTTGTATGTCCATGAGTGACTGAAGTTCCCGTTCACTCTTATTTAACGTATATGTTTCAAGTGCACCACTGACTGCAAAGATAAAGATTAGAATGGCCCCTTCTGTCCAATATCCAATGGAGCCGGCACCAATTGCAGCGATGATCATTAATAACTCCACGTTCACATCTTTATCTTCTAGCGAATCCTCAATGCCTTCTTTTGCTTTCGCGAATCCCCCAATAATAAAAGCAGTTATATAAAGCCCAGCTTCTATGGATGAAGAAAATTCGCCTTCCATCAACCACGTGAAAGCAATGATCAAGCCACTTACTAAGGCAGCAAGTAACTCGCTATGTCGTTTGAAAGAAATCCACCAAAAGGGAGTATGAGTAGTATAAGTACTGTTTTGAACATTCAACTGTTGCATCATCATTCCTCCTTATTTTTTCTAATTGAGAAAGATATTCATACTCAACGTTCTTATATGTCTGATTTAATACTAAGAAAGACCGTTTGAAGCCCAAAAAGACGGTTTTCATGACTTCTAAATGAGAATGCATTTCATTAAATTAGAATAATTATTATCTTTTAATGATTTTATTCTATCACAAAGTCTTCATCGTTACTATCATAAAGAAATGAAATATGCTACATATTTTTATGTTTAATCCTTACAAAAAACAGGGAATCCATTTTATAAGCAACAAAAAGTGAAGGAGGACACGATGACATGCTATTAACTGAAAAACTAGATCAAATTAAACGAGCTCAAGTACAAAAGCCAGATAAGGTATTTACTCTATACTTAAATACAGACCGACGTGATCCAGACCGTCAACATGGTGAGTGGAAGATTCAATTGAAAAATGGTTTCCGAAACTTTGAAGATTACTTAAAAGAAAGTGGCAATAAAGAAGAGCAAGAGAATTTTGAAAAGGTAAAAGAAAAAGTGCAGGATGAAATCAATTCGATTGAAAATGACTTAAAACGGGGTCTCGTGATCATCGCTTCATCTGATGATCAAATCTGGTTCGTTGAACGTACTCAGGTACCGGTTAAGACGAATCTTTATTGGGAAGAAGAACCACAGCTTGACCAACTCGAACAATTAAGTAAGGATTATCCAAACACTGGAATCATTCTTGTGCATTATGATTATGTACGTATTTTAGAAACGGAACTTGGTTTCTTAACGAAGAGTGAAGAATACGCGTGGGACCCGGACGAAGATAATTGGAGAATTTATGAAGGTACGACTGGAAGCGAGAACACGCCTGGTAACGGAAGTACTGCACAAAGAGAGCTATATGAAGACAGAATTAAAGCGAATCGAGAAAGATGGTACAAATCGATGGCATCAAAACTAGATAAAAAGTCTAAAAAGCGCGAGTGGGAAAAGATATTTGTAGCTGGTGAAAAAGAGGAAGCAGAAGAACTAGCTAATCTGATGAATAAACAAACCGAAATTGTAGGCAAGAACTTCTCCGATAAACGAGATGACGAAGTACTAGAATCGCTCGTTTCGTAATAAGACGTAAGAAAAAGCACCTCTGAAGGTGCTTTTTCTAATTTAACCGTTCTGCTTTTACAGTGAAAAGCTTAGGGATGCCACGGTCGTTGACCTTGATATTAGGTTCTTCTACGACTTGTTTTATGATGAGGTCTTCATCTGCAATACTCGTTAGCACTTCTCCAAGCGTCCACTTTCTTTGAAGAACGGCGTTGGTATTTTGTTGTTCGTTCAAGTGCTTTTTGTAAGCAACATTCGTTTCTTGAATCGTTGGATCAAAGTAGTTCCCATCTACTTTATGCTTTTTACCCTTCGATGTAATCAATTTAGTTGAAATCGGGTGAAACTCTTGAAGAATAAATTGACCTCCAGGTTTAAGAATGTGATGTACGATTTGAAATAGCGGATGTAGATCTAGGAAGTAGTGAAGAATACCAAGTTCCATAACCACGATATCGTATTTGCTATGATGCTCAGTGCCTAATTTTAAAATATCTGAAAGGTAATAGGTCAGATCAACTGAGGATGCATCTGCAAGTTCTTTTGCGTAGCGCTCATTTTCATAAGAGAAGTCGATCACTGTGACATCTGCACCTAATAAACCCATGGCAGTTGCTTTCATTCCATGAGAGCCCATCAGGTTAGCAATACGTTTCCCCTTTAGATCTGGCAAGTAAGGAAGGAGAGATCTTAGTTTTCCATTAGGGTTTGCCTTGAGTTTGTCTGCTACCTGCTCGGGAGTTCCATGCCTATTTAGTAAGGCTTCGTAGTTTTGCTGGTTCCAGGCTTGCTCATTTTGTTCCGTTATTCTCTGTTGCACCCTTCTTAGATGGTCGTTGATCAGCGGTGCCCATTCTACGGAACGTTGATAGTGATAAAGAGATAGAGCGGGAACCGTTCTGTTATTTAGAGGAACATCTATTAAATAGGGATTCGTTCGGATAACCGTGTTATATTCACATTCGATGGTTACTGGATTCCCATCTATTTCGTAGGTCGCCATGGACTTTTCATCCGTATGTTTCGGTGTAGCTTGCCCATAATGGTTATTGAAATAAGAAATTACGGACTCAAAATTGTCCCACTGTACCGAAACAGTTATAGAATTACAATCATCTAATACACCTTGCAGCCATAAAGCGGTTTGGTTTATATAGAAATAGGGAATTGCTTGATCGTCAAGTGCTGATGATAGGGTAAGCACTGTGCTTGTTAATGTGTTGGGCATCTTACCACCTCAATTTAGTTACATGAACTTAGTTTGTATAGAATACTATAGCATAACGGTCGCTCGTAAGCATATGGAGGATAGGGAGAGATATAGGAATCATGCAAACCAAAAACGAAGACATTCAAACAGAGAACAAGTGGATGAGAAGAGGCGGAACGTTCGCACTCTTTATCTATTTGCTCACTCTCTTTTACACGACTCTATTTATTTACAATTACTATCCATATGGAAAATCCGTCAATCTTGTATTGTTCGATAGCATTAAGTTGATGTGGGAGAGTGGGAGTTACTGGCTGATCATTAAGAACATAATAGGAAACGTTCTACTCTTTATGCCACTAGGCTTTCTCGTGCCTCTTGTGCACCGAAAGTGTAGGTCCGTTATTGTCATAACGTTAATCGGGTTATTGATCAGTACGAGTATCGAACTGCTTCAATACCTTGCTGCGCAACGAATATTCGATATCGATGATATTTTATTGAATGGTTTCGGTGCTGTAGTAGGGTATGGCGTATACAAGTTTTGTTTCTTTATCTACAAAAAATTAAATAGAAAATAAAAAGGCAGCTTATTGTAAGCTGCCTTTCGTCATTTATTCTGCTTTTTTCGCTTTGTCTAGAAGCTTCGTGATACGCTTCGTTAGCATTTTGCGTCCTTCGCCTCCAGCTTGGAAATGACGGAGTTTACCTTCTGAATCAAACACATAGTATGCAGGTACATATTGATTATCAAAAGCATCTGTTAATTTATGATCACTATCGACAAAGATTGGTTGAGAGATATCGTGCTGATCAGCCACCTGTTTGATTTCATCTAGATCAAGGTCTTTTTCAGAACGAGGCATATGAACAGCAATAACGTTCATGTCTTCTGCATATTCATCACGGAATTCATTCACCATTGGCATCGCTTCTTTACATAGGCCACAGCTGATGGACCAGAAATGGATGAGGGTAAGAGGCTTGTCTCCTACTAAATCACTTTTGGAAACTTCTCCATTAAACCAGGTTTTAGCACCTTCAAGTTCTGGCATTTCTTCGCGTAGTTTCATAAGGGGATCGACTCCTTTTATTGTAATTTGTTTATAATAATTATTAGTTAATCACAATTATTATTATAGTATATTCATATGATAAGTCAATAACGACGCTTTCTATATACTATTAAAGTGGCTTTAAAAGTTTCAGTTTACTCATAAATTAGTCGAATAACGCGGTTCGTTTTGTTGAGTAGTCGTATGAAGTGCAATTCCTAAGAATAAGACGATTAGCATTCCGCTGATCACATAGAAGATACTTCCCTTTTCCAAAAGGTCGATAAACATCCCACCGAGAAAAGGACCGAGTATACTACCGACTCCAAAGAAAATACCAGCTAAAATATTGCCAGTTGGTAAGAGGTCTGTCGGGAGGAGGTCGGCTAAGTACGTGATGCTCAGTGAAAATAGCGATCCAACCGTCATCCCCGAGATGAATAGTAAGATGAATAGCATCGATAGTGACGTTGTGAAAATTGCAGCAGATAGACAGATCCATCCACAGAAGATACTTAGTAACAGAACGTTTTTCCGTCCATATTTATCACTTAATATTCCGAGCGGCATTTGAAAAACTAAGCTTCCCACAACAAACGAAGGAAGGAGGATGGAGACAGCATTAACATCAAGTCCAATACGTAACGCATATACCGGAAAATTTCCATGCAAGGACGCTTCTAAAAATCCGTATCCGAATGAAGGGAGTAAAGCTGCCCATCCAATTTTCAGGACATTCCAGTACTTTATTAGAACACGATCTGAACCCGTATCGATGGAATCTGGAAATTCGTTGCGTATTCTAATTAACAGTCCCCAGGTTAAGAGTGCAAGCCCTGATGCAAGTAAGAACGGAAGGTAAATCGATAGATCGACTAACCTTGTTGAAAGAGGGCCTGCAGCAAAGCCAAGCCCAAACGAAGAGCCATAAATCGCAATGTTTCTTCCGCGCTTTTCTTTTGGAGTGCTCGTTGTAATCCATAGCTGAGTAGCGAAATGTAGAAGGTTGTCTCCTATGCCAACAATCACTCGAAGGATAAACCAAAACCAAAAGGCTTGCCAGATTGGTATAAGGGTGATAGAAATTGCTACTAACACTAACCCGAACGAGATGGCTGGCTTATATCCATATTTCCTAACCGGTTTTTCGATGAAAGGTGAGGCAAAAAGTATTCCTATATAGAGGGCTGATGCATTTAAACCGTTCATGCTCGATGAAACGCCAGCTTCTTCAAGTAAAATCGATAAGAGCGGTAAAAGCATGCCTTGAGAATAGCCAGATATAAAAACAATTGTAATCAATATTAAAAATCTGTACCGGTATTGATTTATCAACTTCTTCACACTCCGTCAAGACGATCATATGAGTGCCATTATAATGGATAAGGCAGAAAAGAACCACCATTCGCATTTCGGCGAACTCTCATTTAAAATAAAGATATTGAACGCAAAGGGAGTGGAAAAATGGAATTCAATATGAAAAAAGAGGAGACTGGTTTTACAGCGGACTTCGAATACGGAACATTACATATTTCTGGTGATGAGCAGTCCGGTTTTAGACCATATCAACTTCTCGTTTCTTCGATCGCAGTATGTAGTGGTGGAGTGCTTCGTCAAATCTTAGATAAAAAGCGCATGAAATATGAAGATATCCACATCAGTGCTGATGTTACGCGTAATGAAGAAAAAGCGAACCGAGTAGAGAAGATTCACCTTCATTTCACTTTAGAAGGAGATCTTGATGAGCAAAAGGTTGAAAAAGCTCTTGAATTAACGAAAAAACATTGTTCGATGGCTCAATCCGTAATCGATAGTATCGAGCTTGAAGAGACATTTGAAATTAAGAAGTGACACCAGGTTCCTGGTGTCACTTTTATTGTTATAGCTCTAGCGTCTCTGGCGTATTTTCTCCTTCATTCATGAGACGAATGGTTTCTGGAGTAATTTTTAACACGATGTAGTTCGGGTCTTCGGGAGAATCGAACCATCTTTTTAGCGTATCTCCCCAGATTTTTTCCTTTGTTTCTTTTGAGTCATCGATCTTAACGGTTCCTTGAATTTCTACATAACGGTCGTGCCAACCTTCACCGTCATATCCAAGTAATACATGCACATTGTGGTTTTCTTCAATATCTTCTACTTTATGTGTTTCTTTGCTTGTTGGAGTCATCAATGTAAGATCGTCATTAAAGAATGTCATGAAGCGAGAGTGCGGTTTGTTATCCTTTATCGTACTGAGTGTGCCTACATGGTGAGATTCTAGAACTTCTAACACTTTGTCCTTCAATTCTGTTTGAGTCATCGTCATCATCATTCTCCTTTCAATATCAACGCTAATCTTAATCTTCCTTTATTGAGCAATTCTAAAACAAGATAATATGCCATTATTTGCAAAGTGTGCCATTCTGTTTTTCAAAGACGCTCCAGGGGTATACCATAAAGAGACTTAATTCAAATCAAAGAAGGTAATAAAAATGAATAACACCTATGATTTTACTCAGGGGAACATCACGAAACAGATGATTTTTTTCTCGCTCCCCATATTTTTTACCAACATGCTACAAACATCCTACCAATTTATTGATAGTCTCTGGGTTGGGAATTTACTCGGTTCAGATGCGCTTGGAGCAATCTCACTCGCAGCTCCTGTAATCTTTACCGTTTTATCTTTTATTATCGGTGTTAACAGTGCAACGCTTACTGTGTTATCTCAAAGAAAAGGATCAGGTGACGACGAAGGGTTAATCGAATCATTAAATGCTTTTGTAGTTGTTCTCACAGTGTTATCTGTGACGTTTGGAATCATTGGTTTTATATTTACAGACGCGATATTAACATTCTTAGGAACTCCTGAGGATATATTTGAGACGACGAAGCTGTATTTGCGTATCAACTTCTTAGGGATACTTTTTTTATTTGGATACAATTTTATTGGGACAGTGCTTCGAGCATTAGGAGATAGTAAGACGCCAATTCGATTTGTACTTGCTGCTGTCATTTTAAACGCGGGATTAGACCCTTTGTTTATTTATTATTTTGACTGGGGGATCGAAGGTGCTGCATATGCAACCATCATTGCTCAAGGAGCAGCATTCCTTTATGGTGTGATCTATTCAGTTTGGAAATCCAAAGTGCCTTTTACAGTGCCGCATTGGCCTGATGGTAAAGAGACGAAGCGAATCACGAAGCTTGGTGTTCCTGCAGGTCTTCAAATGATGACGATCTCAGCGGGAGTCACCGCCATAATGGCAATCGTTGCAAGTTTCGGTACTCAAGTTGTAGCTGGGTTTGGAGCAGCACAAAGATTAGACAGGGTAATCATGCTTCCTGCCTTTACGCTTGGAGCAGCCGTTAACAGTATGGCTGGTCAGAACATTGGTTCAGGTATGTGGGACCGTGTTTCTGAAATAGCAAGAAATGGTATCATCCTTATTCTAAGTGTCTCGTTTACGATTAGTGCTATCATCTTCTTTAGTGCAGAAACGCTTGTCTCACTCTTTATTAATGATGCAGAAACGATCGCATTCGGAACGACATATTTAAAAACGATTGCGTTCTTTTACCCGTTTCTAGGTATTAATTTCGTTTTGAATGGCGTAGTAAAAGCTGCAGGTGCGATGGTCCAAGTTTTGGTGTTAAATATTATATCGTTCTGGATTTTAAGAGTACCGTTAACATACTTATTATCTGATTGGCTTGGAGAAGAAGGGATCGCTTATGGCATCGGAATTAGCTTCGTTTTATCGAGCATCTTTGCCATTGGGTATTATAAGTACGGAAAGTGGAGAGATATTGAGATTTTTGAACAGGAAGTTGATAAGTAACGTAAGCTGCCGAGCATCGGCGGCTTTTTTTGGTAGTGGAAGGTGTAGAAGATTTATGTGATGTTGGATAAAAGGACAACAACTTGAAAAAAATACTCATAAGAGTCTGCTGTATAAAAAGATACAGATAAAAGGAGAATCTAGAAATGAAGAAAATAGCTCTTATGATTATCCTTCTTACAGTCATCTTACCTATGAATACGATGGCGAAGGAAGCGACACAAGTTTCTAAAAAACATGCGATTCAAATACCGGATTCGGTAGTGAATATCTCTAAAGAAAACACTTATCCTAATCCGACACAAGATCAACCAACACTTCAACCGAGTGAGCTAACAAGAGAGTTAATTGATTCCACTGATATCAAAATCGAGAACCCTCAGCTTATTCAAATTCTAAATGATTCACATATCTCTCCGTCCAAAGTCGCGATCGGGTATCGTGCAAGTATTTATTTAGGGAAATGGCCTCTAATGTATGATTCACAAGAAACAAATGTTAATTGGCAGTACAAGCAAGCCAACGTTAACCGCTACGACAATAGAGGTGGAAAAGGCACTGCTAAGATGTCGTATCGTCAAGAAGAGGAAAAGAGTGTGAGTGGAGGATTAACAGCTTCAATTCCTTCAAGTGATGATGTTAAGAAAATGATGCTCATGAAGGCATCAGAAAAAACAAAGCTTTCTCTCGCTTTTCAAACCATCATTGGAAAAGGGACAAGAAAAACAAACGTTTATAACATAGCTCCTCTCCATTACGGTACGCTCTCGAGCTATGTGCCTGCTGTAAACGAAAAAGGAAAAGTAACGTATGGAGAAGTGTACCTTGTACTAAAAGGCAGTGAGAAAGGCATTGAGGTAAGGAACGTAACGCAGCAAGGGATCGGCGCATGGATTCCGGTTCAAGATTATTTAAGCTTTGAGTTTAATACGCAAAAATAACCAGCAGAAATGCTGGTTTTTTTACAGAATAGAATTTTGATGTCCAAGCAAACTATAGAAAAGCGCACAAAAAGGAGGGTAACATGAAAACTATTGCGACTATATTAGCACTTGTGTTTGTCTTCATTTCTTCAGAAGCATCAGCAATCGATAATCAATCACATGACTGGTACTTTAAGAAAAGTAAAGACCATGCTTCAGCAACAACTGAACCTGAGTTCGAACAGATGCTGAAAAAGTATGGAGGATACTTTATTGGGGATACAGACAAGAAAGAGCTTTACGTTACATTTGATAATGGGTATGAGAATGGCTATACCATTCAAGTGCTGGATGTGTTGAAGAAAGAAAAAGTTCCTGCTGCTTTTTTCGTAACAGGATACTATTTAGAAGATCAACCAGATCTTATCAAGCGAATGGTAAAAGAAGGGCACATTGTTGGTAATCACTCATGGAATCATCCAGACATGACGAAGATCTCTGATGAACGAGTAAAGAAAGAACTGAAACGAGTGAAGGAAGAATACACGCGCATCACCGGAGATAAAACGATGCTTTATTTAAGACCACCACGTGGTGTTTTTAGCGAAAGGTCACTCGCCATCTCTCAAGACGAAGGTTACATTAATGTATTCTGGTCACTTGCTTATAAAGACTGGGAAACAAACAGGCAAAAGGGTAGTCAATATGCGTATGATTCAATCATGAAGCAAGTACACCCTGGAGCGATTCTTCTCCTGCATTCTGTTTCAAAAGACAATGCAGAAGCGTTAGAGAGTGTGATTAAAGACCTTAAGAAAGAAGGCTATACCTTTAAGAGCTTGGATGAATTAGTGTTCAAACGCACACTTCCTAGCTTATTAGCACCATAAAGCTGCCAGTAGGGTAGCTTTTTTGTTTTATCTTGGTAGGTGGTATTGATTCCTTTTGTCTGCGATAATGAACCTAATAAAAGACTGGGGGAATTTCATGTGGTCAGAAGTCGTACGTCCTGAAGCTCCATATGCTATTGATCGGTTGTTCGGTCGACTACGCATGGATCCGCTTCAAGCGATTAATTCGAATGAGATTAAGGTGCCAATTACAATCGATCGAACAAAAGAGGTACTCACGATAAAAGCTGTTGGAGATGAACACGATCCTTTCTTTCATGTTAGTGGGGAAATAGAGGAGTATAAACCAGTAGCACTTAGAAAAGTATCAGAGATGTTGGATTTGAACATGGACACAGAAGGAATTAAGAGGCATTTTAAAGGCACCGAACTACAAGGTCTTGTAGAAAAATATGTAGGGATGCCGATCATTTGTGAGCCAGATGCTTACAGTGCCTTAATGAAAAATATTGTTCATCAACAGTTAAATATGAAATTTGCATACACGCTCACCTATCGGTTTGTAACAAAATATGGAGAACAAAAAGATGGGGCTTGGTTTTATCCTACTCCTGATGTTGTTAGTGAACTTCGAGTAGAAGAATTGCGAGAGCTCCAGTTCAGTAATAGAAAAGCCGAATATCTGATCGGTATCGCAAAGAGCATTCAAGATGGAAGCCTAGATCTCCATAAGTTGAATGAACTTACGAACCAAGAAGTCTATGAAGAATTATTGCCTTTAAGGGGTGTTGGTCCGTGGACAATCGAATGCGTCCTTTTATTTGGACTAGGGAGAAAGGATGTCCTACCAGCTGGTGATGTCGGTATCCAGAATGCCATGAAGAAGCTGTTTGATCTTGATACAAAGCCTTCAAAAGAAGAGCTTTATGAGTATAATAAGAGATGGTCCCCATACTCGAGCTATGTCTCGATGTACTTATGGGAGAGTTTGAGCGGATAGATATAAGGAGAGGTTCGATTGAAGAATAAAACAGAAGGGACAGCTCTTACAAAAGGGCAAACGGTTCCTCTTACAATAAAACGATTAGGCATTAATGGAGAAGGAGTTGGCTTTTTTAAGCGAACGGTGGTATTTGTTCCCGGTGCTCTTCCGAATGAAGAGATTACTGCTGAAATCACACGCGTTTTTCCTAATCGTGCTGAGGCAAGAATCAAGCGCTTAAGGAAAAAGTCTCCTGAGCGAGTAGCGGCTCCTTGTCCCGTTTATGAAGAATGTGGCGGATGCCAGCTTCAGCATTTAAGTTATAGCGGTCAATTGAAAGAGAAGAGAGACGTTGTTGTTCAAGCGTTTGAGCGCTATTCGAAGAACAACTCAAAAATAACTGTTAAACCTGTCATCGGGATGGAAGATCCATGGAACTACAGAAATAAAAGTCAGCTTCAAGTTAGAAAACAAAAAGGGAAAGTCATCGCTGGCCTCTATGGCGCTGGGTCCCATGAGCTAGTTGAATTAACGAACTGCCTTGTCCAGCACCCTGAAACGAATCGTGTAACGAAACAAGTTGTGAAGGTTTTAGAAGATCTAAATATCTCCATCTATAATGGCAAAAAAGGTCTTGTACGGACGATTGTAACAAGGGTAGGATTCCAAACAGGACAAGTCCAGCTTGTTCTCGTTACGTCTGAAGAAAAGATCCCAAGACAGTCCTTACTCGTTAAGGAAATCAAAAAGAGACTGCCAGACATTGTCTCGATCATGCAAAATGTGAACGGGAAGAAGACGTCTCTTATTTTTGGTGATGATACAAATCTTCTTGATGGAGAAGAAGTGATACAGGAATCATTAGGTGATTTAAACTTTGAACTATCTGCACGAGCATTCTTTCAATTAAATCCCATTCAAACCGTGAAATTGTATGATGAAGTAAAGAAAGCAGCAAAGCTGTCAGGACGTGAAAATGTCATCGATGCATATTGTGGTGTAGGCACGATCGGTTTGTGGCTTGTGGATGAAGCAAAGGAAGTAAGAGGGATGGACGTCATCAAAGAATCGATTGATGATGCAACGGAGAATGCGAAGAAACATGGCTTTGCGAATAAAATGAAGTACGATGTAGGCAAAGCAGAAGATCTTGTACCAAGATGGATCAAGGGTGGATTCAAGCCAGATGTGATCGTTGTCGATCCGCCTCGTACTGGCTGTGACGATAAACTGTTATCCACAATGGTAAAAGCAAAACCTGAACGAATCGTTTATGTGTCTTGTAATCCATCCACATTAGCTAAAAATGCCGATTTCCTTCGTAAGAGGGGATATGAAGTAGGCACGTTGCAACCTGTCGATATGTTTCCACATACCGCGCACGTCGAAGTTGTCGCAGTTTTCGAAAAAAGTAAGAAATAAGTTTAGTGAAACGATTCCCCTTTTTTAGCGGAATCGTTTTCATTTTGCTTAAGATACGTTTAACGAGTAATCAACACTTTCCACAGAGTTATGCACATGATAAAAGGTTGTTTCATGCGTTATACACATATTTATGCACATTATCCACAGATGAACAAGTGTTCATCCACAATGTAAATTGTTTATAAATTTTATTGAGCACACTAGATGATGGTGGAACTTATACACATTGTTAACAACCTGTTGATAAGTTGTTTCCACAAAGAGAAAAGGGACCTGTTGAGGTCCCTTTTATCAATTACTGCTGGTCTCTTTTTTCGCGTTGGTTAGCTTGTCTAGCTCTTTCAGCTGCTTTTTGATCAGCAGCGAATTCGTTAGCGAATTCTGCATCATGGTTTTGAGCTTGTGCAGGGTTGTTTTGAGCTTGACGCTGTTGCTTGTTTTCTTTGTTTGGACGTTTTGCCATTTGAAATCAGCTCCTGTTAGTAAGTTTGGAGAAGGGTTTCTCCACTCATTATAATGGTTTAAAACAGTGAAACTTATTCATCGATTACGGCTTTTGACCAGCTCGGTCTGCTCTTTTAAATGCTTTTCCAAACAATACATCTTGTGTTTTTGTAAGAGACATTTTTGATTCTTTGTTTTCTCTTCCTTTTTTCTTATCCAAGCTCACATCACCCTTTTCTTTAGGATGGTATTAGCATTGCCATGTGAAAAAGGATCTAAAACAAAAAAAGTTCCTAAAAAGGAACTAAGCTTCTAACTGTACTTCAATTGTTTCTGTACGATCACGCATTGTATGCAGTAGATAATTATCTCTTTCGATCTCATAAAGGTGATACGATTTTTCACCACTGTTGATTTGTTGATAGACACCTGGCCATTTCTCGTTAGCCAGTTCAACGTAAGGAATTTTTTCAGCAGCTTTCTGCGAGCGAACATTGTCTCGATTTATTCGAAGAAAAATGGTTTGAATTTGCTTTTCGTAAAAAAGTTCTCTAAAAAACGCGTCTTTTGCGATTTGATTATAGCCTTTTCCATGATAAGGCGTTCCAATCCATGTTCCTAGAAAGCCTGCTTGATTTTGAATATCGAACAAATTAATGGTACCAATCGGTGCTCCCCATTCATCAAGGATTGTTCTTGAGATGAGTTCGCCTTGTTCTTCAGCTTCTATCGTTTGTTTTGTTAAAAACATGTATTCTTCATAAGAATTTGCTTTATGACGTACGAATGGGAAGACAGCTGGGTCAACCATCAAGTCAAAGAGAACATGACATTCCGACAGGTCACGATTTTTAATCATGAGTTTCCCTCCTGTCGAGGGCAGATTTCACCCCACCCTCGAATAATAGTATGTTGAATTATTATTCGGGGTGGGAATCGAACCCACTAGGACCAGTCACTTTGCTGGTGGCGCACCAATTGCCTTCCCATTTCAAATTATGAAGTTGTATTTAGTTTATTTTAGCTTCAAAAGTATCATACTCGATTTGTTAAGAAAATGATACTGTAAATATCACTAATTTCTATGAATAATTTTTCCATTTATCATGGTCCAATGTGGACGTGCTTCAAAGTGGAATGGGTGATGGGACCATAAGACTAAATCAGCATCCTTCCCTTCTTCGATACTACCGATACGATCCTCTACGCCTAGGCTCTTTGCAGGATTCAACGTAATTCCCTCTAGTGCTTTTTCTTCACTTAAACCTTCTCTTACTGCAAGGGCCGCACATATATTCAGGTATTGAATCGGAACATACGGATGATCGGTTGTGATCGAAACTTCAATACCGTGGTTATTCAGAATACCATAAGTGGCCCAAGTCTTGTTTTTGAGTTCGATCTTAGAACGTCTCGTCATCGATGGTCCAACAGTTACCCGGAGGTTTTGTCCGCTAAGTTCGTCTGCGATTAGATGTCCTTCTGTGCAATGCTCGATTCGAACATCTAAATTAAATTCTCTTGCAAAACGTAATGCTGTTAAGATATCATCTGCTCGGTGAGCGTGAATACGGACGGGTATCTCTCTTTTTAACGCTGCGATGATTGGAGCTACTCTCGGGTGCTCTGACGGCTGAGATTTGCTGGCGTTATAAAATGCTTCACGTAATAGTCCGGTAATTCCCATTCTTGTAATGGACTCGTTGTTTGATTGACTATGAACTCTTTTGGGGTTTTCGCCTAATGCAACCTTTAATCCTGCTGTTTTTCTAACGATCATTTTCTCAACATTCTTTCCATATGTCTTTAAGACTGTTGTGGTGCCTCCGATAATATTCGAACTACCTGGCATTACTTGTACAGAAGTTACTCCAAAAGAAATGGCGTCCTTGAAGGCAAGATCTAGAGGATTGACCCCATCTAGGGCACGAACATGTGGGGTGAGTGCTTCTACTGTTTCGTTGGCATCGTTACCTGCCCAACCTGTTCCCTCATCATATAAACCTACATGCGTATGTGCATCGATCAATCCGGGAAGAAGGTGTGCTCCACTTCCATCTACGACCGTCATGTCAGGTTTTTCTTCAATTGAAGTGGCGACTCTCTCGATCAAGCCGTCACGTACTAGAACATCTGCTTGATCTAAAACCGCGCTGCTTATAGGATATACACGGGCATTCTTAATTAAAATTGTCATGATTTATCACCTTATTTCAAGTTAGGTACAAAGAAAGAGTAGCTACTATATTATAGGTATGAAAAACATGAATTAATACGAGTTTGAAAAAAATCTGCTGGAATTAAGCCAGCAGATTCTCAAGAGCATCTTTAAGTTTTAAATATCGGAAAGGATAGCCGAGTTCCTTGGCTTTTTGAGGCAATACGCATTGACCCTTCAAAACGACCCCGCTTTTTTCTCCAAGAGCGAGCTGCACGGGTGCTTCAGGAACAGGAATCCAGTGAGGTTTATTCAGTACTTCTGCTAGCGTTCTACCAAATTCGTTCATTCGTTTTGGTTCTGGTGCTGTTACGTTCAGTGGTCCTTGAACAGAATCATGATCGACAGCAAATCGTATCATACCGACCACGTCTTTGATATGAACCCAAGAATACCACTGTCTTCCATCTCCGAGCTTGCCACCCATATAGAATTTATATGGCAGTACCATGAGAGGGAGTGCGCCTTCTTCACCTAAGATGAGCCCAAATCTAGTCAGCACTGTGCGTACACCGTAATTTTGGGCACGCATCGCTTCTTTTTCCCATTTATATGTCACATCAGCAAGAAAATCAGAGCCCGGGTTCGTGTCATTCTCCGTAAAGGACTTGTCGAGAGAAGAGCCATAGAATCCTGTGGCAGATGCATTTACGAGTACACGGGGCTTATGGTCAAGTTTTTCTATAATCGAAACGATCTCTCGAGTTGCGGAGATACGGCTGTTCAATATTCTTTCTTTCTTGTCTTCCGTCCATCGGCCGCTATTAATCGATTCTCCGGCAAGGTTGATTATGGCATTTAGATTCTGTAGATCTTTCTCTGGTTCTGCATCATCTTTAAGCCATTTAACATACGTTACACCTGTTTGGGCAGGTTTGTTGTTTGGGTTTCGAGTTAAGATGTAGACGTGGTGTCCATCATTAACGAATGACTCAGTGAGAGCATTCCCAACGAAACCAGTACCACCAGCAATCGCTATGTTCATAACGTGGTTCCTCCTAGTTAATCCATTTCTTATAGTAATAATTTCTTTACCCGTAAAGAGAATCCTTTAATCCAATGCTCTAGGTTCATACTATTTTTTTGAAAATGATACAATGTGATGAGAGAGGTGAGCGTATTGGTTAAAATTACACGTATCACAACACAAAAGAACAACAGTGAACGGTTTTCGATCTTTCTAGATAAAGGGAATGGAGAAGAATTTGGGTTCGGTGTGGATCAGGATGTGTTGATTCGGTTCGGTATTAGAAAAGGAATCGAACTAGATCAGAAAACTCTAGCTGAGATACAGTTTGAAGATCACATAAAAATAGGTTTCAACTTGGCCCTTCATTATTTATCTTATCGGATGCGTTCTGAGAAAGAAATTATAGACCATCTCCAAGCGAAAGAAATCGAGGAGGCAGCTTTCTCTTCCATCATCAGTAAATTAAAGCGCTACGGATATGTGAATGATCTTGAATTTGCACGCGCTTTTGTTAGAACGAAAGTGAACGCAGGGGGGAAGGGACCCTTTATCATCCAGCAAGAGTTGATTCAAAAAGGCGTTTCACAAGATACGATTGAAAAAGCTCTTGAAGAATATCCATATGAACGTCAATTGGAACGTGCCGAAGAGTTTGCTGAGAAAAAAATAAAGAAGCTTAAAAACGTTTCATCGACTGAACTGAAACAAAAGCTTGGACAGGCGCTTACAGGTAAAGGTTTTGAAAGAGAAATCATTCAAGAAGTCATGAACGAAATCGATCATAAAAATCATGAAGAGGAGTGGGAAGCACTCCTCCTTCAAGCACAAAAAGCCGAACGCCGTTTCTCAAAATTGGATAGTAAAGAGTACAAATATAAAATGAAACAATTTTTATACCGTAAAGGCTTTCCATTTTCATTGATCAATCACTACTTAGATGAATTTATCGATCAATAAAAATTTCTTGTTGTCCTTCATCTTGATCAATAATTTGCTTTGCTTTTTCTGCTGGGGATTTCAATCTGGAAGTATCTTTAATGTGGTCTGTGGAGTGCCAGAACGGAGTATCCATACCTCCCATGTACACTGCAGTTGCACTTACCCCGGTTCCCTCTAGTTCCTTCCAGAGACTCTCAGTAAATCCTCTTATCGCATATTTGGATGCCACATAAACCGTTTCATGTTTTTTCCCTTTTAAGCCTGCTGTTGAAATAATGTTCATGATTCGTCCTTCTGTTTGTTTTAAAACAGGAAGAAAGAGTTTAGTTAGAAAAATGGACCCTTTTACATTCGTGTCGATGACGCTATGTATCGCTTCTTCTTCTATGTCCTCTAGGGAGCCAAATGCTCCTGCCCCAGCATTGTTTACAAGCATCTCGATGGTATGACCATCATTGGTGATTTTCGTATACAGTTCTTTAGCGTCTGCGTAGTTTGAAATGTCACACGTATATAATGAACAAGATCCACCCTGTTCTTGGATATCTGTGCAAACAGTTTCAAGTTTTTCTTTCGTGCGACCAACCAAAATCACGTGCTTATCTAAACTTGCCCACCTTTTAGCAAGCTCTGCTCCGAGACCTGATCCTCCACCAGTGATTACGATACTTTTCATATTACATACCTCCTATTTTGAAAGCGTAGCATATTTTTGTCATACCTTGTGAAATGAACTATACTGAAGACATTAGGAACAGTTTTATGGAGGTTGTCATGGATAAACGGTTCAGTGAAATGAATAAAGAAGAATTACGAACTGCAATCGCACAGCTTAGTGAGAAAGCTAGAAGAGCTGAGCAAATGGGAATGGTTAATGAGTTTGCCGTACATGAACGAAGAATCGCTCTTGCGAAGTCTTATTTATTAAACCCGGACGATTTTACTCCCGGAAAAACATATGAACTAGAAGGTGACCCAGGATCCTCGTTCGTTATCGATTACATGAACGGAACGTTCGCATGGGGTTTTCGTAAAGGAAGCGAAACTATAGAAGCATTTCCGATTTCAATGTTAATTGAGAAAGAGCAGCAATAACGCTGCTCTTGCTTAAGCTTTTTTAAGAACGTTTGCGGGTTTGAATCTGCAAAACGATATCATTATATGCCTGCTGAGTTTCTCCATTCACCTGGTGGTGAGCATGCTTCGGATTAGCACTGGGTGATTGAAATGAATCTTTATACTTCGGGTGAAGCCTATCACGATTGTCTTTACCCATTGTTTGCGCCTCCTATCGTATGTGAGAATTAACCATGTCGATTGTTAGTTTGGTTAGAAGCTTTCATGCGTTCCTGAGGTTGCGTGTTTGTCGTTCCGTCCGCGCGTTTTGAAGAAAATTCTTCCTTCGCGCGAGGTTCGCCTGAGAATTTAAGATCTGGATATTTAGAGACCTTCTTACGCATTTCATCGCCTCCCTTTTCGACAGTTTTTGTCTAAACAGGCACAATGTTAGTATGTGATTAGCTAACAGGCGTTATGTGAAGAAAAGATACAGAATGAACGGAAACCGTTGGAAGACAACATGAAAGGAGGATGCCTTATGGAAGATTTATTTGAAAGGCTTGCTCATAACTTACTTGAAAAAAATGACCAGTTGTCATATGGTCAGGCAAGAACGATGGTTGAACTACTTTGGGAAGATTTCGAATCGTCTAGAGCAAAGGCTGGAAGAGAGTATAAAGGCGTTGACGTTACAGAAAAGATCGTTCAACAATGGATCGATTATTACGGGCCAGTTTTACACGATTTTATGGAAAATAACCCTAAATATAAAGGATACTTTGATGACGATCGAAGCATCAAGCATTAAACAATAAAGAAACCGGCTGACGTATCAGCCGGTTTTCATATGGAATTAATCAATTGCAGGGTCCAACTTCTTTCTAAGCGTGTCTTCACTATACACCCAGCCTGTATATGAGCTTTTGATTTCTAACTGATCTTCCATTTGTACGACTGCAACGAATGGATAGTGACCTTTGCTGCGGTATCGAAGGTCGATGAACCTCACTTCATATCCCTCTTCTGTTTCTTCAATCTCCCATCTATAAACAGGAGAGAACGAAAGGAATGCGCTCAGGTTAGGGTCTTCTTTTGCAGTTTCTAGAACTGGTGTTTCAGGCACAGGAACACGGTCGAATTCATCTTGAATATGAATCGTAGTGCCTTCACCCCTCGCTACAAAGAATTGGGTTTCAGATTTAATGGCAATGTGCCACCTGCTCCACCTGATCGTAGGTGATACGATGACCTCAACTGCATCTGGTATACGTTCTTTAACAGCGTTGATCAGCTTACGCTGTTCGTATATTCTCCATAAATAATAGAGCACTAATATACCGTAAATGGTTAAGAATGTATAACCAGGGTTTGCACCTATATACCATAGTACAAGTCCAGCTATATGACTTAGAAAGATGAACGGGTCAAAGATGTTGATCACACCAAGAGCTACCCATCGGTTGGAGAAGGGTCTTAACGCTTGTGTACCATAAGCATTAAAGATATCTACAAACACATGAATAAACACTGCTAAAAACGTCCAAAGCCAAAGGTGAAGCCAATTTGTTTCTGGGTAAAACAGCATGATGCCACTGCTTATCAGAATTGGCCAAAGTAAGACGGCTGGAATCGAATGTGTTATGCCTCTATGGTGTCTAATGTATACAGCATTGTTTTTTAACTTGAGCACGGTATCAAAGTCTGGGGCCTGAGATCCTATCAGCGCTCCGATAAGAACGCTCTGAGCGGTGATGGGATCTTGAGCTACTGCTGGATCTAGTGTTGCGAGAGCTCCTAGCCCCAATCCCATGACCACATGTGTCCCAGTATCCATATGGTAAAGATCCTCCTTAGTAAAAAACGTTTGTGTCTTATTTTTTAAAAGAAAAGCTTTGGTTTTATATAGTCTATAGTTTAGTTATACCCAATAATCGTTTGTGTGAAAAGTTAAATGCTGTTTGGAAATGATAAGGTACGATATTATATGTATTAATTAAGCGAAGAGGAAGAACAAAGCAATTAAAGTATCGGAGAGTTGAACAATGACGAATGTAAAGGAACTTCTACACTCATTTGAAGAAGAACAATTTCAAAATGATTTAATCGATTGGTTCAGAAATGAACAACGGATACTGCCATGGAGAGAAAATAAAGACCCTTATCGCGTATGGGTTTCTGAAATAATGTTACAGCAAACAAGGGTAGACACTGTCATCCCGTATTTTCATCATTTTCTAGAGAAATTTCCTACTGTTGAAGACCTCGCGAATGCTCCGCAAGAAGAGGTTTTAAAAGCATGGGAAGGCCTTGGTTATTATTCACGAGCAAGGAATTTACAAGCGGCGGTAAAAGAAGTCGCAGAAACATATGGCGGTGTGGTTCCAAATACACCTAGCCAAATTTCAAAGCTCAAAGGTGTTGGACCTTATACTGCAGGAGCGATCTTAAGCATAGCATATGGTGTTCCTGAACCTGCTGTAGACGGCAACGTAATGAGGGTGATTTCAAGAATTATAGGCATCTGGGAAGATATTGCAAAACCTTCAACAAGAAAAATTTTTGAAGAAGTTATCAGAGAAATTATCTCAAAAGAAGACCCTTCTTCATTTAACCAGGGCTTAATGGAATTAGGAGCAATCATATGTACACCTAAATCGCCTTCTTGCTTACTTTGTCCAGTCCAATCTCACTGCAGAGCATTCCATGAAAGTTCTCAAGAAGAGCTTCCGATCAAATCAAAGAAAAAAGCGCCTAGACCAGTACCGATAGCGGTAGCAGTTCTTCAAGATTCAAGTGGGAGGTACTTGATTAGGAAGCGTCCAGAAGATGGATTGTTAGGTGGACTATGGGAATTTGTAAATGTTGAGCTTACAGAGGGCGGGTTAAAAGAAGAACAATTAATCGCGCATGTACGTGACGAGTATGGTGAAACTGCTGCTATTCAAGATGAATTGACAACGTTCACCCACGTATTCAGTCATATCAAATGGTATTTAACAGTTTATAAAGGCGAAGTTGATGGAATTAACGAAAATGGAACCGTTCGTTTTGTAAATGAAAATGAACTTGAACAATTTGCATTTCCAGTTGCACATCAGAAGATTGTTAAACAAATCGTGAAAGGAGATAGCTAAATGGAATTAAATTTAAAAGGGCGTAATGTTTTAATAACAGGAGGTTCAAAAGGAATCGGAAAGGCAATCGCTTCTGCATTTTATCAGGAGGGCGCAAATGTAGGCATTTGTGCGAGGAACCGTGAAGAACTTGAGGAAACAAAAGCTGAACTAAATAATAACATCGCGATTTTTGAAGCTGATATTACTGATGATCATAAACGCGTGCACCTTATCGATTCGTTTTTATTAGAGTTTGGATCGATCGATATCCTCGTTAATAATGCGGGAGGCAGTAGCGGAACAACGATAATGGAAACGGATGTTAATCAGTTCCATAAAGCGATGGACCTAAATTTTTATTCAGCTGTTCACTTAAGTCAACTTGCAGCAAAAGAAATGCAGAAGAAGGGTTACGGTTCAATCGTCAATATTTCTTCCATATTCGGTAGAGAGTCTGGTGGGAAACCGACCTACAATAACGCGAAGGCTGCGTTGATCAGCTTTACCAAAGCGATGGCAGATGAAGTGATTCGTTCAGGAGTTCGTGTGAA
This sequence comes from Anaerobacillus sp. ABD4_527, assembly GCF_056160805.1. Lineage (NCBI taxonomy): Bacteria > Bacillati > Bacillota > Bacilli > Caryophanales > Bacillaceae > Anaerobacillus > Anaerobacillus sp. ABD4_527. The sequence continues at coordinate 123,414 of NZ_JBSWXZ010000004.1, forward strand.
TGGCGTTGCGCCAGGGGCTATTCTTCATCCGACAGGAAACTGGCAGAAGAGGCTAGATGAGAACCCTGAGAAAATCAATGCTTTTGTTGATCGTGAAATACCAGGCGGACGATTTGGGACACCAGAAGAAGTTGCTGACGCTGTAGTGTTCCTAGCATCAGAAAGAGCATCTTGGATCTCTGGAGCTACCTTAAACGTTGACGGTGGTCAATCTCGGTCAAACTTTTAGACAAAAAAACTCCCTGTATAAGAATACAGGAAGTTAATGTATTGGATCCCTTAAATAAGGATCGTTACCGCTTGACTCCCGCGGTAGAACGGGCGACCAAGCCCCCTGATTGGACGTTGTTTGTCCTGGAGGAGACTCGGGCGTTCGTCCGCAGGAAAGCAAGCGGTATTTAAACTCCTACGATATTGTGCGCGCCAAAACCAACAACTTGTTAGTTAAACTTATCTCTTTCCCCCAAAAGACAAACCTCCACGATGTTCGATTTCTTTGATGATCTCCCTATGGATGGCTACGCCTTCACTATTTAGATAAGGAGCAATCTGTTGCAAGCTGTGATGAAAAAAGGCAAGCTCACCATTCTCCCAGTCACTTTTAGGCATCATGGATAGTTCAGTCATATCTCGCTTATGATCCATCGATGAACCCCCTTTCGTTATTTAGTTTGCAACAGGTGAGAAAATGCTATCAAAAAAGGGGGTGGAAACAATGGAAAACTATCCTAAAAAATTTATTTCATTACGTACATATCTATTTTATATCTGGATATTCTATTGTTTGTGGGAGGTGATAAGCCATGGCAAAGAAACCAGGACAAACACAAGCTGGTACAAGCATTCAACACGTGAAACAACAAAACCAACAGAGCAATGGTTCTGCTGGTCAAGCTAATCAGCAACAGTATGGTGCTGAATTTGGTCAAGAAATGGGAGCTCAGCAAGCTCAGCAACAAGCTCAGCAGCAAGCTCAACAGCAAGCAAAAGCTCGTCAAGCTCAGCCTGCTCAAAAACCAAACCAGCAACAACAATAATTGCTTCCCTAACGGGGCTGACCATGTCAGCCCCGTTTCATTATTTTAATATAATTTTATCGAACGAAGGAATAAGGGCATTCAACGAAGAAAATGTCATTAGGGAGGGAATGGTTATGTGTGGACGCTTTTCGCTTACAGCAGAGTTAGATGCTTTGATCGAACGATTTCATATCGATCAAATTACAATTGATGATTATTCTGTTCGCTATAATATAGCACCTTCACAACAGGTGCCGACCATCATTCGAGCGAATGGTGAAAACCGATTAGGTACGCTTAGGTGGGGATTAATTCCCTTTTGGGCTAAAGATGCATCGATTGCCAATAAGTTGATCAATGCACGTAGTGAAACAGCAGCTGAAAAGGCAAGTTTTAAACATGCATTGAAAAAACGCAGGTGCATCATATTGTCAGATGGGTTTTACGAATGGAAAAAGGATAAAGATCGAAAAATACCGATGAGAATACAAGTAAACAAAGGTGAACCGTTTGCAATGGCTGGATTATGGGAACAGTGGAAAGAAGGAGAAAAATCGATCTACACATGCACGATCTTGACCACTGAGGCAAACGACATGATGAAAGAAATACATAACAGAATGCCGGTTATATTACCAAAAGAGCAAGAGCATAACTGGCTAGATCCATCTATTGAAGATTACACCATCCTAGAAGATATGATGGTATCGTATCCTGCTGACAAAATGAATGCTTACGAAGTTTCCACCCGTGTTAATTCACCTAAGAATGAAGATGAGACATGCGTTCTTCCAATAGAAGAAATATGACAAAAGTTCCTATATCTCAACACATCTTGAGAGAGGAAATTTCTTTTTCCTATTGAATTCTTTTTCGTAGACAGTATGAATGGGAAGGAGAAATTGAATGGATCGATTCGATGAGCTTATTCAATTACAGCTTCAACTTGCCGACAAGATGATTCATACGAAGAAGGAAATACAATCAAAGGAAGAGATGTTATCTGTATCCACGTTAGAGCAGGGAGCGTTAGTAAAACAGAAACAAGAGCTATTGAGGATGGAAGAAGACTTTAATAATTTGATTACCGAAGTGATCTCTACGTTTGAAAAGACGTCAGTTTAATGGACTACATGGAGTGCCATTCATTCGAATGGCGCTTTTGTTTTAACTTTCGGATGTTAAGCGTTATAATAGAGGGGAATTAATAGGAAGAGACGATTGATAAACTTTGTAGTGATCGGAAGGAAAGAAGGATGCTGTGAGTCTGCCTTACGTGAGGCATTCATCGTTTTCCGGAATTTCTTAGAAAGGAGAAGGAGATGAGTTTCCCAACGACCGGAACGAGAATTCAAATTCAAAGCTATAAACACCGTGGTACTCTACACAGAACATGGGAAGAGAGTATCGTACTTAAAGGGTCATCGAAAGAAATCATCGGGGGAAACGATCGTATTCTCGTCACTGAATCAGACGGTAGACAGTGGAGAACTCGTGAGCCAGCCATTTGTTATTTTAGTGCTAATCACTGGTTCAACGTTATCGGCATGTTGAGAACTGACGGAATTTACTATTATTGCAACCTTGGTACACCGTTTACGTACGATGAGGAAGCACTAAAGTATATTGATTACGATCTTGATATTAAAATATATCCCGATATGACTTATAAACTTTTAGATGAAGATGAGTATGAAGCTCATAAGAAAGAAATGAATTATCCAGATGCAATCGACCATATCGTTAAGGAAAACGTTAAAGAACTGATGAATTGGATCCATCAACGAAAAGGACCGTTCGCACCAGGTTTTGTCGATCAATGGTATGAACAATTTTTACAATATAGGTGAGAAAACCTGTTGAATCATTTTCAACAGGTTTTTGCATGATAGAAATGAACCTGTTAGCACAAAGATGCAAGAGGTAATGAAACAAAGGGTGATGTCATCTGGGCAGTATCAAGAGATATATGCGATTTGTTAGACCATACCGAAAGCAGATTGGAATTACGATCGGTATAGGGATATTGAAGTTTGGAATACCACTTTTGCTTCCGTTGATTCTGAAGTATGTGATCGACGATATCATCAATGCAGATGGTATGACGAGTAGTGCGAAATATGAACAGTTGCTGTGGTTAATGGGAGGGGCATTCTTTCTATTTGTAATTGTAAGACCACCAGTAGAATACTTCAGGCAGTATTTTGCACAATGGATCGGAAGTAAAATCCTCTATGATATTCGAGATAAGCTTTTCTCTCATATTCAGCAGCTCAGTTTAAAGTTCTACTCGAACAATAAAGCTGGAGAGATTATTTCGAGAGTGATTCATGACGTTGAGCAAACGAAAACGTTCGTGATTACCGGGCTTATGAATGTATGGCTAGATATGATCACAATCGTGATCATTATTGTAATCTTGTCATTCATGAACGTATGGTTAACGGTTGCAGCAATTATTCTTTTACCATTGTATGGTTTTGCAGTTAAATACTTTTATAAACGATTACGCGATTTAACGAAGAACCGGTCTCAGGCTCTTGCTGAAGTTCAGGGTCATCTTCATGAACGTGTACAGGGAATGCCGGTTATAAGAAGTTTTGCTCTTGAAGATTATGAGCAAAAACAGTTTGATAAGAGAAATACAAATTTCCTTTCTCGTGCAATCGATCATACGAAATGGAACGCTAAAACGTTTGCGACCGTTAATACGATCACAGATGTGGCGCCACTCATCGTTATTGCATTTTCAGCATACCTCGTTATTTCTGGGGACCTAAAAATTGGTGAGATGGTAGCATTTGTAACCTATATGGATCGGTTGTATAACCCTCTTAGGCGTTTGGTTAACTCTTCTACAACACTCACTCAGTCAATCGCTTCCATGGACCGAGTCTTTGAGTTTGTGGATGAAAAGTACGATATCGTAGACCGTGAAGATGCTCGAGAGTTGAAAAATGTTCGAGGCGATGTGAATTATAGTGATGTCTACTTCAAATATAACGATGAAGATCTTCCGGTTTTAAAAGGGATCGATCTTCATGTCCGAGCTGGTGAAACCATCGCCCTTGTCGGCATGAGCGGTGGAGGGAAGTCTTCTCTTGTCAGTTTGATTCCGCGTTTCTACGATGTGACGGGCGGTAAAATCGAAATCGATGGAACTGATATTCGTGACTATCATGCAAGAAGTGTTAGAAATAATATCGGTATGGTTCTACAGGATAATATACTCTTCAGTGAATCAGTCCGTATGAACATAAAGATGGGGAATCCAGATGCAACGGAAGAAGAAGTTATTGCTGCTGCTAAAGCAGCGAATGCTCATGAATTTATTAAAGATCTTCCTCAAGGCTATGATACACCTGTTGGTGAACGAGGGGTTAAGCTTTCTGGTGGACAGAAGCAACGGGTTGCTATTGCAAGAGTATTCTTGAAGAACCCAGCTATTCTGATTTTAGATGAAGCAACTTCTGCACTCGACTTAGAAAGTGAACACCTTATACAAGAAGCGTTAGGAGATCTTGCGAAAGATCGGACAACCTTCATCGTGGCGCACCGTTTAGCTACGATCACGCATGCTGATCGCATCGTCGTTATTGAAAACGGAAATATATCAGAAATTGGAAACCATAGTGAATTGATGGAATTGAAAGGTTCCTATCATCAGTTATTCCAAGTTCAAAACTTGTGATATTAACAACAAAAGCACCCAAATCGGGTGCTTTTTTGTGTTTATTTGCACATGTTTGCGTAAAAGCGTCAAAAGATGACAGAAAATTTTTTATCTCTCATTGCCAAGTTTTCGATTTAATGTAATAATTATAAACAGATTTTAGTTTAATTAAAAAATTCAGAATTGGTTGAAAGGGGTGAGAGAGTGGAACAACCAGTGTTAAAAGTCAGCGGGTTAGAAACTCACTTTTTTACCGATGATGGTGAAATTCCTGCAGTAGATTCAGTTGATTTTCATGTCAACAAAGGTGAAGTGTTAGGAATAGTAGGAGAGTCTGGATCTGGAAAGAGTGTTACGTCCCTATCCATCATGCAGCTTATTTCAGCACCTGGAAAAGTCGTAGGTGGTGAAATTTCGTATAAGGGCGAGAATCTCCTATCAAAATCTGAAAAAGAAATGAGAAAGATTCGAGGGAATGAAATCGGCATGATCTTCCAAGAACCGATGACATCTCTTAATCCGGTTTTCAAGATCGGGAATCAGCTCGTAGAAGGAATTCGAATACATAAGAAGTGGAACAAAAAGGATTCTTGGGCTCACGCTATTAAGTTTCTGAAGCTAGTAGGTCTGCCTAGAGCTGAAGAACTGATGAACGAGTATCCTCATCAGTTATCAGGCGGTATGAGGCAGCGGGTGATGATTGCGATGGCGATGGCTTGTGAACCTGATGTACTTATTGCTGATGAACCGACAACAGCACTCGATGTAACGATTCAAGCACAAATACTTGAACTGATGAAAAAGCTAAACGATGATACGGATACTTCGATCATCATGATTACGCACGACCTTGGGGTTGTTGCAGAGATGTGCGATCGCATCGTAGTTATGTACTCAGGGAAAATCGTCGAACAGGGTACAACGAAAGAGATTTTTGAATCTCCAAAACACCCGTATACAATCGGTCTGATCGAATCGGTTCCTGACGTTCGAACTCGAAAAGAGAGGTTATATTCGATTCCAGGTAACGTACCGAAGCCAGGCTCAATTAAAACAGGGTGTCATTTTGCCCCTCGTTGTAAGTTTGCTTTTGACAAATGTACAGAGGTTACACCGGAGTTAATCGATGCGGGTAATGGTCAGATGGCAAGATGCTGGCTTCATGAAGACAAAGAGAAAGCAACCTTGTTAGAGAGGGTAGAAAGCTAAGGGGGGCACCTAATTTGCAAGAAGCATTGCTCGAAGTAAAACAGCTTAAGAAGCATTTCCCGATAGAAGGCGGCGTACTTAAACAGCAGGTTGGTACAGTAAAAGCCGTAGACGGTGTATCGTTCAAGCTACATAAGGGAGAAACATTTGGCCTTGTTGGTGAAAGTGGTTGCGGGAAATCAACAACTGGAAGAATGCTTATGAGGCTTCTAGAACCGAGCGAAGGAGAAGTTATCTTTAATGGCGAGAACATTCTTTCTCTGAACAAGAGGAAGATGAGAAACCTTCGTAAAGATATTCAGATGGTTTTCCAAGATCCATTCGCTTCACTTAACCCGCGGCACACCGTTGAGAAGATCATTGAAGAACCGCTTATCGTTCACGGACTTGGAAATAAGACTGAACGTAAAAAGCGTGTGAAGGAATTGTTAGATATCGTAGGGCTGAGCCCGTATCATGCGAGAAGGTATCCTCACCAATTTAGTGGAGGGCAGAGGCAGCGGATTGGAATCGCGCGTGCACTCGCGGTTAATCCAAAGCTAATTATTGCGGATGAGCCAGTATCTGCACTCGATGTATCCATTCAAGCTCAGGTGTTAAATCTCCTCGAAGATTTACAAAAAGAGCTTGGTCTAACATATTTATTTATCGCACATGACCTTGGGGTAGTACGTCACATCAGTGACAGGGTTGGAGTGATGTACTTAGGTCGAGTAGTCGAAATGGCTGATAGTGAAAAGCTTTATCTAGAACCAAAACATCCGTATACTCAGGCTCTTCTTTCAGCGGTGCCAGTACCTGACCCTGAATATGGAAAGGATCGCGTCATTTTAAGTGGCGATGTGCCAAGTCCAGCGAAACCACCTTCGGGATGTCCATTCCATACACGATGTCCAAAAGCAATGGATGTGTGTAGCACAGTCGTTCCGGAATTCAGGGAAATCGAACAGGGGCATTACACTGCGTGCCATCTTTATGAAGAAGACCAGGTATAAATAAATTCATAATCTAGGGGGAAAACGATGAAGAAAAAGTACATTTTATCATTAGTTTTTGTGATGTTGCTTTCTATTGGATTAGCCGGCTGTGGCGGATCTAATGAAACCAACGGCAACGGTGGGGGAGACTCCGACGGTGGCGAATCTGCTGATGGAGGAACGCTAATCTTCGGACGTGGCGGTGACTCTGTTGCACTAGACCCAGCAGCCGTAACAGATGGTGAGTCATTCAAAGTAACAAAGAATATCTTTGATACGTTGCTTACTTATGGTGAACAAGATACAGAGGTAAACCCTGGTCTAGCTGAAGACTGGGAAGTTTCTGAAGATGGTAAAACATATACACTAATGCTTCGTGAAGGCGTCAAGTTCCACGATGGTACTGACTTCAACGCTGATGCTGTTGTGTTTAACTTCGACCGCTGGATGAATGGTAGTGAAGAATCTTTTTATTACTATAAATCGATGTTTGGTGGATTTAAAGGTGATGAAGGTCACGTAATCGAAAGCGTAACTGCAACAGATGAGAAAACAGTTGAAATTAAATTGAAAAGACCTCAAGCTCCATTCTTGAAGAACCTAGCGATGTCTCCATTCGCAATTGCAAGTCCTGATGCTGTTGAAAAGCATGGTGATAAGTTTGGTGAAAACCCTGTAGGTACTGGTCCTTTCGTATTTGATCAGTGGAGCCGTAATGACAAGATCGTTGTAACGAAAAACGAAGATTACTGGATGGATGGTTATCCAAAACTTGAGCGCGTTATTTTCAGAGCGATTCCAGATAACTCTGCTAGATTGAATGCATTGATGGCTGGAGAAATCGATTTGATGGATGGATTAAATCCTTCTGACGTACAACAAGTTGAAGATGATGAAAACCTTCAAACGTTCTTCCGTCCTTCTATGAACGTTGGATACTTAGGACTAACATCTAATCGTGAACCTCTAAATAACAAGAAAGTACGTCAAGCTTTGAATCATGCAGTGGATAAGCAAGCGATCATCGATGCTTTCTATGCTGGACAAGCAGAGCCTGCTAAAAACCCAATGCCACCTGTAATCAGTGGGTATAACGATGATATCGAACCTTATGAGTATGACCTGGATAAAGCGAAAGCACTTCTAAAAGAAGCTGGTTACGAAGATGGATTCGATATGGAGCTATGGGCAATGCCTGTACCTCGTCCATATATGCCAGATGGTCAAAAAGTAGCTGAAGTTATTCAAAGCAGTTTTGCTGAAATCGGTGTTAACGCTGAAATCAAATCTTATGAGTGGGCAACTTACCTAGAAAAAGCTCGTAATGGTGAAGCTGACAGCTTCCTACTTGGTTGGACTGGTGATAATGGTGATGCTGATAACTTCCTTTACGTTCTACTAGACAAAGACAATATTGGAAGCAACAACTACACGTACTACTCTAACGATGAGCTTCATGACCTCTTGATCGAAGCGCAGTCTACTCCTGACGAAGCGAAGCGTGAAGAGCTTTATAAGAAAGCTCAAGAAATCATCCATGAAGATGCACCGTGGATCCCTCTTGTTCACTCTAAACCAGCACTTGGTGGTTCTGAGAGAGTAAAAGGTTTCTCTCCACATCCGACTGGATCTGATACGTTGACGAAAGTTACTGTTGAACAATAAATGAAAAACAGGGGGGAGTGGAGCACTCCCCCTTACTATTCGGTTAAAGACGGAGATGCAATCATGAATCGTACATAAGGAAGAAGAGGTGAGTATATGCTTGCATATACAATTAGACGGCTGTTAATGCTTATACCTGTTCTATTTGGAATGACGTTGATCGTGTTTTTTATGATAAGAGCTATTCCTGGAGACCCTGCGCAAGTCATACTTGGTCAACAGGCTACAGAGGAAGCGATCGAAAGTCTCACCAAACGATTAGGGCTCGATCAGCCATGGTACATACAATATGTTGACTACATTAAAGGTTTGTTTACTGGAGATCTTGGAACATCACTACGCACAAGTTCAGATATTAGTGGTGAAATTTGGCCATACCTTGCAGCTACGCTTGAGCTATCTCTTGTAGCCATGGTCATTGCGATTTTCATAGGAGTAAATGCTGGAATCATCAGTGCATGGTTTCAAAACTCCTGGTTTGACTATACGGCGATGGTACTTGCTCTAGTCGGTGTTTCGATGCCAGTTTTCTGGCTTGGACTAATGGAACAGTGGGCATTTTCTCTTGAATTAGGCTGGCTTCCGTCTACTGGTCGAGAAAATGTAAGAAATCCGGTCGATGCGATCACCCATCTCTATCTTGTCGATACCCTAATCCAAGGTCGTATGGATCAATTCGGAGAAGTAGTGAAACATTTGATCTTACCAGGGATTGCACTCGGAACGATTCCGATGGCAATCATCGCACGAATGACAAGGTCGAGTATGCTTGAAGTCATGCGCTCTGATTTTGTTCGTACTGCACGTGCTAAAGGAACGAGAATGTTCTGGGTAGTATACAAACACTCTTTGAAAAACGCATTTATTCCTGTTTTAACGGTAATCGGTCTACAGATGGGGCTTCTACTAGGGGGCGCTATCCTAACAGAAACGATCTTCGGTTGGCCGGGAATCGGAAGGTATATTTACGATGCGATCAACTTTAGAGATTATCCTGTAATTCAATCAGGTATCCTTGTTGTCGCTGTTATTTTCGTATTCATCAACTTAATTGTCGATCTGCTCTATGCTGCAATTGATCCTCGAATCAAATACAACTAAGGGGGCTTCAAGATGGCTGAAATTGCTCCGCAGAAGCAAACAAATGTACCAAAACAACCAGACGAAGAAGTAATCTCACCATGGCGCGAAGCCTGGAAAGGGTTCAGGAGAAATAAGCTGGCAATGGTCGGCATGTGTATTGTTCTCTTCTTCATTCTTCTTGCCATTTTTGCCGGAGTGATTGCTCCGGAAGGTATCAATGAACAAAAGTTATCTGAGCGTTTACAATCGCCTTCAGCGAGTCACTGGTTCGGAACCGATGACTTCGGAAGAGATATCTTATCACGTATTATATACGGAGCAAGGATCTCATTATGGGTAGGGTTCTTTGCTGTACTAGGTTCAGCTGCAATTGGAAGTTTACTAGGAATGATCGCTGGCTATTATGGCCGCTGGGTCGATACGATCATTTCCCGTATTTTCGATATTATGCTTGCATTCCCTAGTATTCTACTAGCAATCGCTGTAGTAGCAGTACTTGGACCATCACTTCGAAATGCTTTGATCGCGATCGCAATCATCAACATCCCGAACTTTGGACGGTTGGTCCGGTCAAGAGTATTGAGTGTAAAACAAGAAGAGTATGTCATGGCTGCACGAGCCGTAGGGATGAGGGATACACGGATCATCTTCTCTCATGTACTTCCCAACTCGTTAGCCCCTATCATCGTTCAAGGAACGCTTGCGATCGCAACAGCGATCCTCGAAGCGGCGGCACTAAGTTTCTTGGGTCTTGGGGCACAAGCTCCTCAGCCAGAGTGGGGTAAAATGCTTGCAGACTCTAGACAATATATCATCCAAGCACCTTGGACCGTATTCTTCCCTGGTCTCGCAATCATGTTGACCGTTCTAGGTTTCAACTTATTAGGAGATGGGTTAAGGGATGCACTCGATCCGAAAATGAAGAAATAAAAAAATAAAAAAATCAGCCGTTTGGCTGATTTTTTATTTTGCATGTAACTCTTGTATGTCGACTTCGTTATCTTCTTGGTGATAGGAGTGGAAGCTGTCTACGAGTAAATCTAAATGTTCAAGATGATCATGGTAATCGATTATCATACCGATCAATGGGAAGATCGTCATCCATAGGTCTCGATTACACTCTCCACTTTCATATAAATCTACGTACCTTTCCGTCAAGGAAGACTCTCCATTATCTACTATATTTAACATCTCTTCAGGTGATTGGTGTCGTACTTTACCAATGTACTTCAGATGTATCCGTTCATGGTAGTTTGTTAATTCGTCTAAGTGCGTTTGAATAAGTTTTCTTACCTCGTCAGGCATGATCAATATTTTCACATCAAGCTGATCTAACATTTTCAAAATCGCAAAAGATTTTTCAGTGGTGGCGATCATCTGTCGAAAGAGAACCAACTTGCGTGCTTTCACATAATCTCTTTTCTTAAAGTATGTTCGTTCTTCCTTATATAGGAGGAAGTACTGATCACTTTTCACCGTATCTTCTTTAAGCTGGTTTAAATTTTCCTTCAATACCTTATGCTCCGCATCATTTCTAGTTGCGAGGCGAATCCATTGCGAAATGTACTCTGTGTTCCGTACGATTTTATGAAACAACTTTGTTTCGTACTTGGGAGGGAGAAAAATTAAGTTTACAAAAAATGAACTGATCACCCCGACCATGATAACAAGAAAACGGTTGGTTGCGAACGAGATAAATTCTTCTTGAGGTGCGTTCATAATCAAAATGAGCGTCACGATTGCAAGAGGAATCGTGCTTTCGATCTTAAGTTTAATATTGATCGCAATGAGCAAGATCGCACCTAGTCCGATGACGATAGGCTGATTTCCAAATACAAGTACAAGCACTACTGCTAGAATAGCTCCAATGATATTTGACTGAATTTGTTCAATTACTGATTGATATGATCGATAAATAGACGGCTGGATCGCAAAAAGAGCTGCAACTCCTGCAAAAGAGGGTGGGTCTAGCTCTAGCCATGTAGCAATATAAAGAGCGATCGTAATCGCAAGCCCTGTTTTAAAAATCCGGGCACCAAACTTCATTTTTGATAGATCCTTTCGTGTAAAGCTTTTAGTATAGTGATTATCCTGTCTTACCACTTTTAAACATTACAGAATGTACTAGTTATACAATGGATTGACCTAGATAGCAAGCCCTATTTTTACTAAAAGAAAGACAGAATAGCGTTTATTCTGTCTTTCTAATCTATTCTAAACGTTGCTCATCTGTTGGAAGACTCGTCCCACAGCATCAAGAGTGTCATCGATATCTTTGGTCGTATGTTCCGTTGTGAGGAACCACGCTTCATATTTGGAAGGTGCTAAGTTGATTCCTTCTTTTAGCATAAGTTTGAAGAATGTTGAGAATTTCTCTCCATCCGTATTTTCTGCTTGCTCATAATTTACGACTTCCTCTTCAGTAAAGTAGACAGTTAAGGCGCCTTTCAATCGGTTGATTGTAATCTGGATGTTGTTTTCTTTTGCGAGCTTGTGAATACCTTCTTCAAGTCTAGCACCGATCTCATCGAGGTGCTCATAAACACCATCTTGTTGTAAAACTTCTAAACAAGCAATTCCGGCTGAAATAGAAGCTGGATTTCCCGCCATCGTACCTGCTTGATAAGCTGGTCCAAGAGGTGCGACGCTTTCCATGATCTCTCTCTTACCACCGTATGCACCGATCGGCAAACCACCACCGATGATTTTACCTAATGCTGTCATATCTGGTTCAACGCCGATGAGGTTTTGAGCTCCGCCGTACATAAAACGGAATGCGGTGATGACTTCATCGTAGATTACGAGTGCCCCGTAATCATGAGTAATCTCATTCACTTGTTCAAGGAATCCTTCTTTTGGTTCTACGATGCCGAAGTTACCCACGATTGGTTCGACAAGCACACCAGCGACCTCATCGCCCCACTTATTCATCGCTTCTTTATATGCCTCAATATCATTGAAAGGGACTGTAATGACTTCTTTCGCAATACTCGCCGGTACTCCAGCAGAGTCTGGGCTACCAAGTGTTGCTGGGCCAGAACCAGCTGCTACGAGAACAAGGTCAGAATGTCCGTGGTAACAACCAGCAAATTTAACGATTTTATTTCGGCCTGTATACGCACGAGCAACACGGATCGTTGTCATGACAGCTTCTGTACCTGAGTTCACAAAGCGAACACGCTCTAAAGAAGGGATTGCATCTTGAAGCATCTTTCCAAAACGGTTCTCAAGTACGGTAGGCGTACCATACAAAACGCCGTTTTCTGCCGCGTGCGTAATCGCTTGAGTGATATGTGGATGTGCATGTCCCGTGATGATAGGACCGTAAGCAGCTAGATAATCTATGTATTTATTTCCGTCTACGTCCCAGAAATAAGGGCCACGAGCTTTCTCCATAAATATTGGGGTGCCGCCTCCAACACCTTTATAAGAGCGGGAAGGACTATTAACTCCACCCAGCATAATGTTTAGTGATTCTTTATGATGTTGTTCTGATTTTGAAATGTTCATAATTGCCTCCTTCTAAAACTAATTCCTGTTTCATTGTAGCATGATATATATAGGAAGAAACAAGCTCATTGATTGTACATTTATAAAGCCTCTTGTAAACTAAGTTGGTATGTGTAAAAAGGAGGAAGGCAAATGGAAAAAGTCATCGATGTGCAGTCACTGCGCAAAGACTTTAAATCACACTCGAGCCGCTCTGGTCTTAAAGGAGCTTTTCGAGATTTGTTTACAAGGAACTACAAAGTGATCTCAGCTGTTAAAGATATTTCTTTCACCGTTAATGAAGGTGAAATGGTTGGATATATTGGGGAGAACGGAGCGGGAAAATCAACGAGTATCAAAATGTTGACTGGAATTTTGACTCCGACGTCAGGAACAGTTCGCGTCAATGGAATGGATCCCCACAAAGAAAGAGAGAAATTCGTTCGTTCAATCGGTGTTGTGTTTGGTCAGCGATCTCAGCTATGGTGGGATATTGCTGTTCAGGAGTCATTTCGCTTACTTAAAAAAGTATATAACGTTCCGGATGATGTATATAACGAACACATGAACCATGTGATCGAATCACTGGACATTGGACCTTTATTAGATAAACCGGTTAGAAAACTCTCTCTTGGTCAGCGGATGAGGTGTGAACTTGCAGCAGCGCTACTTCACAATCCTAAACTATTGTTTCTAGATGAGCCTACAATTGGACTGGATGTATTAGTAAAACTTAAAATTCGTAACTTCCTAAAAGAAATAAATGAAAAGTACAAAACGACTATTTTGCTTACAACACATGATCTAACGGATATCGAAGCCCTATGCGATCGGGTGGTCATGCTTGACGAAGGGCAAATTATCTATGACGGTAAGCTTGCGAAACTTCGTTCAAATTGGGGAGAAGGAAAACAGATTGAGTTTCAGTTTGGTGAGGATGTTAACAAAGAAAAGCTTGTTCCGTTATTGAATGAGCTTGAAGCAGAATGGACGATAGGAGATCGCCCAAATGTTTTTGTTGCAAACGTTGTGAATGAAGAACACGTTATTTCTGAAGTAATCGGTAGGGTCGTTGCAGCTCATCGTATTACGGATATTAAGATTCATGAGATTTCGACTGAAGAGATTATACGTAATATATATGAAGAGGGAATGCTCAATGGGTAAGTATATTGAGATGATTCGAATTCGTTTCCTCATGATGCTTGCTTATCGTACCAATTATTATAGTGGTATCTTGATCTACAGCATCAACATTGGGGCCTACTATTTTTTGTGGAGTGCGATCTATGGGAACAAAGAAGAGATCGAAGGCCTATCCGTTATTCAGATGACGACTTATATCGCAGTGGCCTGGATGGCTCGGGCGTTTTACTTTAATAATATCGACCGAGAAATCGCTCAAGAAATTAAAGAAGGAAAAGTAGCTGTAGAGTTTATTCGCCCGTATCATTATTTAATGATGAAGACGATGCAGGGATTAGGAGAGGGTATCTTCCGTTTGAGCTTCTTTTCAATACCAGGCATGTTCATCGTTAGCTTAATTTTTCCTATCGAGTTTTCTGCAGCAGCTTCCACGTGGCTTTTCTTTACGTTAGCAATCATTCTTAGTTTTATCGTCAACACCCAGATCAATCTATTAACCGGCGTCCTCACATTCTTTTTCTTTAACAACGACGGTCTTATACGAGCAAAACGCGTTGTAATCGATCTATTCTCTGGACTCTTGCTGCCAATCAGTTTTTATCCAGGGTGGGCGCAAGAAGTAATGGACTTTTTACCATTTCAGGCGATCAGCTATATTCCAAGTATGATTTTTACGGAAGGTTTCCAAGGTGCTGCCGTTTATGAAGCACTTCTTTTCCAAGTGGTATGGGCAGCGATTTTAATTATTCCGATTCAAGCTCTCTGGATCATCGCAAAAAAACAACTGATCGTGCAGGGAGGATAATATATGAAGCACGCAACTATTTTCTTTCTATATGTTTCACAATATATGAAAACGAGATTAACGTATCGCGTTGATATGGCGATGGAAATCATGTCTGATCTATTGTTTCAAGCTGTAAACTTAATTTTCATTCTAGTGGTATTCGGGCACACAAATATGTTGAGCGGTTGGTCGAGGGATGAGATTATCTTTATCTATGGCTTTTTCCTCGTTCCATTCGCTATCTTCGGTGCTTTCTTTAACATTTGGGACTTTAATGAAAGGTATATCGTTAAAGGAGAAATGGATCGAATCCTTACTCGTCCGGTTCACAGTTTGTTCCAAATCATCCTTGAACGAATGGAATTAGAATCATTGTTTGGAATGATCACAGGGATAGCGGTTATGGTTTACGCAGGAAGTAGGCTGGATTTAACTCTATCTTGGTATGATCCGTTTGTTTTTCTTATGATGGTGATCGGAGGGGCATTTGTTTATGCAGGGATCTTCGTTCTTCTTGCTAGTATTAGCTTCTGGTCTGACAGCAGAACAAGCATCATGCCGATGATGTACAATATCGGAAACTATGGAAGATATCCAGTCGATATCTACAATAAAGTTATTCGTTTTATCCTTACTTGGATTCTTCCGTTTGCATTCGTTGGTGTCTATCCTTCCGCTTATTTTCTAGGCCGTGAAGAATGGTACGGCTATGCATTTCTTACACCAGTAATCGGCTTTGCTTTCTTCGGTTTCGCCATATTCATGTGGAACATCGGTGTAACTAAATACCGAGGTGCAGGTAATTGATCGACCAGAGGGACTCCCTCTGGTTTTTTATTTAGAAACCAAGCCAAGTTGTGACAGTGCAAAATCTTCTTTGAGTTTTTTAATTCCTAACCGAACGCGGCTTTTAACTGTACCGAGTGGAATTTTCTTTCTAGTCGCCACTTCTGATTGTGAATACCCTTCAAAATAAATAAGTCTCATAATTTCTTGCTGTTCAAGCGTCAATGTCGTTAATGCTTGATCGATTACATGGTTATCTTCTATATGATCATGTGTATAAGCTGTTTCGTTCACGGCACGAAAATCTTCCATCACCGTTTCTTGAAAGCTGCGCTGTTCCTTTTTGATTCGATCGATGGCACGATTCTTCGTAATCTGATTAACCCATGAAGAAAGTTTTCCTTTACTAGGATCGAATTGATTGCGCTTATTCCAAACCTCCATGTACACATCTTGAACAACCTCTTCGGCAATTTGTTGATCATTGACGATACGACGTGCGATGTTGATCAGCGTCTGTTGATTTTCGTAACAAAAACTCTGGAACAGCTCCTCGTTATTCGGGCCCCAGTAACCGATCGCGAAGTTTTCTTTCTTCACGTTACGCAACTCCCTCTATAGTTATTTAGTAGGTTTATTCCCCTTGTTTCGAAATAAAAACAAATTAATTTTAAAAAACGTGATCCACTAACACTCTTTTTGTCGTATTAATAGTTGAACATAGGTTATACAAAAGTATAACAAAAACAAAACAAGAGGAGTGGAAGCATGTTAAAGAAATTTATGGCGTCCGCAGTTGCACTAGTTATGATGTTTGGACTTATCGGTACTCAGGCTTTTGCGGATGATCACAAAGCGATGGTTCGCGTAATTCATGCATCACCTGATGCACCGGCAGTAGATGTTTATGTTGATGGAGAAGCGGTTGTGGAAGGTGCCGAGTATAAACAAGCGACAGATTATCTGGCTCTACCTGCTGGAGACCACAAGATCGAAGTATTCCCTGCAGGTGAAAATGGTGAAGGTGACCCAGTTATCAGTCAGAACGTAACACTCGAAAAAGGAATGAAATATTCTGCAGCTGCAGTTGGTAAACTTGATGGAATTTCCCTTTGGGCGCTAGGTGATGACGCAGAAGCTTCTGAAGGAAAGGCGAAAGTAAGAGTTGTACATGCTTCCCCGGATGCTCCTAACGTTGATGTAGCAGTAAAAGATGGAGATGTTCTTTTCTCAGATGTTGCTTTCAAATCCACATCTGACTATGCTGAAGTTGATCCGATGACGGTTGATTTAGAAGTTCGTCCAGCTGGTTCTGAAGACGTAGTACTTGAGATCCCTGGAGTAGAACTTAAAGAAGGATATGTCTATTCTGTATATGCGATCGGACTTGTTGAAGGAGAACAACCTTTAGAAGCTTGGCCGCTTGTAGATTCTTCAAACATGCCTTCTGATATGCCTCAGACAGGAATGGGTGGTACGGCTGATCAAGGAAACAATATGATTGCTTGGACACTGTTAGGTGCTGGAATTCTAGCAGCTGGAACAATCATCTTTATTCGTAAAAAGGTAACAGCATAATTCATTCAAGAGGAGGAGCAGCGATGTCACTAAAGAAGGTGTTCAGTATCATTCTTTTAGGGGCAGCCATGGGCTGCTCCTCTTCTAATAATACTGAGCCAGAAGCCATGCCAGTTACTGAGAGTGCAGAAGTGGCTGTCACTTATGAAAGTAAATCAGAAGCAAAGACACCAATGTATGAAGGGATTGTACCAGAACGATTGTCGATCCCAGAAATAGATGTAGATGCAAAGGTTGAACATGTTGGTCAGTTACCTAATGGTCAAATGGATGTGCCAAAAGATGATCAGAACGTAGGGTGGTATGAATTAGGCGCTGAGCCTGGGGAAGCTGGAAACGCTGTGATTGCTGGACACGTAGATAATAAAACTGGGCCTGCAGTATTCTTTCATCTAGGCGATCTTAAACCAGGCGATGTCCTATCCGTAACAAGCGATATCGGAAAATCCTATGAGTTTACAGTCGAGAGCACATCTTCTTATCCAAGAAATGATGCCCCGCTTGAGAAGATTTTTGGTATGAGTAATAAACCACGATTAAACCTTATTACCTGCACAGGGACTTTCAATCGAAGTGCCGGTACACACGAAGAGCGAATGGTCGTCTATACCGTGCTATCTTCGTATTAGTTTGTCCTATTTCGTAATAATCCTCATAAAGTGATTATGAGGTGGTTCAATGATCATTGGATTGATAATTCTAGCCATGATAATCGCTACATTAGGAATCGGGAAGAGTCTAGTCTCACTAATGAAGAGGACGCGTATACCAGGAAGTCTTCTTTCCGTTTACAAGCTAGTGCTATTATTTATCGTTTACTTTACGATGATTACAGCTTTTGCCTGCATCTATCTAGGGCTAATCATTCTTGAAATACCTGTATTAAGAGAAGGTAGTATCGATATTTCCTTAATTCCTATGGACGCATTGACTAGGGTGCAATCCGTTCTTTATTTTAGTGCAGTGACACTTTTGTCAGTTGGGTATGGTGACATCACCCCGATTGGGGTTGGTCGCTGGATCGCTATACTCGAAGCTTTGATAGGATACTTAATGCCAGCAGCATTCTTTGTGACGACGATCGTCCATTACAAAGAGGGGTCATGAGTTGTAAGTTTCTTTGTATTTCGGTACGCTTACTTTAGAAGTAATCATAAGGAGGCGTAACGATGAGTGTTGAAGTTGGTCAAAAAGCACCTGATTTTAAATTAGAAGCAAGTACTGGAGAAACCGTATCCCTATCAGACTACAAAGGAAAAAACGTCGTTCTTTATTTTTATCCTAAGGATATGACACCTGGCTGTACGACTGAAGCGTGTGATTTCAGAGATCATATCGAAGGTTTCGAAGAGCTCGATACAGTTATTCTAGGCGTTAGCCCAGACCCTGTTGAGAAGCATAAAAAGTTCATCGATAAATATGAACTTCCTTTCCTTCTTCTAGCTGACGAAGATCATAAAGTAGCTGAAGCATATGACGTATGGCAGTTGAAGAAGAACTTTGGTAAGGAGTACATGGGAATTGTGCGCTCCACGTTCGTTATCGATAAGGAAGGCACTCTTGTAAAAGAATGGCGCAAAGTTAGAGTGAAAGAACATGTGGAAACAGCACTGAACTATATCAAAGAAAACCTAGGGTAAAAGATGATGCTTTAATGGCAAAAGACTATCCAGATCTAGTCGATATGCATAGTCTATCAGAAGATCATATCTTCAGTTTTGAGCGCAAAAAGCGCTCTTTTTTATTGTGTTTGTTCCGAAAATTCTCTTAACTCAAGGGTTTTCGTTTAAAGGGTCAACATAAATCAGCTATACTTGAATCATAATATTGATTCCTCGAGGTGAAACTATGAACATTGTATCTACAGCAAAACTTAAATCACAAATTAAAAGCGATTTGATAAGCGAATACCCAGAAGTTACATTTCAGTTTTATCCTTCTATGAGTGAAGCGGAGGAACACCTACATGAAGCAGACGTACTGGTTACATACGGTGAGGACGTTCGTGAAGAACATATCTATAAAGCGAAAAAGCTAAAGTGGATCATGGTCTTATCAGCTGGGGTAGAGCTGTTACCTTTTAATACGATAAAAGAGAGAGGGATACTCGTTACGAATGCAAGAGGAATTCATCGTATCCAAATGGCAGAATATACGGTTTGGGCTATGCTGATGACGGCTCGTAATACGAAGGAACTTCTTGCGAATGAAGCTTCGAATACGTGGGACAAGAGGATGCCATTAAATGAGATATCGGGATCAACTATCGGTGTAATCGGAACTGGAGCTATTGGTGGAGAAATAGGTCGAATTGCAAAAGCATTCAATATGACTACGATTGGAGTGAATCGTAGAGGGGAGCCATCTGAATATTTTGATCACATGTATTCTAATGACAAAGTGATGGATATGCTTCCTAAGTGTGACACTGTCGTCAATGTACTTCCAAGCACTCCTGATACGTTTCAATTCTTTACAGACCAACACTTCCGTGCCATGAAAGACACAACTGTTTTTATCAACATTGGAAGAGGCGATACTGTAGATGAAAATGCTTTAGTGAGCGCACTACACAATAAAGAGATCCACCATGCAGTCTTAGATGTTTTTGAAACCGAGCCGCTCGATAAGGAACACCCTTTTTGGGAAATGCCTAACGTTACTGTAACACCACATCATTCAGGAGTATCACCGAATTACCAGCCTCGTGCAATCGAAATTTTCAAAAGAAACTTGAACGAATACATGAATGGTACGAACGATTTTCAAAATAATATTAATCTAGATAGGGGGTATTAATGATGAAGATCTATACTAAGACGGGTGATAAAGGTGAGACGTCATTAATCTACGGGAAGCGTGTTCCAAAAAATGATATTAGAGTAGAAGCTTACGGGACTTGTGATGAAGCGAATTCTCAGATTGGACTTGCACTCAGCTATGTCTCAAACGCCCGATTCGATGGAAAAGAGAACTGGGATGATATTTTTCACAAAATCCAAACGTGGCTTTTTCATGTGGGTGCAGAACTAGCCACTCCTGATGGTAAAAATGTTGGGTGGAAGATAGAAGCTTCTCATATTGAAGAGATGGAAGCTCAGATCGATGTTTGGGAGAAACAACTTGATCCTTTGAAAAACTTTATTCTGCCAGGTGGACATCAAGCCGGTGCATGTTTACACGTTTCAAGGACGATCGTACGAAGAGCAGAACGAAATGCAACTTTAGTAGAAGGGGTTAATCCGCTAGTTCTTTCATTTTTAAATCGCTTGTCTGATTTTCTATTCGTAGCTGCACGTTATATTAATTATCATATGGGAGAAAAGGAATCTATTTTGCATGATGAAAAGAAGTGATACCTTGTGCGCATAGTAGATTATTGACAATTGATGGCTCTACCATGTACACTAATTATAAACATTACAATGTAAGAATGCTTGTTGGAAGAGAGGTGCATGACGAATGGCTGAAGAAAAACTGCATGGAGCGATAGAAGCAATGAAAAGCTCGGGTGTGCGTATTACCCCTCAACGTCATGCCATATTGGAACATTTGATCCAATCAATGGCCCATCCTACAGCAGATGAAATATATAAGTCGCTTGAAGGAAAGTTTCCTAATATGAGTGTTGCAACAGTTTACAATAACTTGAGAGTGTTTAAGGAAATTGGACTTGTTAAAGAATTAACATATGGAGACTCTTCAAGCAGGTTCGACTGTGTTACGACTGATCATTACCATATTATCTGTGATGAATGTGGGAAAATTGTAGACTTCCATTATCCCGGATTAGATGAAGTTGAAACGCTGGCTGAGCAAGTCACAGGCTTCAAAGTTGGCGACCACAGGATGGAAATATACGGTTCATGTCCGGAGTGTCAAAAGAATAAACACTAAAAAAACTCGCCTCAAATGGCGAGCTTTTTTAGTGTTAACAAAAAAGGAGCACAGCGACTCCTTATTTATTTTTAGTCTTTTTACTATTATATTTCTCGTCGAACTCGACACCCTCTAAGCTTGGATCCATCGTCAATGGCTGTTTGCAATACATACAAGCATCCACTCGCCCAAGTACTTTCGTGGTTCTCTCACAATTAGGACAGGTGACCTGGACAGCTTTGGTCGATAGCATCCCAATCCAGAAATACACAACAGCACTAGCAATCGTTGCTAAGAAACCAATAATCATAAACAACGTCATTAAGAAGACGGATGTTTTAAAGAAAATACCTATATACATTATACCAATTCCGATAAAGACTAAGCTCAGTGCGAACGTACGAATTCTATTTATTTTGTTTGTATACTTTAATTGCATCACTTGTCCCTCCTGCAACCAAGTATAGCATATGGATTATCTGTAAGCACTTTCCTTAACATCTTCCATAAAAAGTTCAAAATTAGGATTGCTTAATTTATAACAGGATTTATAATATTGAATGTTGAATTGTTTAGACAGGTACGGGTCCAAGAATAAAAAAGTACTGCTGGAGGAAAGTCAGATGGAAAACCTTTTAAGGCCGATTTACCAGGAAAGAGCAAGTCACCCCGAAACCCTTGGAGTTATTGTAATTGAAAAAACAAAACCACATCATCCATTGACTGATAACTTTGATGTCGTTTTATTGATCATCGTTAATAATAATCAAAAGCCATGGCTTGTTAAGCATTATGAATTTGAGGACAAAAAAGCAGCGATGCATGTTGTTTCGGAACAACAAGTTCATGATTGGTTGCTTACAGGGAGCCATCGTCGTCTAGTGGCTTGGCTTGTTAACGGAAAGATCATTTTTGATCGGAATGAATACATAGCAGGATTGAAAGAACGTATTCGTGAATTTCCATTAGAGGAACGTACTCGCAAGATCGGAGTTGAATTCGCTAAACTCATCAGAAGGTATATGGATGGTAAGGAACTGTTTGCTTCAAAACAATATATGGATGCTTACAATTTTATTTTGCATGCTTTGCATCATCTAGCACGTTTATCTGTCATCGAGCATGGTTTCCATCCAGAAATCACCGTTTGGAATCAAGTGAAACATATTGAACCTGAAATTTTTAAGTTGTATACTGAGCTTCTCACTGGTGAAGATCCTCTTGATAAACGCCTTGAATTGCTCCTACTTGCTAATGACTTTTCACTTTCATCTAAATCTTTCAACGCTACTCTTCATATAAGGAAGGTTATGAATGAGCGCGATGGAGTTTGGACTTATCAGGAGCTCTTGGAGAACGATCAGTTAAAAGAGTATGGAATCGATCTAGGCGCTCTTCTAGAGTATATGGTAGAGAAAGAACTTATTGAAGTTCTACTATCTGAAACAAAAGGTAATGGAATTTATAGTCGTCAGTATCGAGCAAAATAGCAACTTAAAATAAACGGGGGAAAATATTATAAAAAGGGTTGACCATATTTTTACCCCGTGATATATTATTACTTGTCGCCGCAAGAGAGCAACGCGGCAAACAAAAACTTTTAAAAATGTTGTTGACTTCGAATGAGTTAATGTGTTACATTAATAAAGTCGCTGAAAACGACATTGAAAGAAACAAATCGATCTTTGAAAACTGAACGAAACGCCATGCAAGAAATTGTTTCTACGGAAACAACATTGTTTTAAAGCTAGATTGAACTTTTCTATCGGAGAGTTTGATCCTGGCTCAGGACGAACGCTGGCGGCGTGCCTAATACATGCAAGTCGAGCGGAGAAATGGGAGCTTGCTCCCATTTCTCAGCGGCGGACGGGTGAGTAACACGTGGGCAACCTGCCCTACAGACTGGGATAACTCCGGGAAACCGGAGCTAATACCGGGTAATACATAGCATCGCATGATGCAACGTTGAAAGTTGGCCTTTGGCTAACACTGTAGGATGGGCCCGCGGCGCATTAGCTAGTTGGTAAGGTAACGGCTTACCAAGGCCACGATGCGTAGCCGACCTGAGAGG
>NZ_JBSWXZ010000005.1:0-101098 GCF_056160805.1 Anaerobacillus sp. ABD4_527
TTCAATCTAGCTTTAAAACAATGTTGTTTCCGTAGAAACAATTTCTTGCATGGCGTTTCGTTCAGTTTTCAAAGATCGATTTGTTTCTTTCGTTAGCGCTGTGTTTCAGCGACTTAAATAATATATCATGGTAAGCATGATTCCGTCAATAACTTTCGTTAAGTTTTTTTAATTCATTTTGAAAGGTTTGAAGTGCGCCTCTCAAATCGACGGAATTACATCTTACCACGGGTGTTAGTATGATGCAAGGGCTGTAAGCAAAAAAAATAAGAAGAAGGTTTCCCCTCTTCTTATCTATTGGTTACTCTTCGCTATCGTAGGACGAATCATCGTTCTCTTCAATAGTGGTTGGATCATCTTCATTTCCTTCTTCTATCGTTTCAACGACCGCATCAGACTCTAATGATTCTTCTAAATCTTCGCCTTCGATACCTTCTTCATTAATCTCAACCTTAGCAACTGTCGCAACAGAGTCACCTTCAGATACGCGGATTAGTTTTACACCCTGCGTATTACGGCCAGTCTGAGAAATATCTTTAACGTCGATTCTGATCACGACCCCGCTTTCAGTGATGATCATACACTCCTCATCAAGCGTTACGGTTTTTAATGAAGTTAGAACACCGTTTCGGTCTGTAAGGTTGCACGTCTTAATTCCTTTACCGCCTCTAGTTTGTACACGGTACTCATCAATCGGCGTTCGTTTTCCATACCCTTTGTCAGTTACGATCAGAACATCCTGGTCTTCATCAAGCGTTCCTACTCCTACAACTTTATCGTCTTCTTGGAGCGTAATTCCTTTTACGCCAGTTGCAGTACGTCCCATCGATCGAACATCGGTCTCATGGAAACGGATCGCCATTCCCTGTTTTGTTCCGATGATAAGCTCTTTTGTACCATTTGTTAGACGGACGCCCATCAACTCATCGTCTTCTTTAAAGTTGATCGCGATTAAGCCGCCTTTTCGAATGTTTCCAAACGCTGATAAAGGAGAACGTTTTACAACACCTTGCTTCGTAACGAAGAAGACGTACCAATCATCAACGAATTCCTCGACAGGAATGATAGCCGTGATGTACTCATCTTTTTCTATTTGAAGCAAGTTAATAATAGGGATGCCCTTAGCTGTTCTACTAAGCTCTGGAACTTCATAACCTTTCAGCCTGTACACTTTCCCTTTATTCGTAAAGAAGAGAATCGTATTATGGGTCAACGTGGTGAAGAGGTGCTCTACAAAATCACCATCATTCGTGCCCATCCCCTGTACGCCTCGACCACCGCGCTTTTGACTACGGTACGTGTCGATCGGAAGACGTTTGATGTAACCGTTGTGCGTTAGCGTAATAACGATATTTTGTTTCGGGATAAGATCTTCATCTTCAATCATATCAAATCCAACCGTAATCTCTGTACGGCGAGGATCTGCGAATTTCTCTTTTACTTCCAAGAGCTCTTCACGGATGATTTCTAGAACCTTCTCATCGTCAGCAAGGATTGCTTTAAGTTCAGCAATTCTCGCCATCAACTCTTTATATTCATTCTCGATCTTATCTCGCTCTAGTCCTGTTAGACGCTGTAGACGCATATCTAGGATAGCCTGAGCTTGATCGTGACTGAGTGAGAACTTCGTCATCAATCCTTCTCTTGCAATATCGGTTGTTTCAGAAGCTCTAATAAGTGCGATAACTTCATCTAGATGATCAAGAGCGATCCGTAATCCTTCAAGAATATGTGCCCTTGCCTCAGCTTTATTCAGTTCAAACTGAGTTCTTCTTCTAATGACAACCTTTTGATGTTCTAAATAGTGCTCAAGACATTCTTTTAGATTCAACACTTTTGGCTGTCCGTCTACTAGGGCCAGTGTGTTGATGCCAAAGCTAGTTTGCAGTGCCGTTTGTTTATATAAGTTATTTAATAGAACATTTGCATTGGTGTCCTTACGTACTTCGATCACCA
This sequence comes from Anaerobacillus sp. ABD4_527, assembly GCF_056160805.1. NCBI lineage: Bacteria > Bacillati > Bacillota > Bacilli > Caryophanales > Bacillaceae > Anaerobacillus > Anaerobacillus sp. ABD4_527. Next base: position 1,957 of record NZ_JBSWXZ010000005.1, read on the forward strand.
CTCGCATACCATTACGGTCAGATTCATCTCGTAGGTCGGTGATTCCCTCTATCTTCTTGTCTCGTACCAGTTCAGCTATCTTCTCAACTAAGCGAGCTTTGTTCACTTGGTATGGAAGCTCATTTACGATGATGCTCTTCTTGCCACTTGCGTTTTCTTCAATCTCAGCTTTCGCACGCTGAATGATAGAACCTCTTCCGGTAGTGTAAGCTTTACGGATGCCTTCACGACCTAATATTTCAGCTGCAGTTGGAAAGTCTGGTCCTGGGATGAATTCCATAAGTTCAGGAATCGTCATCTCTGGATTTTTACTGAGTTCGAGAATGCCGTCGACCACTTCACCTAAATTATGCGGTGGGATATTTGTTGCCATTCCGACGGCGATACCGGATGCACCGTTCACAAGAAGGTTCGGAAATCTCGCAGGAAGAACGATGGGTTCTTTTTCAGAACCATCGTAGTTATCTTGGTAATCGATTGTATCTTTATTGATGTCTCGTACCATTTCCATAGAGATCTTAGACATTCTAGCTTCTGTGTAACGCATTGCAGCTGCTGCATCTCCATCGATGGATCCGAAGTTACCATGTCCGTCTATCAACATGTTTCGATAGCTAAAGTCTTGCGCCATTCGAACCATCGTATCGTAAACGGCAGAGTCACCGTGCGGGTGGTACTTACCAATAACTTCACCTACGATACGTGCTGACTTTTTATACGCTTTATCAGATGTCATCCCAAGGTCGTTCATCGCATACAAGATACGACGGTGTACCGGTTTTAGGCCATCACGTACATCAGGTAGAGCGCGGCTAACGATAACGCTCATCGCATAATCCATGAAGGAGGTGCGCATTTCCTGACTAATATTTATTTCTTTTACTCTCGATCTTTCCATATCAGACATACGGAAAACCTCCAATTGTACTCTTGTTCATCTTTTCTATTGCTCTTTTGTTAGAAACTTTGAAAACCATAATTTCATAGTTACATGAAGAAAAAGGGGAGTGGATCCCCTTTACTTCTGTTACTTATACATCAAGGTTTTTAACGTAATGAGCATTATCTTGAATAAAGTTTCTTCTTGGTTCTACCTTGTCACCCATCAGCATGTTGAAGACTTCGTCTGCTTCGATCGCATCCTGCATATTCACTTGCAGTACTGTACGAGATTCCGGATCCATCGTTGTTTCCCAAAGTTGTGTTGGGTTCATCTCACCTAGACCTTTGTAACGCTGGATACCAGGCTTAGGACTCTGTGGAATATCTGCTAAGATAGCGTCTCGTTCACGCTCATTGTATGCATACGTAATCTTCTTACCTTGCGTAATTTTGTAAAGTGGTGGCTGCGCGATATAGATATAGCCATTTTCAATCAGTGGACGCATGTAACGGTAAAGGAACGTTAGTAACAGTGTCCGAATATGCGCTCCGTCAACGTCTGCATCCGTCATGATAATCACTTTATGATAACGAGCTTTTGAAAGATCAAAGTCTTCACCAATTCCAGTTCCTAGTGCAGTGATGATCGCACGAACTTCATTGTTAGACAGGATTTTATCTAGTCTTGCTTTTTCAACGTTGATGATTTTACCTCGTAGCGGTAAGATCGCCTGGAAGTGGCGGTCACGCCCCTGCTTTGCAGATCCTCCTGCAGAGTCACCCTCTACAACGTAAAGTTCAGAAATCGAAGCATCCTTCGACGAACAGTCCGCTAGCTTACCAGGTAACGAGCTGACTTCGAGTGCGCCTTTTCTTCTCGTTAGTTCACGAGCTTTCTTTGCAGCTGCACGGGCTCTAGAAGCCATCAACCCTTTTTCAACAATTTGCTTTCCGACAAGAGGGTTTTCGAATAAGAATGTAGAAAACTTTTCTGCGAAAACAGATTCAGTAATCGTTCTTGCTTCGGCGTTCCCAAGCTTTGTTTTCGTTTGCCCTTCGAACTGTGGATCAGGGTGTTTGATCGAGATGATCGCAGTCAAACCTTCACGTACGTCATCACCAGTCAAGTTAGGGTCATTTTCTCTAAACAAACTGTTTTTCCTTGCGTAATCATTAATCACTCTCGTTAAAGCGGTCTTAAACCCGTATTCGTGCGTTCCGCCTTCGTGAGTGTTGATATTGTTTGCAAACGAATAGATGTTACTTGAGAAGCCATCGTTATACTGAACGGCTATCTCAACAGAAATTCCTTCACGTTCACCTTCAACAAAGATCGGCTCTTCATGAAGCGCCTCACGTGTACGATTCAAATGTTCTACGTAGGATTTAATACCACCTTCGTAGTGGTATTCAAAGCGACGCTCTTCTTCTGGTCGTTTATCCTGTGCATTGATCTGAATACCGCGGTTTAAGAATGCAAGTTCTCTTAAACGATGTGAAAGAATATCAAAATCGTATTCGATCGTTTCAGTGAAAATCTGCTCATCAGGAATGAAGTGAATTGTCGTTCCTGTTCTGTCACTCTCACCGATGACTTTCAAATCTTCATCAGGAATCCCTCTTGTATAGCTCTGGTAGTAGACCTTACCATCCCGCTCTACAGTGATTTCTAGTTTTGAAGATAGTGCGTTTACAACTGATGCACCTACTCCGTGCAGTCCACCAGAAACTTTGTATCCGCCGCCGCCGAATTTACCGCCTGCATGCAGCACGGTCATGATGACTTCAACCGCAGGTCTGCCCATCTTCTCATGAATTCCAACTGGAATTCCTCGTCCGTTATCTTGGACTGTGATGCTATTGTCTTTCTCTACACTTACAGTAATTTCCGAACAGTAGCCGGCAAGTGCTTCATCAATACTATTATCAACAATTTCCCAGACAAGATGATGCAGTCCGCGCCCACTGGTAGACCCGATGTACATACCAGGACGTTTTCGAACAGCCTCTAGCCCTTCGAGAACTTGAATCTGGGTTTCATCGTATGTTTGTTTATTAGATTGCTGTTCTAATGTCATATCGATCACCTACATTTCTCTATCAAAGATAGACTCTGATCCAGTTTGTTAACTGGCTTTATGATGATTCTCCTCGAATCGTTGTTTCTACACTGTCTGATACGGTGTATGCTCTTCTTTTTAACGTTAGTGAAGATAAGGGGGATAAAAACACCATATCCGTCGTAATGACGATTGATTTCGTTAAATCGCCACCTATGTCTTCTACAAGCTTATCCTTTGAATGTCTATGAAGGAATTCAGTCGTAATTTCAGCTTCCTCCATTGCGTGCCAATCAAAAATGCCAACAACATCTCTAGATTGCACGACGACATCTTCGCCTAAGTGTATAAACACCTCTTCACCTCATTTCACTTTATCGATCAGCCCGTCATGTACATGAAAGGTAGTTGCTTTCTCTAGCGTTTCATGGTTGATCCCTTCTACACTAGTCGTTGTAACGAACGTCTGTACCTTACCTTGAATTGTATTTAAAAGATGAGACTGCCTGTAATCGTCTAACTCTGACAGGACATCATCTAGAAGAAGCAAAGGGTATTCACCAACTTCACTATGGATCAATTCAATTTCGGCGAGCTTAAGCGATAAAGCAGTTGTTCGCTGCTGCCCCTGTGAGCCATAGGTCTGAACGTCTTTCCCATTGACAAAAAACGACAAATCATCCCTATGCGGACCTACGAGCGTGACACCGCGATCCACTTCTCTTTCTTTTATCTTATCAAACTTTTCTTTATATCCATCTACTATTTTCGACAAATCAGCAGGTTCTGATACCTCAATAGTAGGATTATACTTGATTTCTAACTTTTCTAGCCCTCTACTGATTCCATAGTGAATGGGTTCTGCCCATTTTTGGAGGAGTCGAACGAATTTAACTCGTCGTTCATAAATATTCGCAGCTGATTCGATTAATTGATCGGTAAGAATCTCCAACATCACGTAATCTGGATTCTTTTGATAGCGAAGATCTTTCAACAGGCTGTTTCGCTGTTGAAGTAATTTAAGGTACCGACCAAGGTAATAAAGGTATACAGGTTGTACCTGCCCGAGCTCAATATCAATGAAACGCCGACGAACACCTGGATTTCCTTTTACAAGGTTTAAATCTTCAGGTGCAAACATAACCACATTTAATGCGCCTATATAGTTACTAAGCTTTTGCTGTTCCAATTGATTTAGTTTGGCTTTTTTACCTTTATGGGAAATGACCAGCTGGAGGGATAGGGGACCGTTTCTTTTTTCTATTCTACCTTCTATTTTAGCATACTCCTCATCCCAATTGATTAATTCTTTATCTCTTGGTGTTCGATGAGATCGTGCCATCGCGAGTACATAAATTGCTTCCATGATGTTTGTTTTTCCTTGAGCATTCTCTCCCAGAAAAACATTTACATTATTCTCAAACGCAAGCTCTTGCTTAACGTAGTTACGGTAGTTCGTAACTGTTAACGTGTTTAGATGCAACGGGATACCCCCATTCAGCTAGTTACAATAAACTCTCCTACTCCAGGAATCATAACTTTGTCTTGATCATAGAGTTTCTTACCTCGACGATCTTCTAATTCTCCGTTCACGTATACTTCATACTCTGATAAAAACCATTTGGCCATACCACCAGTATCGATAACCCCGGTTTCTTGAAGAAGTTGTCCGAGAGTAATATGTTCTTTAATTAATTTTACTTGTTCCATATCATTCACCTCAATTGTCCTTTTGAATATCTTTTTCATATTCAGTTTCAAGGATGCCAATAGTTTATTATACCTCTTTTTCACTAAAAACGCATGAGAAAAAGGTGAAAAATTTATCAAGACTACAAAAAAAAGCTGCCAGGATCACGTCCTTGGCAGCTTGTAGATAGCTGTACTTTAAAAGATCAATACGTTCTCACTGGGAGAATCAGCTGCATGATTGCTGCGCCTTCAATCGGTTTGATCAAGAATGGACGCATCGCTCCAGTGAAGCTGATGTTTACTTCGTTAGAGTCCATCGCTCTTAACGCATCCATCATGTATTTCGCACTAAATGAGATCTTTAACTCTTCACCGTCATAGGAGTGAGCTTGTACTTGCTCGATAACTTTACCGATTTCAGGTGAGTTAGATGAAATTTCAAGCGATGACTCTTCAAGACTCGCAAGTTTTACCACGTTATTTCGACCTTCTCGCGCTAATACAGACGCACGGTCGATCGCTTGAAGTAATTCTTTCGCTGAAACCGTTACGTTCGTTTTACTATCGTTCGGGATCAAGCGGCTTGTATCTGGGTAGTTACCGTCTAGAAGTCTCGAGAAGAACAATAGGTTGTTCGCTTTAAAAAGAATTTGGTTTTCAGCAACAGTGATGTCGACTAAATCTTCGTTGTCATCGATAATTTTGGAAAGCTCACTCAAACTTTTGCCAGGAATCACAACGTTAGAAAACGCAACTTCACTGCTGTTCGGTTCAACTTTAACAGAACGTAAAGCAAGTCTATGACTATCTGTTGCAGTACAGTTCAGTTCGTCGTTTTCTAACTCCCAGTTTACACCTGTTAACACCGGTCTAGTTTCAGATGTAGAAACAGCGAATACGGTTTGTCTAATAATGTTCTTTAGTAGATCAGCTTGAATTTGAAAGCCTTCTTGAGCTTCCACTTCTGGTAAACGTGGATATTCTTCCGGATCCAATCCGTTCAGGTTAAATTCAGATGAGCCAGAGCGGATTCTAGTCGTTAAACTATCGAACACTTCGATTTCTACTTGATCACCTGGTAGTTTCTTTACGATATCAGAGAAAAATCGTGCTTGAAGTACGATACTTCCCATCTTAGAAACTTCAACGATTTGCTTATCGTTCTCTTCTGACGGTATAAAGCATTCGATTGAAATATCGGAGTCGCTTCCCGTTAATGTTACCCCTTCGTCACTAGCAACAATTTTTATCCCTGTAAGAATAGGAATAGTCGTTCTTGAAGATACGGCTTTCATTACATCTGATACGTTAGATACAAGATGCTCTCTTTCAATCGTAAAACGCATAATTTACCTCCTAAATAAATGAACGTCATTCATATAATTATTATTTAAAAATATCGTAGTCTTACTAGTAGGGGCTGTGAATGTGTGGATAAGTATACACAATCCCTTGGTACGAAAGTTATCCACCTGTGGATAGCGTGTTAGTAACTCGTACATTCTGTGCACACACTATTCAGTGGTATCCACAAAACAAAGATTATCCGTTCTTAAGCTGCTCAATAACTTCTTGTAGTTTTTTCTGAAGTTCTTGGTCAGAATCGAGAAGTTTTGAAATCTTCTCGTGAGCATGGATAACAGTAGTGTGATCTCTCCCACCAAACTCTTCACCAATTTTCGGAAGTGAGAAATCAGTGAGCTCTCTAGATAGATACATCGCTATTTGACGAGGAAATGCGACTGATTTTGTTCTCTTCTTTGCAGCAAAGTCTTCAAGCTTTACAGAAAAATGTTCTCCAATTACCGTCTGGATATCATGGATGGTGATGACTTTTGGCTGAGAAGAAGGAATAATGTTCTTCAATGCTTCCGCTGCAAGGTCAGCATTCATATCTTGATTGATAAGAGAAGAATAAGCGACCACTCGAATCAATGCCCCTTCAAGCTCACGGATGTTCGTATCAATTTGATTTGCGATATAGAGCATCACTTCATTAGGAATATCTAGTCCTTCAGCCTTCGCCTTTTTCCTCAAGATCGCGATTCGTGTTTCTAAATCAGGAGGCGTGATATCTGTGATCAACCCCCACTCAAAGCGAGAACGGAGACGATCTTCCAGCGTAGGAATTTCTTTCGGAGGTCGGTCACTTGATATGACGATCTGTTTACTTTCCTCATGAAGAGCGTTAAACGTATGGAAGAATTCCTCTTGCGTTTGTTCTTTTCCAGCAAGGAACTGAATATCATCGATTAGCAGGACATCGACATTTCGATATTTATTGCGAAAATTCACCGTTTTGTTGTCTCGAATCGAGTTAATAAACTCATTCGTAAACTTTTCGGACGATAGGTAAACTACTTTGGCATTCGGATTATGATCAATTACATAGTGACCGATCGCGTGCATCAAGTGTGTTTTCCCTAGCCCCACGCCACCATATATAAACAGTGGATTGTATGCTTTTGCTGGCGCTTCCGCTACTGCAAGGGATGCTGCGTGGGCAAAACGGTTTCCAGAACCAATTACAAACGTATCGAAAGTATATTTGGAATTAAGCATGCTTTGTGGGTTTTCTTCTTGAGCAGGCTTTGCTTTTGGTTTTTTCTTCATCGCTTGTTCAATATCTAGATCATCATCAGAATTCGTCTGAGGAATGATGAATTTTGCCCTAAGTTCACTACCAGTCAATTCAAGGAGTGTTTCCGTAATCAGACTTGAATATCTAGATTCTAGCCAATCCCTTGCGAACTCGTTGGGTGCTGTAATGATAATGGTGTCGCCTTCCATTCTGTTGGCGGAAGTTGACTTTAACCACGTTTCGAAGCTCGGTTTACTTAGTTTTTTTTCGATTTCCGCTAGCGCTTGTTGCCAGAGATCCGTGATGTTTTCCAACGAAGTCCCTCCTTCTGTTTGCAAAATAAAAACAGGCTGTCACCGCTGGCTTTAATCGCCTTAACTACCAACGTACAACCTTTGTATAACTACATGAATATAGAGTAATAAATATACCGTCCACAAAAAAACGTTAGTCATATAATATAGAAGAAAGTCGATTTATCGACTGAGTTCACAGGTTTGTGGACAGGCTCATAAACACCTCTGAATAAATGTCCACATAATTATCCACAAGCTGTGGATGTAAATATTCGCTGATCCTCTTGTCAACGAGTTAAAACACAAATATCATAACAAAAGAATCCCTTTATTGCAATGCTTTTCGCTAAGTTATCCACAGAGAGCATATCTTGTGGATTCGAGATGTCCACAGCGCTAGATTTTGTGTAGAAGCTGTCGATAACCGATGTGAATAAGTGAAAAATGTCGAAATGAGTTATCCACACGGTTTTGTTGGGGGAATTTGTAGAATGAATTTCGAGGAGGAACGTTCCTAGTGTTTTTCTAAATGTTCTAGTTGATCATAGTTAAAATACCAAAGAGTTTTTAATAGAACTTGACATTTGGACGCTCCCTTTCTTATAATAACTTAGACTGTCTTTATAACAGTTTATCCTCAGGGAGGTGTAATAGAATGAAAAGAACGTTTCAACCAAACACACGTAAACGTAAAAAAGTTCACGGTTTTCGTGCGCGTATGAGCTCAGCTAACGGACGTAAAGTTCTTGCTCGTCGTCGCCGTAAAGGTAGAAAAGTATTGTCTGCATAGACCACTGATCATCAGTGGTCTTTTTTCAAGATAAGGTTTATAATGTGCTTATCCAAGCAACACTGGGAGTGTGCGGATTGAATAGCAACTACCGGATTAAGAAGAATTCAGAGTTCCAGAGTGTCTTTAAAAAAGGAAACTCTACTGCAAATAGACAATTTGTAGTTTATGTAATGAAAAGAAACGATCAACCTCATTTTCGATTAGGTCTCTCCGTAAGCAAACGGATTGGGAATGCAGTTACTAGAAATAGAGTGAAGCGACTCATTCGTGAATCTTTTCACCAGCTTTCAGATCAAATTGACGTTCCTTACGATTTTGTCGTAATCGCTCGAAAGCCAGCATCGGAAATGAATTTAGAAGAAGTGAAAAGCAGCTTGATTCACGTGTTGAAACGGGCACGTGTATATAAAGGTGCAAAGCGGGATGGAAAAGGAAGGGGTACAAGATGAAACGTCTGGCTATGTTGCTGATTCGTGGATACCAGAAGTTTGTTTCACCTTTAACTCCTCCATCATGTCGATTTTACCCGTCTTGTTCCCAATACAGCTTGGAATCTTATCAAAAGCATGGGTTTCTAAGAGGTACGTGGTATACGGTTAGGAGAATATCGAAATGCCATCCGTTTCATCCTGGAGGATTTGATCCAGTTCCAGATAAAAAGAATTAAGGCATTGCTTTCCTTACATAAAGGTATTGTCATTGTCGAGTTTGATTGCAAGGAGGATGAAGCGTGAGGAAAAAAGTAACCCTCGCATTTCTATTGATTGGTCTCGTTGCGGTACTGGCCGGATGTAATATCAACGATCCAATCGATGCAAACAGTACTGGATTTTGGAGCGAATATGTCGTATATCCATTATCGATGTTATTAACATTTTTCGCAGAAGCAACAGGTAATGAGAACTATGGTCTTTCCATTATCATCGTTACGATTTTGATTCGACTCGTTTTGCTTCCATTAATGATCAAGCAAACAAAGAGCTCAAGGGCTATGCAGGATCTGCAGCCTCAGATGAAAGAACTGCGAGAGAAATACAGCAGTAAAGACCAGAAGACACAACAGCAGCTTCAGCAGGAAATGATGCAGCTCTTCCAGAAGAATGGCGTTAATCCTCTAGCGGGTTGTCTTCCGATTCTTGTTCAAATGCCAATACTACTTGGTTTTTATCATGCGATCATGAGGACAGAAGCTATTGCGACGCATAACTTTTTGTGGTTCAGCCTGGGAGATGCAGATATTACGCTTGCGTTACTAGCTGGTTTAACAACGTTTATTCAACAAAAGATCATGATGGGAAGCAGTGGAGCAGTACAGCCTCAAATGAAAATGCTACTCTACGTTATGCCGATCATGATTATCGTATTCGCAATCAATTTCCCTTCAGCTCTAGCGCTTTACTGGGTAGTGGGAAATATCTTTATGATTGTTCAAACTTACTTTATTATGAGACCTACCACCAAAACCGCTAGTACGGATACGGAGGGAGCGAAGAAGTGAGAAGCCTTACGGTAACGGGGAAATCAGTTGAAGATGCGCTGCAAGATGCGTTGAATCAACTTGAAACTGTAGAGGAGCAAGTTGATATTGAAGTGATCGAGGAGCCAAAAAAGGGTTTCTTAGGATTTGGAGCAAAACCAGCGCGTATAAAGGTTGTTGAAAAGCCTGACGTGCTCGAGCAAACGAAAGTTTTCTTAGAAAAAGTAATTAGTAATATGGGAGTCGAAGCCAGAATAGAGGGAGTAAAGAAAGATCGCGATCTATTCTTTACGTTATCTGGTGAGAAAATTGCTATACTAATTGGGAAACGCGGCCAAACTCTTAACTCGCTGCAATATTTGACAAACCTCGCCGCGAACCGATTTTCAGATCGTTTTGTTAGAGTCGTTCTCGATGCAGAGAACTATCGACAAAGACGAGAAGATACGCTGAAAAAGCTGGCAGATCGTCTCGCTGAAAAAGCGATCTATACGAAAAGGGAAGTGCAGTTAGAACCGATGCCGTCGCTTGAACGGAAGGTGATTCACCTTTATTTGAAAGATAAGAAGGGTATCACGACTCACTCTGATGGGAACGATCCGCATAGACGTGTGGTTATAGTTCCACGTAATAAGCAAATTTAAACCTTCGGACTGTTGTCCGGAGGTTTTTTATGTGGTTCTCTCAAGTCGTTAGATAACGTGAACATTAGGTGAAAAGCGGTCCCGTTCCAGGGTCTTATTATTTCTTTTTTTGCAAAAATGGGTTACACTAAAAGGTATTGTGGATTAATCTCTGTCATTTTTGAAAGAGTTATCCACTGTGGATAATTGGTTAAACTAATACTAGTCTTCATTCATATAAGAAATAGAGCAGATATAGCATTTTTATAGATAAGAGAGGTGAACGGAATGGAATACGAAACGATAGCAGCGATATCGACTCCGATGGGAGAAGGAGCGATTGCAATCGTACGGTTAAGTGGGTCTGAAGCGGTAGACATTGCCGATAAGCTTTATAAGGGGTCAAAACCGCTAAGAGACGTAGATTCTCATACGATTCACTATGGCCATCTTATCGACCCAGACACAAACGAGGTGGCCGAAGAGGTAATGGTTTCTGTCATGAGGGGACCTCGTACCTTTACAAGGGAAGATATCGTGGAAATTAACTGTCACGGTGGACTCGTATCAGTCAATCGCGTCCTTGAGCTTGTACTGCGTAGCGGAGCAAGACTAGCTGAACCTGGTGAATTTACTAAACGAGCATTCTTGAACGGTAGAATCGATCTTTCACAAGCAGAAGGTGTAATTGATCTCATTCGTGCCAAAACTGATAGAGCGATGAATGTTGCGTTGAACCAAATGGAAGGCCGTCTTTCATCGCTAATCTCAAAGCTTCGTCAGCAATTGCTAGAAACAGTTGCGCACGTTGAAGTCAATATCGATTACCCTGAGTACGATGCAGAAGAGATGACGCAGGAACTATTAACGAATCAGTTAAAAGAAGTAGAAGAGGAGATCAGGCGAATCCTCGTAACAGCCCGACAAGGTAAAATCTTAAGAGAAGGCCTTTCAACTGTAATCGTAGGAAGACCCAACGTAGGAAAATCTTCTTTACTAAACAGTCTGGTTCATGAGAACAAAGCGATCGTTACAGATGTACCTGGTACAACTAGAGATGTCATAGAAGAGTATGTGAACGTGAGAGGCGTACCTTTAAGGCTCGTTGATACGGCTGGGATACGTGAAACGGAAGATCTTGTCGAACGAATTGGGGTCGAGCGATCACGCGAGCGTTTAAAGCAGGCAGACCTCATCCTACTCGTTTTAAATTATAACGATGAGCTTACTCATGAAGATGAACAGCTTTTCAAAGCAGTCGAGGGAATGGATGTTATCGTGATCGTTAACAAAACGGACTTGGAAGAAAAGCTTGATCTAGAGAAAGTAAAGCGACTAGCTGATGAGCATCCGATCATTACAACTTCCCTAAAGAATGAACAAGGAGTAGATGAGCTCGAACAATCTATCTCTGAACTCTTCTTTGAAGGTGCCGTTGAATCACAGGATCTAACGTATGTATCTAACTCTAGACACATCGCTTTGTTAGAGCAATCAAGAAAAACTCTAGCAGATGCGCTGGACGCAATCGAAGCAGGAATGCCTGTCGATATGGTTCAGATTGATATTACTCGTACATGGGAACTACTAGGAGAGATCATAGGTGATACGGTATCTGAGAGTTTGATCGACCAGTTATTCTCGCAATTCTGTCTTGGGAAATAAGAATATAAAAGGAGGAATACGGCAATGGGTTACAAAGCCGATTCTTATGATGTTATCGTCGTCGGCGCAGGTCATGCCGGTGTAGAAGCAGGTCTAGCTTCAGCGAGAATGGGAGCAAAGACACTCATGCTCACACTGAACCTTGACTCTGTTGCATTCATGCCCTGCAATCCCAGTGTAGGGGGTCCTGCAAAGGGGATCGTCGTTAGGGAAATCGATGCATTAGGCGGCGAAATGGCGCGAAATATTGATAAAACACACATTCAGATGAGAATGTTGAACACAGGTAAAGGACCAGCTGTACGAGCACTGCGTGCTCAGGCTGATAAAGTTTTATACCAAAGCGAAATGAAAAAAACGCTTGAGGAACAAGAAAATTTAACATTGCTTCAAGGTATGGTAGAAAAGTTAATCGTTGAAGATGGGGTATGTACTGGAGTTGAAACGAAGACGGGTGCGCAGTATGAAGCGAAGTCCGTGATTCTTACAACAGGTACGTTCCTTCGCGGTCGTATTATTCTTGGAGACCTTTCTTATGAGAGTGGTCCAAATAACATGCAGCCTTCAGTAAACCTCTCTTATCATCTACAAGAGCTTGGTTTTGAAATGGTGCGATTTAAGACAGGAACACCACCTCGTGTGAATAACAAGTCGATCGACTACAGCAAGACTGAGATTCAACCAGGTGATGAAAAGCCGCGTGCTTTTTCATATGAAACAACTGAGTATATCACTGACCAACTTCCGTGCTGGCTAACTTACACTGGCGAGGAAACGCATAAGCTTATCAACGATAACCTTCACCGTTCGCCTATGTACTCCGGCATGATCGAAGGTACAGGTCCGCGCTATTGTCCTTCGATCGAAGATAAAATCGTTCGATTCAATGATAAGCCTCGCCATCAGATCTTTTTAGAGCCTGAAGGACGTAATACGAAAGAGGTTTATGTTCAGGGACTATCAACGAGTCTACCTGAAGACTTGCAGCGTAAAATTTTGAAGACAGTACCTGGTCTTGAAAACGTTGAAATGATGCGTGCAGGCTATGCAATCGAGTATGATGCGATTGTACCTACACAGCTTTGGCCTTCATTAGAAACAAAAACAGTTAAGAACCTCTTCACAGCAGGTCAGCTTAATGGTACTTCAGGTTATGAAGAGGCTGCAGGGCAAGGGATCATGGCAGGAATTAACGCTGCGCGAAATGCACAGGATCGTGAAGCTGTCATCTTAGACCGTTCTGATGCATATATAGGCGTCTTGATCGATGATCTCGTGACGAAGGGAACGAATGAACCTTATCGTTTGCTAACATCTCGTGCAGAATACAGACTGCTTCTGCGCCACGATAACGCTGATCTGAGACTTACCGATCTTGGCTACGAAATTGGAATGATCCCTCAAGAACGCTACGATCGTTTCATTGCGAAAAAGGAATTGATCGAAAAGGAAATCAAGCGTCTAGAATCTGTTGTGATCAAGCCAACTGATGAAGTGAATGACATTTTGCAGAAATACGGATCTGAGCTGAAAGAAGCTGCACACGCTGGCAACTTGATCAAACGTCCTGAAGTAAACTATGAAGCGATCAAACAACTTACTCCAGCTGAGTACGACGTTCCAGAAGATGTTGCTGAGCAAGTGGAGATTCAAATTAAATACAAAGGCTATATTGCGAAAAGTCTACAGCAAGTTGAACGTATGAAGAAAATGGATGAGAAGAAGATTCCAAATGATATTGATTACTTTGCGATTAATGGGCTAGCTAGTGAAGCAAAACAAAAGCTACATGAGGTCCGTCCTCTATCTATTGGCCAGGCTTCACGTGTATCTGGCGTTAATCCAGCAGATGTTTCTATTTTACTTGTGTATATTGAGCAGGGAAAAATAGCTAAGATTGCAAAATAATCGATAAAGTGAGGTAGCCATGAACGAACAACAATTCATGGAGTTGCTAGAGGAGAAGGGGATAACTCTTTCTCCTGAGCAGCTTCAACAATTTCAGACATACTATGATGTTTTGGTGGAATGGAACGAAAAAATGAATTTAACGGCCATAACTGATAAGGAAGAGGTTTATGAGAAACACTTTTATGACTCTATTATGGCGGCATTCTCGTTTGATTTTTCCTCTGATTTACATATTTGCGATGTTGGAGCAGGAGCAGGATTTCCAAGCCTTCCGATAAAGATTTGCTTCCCCCACCTAAACGTAACGATCGTGGATTCGCTTAATAAACGGATCGGATTCTTAAAGCACTTAGCGTCACAATTAAATCTGACAGGTGTTTCTTTTTGTCATGATCGCGCAGAACTGTTCGGTAAGAATAAAACGTATCGCGAACAATATGATGTTGTTACAGCAAGAGCAGTCGCACGCATGTCCGTTCTAGGAGAGCTCTGTTTACCGCTAGTTAAGCCAGGTGGATATTTTGTTGCTTTAAAAGGTCCAAATGTCGAGGAAGAATTAAAAGCTGGAAAACAAGCTATAACCATACTTGGTGGGCAGACAGAAAAGGTCGAGAAACTATCTTTGCCCCTTGAAGAGAGCGAGCGGAATATCGTCACGATCAAAAAAATCAAATCGACACCAAAAAAATATCCAAGAAAGCCAGGCACACCTAATAAAAATCCATTATAATAGAAATAGTCTGCATTTGAACGGAAATGTGTTCCACGTGGAACGCTACGTATAGAAGGATTTTTAGTTCAAGGTAACGAATCAGTTAAGGAGTCGATTAAAGGTGGTGTTGGGCGATGAAACATACGTTTTCACGTCTTTTCGGATTGAACGAAGAAAAAAATGAGGGAATGGAATCTGAACAGGATGAAGTAAAGCACATCCTCGTTGAAGAAATTGTTCCGAACCGTTTCCAACCTCGAACAATTTTTATAGATGAAAAAATCGCTGAACTATCCCAGACTATTAAAACACATGGTATTATCCAGCCAATCGTCGTGCGAGAACGTGAAGGCAAATTTGAGATTATTGCCGGTGAACGTCGCTGGAGAGCTGTGAAAAAGCTTGGCTGGGAGCGAATTCCTGCAATAGTGAAAGAGTTTAATGATTCGCAAACAGCATCGATCGCTTTAATAGAGAACTTACAGAGGGAAGAATTGACTGCCATTGAAGAAGCGATGGCATACTCTCAGCTATTAGAGCTTCATAACTTGACGCAAGAAAGCCTCGCGCAACGCCTTGGAAAAGGACAATCAACGATTGCAAATAAGCTTCGTTTATTAAAGTTGCCGGAACCTATACAACAAGCACTTTTAAATAAACAGATCACCGAAAGACATGCTAGAGCCTTGATTCCTCTAAAGAACCCCGAGAATCAAGTAAAGGTACTCGAAGAAGTAATTGAGAAACAGTGGAACGTTAAGCAAACTGAGGATCGAGTTGTGCGGATGCTTGAAGGAACCACGCCAAAGCCTAAGCCTACAAAGAAGTCCTTCAGTAAGGACATGCGCCTTGCTGTAAACACCATTCGTCAATCACTTGATATGGTAACGGAGAGCGGTTTATCGATCGATACCGACGAAGAAGAGCATGAAGAATATTACCAATTTACAATTCGAATTCCCAAGAAAAAGTAAAACTCATCCGAAGAGGGTGAGTTTTTAATTTGAGCGTAGTCTATTTTCTAAAAGAACATCCAAAAAATTCTAAACGTGATAAAATATGAGGTAGAAATGTCGTTCTAAGGAGTAGGTGAAACGTTGGCTAATATTATTGCTGTTGCGAATCAAAAGGGCGGGGTAGGAAAAACGACAACCTCTGTAAACTTAAGTGCCTGTCTTGCTTCACTAGGTAAAAAAGTACTTCTGGTCGATATCGATCCTCAAGGAAATGCAACGAGTGGTGTTGGGATTGAAAAGGGTGCGATCGATCACTGTGTCTACAATATCCTTGTCGACGATAAAGATGCCATCGATATTATGCAAGAGACTTCGATTGAGAATCTTCACGTTATCCCTTCAACCATTCAGCTAGCCGGTGCTGAAATCGAGCTTGTACCAACCATATCGAGAGAAGTACGATTGAAAAGAGCATTAGCGAAAGTTGAAAAAAACTATGATTATATTATAATAGACTGTCCTCCATCACTAGGTTTATTAACAATCAATTCTCTAACAGCTGCTAATGCTGTCCTTATTCCTGTACAATGTGAGTACTACGCACTAGAAGGATTAAGTCAGCTATTAAATACTGTTCGACTTGTACAAAAACACTTAAACACGGACTTGAAAATTGAAGGCGTGCTACTCACTATGTTAGATGCTAGGACGAACTTAGGAATTCAAGTCATTGAAGAAGTGAAGAAGTACTTTCAAGAGAAAGTCTATAAAGCGATCGTTCCAAGAAATGTTCGGTTAGGAGAAGCGCCAAGCCATGGCAAACCAATTATAGCGTATGATTCTAAATCTAGAGGAGCGGAAGTCTATTTAGAACTTGCAAAGGAAGTGTTAGGATATGGCTAATCGTGGATTAGGCAAAGGAATCAATGCATTCTTTCCTTCCCAAAAGGAAGACGAAACGGTGAAAGACATTCCTATAAACGAACTACGTCCTAACCCATACCAACCGAGAAAGAACTTTGCTGCAGAAGCGATTGAAGAACTGAGTTCATCCATTCAAACATATGGAGTTCTTCAGCCTGTTATCGTCAGAAAAAGCATAAAAGGGTATGAGATCGTAGTAGGTGAGCGGCGCTACCGAGCTTCAAAGGAAGCTGGACTCACAACCATTCCTGCTGTCGTTCGAGATCTTACAGATCGAAAAATGATGGAGATCGCATTGATCGAGAACCTTCAAAGAGAGAATTTGAATCCGATCGAAGAGGCGATGGCTTATCAGAAGTTGATGAAGGAAACCGATGTTACGCAAGAAGAGCTATCGAAGAGGCTTGGAAAAAGCAGACCTCATTTAGCTAATTTTTTACGGTTGCTTCAACTATCACCTGAAATCCAGGATCATATTGCAGAAGGTAAGTTAACGATGGGGCATGGTAGAGCTCTGTTAGGACTGAAAAATAAAGATGCAAGACTCCCGTTAGCGAAGCGTGTAATCGATGAGAAGCTAAACGTAAGACAGCTTGAATCGATTATCAATGGGATGAACCAGAACGTTTCACGTGAAACAAAAAAGGAAGCAGCACCTGATCCTTTTTTAAAGGATAAAGAAAATGTTCTTCGAAAACGGTTCGGTACTTCAGTATCGATCAAACGGACTAAGAAAAAAGGTAAGATCGAAATCGAATTCTTTTCTCAAGAAGATTTAGACCGCATTCTTGATGTTCTAGAAAAAGGTGAACAATAGTCAGCATAAACTGTGAAGCAGTTTATGCTTTTATTATAGGGACTACTATACGTTGGAGAGGTGTTTTGTAAAATGTATCTCGATCAAGCGGCATCGTCATTTCCGAAGCCACCAGAAGTAGTGGAAGCGATGACGGAGGCTTTAACAGAATACGCTGCAAACCCAGGTAGAAGTGGACACAAGATGTCTGTAAAGGCGAATGAAGTGATCAGTCAAGCAAGGGAACAGCTCGCTCACTTCTTTGGGTTCAAGTATCCTAATCGCGTATGCTTTACGTCAAATGCAACATCTGCACTGAATCAGGCTTTAAAAGGGTTCACATTTCAAAGCGGCGATCACGTGTTAACAACGTCTTATGAACATAATTCCGTACGGCGTCCACTTGAGGACATTAAAAGGAAGATAGGCATAGAGATAACGTATTTTGACCCTGGCACGTCCGAGGACTTCAACATGGGCTCATTTGAAGAGTCCATAACTCCTCAAACAAAAATGATCGTTGTCTCTCATGGATCGAATCTCACTGGAAAGATTGTACCGATTAAAGAGATAGGAAAACTTGCGAAGGATAAAGGCATAACGTTTCTAGTCGATGCTGCGCAAACAGCTGGTGTTCTACCTATTGATATAGAAGAAATGAATATCGATCTACTCGCATTTCCTGGTCATAAAGGGCTGCTAGGACCTCAAGGTACAGGCGTCCTTATGGTTGGAAAAGAAGTGTCGCTCGAACCTATCTTTCAAGGAGGTACAGGCAGCCGCTCCGAGTCGATCGAGCAGCCAGAGGTATACCCTGAATATCTTGAGAGCGGAACACTGAATACACCAGGTATCGCAGGACTTCTTGCAGGTCTCGAAGTTGTAAAGAAGTTAGGTCTTGATGAGATTCATCGTCATGAACAGCGTCTGACAAAAAAGTTGATTGAAGGTTTGCATTCAATCGATCACCTCAAAGTTTATGGGCCACATTCCGATCGCCTTGGAGTCGTTCCATTTACTATCGAAGGGATCGACTCACAAGAAATCGCGATTATATTGGACCAGCATTATAATATCGCGGTACGAGCAGGACTCCATTGTACTCCTATCGGTCATGAGTCGATCGGAACGTACGGAGCTGTAAGAATCAGTGTAGGGCCATACAATACAGAAGAAGAGATCGATCAGGTCATTACTGCGTTACAGGAAATAGTAGAGGGATATTTCGGCTAAGGAGAGGTAAGATGGTCCTATTAGGTACAGTAGTCAATGGCCTTGCAATTATACTCGGAACATTGATCGGCACAATTAGTAGAAGAATACCAGAGCGTATGAAAACGACGATTATGCAAGGATTAGCACTCGTTGTTGCGGTGATTGGACTTCAGATGGCGATGAAGAGTGAACAGTTCCTCGTCGTAATCGGTAGTTTAGTAGTCGGTGGAATTCTTGGGGAGTATTGGGATCTTGAAGGGAAGTTAAAGAGTATCGGAAGATGGATCGAGCGTAAAACAGGAGCTGCCTCTGAAGGAAGTGTTGCACAAGCATTTGTAACGGCGACGCTGGTTTATGTTGTTGGAGCAATGGCGATTCTCGGTGCGCTCGATAGTGGGCTTCGTGGGGATCATTCTGTTCTTTTTACGAAATCACTCATAGATGGTTTTACGGCGATTATGTTTACGGCTACGCTTGGATATGGTGTACTGTTTTCTGCCTTCCCTGTTATGCTCTACCAAGGATTTATAGCCCTTTTCGCATCTCAAATCGATCGATTTGTTCCGCAAGCTTTGCTTGATGCATTTATTGCAGAAGTCACGTCTGCAGGAGGCATTATGATCTTAGCGATCGGCCTTAATCTGCTAGGATTAACGCAAATTAGAGTTGCGAATTTCCTCCCAGGACTACTCGTAGCAGCAGGTCTCGTATCACTACTATATTTCATTTGATAAAAAACCCCTTTTCCGGACTTCATTCCGAGAAAAGGGGTTTTTCTATGGTATTTGAAAAAGATCATCGCTCCAGGATTTGATCTGCTTATTCAATTTACTTTCATGCTCTGTTGAAGAGTAATACGCTTCTATTGCATCGTTCAGACTTTCGGCCATTATATCAGCCATCTTCATAACAAGGTTCAAGCGTGTGTTCTGTAGGACAAAGTATTCCATAAACCCGCTCACATTCACGATCCCAGTCAAATGGATATGGCCCACTTCAGGAAGCTCTTTCTTAACACCTGCACCTGGTTTTACTGGTCCGTCTCCAACCGTAATGATGCCGACCGAGTGAAGGCGTCCGAGGCAAGCGTCGATCCCGATAATAAACGGGTTATGGTGAGACTTTTCAATCGTAGTCATCACGTCATTCAAATTAACAGCATGTACGGGAGACTCTAGCGTACCATATACAGAAGCGTTTAATTTTAGCTGGCTTAGTTTGCTTCCTACGAGAGGACCAAGGGCGTCTCCGGTCGATCGGTCGGTACCGATGCACACGACTACGATTTCTTCTGTACGCTTTTTGGGAAGCATGTTCATAACCTTTTCGCCAGTCGTTTTTATGGCAAGAGTATCCTCATGATGGATTCGATATGCTACAGGCTTTTTTTGAAAAAACTTGTCTCGAAGATTCATAGGATTCTCTCCTTTGTAATAGTAGTAACAGTATACGGAAACTTGAGGTGATCTATACATAAAGCTTCGTTTTTCTTCTACATAAATGGAAAATAGTCGAAGAACTGGCAAAGGAGAGAATGCCATGATTAACGGTGGGATGAAGTGGATGTTCCTCATTCTTGGTACGATGATTGGAGCGGGGTACGCTTCAGGAAGAGAACTATGGCAGTTTTTTGGCCATGAAAGTGTCCTGGCTATTGCGCTGTTCACAATCATGTTCAGTATCTGCTGCTATGTCATCATGAAGATAAGCTACGAAACACAATCATCACATTACTTACCGATTCTTGAAAAGTTAGTTGGAAAGAAACTGACTGGGCTTTATGATCTATTAATCATCCTTTATCTGTTCACCACTACCATCGTCATGCTAGCAGGAGGAGGCGCTACGATGGAAGTGTTGCATCTCCCTTATTGGATGGGCATTGGAATTCTCGCCATTCTTGTCGTCGTCCTCTTCTTCTGGGATATCAATGGCATGCTTTCGATGAATGCGATCATCTTACCTCTACTCATTATCTTACTACTTGCAGTTCTTCTTTTATTTATCAAATCAAATATGAACGCGATGCTATTCGATTGGGTGAAGCAATCGAATTGGCCAGCTGCATTTACCTTTACAGCTCTAAATATTTTACCTCTTGTTGCGGTTCTATCGGCTATCGGTCATCAGATCAAACACAAAGGCGAGATCTGGATTGCGAGCATAGGCAGTGGTTTGATACTAGGAGGCCTGTCGTTTCTATATAATCAATCGTTAATTCAAGTAGCGCATGATTTACTTGTTTATGAAATTCCTTTGTTTGCTATTCTTAAAAGCTATCCTTACTATATGGTATTGATCATGTCGTTCTTATTATGGACAGCGATTTACACGACAGCAGTTAGTGGCGTTTTCGGTCTCACAGCACGGTTCCGCGATATGGTCAGTCTCCCACTTTGGTTCATTGCTTTTATCAACGTTGCTGTGATGATTCCATTTACTACGTTTGGGTTTTCAACTTTGGTTGCTTTTTTATACCCTCTATACGGGGTACTTAACCTTTATATTTTGGCTTCTATCTTGATTTTTCCCGTTCTGAAGCGTTATGATTTGTTATCATAACAGTAGAATTTGATAGGAACGGGAGAGATGAGGAATGGGTTCGTTAGAAGGACTGTGGCAAACGGTTTTTGAGTTTCTAGCCAATCGAGAGTTTTGGATCGATATCTCTAATAGGATTTTTAGAATACTTGCCATTGTTATAGGAACATGGTTGTTCCTTCGTTTAGCTAAGTCAGCTTTAAATCATATCTTTGCCATTCGTTTGAAAAGCCCACTTCGTTTGTCTGAGCGTAGAGAAACCACTCTTATACGCTTGATCGAGAACGTGTTGACGTACGTCACTTACTTTATTGCGCTCGTTATGGTCTTGAGCGAATTTGAAGTGGATGTTCGAACATTGATCGCGGGTGCTGGTGTCGTCGGCCTCGCTGTAGGTTTTGGAGCACAAAACCTCGTTCGAGATGTGATTACAGGTTTCTTTATCATTTTTGAGAAGCAATTTTCAGTAGGAGATTATGTTCGCATCACCGGAATCGAAGGATTTGTTGAAGAAATCGGTCTTCGAGTTACAAAAGTGAAAAGCTGGACAGGAGAACTTCACATCATCCCGAATGGAAACATAAACCAGGTTACAAACTTTTCTATACACAACAGTATCGCCGTCGTTGATGTTAGCATTGCTTATGAAGAACAGATTCACGAGGCAGAAGAAATCATCATCGAATTATTGGACGAGCTTTATGACCAATATGATGCCATGATCGTAAAGCCTGAGTACCTTGGTGTTCAAACTCTAGGAGCTTCAGAAGTTGTCCTACGCATCATCTCAGAAACTAGACCTATGGAACACTGGGGTATCGGGAGAGAAGTTCGAAAAGCAGTCAAGCAGCGTCTTGATGAAAGAGGAATCGAAATACCGTTCCCTCGTCTTGTCATGTATCAGCGGGACGAGCAAGCAGAGGTTCAGGAAAAAGTATAGAAGGGATGGAACTTTGTGAACGAGAAGGAATTTGAGCTAAACGATGTCGTCGAAATGAAAAAACCTCATCCATGTGGTGAAAACAAATGGAAGATCATTCGCATGGGCGCAGATATCCGGATCAAATGTTTGGGCTGTGATCACAGTGTGATGCTACCTCGTAGAGAGTTTTCAAGAAAAATTAAGAAAGTCCTAGAACGTGCTGATTCGTGACCGTCGCTTTGACGGTCTTTTTTTGTGAGAACAATTCTGGGAAGCTTGTATTTTACCTTCTGAATCTCTATAATTGGAAAAGGTATGTCTCTAGTTTATTTACTTAAAAGTAATATCATAAACAGCTTCTGTATGCTGTTTTTACTGTTATAAAAAATAGATGCCGCACGGCTGATTTATAGAAGGAGTGACCGAGATGGCTTTAACCACCGGTATTGTAGGACTTCCGAACGTTGGGAAGTCAACATTGTTCAATGCAATCACACAAGCAGGTGCAGAATCTGCAAACTATCCGTTCTGTACGATCGATCCAAACGTTGGAATCGTCGAAGTTCCAGATGAGCGTCTTCAGAAACTAACTGAGCTTGTTAATCCTAAGAAAACTGTTCCGACAGCTTTCGAATTCACTGACATTGCAGGTATCGTAAAAGGTGCGAGTAAAGGTGAAGGTCTTGGAAACAAGTTCCTATCACACATTCGTCAAGTAGATGCAATCTCTCAAGTTGTACGTTGCTTCGATGATGAAAACATCACTCACGTATCAGGTAAGGTAGATCCGATCTCTGATATTGAGACGATCAACCTTGAGCTAGTCCTTGCCGATCTTGAAACAGTCGATAAGCGCATCGGTCGTGTGGAGAAGATGGCAAAACAGAAAGACAAAGAAGCACTTGCTGAATTTAACGTTTTGAAAAAGATAAAAGAAGCGCTAGAAGAAGAAAAGTCTGCTCGTAGCGTTGAACTTACAGAAGAAGAAGAGAAAATCGTATACGGTCTACACCTCCTTACGAAGAAGCCTGTTCTGTATGTTGCAAACGTTGATGAAGATGATCTACTAGATCCAGCAGATAACGAACACGTTGCACAAGTGCGTGAATATGCGGCAAAAGAAGGCGCGGAAGTAATCGTAGTTTGTGCAAAGATCGAGTCTGAACTCGCTGAGCTTGATGGCGAAGAGAAAGATGCATTTTTAGAAGACATCGGTATCGCTGAGCCGGGTCTTAACAAGTTGATCAGAGCTTCGTACGACCTTTTAGGCCTTGCAACGTATTTCACTGCTGGTGAACAAGAAGTTCGTGCTTGGACGTTCCGTCTTGGAATGAAAGCTCCTCAAGCAGCTGGAATTATTCATACGGACTTTGAACGTGGGTTTATCCGCGCTGAAGTGGTTGCGTATGACGATCTAGTCGAAGCGGGAACGATGGGTGCTGCGAAAGAAAAAGGAAAAGTACGCCTAGAAGGAAAAGAATATATCGTGAAAGACGGAGACGTGATTCACTTCCGTTTCAACGTTTAATCAATAAACCTTGCTAATATAGGTTCGTTTTGTTATAATCTAAAGCTGTGAGTAATTATCTTTGTATACTTACTCCTTGCTCTTATTTAAGAGCCGTTAGACCAAAAGGAGGTGAACGGAATGCGTAACTACGAAATTATGTACATTATCCGTCCAAATATCGAAGAGGATGCACAGAAAGCTCTTATCGAGCGTTTCAACGGAATCCTTACTGATAACGGTGCGGAAATTAATGAAGTCAAGCAAATGGGCAAAAAGCGTCTTGCTTACGAAATCAACGATTTCAACAGCGGGATCTACATTGTTCTTGACATCAACAGTGATATCGAAGCGATCAACGAGTTCAGCCGTTTGATGAAAATCAACGACGATGTTCTTCGTTTCATGACGCTTAACCTTGAAGAAGCTAAAAAGTAATTGTTTTATAAATAGGAGGGGTTCTGATGCTGAATCGCGTCGTATTAGTTGGACGTTTAACAAAAGACCCTGAATTGCGTTATACCCCAAGCGGCGTAGCGGTTGCGAACTTCACTCTTGCAGTGAATCGTCCGTTTACGAACCAGCAGGGAGACCGTGAAGCAGATTTTATCAACATTGTTGTATGGCGCAGACAGGCAGAAAACGCAGCCAATTTCTTGAAAAAAGGCAGCCTTGCTGGTGTAGATGGACGAGTTCAAACTCGTTCTTATGATAACAGCCAGGGACAGCGTGTGTTTGTGACAGAAGTGATGGCTGAAAGTGTCCAATTTCTCGAGCCAAAAGGCGCAAGCCAGGGCGGCGGAGGCGGCAACTACGGTGGCGGCTCTCCAAACAGAGATAGCGGCGGTTACGGAAATCAGAACCAAGATCGCAACAACAATCGGAATCAGTCCAACTTTGGAGATGATCCGTTTGCGAGCGATGGCAAGCCGATCGATATTTCGGATGATGACTTGCCGTTCTAATACTCTCTGTTTCGAGCGGTGAAAACAGAGAACAAATTTAAAAGCAAAGGAGGTACTAACCATGGCAAGACCAGGTGGACGTAGAGGTCGTCGTAAAAAGGTTTGTTTCTTCACAGTAAACAAAATCACTTACATCGACTATAAAGATACAGATCTTCTTAAGCGTTTCGTATCTGAGCGTGGAAAGATTCTTCCACGTCGTGTAACAGGTACTAGCGCAAAATATCAGCGTCAATTGACTCGTGCGGTTAAACGTGCTCGTCAAATGGCACTACTCCCTTACGTTGTAGGAGAGTAAGTTGATAAAGGAAGGGACAGCAGGATTTGATCTTGCTGTCTTTTTTCTTTATATTGGAAAAACCAAGTTGGTTTAACGTTACTTGGAAAAAGGTATATGTTCTTTACATTCGCTTGTAAGGAGGATATATCAATGATGGAAACTACAAAATTAACAGTACATAAACAGCATAGTATGAACGCGCTCATTTCTTTTGTGAAACAGGCAAAATCGTTTAGTAGCCATATCACTCTCTATCACGATGGACATAGCATAAACGGAAAAAGTCTTACGAGCGTCATCGCTTTCAACCTGATGGTGAACGAGGAGGATACAATCCTTTTAATTGCTGAAGGGCGTGATGCAATGAGTGCAACTCAGACGTTGAGTGAATTGCTGAAGAGTGAAACAAAGGGTGCTATAGATCAACCTCTTTCATTCATGTAGGTGAGACCAGGCTGTTGTGGTAACAGCCTTTTTTATATGTTAGTTTATTTATAAATGAAAAATTTGCTGTTGCGGGCAGAAATTCTTACAATATAGTAAGGGGATTTCGACCCGTTTTTTATTAGATATAAGGAAGGTCTAAAAACTTGAAAAATCAAACCGTGAAGCAATTAGTGGAAGGAGCTGCGCTAGCAGCTGTATTTGCTGTATTATTTTTGATCACAACGTTCGTTCCGATTCTTGGATCCATTACGTTCTGGGTCTTGCCTATTCCTTTTATTTTGATGATAGTACGAAATGGTCTTGGCAGTGGATTTGTAATGTGGGGTGTTGCCACTGTATTAGGGTTAATCATCGCTGGATTTCCATCCCTCGCCGCCTCGTTTCCATTTGGAGTCGGGGGATTAACAGCAGGTTATCTGTATGCGAAACGTAAATCTGCGCTTACTGTTTTGATCGGTAGTGGGATCAGTTATGTGATTACGATGCTAATCCTTTTTATCGGAAGTATACTACTGATAGGTGAGAACCCAATCGATTTAGCGATCTCAATGCTAAACCAGTCATTTAAACAAGCTGAATCAATAAGTGAAGCATTAGGGCAAAATACTGAGCAGTTCGATATGATGTTTGAGCAAATCGAGATCATCAGATATTTGGTTCCTACTCTCCTTGTTATTTTAGGTGTTTTAATGGCTTTAGTCTCACAACTTATTTCCATTCCTGTCTTGAAGAGGGTAGGAGGATTTCAACCTCCGGTGTTTAAACCGATTCGAGAATGGGCATTTCCTAAGAGCTTTTTATGGTATTATTTAGTTGTTACCATTCTAATGATGGTTGGTTTAGAAGAAGGTTCTGCTGCTTATGTAGCTTCTATTAATGTCTATTCAGTATTGAATGCGTTAATTTTTGTGCAAGGACTAGCAGTTATATACTTTTACAGCCACAAAAAAGGTTGGCCGATCGCGGTGCCGATACTTTTCACATTTCTTGGCTTCGCACTATCGTCACTTGTTGTTATCATTGGAATCATCGATCTAGGTTTTGAACTGCGAAGGAGAATGAAATCATAGGTAGGAGCTGAAAATATGCCAAAGTTTTTAACGAAACGGTGGCATGGTTATCATGTGGTAGCCTTGTTCGTCATTTCCATCCTTTTTATCGGCATTATTACTTATTACAACTGGATAATTGGAATTGTAAGCGTCATTGTAACAACGCTCCTCGTTTATTTAGCGATCCGTGCTGAATCGAATTTTCAGGAAGCTCTACGCGACTATGTGTCCACACTTTCGCATCGTGTGAAAAAGGTGGGCGATGAGGCATTGATGGAGATGCCGATCGGTATATTGTTGTATGATGAGGATTACCACATCGAATGGACAAATCCTTACATGCCTACCGTAACGAAGCAGGAGCCGCTGATCGGTCTTTCGTTAAATGAGATTTCAGAAAAAATCATCCCGTTTCTTAAGTCTGAAGCAGAGGATGAAATCTTGACCATCAATGAACGCAAGTATAAAACTTACTTCAAACAGGAAGAGCGTCTACTTTATTTCTTTGATGTGACTGAGAAGATCGATATCAAACGAAGGTACAATGAGGAAAAAACCGTAGTAGGGATTATTTATCTCGATAATTATGAAGAGGTAACTCAAGGTTTAGGCGATGAAGTACGTAGTAATTTAAATAGTGCTGTCACGTCGATTTTAAATAAATGGGCCGATGAACATGGCGTTTTTCTTAAACGTAGTTCTTCAGAAAAGTTTTTTGCAGTCCTTAACCAAAAAATCCTTCAAGAACTAGAGAAGAATAAGTTTTCTATTCTTGATGAAGTTCGTGACGTCACGTCGAAGGAAAATATTCATATAACGCTAAGCATAGGAATCGGCAGCGGTCATAGCACGTTAACAGAGCTAGGACAGCTAGCACAATCTAGTTTAGATTTAGCACTTGGCCGTGGCGGTGATCAAGTCGCGATTAAACAAACGAGCGGTAAGGTTAAGTTTTATGGTGGGAAAACAAATCCGATCGAGAAAAGAACGAGGGTTCGAGCGCGTGTTATTTCTCACGCTCTTCGAGAATTGGTCTTAGATAGTGATCAGGTTATTATAATGGGGCATAAAAACCCTGATATGGATTCGATTGGAGCGTCGATCGGTATTTTGAAAGTCGCTCAGGCGAACGGGAAAGAAGGAAATATCGTTTTTGACCAAAATCAAAAAACGAGTGGTGTATCGAGATTAATCGAAGAAATACAGCAAAACGAGCAACTTTGGGCTCGGTTTCAGGATCCTGAAGAGGCACTTGAGAAGGCAACGTCGAACACGCTTCTCGTGGTAGTCGATACGCATAAACCTTCACTCGTCATGGAAGAAAAACTTCTCCAAAAGCTTGATCGCGTGGTTGTGATCGACCATCATAGACGAGGGGAAGAATTTATTGAAGATCCCGTTCTCGTCTATATGGAGCCGTATGCTTCCTCAACTGCGGAGCTTGTAACGGAACTCTTTGAATATCAGCCAAAGCGTCTTAAAATGGACATATTAGAAGCGACAGCACTGTTAGCTGGAATCATTGTCGATACAAAAAGTTTCACGCTTAGAACTGGCTCAAGAACGTTTGATGCTGCTTCTTATTTACGAGCACACGGTGCGGATACGGTTCTAGTGCAAGAATTTCTTCGCGAAGACATCGCTCAATATATTCGTCGAGCGCGTATTATCGAAAAGTCAAACATCTATCGTAACGGAATCGCCATTGCACTCGGTGAAAATGATAAGACGTATGACCAGGTCATGATCGCGCAGGCTGCTGATACGTTGCTTTCTATGAGCGGCGTTATTGCATCCTTTGTCATTTCAAAGCGAGATGATGGTAAAGTAAGCATAAGTGCAAGATCTCTTGGTGAAGTAAACGTTCAAATCATTATGGAAGGTCTAGAAGGTGGAGGTCATTTAACAAATGCCGCCACGCAGCTAGATGTAAATACAGTAGAAGAAGCAGAAAGTATGCTTAAAGAAGTCGTAGATGACTATCTAGAAGGGGGAGACGAAGAGTCATGAAAGTAATATTTTTAGAAGATGTAAAAGGTAAAGGTAAAAAAGGTGAAGTTAAAAATGTAGCAGATGGCTATGCTCGTAACCATCTTTTAAAGAATAATCTTGCTGTTGAAGCGAATAATGCAAATATGAAGCAGTTAAAAGCAAAGCAGCGTAGCGATGAGAAGAAAGCACAAGAAGAACTAGATGAAGCGAAGGCTCTTAAAGAAACAATCGAAAACCTTGAGGTTGAAATTTCAACGAAATCTGGTGAAGGTGGCCGCTTATTCGGATCGATCACTAGTAAGAACATCGCTGAAGATCTTAAGAAGCATCATGACATCAAAATTGATAAAAGAAAGATCGAACTAGATGAACCAATCCGTTCACTTGGTTACACAAATGTACCCATCAAATTGCATCAAGATGTGACAGCTACAGTTAAAGTTCATGTCGTTGAGCAATAATAGGTGTTAACGGGTGGAAAAAGCGAAATGCTCAGGGGGAAAACAACATGAGTGATTTATTTGCTGATCGTACGCCACCTCAAAATATAGAAGCAGAACAGGCCGTTATAGGGGCGGTGTTTTTAGAGACAGATGCATTAACAACCGCTACTGAGGTTCTCCAACCAGAAGATTTTTATCGTGCGGCACATCAGAAGATCTTTTCTGTCATGATCGAGCTATCCGAGAAAGGGGAACCGGTCGATCTTGTAACGGTTACTTCTGAGCTTCAAGATCGAAAGCTCCTTGAGGAAATTGGCGGAGTCTCTTATTTAAGTGATTTAGCTAACTCGGTGCCAACTGCTGCAAACGTTGAATACTATTCAAAGATCGTAGAAGAGAAATCGATCTTAAGACGTTTGATCAGAGCAGCAACTGATATCGCTTCAGACGGTTATGCGAAGGAAAATGAAATAGAGAACCTTCTATCAGAAGCAGAAAAATC
The DNA here is from genome assembly GCF_056160805.1 of Anaerobacillus sp. ABD4_527. NCBI lineage: Bacteria > Bacillati > Bacillota > Bacilli > Caryophanales > Bacillaceae > Anaerobacillus > Anaerobacillus sp. ABD4_527. The sequence goes on from NZ_JBSWXZ010000005.1 coordinate 31,191, forward strand.
CATTATGGAAGTATCACAACGCAAGAACACCGGTGCGTTTATTTCCATTAAAGACGTTCTTGTCGATGCATATGATAATATCGAAATGCTCCAAAACAACACGGGAGACATTACTGGTATACCTACGGGCTTCTCAGAGCTAGACCGGATGACTGCAGGATTTCAGCGAAACGATCTGATCATCGTGGCTGCACGTCCTTCCGTAGGTAAGACGGCTTTCGCTTTGAATATCGCTCAGAACGTAGCAACGAAAACTGATGAGAACGTAGCGATCTTCAGTCTTGAGATGGGTGCTGAACAGCTCGTAATGCGTATGCTTTGTGCAGAAGGAAACATCGATGCACAGCGCCTTCGTACTGGAGCTTTAACAGGTGATGACTGGCAGAAGCTTACGATGGCAATGGGGAGTTTATCGAACGCCGGTATCTATATCGATGACACACCAGGTATTCGCGTTGGAGACATTCGGTCGAAATGCCGACGTTTAAAGCAAGAAAAAGGTCTCGGCATGATCTTGATCGACTATATGCAGTTGATCAGAGGTAACGGTTCAACCGAGAACCGTCAGCAGGAAGTTTCTGAGATATCTCGTGCACTAAAAGGAATCGCGAGGGAACTTGAAGTTCCTGTTATTTCGCTTTCTCAGCTGTCTCGTGGTGTAGAATCGAGACAGGATAAGCGTCCGATGATGTCTGATATCCGTGAATCAGGAAGTATCGAGCAGGATGCCGACATCGTTGCTTTCCTATACCGAGATGATTACTATGACAAAGAATCAGAGAATAAGAATATCATCGAAATTATTATTGCGAAGCAGCGTAATGGACCAGTTGGAACAGTAGAGCTTGCTTTCGTAAAGGAATTCAATAAATTCGTTAATCTTGAGAGGCGTCACGATGAGAGTGACATTCCTCCAGGTGCGTAATAAGTCCCGATCAGGGGCTTTTTCTTTTATAAGTTGGAAGAAAAGTGGGCACATTAACCCTAATAACGAACATAAAAAGTAAACGATGATAAATCGTTCGGTTTTGTTGACTTAATTAACACGAATTGGTACACTTACTCTGGGTTTTTTAAAAAAGTGCATGCTTCACCGAACGAATTCGAATGAAGCATCTGGAGGTGCTGAAATGCCATCAGTAGTGGTCGTAGGAACGCAGTGGGGCGATGAAGGTAAAGGAAAGATTACCGACTACCTTTCTGAAAATGCAGAAGTTGTTGCTCGTTATCAGGGCGGTAACAATGCTGGACATACAATTGTATTCAACGATACGAAATACAAGCTTCACTTGATTCCATCAGGTATTTTTTACGATGATAAAATTTGCGTGATTGGTAACGGTATGGTTATTGATCCGAAGGCGCTTGTAGAAGAGCTTGCATATTTACACGAGCGTAACGTTAGTACGGACAACCTTCGTATAAGCAATCGTGCTCACGTGATTCTACCTTATCACCTTAGATTAGATGCTGTAGAAGAAGAGTCCAAGGGTGCAAACAAAATCGGTACGACGAAAAAAGGAATCGGACCTGCCTATATGGACAAGGCTGCACGTGTTGGTATCCGTATTTGTGACCTTCTCGATAAAGATGTTTTTGAAGAAAAGCTTGAACGTAACCTTGCAGATAAAAACCGTCTTCTTGAGCGTATGTATGAAGCTGAAGGCTTCAAAAAAGAAGATATTCTTGAAGAGTACTTTGAATATGGACAGCAGATTAAAAAGTACGTTGTCGATACATCTGTTGTGTTAAACGATGCGATCGATGAAGGACGTCGTGTTCTTTTCGAAGGTGCACAAGGCGTTATGCTTGATATCGATCAGGGAACGTATCCATATGTCACGTCATCTAACCCAATCGCAGGTGGTGTTGCGATCGGTTCTGGTGTTGGACCAAGTAAGATCAATCACGTGGTAGGCGTTTCAAAGGCGTATACGACTCGTGTTGGAGATGGACCTTTCCCAACTGAACTACATGATGAAATTGGAGACAAGATCCGTGAAGTAGGAAACGAATACGGTACGACCACAGGACGACCTCGTCGTGTTGGTTGGTTTGATAGTGTCGTTGTTCGTCATGCCCGCCGAGTTAGTGGAATTACCGACTTATCTCTAAACTCCATCGATGTACTGACTGGTATCGATACGTTGAAAATATGTACGGCATATAAATATAAAGGCGAAGTGATCGAGGAATTTCCAGCTAGCCTGAAAATCCTTGCAGAGTGTGAACCAGTATACGAAGAGATGCCTGGTTGGAATGAAGATATTACAGGTGTGAAAGATCTTGGAGAGCTTCCTCCAAACGCTAGGCACTATATTGAGCGTGTTTCTCAGCTTACAGGTATTCCATTGTCTGTGTTCTCTGTAGGACCAGACCGTAATCAAACAAACATGGTACGCGGCGTGTTCGCATAAGACCTAGCTGGCAGTTTATACTGCCAGCTTTTTTTAGGCGTTATTACTATAAAACAAAAGCACGGTTTATTTTTATATGATAAGATTGATATTGTTAGAATTTCCTATTTTTTATGAGGTGGGCTTAATGAACCGGGATAAAAGGCAAGTCTTTCGGCACCAACTCTCCGTACCTCTCGCAGCAAAAATGAGGGTATTGAATGGTGACGAACCTGATAGTAAAGAGTTTAATCATAAAATTTATATTCACGACATCGGCCTTGAAGGTATCGGCTTCTCTTCAGATCCTGAGTTAGCGAAACATACAGACTTAGAGTTTGAGTTGAAATTGAACGAAGAACTATTTAAGGTAACTGGTGAAATCCTATGGCTAAAAGCAAACAACCCAGATGATCCTAACACGAGAGGGAACTTTAGCTATGGTGTAAAATTCTATCTCAAAACAGAAAAGCAGTCCTCCCTTGTCTTCCAAGAAGTTAATCGTTTCGCGATACAACGTCATAAGCGTAAGAAAGAAATCCGTGAAATGATGAGAGAAAAACTAAGGAAAAAAGGTGAGACAAGGTAACAGCATGACCTGTTATCTTCACCTTTATTATTTTTATTTAAAGAAGCCTTGCTTTTTTCATAAAGCAGTGATAATATAAAACTTGTCGTCATTAAAGAAACCTTTAATGAGCCATTAGCTCAGTTGGTAGAGCATCTGACTTTTAATCAGAGGGTCGAAGGTTCGAGTCCTTCATGGCTCACCATTTTCTTTCCGCAAAGATACATAAGTTGAGGAAGAAAACGTTGGATTGTATCAATTCCATATTATCGTCGCGGGGTGGAGCAGTTCGGTAGCTCGTCGGGCTCATAACCCGAAGGTCGCAGGTTCAAATCCTGCCCCCGCAACCAAAATTTTACCTACGTCGGATAATCCTCCGTGCTAAAATTTTATCGAAGTCCCTTTAGGGGCAACCTAAACACTTAATTACAGTTTTCTGTAACTAACGTAAGTGAACATATAAGTGGTCCCGTGGTGTAGCGGTTAACATGCCTGCCTGTCACGCAGGAGATCGCGGGTTCGATTCCCGTCGGGACCGCCATTTTAATTCTTAAAACGGCTCTGTAGCTCAGTCGGTAGAGCAACGAGCAAAGCATCACCGAATATCCGACGAGTTGTCCCGACACAGCAAGCTACGAAGCGTTGCTAGAAGAGGAAGGGACAGTGGTTTTACTCAGCAAAGGCTGATGGACATCTTAACAAACACGGCTCTGTAGCTCAGTCGGTAGAGCAGTGGACTGAAAATCCACGTGTCGGCGGTTCGATTCCGTCCGGAGCCACCATTTTTTACTTATAATCGCTTAAGATACAAGCATATCTCATAGGAGATATGCTTTTTTTATGTTCCAGCTTACCCGAAAATACTAGCAATCTTCCCAAGGAATACCACAATCATGACGAATAGACTACATTCGTGTTACAAATTGGGGAGTAATACCCTATTGACTTTATAAATATGGTAGGATTCAAATCGTGAGTTAATTTTTTGCGTAGGCAAATCGCAGGAGGAAACATTATGGCAACACCTAAAGTAGTAAAACGAATATGTCAATCCGCTGTTTTGGTCTCGTTGATAAGCGTTAGCATGATAACTGGTATCGAGCCAGCGGGTGCTACTGTATATAATATGATGAAACCAGTCTATCACGTATACATAGATGGTAGTAATATAGGAACGATAGATGATAAAGAGCAGTTGAAAGAGCAAGTAGACAAAATTAAAGAAGAAAAACAAACAGGTGAGTTAACTTTGATGGTCGAAAACGATCTTCAAATTGTCCCTAAACGCTTGTTTCAGCCTTCATATGATAATGAAGAGACGTTAGATAAGGTTGCAGGTGAGCTCACTTTTGTTGCAAAGGGCTATGAACTGTCATTTGAGAATGAATCTGTCGGCATCTTCGCAAGTGAATCTAGCGCGAAAGATGCGCTTTGGGTATACGCAAAGCCATTTCTTTCAGATGATAAGGTCAAAGAGATCGAAAGTAAAATCGATGAAGATAACGAGAAACATCCTGCTGACTTCTTAGATCTTTCCACTGATTTCTCTATTGAGGAAGTTGAAGCGAAGAAGCATAATGTGTTGACTGAAGAAGAAGGCGTCACGCAAATTGAGGATGGCTATCTTAAAGAAGTTGAGATAGATGTTTCAGAAGATGAAACGCTCGCTGATCTTGCGGATGAATATGACATGGAAGAAGCAGAGATCAGAGAACTAAATAACCTTGCAGAGGACGATAAACTAGAGAGCGATAAGGTAACGGTTCTTGAAGAGAAACAATTCGTAAAAGTACTAGAAACAGAAGAAGTGACGAAAGATGAAGAGATTGATTTCGAAACAGAAACCACTAAAAGTGATTCTCTTCTAAAAGGAAAGAAAGACGTTACTCAAACCGGGGAAAAAGGTGAGAAGAAGGTAACGTACAGTATTTCACGTGAAAATGGTGAAGTGACGAAGAAAGAAGTTGTTAAAGAGGAAGTTTCGAAAGAACCAGTTTCTGAAAAAGTAACGATTGGTACAAAAGTGATTCCTTCCAAAGGTACTGGGTCGTTTGCTTGGCCAGCAGTAGGAGGTACCATTACGAGTAAGCAAGGAGAACGATGGGGCTCCTTCCATAAAGGGATCGATATTGCCGGTGTCTCTGATCGAACGATTAAGACAGTAGATAATGGTAAAGTCACTGCAGCTGGTAAGCGCAGTGGATATGGAAATCAAGTAACGATCGACCATAATAACGGTATAAAAACCACGTATGCCCACCTTTCATCCATCTCTGTTTCTGTTGGAGATACGGTGCAAAAAGGTGAGAAGATTGGTGTTATGGGAACAACGGGAAAATCAACAGGCATCCACCTTCACTTTGAAGTTTATAAAAACGGTAAACTACAGAATCCAATGGATTACCTATAGGAAAGAAAAACCTTCAGTTTTTGCTGAAGGTTTTCTTTTTACATTTGAAGGTAAAGGGTAGAGGATAAATAAAATAGTTATAATATGATAGAATAGACGAAATAAGACATGACTTTTACTTGAGAATACATATTACCTGTATTAATAAAAAGGAGCGTTCATAATGGACAAGAAAATTCTTGTTGTAGATGATGAAAAACCGATCGCTGATATACTTCAGTTCAATCTTGAAAAGGAAGGCTTTAACGTTGTATGCGCTTACGATGGAGATGAAGCAATTGCAAAAGTTGAAGAAGAAAATCCAGACATGATTCTTCTTGATATCATGCTTCCTCAGCGTGATGGCATGGAAGTGTGTCGAGAAGTGAGAAAGAAATACGAAATGCCGATCATTATGCTTACTGCAAAAGACTCTGAAATCGATAAAGTACTTGGTCTCGAGCTAGGGGCAGATGACTATGTTACGAAGCCTTTCAGTACGAGAGAGTTAATTGCGAGAGTGAAAGCAAACTTAAGAAGACGCCAACAGGAGCCTGAAAAGGAATCATCGACAAACTCTGTTATTAACGTAGGTGCGTTAACGATTCATCCAGATGCGTACCTGGTGACGAAACGAGAAGAGTCAATTGAATTAACGCATAGAGAATTTGAATTGCTTCACTATCTATCAAAGCATATTGGCCAGGTAATGACCCGTGAGCACCTTCTACAAACAGTGTGGGGCTATGATTATTTTGGTGACGTAAGAACTGTAGATGTCACTGTTCGGAGACTTCGAGAAAAGGTAGAAGATAACCCTAGCCATCCATCATGGATCATTACCCGCCGTGGGGTCGGATACTATATGCGTGAGCCGGAACAGGAGTAGTTTGATATAAATGGGGAAAGTGGGCTTTTTTAAATCCATACATTTTAAATTTGCAATCGTATATGTTCTTCTTATCCTTATCGCAATCCAATTTATTTCCGTCTATTTTAATGACAAGCTTGAAGAACAGTTTGAACAGAACTATGTGAATTCAGTGAAAGACCGTGCTCAGCTATTGGCTGAAAATGTGTCGAGTCAAATCAACAGTAAAAGTGATGAGGAAAACAATTCGATAGCGGAATTAATAGCGAATTTTAACCAAAAGGAGATTCGCCAAATTTATGTCATCAATTCACTTGGTCAGATCGTAGGTTCTCTCTATGATGATGAATTAGTTGGATCACTTTCAACAAATGAGTACGTGAATAGTGCTCTCAATGGAATTGATGATCAAGAAATATTAGTGGATGAAGATGGAGAGCGGTTTTTCGTCTACAGTGTGGCGGTAGTAGGCGATACGAATTCAACTGTAGGTGCTGTTTATATTCAAGCTGATATGGAACATGTATTTAAGCAAGCGAACGAGGTAAATAAATTATTGGCTCAATCTGCGCTTATCGCGCTTGTCTTAACAGGTTTATTAGGAATCGTTATTTCTCGTACGATTACGCGGCCGATCTCTGATATGCGTAAACAGGCACTTGTTATGGCACGCGGAGATTTCACTCGTAAGGTAAAGGTATACGGTGAAGACGAAATCGGTCAACTTGCGCTAGCTTTTAACGATTTAACTAGAAGGTTACAAGAAGCGAATGCGATTACTGAGGGAGAGCGGCGTAAGCTAACTTCCGTACTTGCCTATATGACAGATGGTGTTATCGCAACAGATCGTGAGGGGATGATCATCCTTATGAACGATCGAGCTGAGGAGATGATGGATGTTTCGCGTGAAACAGCCTTAGGTACGCCGTTAAATAAGGTTCTCCAATACGCTGAGGAAAAAACATGGGATGATCTTTATAATGGTCCAGACTCTGTTATCCTCGATTTAAGTAATGAACATCAAACGTTCATCATTCGTGTGAATTTCTCTATCATTCATAAAGAAGATGGACCAATTAATGGTCTAATTGCCGTTCTACATGATATTACTGAACAAGAGCAGCTAGAGCAAGAACGCAGAGAATTCGTTGTGAACGTTTCTCATGAGCTTCGTACACCACTTACAACGATGAGAAGCTATTTAGAAGCTCTTCAAGAGGGTGCTCTTTCTGACCCAGAGATTGCGCCACGCTTCTTAAGTGTGACTCAGAACGAAACAGAGCGAATGATCAGACTCGTAAACGATCTTCTTCAACTCTCAAAGATGGATAAAAAAGAATACCGTCTTGAATTTAGCGAGGTTGACTTTGTAGAGATGTTTGATCAAGTTCTAGATCGGTTCGAGATGTCTAAGCGTGAAAACATTGAGATCGTTCGTCAGCTTCCTTATGCTGCAATCTTTACAAGAATCGATCGAGATAAAATGACCCAGGTGCTCGACAATATCATCTCCAATGCCATCAAATATTCCCCTGAAGGTGGAACAATCACAGCTCGCTGCTGGACGATCGGTAAAAAAGTTCGTGTTAGTATCAGTGATCAGGGTGTTGGAATTCCTAAGAACAACTTGTCTAAAATATTCGATCGCTTCTATCGAGTCGATAAGGCGCGCTCTCGTCAATTAGGCGGTACGGGTCTTGGATTAGCGATTGCAAAAGAAATGATCAATGCGCACCATGGAGACATCTGGGCAGAAAGTAAGTGGGGTAAAGGAACGACTATTTACTTTACACTTCCTTATAAGCGAATAAGGGAGGTCGAAGAGAATGAGAATGACTAAGAAACATTTGGAGACGATCAAAACGATTCTATTGAACGTTTTAGTCGTATTGAGCCTTGTATTAACCTGGCAAATCTGGACCTTCGAGCCGGATTATGAGAGGGAAACAACGCCTTCTGAGAATAGAACGGTAGGTGTCAAAGAAGTTGATCTCAGTCAGGTCGTTAAACCGAATCAAGTTGTGTTTCATCAAAACGATAGCCATTACACGTCATTTGAAAGAGTAACGATCGATTCTTTCTATACTGATTTCATCTCTGGTACAAGGATTAAGTCTGTAACGATGGTAGATAATATCGACAGTCTGATCAATCGTGAAGAGAGCATTGAGTTCATTTTTCCAACTTCACTTTCAAACGATGTGTTAAAAAGTCTAGTGAGTGTTGCAAAGGGCGATATCCCACTAGAAGTGTTCGATCGACTTATTGTTCCTTCAGCCCAATCTGGGAAAAACAACGAAGTTATCTTTTTGAATAGCTCTAGTCAGATTGGGATGAGAGCAACGGTCGACGTGTCTAGGGATATGAAAGAGTGGTTCAGTGAAGATTTCTCCTCTCTTCTGGAATCTAACGGTAAAATAACCCGTGCTCGTTCTTATCAACCTAACGATAATACGCCGATCTTTTATTTACCTACAAATGAAATTCAGATGAGGCTGTATGATGTTAGAACCGATGAATTAACGAATATAGACGCTTTTATCACAGCTCTATTTCCAGATGAAAATGCTGTAGAAGAAAACACGGTTATTAATTCCTCTTCTTTATATACGGATGGAAGTCGCGATTTGAATTATGATAAGACGAATAATTATATGGGCTTTATTAACCCGCCTTCTACATCAAGCAAGTTTGTGGCGAATGAAGCTCCGATTTTGAATGCTTATGGATTTGTTAATAAGCACTTTGGTTTTCAGATAAGTGATCCAAATGATGACTATTTTCTGAGCGAATGGGTCACATCTTCAAAGACGAAGACAGACCGAATTACCTTTAGATTGAATACGGAAGGATACCCTGTTTTCAGTCCATATCAAGAGGATTTAGATGAAATAAATGTAACTTTAAAGAACAATGAGATCAGTACGTATAAGCGCATGTTGAAGGTGGTCCAATTCGCCAATGACATTGAAACAAGAGGGCTACCTTCTTACGATAAAGTTGTCTCGCTATTAGATGAAGGCAACTTCAAAAAAAGTGCGATAACGAATTTTACAATCGGTTATACGATTGATCGAGATGAAAACAGTAACCAAGATTTCGTTCTGATGCCTCAGTGGTATGTTAAGTTGAACCAATCATGGACGCCGCTTGAGAATTTAGAGCAAGGAGGGAATGATTTTGGATTGGAATAGAACGAAAACCATACTCATCCTAACCTTCCTTGTTTTTAACATTTTTCTACTCAGTGATTTGATTTCAAAACGAACGGATATTAGTGGTCTTGAGCAGCTTCAGCAGGTAACTCTAGAAGAAAAGCTTGATAGCTTTAACGTCACCTACAAGAAGAAACCAACCGTTCAAACTGAAAACATGCCTTATATAAGTGGTAAAGTCCATGAATTCAATGAAAAAGAAGAAAAAACATTGGAAGAAGGGACGAGTCAGGAAATTGAGTTAGATGGGAATAAGCTGATTTCCACGCTCGAGAAGCCATATCCCATCAACGACCCAACTCGAGCTTCAGCTTTTTCAATCTTCTTAGAGACTTATGTGTATGAAGGTTCAAAATATGAATACTCTCACTCAGCAGATGATAAGAATATCATCTATTTCGTAGAAACGTACAAAGATGATCGCCCGATCTACAATCAAAATTCTGGGATGCTGATCGTAAGTATGGAAGACAATAAAGTCACGTCTTATACCCAAACGTATCTTGACCTCAATTCTATTACGGAAGAGAGAAAGATCGATCCTGCTTCTGACGCAATCGAAGTATTATTAAACCAACAGTATATCGAATTGAATGACGTTGTTGAAGATGTCTCTCTCGGCTACTATACCGTAACGAATGAGGACGAAAGAGAGAAGATCGTGTTTGTTCCAACGTGGCGCGTTGTTTTAACAAATTCAAAGAATGAAGAGCAAGAGCCTGAGGTTTATTATGTAGATGCAATTGAAAAGAACGTGTTTAGTGCTACGGAAGATGACGAAGAAATTGAAGAAAGTGAAGAGGAAGGTAACGGTGATAATCAAGGGAAAGATCTGGACCCTTCAACACCACAACCTTCTTCTGGGGAAAAGTAGGAGAGGAATGGAATATGTCTCTTAAATTTAGCGTGCTTGCAAGTGGTAGTACTGGGAATGCACTATTTGTCGGTACAGAGAAACAAAAGTTTTTGGTAGATGCAGGGTTGAGCGGGAAGAAGCTTGAAGAGTTACTCGCCAAAGCTCACATCGATCCTAAAGAAATAGATGGTTTGCTCGTAACTCATGAACATAGTGACCATATTAAAGGTCTAGGGATCTTTGCTCGTCGTTACAAACTACCGATCTATGCAAATGAAAAAACGTGGAATGCGATGGAGCGGTCGATCGGTGAAATTCCTCTCGACCAGAAGTTCCATTTTGATATGGAGACTGTTAAAACATTTCACGACTTAGATGTAGAATCATTCGGTGTTTCTCACGATGCGGCTGAGCCCATGTTTTACGTGTTTCATCATGAAGGGAAGAAACTGAGTCTAGCAACCGACCTTGGCTATGTTAGTGAACGGATCAAGGGGACGATTCAGGATTCGGATATGCTTATCTTTGAAGCAAATCATGACATCAATATGTTGATGATGGGAAGGTATCCCTGGAACGTCAAAAGACGAATTCTTGGAGATATGGGACACGTCTCGAATGAAGATGCAGCAGCAGCCCTCGCAGATATCATCGGTGATAAAACGAAGCGTATTTATTTAGCCCATTTAAGTAAAGATAATAACATGAAGGACCTGGCAAGATTGTCAGTTCAACAGTCTCTTGAACAAAATGGTTTTGCTGTAGGTGAACAGTTCGATCTCTATGATACAGATCCTACAACCCCTACGCTTCTAACAAAAGTATGATGTCTGTTCAAGGTTGGATGGATAGTCTCAATTAGGTCCACCTTTTTTGATAGGAAAGGAAAGGTGAAAAAATTGGGCTTTTATGATGGTGAGGATTATAACCGGACCACCAAACAAAAAGGAAACCGTGGTGGTGCACTTGTTGCTGGATTTCTTGGTGCTATTTTAGGTGCATTGATCATCCTTTTTACGGTTCCAGCCTTGTCTGGGCTTGGCGTATTACCAGAAGTAACATCTCCCGCACCTGAAGAGGAATCGAACGGTCAGCTTGACCAAGATCCGATAACTAAGAGTATCAGTGTAGATGTAACGAATGATATTACGACTGCGGTTGAGAAGGTCAACGAAGCGGTTGTAGGGGTCATTAACCTTCAAAAAACAGATTTCTGGGCTGAAGATTACGGTGAAGCTGGAGCAGGTTCTGGCGTTATCTACAAGAAACAGGGCGATACTGCATTTGTCGTTACAAACAATCACGTTGTTCAAGGTGCAAGTCAGATCGAAGTTAGTTTAAGCGCAGAGCAACGAGTTGCTGCTGAGCTTGTTGGTACCGACCCATTAATGGATCTTGCAGTATTAAAAATTCCTTCTGCTAACGTAACGATGGTAGCTGATTTTGGAGATTCAGATAAATTAAAGCCAGGAGAGCCAGCGGTTGCAATCGGTAATCCACTCGGCTTCCTTGAAGGAACTGTCACACAAGGCATCGTAAGTAATCCTGAACGCTCATTTCCGGTCGATACAGACCAAAACGGAACGATCGATTGGAATGCTGATGTTATTCAAACAGATGCCTCTATCAATCCAGGGAATAGTGGAGGAGCTTTAATTAACATTTCTGGCCAGTTGATCGGTATCAACTCGATGAAAATTGCGAGGTCGAGTGTAGAAGGAATTGGGTTTGCGATCCCTATCAATATCGCAGAACCAATCATTAACGACTTAGAGACTTATGGTGAAGTCAGAAGACCTCAAATAGGAGTTGGAACGAAATCTCTATCTGAAATACCAACTTACCATTGGAGTGAATCGTTAAAGCTTCCAATGGATATCGATTACGGTGTTGTCATCATGAGTGTATTTCCAACGTCAGCAGCATATCAGGCTGGACTTAAAGAGTTAGATGTGATTACTGCGATAGACGGAGAAACGATCAAGAACTCAATAGACTTACGGAAGTTTCTTTATTCCAAAAAAGAAATCGGGGATTCAGTAACGATGACTATTTATCGTGAAGGAAAAAAGCAGAATGTAAAGGTAACGTTATCTGAACAACAAACCTCATAATCACTTATTAACAGGAGAGGAAACTCTCCTGTTTTACTGTTTGAGTTATGCACAGTGGATAACTAGAAAGGATGGCTTAAATGAAGATTCATTGTTGTGAAGAGCATGTAGAGCTTGCTTTAGATGTGACTGTAGATGAAACGGAGCAGTTTCCTGTTTTAGAAAAGCTTGAAAAGAATGATGGGAACTTGTCCACAACATGTAAATATTGCAGTAAACCTGCCGTATATATGGTGTCGAACTAATATTCGGTCACGATATGTGGATAGAAAATGTGTATATGTGGATAAGTTCTGTTGATAACATGTTTATTAATTGTGGATGTACTGTATATAGAACGACTGTGGGAGGAGAATGATCGGTTTGAATATCAGCATCGTGACGGTAGGAAAATTAAAAGAAAAATACCTTAAACAAGGAATTGCTGAGTATACGAAACGACTTGGACCTTATGCAAAAGTAGAAGTGATCGAGGTCCCAGATGAAAAAGCACCTGAGAATCTTAGTGAAGTTGAAATGGAACAGGTTAAACAAGCTGAAGGGAACAGAATTCTATCGAAAATCTCTCCAGACGCTCACGTGATCGCATTAGCGATTCAAGGAAACATGAAAACCTCTGAAAAACTGGCGAAAGACCTGGATCAGCTCGCCACATATGGTAAAAGTAAAGTAGCGTTCGTCATAGGAGGCTCTCTAGGCTTGAGTGAGGACGTTATGACAAGAGCGAATGATACACTATCCTTTTCTAAGATGACGTTCCCTCATCAGCTTATGAGGCTTGTTCTCGTCGAGCAAATCTACCGCGCGTTCAAGATTAACCGTGGTGAACCGTATCATAAGTAATGAAAGTCTACTAAAGCGTTTCTCTAATAGGAGGAACGCTTTTATTTTACTGCAAAACCCCTCCCTATGATTAGCTGTTCCCTTTCCATTAGAATTGCAGCTCATAGATATTTTTTACAATTGTGAAATAAATCTATAAAATGGTTATAATGGAGATAGAAAAAGAAAGTGCCAAAGTGACGCCTTGCTTTGATGAAGCTTGTGCGCATACTCTTTATTACTATTAGAGATAAGGAAGGATATCATGAGTAACAATCACAAAAAAGACGTTATCTTAATTGGTGCTGGTGTCATGAGTGCCACTTTGGGATCATTACTGAAAGAGTTAGCACCGAATTGGAACATAAAAGTATTTGAAAAGCTAAGCCGTGCAGGAGAGGAAAGCTCTAATGAGTGGAATAACGCTGGGACAGGCCACGCTGCGCTTTGTGAGCTCAACTATACTTCTGAAAAAGCTGATGGATCGATCGACATTAGTAAAGCTGTTAAAGTAAACGAGCAGTTTCAGTTATCAAGACAGTATTGGTCTCATCTCGTAAACAGAGGCTTGATCGATAATCCCCAAGATTTTATCATGCCTATTCCCCATATGAGTCTCGTACATGGTGAGGCGAATGTGGCATTCTTGAAAAAGCGGATGGAAGCGTTGTCAGAAAAGCCTTTGTTTCAAGGTATGGAGTTTTCAGATGATCCTGAGAAGCTTAAAGAGTGGATGCCACTTATTATGAACGGACGCTCATCAACGGAACCTATTGCAGCGACGAAAATCGACTCTGGAACAGACGTTAATTTTGGTGCGCTAACGCGTTTACTATTTAAGAATTTAGAAAGTAAAAACGTTGCCATCAATTATAATCATAGTGTAGAACATATTAAGCGTAAGAAAGATGGACAATGGGAAGTTAAGGTCCAAGATATGGAAAACGATAACTTGGAATACCATTCCGCTGACTTCGTTTTCATTGGAGGTGGAGGGGGAAGTCTTCATCTATTACAGAAGACGGGTATCCCTGAATCGAAGCATATCGGCGGGTTTCCTGTAAGTGGACTCTTTATGGTGTGTAAAAACCCAGAGGTAATTGAGCAGCACCATGGGAAAGTATACGGTAAAGCGAAAGTAGGAGCCCCTCCAATGTCTGTTCCTCACCTAGATACGAGGTATATCGACAATAAGAAAAGCTTGCTATTCGGCCCATTTGCTGGTTTCTCGCCAAAATTCTTAAAAGGCGGTTCGAATCTTGATCTGATCAGCTCTGTTAAACCAAACAACGTGTTAACGATGATGGCGGCAGGAATGAAAGAGATGGGACTTACAAAATATTTGATTCAACAAGTGATGCAGTCTCACGAGCAGCGCATGGAAGAGATACGTGAATTTATTCCAGATGCTAAATCTGAAGACTGGGAAATTGTTGTAGCAGGTCAGCGTGTGCAGGTTATCAAAGATACGAAAACTGGTGGCAAGGGCACGCTTCAATTCGGCACTGAGATTGTAAATGCTTCTGATGGCTCGATCGCTGCTTTACTTGGTGCTTCTCCGGGTGCTTCTACAGCTGTTCATGTGATGCTTGAGCTTTTTGAACGTTGTTTCCCTCAATATTTGGCAGATTGGGAGCCTAAAATTAAAGAAATGATCCCTTCCTACGGCCAGTCGTTAGCTGAAAACCCTGAACTTTTTAGAGAAATTCATACTTTAACTGCTAACACACTCGGTTTGTATCAACAGGAAGTCGTTTATAGCTAATAAATTTTAGCCAGGCGGATTTTAATCGCCTGGCTTTTTATTTGCCCTTACACAAAGGTTGCATGGATAGAGTAGAGGGGAGACTTGCAATGAAAAAAATAAAAGTATACAAAAGTGTGTACTTGTTTGCAATTCTGTTTACAAGTATACGTAAAATGTGTGCTTGTTTACTTTATTGTATACATGGCTTATTGGCGGCATGTGTACGGGTTTGTAAACAAGTAAACATAATATGTATACATGTATACATAATTTGTACACATGTATACATAATTGTAAACTAGATAGAATGACTCATTGACGAAAGACGAAATCTTCTATAACTTTTAACTTAATAGTAGAAATACTAGATTCATTTAAATTTGAAAGGGTGGATCGATTTATGAGTAATTCGAGAATTGCAGCAGTTGATGTTGGTAATGATTCTCTAAAAGGAATTTATGGAAAACTTGAATCCGACTTATACATACCAAACGTGATAGCAAGAGATATTGAAGATCGTCCTGTAATCGGTATTGAAGAACTTGATACGAAGGATCCTCTTGATGGAATCCACATCAGAGTGCACTCCCCTGCTCTTCAAGATAACAATGCGATTTACCGAGTAGGAAACCTTGCGACAACTAGTGATAATCCTACAGAGCTTGATCCAGGTAGCGCTAAATCAGAAGAAGACCAAACGTTAATCATGCTTTTTGCATCACTTGCGTTGGATGCAGTAGATGAGAAGAACACGGCAAACTTCAAGAATCAGAATGGCGTAATCGATGCGAATTATACACTCGGTACTGGACTTCCACTTCGTGAAGTGAAGGAAGGTAAAGATGTAGGTTATCGCTCAAGACTACTAGGATCTGTGCACCAGGTAGAGTTCTTAGTAACGCCTAAGCACCAAGGTAAGAAGGTTAATATTAAGTTTGATGAAGTAAAAGTTTATCCTGAAGGCTTTGCTGCTTATATCAATCTAGTAATGGATAACGACCTAAACATCATAAATAAGGACCTAATCGATAAGCGTATTCTTATTCAAGATATTGGTGGCCTATCTACTGATATCGCAGTTATCAAGAATAGAAACGTTGATGATGACAAAGCACAAGGTTTTAACATCGGAGTAGCGGAATCGCTAGAATTGATTCGTGAAGAAATCCGTTCTAAACACGGCGTTGAGCTAGACAGCAGACGCGATGTAGTCGATATTATCACCAAGAAAAATGATCGTAATCACATCATGGTTCGAGGCAGTCGCACAAGCGTTCACGATATTACAGACCGTATTCTTCTTGAACTTGCGAAGAAACAGTACCGTCATCTTCGTAATGTGTGGCAAAAGAATTCTCAAACTGAAATTTGCTACTTTGTAGGTGGTGGCTCGATCGTCCTTAAAGATTACCTTAAGACATTAAACAACAACCTGGACGGCTATAATATCGACTTCTTTGAAGATGAAAGAGAAAGCATTTGGATGATGTCTAATGCTTACTATAAGTTGATTTCAGACTACAATCGAAAGCTTAAAAAAGAGTCTTCAAAAGAGAAAAAGGAAGAAAAGCACAAGGTCAAGAACTAGGGTGATTTGATGAAAAAGGTGGGGATGACAGGGATTCAGAGGGGGCAGGCCATCACGTTTCGGCTGCCTTCTGACACACCTGATCACATTCTGAAACAATTGCAGAAATTAAAAGAAGAAGAGAAGAGAAATTTCTCAAGTCGGATTGCAGAGTATGTCCTTGAAGGTGTCACTCAAACGATTAAGCGAGATAAAGAGGCCATTACAGTTCCTCTACCAAAAAGTTTGAGTAAAGCCCAGCGGGATTGGTTAAAGCATGAACACTCTGAGGCACTTCTAGGCAATATTGTTTATCAGATTTTATCAGATCCTCTTCGTGCAGCATCGGTATTAGCCACGTTTACAAGTAGTTCTCTAGATATTGAAGAAGCCCTTTACTGGCAGGAGAACGGCTCTCAAGCCGCATCTACACAAGAACGTGTTGAAGAAGGTCAATCTGAGTCAGAAGTTACACGGAACGATGATGATCTAATGAATTTCGACTGGGAGCATGCAAAACAAGAGCAAAGTTCATCAGTCGAGGAAGAACCTGAGAGTGATGAAGATCTGCTTGGAGGTTTCTTAGACAAAATGAATAAATAAAGAGGCAGGAGAGATTTCTGCCTCTTTTCAGTTTGGTGATAAACCTGTGTGGTCCATATGCCTTAGGAGAATGAATACAACTTGCCTATGCATAGGAATATGAATTTGATCTTTCGTCCAAGCGGAACTTTCTCACTGGAGCGGAAATCCATCAGCACCAAGGTTAATAAGGTTTCTCGACAGTAAAGAAGCAGGAGATCTCTCCTGCTTCTTTACGTTATATTTTCCGGGCAATAGTCTTAAAGCTTTCGCATAGCGTCAGCAACGAACTCAACGTCCGTACCAACGATGATCTGCAGGTTGCGGCTATCCACTTTCACCACACCTCTTGCTCCGTGTTTCTTCAACTCTGCTTCGTTCACTAGTGAAGCATCTTTAATTTGTAACCTGAGTCGTGTTGTACAGTTATCGATCGATGAGATGTTATCAATTCCACCGATACTTCTTACAAAGTGACCAGCCATAAGATCGTATTTATCACCTTCAGCTGGAGTATCATCCTGTGCAATCATATCGTCATCTTCCCGTCCAGGGGTTTTAAGATTAAATGCTCGAATAAGGAAAAAGAAGATGATGAAGTACAAGATACCATAGCCTATTCCGACACCAAGCAGCAGTAGTGGCTTTTGAGCTAATCCATAGTTAAGAAAGTAATCGATCGCTCCGGCCGAGAATCCAAATCCGTGATGGATATCAAGTACATATGCAAGCACCATGGAACTTGCCGTTAGAAGCGCGTGAATGACGTAAAGGAATGGTGACAAGAACATAAATGCAAATTCGATCGGTTCCGTGATACCAGTAAGAAATGATGCGAAAGCGATCCCTATAAGCATACCACTTACCTCTGCTCTTCTCTCCCTTTTTGCAGTTGCGATCATGGCTAGACATGCTGCTGGTAAGCCAAACATCATAATCGGGAAGAAGCCCGTCATGAAGATACCGGCTGATGGATCTCCTGCAAAGAAACGGTTCAGGTCTCCCGTTGCGCCATTGTATTCACCGAATACAAACCAAACAAGACTGTTTAGTACGTGGTGTAATCCAAATGGAATCAAGAGTCGATTTAAGAATCCGAATACCCCTACTCCAAGAGCACCTGCGTCTATTATCCATTGTCCAAGTGCGTTGATGCCATCCTGGATCGGCGGCCATATAAATCCAAATATGCCTGCGAGAATGACCATTGTTGCTGCTGTAATGATCGGGACGAAACGTCTGCCACCGAAGAAGCCAAGCCAGCTCGGTAATTTAATATTATGAAACCGATTATACAATAAGCCGGCGATAAGCCCAGACATAATCCCTCCGAGTACAGCCATTTCGATATCTTCATCGATGGATTGTGTTCCTTGAGTAAGGACGAGGTAACCGATGGCACCTGATAGTCCGGCAGCACCGCTTCCATCCTTTGAAAATCCGATTGCGACTCCAATAGCGAAAATAAGTGCAAGATTATCGAAAATAGCTCCCCCGGCAGCCGCTACGAACGGAATTCCCAACAGGTCATCCTGTCCTAAACGAAGCAATAGAGCAGCCGCTGGTAATACAGCGATCGGCAGCATCAATGATTTACCTATTCTTTGTAAAGCTCCTAACATAACAACTTCTACCTCCTTTTAGTCGTATTGAAAACGTTTTAACTCTAAAACAATCATAACAACATTTAAATATAGTTGTCTATACCAATTTAGACTTAAATTATTATGAGACGCTTTATCTGGTATAGACAACTGTACTTTATGGTGGTAAAATTTATATAACAAGTCCAAACAAGGAGTTTGATCGTATGAATGGAGATAGCTTTGTTATAAATCGTGTGAAAATATATGCTGAAGATGAAACGATTCAGAATGGTTATCTCAAAGTTAGAAATGGAAAGATCGTGGCGATCGGGCATTCTAACTCCCTTGAGACAAGCCCTGACGAACCGGTCTATCAGTCCCCGAAAAACCATAGTTTATTGCCAGGAATGATCGATGTTCACATTCATGGAGCCAATGGAGCAGATACAATGGACGCTACTCCTGAAGCAATTGAAACGATCGCGAGAACACTTCCTTCTGAAGGAACGACAAGCTTCCTTGCTACTACGATCACGAACGATGATCTTGCAATCGAGACAGCGTTATCAAATGTAGGAGATTATATACTAAATAAGCAATCTCCTGGACACGCAGAGATTATAGGCGTTCATTTAGAGGGACCGTTCATTAATCACATTCGCGCAGGAGCGCAGCCTTCTGAAGCGATTCAGAAGCCGGATATCTCTGTATTTAAGAGATGGAACGAATTGGCGCAAGGCACAATAAAGCTCGTGACGTTAGCACCTGAGATAGGCAGTGGAATGGAACTTGTACGTTACTTGTCAAAGCAAGGGATCGTTGCTTCAATCGGTCACTCTGATGCAACGTACGAGGATGTTCAAGAAGCGATTAAAAATGGTGCAACTCATGTAACACATCTCTACAATGGAATGAGAGGACTTCACCATCGAGAGCCTGGCGTTGCCGGCGCTGCTTTGCTATTTTCAGAACTGAAAGCAGAGATCATTGCGGATGGGCATCACGTGCGGCCTGAAATGATCGATTTGGCTTATCGCCAAAAAAACGATGAGGGAATCGTATTGATCACAGATTCCATGCGAGCGAAATGCTTGAAGAATGGAAGCTATGACCTAGGTGGTCAGGACGTTTCCGTAGAGGATGGGAAGGCATTGTTGGAAAACGGCACGCTTGCTGGAAGTGTATTAAAAATGAATCAAGCTTTGAAGAACATTCAAACCTTTACGGGCTGCTCTCTTCAAAGTGCGATCAAGATGGCAGCTGAAAACCCAGCACGCCAATTAGGTGTCTTTGATCGTAAAGGAAGTATCGCAGTAGGAAAAGATGCAGACCTCATCCTTCTTGATGAAGAAGGAGAAATTTATGCGACGTTCTGTAAAGGTGTACGTTCATAGTCAACATAAGGAGGGGCAGTATGAGAATCATAAAAGCAACTGATTATCAGGAACTTAGTCATCTCGCAGCTGACTTCTTTATTGAAAGGGTAAAAGAAAACCCAGAGGTCACGCTTGGGTTGGCTACAGGCGGTACACCGAGAGGCACGTATCAAAGAATGATAGAAGATTATTACAAAAACCACACCTCTTACAGCCGCGTGAGCACGTTTAATTTAGATGAGTATGTTGGGTTACCTGCGGACCACCCAAATAGTTATCATCAATTTATGAAAACCCATCTATTTAATAAGATCGATATTCCTGCTAAACAAAGGCATCTGCCTAACGGTGTTGCTTCGGATATAACAAGCGAATGTTTGAAATATGAAAGGTTGATTGAGGAATCAGGGGGAATCGATGTTCAGCTTCTAGGTTTAGGGAGCAATGGCCATATCGGATTCAATGAACCTGGGACATCGTTTCATACAAGAACTCATGTCGTAGAACTTGCTCACTCTACGCGTGAAGCAAATGCGAGGTTTTTTAATGGTATTGATGAAGTCCCAAGAGAAGCGATTACGATGGGAATCTCAACGATTATGAAGAGTAAAGAAATTCTATTGCTAGTATCAGGAGAAGAAAAGGCTCACGCACTTCGACAGTTGCTTCATGGGAACGTTGGAGAAGAATTTCCTGCTTCTATTTTAACAACGCACCAAAACGTTACAATAATTGCCGATCAAAAAGCGTTGTCAGACGTTCCACACGGCTGAAAGGAGAATCGTATTGATGATAGATAAAACATCCCCTTTACCAATATATTATCAGCTTGTAGAACTGATTAAAGGGATGATTGACAAGGGAGAGCTTAAGCCAGGTGATTCTCTCCCTTCTGAAAGAGAATATGCAGAAAGATTTAAAATCAGCAGAATGACTGTGAGGCAGGCAATCACAGAGCTCGTGAATTCAGGCTACCTTTTTCGTCAAAAAGGGGTCGGTACCTTTGTAGCTGAGAAGAAGATCGAACAGCAGCTTTTAGGGCTGACCAGCTTCACAGAAGATATGCAGAGTAGAGGAATGGTCCCGAGTAGCAAGCTGATCAGCTTCGAAATCGTATCGTCACCAGCCTCTATTTCTGAGCAATTGAACATCCAGGAGCATGCTCCAGTGTATGAGATAAAACGTGTGAGGCTAGCTGACGGAATTCCGATGGCGCTAGAGACTACTTTTATTTCTGCAAACCTTGTAAAGGGGATAACAGAAGATACGGTTAGTCAGTCACTGTATGATTACATTGAGAACCAGCTTTCAATCAAAATTGGTGAAGCAACACAAGTGTTAGAGTCATCTATCGCAACACAGCAGGAATCACAGTACCTTAAAATAAAAAAGGGTTCACCAATCCTCCTTATCCAAAGAAACACGAAACTTGCTGATGACACCCCGCTTGAAGTGGTGAAGTCATCTTATAGGGCGGATCGCTATAAATTTACGATTACAATGAAGCGATAACCTTTTAAAGGAGGTATGGCTGTGCTTTCAGAATACTTTTCAGCAATAACCAAAGTGTTGAATCTTATTGAAAAACAGGAACGACGGAACATAGATCAAGCTGCTAACGTCCTAACTGACGTTGTGGAATCTGGTAATATCATTCATGTTTTTGGTTGTGGTCATTCACACATGATGGCAGAAGAGATGTTTTATCGCGCTGGGGGAATTGCGGCAGTTCGTCCTATATTTGTTGAAGAATTAATGCTACATCAAGGTGGCAGCAAAGCATCAGAGTATGAACGGATGAACGGGTATGCGGCGACCTTCATGGATCAACACGATATCAGGAGTGGAGACGTCGTGATCGTCGTATCTAACTCAGGACGCAACCCAGTCCCAGTCGATGTGGCGCTTATAAGTGCGCAACAAGGCGCATTTGTCATTGCGATGACTTCATTGGCAGCGAGCGAACAGGAGCCATCGCGCCATAACGAGGGACTGTATTTAAAAGACGTTGCAGACCTTGTACTTGATAATCATATTGAGCCTGGAGATTCTGCATTTTCTATAGAAAATAGCTTTTCATATGGCCCTCTTTCTTCTGTAGTTGGAATGGCGCTACTAGATGGGATCGTTACCAAAGTGATTGATCAGCTGATCCGTCGAGGCGTGGAACCACCTGTGTTTCAGAGCGGAAATATCGACGGAACCGACTTACACAATAAGAAATTGATCGATATCTATAAACAAAGGATACCAATGCTATAATGATAGTGATCCTTTAAGGAAGTGGAGGAGAGTTTTTTGTATCTCTCAGTAAAAGAAACAGCGGAATATTTATCGTTACCTGAAGAGTACATCGAAACGCTGATCCGAGAAAAACGTATTCGAGTCCTTCATGATGGAGAACAATATTTGATTTATAAAGAACAGTTCAATACGCACTTAGAACAACTAGAGAAATATAAACAGAGAATGGAAGAAGAGATGAACGAACCACTTCCAGAAGATCCAGATGTTAAGGATGAGGATTGATCGATTGGTTTATGATTGCTGAATTCGGGAATAGCACTCTTACAAAGGGAGGCATTCGTTATGAAGAAGTTAATCAAACGAGCGATTAAATACGGCCCGATCATCTATCCGATCGTAAGAAAGATGAGAAATAAAAGTAAAGCAAAGCGTATGTAAAAAACCCCGGTAAACCCGGGGTTTTTTGTGTATTAGTACGTCGTAACCTGGAACAGCTTTTGAAGAATATACATGATGTATTTAAATGCTGACAATGTATTTTGATACTTAGAATAATCTACTGTATAGACACCGTCCTCATTATCCCACATTCGCTCAAAGTACCGATCGACTTCCTTTACTAGCTCAGAATCATTTGGGGCACTAAAGTGAATGTTTGTCTCCATATTGTAGTCGTCTAGATTTCTCGAAGTATAATTACTTGATCCTCCAATGATCGTACTTTCTTCTTGCCCTTTTACATACAGCATCTTAGTGTGAAACTGTTCTTTATTTGTGTCATACCATCGAATCGTTAAATAGTCGTCTCCTTGTTTATGAAGCTCACCGGTAATAGGGAGGTTAGGCAAGCCCATCTTTTGGTGTCCGAATGCATTTTGGTTAGGGTCTAGGATCATACGGACGTTTACTTTCCGCTCAGTTGCGTCAACGATCGCATCGATGATGTCACGATCGGCGAGATAAAACATGCCGATGTTAATTTCATCGCCTTCCTGTGCGTTGTCGATCGCAGTTACTACGCTATCTTGAATTTTACTTTCTGTGACGATCCTACCTTTGATGTCTGTGTCGCTTTCCTTATCTGATGACTTCACTGCAGGAAGTTTAGGAAACTCTGATAAATCTCCCCCGGAAAAAGCAGCTACCGCTTTTTCTGAACGAATCAAATCATTCAGTATGGGCCCTTTTACGCGAAAAGCGATATTTGAATGAAATCCGCTCGCATCATGAGGGTTAGCTGACATGATGATACCCTCATCTTCAGTCATGACTGTTTTTCGATGGTTTGCCTTAATGTTGAATAAATCTAAATAGGAACGCATCGTTACTTTTGGTGCTGTAGGTGCTAGAGGGTTAGGAATCCAGCCTGTTCCACTTTGACCAAACCATGATAACGTTATGCGCCATAATCCCGAATAAAACAAGTTAGGGTCACGTAGACGATTCAGATCCGTATAAACCACTTCAGCCCCCATCTCTCTAATTTTATCGATTTGAGGAGCTTCGTGAGAATTGTACGTCGTATTAATTTCATCGCTGATTAAAACGACTTTTAATGAAGGGTTTTCTTCCATTACTTCAATAACCGAATTCGATAGGTTCTCGCTGATCGTAGGATAATCTCTTTTCTCATTCGTGAATCCATTGAAAAGGAAAAGGTCTAATACGAGAAACTCGTCAGCTTCTCTAATCGTTTTATTCACTTCATCGAAGATAGAGTGGTCATAAACTTCTTTTCCGTCTTTGTCGTACGTTAAGTCGTATAGAAATTCAACGTCATCACTTTGTAAAGAGTAAACGTCTCCGGCGTATGAAATGCCTTCAGGAAGAGGTTTGAAACGGTGATAGACTAGCACACCACTATAAATAAGTAGAAAGATACTTAATGCGACCCAACGTTTTTTCTTGTACCATGACTTCATTTCGTCGATCTCCTCAAAATTATTTACTTTCATATACCCTTATAGACCAAGGCTATAATCCTCTTTAAAGAGGAAACACCTGAAACTTTTTATGGAAAATTACGTAGAACATCGTAACAGGTAAATGAAACGGGGGATATGCTATGGATAAAAGACCAGATAGAGTTCTTTCTTTAAAAGGGTTAACAAAAAGGTACGGTGACAAACTTGTTTTAGATGACATCGACCTCGATGTATACGAGGGACAGATTATTGGTTACATAGGACCAAACGGTGCGGGGAAAAGCACCACAGTAAAGATCATGCTTGGACTTGAAGCAACATATGCAGGTGAGGTAGAGATATTCGGTGAGAATATAAAGCAGAATAACGTGGAGTACAAGTATAGGATTGGCTATGTACCGGAAATGGCTGATCTTTATGATAATTTATCTGCTCGAGAATACCTCTCGTTTACAGGAGAATTGTACGGAATGGACGCTGAACAGGCAGAGACAAAAGCGAGAGAGTTAATGGGCATATTTGATCTCGAAGAAGTCTTTGATTCTCGTATCTCATCCTATTCAAAGGGTATGAAACAAAAAGTGCTGCTTATTTCGAGTCTGTTGCATGATCCTGACCTCTTGTTTCTGGACGAGCCGATCAATGGTCTCGATGCAAATAGTGTGATGATCTTCAAAGAAATTCTCGCAAAACTAGCTGAACAGGGTAAAACAATCTTCTATTCTTCACATATTATGGAGGTCGTTGAGAAGATTAGTAGCCGAATCTTGCTTCTTAACGAGGGAAAGATCGTTGCGGATGGAAGCTTCGAGGAACTTAGACAACAGAATAAGGAAGGCTCATTAGAAGAAATTTTTAACCAGCTGACTGGGTTTAAGGAATATAAGGATTTGTCTGAGGAGTTTGTACAAATCGTACAGCGTGATAAGAGATGAAAAACTTTAATTCGTTGAAGCTGTTAGATATGTTCAAAGGACTCTTTGAGAAAGCTGGCATCGACTACAGTACGATGCGGCGTATTCTGCAAGTTAAACTTACGATGGATGGCAGACGAACGTCGACCGTGATGAGTCAGAACATGGGGAAAAGCAAAAGTGACAGTAATCAGTTCCTAAAATCACTCTGGTTTTATGCGTTTATTGGTTTGACGCTTGTTCCGATCTTGTTTATTGGTGAAAACTACATGTTTCAAGTGAGTTTGATCCTCGGGGTGTTCATGTTTTTAATCATGACAACGATGATCTCTGATTTTTCTTCTGTCCTTCTCGATGTGAGAGATCAAACGATTCTTGGAACAAGACCAATTACAAGTAAAACGATCAGTGCTTCAAAAGCAGTTCACGTTACGATTTATTTATTCTTCGTAACCGTTTCGATCATAAGCATTCCTCTCATTATCGGTACGATTCGACATGGTGTATTATTTGGCTTGTTACTAGTATTCACAATCTTGCTTAGTAATCTGTTTATCGTAGCGATAACAGCTATGCTCTATTACCTTATTTTAAAGTTCTTTGGAGGAGAGCGGCTGAGAGATATGATCAACTATGTACAGATCGGCTTGTCGATTACGATCGTACTTGGTTATCAAGTTGTTGCACGTGCGTTTGAGTTCGTAGATTTAGAGGCAACCTTCACACCTGAATGGTGGACAGTATTTCTGCCTCCGGTATGGTTCAGTGCTCCGTTCGCCATCGTACTGAACGGTGAAACAGGAATTTATTATTATGTACTGACAGCACTTGCTCTTCTAGTTCCGATCCTTTCGTTTGTTGCTTATACGAAGATTCTTCCTGCATATGAAGAAAATCTTGTGAAACTAATGGATGAAACGACCAAGGTTTCGAAGCGAGGGCGATTTGATCTCTTTAAACGAATCGCTTCTTTTGTTACTCGAAGCAAGGAAGAGCATGCTTTTTATCATTTCGCTGAAAAAATGCTTAAGAACGAACGAGAGTTAAAATTGAAGATCTATCCATCGCTTGGCTTTGCGATGATCTTTCCGTTTGTTTTTCTTTACAATAATTATACAGCCGCAGGTTCATTCGAGGCGTTAGGAAGCGGTAGATCGTATTTATCGATTTATGCCGCATTGATGATGATTCCGGGTGTTGTCATTATGCTTCAGTATTCTAGTAAAAGTAAAGGAGCATGGATTTATCACGTTTCGCCAGTGACTGATTTAACAAACAGTATAAAAGGTACGCTAAAAGCACTCATTGTTCGTTTGTTTCTACCTGTGTACATCGCGGTAAGTGTGATTTATTTGGTAATATTCGGTGTTCGTATTCTCCCTGACCTTCTTATCGTTCTGCTCGTGACGCTCACCTACAGTGCTATTTGCTTTAAGATCATCAAAGGGACGCTCCCTTTCTCTGAGCCTTTTGAGAGCTGGAGTCAAAGCGATGGATGGAAGACGTTGCCCTTTACGCTATTGATACCTGTATTCGGATTGATTCACTTTGGTGCAACATTAATCCCGTTCGGGGTTTGGATTTATCTAGCAGTTACGCTAGTCGTTACACCGCTTATTTGGAAATATGGATTGAAGAGAAGCCCCTCTAGTTGAACTGTAACCCGAATAATGGACACTTATAAAAAAGTGCCCCCATTATTCGGGTTTTTCTACTGTACCAATCCTATTTGAGCAGAGTATCTAGTTTGGACGATAAATTTGAAGTGATGTCCGGATTTGTGCCGTAAAAGAATATGTGTGGATCTTCGGTGATGTGAATGTCAACAAGCCCGGCTGCTCGTAAGATCGAGAGATGATGATGGATGTTCCCCTTTGCCATCCCGATCTCCGAGACAATATTCGTGAACGTGTAGATTCCAGTGGAAAGAAAACGAAGGATCGCAATCCTTCTTTCATCACTCAACGCTTTAGTGACCCTTAGAAGTTCTGCTTGATCACTTTCCTTTGTTCCTACTGGATAGGTGATAAATACTGTCTCTTGAAACTGATCGATGAGAGACATCGGATAAAAGTGTGAACCTGGAATTAAATAAACGGAAAGAACGTGTTCATTCGAGATTATGAATCGGCTTGTTTTTTGTACCATCCTAGCTGGTGTCGACGTTTCGAGCAGATGACTTTTCTGTAATGCATCGTTTCGTAAATCTTCCAGAATGGTCTGATCGATTTTATCAAAATACTGAATTTTCCACTCCTTTAGTAGTGAGATGAATTCATCTCTTTGTATCTCGAGATTTGATGGTAGTGAGCTCCTAACATAAGGTGAAAGAAGCTCATACATGTCTCCAGCTGTCCTCGACTGCAACCATTCGAAGAACCCTTCAATGGTCTCGTTAGTGCACTCTTTAATAAATAGAACTGACAAATCTTCGAAGTAGAGATCTTTTTTTGAAGCGATGCGTTCTTTTAAAGATGAAGTAATAACGTTATCTACTTCTTGAGGCCATGTAGCACCTAGCGCCAAGTATTTCATTTGTGTTTGCCTTTTATATAGCGAGAAACTTAATAGTAATTCATGTGCAGGGGAATAGAGCATCTTTACATCGAAGGCCATTAAAACTCCTCCTGTTTTCTTATTATTCTACCATTGTAATAACCATTAAGATATAAAGTTACAAATATATTGACCGATTTAACTTGTTCAATTAGTATTGAACTAACTGATGGGGGAGGGGTTTTATGCAAACTTTTGTAGAATGTCAAAAGAAAGTCATCGATCTCGTTCAAAACAAACGTTATGATCAGTCACTAGAGGTTATGGAGGAGGCCAAAACACAGTTTTCTGAAAAACGTGACCGCTTAGGACATTGGAAAGCCAACGTCTATTGTCTACAAGGAAAAACCAAAGAAGCGATCGGCGAATTACAGAGTGCCATCGATAATGGTTTTTGGTGGAATCCAGAAATTTTAAAGACTGACCCTGAACTGGACTTATTAAAAGAAACAGAAGGATTTAAGAGCATTATCGATCAATGTGAAATACTTTTCCGTGAAAATCTTAAAGATGCTGAGTCATTTTTACATGTTGAAGGTAATCCAAATGCCGAAGTTTCAGTGATGTCTCTGCATTGGAAAGGATCTAACGTAAAGGACTTCTCGCTAGAATGGAGAGATGATCGAATACTTAACAAGTATCATATTGCGTTTCCTCAGTCTTCTCAGCTGTTTAGCTATGGCTGTTTCTCGTGGGATGATCCTAAGCAAACACAGAGAGATATAGAAGAAATGACTTCTCAGTTTTTAAATCAACACGTAAGGGGTCAAAAGCCAGTTATTCTTTCTGGTGCATCACAAGGGGGCGGTCGAGCAGTAGAGTTAGCTCTTGAAAAAGGAGAATTCGAGTATTTCATCGCTGTGGTGCCAGCGTTTGAAGACTTAGCTAAATTAGAGAAACTAGCAATCGATCATAAACGTAATGTGCGAGGCTGCGTGATCACTGGGGATCAAGATCCTTTCTATGAAACAGCTTTGAAAGCGGTTTCTTTGCTTCGAGAGCACGATGTTCCATGCAAGTTAATCGTAAAGGAAGGAATGGGTCATACGTTCCCTCAGGACTTCCCAAAAGTGTTTGAAGAAGCTGTTCGATTTGTTCTAGAATAAATCGAATACGAGGCCTTTCAATTGTTGAAAGGCCTCGTTACTGATTTAAACATGTTTCTTAGCATAGAGAAACGCCATGCCTAAGGATAGGACCATAATGATGAGAAGAAAAAGGTACGTTAGCTGAAATGAGCTCGCGCTGTAAGTTAATCCGTTTAGTTCAAGGAGGATACCTCCAAGAACTGCTCCTGAGGCACTACCAACAAATTGTACGAGTTGTTTCATCCCAATGCCTGTAGCGGTTTGGGACGAAGGCAGGATGCGTGAGACTTCGTTCGTTGTGCTGGACGATAAGCTTGAGAATCCAAAGCTTGTAAACATATAGCCAAACATCGTCATGTATGGATTGATCGGTGATAAGAAATAAAAGATGACTGTTGAGATTAAGAGTAGAAGGTGTGCGAGATAAATCACCTTCATGTTGCCGTAACGATCGAGCATCTTTCCAACATAAACGGCTGCCACAGCTGATAACATAGCACCTGGAAAAATAATATAACCTATGATCGAAGGCCCTTTTCCAAACACGTTCTGTAACATGAGGGGCATAAGGAGTAAGATTGCAAAGTGTGTCGTGAAACCCAAATAGCTCATATAAAGAAGAAGACGATACCCCTGCTTTTTAAATAGATCAGGCTGAATAAAAGGAACGGTTGTTTTCGTTATCCGAAGTGCAAGTAACACGATTGCAGCGAATCCAGCTACTAAATAGAGTAGGTTAAACGTTGATATAAACAACAAAAAGCTAGTAACGGACAACCCTGTTAGCACTGCACCAATAAAATCAAACGATCCTTTGCTAACTCCTTCTTCAGGAAGACGTTTAAACAAAACAGGGATCAGCACAAGTACGAATAACGTAACAACAAATAAATAGTTCCAATCCAGGTATTCCGTAATAATACCACCGATCACAGGCCCTAGACCGAACCCGAGGGAAGATGCCGATGCGATGAATGCCATTGCTCGTCCTCTTTTTTTCAGTGGAATAAACCTGCCTGCAAATACCATCGAGAGTCCAGGAATTGCTGAAGCGCCAGTGGCCTGTAACAATCTTGATGTAAGTAATAGCGCAAAACTTTCCGCGAAAAAACCAAGTAATGATCCGATACCAAAAATAACGATACCTGTTATGAGGAGTCGCCGTATCGGGAGGTAATCTGAAAGCCTCGTATACGTGATCGTAGAGACAGCCAGGATAATGGAATAACCAGAAACGATCCAGGCTCCGTCAGCCGGGCTCAGTTGAAATTCATTCAAGATGTTTGGAAGCGCAACGTTGAACATTGTTGTATTCATTACAACGAGCCATACAGCTGCGCTTAGTATGATGATCGTACGAAAATAGCCATTTTCATGATTCGTCATGCTGTAAACCTCCTGGTGCTGCTTTAATGAAACAACACCAGCTTATTGTAAACCATTCTCTATACCAGAGTCCCATTTGCCGGGTTGTCATCCTTCTTTTTTGCCCCTAATCGTTTTGCGAGTTCTGCCTGATTATACGTTAGGCCAGAGTTTGCATTCAGCTTCTTTACTTCTTCGATATCCGTTCCAGATTTCGTTTTCATCGTATCCACCACCTTTTCTTTAGTTTTTGAACGTTCATAAGGATTTATGTGGTGACATCTCAACATGTTATAATGCAGTCAGAATGAAAAACTAGAATAGATAGGATGACAAGATGAGAAACGAAGAGCGCGTGCAGGTTCAGCCGAAGCACAGAAAAAAGTTTCTAAACGGATACCCATTAATTTTTAAAGAAGCATTGGTAAACCCGGAGAAGTTAAAAACGGAAGGCACGATAATACAACTAGTAGATACCGATGGAACGTTTATTGGAAAAGGCTACTATGGAAGGCAGAACAAGGGTTTCGGATGGGTCTTAACCCAGGATGCGAACGAGTCCATTGATGAAGGATTTTTTGTCAACAAACTACAGCGAGCACTTCAATACAGAAAGCCGTTCTTCGAAGACCCAAATACGACTGCTTTTCGTATTGTGAATGGAGAAGGAGATGGACTCGGAGGTATTACGATCGATCGTTTTAACGATTATTACCTGATCAATTGGTATAGTGAAGGTGCTTACTCGTTTAAAAATGATGTTGTGAATGCGTTAAAGAAACTCGTAGATTTCAAAGGCATCTATGAGAAAAAACGATTTGATTCAAAAGGGCAATATGTTGAAGACGATGATTTCGTTGCGGGTGAACGCGGTGAATTCCCACTTGTCGTAAAAGAAAATGGTGTGGATTTTGCCGTATACCTAAATGAAGGTGCAATGGTCGGTGTGTTCTTAGATCAGCGGCCTGTCAGGAAAGTCATTCGAGATAAATATGCTGAAGGAAAACGGGTTTTAAACACGTTCTCTTACACTGGAGCATTTTCAGTCTTCGCTTCGTTAGGTGGAGCGACACATACGACGAGTGTTGATCTTGCGAATCGAAGCTTAAATAAAACGATCGAGCAGTTTAGTTTGAATGGCATCGATTATGAATCAGAAAATATTTTAGTGATGGATGTATTTAAGTACTTTAAGTACGCTGTGAAGAAAAATCTTAAGTTTGATATGGTCATTCTCGATCCACCCAGCTTTGCTCGTTCAAAGAAACATACGTTCAGTGCAGCTAAGGATTACAAGAACCTTTTGAAAGAGACGATCGCCATAACAGAAGATAAGGGGATTATCGTCGCTTCAACCAATTATAGTGGTTATGATATGAGGAAGTTTAAGACGTTTATTGATCAGGCGTTTAAAGAAACCGGTGGAAAATATCGGCTGCTTGAGGAATATTCTCTTCCTGAAGATTTTCGTACAACGAAAGAATTTCGAGAAGGAGATTATTTAAAAGTCGTCTTTATCGAGAAAATTAAAGGCTGAAGATGACAAGAAACCCCGCTTCTATGCGGGGTAATTTTTTTGACATAATAAGTGGGATTTCCGCTCCAGGATGCTCGCTTTCCGCGGGGCGGGCGGTGTGCCTCCTCGGCGCTCTTAACGCGCGCCTGTGGGGTCACACCTGTCCCGCTTAAGCCCGCAGGAGTCGAGCATCCTTCCGCTCCAATCATCGATATTACAAGGTTAAGATGAACGAAAGCAAATTAATGCAGCTAAACAAATAACATAGTGACATTAAATTTGAAGATTAATCATAGGCAATCGTTTTCTTGCTATTAAACCTCTCATTACCCCGCAATCATGCGGGGTTTTTTTTATAGCCTTTTCGTAGAAATTGCTTCTCTCATGCGCTGGAGAGAGTCTTTCGCTTTCTCTTTTCTCGCGATCATGACATTTACGTAGAGAGCGTCTACGAGACTTAGTTGAGCAATTCTTGATGCGAATGCTTCAGAGCGAAATTCTGTTTCTTGTGAAACAGTGTATAGTGAAATATCCGCTTTTTTACTTAGTGGGGAGGTGGCAAGGTTTGTTATCGCAATGGTGGTAGCACCACTTTCATTTGCAATATCGGCTACTCGAATCATGTCTTTGTTCGTGCCAGAGTGAGAAATGAGAATCGCAAGATCACTTTCCGTGAGTTGAGAAGCACTCATGATCTGCAAGTGCGCGTCACTGTACGCAGCTGTTCTTAAGCCTGTCCGGATGAATTTATGCTGAGCATCCATAGCGATAATTCCTGAACCGCCGTTTCCATAAAACTCGATCCGATCAGCTTTAAGAAGGGCTTCTACAGCATTGTCTATAGTACTGTTCTCAAGAATATGCAGCGTATCTTCGAGCGTTCTAATATTTGAACGAAGAACTTTCTCTGCTATATCTTTTCTTGAATCGGTTTCTGAGATCGTTTCGTGAATATCTTGAATCGGGTTGACGATTTCCGCTGCAAGCGCGATTTTCATCGCTTGAAACCCTTTGAAGCCTATCCGTTTGCAAAACCGAAAAACCGTTGCATCAGCTACTCCTAAGTCCTCTGCAACTTGATTAATCGTGTTATGTATGATCTTGCTTGAGTGATTTAAGATGTAATCCGCTACTTGCCGCTCCTTTTCACTAAACTGAGAGTAGGATGAGCGAATTCTAGGAAGACAGTGACGGGTTTCAGTGCTAGACATTAACATTCTCCTCTCACGATACCTTATCTCCTTATTGTAACCGATTACATAATTAATGAAAATAGATTTCTTGGAAGCGGTTGCAATAAAAAATATTTATTGTATAATTCGTTTGTAGGAAATATTTTTTCTTTCCATATTGTACATAACTTTCCAATTTTGACACTTTACTCATTTATGTAAGCGATTCCTTGTTGACGTCGCTATTATTGACGAAGCGATCGAAGAGGTTAGTACACAGGAAAATAAAGGAGGATAAAATCATGTCGGGTAATATGCTGATTCTGTTAGCCGTTCTTGCTATCTTTGTACTTTTATTTCTAGTTATCAGAACAAAATTACACGCGTTCGTTTCATTATTACTAGTAAGTTTATTAGTAGGGATTGCGGCAGGTATGCCATTAGATGGTGTGATCGAGTCGGTTAAGAACGGTATGGGTGGAACCCTTGGGTTCGTAGCTGTGGTCGTTGGTTTAGGTGCCATGTTCGGACAGATGCTAGAAGTTTCTGGTGGTGCTGAACGCCTTGCACAAACGCTTATCAAAAAGTTCGGAGAAGGAAGAGCTCAGTGGGCACTTGGTTTAACGGGCTTTATTGTAGCGATTCCGGTCTTTTTTGATGTTGGTTTTATCATCCTTGTTCCACTTGTCTATAGTCTTGCAAAAAAAACAGGGAAGTCGCTGCTCCATTATGCGATCCCGCTATTAGCAGGACTTGCGGTCACGCATAGCTTTATTCCGCCAACTCCAGGACCCATCGCAGTTGCGGATTTAATTGGTGCTGATCTTGGCTGGGTAATTCTCTTTGGTGTATTAGCGGGTATCCCTTCTATGATCATTGCAGGTCCTTTATTTGGACGTTATATCGGTAAGAAAATTCATGCGACAGTACCAGATTACATGGAAATTGAAGAAAAAGAATATGATAAAGAGCTCCCTAGCTTTTGGCTCGTTACGAGCTTGATTTCGATCCCGCTCGTATTGATTTTAGCGAACACGCTATCTGATCTTCTAATTGAAGATGGAAGCTCACTCGTTCCATTACGCTCTTTCTTAACATTTATGGGACATCCTTTCGTGGCATTGACAATCGCGACAATCCTTGCATTCATTCTACTTGGAACATTACGTGGGTATACGAAGGAAGATGTGCAGGGTATAGCGAATAAAGCACTTGAGCCTGCGGGGATCATCATTCTTGTAACAGGTGCCGGTGGTGTTTTCAAACAAGTGTTGATCGATTCGGGTGTTGGACAGGTTTTAGGCGAAAAGATGGCTTCTTCACCATTACCTCCAATTCTATTGGCTTTCTTAATCGCTGCTGCTGTACGTGTCGCTCAAGGTTCTGCCACCGTTTCGATGGTAACCGCTGCGGGTCTTATGTCACCACTCATCACAAGTATGGATATGCAAGGACCAGTATTAGGTATGATGGTGATTGCTATTGCAGCTGGTGCAACGGTTTTATCTCACGTGAACGATTCTGGTTTCTGGCTAGTGAACAGATTCTTAGGATTAAATGAAAAAGACACATTAAAATCGTGGACCGTTATGGAAACGTTAATTGGTCTAGTCGGATTCGCCGTTGTGTTTGTTTGTAGTTTCTTTATTGGATAATCGAAGTCGAATGCGAGCGTTACGCTCGCATTTTGTTATTACACCTAACTAGAGGAGGAGATTCCTTTGAAAAATAAATATATGATCGGCGTTGATATTGGGACGACGAGTACCAAAGCTGTTTTATTTGATGAAAGTGGTCATCCAGTTACAAAGCATAGCGTTGAATATCCACTTTTAACCCCTAAACCAGGTATTGCTGAACAAAACCCCGAAGAGATCTTGCTTGCGGTTGTAAAGTCGATTCGAGAAGTACTGACTGAGGAGAGTCTTTCTGCAGAGAGCATTTCATTCGTGTCTTTCAGTTCTGCCATGCATAGCCTGATAGCTGTCGATTCTGAAGGGAAGCCGATGACAAACTGCATCACATGGGCGGATAACAGAAGTGCGAAGTGGGCTGAAAAAATCAAGACAGAGATGAATGGGCATGACATTTATTTGCGAACAGGTACTCCAATCCATCCGATGTCTCCTTTATCAAAGTTAGTATGGCTAAAAAACGAGAAAGAGGAGTTATTTACATCAGCTTCCAAGTTTATTTCGATTAAAGAATATGTGTTCTACCGCTTTTTCCATACGTACGTAGTCGATTATTCGATTGCATCTGCAACGGGACTATTCAATCTTGAACAACTTGATTGGGATGAAGAGGCTCTATCTGTGGCAGGTATTACTGAAGAGAAACTATCTCTACCAGTCTCCACAACTAGGGTCATAGAGGGATTGAAAGAACCATACATCGAAGAAACAAGATTAAGTGCTTCGACTAAATTTATCGTTGGAGCAAGTGATGGGGTTTTATCAAACCTAGGTGTTGATGCAATCGAGCCAGGCGTTGTCGCGGTAACGATCGGAACGAGTGGAGCTATTCGTGCTGTCACTGATCGACCTGTCACAGATCCACGTGGACGAATCTTTTGTTACGCGCTCACTGAAAACAAGTGGGTAATCGGAGGACCTGTCAACAACGGGGGAATAACCTTCCGCTGGGTCAGAGATCAATTCGCAGCTTCTGAAATGGAAACGGCGAAGCGTCTTGGTATCGACACGTACGAAATCTTAACTAGAATCGCTGAGCAAGTGAGGCCAGGGTCAGATGGGTTAATTTTTCACCCATACCTTGCGGGAGAACGTGCTCCACTGTGGAACTCAGATGCAAGAGGCAGCTTCTTCGGTCTTGCGATGCACCATAAGAAAGAGCACATGATTCGAGCGGTTTTAGAAGGCGTCATCTTCAATCTATATAGTGTCCTAGAAGCCCTAAAGGAACTAATTGGTGAACCAAAGCAAATTAAAGCGACTGGCGGTTTCTCAAGATCAGCACTGTGGCGTCAAATGATGGCGGATATTTTTAATGAAGAAGTCATCGTTCCTGAAAGTTATGAAAGCTCTTGCCTTGGTGCGATCGTCCTTGGAATGGAGGCATTAGGAGAAATCGATTCTTACAAAATCGTATCAGACCTCGTTGGTAGTACGTATGCGCACCAGCCTGAAGAAGAAAGCGTGAAGTTATATGCTGAACTATTACCGATTTACACGAGTATTTCGAACAAGCTAGCTGAAGAATATAAAGCTATTTCAGCATTTCAAACGAACGTATTAGGAAAATGAAAAAGGACAGCACCGAAGTGGTGCTGTCCTTTTATTTACTGGTAAATCGCTTCGTGTAACATCGACGTAGCCTGATCGAGCTTAACATCTTTCGTTAGTACGATTTCACTTATGAGAAACTGCTGAGCGTTTTCAAGCAGCTTTTTATCGTCTGTTCCTAGTGGTCTTTTCTTGTTGAGGGTAACCAGTTCGCGAATCACTTCTACGTGGTTACGAATATCCCCGGTTTTAAGCTTATTCATATTATCGCGGTATCGCTGGTTTCGATTTGCATTGGGTTCAGCATCAAGTTCAGCATCAGCATGGAATGTTGTTAGAATATCGTCCATTTTATTCGAATCCAATACTTCACGAATATTCAAATTCTCCATTTTATCCTTTGGAATCATCACCTGGATATCGCGAAATGAAATATTAAGAATATAATAGAGCTGTGTTTCGCCCAGAATCTCTTTTTCTTCAATAGCTTCAATTACACCTGCACCGTACATGGGATAAAAAACTTTGTCGCCTACCTCAAACAAGCGCCCACCTCCAAAATATTTAATTATAGCACAACTACTATTATATCATAAATAGAAAATGCACACTAATTTTAATTTATTTCAATTTCTTTACCTCTTTAATTGATGGATTGCAATCAACTCCTATACAATGAGTAAAGCGTTATCATTTTGTATTTATAGGAGGCTTCCGTTATGAATCTCGCAATGTTAAGTTTTTGGCACGTTCATGCAAAGGATTATGCGAAAGAAGCACTCGATCATCCTGAAACGCACATTACAGCGGTTTGGGATGAATATGAGGAGCGAGGAAGAAGTGAAGCACAAAAGTTGGGAGCAGAGTACATAGACAGTATCGATGATCTTCTAAGGCGCGATACGATCGATGGAGTGGTCGTTACATCTCCAACGAACATGCACAAAGATCTTATGATAAAAGCAGCCAAAGCGGGGAAACACATTTTTACAGAAAAGGTTCTGGCGGCAACAGAAGAGGAAGCACTAGAAATAATCGAAACGGTAAAGCAAGAGGATGTGAAGCTGTTCGTTTCAATGCCTAGGGTGTATGACGGCTATACGAAAGCAATACAAGATATCATCGCCTCAGGTGAAATCGGTGACATCACGCAATCTAGAGTGCGTCTTGCTCACGATGGGGCGATAGCAGATTGGTTACCGAATCATTTCTATGACGAAGAAACGTGCCAGGGTGGAGCGCTCATCGACTTAGGGTGTCACCCAGTTTACTTAACGAGGCTATTTCAAGGAATGCCTCAGCGGATCTCTGCGCAATTTGGGTATATGACTGGAAAGGAAGTTGAAGACCAGGCTGTCGTAACCTTTCAATATGGATCAGGTTCATATGGCATTATAGAAACAGGATTCGTTAACCCTCATTCTCCTTTTACAATTGAACTGCATGGAACGAAAGGGTCCGTTTTATACGGAACAGATGAAGGTCATGTGTTACTAAACACTGGAAAAGGATTCGAGAAAGTTTCAATTCCTGCTGATCAACCTTCTCCTTTCAATCAATGGATCGACCATGTAAAACATAATAAACGAACGGATGAAAACATTGCACTAGCACTCGATCTAACGGTGTTGATGGAAGCATCTTATCGTTCTGTTCAGCAAGAGTCTGAAGTTGCGATCATTTCATAGAATAACCCGCCTGGCATCATGCCAGGCGGGTTTCGTTATTCGTCAATCGAAATATGTTTGAATGCTGTTACATCGAAAAGACCTTTGTCAGTGAGCTTTAGTTCCGGAATGACTGGAAGGCTTAGAAAAGAGAGGGTTAGAAAGGGATTGAAATGTTCGGGAGCGCCTATTTCTTTCAGAGCGATGTCTAGCTCGAGCAATCCTTTGTTAACGGCTTGGTACCCTTTGTCTGAAAGGAGACCTGCAATCGGTAACGGCAATTGACCGATTACTTCCTCATTCCTTACAACGACCAATCCTCCACCTATTTGTTTAAGAGCATCGATTGCTGATAAGATGTCCTCGTCGTTTGTGCCCGCAACGATTACATTATGAGAGTCATGACCAACTGTGGTAGCGATCGCACCCTTCTCAAAACCGAGACCTTTCACTATTCCAAGGCCGATGTTTCCTGTATGATGATGCCTTTCGATAACGGCTAACTTCATAAGGTCAGCTTTTTTGGAAGGTACAAATGTGTTCTCCGTTGTCTCTACGTCAACTGTGAGGTGCTTCGTCACAATCTGGTTAGGGACAATCTCAATAACGTTCGCACGTTTACCTTCAATTGTAATACGTAAGCTTTCTTGCGTAATAGTCTGTATGTTTACGGTGTTAATAATCTCTTCAGAGGGGAGAGGTTTAGGTTTAAATGAAGTCGTACCGTCTTGGGCGACAAGTTTCCCTTCTCGAAAGACTTGGTAAATATCAAACGTTTCTAGATCGTTCATCACTAGAAAATCTGCATCTAGACCAGGGGCGATGGCTCCTTTATTAAGTCCATAACATTCAGCTACATTGAGTGAAGCCATCTGAATGGCAAGGTAGGGATCAATCCCATGTTTGATCGCTAGACGTATATTATGATCGACACTTCCTTCTGAAATAAGGTCGTCCATATGTTTATCATCCGTACAAAACAGAAAGCGCCTTGCATTCTGAGGAGTGACCGCTGGTAGGATCTGCTTCGTGTTTTTTGCCACTGAGCCCTCACGTATCAAAACATACATGCCTCTTTGTATGCGTTCTAAAGCCTCTTCAGCTGACACACATTCATGATCGGTATTGATGCCTGCAGATTTATAGACGTTAAGTGCATGGCTAGGAAGACCAGCTGCATGTCCATCGATTTTCTTATCGTATCGGTGGGCATCAAGAAGCTTATCCATCATCGATTGGTCTGTATGTTTGACGGAAGGGTAGTCCATAACCTCAGCGAGACCTAGAACACGAGGATGATTGTAAAAAGGTTTCAAGTCATTGGCGGTTAGGATGGCTCCTGCGTTTTCATAAGGCGTGGATGGAACACAAGAAGGAAGCATGAAGAAAACATCCATCGGTATGTTCTCTGAGTCATCGATCATATACGAAATCCCCTCCGCTCCAAGCACATTACCGATTTCATGGGGGTCTGTAATAACAGTTGTGACACCGTGTGGGAGAACGGCTTTTGAGAATTCTGAAGGGGAAACCATGGCAGATTCAATATGAACGTGTGCATCGATTAGAGCTGGGACGAGGATTTTTTGTTTGGCATCGATTGTTTCTTTTCCTTCAAAATCTCCTATCCCAACAAACTTTCCGTCTGTAATCGCAACATCGCCAGCAATGAGACGTAGATTATAGATATCTAATATCCTTGCGTTTCTAATAACGGTATCTGCAGCACGGTCACCTGATGCGGTTTGAATTCTTCTAATAAATTGTTCCATTCTTGTAATCTCCTCTCGTTCTGGAATTCTCCAGCCTGACAGGGGATGATACGTAAGTGATCATCGTAGTCAAACCATTTCCGGTAGTTTGGTAGAAACTTTTGGACCTTATCTCCAAAATTATACGAAGCGTTCTGATAGCGATTAATAAGGTATTCTATACATTCTCCATCGCAACGTCAATTCATGCTTCTAAAATTACTTTTACAAGTATATTGATAATTATGTGGATAGGGAGTAGAATTAAGTAAGCGATATCATTGGAAGGCTTTTTTTATTGCAAAATTGAGCAAACGTTTGCACTTACAGATAACTCTTTTTTATAAATTAATGGGGGTGTAGGAGAATGAATAGAGTTTGGTGGAAAGAAGCAGTCGGTTATCAAATATATCCCCGCAGCTTTCAGGACTCCAACGGTGATGGAATCGGTGATTTGCAAGGGATTATAGAACGACTTGATTATATTAAAGATTTAGGGATCGACGTCATTTGGATTTGTCCGATGTATAAGTCTCCAAACGACGACAATGGGTATGACATTTCGGATTATCAAGATATTATGGACGACTTCGGAACAATGGAGGACTTTGATCTTCTACTTCGCGAAGTGCACAAGCGTGGAATGAAGTTGATCATCGACCTTGTACTGAACCATACGAGTGACGAGCACAGATGGTTTATTGAATCTCAATCTTCAAAGGAAAATCCAAAACGTGATTGGTACATTTGGCGAGATGGTAAAGAAGGACATGAACCAAACAACTGGGAGAGTATCTTTGGAGGTTCTGCGTGGGAGTACGATGAGACGACTGATCAGTATTACCTGCATGTTTTTTCAACGAAACAGCCTGACCTAAACTGGGAGAACTCAGATGTCCGTGATGCCTTATATGAAACCGTAAACTGGTGGCTCGATAAAGGGATCGATGGCTTCCGGATCGATGCGATTAGTCATATTAAAAAGCGCCCAGGTCTACCGGATATGCCTAACCCTAAAGATGAAAAGTATGTTTCGTCTTTCGATATGCATATGAATCAGGAAGGCATTCAACCTTTCCTTGAAGAATTTAAGAATAAGACGTACGCAAACTACGATGTTATGACAGTCGGTGAAGCAAACGGTGTTTCGATCGATCAAGCAGATCAATGGGTCGGTAAAGAACAAGGTAAGATGGACATGATATTCCAGTTTGAGCACCTTGGATTATGGGATGCTGAAGAAAACAGTGAATTAGATATCGTTGAATTGAAGAAAGTGTTGACCCGTTGGCAGAAAGGCCTCGAGAATGATGGCTGGAATGCTCTTTTCGTAGAGAATCATGATAAACCGCGTGTCGTTTCTACATGGGGAAATGACGAAGAATTCTGGAAGGAAAGCGCGACTTCAATGGGTGCGATGTATTTCCTCATGCAAGGAACGCCTTTTATCTACCAGGGACAAGAAATTGGAATGACGAACGTTCAATTCCCATCGATCGATGATTATGACGATGTAGCTGATAAAAATCGCTATCGTATTCAGCGAGAAAAAGGCGTATCTCATGAAGAAATCATGAAAGTGATCTGGGCATCATCACGAGATAATAGTCGAACACCTATGCAGTGGAACACGGATTCGAACGCTGGATTTACGACGGGGACTCCTTGGATGAAAGTGAATCCTAACTACAAGGAAATCAACGTTGCAAAACAAGAACAAGAAAAAGGATCCGTTCTTTCATTCTATAAAGAAATGATTTCTCTTAAAAAAGACAATCCTGTTTTCACGTATGGCGCTTATGATCTAATCCTTGAAGATCATAAACAAATTTACGCTTATACCCGTACGACAAGTAACGATCGTGTCGTTGTAATCACGAACCTTTCAACTGAAACAGCAGAGTTTACGGCTGACTTTGATTTGAAACATCAAAACTTGTTGCTTCATAATTACGAAATCGAAAAAAGTGAGAGCACAGCTTTGGTTCTAAAACCATATGAAGCAAGAGTGTATAGAATTTAATCGAGGAATAAGCTGTTTCGGACCTGTGTCTGAAGCAGCTTTCTTTTATATTTTAGCTAGTAAAAGAAATGCTTCTTTATACTAGAATGTTTCACGTGCAACAATGTAGCTGGTATGATGATAGAAAAGTATAGGTGTTTTTGAGGAGATTGGTATAGTGAGTAAAAAATTAATTCTTGCTGAGAAACCTTCAGTTGGACGAGATATTGCTAGAGTACTGAATTGTTCTAAGAAAGGTAACGGTTATTTAGAAGGAG
Organism: Anaerobacillus sp. ABD4_527; assembly: GCF_056160805.1. Lineage (NCBI taxonomy): Bacteria > Bacillati > Bacillota > Bacilli > Caryophanales > Bacillaceae > Anaerobacillus > Anaerobacillus sp. ABD4_527. The sequence continues at coordinate 73,006 of NZ_JBSWXZ010000005.1, forward strand.
ATGGCTACATCGTCACATGGGCATTAGGACACCTGGTGACCTTGGCAGATCCAGAAGTGTATGATGAGAAATACAAAACGTGGAACTTAGATGACTTACCGATGCTACCTTCCCCGTTAAAGCTTGTCGTTATCAAACGAAGTGGAAAGCAGTTCAGCGCTGTTAAAACGCAAATGAACCGTAAAGATGTAAGTGAGATTATTATTGCGACTGACGCAGGACGTGAAGGCGAGCTTGTAGCAAGATGGATCATCGAAAAGGCACGAGTGAATAAACCGATGAAACGCCTTTGGATATCGTCTGTTACAGATAAGGCGATTCGAGAAGGGTTTAAAAACTTAAAGGACGCAAAGAACTATGAAGCATTATATCAATCGGCAGTCGCAAGATCTGAAGCAGACTGGTACGTTGGCTTAAATGCTTCAAGAGCGTTAACAACGAAATTCAATGCTCAGCTTTCGAGCGGAAGAGTTCAAACACCAACGCTTGCGATGATCGCTCATAGAGAAGCAGAAATTAAATCGTTTGAACCAGAACGGTACTATGGACTCGTAGCTGTGGTAGACGGATTCTCACTCAAATGGCGCGGTAAGAACAACGAAAATAGCTTATTTGATCGAAGCAAAATGGATGATATCAAGAATAAAACTACTGGGGAAGATGCGGCTGTTCAAGCGATCGATAAGGCGAAGAAAAAGAACTATTCACCAGGGCTCTATGATCTTACTGAACTTCAAAGAGAAGCACACAAAAGGTTTGGATTCTCAGCAAAAGAAACCCTGTCAGCTACGCAAAGGTTATATGAGCAGCATAAGCTTGTCACGTATCCGAGAACGGATTCGCGCTTCTTATCTTCTGATATGAAAGAAACGCTTAAAGAACGCCTTCAAGCGGTTTCCTCCTATGAAAAAACTGCTAGGAAAATAGCATCGCAACCACTTAAAGCGAATCACATCATCGATGATCGGAAAGTATCTGACCATCATGCGATCATCCCAACAGAGCAACACCCTGTCATTAGAGAGTTGAGTGATAAAGATCGTAAGGTGTATGATTTAATCGTTAAGCGTTTTGTAGCTGCTTTGTACCCGCCTTATGAATACGAGCAGGTGACGGTGCATGCGAAAATCAACGGTGAATCGTTTGAAGCAAAAGGGAAGAAAGTGATCTCCAAAGGTTGGAAGGAAGTGTATGGTAACGAAGAAGCAGACGAACTGTTACCTGAGCTTCAAGAAGGCCAGAAGCTCAAGGTTCTTTCCCTCACAAGAACAGAAGGCACGACGAATCCGCCGGCACGTTTCAATGAAGGGTCATTATTAACTGCTATGGAAAAACCAGCGCAGTTCTTAGAGAAGCAAGAAAAGCGCTTTGCCAAAACGCTTGGTCAAACGGGTGGTCTTGGTACGGTTGCAACGAGAGCTGACATCATTGAAAAACTCTTCAATAGTTTTCTTATCGAGAAGAAGGGTAAAGATATCACGTTAACTGCGAAAGGAAAACAGCTCCTTGAACTCGTCCCAGATGAGCTGCAATCTCCCGCACTAACCGCTGAATGGGAACAAAAACTTGAAGCGATTGCACAAGGCAAATTAACGAAACAGGCTTTTATTAAAGAAATGAAGGCTTATGCAGAAGAAACGGTGCAGAATATAAAAGATAGCAAGAAGAAATTTAAACACGATAACCTTACGGGTACAAAGTGCCCTGATTGCGGTAATCTAATGTTAGAGGTGACGAATAAGAAAGGTAAGATGCTTGTTTGTCAGGACAGAGAGTGTGGTTACCGTAAAGGAAAGAGTAGAGCGACGAATGCACGCTGTCCAAAGTGTAAGAAAAAACTAGAACTTCATGGACAGGGTGAAGCTCAAACCTTTATTTGTAAATGTGGTCACAGAGAAAAGCTCTCGTCCTTCAATAAACGGAAGAGCAAAGAAAAGAATCATAAAGCATCTAAGCGTGATGTTTCAAAGTACATGAAGAATCAGCAAAAAGAAGAACCGGTCAATACGGCTCTAGCTGATGCACTTTCGAAGTTGAAGCTTGATCAAGATAAGTAAGAAGCAGGTACGCCTGCTTCTTTTTCGATAGAAAGCAGGGTAAGTGATGAATGAGTTTATCAAAATGGGTATAAATAAGAAAACGGTCGAACAGCTAAAGGAAAAGGGAATCGAGACTCCTACTGATATACAGCGAAAGATGATTCCTACGGTAGTAGAAGGAAAAGATGCGATCGTAAGGGCTAAAACAGGTACAGGAAAGACGCTTGGATTTCTCCTCCCTGCAGTTGAAAGGCTTAAACATGTTGAAAATAGGGTAAATATTCTTGTTATTACACCTACACGAGAGTTAGCGATTCAGATTACAAAGGAAGTGATGAGACTTTTACCTAGTGAACAACAAGCAGTTGCAATATACGGGGGGCAAGAGATTCAAATTCAAATCGACCGTCTTAAAGCAGCGACGATTGCTGTTGGAACACCCGGAAGATTACTTGATCATTTGCGACGTGGAACGATCGAACTCAGTTCAGTATCATTAACTGTTCTGGACGAAGCGGATCAAATGTTACATATCGGCTTTTTACCAGAAGTGATGGAACTGCTAGACGTTCTACCGGAAGACAGACAAACGGTTCTTTGCTCCGCAACGATGCCTGAACCTATTAAAGAGCTCTCGAACAAATTTCTAAATGCTCCTGTAGAGTGTTATGACGATAGAGTCTTGAGAGTTCCAGATATCAAGCAAACCTTTTTTGTGACGAAAGCTCGGGAAAAACTGGGAACTTTATTGGTGATCTTGCACCAGTTCCGCCCATACAAAGCCGTTTTATTCTGTAGAACAAAGAGAAGGGTGGATCGTTTAGCCGAAGCCCTCCGTGAAAAAGACTATAAATGTGGGATATTCCACGGGAACCTTTCTCAAGCTAAAAGGGAACAAGTTGTTGAAGAATTTCGGAACGATGAAATTCAATTTCTTATTGCAACAGATATTGCGGCAAGAGGACTTGATATCGACGATGTAACACATGTGATCAACTATGACATCCCCATCGATGTTGAAGGGTATGTTCATCGAATCGGAAGAACTGCTCGAGGAGGAGCTCAAGGAATAGCCGTTACACTTGCTACGCCCTCAGATGAGAACATGCTTCAATTGATCGAAAGGTCCTTACAAATACAACTTAAAAGAAAGACGTTGTAGGAGCAATATTTACTAATTTCAAAAAACGTGAGCAGAAACCCATACAATTTTACTGAAATCATTTAAAGTTATAGAATACTTAAATAAAAAGAACTGATTTGATAAGGAGGCTACCTGTGGTAGATTCGATCTTGTTTAATATCATGCTTGTCGGCGTCCTAGGTGTATTCTCACAGTGGATTGCCTGGCGCTTTAACATGCCAGCCATCGTAGTCATGTCCATCATCGGACTGCTTGTAGGTCCAATCTTCGGAATTCTACACCCAGATAACGTTTTTGGAGAGTTGTTCGATCCATTTGTTTCTATCGCAGTTGCAATTATCTTATTTGAGGGAAGTTTGAATTTAGATTTTCGTGAAATCAAAGGACTAGGAAAACCTGTGGGTAGAATCGTTACCATCGGTGCCTTTCTAGCATGGTTATTAGGTTCTCTATCTGCACATTACGTGGCAGGATTATCTTGGGGAGTAGCCTTTGTAATCGGTGGTCTGTTCATCGTTACAGGACCTACCGTCATCTTACCGTTGTTGAGACAGGCGAAACTTAAGCCAAGACCCGCAAAAATATTGAAATGGGAAGGAATTATCGTAGATCCGCTCGGCGCACTACTTGCAGTATTCGCCTTTGAGATCATCAAGTTCCTTCAATTTGAAGAAGCTACGCCAACGGTCCTTCTCATCTTCTTCTTAGCATCTCTCTTTGCGACTCTGCTCGGATTTTTATGTGGACGCGGAATCGGTTGGATGTTTGAGAAAGGGTACGTACCAGAATTTCTAAAATCTCCCGTCGTGTTCGGTGTCGTGATCTTATGTTTCACAGTAGCTGATGAAGTCTCACATGAAACAGGATTATTAGCAGTAACTGCAATGGGGATCACGATTGCAAATATGCATATCTCGTCCATCGATGATATGAGGCATTTCAAAGAGAACATTTCTGTTTTACTTATATCGACTGTCTTTATCATGCTAACGGCATCTCTATCCGTTGAGACGTTATTGGAGATCTTCCAATGGCAGATCTTAGCATTCGTACTGTTGATGCTCTTTATTGTGAGACCACTATCGATTTGGCTGTCTACACTTGGAACTGATCTTTCCTGGCAGGAAAAAACGCTTGTCGGATGGATTGCACCTCGTGGAATCGTGGCGTTAACGGTTGCGAGTTATTTTGCGAGTGTTCTACTTGAGGCAGGATATGAGGATGCGAAGATACTGATTTCCCTAACCTTTGCCCTCGTCTTCGCAACAGTTGTAGTCCATGGTTTCTCTATACGCTGGACAGCTGAAAAGTTAAATCTAGCGAGTGATGAGCAGCCTGGTGTGGTCATCGTAGGAGGAAGCTCATTCAGTACCGCTCTTTCACGTACGCTTCAACAGTTGAAAGTACCTGTCTTGATTACCGACTCATCTTGGAAAAGGTTGATTACTGCTAGAAAAGCAGGGGTTCCTTTTTACAGAGGAGAGATTCTTTCAGAGCAAACGGAATATCGTTTGGATTTAACTCCGTACGAATATATGATTGCCGCTACAGAACTTGATTCTTACAACGCGCTCGTATGTACAACGTTCGTTCCGGAAATAGGAAGGAACAATCTCTATCAACTGAGTCTAAGAAATGACAGAGGTGATGACATCGAGGAGCTCGTTCATACGATTGGAGGGCGGATTGCTTTCCGCGAGGGAGCGACCTGGGAACACTTGAATCGAAAAGTTGAAAGTGGCTACGTATTACGTAAAACGAACATTACTCAGCAATATAATTATGAGCAATACCTAGAGGAAATTGATGAAGAAACGGTCCAGCTGTTTATCAAGAAGCCTTCAGGAAAGCTCGAATTTTTCTCACATGACTTCGAGTTGAGGGCTGAAGCAGGGGATATCGTAGTTAGCTTGATGCCTCCTAGTAAAGAGTTTAATCGTATCCAGCAAAAGCTTGAAAAGCAGCGAGGTGAAGACGAAAAGGTTCAAGAACGTCAGGAATGACGGGCTTGGCCTTTTCTTTTTTATGATAAGAAACGTTAGCCATATGGTATGCTGTCTAAAAAGGTAGGAACCGGAGGGGTCACATGTATGATGTCATTATAATCGGAGCAGGAGTTAGCGCCATATTCATGGCTCATAAGCTGACGAAACTGCATCCTAACGCAAGTATTTTGATGATCGATAAAGGAAAAAAACTTCATGAGCGAACGTGTAAGGGAGACGGTTGCGAATGTGAAGTTTGTGATCAATACATAGGTTTTGCTGGACTTGGTAAATCAGAAGGTAAATTTAACTATACGAATGATTTTGGCGGTAGTTTAGGGATGAAGATTGGTAATGAGAATGCGCTGCTTTTGATGAAAGAAGTTGATGACGTGATTTGCGCATACGGAGGTAGCACTGTACCGAGCTATCAAACGCATAATCCCCAATTAGCATCAGAAGCAGAGCAGCATGGATTAAAAGTGCTGTCGACAACCGTACGTCACCTCGGTACGAAACGATCAACAGAAGTTTTCCAAAAATTATATGATGATTTGAACCGTCACATCGATTTCCTTTTCGAAGCAGATGTCGTGGAAGTGTCGAAGGATCGTGATTTTTCCGTGAGAACAAATTATGGAACTTACAGATCAAAAAAGGTTGTCTTTTCCACGGGAAACAGCGGTAGTGCGTGGATGTTAGAGAAATGCGAGGCGTTAGGACTTCGTAGAGGCCCATCCAGGTTAGACTTAGGGATCCGAGTTGAGATGAGGGGAGATCAGCTCCAAACCATTTTAAAAGATACTTTTGAAACAAAGCTTCACTTAAAAGGTTCTGATTACGAAGCGACAACGTACTGTATGAATCCGAATGGTCGTATCATACGAAAACATCAACATGGCCTTGTTATGCCTGACGGTCAGAATCAATTAGAAAAAGAGAAGAGTCAAAACCTTAACTTCACTCTTTTTGTACCTACAATCTTTGCTTCTAAAAAAGAAGCAGATGCTTTTGCACAACACATTATCGGAGGTATTAATCGGGGGAGAGGGCGTGTAGTCGTCCAGCGGCTTCAGAACTTGTTAGATAGAACCGCTACCACAGATGAAGCCCTTAAGGAGAACACGATACGTCCTACTTTGTCAGCAGAGCCAGGAGATTTAAGAGAAGAAGTGCCAGCGAAATACAGTACGGCAATACTAGAGTTCCTACAATCGTTAGAAGATCTTCTTGGTGAGCCAATCGACCACGATACGCTGTTATATGGGATAGACGCCAAATTTTATGAGTCGAAAATCAAGACGAACCAATGGTTTGAAACGGATGTGGAAGGACTTTATCTAATCGGAGATTGTTCTGGCGAAACGCATTCATTGTCACAGGCAGCAGCGAGCGGACTTTATACTGCAAATCATATATAAAGACCGGCCATTTCGGCCGGTCTAATCGCTTATGAAATAGGTCGCTCAGACAATTTCTTTTCATGCTTTAATCTGAACTTCAATGTGAAAACACTTAACGCCACAATCGCTACAAGACTTAGTCCGATATAGAGATTGCTATAAATGATATTACCGCCTAATTTCGCTAGTGGATTTAAGGTTAAGGACACGTTTTGCATGTCCAGGAGGCGACCGAAAATCGCTGAACTGAAAGCGCCTGCCATAAAGTTTAATAAGTTGAAGACTCCCATTCCCACTCCGTTTTGATGCTCCGGTAAAATGGAAGAAATCAAGTCAGCAGTAGAGCTCTGAATCAGTGGAAATCCAAGGTAAGCGATCAGCAAACATGGAACGATGATCCAGGCTGCATAACCTGAGAATGTTGAGATAAAAAAGGTTCCGCTCGCAATGAGTAGTAGTGCGAGCTTAACGACTGTCGTAGCGCCTTTTTGCTCAATAAGCTTTCCTCCAAATTGACCGATTAACCCGGCTGCCATAGCACCAGGGAATAATACGAGCCCGATCGATAGTGTAGACAGTTCGTTTAAATCACGTAACATAATCGGTATAACAAAAATAAGGCCAAATAATGCTGAAGTGCCGAGGAAGCTTGTAAGTGCTGTGATTGTATATTTCGTATTTTTTAAAATAAGTGGATCGATAAAAGGTTTCTCGATTGTAAACGTACGATATAGAAACAATCCGAACAATAGTACGAATAAAACAAGTAAGTACCACAAGAAAGTCGTGATATAAATGAGCAATGCTGCTACTGAAGCAGCCATCAATAACGCTCCAGGAATATCGACGGAACCTTTCCGCTTTTCTTCATTAGGTAACCATTTACGAAACAAAGGAATTGCAAAAACCGTCGCTACTGAAAAAAGGAAAAGAACCCTCCAATTCATCGTGCCTCCGACAACCCCTCCAATGATTGGACCTACACCAGAAGCGAATGCAACTGTGGAGGAGATGAGTCCGAATACGCGTCCTTTTTCATTTGGAAGGAATCGAATCGGAACGATGAATGCGAGTGCGGGGATGGTGGCACCACCCGCAGCTTGTAATAACCTTGCTAGAAGTAGTGTTTCGTAATTGGGAGAGATAAACCCAATAAATGCTCCTGTCGCAAAAATGCTAATTCCAATCGTGAAAAGAGTTTTGATCGGATACATATCCGCTAGCTTTCCATACATAAGTGAACCGATTGCGAAAACGAGAATATATCCCGTTAGTACCCAGCTCACTTCAGACGGACTCAAATCGAACGCAGCAGCAATATCTGGTATTGCAACATTAAACATCGTACCGTTCATAACGGCAAAGGCAAGAATGGTACACACCAAAATGATCAATCGTTTTCGTTCGTTCGGCGTGAATTCCTTGCTTATATGTGAATCTGACATGAATATCCTTCTTTCTATTTAGGAACTCGAAATAATTAGTACCATCTAATGATAGAATGGAACGTCCGTGATGTAAATTAACTAGCCTCATAGCAAACACTTTTACCAGTTATAGACAAAAAACGGATAATCTATTATGATTAGATTGGTAAATCTCGCGAAAGGGGTGAAGAATATGACAACCATCAAAGATGTAGCAAAACGGGCAGGTGTTTCAAGAACCACCGTCTCTCGAGTATTGAACGATAATGGTTACGTTAGCCAGGAAGCAAGAGAGCAGGTTTTGAAAGCAGTCCAAGAAATGGGTTATATTCCTAGCGCCCATGCGAAAACGATGAGAACGAAGCGTTCTGGTGTCATCGGTGTCATTCTTCCAAGAATCAGTACGGAAACTGCGAGTAGGGTAGTGAATGGAATCGAGCAAGAACTAGCAGAGAACGGCTATCAAATTCTTCTTACGAATACACAGCTAAAACCAGAAAAAGAGATAGAAAATATTAAACTCTTAAGAAGTCGTCAAGTAGACGGGATTATTTTACTTGCTACCAATCGAAATGAAGAATTGTTGCACACAATAAAAGAAACGAACAGTCCATTTGTAGCGCTCGGTCAGGAACTCGAAGGCGTTACCTCTGTCGTATATGACGATTATAATGCTACATTCTCTATAGCGGAGTCCCTGATTTCAAAAGGTCATCAGCGCATAGGGTTCATTGGTGTGCAAGAAACTGATCATGCTGTTGGTGTTCTTCGTAAAAAGGGATACAAAGACGCAATGAAAAAACATAACCTATCGATCGATGAAGAGTGGATTCAATATGGTGACTTCACGTTTGAATCTGGGTATGAAGCAGCTGAAAGATTAACGAGTGGTACTAGCATGCCGTCAGCTATAATTGCCGTAACTGACCGAATGGCGATCGGTGCGCTCGGGTGTTTGAAAGAAAAGGGTATTCGAGTACCAGAGGACATAGCCGTCTTCGGAATTGGTGCATCTGATCTCTCAAAACATGTTACGCCGACTTTATCCACGGTTGATTATTTTAATGAAGATGCGGGACGTCAAACAGCGCAGCTCATTTTAAAGCAGCTAAAAGGAAAAAGCCTTGAAAACCAAAAAATTAAACTTAGTTATAGACTTATTGAAAGAGATAGTGTATAGTAGCAAATGAAAACGATACCATATCTTTTTCTACTGATGTGGAATCGTTCACACAAAATGATTCAATTTGGAAATAAGGAAAGAAGTTAGCGAGTGCTTGTAAGCGCTCGCAATAAAATTACCTTTGTGGAATCGATACCACATTTAGAAAGGAGTAAGGAAAATGGCTTCAAATAGAGAGATTGCACAAGAAGTAATCCATGCGATCGGAGGAGAAGAGAACATCCAATCTGTCGCACATTGCGCGACAAGGCTCCGAATCATGGTCAAAGACAAAGAGAAGATCGATCAAGAAAGAGTAGAAAATATAGAAAAAGTAAAAGGTGCCTTTTACAATTCCGGTCAATACCAAGTTATTTTTGGTACGGGTACTGTGAACCGTATCTTTGATGAGGTATCTGCCCTCGGTTTAGCGGAAGCAACAAAATCGGAACAAAAAGAGGAAGCAGCTAAGCAAGGAAGCGCATTCCAACGCGCGATCAGATCGTTCGGGGACGTATTTGTTCCAATCATTCCAGCTCTTGTAGCTACTGGTTTATTCATGGGACTACGTGGACTCGTTCTTCAAGAAGAAATACTCGCATTGTTTGGGTTAACGCCTGGTGATATTTCAGATAACTTCGTATTGTTCACACAAGTGCTTACGGATACAGCGTTTATCTTCCTGCCAGCGCTAGTAGCATGGTCAACGTTTAGGGTGTTTGGGGGCAATCCGACCATTGGACTTGTCCTTGGTTTGATGCTCGTAACGCCAGCCCTTCCAAATGCTTGGGAGGTAGCGGCAGGAAATGCTGAGCCTCTTAAATTTCTTGGCTTTATCCCAGTAGTTGGGTATCAGGGATCGGTTATTCCAGCATTCGTTGCAGGTTTAATCGGTGCGAAACTTGAGAAGCGGATTCGAAAGATGGTTCCTGAATCATTAGATTTAATATTAACGCCGTTTCTAGTATTACTGATCATGATTACCCTATCACTGTTTGCAATCGGACCGATCTTCCACACGGTTGAAGAGTACATCATGGATGGAACTATATTTATTCTTGATCTTCCGTTTGGTCTAAGTGGCTTAATCATTGGATTCTTCCACCAGATCATCGTTATCACAGGTGTGCATCACATCTTTAACTTCCTAGAGATACAGCTTTTTGAGAATCTAGGTTTTAATCCGTTTAACCCGATCATTTCAGCAGCAATCGCAGCACAGGGTGGTGCCGCACTTGCAGTTGGTATGAAGACGAAGTCTAAGAAACTTAAGGCACTTGCGTTACCATCATCACTTTCTGCTTTCCTAGGAATTACTGAACCAGCGATTTTCGGTGTGAACCTTCGCTACATGAAGCCGTTTGTAATGGGACTGATCGGCGGAGCAGTAGGTGGCTTCCTCGCTTCATTATTCAAATTAAAAGCTACAGGACTTGCTGTAACAGTTATTCCAGGTACGCTATTGTTCTTGAACAGCCAAATCTTCCTTTATATCCTTGTAAATGTAATCGCGATTGGAATTGCCTTCGCTTTAACGTGGATTTTTGGCTTCAAAGATAGCATGCTAGATAAATAAATTTTATGAAGGGGGTCTGCCTAGACTCCCTTTTACAAATATGAACGAGTTAGGTGATCGAAATGACGACTAGAAATGAGGAACTAATTCAGTTAGCGATTGAAGACATGGAGGTGCATAGAGACACGGTGATGTCTGATCCGCATCTTCCGCACTTTCACCTTATGCCGCCTGTTGGACTTCTTAATGATCCAAATGGTTTTATTCAGTGGAATGGGGAATATCACGTCTTTTTCCAATGGATGCCATTTAAAACAGGACATGGTGCTAAGTTCTGGGGTCATTACACATCAACCGATTTAGTGAATTGGAAATTGCGTTCCCCAGCATTGTCTCCAGGTGACTGGTTCGACAAAGATGGATGTTATTCAGGTAGTGCGATAAGTCATAACGATAAAATGATGCTGTTTTATACAGGTAACGTGAAAGATGAAAATGGAAACCGTGAAAGTTATCAATGTATTGCTGAGTCGAGTGATGGTATACATTTTAAGAAAAATGGTGTAGTGCTTGATTTGCCAGAAGGATACACGGCACACTTTCGAGATCCTAAGGTGTGGAAGCATGAAGGTACTTGGTACATGGTGATCGGGGCACAAAATAACGAAGAAGAGGGTCGGGTTGTCCTATTCGAATCAAATGACCTTCGAAACTGGAATCTGAAGGGTGATGTTACAGCATCCAAACACAAGAAGCTTGGTGATTTCGGATTTATGTGGGAATGCCCGGATCTATTTCACTTAGATGGAAGCGATGTACTGCTCTTTTCCCCTCAAGGTCTTAAACCAGAGGGTTACACTTATCAAAACGTGTACCAGACAGGTTATCTATCAGGAAAGCTCGATTATGAAACAGGACGCCTTGATCATGATGCGTTTACTGAGCTCGATCGAGGTTTTGAATTTTATGCACCTCAAACGACCGAGGATGAAGAGGGTAGACGTCTTGTTATCGGATGGATGGGTGTACCGGAACAGGATGAAGAGCATCATCCAACGAGAAAACATAAATGGATTCATACCCTAACGATTCCTCGGGAGCTTCGCTATCGAGATGGAAAGCTGATTCAACTACCGGTCGAAGAGCTAAAAGACATGCGTCAGAACAAAACGGAAATTAAAGCGAGCCTCTCCAATGAGCAGATGGAGCGAAAAGAGCTCAATGGCAAGGTATATGAATTGCTTGTCAATGTAAAAGAGGTAAAGGGATCTTTCTCGGTTACGTTTAGAAACGAAGCAGAGATGGTGTACGATTCAGATAAAAAATTGCTTACTTTTAAACGAAATAGCTTTGTTGATGGAACGGAAGAGTCTAGAAGCTGTAAGATCGATTCTGTTACACAACTGCGTTTTTACGTGGATTCCTCATCGATCGAGGTGTTTATTAACGGAGGGGAAGAAGTTTTCACCTCGCGCTACTTTCCTTCTGAAGAAGATAAGAGCCTTCTATTTAAATCCGAAGGTGAAGCTAAGATTGAAGTAATAAAGTGGAACATTATGAACCATATCACTATATAAAATGAAAGAGCCTGGCCGACTGGCCAGGCTTTTTGTTATACAGAGCGAATGATGCCGCCTTCAACTCGTTGAGCTGATCCATTAATCGCTGAAGATAATGGAGATGCGAGGTATGCCACTGTGTTTGCAACTTCTTCTACTGTTGCGAAGCGTTGGATAAGAGATGTTGGTTCATTGTCTTTGAAATAATCTTTGGTAAATTGCTCTAGATCTTTGTTCTCTTCTGCAGCTGCGCCTTTCATGAAGCCAGCTACCCCCTCAGTCCAGGTTGGTCCTGGTAAAACGGAGTTAACAGTTACGTTCGTTCCTTTCGTCGTTTCGGCAAGGCCACGTGAAAGGCTGATCATCGCACCTTTTGAAACGGAATATGGAATCATTTGAGAAAGGGGTTTAACTCCTGCTTCACTTGCGATATTCAGTACTCTTCCTGAATTCCTTTCAAGCATAGACGGCAGGAAGTTTCGAGTGAGTCTCACTGCACTGATGACGTTCGTTTGGAAATAATTCATCCATTCTTCATCTGTCACTTGATCGAACGGTTTGACTTCGAACATTCCCATATTGTTAACAAGAATATCTACTGCTCCGTGTTTGTGTACTTCTTCAACAAAACGTTCACTTTCATCCTGTAGTGAAAGGTCTGCTGCAATGCCAACCACCTCTCCGAATGAAGATAGCTCTTCAACCACACCATCTACACGTTCCTTTGAACGTCCATTGACGATGACGTTTGCTCCTTCTTTAAGCAATACCTCGGCGATTCCTTTTCCGATTCCAGAAGTAGAGCCCGTAACGACAGCTAGCTTATTTTTCATTTGTAAATCCATGATAATCTCCTTTCAAACAACCTTTGTTTCTCAACAACTGTATCAAATAAAAATACAGTTGTTCAATAAACTTGCCTGCCCTAGGAAAAACTCGCCTACTAAGGTTAAAAAATTCCACAATTATGTACAAAGTTTGTACGAAATGTGTCGAAAAAGTGATAGAAACTTGAGCAACTTTTGACACATTGTGATGTGTATCACATTTTGATTAACGCCCTGCTAGAATAATAGATACCAGCGTAAAACACTGTCATCAAGCGCTTTTATAAGGTAGAAATTATGATCTTACTATAGAGAAAGAAAGGAAGGTGGCCTTGCGGTGAAGCGAATAAAGTCGATGCTAGCTTTCGCAATGTTCATGTCTGTTATTGTTCTGAGCGGTTGTAGCAACTTAACTGTGCTTGATCCAAAAGGACCTGTAGCGGAACAACAGGCAAATCTGATTCTATTCTCAATCGGATTAATGCTGTTTATTGTTGTTGTCGTTTTCGTTCTGTTTACAGTCATTCTGGTGAAATACAGAGAGCGAAAAAGCGGCCCTGAATATGAACCTCCAGAAATTGAAGGGAATGTATTTCTAGAAATTATTTGGACAGTCATTCCAATCATCATATTGATTGCACTTGCAATCCCAACGGTAAAAACAATCTATGCGTTAGAAAAGCCGCCTGAAGCAACAGCGCATAAGGAACCTGTTGTTATTCATGCGACTTCCGTCGATTGGAAGTGGGTGTTTAGCTATCCTAAAGAGGATATCGAAACAGTTAACTACATCCACATTCCAGAGGATCGTCCTATTTTGTTCAAACTTGCTTCTGCTGATTCGATGGGCTCATTCTGGATTCCATCATTAGGTGGTCAGGAATATACAATGTCTGGAATGATGACAGAACTTTATTTGCAGGCAGATGAACCAGGGGAATACCGAGGTCGAAATTCTAACTTCACAGGTGAGGGTTTCACAGAGCAAGTCTTTACTGTGACAGCTCAAACAGAAGAAGAGTATGCAGAATGGGTTGATGAGGCACAAGATGCGCCTGAATTAACTCAAGAAAAATACAACGAGTTGATGTTGAAAAGTCATGCTGAAGAAATGACGTTCTCCTCAACGCACCTTCAATGGGTCGATCACGGTATGGATGCTGAATATGCAACAAGAGTACGGAATGGTCTTTCGTTAGATAAGTATAAAGAAGGAAATTCTCATGAATCTCACAGTGGACATGATGGTCATGACGAACATAAAGATCATGAAGGTCATGATGACCATGAAGGGCATGAAAACCATGAAAACCATGACGAACATTCGAAATCTGAAGATAAAGGCACTCACTCTGAGTCGCACTAGGGAAGGAGGAAGTCACCATGAAATGGGATGAATTTTTCGTCACAGGTGATCCACTTATATATGGTGCCGATGTATCTATTGCTTTAACGTTAATCGGCGTCATCTTTGTTCTTACTTATTTCAAGAAATGGAAGTGGCTTTGGACAGAGTGGCTCACAACTGTTGACCATAAGAAATTAGGTATTATGTATGTGATTGCGGCAGTCCTAATGCTATTCCGTGGAGGGGTAGACGCACTCTTGATGAGAGCGCAGCTTACCGTTCCAGACGCAGGATTCCTAGACTCCTCTCACTATAATGAAATCTTTACAACTCACGGTACGATCATGATTATTTTCATGGCGATGCCGTTTTTGATCGGTTTGATGAACGTCGTTATTCCTCTCCAAATTGGAGCAAGAGACGTAGCTTATCCGTTTCTTAACGCAGTAAGCTTCTGGACGTTCTTCATGGGTGCGATGCTCTTTAATATCTCATTCGTTATCGGAGGATCTCCTTCTGCTGGGTGGACGAGCTATGTGCCATTAGCAGGACTAGAGTTGAGCCCAAGTGTAGGACAGAACTATTACTTGCTTGGCTTACAGATCGCAGGTATCGGTACGCTGTTAACAGGAATTAACTTCCTCGTGACGATACTTAAAATGAGAGCACCTGGGATGACGCTAATGAAGATGCCGATCTTTACATGGTCAACACTGATCACAAGTGTGATCATCATCTTCGCATTCCCAGTGCTAACGGTAGCACTTGCACTTATGACATTTGACCGTTTGTTCGGAAGTCATTTCTTTACATTAATGGACGGCGGTATGCCGATGCTATGGGCAAACCTCTTCTGGATTTGGGGTCACCCTGAAGTCTATATCGTTATTCTTCCAGCATTCGGTATGTTCTCAGAAATTATCAGTACGTTTGCACGTAAAACCATTTTTGGATATAAAGCGATGGTTTACTCCATGGTCGTTATCGCTGGACTGAGCTTCCTCGTATGGGTTCACCACTTCTTTACGATGGGAGCAGGAGGAGCGGTCAACTCGTTCTTCTCTATCACAACCATGCTTATTGCCGTGCCAACGGGTGTTAAAATATTTAACTGGCTATTCACCTTATATAAAGGAAGGATACGATTCACATCAGCGATGCTGTGGTCACTTGCCTTTATACCGAACTTTGTGATCGGAGGGGTGACAGGGGTCATGCTTGCGATGGCAGCAGCTGACTATCAGTACCATAATACGTACTTCCTAGTCGCTCACTTCCACTATGTATTGATCTCGGGTACTGTGTATGCTTGTTTTGCAGGCCTTCACTTCTGGTATCCAAAAATGTTCAACCATCGTTTAAACGAAAAGCTAGGCAAGTGGACGTTCTGGATCTTCGTAGCAGGATTTAACTTATGTTTCTTCCCAATGTACTTCCTAGGTCTTGCAGGAATGCCGCGTCGTGTTTACACGTACGGTGCTGCAGATGGATGGATGAGCATGAACGTTCTTGCCACAATGGGTGGCATCCTAATGGGAATCGGATTCTTGATTCTTGTTTATAACATCTACTATAGCTTCCGTTACTCTCCACGTGAAACAACTGGAGATCCGTGGGATGGTAGAACGCTTGAGTGGGCAACTGCTGCACCTGTTCCATTCTATAACTTCGCACATGTGCCTGAAGTTAAAGGCCATGACGCTTATTGGATTGCGAAGAGAGAAGGAACGGATAAAATTAAGAAGCCATATAAACCGATCCATATGCCAAGTAACTCTGGCGTACCGGTTATCATGAGTACGTTCTTCTTTATCTCAGGATTCGGTATGGTATTCTCCTGGCACTGGATGTCGATTGCAGGACTAATCGGGGTTCTGGCAACGATGGTGATGCGTTCGTTCGATTATGATAAAGGCTTCTACGTTAGCGTAGAAGAAATAGAAAAACATGAAAAGACTACCGAATAAAGGAGGCGTGACAGATGGATGCAGTTGAACATTCTCCGAATACGCCTTTAGAATATCAGACGGAAACGGGTCGTCTGAATATTCTCGGCTTCTGGATTTTTCTTGGTGCGGAGATCGCGCTTTTCTCCACGCTGTTTGCGACCTATTTTGTATTAGATGGACGCACAGCAGGTGGTCCTGTACCGGCAGATCTTTTTGAAGTTAAAGGTGTACTAATCGAGACATTTTTGCTGTTAACAAGTAGTTTTACTTGTGGACTCGCAATTCATTATATGAGACGTCATTCATTAAAAGGGCTAGTCCTATGGATTGGGATTACCCTGGCTCTTGGACTATCGTTCCTTGGCTTTGAAATTTATGAATTCGTTCATTACATTCATGAAGGAGCGGCATTAACGACTAGCGCTTACTGGTCTGCATTCTTCGTACTGACTGGTACGCATGGTGCCCACGTCGCAATGGGTATCGCTTGGATCGCTCTTATCTTGATTCAGTTAAAGCAACGTGGTTTAACTCCAGACACGTCAAGAAAAGTGTTTATATCAAGTCTTTATTGGCATTTCCTTGATGTTATATGGATCTTTATTTTCACAGCAGTTTATTTACTAGGGATGGTGATGTAAGATGGCGAATAACGAGCAAACTCACAGCCATTTCCCATGGAGTCACGTTATTGGATTCGCTCTTTCAATCGTCTTGACCTTACTTGCACTATGGGTAGGCTTTGAATCTGGACTAAGCAACACGATGATCATCGTCGTGGTCGTTGGACTGGCGCTTTTTCAAGCGGCAATCCAGCTCCTCATGTTTATGCATATTTCAGAGAGCGAAGATAGTAAGTATCAAGTGGGAACGATTTTATACTCCCTATTTATCGCGGTTGCAGTAGTAGCCGGTTCGATCTGGGTTATGTCATTTGGTATGGATCATATGCACATGCCTATGTAATACGAAACACCGTTCACCTCTAGGGTGGACGGTGTTTTTATTATTCCATCGATGAAATTTTCTTAGCCTCTGCACGTTCACGGATAATTGGTAGCGCAAACAGAAGAAATGCAGCAAGGTGAGCAAACAATACATTAACCACAAACAGCGTGATGAAAATAGTATGAGCAGCCGGCGTCATACTTCCGCCAATATAGAAGATGAGAAGAGCCCAGTTGGCAACTATGAATGGCGCGTGTATATAAGCAAGCTTTCGATAGTCTTTCCAAAGAAATAATGGCGTTGCTGTAATAACAAATAAGTAAACCATAAATACGTCCATGAGATCCACTCCTTAATTGGTACCGCTTTCAAAAGTGTTTATAAACGAAACTCAACATTTAATTGTGAATGTTTTGTTACAATTAGTATATCATAAATGTTCGAAAATTCTACACATATTATCGAAACATTAAACGCTTGTTATGATTGTCTAAGGATAAGGAAATGGAGGGAACAGTCATGAGAAAACTACATAAGTCTGAAATGATGGATGTCATACGCCTCTCAGAGTATGCGTTTCAATATGATGTACCGAAAGAAGAGCTAGATAAAAAGCTTAAGGCATACAGCGAGCATACGGTTTGGGGAGAGTTTGAAGATGGAAACTTAGCAGCGAAGCTCCATATTATCGATCTGCACACGTGGATAGGAGGAAAGCGGTTTGCAATGGGAGGGATTGCTTCTGTAGCATCATACCCAGAGTATAGAAGAGGGGGAAAGGTTGCAAAGCTGCTTCGGCATTCGTTATCTGAGATGAAAGAGAACGGGCAAACGGTATCGTTCCTACATCCATTTAGCATCGCCTTTTACCGTAAGTTCGGATGGGAGATTTTTAGTGATTGGAAAAAAGTCACGCTAAGAAAAGAAGATTTTAAACAGCTTCCTGCTGCAAGTGGAACTGTTCGAAGGATTGCAATCGAGGATATGTTCGAGCAGCTTAACCCAATCTACGAGGCGTTCGCTGCTAAATTTAATGGCATGTTAGAACGCGATGATGACTGGTGGAAGACTCGCGTTTATTCTGACGGTTATGTGTTCGCGACATATCGGAATGGTGAAGGTAAATTGATGGGGTATGTTTTTTACAAAGCGAAAGAACGTAATCTTGAGGTGGAAGAATTCGTTGCCCTCGATGGAGATGCTAGAAGAGGTTTGTGGAATTACTTATGTCAGCATGACTCGATGGTTGATGGTGGGACGCTATTGTTAGACGAAAGCGATCAGTTACCTTATCTACTTCAAAATCCAAAGCTTAAAACGGAAGTAGAACCATATTTTATGGCTCGGATTGTAGATGTTGAAGGCTTTCTTAACGAGTATCCTCTTAAAATTGAGGGGGGAGACAGCCTTTTCCTACATGTATATGATGAACAAGCAGAATGGAACAATGGCACCTTTCTACTAGGAGAAGACGATATGAAGGTGTTCCGTGGAGATAACCAAAATAGTTCATGTGCTCACCCGCCAAAGCGAGGGCTTCGCTGCAACATCAATACCTTAACAGCAGTGATGATGGGATATCAAAAACCAGCATTTCTTTATGAAGCAGGTTTAATCGAAGGACCTGAGCAAGACGTGAGAAAGCTTGAAAGAATTGTATCGAATCAAAAAACGAACTTCATGGACTTCTTTTAAAAAAGCAGGCTGTTTAGAAAACCTAAACGGCCTGCTTTAAACGTTAGCTCATGTCGTGCATTTTACCTCATACCGTTCCCTGAAGAAATTCCTTCTCCACGTGAGCTTTAAGTTCTTCTTGGTTTTGTAATTCAAATATCGTGTGCGCTTTTTCGAAATGCTTGATGGATTCTTTTTCTTCTCCATTTAGATGGTGATTAAAGCCAATCTGGAAGTGCAATTGTCCAAATAAATACATGCTGTTGGTATGGATACAATAGTCGATTCCCCGTTTACAAATCTTAATCGATTCATCAAGTTCACTATTATTACTAAGGGCTTTAGCAAGATTGTAAAACAACCTTATTTTAACTGTGTGATCGAGTACTCGCTTCAAGCGATTATGTTGTTCGATCAGCTCTCTATACAATGAAATAGCTAGCGAGAGTTGTTCTGTAAGTAAATAGATGATGCCTTTACTATTTAGAATTTCAATCTCTCTTTCACTATAATATTTGTTCGTATACGTTAGCTTAAATGCCTGGTCGATCATAGAAATGGCGGAATGAGCTTCTTGGTAGAGGTGATACTGACAAATACCGTTGTGCCACATAATGAACTGCTTGAATTCCAAGTTTTGATGATAAAGTGGATTGCGAATTTCGGTTCGGACGATCTCCTCAACCCTGGCATAGTCAAATTCCATAATTGCATTTCTTACTTGATGATAGACTTCATGAACATAATCGATCCGTTCAATCAACGTTCTTTCGAAAAAGTAATTGATATCTACTCCGAGTCGATTTGAAAGCTCGTAGAGAGTTGGAGCCAGTGGATATACATCCCCTTTTTCTATCTTACTGATCTGAGCCTGAGAGCAAATGCCTCTACTTAATTCCTTTTGAGAGAATCCTCTATATTTTCGTAAATTCTTAATTTCAATGCCTAGTGCCGCAAACGTCATGGAATCAACCCAATCGTATGTAGTAAAGAGATTTTTTCGAGCATTTCAAGAGTACGACAGTGAATTCGCTGAATGTTACCAGATGAATCGATTTCTGACGGAATAAGATCGTTTATGCAGTCCCCGCTTGTGAACCAGTCATGTATGGTCGGTGTTTGATGTGCGACTTCCTTCCAGACTGTTAATTCAGGACTAAAAATTCGAGGTCCTGTTTGAACCTCACAATTAGTTAATACCCTTTTCTCACCTGGAATTCCTTCTTTTACATGGTGAAAAAGATGATTCCAGTAGTCTTTTCTAGATCCTGTATGAGGGTGGTGTACGCACCAATGAAGGACCGCTTCTGTGGTAGATTTCGTTGAGAACAGTAGTTGGTAGAGGTGCTTTCCAAACTTGATTCGCTCTCTTAGGTGCGTAAAGTGGTGTACGGTTGCACCTAATAGCAACACGTTCTTTCCATCCTTCATCGGGAACAAGATCGTATTCGTATTCAGTACATCCTGAATCTGAAAAGCTAATGTACTCAAAACAGCATTCTTGAAATAATTATTCTGAATGATGCGGGAATCGATATAGTTTTGTTCATTGATGATTAAAGCACTTGTAAGCAAGTGAGGGTCATTCGTTTTCCAATAGTAAGTCCAGATCACTTCCATAAACGATGAAACATGAAGGTGAGGCAGTAGGTAAAACAGCGGCTTCGACTGAAGAATACTATATTTGTAGATCATTAGTTGAGGGTACGCATCTTGGAAGATCAACCAGTTTCCCCGTTCTAAAAACGAGAAAAAATCGTCTCGTTTAGAAGGCGAGAGAATGAGAGGCAAGTACTCTCCTTTTAAGTCTGTCATCGTCCAACCTGCATTTCTTGAAACCATATGCGCAAGAAGAGACCAGTGAATTTCTTTGTACTCCAAATAGAAACGTAAATAAGCGTTTGTCCGAGTGATATTGTCACGATTAGCAAGGTTGGTTTCGATTCTGATCGTTTGTAACACCCTTTTATCTTCCTGTGAAAGCTTATTAGTCTTTTCTAGGTGAGTTCCTTTGCGTGCTTCTTTTAACTCCTTTTTAAGCTCATTCCAATATGGAGGTGTTTTCTTCTTAGGCATAAGGCGTATATTAGCTAGTAATCTATTCAAAATCCTCACCTCCCTCACTCTTCATGTGTATGCACAAGTTTCTAAGTGAGAAGGGGTTACTGTTATACCGCTCAACTAGAGGTATAGACATCTATACATAAGAAGAAGCTGCCGAGGTTACTCGACAGCTTAGTAATTATAGTTGCAATTGCGCTAGTGAGTGTTCTAGCGTCTTCGCTATTTCTCGCATGCCAGATAGATTACTTGCTCTTTCTGCATCTGGATTATAGTTTGTATTCGTGTTCACATCGTACGTAAATAATTCGCCATCTTTGTTCTCTATGCATTCAATTCCAGCGAAAGTAATCCCGTTCGCCTTCAAAAAAGATTCATAGTTTTTCAAAATAGGATGGTCGAAGTCCTTGATGATCTCGAACTTTGGTTTTTCAGTAGTTGGGCAAAACGAATCGCCAACCTGGCAA
The DNA here is from genome assembly GCF_056160805.1 of Anaerobacillus sp. ABD4_527. Classification (NCBI taxonomy): domain Bacteria; kingdom Bacillati; phylum Bacillota; class Bacilli; order Caryophanales; family Bacillaceae; genus Anaerobacillus; species Anaerobacillus sp. ABD4_527. The sequence continues at coordinate 94,515 of NZ_JBSWXZ010000005.1, forward strand.
ACGTCAGCTGGGCAAAGTTCAAATCCTTCAGATGTATCTACGCGGACGGCATATAGAAATTCACCTCCGACGAATTCACAACGAGTGATCGATGCATCAGGAGATTCAATATAATCTTGAAGGAGCGTGATCCCGTCGATCGATTCTTCAAAGTCGTCGCTTTCTACGTACTGCTTCAATGCATCCTTACTTTGAAATAACTGGACACCTAGTCCTTTCCCTGCACGGTTGTGCTTCGTGATGAACGGACCATCGAAGTTGTCAGCAGCTTCAATAAGCGGCTCTTTTCCTACAGCTGCAATGGTTTTTGGTGTCGTGATCCCATGTTGTCTAAGCGCATTGTATTGCGCAACTTTACTTACTTCAAGTGCTAGCGCACGACTATCATTCAGTACCAAACGTCCGTGGCTTTCAAGCCAAGAGATCACTGCAGCCGTATATTCAGGTGCATAGCGATGATTTCTTGTGTGTGAAGAAGCGCTCATTCGATTATAAAAAACGCCTTCTGGAGGAACAGTTGTTAAATCAAGTGATCCCTCGTGTAAAAACCAGTCTTCAAAGGGAACGCCAAGCTTTTCTAGATGAACTTTTAACGGTTCCGTCCATTCTTCATTCTCATGTATGATATAAACCTTTGCACTCATCATATTGCCTCCTCTACGAATGACAGAAATTCCTATAGATTTACTCAAGTATAAAGCAAATTGAATAAAATTCCTAGCTTGGCGATGGGGGCAATGATCGTTTGGCACTACTCAAAAAAGGCTAACGAGTAATCTCGTTAGCCTTAAGTTTACAATTAAAAAGCCCAGTTGCCGTTCCTGAAGACCGGTTCGCTCGTACCGTCGCTCTTAATTCCGTCGATGTCCATTTCTTCAGAACCGATCATGAAATCAACATGCGTCACACTTTCGTTTGCACCTGCTGCTTCAAGCTCTTCTTTAGACATGTTTTTGCCGCCTTCTAGACAGAAGGAATACGCATTTCCGATCGCAAGGTGATTCGAAGCATTTTCATCGAACAGGGTGTTAAAAAAAATCGTATCTACGTTCGAGATTGGGGAGTCGTGGGGCACGAGAGCAACTTCTCCTAGGTAACGTGCACCCTCATCCGTATCGAGTAAGTGTTGCAAGGTTTCATCACCAGATTTTGCTTCTGCTTTGACGATGCGTCCTTCTTCAAACGTTAATGAAAACTCTTCAATGACAGTACCACCATAGCTTAGTGGTTTCGTAGAGGTCACGACACCATTAACGCCATGTTTGTGCGGAATTGTAAACACTTCTTCAGTAGGCATGTTCGCGACGAAGTGGTTTCCTTTAACATTCTCACTTATGCCGCCGACCCACTGATGAGCTTCAGGAAGCTCGATGGTAAGGTCTGTTCCTGGTGCACGGTAGTGAAGCTTGCTGTAATGTTTTTCATTCAAGTAATCTACTTTTTGCTCAAGGTTTGCGCTATGTTCTTTCCAAGCTTGAACGGGATCACCTGTTGAGACGCGCGTTGCGTCAAAGATAGCTCCCCATAACAGTTCTTCTTGCTTATCTTCTGGCGAATCAGGGAACACTTTAGCAGCCCATTGTTTTGAAGGAACAGCAACAACTGACCAACTGTTGTGATCTGACATGATGTAATCTCTGTACTTTTCTAGGGCTTTACCCGCCGTTTTGCTAGCATTCGAAATGCGTTCAGGGTCGATGCCTTTCAATAAGTCAGGATTTGAAGAAACGATTGAAAGGAAAGCAGCATCGTTTTCTGCTAGTTCCTCAAAACCTTTTGCCTTCCACATTGGGAACTCTTTGAATGCTTCATCTGGAGCTTTTTCGTATTTGATACGAGTTAATGTTTCATCATTCCACTCGACGTGTACGTTCTTAGCTCCTGCATCATAAGCACTTTCAGCAATTTTTCTAACAAAATCTGCTGACGTAAGCGGTGCGTTTACAACGAGGGTTTGTCCTTTTTGGATGTTAACGCCGACCTTAACGGCAAGGTCAGCATACTTCTGTAAATTTTCATGAAAGGTGGTCATATACAATCTCCTTTATCCGTTTGTAATCATACAAGTTCAGTTTATCAGATTTATTGGACAGCAGTGAATATTTATTGAAAGCGCTATCTTGAAACAAGTTTCTGGAAAAATAGTCGGTGTTCAGGATATCTTATTAGTAAATCCTCTGTATTGGAGTGGTAGAGAATGAATAACTCAAAAAGTGAAATAGCAACATTTGCCGGAGGATGTTTCTGGTGTATGGTAGAACCGTTCGATGAGCTGCCAGGAATTCAAAGTGTAGTATCAGGTTATACGGGTGGAGAAAAACCGTATCCAACTTATGAGGAAGTGATTTCTAAAGAGACCGGTCATGTAGAAGCTGTTCAGATTACGTATGACCCTGCTATTTTCCCATATAGTAAGCTCCTTGATCTCTTTTGGCGTCAAATCGATCCTACTGATGATGGAGGGCAATTCTTCGATCGTGGTGATACGTATAAAACCGCAATTTATTACCATAACGAGGACCAGCAGACGTTAGCAGAACAATCAAAGACAGCGCTAGAAGAAAGCGGCCGCTTTTCAAAACCGATCGTAACAAAAATTCTTCCTGCAAAACCGTTTTATCCTGCTGAAGATTACCATCAGGATTATCATAAGAAGAATCCTGCTCACTACAATCGTTATAAAAAAGGGTCAGGTCGAAAAGCATTCATCGAAAATAACTGGTCATATCAGAAGAATGACGATGAGCTTCGTGAACGGCTAACCGATATCCAGTACGAGGTAACGCAAAAAAATGGAACAGAGCGTCCTTTTCAAAACGAATACTACGATAATGAAAAGCAAGGAATTTATGTTGATATCGTTTCAGGAGAGCCCTTGTTCAGTTCGACTGATCAATATGATGCAGGATGTGGATGGCCGAGCTTCACTCAGCCGATACACAAAAACTTTGTAAAAGAGAAAAAGGACTTCAGTCACTTCATGATTCGTACAGAAGTACGTAGTAATGAAGCGGATTCCCATCTTGGTCACGTGTTTAATGATGGTCCAGGTGAGAACGGACTCAGGTACTGCATTAATTCTGCAGCGATGAAGTTTATTCCGAAAGAACAGTTAGAGGAAGAAGGCTACGGCGAATATCGTGTGTTGTTTCAATGAGAACGTACGATATCGCAATCGTAGGTGGAGGATTATCTGGCGTTCTTGCAGCTAGAAAATTGGAGAGGCAAGGGCTCTCTGTCATTGTCATCGATAAGAGTAAAAGTGTTGGTGGCCGAATGGCAACGAGGCGAATTAATGGTGGAAGAGCTGACCATGGAGCACAATTTTTTACAGTAAGAACATCCGAGTTTCAATCTCATGTCGATGAGTGGAGAAAGAAAGGCTGGGTGGAACGATGGTTCGGTGAGAAGTACGCACGTTACAAAGGTGTAGAAGGCATGAACCAGCTTGTAAAAAACCTATCCCAAGGCATTCCACTAAAGCTTCAATTCAAAGTGCACCATGTCATAAAACAACAGAACGAGTATGTACTAAGATCAGAGGACGAGAGCGAAGTAAGAGCAAGAGCGATCCTAATGACCCCACCAGCTCCACAAACGGCACAGCTTTTAAAACAAAGCGACCTCCGGATAAGTAAAGAGGCGGAAGAAACTCTTCAGAGCTTGCGATTTAGTCCTGCAGTGGTTGCGTTGTTAACGGTGAACAAAGAGGAAGAAACGGGACTTCCTCATTCAGGTCATCAGGATGCTCACTTATCTGAAGGAATTGAGCGGGTGACGGATAGCTATGCAAAAGGGATATCGAATGAGAGAATCATCAGCATCTATGCAACGCCTGAGCGCTCAAAAGCATTGTATGATAAAAGCGACGGAACGATTAAAGAGGATTTGCTAAACCTGACATCAACCATTATTCGGCCTGAGACGATTAAGGCGTACCAAATAAAAAAATGGCGTTATGCGCAGGCAGAAAACATTCATACAGCACCATTTCTCGCTGTATCAGATGAGGAAGATATAATCGTAGCCGGCGACGCATTTCTTTATGAAGACGATTCTTCGGGCAGAACAAGGGTTGAAAGCGCTGCGCGTTCAGGCCTTGCTGCTGCAGACGAAATGATGAAAAGGTTCATTCAAACATAGAAAAAACTGCCGTTGTTCGGCAGTTTTTTATTATACAGTCTGTGCGCTTTCTTTAATGATCGATGTCACGATATGCTTTGGAGAGTTTTCAAAGAGTGAAAAATAATTGAGAGCGTGAGCAGAAGGAAAGAGCTCTTTTTGAATCTCTGAAGCTGATTTTCCTTCTTTGTATTTTCTAAGTACATCATGTTGCACAGTTTTTAAATAGGTTAGCTTTTCCTCTAGACGATTTCGTCCGTTAGGTATATATCCGGAATGAGAACAGAACATCGTAGAGAAGTCATACGTTAAGACGTTTTCGATCGAATCGATAATGCCTGGAATCGACTCAAATGCAAAGATACTCTTCGGTCTGCTCATTACGTATAGATCACCTGAGAAAAGGAAACCTTTCTCCCTCTCGAGAAGAACGACATGATCAGGTGCATGTCCGGGCGTATGGATGACATCGAACGCATGGTGTGCTGAATGAATCTCATCACCTAGTATTGTTGGGGAGAATGCTTTTCGGTTTCCCCAGAACACTTTGCGGTAAAAAGGAAGGCTCGGCTTCTGCTCGCAGTACTGTATCCCTGTTGAATGAATGTAGGTCGGTATACCTTTGCTAAAGAGGTGTGCATTGCCAGTATGGTCTTCATGATGATGTGTGAGAATGATTTTATCGATCGGTTGTTTTTCAATATACTGTTTCAGTTCATCGTGTAACCTTGCAGGACCTGTATCGATAAGAAGCTGATCCACCATGTAAAGATAAACGCTCATGGAGATTCCTCCGCGTTTGACAGACCCTTTTATTGCAGTAACATCATTGTGAGTTGTAACGGTAAGCAAAATTCATCACGTCCTTCGTTCTTCTACTATTTAGTATAGCGATAACTGCATGAAAAGCTATCTATGACTTTCTTGACATTGGATTCTAACCTTTGTATAATTATCTTGAATTCAAGATAAAAGCAACGATTGATAAGGGTGAACATTATGAGTGAATCATTAGACAGAGAATTATCACTAAAGCTGTTTATTGTTATGGCTAGAGCCACTCGATCAGTGACCGATCAAGTGAAGATGGACATTCAAAATCACGGTTTAAATCCAACAGAGTTTGCAGTATTGGAACTTCTCTATCACAAAGGTAGTCAACCACTTCAACAAATAGGGGAGAAAATCCTACTTGCAAGTGGAAGTATTACGTATGTGGTAGATAAATTAGAATCTAAAGGATATTTGAAAAGAAATCCTTGCCCAAATGATCGTCGAATCACACATGCTGTGGTTACAGACGAAGGGAAGGCATTAATGGATCGCATCTTTCCTGAGCATGAGTTGAAGCTCCAGAAAATTTTTGCTGGGCTAGATGAATCGGAAAAAGAAACAGCCATCTCATTGATGAAGAAGCTAGGTCACTATGCGGAGAAGCTTTAAGCTTCTTTCGCCCCTTTATCTCGAATTAAAGATTCTTGAATTAGAGTGTATTTTATGTTTAAAGTTACATTTACAGGGAAATTGTCTTGAAGTAGAGATAGTTGAGTCCGAACGATTAAAAAATTTTATTTCTAATAGGGAGTGTTCGTAATGAGTACAAAAATTTTAGTCCCGTATTACAGTGCTTATGGTCATATTTATCAGATGGTGCAAGCTGTAGCTGAAGGTGCCAAAGGCGCTGGAGATGTAGAAGTAAAGCTAGTGAAAATTCCAGAATTCGATGCGGTTAAACAAGCGATGTCTGCACAGCAACCATACGTTGATGCACAGGAAGCTCAAGATGACATCCCTGAAGCGACACATGACGACCTTCGTTGGGCTGATGGCATCATTTGGGGCATCCCAACCCGTTATGGTTCAATGCCAGCACAAATGAAGCAGTATCTTGACTCTGCTGGTTCACTTTGGATGAATGGTGAGCTAGAAGGTAAAGCAACAGCTGTTGTCACAAGTACTGGATCGATTCACGGAGGTCAAGAAACGACTGCAATCACAACGTTCGTGCCTCTGATGCACTTCGGTATGATCTATGTTGGTCTTCCGTATGGTGAGAATCCAGAGCAGCTCACGACTGAGGGCATCGGCGGCTCACCTTACGCAGCATCGACCGTTGCAGGAGCCGACGGATCAAGAACACCTGTAGAAGTAGAATTAACGATGGCTAGCAGACTCGGAGCACGCGTCGCAAAAGTAGCTGGCGCATTAAAGAATATATAAAAGACGAAACCAGCATCTTATACTGAGATGCTGGTTTTCCTTTTGTGTAAAACTGAAATATCGTGTTTCCGATGCCGTAGGAGTTTGAATACCTCATGCTTTCCTGTGGACGAACGCCCGAGCCTCAAAGCGGACAAAAACGGTCCACTTCGAGTCTCGAACGCCCGTTGGACCACGGGAGAATTCCTGTCAGAAAAGGAATCCTCTATTGCATACAAAAAAGCCCTCCGTTATGATGCATT
>NZ_JBSWXZ010000006.1:0-62487 GCF_056160805.1 Anaerobacillus sp. ABD4_527
CATCATAACGGAGGGCTTTTTTGTATGCAATAGAGGATTCCTTTTCTGACAGGAATTCTCCCGTGGTCCAACGGGCGTTCGAGACTCGAAGCGGACGGTTTTTGTACGCTTTGAGGCTCGGGCGTTCGTCCACAGGAAAGCAAGAGGTATTCAAACTCCTATGTTATAGGGACCACAATATCTAGATTTATCAACTAACTGAACCTCATCAATGAGGTTCTTTTTTGTTTTAGCACTATATCGTGCTAAATTGACAAAAAACAACAGGATTTCTATAATAACGAAGGAAAGCGATAACATGATGGTTTATCATAGAATCTGTGAGACTGACCAGAGAGAAGGGGAGAGAACCATGGCAGAAAAGCGTCCGATTACAGTTGCGACAGGGGACGGGATAGGTCCTGAAATTATGGAAGCAACGATGCACATTTTAGAACAAGCTGGGGCAGAAATAGAACCAGAGTATATTGATGTAGGTGAGAAAGTTTATCTTACAGGAAACTCCACTGGAATCCCACAAGAAGCATGGGATTCATTACGCCGTACAAAAGTATTTCTAAAAGCACCGATCACAACACCTCAAGGCGGAGGCTACAAAAGCCTAAACGTTACGATTCGAACTGCTATGGGTTTGTATGCAAACGTTCGCCCATGCGTATCATATAGTCCGGTTATTGAAAATAAACATCCAGACATGGACTTAGTCATCGTACGTGAAAATGAAGAAGATCTTTACGCAGGAATCGAACATCAACAAACTCCTGATGTGGTCCAAAGCCTAAAGTTGATTTCTCGTCCAGGTTCTGAGCGTATCGTTCGTTATGCGTTTGAGTATGCTCGTCAAAACAATCGAAAAAAGGTCACTTGCTTAGTGAAAGATAACATCATGAAATTAAGTGACGGTTTATTTCATCAAGTCTTTAAAGAAATCGCCGCGGAATATCCTGATATCGAGTCTAGTCATTACATCGTAGATATTGGTATGGCACGTATTGCAGATACACCTGAAGAGTTTGATGTAATCGTAACACCAAATCTTTACGGAGATATTGCTTCCGATATCGCTGCTCAAATTGCTGGTAGTGTTGGTTTAGCGGGCTCTGCTAATATCGGTGACGAAATCGCTATGTTTGAAGCAATCCATGGAAGTGCACCGGATATTGCTGGGAAAGAAATTGCAAATCCATCTGGCCTTCTTCATGGAGCGATTATGATGCTCGTTCATATCGGACAGCCTGAAGCTGCTCAGAAGATTCATAATGCATGGCTGAAGACGATTGAAGACGGCGTATTAACAGGTGACATGGCAAGAGGAAAAGCAGCTGTAGGAACGAAAGAATTTGCTGCGGCTGTTGTTGAACGTCTTGGTCAGTCTCCGTCTACGCTTGAACCCGTTTCGTATAACAAGAAAACAATCCAGAAAGAAAAAGATTTCGACCGTCCAAAACATGAGGTTGAGCGTGAATTAGATGGTACAGATGTTTTCTTATTCAACAACACACTCACTGTAGATGAAATTGGTGAAAAGCTTGAGAGAGCGGCTGGAGAATCCTTTGAGTTCGTCATGATGACAAACCGCGGAGTAAAAGTATACCCAAATGGTTTCTCAGAAACGTTCCTATCTGACCACTGGCGTTGCCGTTTCCAAAAGGCAGAAGGAAAGCAAGTCGAGCAGTCAGAAATACGTAAACTACTATCACGCATTGAAGACGAAGAGCTTGATTGGATTAAGATTGAGAACCTCTACCGTTTTAATGGAAAAATTGCTTACTCATTAGCACAAGGTCAATAAAAGGATATAAAAGTCTGTCGAGAAAATCTCGGCAGGCTTCTTTTTGTATGTGAATATAAGGCTAACTTTTTATAACTGATTAATGAAGTGAAGAACTCGAACACTAGAAGGGATGTTTAGTTTGGAGTACAAGGCGTTCGTCCGCGGAAAGCGTGCAATCGACTAGACTAAAAATAGGGAGTACGCAATAATAATATCGTTTTTCAGGCAAGCTGAAGCGCAAAATTGTGCTTCTTTTTTTGTGTGGATGTTTGGATAATCAAATGAATCATGAGAACACTAACGTACAGATAGTATTGTAGGACTGTGGGGTGATTCGTGTGTTTCAATGGCTAAGAAAACGACAAAAACCAGATAAAATAAAGAACTTACCCCAACTCATTGCTAACTTGAAAACATCCGGGGACTTTCTCCATTTTAAAAGTGAACAGACCGGTTTGCCTTTTTTTATATACTACTTTAAAACGTTAGTAAATGAGCAAGAACTTAGCGAGAAAATCTTAGCGCCAATGATAAAGAACAAGGTTTTATCGCTTAAAGAGGTTAAAGAAACTGTTCCTATTTCAGGAATCATCGTAACGGACGATCTTTCGGACATATGTGAGAAAGTCATGATAGGGTATCTTATCGTTCGATTCAACGAAAATTCCAACGAATGTGCACTAATTCCTTCCCCTACAGATATCTCAAGAAAAGTATCACAACCTGAAGTGGAGTTTACGGTAGTAGGGTCAAAGGAAGCGTTTGTGGAATCACTTGATAAAAACCTTCATTTGATACGTAAAAGACTACCTGTCCATGAGTTAAAAGCATATGAGATAACGATTGGAAGGCTTACTCACACAAAAGTAGCCGTCCTTTATTTAGATGGAATTACAAATCAAGAAAATATACAGACTGTCAAAGATCGCCTAAAGGGTATTCAAGTCGATCAAATCGTAGATAATTCCGTTATTATGCAGTTGATTACAGACAATCAAAATTCTCCTTTTCCTCAGCTCGTTGATACTGAGCGACCAGACCGAGCAGCATCCGTGCTTTGTGAAGGGAAGATCGTCATCTTATCAGAAGGGTCCCCACAAGCACTGCTAGGACCTACTACATTTATTGAGTTTTTCTCTGCGTTCGAAGATTATTTTGTGAATTGGATTATCGCATCAACGGCACGGCTCATTCGGATATTTGCAGTGCTGTTTTCAATTCTTGTAACACCGCTTTATGTAGCGACATTGACCTATCACTATGAGCTTATTCCGAGTGACTTACTCAGTACGCTCGTAAGCTCGAGGCAGCAAATACCGCTACCACCTATTCTTGAGGCGATTTTCTTAGAACTATCCATCGAGCTCCTAAGAGAGGCAGGGGCAAGACTTCCTACTAAGGTTGGTCAGACGATCGGTATCGTAGGTGGTATCGTAATCGGAACAGCTTCAGTTGAAGCGGGTTTAACGAGTAATGTCTTATTGATTATCGTTGCACTCGCTGCGCTTGCATCTTTTACAACACCTGTTTACCGAATGGGTAATACGATTCGACTCATACGCTTTCCGTTTCTTCTGTTTGCACACCTATGGGGGTTACTAGGAGTCGTACTATGTTTCTGCTTTTTACTCGTCCATCTACTCCGATTAAAGTCACTAGGTAAGCCATTTCTTGAGCCGATTTATCCACTTCGAGTAAAAGATTTGAAAGATGCACTGATCAGGTTGCCACTTAGATTTCAAACGAAGAGGCCGATTCAATTACAAACTGAATCTACGGTGAGGTTTGAAAAAGATAAGAACGAATTCCATGAATAGCAAGTGAAAGGAGAGATTTTATATGCCAAATATGGAAGTAAAAGAACAACATAAAATTTCACCTTTCCTTGTGTTTTATTTGGTTCATACGATGCAAGTAGGCGTTGGTGTAATGGGCTTTCAGCGCATCGTTGCAAAAGAAGCTGGGAACGATGCATGGATATCGGTTTTAGTTGCAGGAATTAGTCTTCACTTGATCATCTTTCTCATGTACAAAATTCTATTAAAAGAGAATGGCGATATCATTGCAGTCCATAGGAGTCTTTTAGGAAAGTGGTTGGGAGGGTTCCTCAGCTGGATCCTTGTTATTTATTTTATCGCAATGAGCATTACGGTTTTAAGAACATACATAGAAGTGGTTCAGGTTTGGATGTTTCCAGATTTGAATAAATGGATATTTGGTGGTGTTTTCTTAATTCTTGTATACTACTGTCTTTCTGGCGGATTTAAAGTCGTTACTGGAATTTCATTTTTCGGGGTTGTGCTACCATTTTATCTTCTATTGACGATGATATTTCCTTTGTATCACGGCCATTTTAGAGACTTACTACCAATACTTAATCATTCAATCTCGGAGCTATATGCGGGTGCCAAAGGCGGGGCGCTTCCATACTTAGGCTTCTCCACGCTCCTACTGTATTTTCCTTTCATTAAAGACCCTGCTAAATCGCATCGCTGGGCTCAGGGGGGTCATTTATTAACAATTTTCATTTATGTTATCGTCATGGTCGCCACCATCGTTTTCTTTAGTGAGAATCAGCTAGAAAAAACAATATGGGCATTGCTAACGACTTGGAAAATTGCAGAGATGCCTTTTGTTGAGCGCTTTGAATACATTGGGATCGCAACTTGGGCACTCGTGATCCTCCCAAATATCTGTATTACGGTCTGGGTGGCTGGGAGAGGGATCAGAAGGTTGACGACCATAAAACAAAGGAAAGCGACCATCCCCATTTTAATCTTAATTCTGATTACGAATGGCATGCTGACTGAAAGAGGAAAGATTGATGTATTGAATAGCAGTATAAGTAATGTTGGATTCTATATGACTTTTATCTATATACCTCTTCTTTTTCTCTTACAATTCGTCGTATACAAAGTGAGGAAGCGCCAATGAAATTAAGAGTTCTGTTTTGCGTAAGCATCTTTTTACTGAGCGGCTGTGTAGAAAATTTAGTTGTGGACGACATCCAGATGGTAACCGTTATTGGATACGAAAAAGGTGATGATGGAAACATAAAAGGAATAGCAGTTGCTCCACAATTTCAGGCCGATGGAAAAATAGAGAACAGCGTATATATTGAGGAAGCAGAGATCAGTAAAGAAATAAGAAGCCAATACAATTCAGAGTCTCCTAAACCGTTTGTAAGTGGGAAGTTGCAGCTCGCAATCTATAGTAGAAAGATTGCTGAAGAGGATGGAATCATGGAACTGACCGACACTCTTCAACGGGATCCATCGATCGGTTCGCGCGCATTTTTAGCGATCTCAGATAGTGACATTCAAAAAATGTTGAGTACGAAATTCGGAAATGCAGATACTGGGCATTTCATCCATAGTATTCTAGACCATAACAGTAATTACGGGATGCTTCCGAAAACCAACTTGCATAACTTTTTCTACTATTATTTCTCAGAAGGAAATGACCCATTTCTTCCACTCATCAAGATGGAGGAAGGGAAAGTGAAGATATCGGGGCTTGCTTTGTTGAAACAAGATAAGATGGTAGCAGAATTACCAGCGGAGGATCTTTTTACATTCAAGATACTTTACGAAAATTTCAGCAGTAACGATTCGTTCACAACTGACCTTGGTGATGGGAATCATGCATCGATTTACAATATCGCTTCGAAAAGAAAGATCGACTTGAAGAAGCTTAAGAAGAACGAGATAACGTTGAATGGAAAAGTATTAGGGGTAATCAAAGAATACACTGGAAAAGAATTGAGTGCTAAAGTGATAAACGATATCGAGAAGGATATGGAGGAGGAGGTTGAAGCGAAAGGAAGAGAGATGATCAAGAAGTTTCAGGAGGAGGGCATCGATCCGCTAGGTCTCGGGAACGCCGTCCGTAGTGTTACAAGAGGGAAGTTTGATTACGACGAGTGGAAGGACCGTTATCCAGAGGTCGATATTAAATTTAATATGCAGGTCGTGATAACAGAATCAGGCGTAATCGAATAAGGAAAAACGCATCCAAGATTAGTTGGATGCGTTTTGATGTGTTTCGACTGGCTGGCTCACTTGTTTCGTGAGGGTAATCAGTTCGTTCACTACGACTAATAATCGTTCTTTCGCATGTTCGTCTGCCATGTATCCTTTCTCATCAAAGCAAGTCGGATCGGCGCAAAACTGGTCAGGCAGCACGAGTGCGTATAAGCCACGCATCACTGTTCTCATGTTGTTAAGAGCATTGATGCCACCTTTACCACCACCACCTACGGAAGCAAGCGCAGTAGGTTTATGTTTGAAATGACTCCCACCAAGAAAATCAAGCGCGTTTTTTAGGGCACCGCTCATGCCGTTATGGTACTCAGGTGAGCAAAGAAAGAAAGCATCAGCTTTCGTTGCATATTGTAAGAGGCGCTGTACCTCTGGATGCTCTAAGTCTGTTTGATCGCCTTTAAAGAGCGGTAGTTCATGAAAGTTTACATCAAAGGAGAGGACGTTGATCCCTTTTTCCTCTAGTTCGTCGATAATCGTGTTCGATAAGTTGCGTGTCATTGATTTTTCTCGTGGGCTGCCATTCATTACAAGAATATTCATGCGTATTCCCCTTTCATTATTTTTTCTATAGTTTTAGATTATCAGAATAGTGAGAAGTCGTAATCAACAGAAGGACCGATACATATCTCAGACTTTAGTCGTATGAGTCAAACCAGTTCTTTCGGGTAGCCAGTAATGCAGCTTGCGTGCGATCGTGTAATCCTAGTTTCGAGAGGATGCTGCTGACGTGCGTTTTGACTGTCTTCTCGGTAATGTATAACGTTTTCGCGATCTCTTTATTGCTTTTTCCGGTTGTGATTTCACGTAATACGTCTTTCTCTCTCGGTGTAAGCATTTCGAGTGATGGCTCACCTTCTACCTCTGAAGTCCCATTCATGTGTGAAAGAATTTGATTCGTTGCTTGAGGATGGAGGTGACGGTGTCCTTTATAAGCAGAACGGATTGTAAAGATCAATTCGTCCGGATCGATATCCTTTAGTTGATAACCTTCTGCACCTGCTCGAATAGCCGGTAAAACGTGTTCTTGATCTGAAAAACTCGTGAGTATGATGATTTTGGTTTTCGGTAATTGTTTTTTTATGTTTTTAGTGGCTTGAATGCCATCCATCTCAGGCATGATAAGGTCCATCAAAATAACATCTGGATGAAGTTTTTCGGCTAAGTCTACTGCTTCCTTTCCTGTTGACGCTTCGCCTACGATTTCAATGTCGTTCTGCGTTTGTAAGAAGAGCCTCAAACCTTTTCGCACCATTAAATGATCATCTGCAAGGAGAAGTTTTATTTTCATATCGATCCCTTTCTACTTTACTATCGGCAGAACGGCTTTAACCGTCGTACCTTGATTTGGAATACTATTGATTTTTAAGGAACCACCTAGCAGCTCCGTTCGTTCTTTCATACCCTGAATGCCTAACGTGAGTGACGTAAGTGAGGTTAGGTCAAATCCTTTTCCTGAATCTTTAATCGTAAGCGCTACTTGTTTTTCCTGTATCTCCAATCTAATTCGAACTTCTTTCACGTTTGCGTGATTGTGTACATTGTTTAACGCTTCCTGACCGACCCTCCACAGAGCCTCTTCGATAAACCTCGGTAACTCTTTGATTCCTTCCGTCTCAGAGTGAGGCTCTAAGCTAAGCCCTGTCGCGTAGGAAATTAACGAAGTCATAAGACCGGCCTCCATCCCAGAGGGTCTAAGCTGCCAGATCAGGGTTCTCATTTCACGCATCGCGTCCTGAGCCATCTGCTGAATATCTGATAGTGCATCTGTAAGAACAGGGTTTTCTTCTTCTTGTGAGCTGCGTGCCCCTCTAGCCGTCATCGACAAGGAGAAAAGCTTCTGACTAACAGAATCATGAAGATCCCTTGCTAACCTGTTCCTTTCTTCAGCGAGAAGCAGTTCTTGTTTCTTGTAATTTAGTTTCACATGTTCAATCGCTAGAGCCATATGATCTGCGATTGCTTTCGTAACATCCTTTTCACTACTTTCAAAAGCGCTGTCTTTTTCATTTGCTACTAAAAGAACGCCGATATGCTCATCTTTTACTGAAACCGGTAGTGAGAGCGTTGAAGTTGTTTCCGGATATAGTAAAAACTCACTCGTTGTCTCCACAGTTTGCTGTTCATCAAAAGCTTGATCGATCATAGGTAGTTCTTCTTTAGCGTAACATTCTTTCAAAAGTGACTTTTTCCCATCTATATGATGTTTAGATAACAAAAAATCGTTTCCCTCTTTTACGAAAAAACCAACAAACGGCCATTCATAGCATTTGCCTGTACGGTTTATTACGACGTCGATGATATGATCGATTCGTTCTTGTTTCCATAGTTCTCTTGTAATCGTTTCAAGTTTGGAGAAATTCTCCCCACGTTTTTGTTCACTTTCAAACAAAAGCGTCCGTTTAATAGCGGTACCAATTTGAAATGCAACAGATTCTAATAACGTTAATTCTTCATCTGAAAACTGCTCTTTTCCAGGAGACCCGACGTTAAGTAACCCAAATGTTTCACCTGCTGCAGCAAGAGGTACGGTAGCATGATGCGTCAGTCCCTCAGTATTACCGAGTTTTAACTTCGTGGCATCTTCTAGACGCTTGCACTCAATGATGTTTACAGCCTCTTTAAGCCTTCCATCCCAATAACGGTTCAAACACCAGCATGATCCGGAACACATCAACTGCTTGTTGTTCAGGGACAAGGCTTGAGGTAAGTGTGAGTCGGCTGCGCACGTGAAGCTCGATCGATCGTGAGTGAGAAACATCCAACCAGACGTTAGTCCAGTTACACTCAGCAATTCTTCTAACACAGACTGAAGCATCTTCTCTAAATCAGTCGAACGGTTTAACGTTTCAGCAATCGCTTTAAGCGTTAACAGTTCTTGTTCGTGTTGCTTATCTTCCACAGTCTCTCCCTCCAAAAAACGTACAATTGGTAGAGTTCATTATACTATAAGAACCTCAGTTTCTAAATTCGCTATGAGAAGATTGAAAAGAGTTTGATTACTTATACGTTATGATCATGTAACAAATATATCGTTAAGAATACGCTTTCGACCACAGCGTTATTTTATAGAGGAACCGGGTATATCATTACTACTTCAATCCATAAGGAGAGTGAATAGTATGTATTCAAGAATTCTGGTTGCCTATGATCGTTCTGAAGATAGTGAGAAAGCATTGCATCAAGCAGTAAAGCTTGCAGAGCTCAACCATGCCTCCCTCACGCTTGTACATGTGATGAAGGACTCGAATAAGTTTTCGACTCAGGCTGCAACGAGAATTCCTTATGGAACTGGTAGCATTGGAAATGAGGGCCATGCTGGCGTTCCTTCTCCGGTGAACGAAACTACTGAAGGCATGAACATCGAACGAAGTCAGGGAGAAGCCATGCTAAGAGAAGTGAAAGAAACGTTAAGGCATATGGGTATAAATGTTCACACAGAAGTAAGAGCAGGTGATCCTGCTAAGGAGATAGTAGATTTAGCGGTTATGACGGAAGCTGAGTTGATCGTGATTGGAAGCAGAGGTTTGAGTGGGGTGAAAAAATGGATGCTAGGAAGCGTTAGTCAGAAAGTAACACAGCAATCACCATGTCAGGTATTAATCGTAAAGTAGTTCATGATGAGAGAGCCTTTAACCAGGCTCTCTTTTTCATTACCAGCAAAGCTTGATCGAGAGTTCGCTGCAATCACTTTCGTCCCCGGTGTGAAGGTCGATTCGAATCGCATCAGGTGTATAGGTTGTTTTCAAAGCAGACTGAACCCCAGTACTTCTAATAAGGGAATGAACATAGGTGTGGTCGTTACTTTGAGCTGCATCTTTTAGTTCGTGCGCAAAATGATGGTCCTCATGCACTTTGTTCAATAACTTTCTGCCTTCTTCCATAAGGTGAAGACACGTACCCGCAGAAGCTTGAAAGCGCGTTACTTGAACAGGTGGCATCGGTCGAAGATAATCAGAAGGCACATATCTGTTTGGTGGTAGATACGGTGGTCTGTGATGGAAGTACATTTCACCCCTCCTTTTTTCCTCTACATAGTTATACGGTATGGATATGAATTGGAATGTGTCACTACCTGGTAAGTTGAGAAATCAGATTAAGACAGGTTACAATATTGGAGAAGACGCGTTAGAAGGAGTAGGGATACTTGAAGAAATATGTGATTTTCACAATTAGTTTATTTTGTTTTTATTTTATATGTAATTTAATCATCGGCTTCATCGTGAACAAAGCTTTCCAGCCAGAATGGCTACCGATCTGGAGCAAGGGTCAGCAGATAACAGGAAGCATAACGTTCGGTCTGTTGTATAATCCAATAGATCTTATCAGTTTAATCGTAGCACTCGTGATCAGCATCGGAATTTCATCTAAATACAAACCATCTTAACCGTGTCGTAAGCACGGTTTTTTTGCTGCCCTTTGCTGTGAATAGAAAGAATAGTATGATAAATATGGAAGAACTGTAAAAAGGAGTGAAGATCATTCTTAAGAAGAATGCACCTAAATTTTTAATTGTCTTAGCAATATTTACTGGCTTTCTCTTCTATATGAATTGGAGCAATAGTAAAGAGCCTACTTTTACGATTAGTGATGAGTTCGAGCAAGTTAATTCTGAACAAACGTTGATGGCTGAATTGACGAAGCAGTTAACTGGCTCAGAACTCGCTGCAAACTACGAATTATTTGAAGATGTAGACCATGAGAAACTATTAATGGACGTTCAGCGGACCTTAAAAGTTGAAAAAGCATGGTTACACCAAGGTGAACTGCAGGTTATTTATAGTTTCGATTTACGGTCAGAGGATAAAAAGCAATTGGACGTACCGTATTTGATGTTTGAAGATATCGGTCTAATGGCTGAAGGGAAACGCTATAATTTTGAACTCACAACACTTGAGACGAATTGGCTGTCAAAAGGTTTTGTACATAACTATCGACTGTATAGAGGCATATCAATACGAATGACAGGGTCTGAAGAAAATTTTGAAAAGCTTCAAACAATAACTGAACATGAAGAGATTAGTCAAATTGTAATCGATCGACCTAACACGATTCACGGATCGTTTGAAGAAAAAAAAGCAATGGAGCCTTTGAAGGTCGATCTCTCACTGCCTACAAATGCAAATGATGAGCTTGAGAGAATTAAACTAAATGAGAAAACAAATTTGAAAGATGGAAGAACGATCGAATGGGAAGCGCTCACTTTTCTTATTCATAATACGAAGCTCTCATTTAACATGAATACCGAGCGTCCATTACAAGGCATGACGTTACGAGTAAAGAAGCCGAATGGAGAAGTTTTTGAAGACCAACTGAATGTCGGGAGCTTAGGAGAAGGACAATATGAAGTGAACATGAGAGGGTTTACGGAATTTCCAAATGAACTAAACTTTGAAGTGACTGCGCTTGAATTCATGGATGAAGGCACACCCATGACGTTTACAATTCCGAAAGAAATAATCACTCAAGGGTTGAGAATGGATAAAGGAGAATCGCAATCTATCGAGAAAAAGATCGGATCTAAGAATGGAGTGAACATCTTTTTCGAAGGACTGTCTACAAATGATACATACGGTGGGCCACATCAAGATTTGATGGGGATATTGGTTGGGTTAGAAGGTGTTGAGGACAAACAATTTAATACTTGGTTTAATTACGTGACAGAAGGTATGCAAAATTTAAAATATAACATCGCAGGTGATTCTGAGTCTGAGGTCTATCAATATAGGCAAGGCCCTCTTATTGAAATATCCGACCAAGATGGAAACATCTTAGAGCCTATCGGTAGCTCACTAAATCCGACCCCTGAAAAAGAAGTTCAAAATATATTGATCGAAAGAATCTACTTTGAAAATGCTAGCGAAATAAACTTGAAAATCAGTCACTTCCCCTATGTTGAACAGCTTGAAGAGAACAATACGACGTTTACGTTAACAAGTAAAGGAGATTGATCATGATAATAGATAGAGAGTTGGAAGACTATCCGTTCGATCTTCTTCTCGATGCAGATCCATCAGTCGACAAGGTGAAGGAGTATCTCACGCATGGGGTTTGTTACACCGCGAGAATTAGTGAGAAGATAGTTGGAACTTATGTTTTGTTACATAAAGGATCTTTCGCAGAAATCATGAATATAGCAGTAGAAGAATCTTATCGAGGAAAAGGGATAGGTAAGAGATTATTACTGGATGCGTTAGCTAAAGCAAAGCTAATGGGAGTGGAGACTGTTGAAATTGGGACAGGAAATTCTAGTATAGGTCAGTTAGCTCTTTACCAAAAGTGTGGATTTAGGATCATAGACATTCAACAAGGCTATTTTGAACAATATGAAGAAGAAATAATTGAGAACGGAATCGTATGCAGAGATATGATAAGATTATCGATTTCTGTTCGGTAAGGGATATTGTTCCATTTTCTTTATGAGAAGATGGAACTTTTTTGCATAATAAATCGTTCAATTAATGGAGAGACGATGAAAAAGGGGGAAGAAAAAGTGAGGAACATACATAAACAATTAGCAATTATTCTATTTTTCATAGTTGCGATGTCGGTACCTCAGTTTGCCAGTGCAGCAGGTGGGATAGAGGTAGAAACAAACATAGGCATCGACGGAAAAGCACAGATTGGAAAAGGCTTTCCTGTCGAGCTCACTCTTAAAAATAAAGGGGAGAGTGTAAAGGGTGATTTGGTCATTGCTTCAAGCAAAGGCTATTCCTCTGGTCAGAACCAGGTTGTCCCAGTAGAACTAGGGGAAGGTGAGGAAAAAACTTACCAGCTTACCGTTTCAGGGTTTGGGGAGCATGTCCAGCATTCGGCAAGCCCTACGAAGAAAAAGCAGCATATTTATTTTTATGAGGGAGGCTTTGAGGACGGAAAGCAAGTGGAGCTTTCAGGAGATCTCGATTTAACGCCTTCTTTTTTACCGTTCGATCGCCTTGTAGTCGGTGTGCTTAGTGATGATCAAGATGCGTTCAATGCGATTAAGGTAACTACAATAAATGGTAGTTCTCCAGAAGTCATTCAAATGGACTCTGTTTACAATTCGGCAGAAGCACTCGAGGTATTTGATCTCATAGTCATTAATGAGTATAACGCAGCGGCGTTTTCAGATGACCAACAGGAGAAGATAGCAGAATGGGTTGAACGTGGGGGCAGCCTCGTGATCGGCAGTTCCTCTGGTGTGACGGAGCGTCTTGGGTCGTTGAGTGACATGTTACCCCTTACTCCAACAGGATCAGAGCAGTTAAACGAATTCAAGGTTCTTAATTCTGAGGAGTCACTGTCTCTATCAAACTTTGAAGTGATGACTGGTGAATTGAAAGATTCAGCAAAAGTAGAATTTAAGGAAGGTAACACACCACTCGTTGTTAGTGATTCTATTGGAATGGGACAGGTCATTCAGCTTACATACAATCCATCCTCAAAAGCACTCGTTGACTGGGAAGGAAATAGCAAATGGTGGGATAAACTGATCCAAACCACTGTAGATGTTAGCAGGGGTGGATACAACTCAACGGATGACATGCTTCAGCAGCTGACGTATGACTCAGAGATGTTCCCAGGGTCTGTCATCCCGATTTCAATGTTAGTTTTGGTGTTTGCGATCTATCTTATAGTAGTTGTACCTGTTCTCTACGTTATTTTGAAGAAAAAAGATCGACGTGAGTGGGGTTGGTGGATTATTCCTTCCCTCGCTTTGATTACTAGCATCGGTATTTATCTCGTAGGAGCAAAAGATCGACTGAAGGGAACACAAGTGAATGAAATGTTGGTTTTCGAGCTTAATGAATCCGGAATGGCTTCAGGGTATGGAAGTGCTTCACTTTTAACAAACGGAAGCGGGGATTACAGTCTTTCATTTGAGGGAGAAACCTTAACTCTTTCACCAAAAACAGATCACGTATATGAAGATATTGATTACAGCACGTTTCCTATGAAAGAAAATACGGTCGATGGAGAGAAGCTCACATTCCAGGATGTAGAGTACTGGTCCACACGATCTGCAACGATTACTGTACCATCAGTCCAACTAGGTGAACTCGAAGCTGATCTAGCAGTGGTAGATGGTCAGTTGACTGGTGAGATCACTAGTAACTTAAAATACGATTTAAACCATGTATACCTCATCAGTGGTACAAAAACTTATGAGCTTGGGAACGTTAAAGCGAGCTCTAGAACGGCGATTACGGTCGATGACGTTGAGAATACCTTGATGACTGCTCCATCATCCTATGCTGCACAAAGTGTGTTTCCAAATGCGCATAATGCTTATGGAGGACAAGGAAGCAATGAAAACTGGAAAGAGTTTTCGATTCTAGAATTCTATTTATCGAATGGCATGCTCAATTCTAGAAATACATCTCCAGTGATAGTCGGATATATGGATGACTCGATCCTTAATGGAAAGATCAATGATAAATCACCGAAGAGAAATAGTTTAAACATGATCGTAAAGCCGGTCGAAGTTGAAACTTCAGACGCTGGAGAGTTTTCCATCGATCTAGGTGAAACTGTTCCTGAGATCGATACGCTTGAAGGAGACGCTGAGTTTTACACTGAGCCATTAGCGAATGGGGAGAATTGGATCGATATCGGCCAGGGCAAATTTGAATTTCGTTATCAGCTTCCTGAATCAATCAACAATAAAGATGTGACGTTTGAAGAGCTGACGGTAAAATTTGATCAACTCAACGGGAATTCTGAAATACGTTTGATGAATAAACAAGACGGCAAGGTTCTAGAGCAACAAAGCGAGAAGATAACAAACAATGTGAAGGATTACGTGATGGATAATGCAATCGTTCTTCAAGTAGAGAGACCGAGCGGTATGAAGGGTCAATTCTTTGTTCCTCGTATAACGGTAAAGGGGGAGATTACTAGTGATTGAGATTGTTAATCTTACGAAGCGCTATGGATCATTTACAGCGCTCGACCAAATGAATTTAACTATAGAAAAAGGAACCGTATTCGGAGTGGTTGGTCCAAACGGTGCAGGGAAGTCTACCACGTTCTCAATCCTAGCTACACTTCTTGCGCCAACGAGTGGCACAGCATATATTGATGGGATCGACGTGACGCAAAACCCGTCGAAGATAAGAGAATACATCGGATATATGCCTGACTTCTTCGGTGTATATGATTCATTAAAAGCAGGTGAGTATCTCGACTTTTACGGCGCGAGCTACGGTATCGCTCCAAAAGAGCGGGAGGTTTTAATCCCTCAGCTCCTAGAACTTGTGAACTTATCTTCGAAGAAAGATACGTACGTTGATTCGCTTTCTAGAGGGATGAAGCAACGTCTCTGTCTTGCTCGTTGCCTTATCCATGATCCTGAAATATTAATTCTAGACGAGCCTGCTTCAGGTCTTGACCCACGTGCACGAGTAGAAATGCGCGATATTTTGAAAGAACTTAAAGCAATGGGAAAAACGATACTGATTTCTTCGCATATTCTCCCAGAGCTGTCTGAAATGTGTGATGCGCTTGGCGTCATTGAAAATGGACAGCTCGTCGCAACGGGTTCAGTCGCTGCGATTCAACAGCAGTTAAAAGCAAACAAAGTGTTAATCGTAACTGTTCAAAATGAGTTTGAACGTGCTAAACAGTTCTTCGAAGATCAACCGCTTGCAGTAGATGTTCGGAAAACAGCTGATACTGAACTTCAGTTTGGGTTTAATGGAACGGACGAAGATCAAATCCAATTGTTGAAAGAGGCTTTACAACATAGCCTACCGATCCTTAGCTTTACAGAGGAAAAAACGGATCTTGAGGATATCTTTATGGAAATAACGAAAGGAGTGGAATAAGGTGAAGGCGTTACTTTTAAATCCAGTCCTGAATAAAGAATTTAAATTGAGGCTCAGGTCTTTTAAGAGCTATCTAGGGATACTCATTTATTTAATCGTTCTAGGCAGCATTGGAATCGGGTTCATCTTTTTAACAACGATGAACGCGAGGATGGGGTATTTCCGTCCGGAAGAAAGTCGAATTATGTTCATGGTGCTGTCGATGGTGCAGCTAGGACTGATTTTATTTATGACACCTGGACTAACAGCCGGTGTGATCAGTGGGGAACGTGAGCGACAAACGCTAAACATGCTTCTCACGACAAAACAATCTTCAGGAAGCATCATTGTAGGAAAGCTGTTGTCTTCTTTATCTTTTCTACTACTGATCATCGTGGCATCTCTCCCGCTCTACAGCATCACGTTTCTATTTGGAGGGGTAGCCCCTGGGACCATTCTTGCTACCTTTGGACTTTACATGATTACAATTCTGACGATCGGTAGTTTGGGCGTGATGTTCTCTACTTTAATTCGAAAAACAATCGTGTCGATGATCACGACATACGGCGTCGCGCTATTTTTAACGGCATTTACGGCTTTTGTTGCGGTATTATCGATTCAGTTCATTTCGATGGGTGGTCCGACCCAAACACAAAATCCTATTCCATACCTTATGTTGATGGGGAACCCTGCTGCTGTGCTCATGACTGTATTTGAACCTAGTATGCAGAAAGAATTGATGAAACAAAGTGGCATTTCGATTCCTCTTTGGATTAGTTACTTATTCACCTGTGTCTTCTTGATCACCTTGTCATTATGGATCAGCATTTCGAAACTGAGACCGAATATGAGAGTAAACAAGAGGAAAAAAGCATGACAGAAAAAGAGTCGTTTCTCTCCTATCTAAACGTCCTTAAGCGAAAGCTACAGGTTCAGTATGTAACGATGAGAGCGATCAACGGTTTATTAATAGCATTTGGAATAGCCATACTCATTCTTGTAACTGGTCGTATCATCGCAATTCCGTATCTGCTTTATATTTCAGCAATAAGTGCTGGACTCGTTTTCCTAGCTATCTTGATTATAGCGTTGGTGAAGAAGCCTGGTTTAACGGATGCTGCAAAGTTTTTTGACCGGTTCGTTGGTGAAGATCGCGTTGAGACAGCTTTGACGTTCTTACGAGATGATTCAAATGAGATGATCCGTATTCAGCGTAACGATACTGTTCAGAGAATGCGTCGTACGATGACAGAAGTTCATGATATGAAACTTTTAACAAGCAAAAAGCGTATCGGCTCTTTGGTAGGTACTGGTCTTATGATTTCTGCCTTGGTACTTTTTCCGAATAACACGATGGAGCAAGGGTTCCTCATCGAAAAAGAAAATGAATTGGTAGAGAAAACAAAAAAAGAGTTGCAGAATCTACCAACAGATAAAGATTCTTCACTACAGGAAGAGAAAAAAGAGTTAACAAAACAACTAGAAGAAGCGAATTCAGCTGAGGAACTGTTGCAGAAACTTTTAGCAAAAGAAAAAGAGTTAAACGAATTGAAGAAAGAAGCTGAAAGAGCGAAGAAACAACTGATGACCCTTTCCGAAAAGAGTAAGGGGTTAAAAGGCATGTCAGAGGCTCTAAAAAAACTTGATCAAGATCAATTAAAGCAAGCGATGGATGCGTTAAAACAAGAAGAGCTTTCACAGGAGCAAAAAAACACGCTGAAGATGTTAGCAGAACAGATGACGGAATCACCTCAGCCAGGAGAATTGTCTGATGAAGAGATGCGTGAGTTATTAGAAAGCCTTGAAAAATCGATGAGTGAAGCTGTTGCAAGTGCCAACCAGTTGGGGGATATTCAAACATTACAAAACAGCTTGCAAAGCGGGGCGAAGTCTCTAAATTCATCGATGCAAGCTTCCGGTATGGGAGGCGTACAATCGCTTTCTTTTGCCAACTCTAGCTCACAATCTAGTAGCCAAGGAAGTTCTAGCGGCAATAGCACCGGGGCTGCCAGTGGGAATTCTAAATCAGCCGATGGAGCAGGCACTTCTGGCAGTGGAGGCAAAGGAAAAGGAAATGGAAGCGGAAATGGAAGCGGTGGAAGCGGTTCGAGCTCTGGAACAGGCGGTTCAACAGGTGGAACAGGTCAAGGTGATCGAGAGCTATTGACCGTTCCAGATCGAATTGGTGGAGAAGGAACGATCGAACAAGATAGCGGTGAACTTGGCGAAGGTAGCAGTGAGATGGAAGAAGCCAACGAAGCGCCGGTCCTTCCTGGTTCAGTCAGGTCTTACCAAGAAGTGTACGGTGATTATGAAGAAGGATACCGGCAAAGCGTATATCGGATGCAGCTCCCAACACATTTAGAATCTCTCGTAAAGCAATACTACAGTGAGATGAACCCGGAAGGAGAATAACAGTGGTCGAATTAAAAACACAGGAAAATAAACTATCGTACACCAGAGAGAGAGTAGAAGAGATTCGAGCAGAGCTTGGTAAGTTTATTGTAGGGCAAGAAAAGACGATCGAGCAGGTTCTTTGGACGGTCTTTTCTGGAGGGCATGCGTTGCTTGAAGGCTTGCCTGGTTTAGGAAAGACGATGCTCGTAAGAACGCTCTCAGATATTATGGATTTGGATTTTTCTAGGATTCAGTATACGCCTGACTTAATGCCGGGGGATATTACGGGTACGATGATGATTCAACCTGATGAAAAGGGAGGACAATCTTTCTCGTTTCATAAAGGACCCATCTTCTCAAATATCGTGTTAGCTGATGAAATTAACCGTGCCACACCGAAGACTCAGAGCTCATTACTAGAAGCGATGCAGGAAAAAACAGTAACCGTTATGGGAGAAATGAAAAAACTTCCTCGTCCATTTTTTGTCTTAGCTACACAAAACCCAATCGAACTTGAAGGGACGTATCCACTACCAGAAGCACAGATGGATCGGTTCTTAGTTAAGATTGACGTCGAGTATCCTTCACGAGATGAGTTGAAAGAGATTGCGGTGCGAACAACGGGTGGGAATCATGTAAAACTCGAAAAGGTTGTAGACGGTCAGTTTATAGTAGATGTTCAAAACCTCACGAACGACGTTCTTGTAGCTGATAGCATCATGGATTTCGCAGTCTCACTCGTTATGAATACACATCCAGATCAAGAAGGAGCACCTGAGGATGTTCAACAATATGTGCGATACGGTTCAGGACCACGTGGTCTTCAAGGAATCATCAAGGTTGCAAAAACAAGGGCGCTTTTAGCGGGGAGGGCTAATGTGTCGATCGGAGATATTAAACAAGTCGCTATACCGGTTCTAAGGCATCGAGTCTTCCTGAATTTTGAGGGGGAAGCATCAGGGATTGTGACGGATGATCTTCTTATGGAAGTGATTAAAGGATTAGAAGAAAGATGACACTATTATCTCCACAGTTCCTTCAACGATTACCTAAACATAGAATTCAAACTGCAATTGTAGCAAAAGGGTCTCATCGAGGGGAAAGAAAATCTACGAAGCTAGGAACGTCTCTCGAATTTTCCGATTATCGCCTTTATTCACCAGGGGACGACCTGCGACAAATCGATTGGAATGCTTATGCCAGAACAAAGCGTCACTATATTAAGAGGTTTATGGATGAACAGGAGCTGTTGATTTCCATTTATTTAGATTCTACCTCTTCCGTTATGTTGGACAAAGGAAAAAGGGAGTATGCTCAAGCTCTCGCGGTAGCATTCGGATATATGGGGGTATGCGGAGATGACCGAGTTTGTCTTCATCCGGTCGGTGACAAGATACCCTCTTTTCCATTTCGTAAGGGACGAGCGTATAGCACGAAACTTCTAAACTATGTTGCGTCTCTTAATCACTTAGAGGAAAGAGCAACGCAATCTTTTATGAAAGACGTTGTTCGTAAGCTTCCGAAAAAGACTGGGATTTCCATCGTGATCAGCGATCTCATGGAGCCATTAGAAGAGATTCAATTAACTCTGAAGCGACTTCAAGCACAAAAACAACAGGTGCGATTGGTGCAAGTGCTGTCAGAGGAAGAAGTAAACCCTAGTTATAAAGGAGACTTGAAACTGATCGATAGTGAAAGTTCTACAGAAACAAACGTCTCGATGAGTAAGAATGTCCTACGCTCTTATCAGAAAAGATTTGAGTCTCATCAGCATGATCTCGCTCAGTTTTGTTCGGAGCGTGGGATCAGTTTTGTGACATGTTCAACTTCTGAGGCGATCGACAACGTAGTGTTTCGTGATTTTCGTAGGAAAGGCTGGATTTTGTGAGGTGATGACATGGGGTTATTGGTACCCTCTTTTTTATGGCTGTTAAGCTTAATAGCTGTAATTATTGTATTTTACTTATTTCGAAAGCAATTTGATAAAACTCGAGTGCCATCTACTTTCCTGTGGAATCAAGTGATTGAGGAGTGGCAGGCCTCTAAATGGTGGAAAAAGCTTCAGCAAAACCTATTGTTTTATTTGCAGCTCTTGTTTATCCTACTCATCGTTCTCGCACTCGCGAGGCCTTTCGTTACGACAGATCGCCTATCAGGTGAAACAGGGGCAGTCGTACTCGATACGTCGGCTACAATGTCTGCAGGTGAAGGGGAGACGAAGTTTGATCAAGCAAAGAAAGAAGTACTCGATTTAATAGACACCCTTGGAGATGATCAGAGCTTAACGATGGTCACTTCAGGGGCAGTACCTACAATGATATTTGCAAAAGAAACGGACAAACGAAAAATGAAAAAGATCGTCGAAGAGCTCTCGTTAACTTATGAAGAAGAAAACATACAAGAAGCGATTAGCCTTGCTTCATCGTACATAGCGAATCAACAGGGAAGTGTATACGTATTCTCAGATGACGTGAAAAAGAATGAGGTTAGCGATGTTCAACACCAGGTTGTAGTTAAAAACATTGGTGGTAAAGTGAAGAATCTATCATTACGAACCTTTGGAGTGAAGAACGATCAAGCAACGGCTACAGTGAAGAATGAAATGCCGGAAGCGTCAACTGTCAGTTTATCGGTTTATTCTGAAGATGAGTCATTGATCGAAACAAAAAATGAAAAGGTGAATTCAGGAGAGTCATTCACGTTTCAGTTCGATGGATTACCGGAGGGTACCTATTTTAAAGCACAGATTAAGAACGAAGATGATTACAAGGTCGACAATACCCTCTATACCTTTTCAGAGGTAGAGGCTGCGCCTCAAGTCTATCTAGCTGGTGACGTCTCTCCTTTTATAAAACGAGCCATCATGCTGCTAGGGTATAGTCCGGTCACGTTATCCATTGAAGGCGATTCTTTTTCATATCCTGAACGTGAAGATGCTATTTACGTGTTGAACGGGGTAGCACGTGAAGATTGGCCGGAATCAGGAGGGATCTTACTCTTTTCTCCTATGATTCAGAATTCCAATGGCTATGAAGTGAAAGAGAAAATTGAACTTGAAAAGACGCTGTCGAGTAAAGACCAGGCTGTATTGGAATATGTGAGTATGGAAGATGTTTACCTGAACGCTGCATATCCGACTTCAATTCCACTCGAACCAATCGTAACTAGCGGTGATACTCCTGTGTTGCTCAGCGGGAAACTCGAGGGAAGACCGATGATGTTTGCTTCATTCGATATCGAAGATTCTGATTGGCCATTGCATCCTAGTTTTCCAATCTTTATACAAAACGCGATTCAATTTGTGAGTGAAGATCAACATTTTCTTGGTTCTTATTCCCCAGGTCAAACAATCGAATTACCGTATTCATCAACAACGAAAGGTGCGGTATTAGAAGATAGTAAAGGAAGTCATTTGGGAGATTTAAGTACGGACGAGTGGAGCCAACCTGCTCCTTATCAACCTGACTTGTATACCATCGTTGAGGAACGAACAGATGGCTTTCAAGAGAAGCGCTTCATTGTAACTCTGCCTTCGAATGAACGGTCACCAATAAGTAGCGAGTCTTTCGCATTAGGAGAAGAAACGAAAGCAGTTACAGAGTCGGGTAAGATTGAATGGTGGTATGTGCTCGCTGGTTTAGGGCTTCTCATTTTATTGATCGAATGGGAGGTGTATCGTCGTGGGCATGCATTTTGATCAACCTCTATGGCTGTTCACCTTCTTCCTCGTCGGACTATCGTTATTTCTATACTGGAAACAAATGCGATCTACTACTGAAGAGTGGGTTTTACTTTCGTTCAGATCTCTACAATTTATTTGCTTGATCTTTGCACTTGCTGGGATGCAAATCGTAACGCCTGTTACAGAGGTTTCAACCATTTTTGTCGCGGACAGATCTGATAGTCAAAAGAACCAAAGTGAAGAGATGATGGACTATATTCAGAGCTCACTTGAAAACAGTCGATCTGATGATGAGTTTGGTGTCGTAACCGTTGGATCAGATGTGAATGTTGAACGAAATTTAAATGGTTATGAGAAGCAGAAGATTGAATTTCTTGCTGAGACCGATGGCAGTGCTACAGATCTTGCTAGTGGTCTTAGTGTTGGTGGAAGTCTACTAAACACGGAACATCGATCGAGGGTCGTTCTGTTAACGGATGGAAACGAAACGGTACATGATGCAGTAGCACGTGCAGAAGAATTAGCGAGGCAAGGCATCACTGTAGACGTAAAAGCATTTGATCCTGAATCAAGAAAAGATGCTGCGATTACGTCGTTTCGTGTTCCAGATAAGGTGTATACAGGAGAGACGGCAACTCTTGAGCTTAATGTTGAAAGTAACGAAAAGATGATAGGCAACGTAAGAATCTATGGAGGAAACGAACAAATCATAGATAAAGAAGTGGAGCTCGAAGCTGGCATCAATCGGTTCACGTTTAACGATGAGATTTCAGAAGCGGGTTTCAAGGAGTACAAAGCTGAAGTGACTGCACCAGATGACACGATTCCTGAAAATAATGAAGCGTACGGAATTTCAGTCGTAAAAGGTACGCCTAAAATCTTAGTGGTCGAAGGCGAAGCAGGCGAAGGAGATAATGCGGTAGCAGCGTTAGCTTCTACTGATCTATCTGTAAAGCAAATTACCCCTGAATTTCTTCCGACTACTCTCACTGGTCTAGCGGAATACCAATCTATCATCTTTGCGAATGTGTCCGGAACACAGGTGAGTGAAGCACAAATGACAATGATCGAGTCGGCTGTAAGAGACTTTGGTACAGGCTTCATCATGACAGGTGGGAAGAATAGCTTCGGATTAGGTGGGTATTTTCAAACGCCGATTGAAAAGATTCTTCCTGTTGATATGGACGTGAAGGGTAAAAAAGAAATTCCATCGCTCGGCATGGTCATGGTACTAGATCGTTCAGGAAGTATGTCAGGGTACAAGCTCGATCTTGCAAAAGAAGCAGCTGCTCGTTCTGTGGAACTGCTAAGAGAGAGGGATACGTTTGGGTTTATCGCTTTCGACGATCGTCCGTGGGAAATCATTGAAACGAAGCCGATCGAGGATAAGAAGAGTGTGATCGAAAAAGTATCGAGTCTCACCTCAGGAGGAGGGACCGAAATTTTTACATCACTCTCACTTGCTTATGAAACATTGTCTCCTCTCGAATTAAAACGGAAGCATATCATTTTGCTTACTGATGGACAGGCAAGCAATCGACCTGATTATGAAACGATGATAAACGCCTCAGAAAATAGCGATATTTCACTTTCGACTGTTGCAATCGGAACTGATTCGGATAAAGCGCTTCTCGAAGAAATCGCTGGCTACGGAGAAGGACGTTTTTATGACGTTGAAGATCCATCAACGATTCCTAGTATATTAGCAAGAGAAACAGCGTTAACGACAAGGACGTATATTGAAGACAACCCTTTCTTCCCGGTTTTGACGGGAAATGAATTGCAGTCGTTCCTTGAAGGTGGGGTACCAAGAATGAATGCCTACATTGCTACGACACCAAAAGGGAGGGCATCTGTTCTTCTTCAGAGTGAGAAGGAAGATCCAGTCCTTGCAAGGTGGCAATACGGTCTTGGTAAGACGATTGCCTGGACGAGTGATCTTAGCGGTGAATGGTCTGGTAATTGGCCATCTTGGAAGCAGTGGTCCGCTTTCTGGAACAATATGGTGACATCCACCCTTCCACAGTATGAAGGTAGTGCGTTTGAATTGAAGACCGCTAAACAAGGGGATCAGTCAACTGTTTCTATTACATCTTATGATGACATTAAAGGAGAAGTAAGTGTAAAAATACTAGATTCAGGAGGTAACGAAGTACCATCACAATTTAACATTACTGCACCTGGAGAATATGAATTAACTTTTAAAGGAGAAACAGGTGTTTACTTTGCTCAAATTCAACAGCAAGAAAATGGCGAAGTAACCGACGCTTATCAAACAGGATTCGCCCTTCCATACAAGGAGGAGTACCGTCCAGTGAATCTCGACCAAAAGAAGCTTGAAGCGATTGCTGAGGCAGGAAATGGACGCGTGCTCTCTGATAATGATAATGTGTTTGAACGAAATACACCTGTTGGGTACGATCGAAAGCCTATTTGGAATTATCTGCTGTTACTCGCACTTCTCTTATTCATTGCAGATGTTGCCATTCGTCGTTTTGGTCTCAAAAAAGTCAACTTGAAGAATAAGCAATTGAAAAAGGATCGACCTCAAACACAAGTAAGCACGAGCAAATTAGAACGGTTAAAAACAGCGTCAAAAACTAGCTCTACGAAGAAAACTTTTTCTAAAGTTGATCCACCAGAGGAAGTCGTTACAAAGAATGAGAAGAAAAGGCAAGAGCTGCCTATTAAAAAACAAGAATCGTCAAACAGTGATCGGATGTCCAGATTGCTCGATGCGAAAAATAGACGTAAGTAACGGTAAGGCTCTTGTGCAACCACAAGAGTCTTATTGATTTTAAGAGGAAGAGAGATGGTACAATAAGAGAATGATAGGGAAAGAGGAGTGGCTAAATTGAACCCTGGTGAGCTTACGATCAAGTGCAACATCTTAGAGAAGATTATTGATAACGCTTACGAATGGATCGTTGTGGTAAATACCGATGGCTTAATCGATTATATGAATAAAACGTACTGCGAATTTTTAGAAGTAAAGAGTGAAGAAGTCATTGGAAAGCATGTAACTGATGTTATCGAGAATACCCGAATGCATATCGTAGCAAGAACAGGCGAGCTCGAACTTGCTGATCTCCAATACATCCGTGGAAACTACATGATTGCCAATAGAGTCCCGATCTATCATCATGATGAACTCATCGGAGCTGTGGGAACGGTGATCTTTCGTGATACGGAGCAATGGAAACAGATGAACACGCATGTGAAGGGACTGCTTTCAGAGCTTGAATATTATCGAAGTGGTACTGCAAAAGAAAATGGTGCAAGCTATTCTCTTTCAGATATCGCAGGCGTTTCTGACTCCATACAAAGCTTAAAGGACAAAGTTAAGCAAATTGCGAGTGGGAACGTGTCTGTGCTCATACGCGGGGAAAGTGGAACGGGTAAAGAACTCTTTGCTCACAGTATCCACCAGCTAAGCGAACGAAGCAATCGGCCTTTTGTTAAAGTGAACTGCGGTGCGATTCCAGATCAGCTTCTTGAATCAGAGCTTTTCGGATATGAAGAAGGGGCTTTTACTGGAGCGAAAAAAGGCGGGAAGCCAGGGAAATTTGAACTTGCGAATAACGGAACGATTTTTCTCGATGAGATCGGTGATATGCCCGTAAATATGCAGGTGAAATTATTAAGGGTTCTTCAAGATCGAGAAGTGGAGCGGGTCGGTAGTCTTCGCTCAAAGAAAGTAGATGTAAGAATAATCGCTGCGACGAATCGGCCGCTCGAAGCGATGGTAGAGGAACGCAGGTTTCGAGAAGATCTGTTTTATCGAATTAATGTTATCCAGCTATTTATTCCTCCTTTACGAGATCGACTTAAGGATGTAACGCCTCTTGCAGAATTGTTCGTAAAGAAGATCTCTGTAAAAACTGGGAAGCGAGTACTTGGGATAGAGGAAGAAGCGATGAGGTTTCTTCTTCAACATAACTGGCCCGGTAACGCTCGGGAACTTGAGAATGCACTTGAAGCAGCAGTTCACTTAACAAGAAATGAAACGCTCGATGTGGATGCTTTACCAGATTATTTAACAGAAGAAAAAACGATCGTGTCAGCTGGTCGAAAATTAAAGGATGTACTAGAAGAAGCAGAGAGGGAAGCAATTCGAAAGACGCTTGTTAAATGTTCCGATAATAAGATCGAAGCAGCAAAAATTCTAGGAATAGGGAAAACGAGCTTATATGACAAGATAAAAAAATACGACCTTTAAGCGATTCCGCAAAACCGGAAATAATTCCGTTTTTGCGGAATTTTTCTGTTTTGACAGATATAGATGAGGTTTGATGCATTTTTCTCAATGCGTATGCTCTGAAATTCCGAAAATGCGGAAACGTATGAATGGATCGAATGCTTTAAAGTAAGCGCTGTCAGTATTTTTCGAAAAATAAAAGTTGGCACGATACTTGCAACGGTTTATGTGAATGGGAAAGGAGTTGGAGTCATGAAGAAACAGTATGGCAGTGGTTATGAAGCAATAAAGGATATTAAAGACGGTTCAACGATTATGGTAGGAGGATTTGGTCTCGTAGGGATACCAGAACAGATGATTCTTGGTTTAGTGGAATCTGGTGTTAAAGATCTTACGGTTATCTCAAATAATTGTGGTGTAGATGAGTGGGGACTTGGTCTCTTGTTAAAGAAAAAGCAGATTAAGAAAATGATCGGTTCCTATGTAGGAGAAAACAAGGAGTTCGAACGTCAAGTTCTCTCTGGGGAGCTTGAGGTAGAGCTGATTCCACAGGGGACGCTAGCTGAACGGATTCGAGCTGGAGGTGCAGGAATCCCAGCGTTTTATACACCGGCTGGAGTAGGAACTGAAGTAGCAAGAGGGAAAGAAACAAGGATATTCGATGATAAGGAATATGTCCTTGAACATGCTCTGCATGCCGATTACAGCCTTGTACGAGCGAGTATAGCAGATGAGATGGGGAACCTTGTGTTCAACAAAACAGCAAGAAACTTTAACCCTATGATCGCAGCTGCAGGAAAGGTTACGTTTGCAGAAGTAGAACAAATCGTACCGACAGGCGAACTTGATCCAGATCAAATCCATACGCCAGGTATTTATGTTCAAGCATTGTTAGAGGCAGAGCAAGAAAAACGTATAGAGCGTCGCACTGTACGTGAAGAGCAAGGGGTGATGAAATGAGTACAACAAAGACGAATGTAAGAGAACGTATCGCTAGAAGAGCTGAACAAGAAATTGAAAGCGGTTTCTACGTCAATCTCGGTATCGGCATGCCGACGCTAGTTGCCAATCATATTTCAGATAATAAAGAGGTTGTTCTTCAATCAGAGAATGGGCTGCTCGGTATCGGCGCTTATCCTAAAGAAGGAGAAGTCGATCCTGACTTGATCAATGCTGGTAAAGAAACGGTTACAGCGATAACAGGTGCTTCGTTTTTTGACAGTGCTGAATCGTTCGGAATGATTCGCGGTGGCCACATTGATTTAGCCATTCTAGGAGGAATGGAAGTTTCAGAGACTGGTGATTTAGCGAACTGGATGATTCCAGGCAAAATGATTAAAGGTATGGGCGGCGCAATGGATCTTGTACATGGTGCAAAGAAAATCGCGGTCATTATGGAACACGTGAACAGAGATGGCGCACCGAAAATCGTTAAGTCATGTTCACTGCCTTTAACAGGTAAAGGTGTCGTCGATCGAATTATCACTGAACGAGCTGTAATCGATGTAACTGAAGAGGGTCTCGTGTTAAAGGAAATAGCAAAAGGTTATACGTTAGATGATATTAAGAATTCAACCGGAACAGATCTTGTAGTGGCGTCAGATATTGCGTATGACGCATTTTAAGAAGGAGGAACAAGAATGTTAAGTATGATTGGATTGATTGGGGGGCTTTTGCTACTCATCTACCTTACGATGAAAGGGATGAACCTGTTAGTAGTAGCGCCTCTATGTGCATTGTTTGTAGCAATCATGAGTGCTCTCCCATTGTTTCCTCAACTCGTTGAGGAGGATGCTGCGAATTTTGTTGGAAACTACATGGGAGGATTCGCAGGATTCGTAGCATCTTGGTTCCCGATGTTCCTACTAGGAGCGATCTTTGGGAAGGTGATGGAAGACAGTGGAGCAGCTGACAGTGTATCAAAGTGGGTCGTAGCAAAGCTAGGGATCAAACAGGCAGTACTCGCGATCGTGCTAGCATGTGCGATTTTAACGTACGGAGGCGTAAGCTTGTTTGTTGTAGCATTTTCCGTATATCCGATGGCAGTAAGTTTATTTAAACAAGCAGATTTGCCTCGTCGATTCATTCCTGCAGCTCTTGCTTTTGGATCGGTAACTTTCACGATGACATCTGCTGGTTCACCTGAGATTCAAAACTGGATTCCAATCGAATATTTAGATACAAGTCCATATGCAGGCTGGGAAGTCAGTTTAATCGTAGCATTGTTTATGGCAGGATTTGGGTACTGGTGGTTGAAGCGCATGATCTCGAAAGCTGTTGCTAACGGCGAAAAGTTCGTTGCAAGAGATGAAGATCCTGAGGTTGAAGACCGTCCGCTACCACATCCACTGATGGGGTTAGTTCCTCTTGTAATCGTATTGATCATCTCGTTTATCTTCCACGATAGTTTGAAACAGTCAGCTTTGATCATCGCGCTGCTTGGTGGAATCGTCGCTACATATTTGTTGAACAGAAAATATTTTGCGAACTTCGGTCGAGCTGTTTCTGATGGTACGTTAGGTGCCTTGATCGCGATCGGTAATACTGCTGCAGTTGTTGGCTTTGGAGGAGTAGCAAAGGCAGTTCCAGCTTTTGAAACGGCTGTTGGTTTTATGACTGGTATCCCAGGTAGTCCTTTGATTGGAGGAGCTATTGCGGTAAGTGTTATCGCGGGATTAACAGGATCAGCTTCTGGTGGACAAGTCATTGCATTGCCGATCCTTGCGCCGCATTATATTGACGCTGGTGTCAATCCTGAAGCACTTCACCGTACGATCGCGATTTCTTCTGGTGCACTCGATTCTCTTCCACACAATGGTTATGTGGTTACAACGATCAGAGCGATCTGTGGAGAATCACACCAGGATGCATACGGTGCAGTTGGAGCATTGACTGTAATCGTTCCGTTGATCGGCTTAGCGATTGCCATCATTTTATTTAGTCTTGGATTAGGAATATAAGGATTCAAAGGAGGAAGTCAGTTGTTTGTAAAAGACAAGGTAGTCGTGATCACTGGAGCAGCAAGTGGCATCGGTAAAGAGTTAGCAAAGGTGTTTTCTGATCACGGAGCAAACGTTGTTCTAAGTGATCTGAATGAGGAGAAGGTAAAGGAAGCTGCAGAAACAATTCGTGGAGAAGGTGCCGTAACGCTTGGAATTCGATGCGATGTAACGAAGGAAGAAGAAGTTCAGGCGATGCTCGACCAAACGATAGAACAATTTGAGCGAGTGGATGTACTGATCAATAATGCTGGGCTTCAGCACGTATCCAATTTGGAGGACTTTCCAACTGAAAAGTTTGAACTCCTTACAAAAGTAATGCTCGTTGCACCTTTCATTGCGACAAAACTCGTTTTTCCTATCATGAAGAAACAAGGTACAGGGCGCATTATCAATATGTCGTCGATCAACGGGTTAGTTGGGTTTTCAGGAAAGTCAGCATACAACAGTGCAAAGCATGGGATTATTGGCCTGACGAAAGTTGCTGCTCTAGAAGGTGCTGAGCACGGCATTACTGTAAATGCCGTGTGTCCAGGATATGTCGATACCCCATTAGTTCGTGGTCAACTAGAGGACCTTGCAGAGAGCCGGAATGTTCCTCTTGAGCGAGTATTAGAAGATGTCATTTATCCTCTCGTTCCGCAAAAACGCTTGTTATCGGTTCAAGAGATTGCGGATTATACAATGTTTCTGGCAAGTGACCAAGCGAAAGGAATCACTGGTCAAGCTGCTGTAATCGATGGAGGGTATACGGCTCAATAATATTTGTAAACGTTTTCCTTCCTTTGTAAAATAAAGATGAGGAATGGAGGAGATAGTGTGAAAGATGTGTTTATTTTAGAAGGAGCTCGAACGCCATTCGGGACATTCGGTGGTTCACTAAAAGACGTGTCGCCAACAGATCTAGGCGTAACAGCTAGTAAAGAAGCACTAAAAAAGAGTAAGGTCAGTCCTGAAGAGATCGACTTATCTGTCGTTGGAAACGTTATTCATTCAACTTCCAATGCATCTTATCTTGCTCGTCATATTGCATTAAAGTCTGGTATTCCAATCTCTAGTCCTGCTTTAACCGTGAATAGATTATGCGGGTCAGGATTGCAAGCAGTCATATCCGCCGCACAGTCAATCATGATGGGAGAAGGGGAAACAGCTCTCGCCGGTGGTTCAGATAACATGAGTCTATCACCTCACGTATTAAGAGGTAGCCGTTTTGGCACAAAACTAGGTGCCCCAAAAGTGGATGATATGCTCTCTGCTACCTTAACAGATGAATACACTGGATTCGGAATGGGTTTGACTGGAGAAAATTTAGCTGAAAAGTATGGGATAACGCGAGAAGACCAGGATGCATTCGCAGCACAAAGTCAAGAAAGAGCTTCACTTGCAAGAGCTCAAGGTAAATTCTCTGAAGAAATAGCACCAGTTGAAATTCAAGGGAAAAAGGGTACAACTGTTACTGAGGATGAGCATATTCGGGAAGGTACAACAACAGAAAAGCTAAGTACGTTAAAGCCAGCATTTAAAAAGGATGGTACCGTTACTGGTGGAAATGCAAGTGGCATTAATGACGGTGCAGCAGCTGTCGTATTAGCTAGTGAGGACTATGTATCTTCTCATTCTTTATCCCCGCTAGCACGCATCGTTTCATGGGGCATCGCTGGAGTCGATCCTTCCATAATGGGGATTGGACCAGTACCTGCTATTCAAACGGCATTAAAAAATGCTAACTTAACCATGCAAGATATGGACTTAGTCGAAGTGAATGAAGCCTTTGCTGCACAGTATCTAGCTGTGGAAAAAGAGCTAGAGCTCGACAGATCAATTGTTAATGTGAACGGAGGGGCGATTGCCCTTGGTCACCCTGTTGGAGCAAGTGGGACGAGGGTGCTCTATACCATGACGAAAGAACTCAAACGAAGAAATGGTAAGTATGGTGTGGCTTCCCTTTGTATTGGTGGCGGACAGGGAATCGCAGTTGTTGTAGAAATGGTCTAATCTTTCAGAAAACATTTACAATTAATTATAAGTAACATATAATGAGTGTACTACTAACGGAAAGGGGCTGTGTATTATGTTAAATCACAAAATGAGCATTGTAATTTCATATTGTGCACAGTCCAATCGATCGGCAGAATAATTCAGAAGATCCTTTTGATTAATAAGGCCATGGACTGTGCGCGTACATGTCCATGGTTTTTTTATCCCACACGTGTTGGGATGTGTGAAAAGCCGTGATTAACAACGGCTTTTTTTTATTACTTTTATTAATCAGGAGGATTTTAATGAAGTTAACGAATTTAGGATGGAACGATTATTTTGAAGCTATGCTTAATGAGAAACGTGTTGAAGGAAGAGAACCAGTAAGAGTGATCGAGGAGCATCGAGGCTCATATGAGGTTTCAAACGGGGAAACTGTGTTTCTTGCAGATCTATCAGGAAAATACCGTTATGAAGCAGATCAGCGAGAAGAATTACCTGCGGTTGGAGATTGGGTGATGGCGACGCTTTTACTTGAAGAGAAGAGAGCAATTATTCACGATTTGATACCAAGAAAGACAAAATTCTCAAGAAAAGCAGCAGGGAACAGGACAGACGAACAAATCGTAGCGGCAAATATCGATACTGTGTTTCTTGTAAATGCATTAAATCAAGATTTTAACTTAGCAAGAATTGAGCGCTACCTTGTCATGGCGTGGAAAAGTGGAGCTAACCCAGTCATCGTTTTAAGTAAAGCAGATTTATGTGATGATGCTGAGACAAAAGCTGATACTGTGAAGGAAGTTTCGATTGGAGTGCCTGTTCACATTGTTAGTTCATCGACTGGTGAAGGGCTTGAAGCACTAGAACAATATGTTAGTGACGGAAAAACCGTTGCATTGCTTGGATCTTCTGGAGCAGGAAAATCAACATTAATCAATAAGTTATATGGTAGTGACATTCTGCTAGTTCAAGGAATCAGAGACGAAGATGGAAAGGGGAGACATACGACGACAAGCAGGGAGTTAATCGTTCTTGAAACAGGCGGAATACTGATCGACACCCCCGGAATGAGAGAACTCCAACTTTGGGATGCGAGCAGCATGACGAACAGCTTTCAAGATATAGAAGAACTTTCTGAAAACTGTTTCTTTAGAGATTGCACACATACCGGGGAACCAAAGTGCGCAGTACTTTCTGCAATTGAAGAAGGAAGTCTCGACCAAAGGCGGTTCGACAATTACAAGAAATTTGAGCGCGAACTCGCTTATTTGGAAAGGCAAACGGATAAGAGGGCTCAAATCGAAGAACGAAAAAAATGGAAGAAACTAGCTGGAGATCGTACAAGACAACACCGCAGGTAATCTTATGCTGAGAGGAGCAAAATGATGGATGATGAACGTTCTGTTTTAGCTCAATATGCTTCTTTACCAGACTGGTTAACTCAAACGGTCAAGACGTTAAGTGATGATAGTTTTTTCACGCCGATTAAGCCGAATAAGTGGTCGGTTGCAGAAATTGTAGCCCACCTTCGTGTATGGGACACGTACCTGTTAGAAGAGCGACTCCCTTATATTCAGAAAGAAGCGAGGTTAAAGAAATCATCAGTTAGCGTTGAAGCGGTCAATTTAAAAGCCTCAAAGTATGCGATGTCAGGTAAATCAATGGAAGATTTGATTGAGGAATGTATTTTAGAACGTCGTAATATTGTAGCAAAGTTAAATGAATTTACGCTAGAAGAATGGGAACATACCTTTTATATTGATCATTATCCATTGTGTTTAACAAGCTATATAAAAGGACTTATTGAACATGATCATCATCATAAACTCCAAATCGAGGTTTTTATGAACGAACAGGGCATAGAATTCCATAGTCTTCTTTCATAAGAGACCACTCCTCCGGACATGCTATGAGTGGAGGTGAGTCGTATGGCAAAGCGAAAAGCAAATCCATCTACAACAGGCCTTCCTTCTTCTCAGCCTGAAGGACAGGGAACTGGTATCGAGTTAGGCGAGCCGCAAGATTCCAAGAGGAAGAAGAAAAAGAAATAGAAAAAAGTGTGTTGCTTTAAAAGCAACACACTTTTTTATTGTGAAAGAATGCTTAAGCTTGTACCAACTCTCGCCTAAGAATTTTGTTCATACTAGCAACCAATCTTCTGGCACCTTCAATTAATGGTTCTCGGTCTACATAGAAGAGGGGTACTTTGATTCGTACGGTGTCGTCGGCTCCAGCATGCGGAAGAATCAGCAAACGCTCTTCTAGAAATACTTTAACAATTTCTTTGTCAGGCATCTGAGTCTTTATATCGATCCATAGGGAAGTAGGATCACCTTTCTCCACAATCGTAATATTTTCTGAGAACGGCTCGATTACCGATAGGAGGTGGTGTCTTCGATCATTCAATTCTATTAACACATCATCGAGATGAGACATCATTACTTCTGAACTCAAAATATTATCGACAAGTTCCAAAAGAACAGGAGGTGGGATAAGACCGAGCTGCATTTGAACCTCTTGAAGACGAAGCTTCACATTAGATGGTCCTATGATCCATCCGATGCTAATCCCTGGTGCAATCCCAGTGAAGTGACCAATTTGTATGACAAATTTACGATCACTTGCTAGTTCATAGTAAGTAGGGATAGAACTGACTTTAGAATGGATGAGTAGTGGTGCTTCAATAATTTCCACCATCGGAATAGTCGCTCTTTCGCATAATTGTAATAGATCCGCTCGTTTCTTGCTCGTCGATGTTTTGTTACTCTCATTGTATAGTGGGCTCGTGATGACGAGTTTAAGTTTTTCTTTTCGTAACAGCTGCTCTGTCAAAGGGTTGTCAATTGAGAACCATATCACTTTTATACCTGAAGTCAATAACATATTAATGTGTGAAAATTTAGCGGGCGCTTCGACAGCAATGGTGTCGCCTGGTGTGAGTAGACATTTGAGTGAGATGAGTATGGACTGTTCGATGCTAGAAGTAAGAACCATGTTTTCCGGGTTAGCTTCATTTTCGATGAATTGACATAAAGAGCTTGTAATACTTGAAGTTACGGATCGTCCATTGCTCTCTCCGGTTGTAAAAGGAATTAATTCCTTTGTTTCTTTTGCCAAACAAAGATCAGAGGCGGCAGTGCCTGACATCAAATTAATAAATGAGGGTTCATTCATATATTGGTACACTTGTCTGAAAACCAAGCTGTCTTCGTTTAAGTGATGATTACGTAATTTGTTCCAAGTGATCGAGTGATTGGGGAGAAGATCTTCAGCTTCTTCGCTTACGCGCGTACCGCTACCTTGCTTAGAAGTGATTAAACCGCTCGCTCTTAATTCTGCGTAAGCAGTCGTGATCGTACTCCGGTTTACCTCCAGTTGTATCGCAAGTTCGCGTTCGGTAGGAAGAAGAGTACCTGGTATCAGGTAGCCATTCAAGATGGCATTCTGATAGTATTCTACAATTTGTTTGTAAAGTGGCTTCTTACTATCAAAATCTAGGATGAGTCTCGCCATTTTTTATCACCTCATACACTATTATAGAGAAATTTAAAGAAAATTGTATAAATTTTTAAAAAACTTTTTAGCTCAAAAGTCCTTGATATATAAGGAGAATAAGCCATTTGCATGAATTTATAACATAAATTTACAAATTGGTTGGTGTCAATTTGACTAAATTGGATGGTTACAGAAAGTTTTTTGAAATTTACAATAAGTTTAAACATTCAGGTAACTAGTCGGATTTCATTCTTTGAAATGGGTTTAGGCGTACATAGCAATGAGTGAGGTGACCTCCCTGTTATTGCACTCATTATCGTTCCTTTTTCCATATTGAAAAGAAAGGAATCAAGCCAATTACCTGGATGGCAAAACAAATAGGGGGTAAAACAATGAAAAAGAAGTTTTCTCTACTGCTTTCAGTCATCATGTTGTTAAGCCTTTTCCTTGCAGCTTGTTCTGGTAATTCCAGTACTTCTGGAAATACAAACAGTGAAGGAAAAGCATCAGGAGATTCAGAAAGCACTGAAGAAACAAGCAAAGAACAGGTATTGAATCTTACGGATACACAGGATATCCCAACGATGGATACTACACAGGCAACTGACACTGTAGCATTCAACGTAATGAACCAGGTATTTGAAGGTCTATATCGTTTAGATAAGGATAATAAACCTGTCCTTGGTATGGCTGCTGAAGAGCCTAAGGTTGAAGAAAAGGATGGGGAAACGGTTTATACATTTACGATTCGTGACGATGCGAATTGGTCTGATGGTACACCGGTAACAGCTGAAGATTTCGTTTACTCTTGGCAGAAGATCATTCATCCTGATACATTGGGCGGATACGCTTCAATGCTAGGAACAGCTGGTGTCAAAAATGGAAATGAAATCGTAACTGAAGGTGACCCGCTTTACGGTAAAGTTGAAGAACTTGGAGTTAAAGCAGTAGATGAGAAGACTCTTGAAGTTACTGTTACTCAGAAGGTTCCTTACTTCTTCGACCTTCTAACATTTGCTTCATTCTATCCACAGCCTTCTAAATTTGCTGAAGAGCAAGGTGAAAACTATGCTCTAGAAGCAGATACTATGCTATACAACGGACCATTTACTCTTGCTGAGTGGAACCATGGTGAAGGTTGGAAGCTTGCTAAGAACGACGGCTATTGGGATGCTGACACTGTAAAGCTTGAAGAAGCAAACTATAAAATCGTTAAAGATGAAGCTACACGCGTTAACCTTTACGAAACTGGAAAAATCGATCGTGCTAGTCTAAGTGCAGACTTTGTTGATCAGTTCCAGGGAAGAGAAGATTTCTCTACAATTCTTGATACAGCGATCTTCTTCCTTCGTATGAACCAAAAGAATGAAGCGCTAGCGAACAATGACATTCGTAAGGCACTATTCCTTGCATATGACCGTGATGGTCTAGTAAACGTATTGCTAAACAACGGTTCAATTGCTGCTCGTTACCTTGTTCCAAAAGATTTCTTATTCAAAGATGGTGAAGATTTCAGAGCACCAGCTCCAGAGGGCTACCTTGCTGACAAAACAGCAGATGACGCTGCTGAATACTGGAAGAAAGGGCTAGAAGCGATTGGACAAGATTCAGTTGATCTTGAATTCCTAACAACTGATTCAGAGCTTGCTTCTAAAATTGCTGAATACGCAAAAGAGCAGTTTGAGTCTAAGTTAGATGGACTTACAATTACAATCAACAAACAGCCTTGGAAGCAGTTCCTTGATCTTGAAGATGCAGGTGACTTCGATATCTCAACTGGTGGTTGGGGACCAGACTATCCAGATCCAATGACTTACGTTTACATGTTTGAAACTGACGGAGCATACAACCGTATGGATTACTCTAGCGAACAGTATGACAAGCTCGTTTCAGATGCTAAAGTTGAAACGGATCAGCAGAAGCGTTGGGAAATGATGCAGGAAGCTGAGCGTATCCTTATCGAAGAAGATACGGCAATTGTTCCTACTTACCAGCGTGGTGGTGCAATCTTGATGAAAGATCATGTTAAGAACTACCATATCCACAAATTTGGTGCAGATTCTACACTTAAGTGGGTAACAATCGAATAGTAAACGAAAGAAGAGTCGGGCTGCTGCCCGACTCTTTTTTTAGTTGCTAACAGGTTTGGTAATTGTTTTTGGTGCT
Source organism: Anaerobacillus sp. ABD4_527 (assembly GCF_056160805.1). Taxonomy (NCBI): domain Bacteria; kingdom Bacillati; phylum Bacillota; class Bacilli; order Caryophanales; family Bacillaceae; genus Anaerobacillus; species Anaerobacillus sp. ABD4_527. The sequence continues at coordinate 36,517 of NZ_JBSWXZ010000006.1, forward strand.
TCACGGTGCTTTGTAAGCTGTTCAAATGTGTAAGCGAGTTTAATAAGTTGAGGTTCACTAAAAGATGGTCCTGTGAAGGTAATCCCAAACGGTTTGCCGTTTGAAGTAAACCCGCCTGGAACAGTGATGGATGGATAACCTGCTTTTGCAGGGAGGGTAGATCCATAGCTGCCGCCGAATACGATCGCATCCAAACCTTCGTTATTAAACAATGAATCTAGGCCCATTTCTTTTGCTTGTTTAATATCGTTAAGTCTACTTTTTAAATAATCCGGTTCTGTTAATGTGCCACTCGTTTCGTTTGCCTCGAGTAAGAGTGACTGACCATATTTCATTGTCTGTTCATTCTTATTATTGTAGTCTACGATTGTATTTAAGTTGAGCTTGGTTTCAGATCTTGTTTCGTTAGCAAGGTATGCATCGATTCCTGCTTTAAATTCATATAGAAGCACGTTGTAGTCATTTTCAAGTTTTTCTTGATCAGGTACGATCTCTTTAAATTCGGAGACGGAACACCCTGCTTCTTGTAATGCTGTAATAGCAAAATCAAACTGCTCTTGTTCTTCAGGGTGCATTTCGTCATAGTATCCATTCTTAATTACGCCAAGTTTGATGGTTTCAAAGGTAGGTTTGAAAAGATATGGCGTATAGTCACTTTGTGAGGGTGCACTAAGAGTAGAAGGATCTTTCTCATCTTGTCCTGCTAAAATTCCTAATAGAATTGCAGCATCGGTAACGTTTCTCGTAATGGGTCCTGCAGTATCTTGAGATGATGAGATAGGAATAATTCCTTGTCTACTCACCAATCCAACAGTTGGTTTAATCCCAACAGTTGAGTTTGAGCTTGCAGGGTTAAGGATCGATCCATTCGTTTCAGTACCGATAGAAGCAGTTGCGAAATGGCATGCAACTGCAGCCGCTGAGCCAGAGCTCGAACCGCCAACGTCTAAGGACCCTGGCCCATATGGATTTAAAACTTGACCGCCTCTAGAGCTATATCCATTCGGCATCGAGTCACTCATGAAGTTTGCCCACTCGGTCATGTTGGTCTTCCCAATGATAACCGCTCCCGCACGTCTGAGTTTCTTAACAAGAAACGCATCATCTCTTCCGAATGAATCGGAAAGGAGAGAAGAACCTGCACTTGTATGCATGTTGTCACCTGTATTGATGTTATCTTTCAGTAGGATAGGGATTCCGTGTAAGAGACTTCTTGGTCCCTGTATATGTCGTTCCCGGTCAAGACCTTCTGCAATGAATAAGGCATCAGGATTCACTTCTAACACTCCATTAAATTCGGGATTATACGTTGAGATTTGTTCTAAGTAAAAACAAACAAGCTCGTAGGATGTGGTCGTCCCTTCAAACATCGCTTGTTGTAAATCTAAAATGGTCGATTTTTCAAGCCAATCGATGGTTACCATAGTAGGAGCCTCCTTTTCTACTTTTTTTACGTATTCAACAAACGAAAGTAGTTTTCCTTCAATTGGAAAAAGGGTCAAAATAAAAACGCGTATCCAGTGTGGATACGCGCTCGAATTTATTAGGCAAGCCTCGTTTGTTTTGCAAACCAGGGTTTTAACTTAATAAAGAATGCGATGAATATGCTCGCTACAATGAAACCTTTTATAAGGTTAAACGGTGTAATTCCTTTTAGAACCAGTGCTTGACGAGCTGAGTCAGACATCGCCTCAAACCCCATGAACCACGTATAGGCCGGTAGGATCAAGAGATAGTTCAACAATCCCATCATTGCTGACATCAATAGAGTACCTAGAATAAGCCCAATCGTAAGTCCTTTCTGAGTCTGATTAAACTTCCTGAATACAATGGAAGTCGGTACGATAAAGAATACACCTGCGATAAAGTTAGCGAGTTGACCTACAGGGACACCAGTGAAACTTCCTTGTATACCGTAATGAATAAGGTTCTTTATGGCTTCAACTAGTATACCTGCGGCAGGTCCATAAAGGATCGCCACAAAGAGTGCTGGAATATCGCTGAAATCAATCTGAAGGAAAACAGGAAATCCAGGAAGCGGAAAATCTAGTAGCATCAATAGATAGGAGATACTACTGAACATTGCGACAACAATCATGCGCTGTGTCTTCGATACAGTTTTCATTTGACATTGCTCCTTTGATTTTGAACCATCGAAAAGGAGATGTGGCCCTATGCACGAAAAAAACCATGAGTATGGGGCTCATGGTAGTCGGCATGGGGAAATAAGCAAGCTTATCGTCTATTTTTTCAATAGAAAGCTTGCTACTCCACCATCTTCTCCCATCCAGACTGTACTGTCGGCTCTGGATTTTCACCAGATCCTGCCCAAAAAACAGGCTCGCGGGCTTAAGGAAATTGCTCCTTCACCGCCGGTCGGGAATTGCACCCTGCCCCGAAGATAGTTCGTATAATGTTTTACAGCTTTATTATACACCGCGAGAGGTGATAACTCAACAAAAACATCTTGAATTCAAGCTATTCTATAATAGCGCTTTCAAAATAGGTTGAATACAGCATCGTTTAGAAATAATAAAAAGCTCTCTGTTGAAGAAACAGAAAGCTTTTTATTACAATACTATTTTTTTTCGGCTAGCCATGCGGCAACCATCTCAGCTTCTTCACCTTGAATCAAACCAGCTGGCATTCCGCCACCTTTACCATTCTTGATGATGTCGAGGATTTCGTCCTTAGAATACTTGCCACCTACAGCATTAAGTGCAGGACCTGCTCCTCCACCAAGGTCTCCACCGTGACAGGAAGCACAGTTCTGAGAGTAGATTTTCTCTGCTTCTCCTCCTGCTGAATCTTTTCCAGCAGACTCTTCCGTTTTTTCACCATGACCGCCTTCAGAGCCGGCATGTTCTTCCGTTGTTGTTAGCCAGTATGTAAAGCCTACAACGATCGCTAGGAACAAAATTGTCGAAGCAATATACGCCGATGATTTTCCCATTCTGTTCACCTCCCCTATCCTATCTTAATCATACTTTTCGCACATTCAATTATCAAATATATTTTGCATCTATTTTGAAACATATACGTTTCTACTATTGCTAGTAAAAAAATCTTCTAATGTAATTGGTGATTTCATAGACATAGAGTAAGAAGACGGTGGGGGAGAGAGCGTATGAAACAAAATGCTAAACTTTTTCAGAATCCTAGTAACAGTATGCTTAGAACACTTTCATTCCTTATGATCATTAGCTTAATCAGCTTATTTATCGTTGCAGGATTTATCTCTTCGTCCGAAACAAAATATCGATTTTCTTCATCGATGATGCACGATTGGGTAACGAGCTTCTCAAATGAGGCGATCATTTATGCGATGGGAACGGAAAATCATTATTTAACGCAAGTACTGCCCGAAGGAAGTGAACCGCCAGCATTATCCCTTGTTGCGTTTCAGTTCATCACGAGCATCAAACCAGGTGACATCCGAAGTCTCCTTGGTAGTGAGCTTCCGGGTTTTGCTCTGTATGATGCGAAGATTCACGTGGCAGGAGAAGGGACGAGCTTTGCTAACTTACCTGTAGAGTCAGTCCCCCCGCTGAATGATCTGCTTATAGAAAGGGATGTCCCATCTGACAAACTTACAATCCAAGATCCGAAGAAACCTGTAACACCTCCCGTTCAAACGACGAACGGTAAGGATGTCGCATTCATTTATCATTCACATAGCTACGAGTCATATTTACCATTGCTAGGCCTCGAAGGCAATAAGAATGGAGACCTTGCAAACGACGGGAAAACAAACATAACTCTCGTAGGAAAAATGCTAGGAGAAGCGCTGGAAAACAGAGGGATCGGTACAGTAGTCGATGAGTCGAATATTGGTGCGTTATTGAATGAAAAAGGTTGGCAACATGGTAAAGCGTACGATGTGTCGAGGACCATCGTTCAATCGGCTATGAGTAGTAATTCAGACTTTGATATGTTTATTGATATCCATCGAGATGCTCTACGGAAGGATGATACAACGGTAACCATCAACAATGAAAAATATGCTAGAACAGTTTTTGTCATCGGTGAAGAGAATCCAAACTATGAAAAGAACCTTAAGCTGGCAAAAGAACTCCATAATGCTCTCAAAGAAAAGTACCCTGGGCTAAGCAGAGGCGTAATCGGAAAGAAAGGACAGCGTGTAGATGGTGTTTATAACCAGGACATTTCTCCTAACGCAATGCTGATCGAAATGGGAGGAGTAGATAACAATCTCGAAGAACTAAGTCGCACAGTTGAAGCCATCGCTGACGTTCTAAGTGAACACTACTGGAGTGTATTAAAAGTTAATAATTAAGTAAAAAACGCTGGCTCCTAATGGAGTCAGCGTATTTATGTAGCTTCTTTTTTGATTGTGAGTAAGCTTGTAGCGATTCCAACAAACAAGATCGCGATAGCAGAGTACATCGTAGAATTTAAACCAATCGTTTTTGAGCCGATAATAATAACGAGTCCATCGATAAGGAAAATAATGACTCCTACATTTAGAGATGATATTTTGGCGATAAACTGTGCTAAAAGGTCCGTCCCACCTGTGCTTGTGTCATATCTAAGCATAATTCCAATTCCTGAACCTACAAAAAAGCCTCCGATCATAGCACTTATTAAAGAAGGGTATTGAAAGGAGTGGCGCATAGGAGAAAGGATGTCGATAAAGAAAGAAGATAGTAATAATCCATGAAGGCTATTATAAAAGTAAGGACGAAAATAAAGGAAGGCATATACATAAAGTGGAATACTTAAACATATTATTGTGAGTCCCGTTTCGAACCCCCATATATATTTGAAGATTAACCCAATTCCAATCATACCCCCATCAATGAGATGGTTTGGGACAAGAAACCCATTGACTCCTACTCCGACCATTATACTTCCAACAAAAACAGCTGCTATTTTCTTTAGCATGGTGCGATCACCTGCTTGTTCAGGGTTGTTTTAATATGTATGTTTTCAGAGAGATTTTCATTACGTGTTTGTTGATTACCAGAAAAGAAAATGCTGCCTAGTTGCCAGCAGACTGTCGGGGGTCCTCATGTTTTCAATAATCGAACTATATACGATCGAATACGCATTATACATAGCAGGTTTTATGATTTCATTCTTGATCATTTATGGCGGTGTTTTTCTATTTCTGAATTACAATAAGAAGCCGATACGAAAAACTAGAAAAACCGTTGTGATCGCGTCCATTCTACTCGGGTTATCACAGTATATGATTAACCTTCTATTCAACTTATCCATTTCAATCCCGGGTTCTGTACATGTTTATTTGTATCATGCTATTTTATCGATCTTGTTGAGCTCATTGTTTTCCTATCTTATTATCAAACTGTTCATTAACAAAAAGATGACTCCAAAGTATCATTTGATTGGATCTATGATGATTACTAGTGCGATCCTAACCACATTGATACTTGGCAACCTTGTCTTCTTTGCGGAATCGCTGTCCATTCAGTCGATCCATATCATCTTATTTATTATCATTTCATTTGCTTTTTCGTTATGTATCGTACGTTTCTTATTATTGTTGAACCTAAATGGTAATCAGCGGTATTATCGCATTTGGTTATTTGCAGGGAGTTTCGCAGCAAGTATCGTATTTTCTTGTTTACCATACCTGTTGTTTTTTGGGATGGTCGATCAAAGTTTATACCTTAAAGAAGAGAATTCCTTTGGACCTTATCTGATAGCGGTTGCATTTAATTACATCTGTTTAGGAATTTTAGTATATGTTCCAGATCGATACGGAATCGCTAGACAAATAGAACAAACCGATCGGCTAGTACAAAACGAACAGCAGTTTAAAACGCTTTTTCATCACAATCCAGATGCTGTGTTTTCAATCGATAAGAATGGGAAATTTGCGAGTGTAAACTATGTAGCTGCTGAGTACACAGGGTATTCGATTCCAGAGTTAAAAACAAAGTTCTTTCATGAAGTCGTAGTCAGAGATGAGGTTCATCTTGCTAAGGGGATGTTCGGCCGTTCACTGCAAGGGGAAGTCCATCAATTCGATATTAAAATAAAGTCGAAGCGAAATAAGATTAAAGAGTTACATATCTCGACAGTACCAATTAATGTTGGAGGGGAAATAGTAGGTGTGTACGGCATCGCAAAGGACATTACTGAGAAAAAGCGTGCTGAAAAAACCATACATTTCCTTGCATACCATGATGAATTAACGGGGTTACCGAATAGGCGTTACTTCAACGAAAAGCTCACGTCTCTCCTAAATCAGAAAGTTCCCTCGGCATTTGCAATCATGTTGCTCGATTTTGATCGATTTAAGCGAATCAACGATTTGTTCGGTCACGATTTCGGGGATCTAGTTATCCAGTCCATCGGAAAACGATTGGAAGACGTATTAGATGAAAGTTTATTTGTAGCAAGATTAGGTGGAGATGAATTCACCATCATTCTTCCACGTTACAGTAAGAAGGAAGATGTAGAACGAGTCGCAGCTTCTATCTTACATGCATTTCAATCTCCTCTGATGATAGAGAATCAAGAATGCTTGTTGACTGCTAGCATCGGAATCGCTCTTTATCCGACTCACGGAAAGAAAGGGGCAGAGTTGCTCAAATACGCTGATATGGCGATGTATCATGTTAAGGAACAGGATATGAACAACTATGCGTTTTATCAAGAAGAGATGAGTGATCAAACGCTTCATAAAATCATGTTAGAGAACGATCTTCGAAAGGCTATTGAACAAGATCAGTTAATCGTCTACTATCAACCGAAAGTGAATACGGTGACAGGCAGCGTCATTGGCTTCGAAGCGCTCGTTAGATGGCTTCATCCTAAGATCGGGTTGATTGCTCCGAATGAATTCATCCAGGCAGCGGAAGAAACGGGTTTGATCGTTCCTATTGAAAAAATCGTTATAAAAAAAGCTTGTGAACAGTTAAAAGTTTGGCAAACGCAATACTGCGAAAGGTATACCATGTCAGTAAACATATCTCAGCGTCATTTCTATCAGGAGGACGTCGTCTGTACAATCATGAAAAACCTAGAAGACGCAGGCATTTCACCAGAATCGCTTGAAATTGAAATCACAGAAAGCATGGCGATGTTTAATGAGCACACCACGATTCAAAAGCTACAGAAGCTAAGGAAGCTAGGCGTTGGCGTAAGTATGGATGACTTCGGTACAGGCTATAGCTCTTTGCACTACATAACGAGATTACCTATTAACAGGGTGAAGATCGATCAATCTTTTATCAAAGGATTGATTGATAATTCTAGTAGTTTAGGTATCGTCACAACGATCATCTCTTTAGCGAGACATTTAAACTTAGAAATTATTGCAGAGGGCGTAGAAACAAAAGAACAGATTGACGTGTTGAAACGGTTAGAGTGCTTCGATGTTCAAGGATTTTATTATAGTAGACCGCTTCCAGGTAAGGATGTAGAAACCTATTTATTACAAACAAGTGAAACAGAGTTACCTAGTATATAGAGGAAATGTTCCTGAAAATTTGGGACGAGCAATAAGCTCGTCTCTTTTTTGTCCTTTAATAGTTAGAATTTTCCAGTATAGGAGAGTTGTAGATTTATTATATCACCAAGTGTTATTGAATGTTATTGGGAAATGTGGATGGAAACATCGGTAATATTCCTGTGTTTTTCTATATATTTCCCAATACAAACACAAAAATATCTGTGATATTCTACTAATGTAATAAAAATTCTAAACATTTTGAATTGGAGGAAAGCAGTATGAAAAAAGGAATGGTAGTAGCACTCGCCACTGGACTTGCTTTTGGATCAGCGCTTCCAACCGCTTCAGCAGCTTCTGATAAGGATCTTAGCCCGGATCAGAAAAATGCACTTCAAAAAATGGAGAATGTAAAACAAACGTGGGAAAAGGAAAGGAACGTACCTTCATTTCTATCTGGTAAACTATCAAAAGACAAAGTAGGGAACGAAAAAGCAGTCAAAGCGTTTTTAAAATCTAATGAAGGGTTATTCAATGTTAATCAAAAGAATTTAAAGTTGGTTAACGAATCTACAGATGAGTTGGGCATGACGCATTATGAATATGTCCAAACTGTTAAGGGAGAAGAAATTGACGGAGCGAAATTTATCGTACATACGGATAAAAACGATAATATTGTAGCGATTAACGGCGATTTACATCCTAATGCTGATAAAAACTTTAAAGGCAGTAGTAAGGCAAAGCTTTCTGATAAACAAGCGATTGCAAAGGCTTGGGATCACATCGATGTGAAGCCTAGTAATGTTGTAAGTGAAAACCCTAGTTTTGTTAGAAAATCCAAAGTTTCAGATCAAATAGAGAAGAGCGAGAAAGTTGTTGTTGAGAAGGACGATAAGTACTACCTTACTTATAAAGTGCAACTTCAGTTTATCGATCCTTATCCAGCAAACTGGCAAATCTTCGTTGATGCTCGAGATGGCTCAGTTGTAGATGCTTATAACGCTGTAACTGAAGGCGCTACAAGTGGATATGGTTATGATGTCCTTGGAAAATATAAATCTTTAAATACGTACTATGCTAACGGGACGTACTATCTATACGATGTAACAAAGCCTATGAGCGGTGTGATTGAAACGAGAACAGCGAATTATGGCACATCACTCCCGGGTAGCTATTCTGTAGATAGTAATAATGCTTTCACAGCAAACTCTCAAGGTGCAGATGTTAGTGCGCATTATAACGCTGGTGTAGTTTATGATTATTTTGAGAATACTCATAACCGAAACAGCTATGATAACAATGGCGCAACAATCCGTTCCACGGTTCATTACGGCTCGAACTACAATAACGCATTCTGGAACGGTTCTCAGATGGTATATGGTGATGGCGATGGCCAAACGTTTGATCCACTTTCAGGCGGACTCGATATCGTAGCGCACGAAATTACTCACGCTGTGACTGAAAGAACGGCTGGTCTAGTGTATCAGGATCAACCAGGTGCATTGAACGAATCGATGTCTGACGTGTTCGGTTATTTCGTTGAACCAGAAGATTTTCTGATGGGTGAGGATGTTTATACACCTGGTACACCTGGAGATGCGCTAAGAAGTATGTCTAATCCAGAGGCATATGGCCAACCATCTCACATGGATGACTACTACTATACTTCTTCTGATCACGGAGGCGTTCATACGAATAGTGGGATTCCGAACAAAGCAGCATACCTAACGATCCAGAGCATCGGGAAAACAAAAGCTGAGAAGATCTACTATCGTGCATTGAGTCTTTATATGACTCCAAACACTGATTTCAGTGACGCTCGTTCTTCATTATTACAAGCAACATCTGATCTTTACGGTACAGGATCTACCTATAACGCTGTAGCGAGTGCATGGGACCAAGTTGGGGTATACTAAAATATCATGATTAAGAAGAGCTCTCACTGAGGGCTCTTTTTTTTGTGTGAAAGTGATAAAAACGGGCATACTAACACGCAAGTGAATATCCGTGATTTTCCAATATACATACAATTTGGTTATAATAGAAACATAATAAAGAAGCGGAGGAAGGATATGGAACATTTAGACTTGCATCATATTTTTGAACTTGGCCTGATTCTCGTGATTATGGCAGCTGGAATAACAGCAGTTGCAAAAAAACTAAAACAGCCTTATCCTATCGCCCTGGTTATAATCGGAACGTTAATTGGCTTATTGAATATTCCTGTACTTGAACCGTTAAAGATGTTCATTACGGAAGGGGATATTTTTAATTTTGTTATTCTAACGATCTTTTTACCTGCATTGCTAGGTGAGGCTGCATTAAAGCTTCCGTTCTCTCATTTGAACGAAAACAAGAAGCCTATTCTTGCCCTTGCCTTTGGAGGGACATTTCTTTCCTTCCTCGTTATCGGGTTTTCAACGCACTATCTTCTGGATCTACCCATTCCTGTTGCATTTGTATTTGCGGCATTAATGAGCGCGACAGATCCGGTAAGCGTGCTTTCCATTTTTAAAAGTATGGGTGTTAACCATAAACTCTCTACAACGATTGAAGGCGAAAGTTTATTTAACGACGGACTTGCAGTTGTGTTGTTCAAAATCTCTGCATTTTCTCTTCTAGCTTATATGGATATGGGCTGGGGTGGACTGACTAGTGGTGTGATAGAGTTTGTGAAAGTTGTAGCTGGTGGTCTATTGATTGGTGGAGGCTTTGGATATGCAGTTTCAATCCTCACAAAGTACTTTGACGACTATCCCCTCGAAATTATTTTTAGCGTGATCCTATTCTATGGTGCTTATATTGCAGCAGAGAGTATTCACGTCTCAGGTGTTATTGCCGTGGTTATAGCAGCCCTCACTTTTGGAAACTTTGGTTCAAAAGTTGGAATGAGCCCAACGACAAGGTTAAATATTAATAACTTTTGGGATGTTGCAGCACTGCTTGCCAATTCAATCGTTTTTTTAATGGTCGGACTTGAAATTACGCGAATTGAATTTGCAGATAAATGGGGAACCATCGGCCTCGCGCTCTTAATCGTATTAGTCGGTAGAAGCATCGCAGTTTATGGAAGTACGATGTTTGTAAAAGGACTACCGGCATCTTGGCGACACGTTCTTAACTGGGGCGGGTTAAAAGGATCGTTATCCATCGCTCTAGTCTTAAGTTTGCCAGGTGATTTTGATGGAAGAGAAACCATCTTGATTCTTACCTTTAGTATCGTGTTGTTCTCTCTAGTCGTTCAGGGAATTACGATCAAGCCGTTAATCAATTATTTTGGTTTGCGAGCCAAGCACAGTGGCTCAAAAGAATACGAAGATATCGTTGCAAACCTACATAGGCATGAAGCGGGAATTGCTGAAATTCAAAAGATAAAATCACAGCTCTTTATTCCAGAGCCCGTCTATGGAGAAATGCTTTCGACCTATGAAAAAGAAATTGACGAGATTCACGATAACCTTGATCGTCTTTTAGAAGAACATCCTCACCTCAAGAAGAGTCAGCTTATCACGCTGAAGAAGCATTCTTTATATGCACAGCACGCACGGATTACAGAACTAGAGCAAGATGAAATTATTTCGATTCCAGTTGCCGAAAAGTACAAAGAAATCTTAAACAACGACCTGGCTAATATCGAAGAGGATGATACGTTGAAAGACTCTAAGGAATCTGATTAGGCTGCCGCACTTTTGTGGCAGCTTTTTTGTTTGTCCTGCATAAGCTATAAGAGAAAGGACAACATAAATAGAGAAAATTTCGTTTATTAAGGATTAGTAAGGGTATGGTTTACAGTAAGTAAACCTGTAAGGTATAGTGATAAAAGTCATTTTCACTTTCATTGAAAATAACTCACAAGGAGGACTTTTGAAATAAAATGCCTTACCTTCAGACCGATCGTCTGACCATTATTCCATTTTCCTTTGATCTTATTAAAGCAATGGCGAATAAGAAAGAACTAGAGAAATTATTACACGTTGAAGTTCCTCGAGAATTTGAAAACGTTCAGTTTGAAGACTTTCTACCATTTCACTTGGATGATTCTGATCTATCCAAGGTTAATTGCAAGTGGGAAGGAATCCTTATTCATACGTCTGATGAAAAAGTGATAGGAACGATGGGTTTCAAGAATACTGGCGACGCATCAGGAAATCTAGAAGTTGGATATCATTTAATACCAGACTATCGCAATAAAGGCTATGCTGTTGAAATGGCGAACGCTCTTGTAAGCTGGGTCTTTTCTGATAAATCTAAAGAAGAACATCCTGAATCTGAGAATATCGATTCAGTGATGAAACGCTTAGGCTTATCAAGACTAAAGGTTCAACAAAATATTGCGGAAGATAAAATAACCGAAGAGAAATTCATTAAGAAGAATAAATACATTTGAAGTTAAACCCCACATTCTAGTGGGGTTTTTTGTTTCTTGTCCATCCCACAGCACAGTACATTTCAGGACTGAAAATTTACAAATACAATATGAAAATTAAATAGGAATTTGGTAATTATTGTCGAATAATATGCTATAATCAAGAGTGTTTGAGATACATTAGTACTGCCTTAAATGCAGTGTTAGGAGTAGTTATGAAAGCAGCATCGTTAAGAGAAATCGTAGCAGAACAAGATAGGAAGGCTACTAAACTATTTATATATTTATTTACATTGGTAACCCTTGTTACTGGCGTGTATAAATTTGCTATCGAACCAAATCTTCCTACTAATCCAGGCACTCCTAGTGTCGATATCGATGAGTGGATTTATATTCTAACGGAAGTCGTTTTAATAATAGTAGGCTTTTATTTAATTAAGATTAGTAAAAGTTACACCGTTAAGTATGTATTTTTCATTGCTTATATAAGTGTAACGCTTATGACTGAAATTATAATTTATTCAATTTACGACATCCCATACTCTAGTGGTGGAGTAATGGAGATTTTCTTTGTGTTTTTCACTCCGATTTTTTTAAATAGAACATATTTCTGGTGGGTTACTATCGGGTTAATTTTAAAATATTTAATTGTTGGTAGCATCGTGTTGGCTTTAGAGATTATTTACCCGATTACATTACTAGGGTTAATATCAATCATTACATATATTTATTTAAACCGATCCCTTTCTTTCGTGAGTTCGATTGAAAGCGCTTATGAAAAATTAGCTCACCATGAGAAATTAGCCTTTATGGGACAGGTTGCAACTAGTATCGCGCATGAAATTAGAAATCCTTTAACATCTATTAAAGGTTTTTTGCAATTGCAGCAGTACCAAAAAGATATTGATGCAGAGCATTCTTCTATCATGATGGATGAACTGGAAAGGATCAATTTAATTGTTAACGATCTACTATTCCTTGGAAAGCCGAGTGCATTGTCATTTAAAGAAATGAAGGTCGAAAAAATTATCGATTATGTTGTAAAACTTACAATGAATCAAGCAGCAGCTAGTGGTGTAACATTCAATGTGGAAGTAACGAATGCTCTATCCACTGTACGTTGTGATGATAACAGGTTAAAGCAAGTCTTTATCAATATTATTAGAAATTCTATAGATGCGATGTCTCATGGTGGAATAATCAACATTACTGCCGATAACTATAGTGAGAGTGAAATCAAACTATCTTTCAGTGATGAAGGCAATGGAATCCCGCATGAGTATATAGAAAAACTACATGAACCGTTTTTTTCTACAAAAGAAAATGGTACAGGCTTGGGATTGATGGTAAGCTATCGAATTATCGAGGAACACAATGGAAGAATTGAGGTAGAAAGCTTACCCAACGTAGGGACAACGTTCCATATATATTTACCTTCGACAAACTGAAAAATGGGGTAGCGATTATGAGGAAATTTGTAAACTCAACATTATTATCAGAGGAAAAACGTGCGGTCATACTGTTCGTTTGGCTCTTTTATATAGTTTCACTATCATATGATTTATTTAATAGTGTTATCTTGAGTCGACTTGTTAATGTTGATACACCAGACACATTACATGAAGGTTTAGGGATATGGTATTTCATCATCGAATTATCATTTATTCCTTTCATTATCTATTATTTAAAAGGTGAACTTGCATATCGCATTAAATATATGATTTTCGTAGGTTTTACGATCATTAACTTAGTAAATGATGTCATTATTTATTATGGAAATGACTATCCATATAGGAGCGGGAATATAGCTGAACTATTAATCGTTTTGCTTAGTCCTATTTTTGTTAACAAGACGTATTTTTGGTTTGTTTCAGTTGGGACACTTATTAAGTATCTACTGATAGGACTAATACTAAATGATCAAACCATCTTCCTTCCCATTCTTATACTAGTTGTCGTCGTTTTAATTGCTTACATTCTACTAAGACGTTTTATGTCATATGTACAAGCTATACAAACGACTTTTGATGATCAACTAGAAGGAATAGTAAAGGGTGTAGTAGCTACGCTAGAGCTGAAAGATCCTTATACTCGTGGGCATAGTCAACGAGTAGCTGCTTACTCAACTATTCTAGCTAAAAAAATGGGTCGTTTTACAACAGAACAGCTCATCACCTATAACTATTCATGTTTGCTTCATGACGTAGGAAAAGTGAATATTCCAGATAGCATTCTAATGAAGCCGACGCGATTAAATAACGAGGAGTACCAAATTATAAAAAGTCATCCTACAGTTGGGGCAGAAGCACTTTCTGGTATAAAAGGACTTGAAAGTTGTCTAGACGTTGTAAGATACCATCATGAAAGATGGGATGGAAAAGGGTATCCGGAAGGTTTAAAAGGAGAAGAAACTCCGATCTTAGCACGCATAACGGCGGTTGCAGATGCCTTCGATGCGATGACTTCTTCACGATCTTACCGTCCAGCGATGTCACCTGATGAAGCTTACAATCAAATAATTGAAGGTAAGGGTACTCAATTTGATCCTGAAATGGTGGAGTTATTTAAAAGGGTATTTCCTGAATGGTCTGCTTATCAGCAGAAACATGCTACGTCATTAGAAAAACCTAGGATTAAAGGAGGTGAAAACAAATATGAAAATTCGCAAACTCAATAAGGTGAAAACGACTTGCTGGTGGTGTAACTGGTTACCGCCAGGTTGGTAAGGAAGGGTGCGTTTTTAGCACCCTCTTTTTTTGAAAGGAGTTCTGTATGGATAATGAATCGTCATTACAGTTAAACGAGTTTCAAATACATAGTAATCAAAACGAGTATATTGTCGAAAACGTAAAATCTGCAGAGTATTATGAGATGAATGAATCTGCAGTAGCAGCATTAAAATTACTCGATCAAGGTAAGACATTAGATGAAGTTGAGAGGGTCTTGTTGGAGAAGTTTCCTCAAGACGACATCAATGTTTATGAATTTGTACAGCAGTTAACTCAGTTGGACTTCATTTCAGGTAATGAGAAAAGTGAAATGAGTAGTTCAAGAAAGCAGTCTTTACTAAATCTTATTTCTCCAGAAGTTGCAAGAATTTTCTTTAATCCTATTATTCATAAGATGTATTTACTTCTTTTCCTCACGAATGTCACACTATTACTTATACACCCAGAATTATTTCCTCATTTTGATGATTTATTTGTTACTGATAGTTTAGCAGTTTCAACATTAACTTACTTGTTCGTCTCGCTCACTTTAATCGTTATTCATGAAATGGGACACGTATTGGCAGTGCGATCGAAGGGACTTTCGACAGGTCTTTCCATAAATCACAGGCTTTTCCTAGTTGTGATAGAAACAGATATGACGCATGCTTGGCGATTAAATAAACAAGAACGAAATTTGCTTTACCTCTCTGGAATCTGTTTTGATACTGTTTTGGTTTTCGTTGCGATAGTGATTCAATTGTTTTCGCAAAATCCTCTTTTACAAGCTGTTGCTTCTCTCATAATGTTGGATCTTTTTATTAAGTTTGTATACCAATGCTGTGTTTATATGAAAACGGACTTTTATTATGTACTAGAAAATTCTACTGGTTGCTACAACTTAATGGAGAGAAGCAGAAGTTTTCTTAATCAGAAAATTAATGCTGACTTGTCAAAACGGGAACAGTTTACATTTCGTTTTTATGGGCTCATATATTTTTGCGGGGTAGGGCTATCCATGTTGGTGTTGGCTTTCTATGTTATTCCACAGCTATATTACGTCGTAAAGACAAGTCTAGAACACCTGTCTCACCCAATCCAATCAATGGTTTTCTGGGATGGTTTCGTCATCCTTTTACAGCTTGTTATTGGAGTCGGATTGCTACTATTCACCTGGTCCCGATCCTTGTTGAATAGACAGTAAGGGGATAGGGCCTACTAGTTTCGACGTTTTCACCCATAATCTCCCGGGAAATATATACAAAAATACGACAAATATCAAAGAATATGAAAAAGCTCTCATATTCCCTACAGAAGTATGACTAGTCGTTACAATGTGTATATAAACAGTTCAAAGGGGAGAAAGGGTGACATAGTAATGGGATACTATGATGATCATAATCAAACAAGAAATGATAGGAAGACTAAGGGAGGCATGAGCTGGTTTTTGCCTAGCACGTTCGGTGCGGTAATAGGGGCTTCTGTAATGCTTGTGGCAGCACCACTGTTTACTAATTCTGACGTTCCAACAATGAGCCAACCTTCTGTGCAAAACACTGAAGAACAGTCCGCTACTTCCACCGTTTCGTATGATGTTTCAATGGATATTACGAAAGCGGTAGAAAAAACACAAGGTTCTGTCGTTAGTATTACAAAGTATGAGGATGGCTTTTCTCTTGATAGCGGGGATGGTCAGGAAGGACAAGCCGCTGGTTCAGGGTCAGGGGTCATTTATAAAAAAGAAGGCGGTAGTGCATTCGTTGTAACAAATAACCATGTAATCGAAGGTGCATCCTCGCTTGAAGTGACGTTAAATAATGAAGAAAAGCTTGATGCGAAACTATTGGGAGCTGACCCTCTACTAGATCTTGCCGTGCTTGAAATAGATGGCAGCAAAGTAGATACCGTTGCAGAGTTTGGTTCGTCTGAAAACTTGAAGACGGGAGAACCTGCGATCGCATTAGGTAATCCGCTCGGTTTTCTGGAAGGGTCTGTAACTCAGGGAATCATCAGTAATACAAACCGTTCGATTCCAGTTGACCTTGATAACAATGGTCAGCCAGATTATTCAGCAGACGTCATACAGACGGATGCCTCGATCAATCCAGGTAATAGTGGTGGGGCACTGATCAATATTCAAGGACAGCTTATCGGTATCAACTCATCGAAAATCGCTCAAACGCAAGTAGAAGGAATAGGGTTTGCGATTCCTATCAATGTCGCTGAACCGATTATTGAACAGCTTGAAAAGACTGGTGAAGTTAAGAGACCCGTAATGGGAGTGACGCCGGCGTCATTAGCTGAAGTTCCGAAGCAACATTGGACGGGTACACTTAACCTTCCTGAAGATGTAAAAGGCGGAGTTGTACTGATGGGCATATCTCAATCATCTCCTGCATCTGAAGCTGGTTTACAAGAGCGAGACGTCGTCGTGAAACTTGATGATCAAGACATTACAAGCTCTGCAGAACTACGAAAGTATCTGTATTCTAACAAAGAAGTTGGAGATGAAATGAAAGTCACTTTCTATCGTAACGGTGAACTCCAAACCACTACGATGACCTTAGCAAACCAAAAAGCACTATAAAAAAAGCCTCTAGATGTTTAAACATCTAGAGGCTTTTCTGAATGAAACCTTTCTTCTCTTCTTGAATCAATCTTCGTTAACGCATAAAAGATCGGAGTATCAAGAAGTGCAAGAGCCATCTTTATAGCGAATTGTGATAGTATCATGACCCAAATATTTGGTACAGTACCTACAAAAGCAATCGTTATAAAAATCGTTGTATCGATCAGCTGAGAAGCAGCTGTACTTGCGTTGTTTCGAATCCACTTGTGTCGGTTCGCAGTCCGTTTCTTAATTTCAGAGAAGATATATACATCAACGTGCTGAGATACAAGATAAGCAGCCAGACTAGCGAGTACGAACCGATAATTTTGTCCGAGTAAGATTTCATAGGCAGCTTGTGTGTCTGAAGCAAACGGTGCGACAGGCAGCAACATGCCGATGAAAATCATAATACTGGCAAAGATTTGGGCAGCGAATCCATAGCGGATGGTCCGCTTCGCTTCTTCTTGACCAAATCGTTCGTGAATAATGTCAGTGAAAAGGAAAGAGAATGCATACATTACGACTGCAGCAGGAATAACGAAACTTCCTACCATGACGACTTTCCCTGCTAGTACATTCGCAATTACGATTGATGTTGCAAATAGCACATTGAACAGGACAAGACTGCGGTCGATTTGTTGAGGCTTCATATTAAGCTTCAGCCTTCTCTCTTACTGCAGTAGTTTTCAATTCGATACCACCGCGAGCTGATTGGTAAACTGTGATCGTAACTTTTAGAGGATCGATCGCGTAAACCACGTCGTCAGCGATGCGAGCAGCTAATGTTTCACAGAAGCTTCCTTCATCTCGATACGACCAAAGATAAAATTTTAACGACTTCGATTCGATACACTTTTTATCCGGTACGTAAGAGATTTCTACTCTACCAAAGTCAGGTTGTCCAGTTTTTGGACAAACAGCTGTAAATTCGAGTGCATTGAATGTAATCTCTTGTACATTAGGCGCATCAAACGATTCGTTCTTTATTACTTCACGAGCTTGTTCTACGCTTTCTGGTCTGGGCATAGGACCAGAAGAAGGTAGCCAAGCTTTATCCATACTATTCATAAGAAATTCCTCCTTAGTTTTGTTATAGCAGGAAGGTTTCGAACTGCTCTCATACAACGCAGTCTATTATAACAGAGGATTTTAGGAAAGCGAAGTGATTTTTGTCTTCCACAATTTAGTTTAGCTTTTGAAGGAAAGGGAAAGAGAGAAATTAGAGTTAGTAGATAACAATCTATTTATACAGGAGGAAGAACCCATGCAAACGACCACTGTAAATGAAGAAAAGAATAGTAAACTAATGAAAGGTATCGTAGTAGGAGCGATCGTTGGAGGAGCGGTTGCGATGCTAGATTCCACTACACGCCAAAAGGTGAAGAGAGCAACGAGTAATGCGGTCGATTCTTCTAAAGGGTTGTACACGAACGTAAAGGAAAACCCATCTGAATTTAAGAATGATTGGATGGACCGTATCCAGTCAGCATCAGAAGTGTTGAAGGAAGCTGTTAATGACGCTCAAACGCTTTATGAGAAAGTGAACGATGAGGTTGTGGATCAAGTAAACCAAGTGAAAGAGGATTCTAGTGAAGTGATTTCATCTGCGAAAGAAGCTGGCGAGGGATTACAAGAAATAGGTTCGAAAGTAAAAGAAGCAGGTCAAGAAGTAACAGATACTGATGAACAAACAACCGTTCCCGGAAGTGAATCACGCACACCTGGAAATGTCACGGCGAACCCAAACGTAAAATAACAGTAAAAAACAAGCCAGCGTTTAGCCGGCTTGTTTTTTTAGTATAGCCAAGAAGCTCCGATGATGATTAGCAAAATAAACAGCACGACAATTAGAGCAAATCCCTGATTGTATCCATATCCACCCATATAAAACGACCCCTTCGTTGTTTTCTTTCTTTCAGTAATAACCTATGTCGTGACTGGGTGAAGCGGAAGTAGGCTATCGCACATTTTTAGTGAATTAGCCCTAATCGTTACGATGAATTGCAACGGCTGGATAATCAGTGAACATGGCTTCACAACCCATCGATTCAATTTTACTCATTCGATCAACTGAATTGATTGTATAAACTCTTACAGGAATCTGAAGCTTTGTTGTATGTTCCATTAGGTATTCATCCAAGGCATAGTATTCGATATGAATGCTTTTTGCTCCCGTCTTTTTCATATACTCCCATGGGTGAACAAGTTTATCTGAGAGGAGAATCGCTGTTTCAATGCTATCCTCCTGTTGATTTATACGCTGAATGCTATAGTGATTGAACGATGAAATTACGGTTCGCTCGGTTAACTGATGGTGTTGTAAAAGAGTGATGACTTTTTCCTCAATTCCTGGATATGGAAGATAACCAGTCTTTAATTCAATGTTTAACCGTAAAGAGGTAAGCTTAATCCAAGCTAATACGTCATCTAGACTTGGAATGGGTTCACCTTGAAAACGCTTTGAGTAAGTCCCACCAGCATCAAGCTTACATAATTCCTCGTATTGAAAATCTTTCACCCATCCTACACCATTTGTTGTTCGATCTACCTTCTCGTCGTGAATCACGACCGGAATGCCATCCTTCGTTAATTGCACGTCAAGCTCAATCCCGTGAACGCCGGCTTTCTCTGCAGCTTTAAAAGAGACGAGTGTATTCTCGGGGTGAGTACCCGCTGAGCCGCGATGCCCGTACACCATTAAGGTTGAACGCATAAGTCACCTCATCCTTTTCATATGATAGCTGTACTTAACTTCTTCTTCTACTCAAGAGGGTTGTTTCCTTTCAGACAAAACGAATAATGATAAAAAGGTGGTCGAATGATGAATAAAGGAATGCAGCTTCCTTTTGCACATACCCATCATTTTAAGACGAAAACGACTGAGAAAGAGGATCACGATCATCATGTCGTTGGCTTTAGTTTCCCTGCGAGTGGTAATGATCGTGATGAGCACGTTCATAGATTAGAAGGGGTGACGATGCAAAACCATCATCAGCATCGTTTTAGTATTAAAACTGGACCTCCTATACCGTTACCTGGTGGGGGACATTATCATGAATTTGATGGGGAAACTTTTTCCCATACTGAACACGAGCATGCATTTTTCGGAGGGACGAGTAAGCCTTTAGGGTACTATCCTCCTAATTGGTAAAGAGGCGAAGTTTGCCTCTGTTTTTTTTGTGTCTTATGAACCAACCCTATAGGGAATCCTGCGACATGACTTTACAGAAGAGATTATTCAAGATAACATAAATTACTAGAATTTATAGAAAATTATAAATGGGATGTGAGTTGTTTGAAACAGTTTGAGCAATCGGACGCATTAAAGAGATTACCAGAACAATTCTTTGCAAAACTAGCCGCTAAAGTGAATCGGTACAAAGAAGAAGGACACGATATCATTAATTTAGGACAAGGTAATCCTGACCAACCAACGCCACAGCACATTATTCAAACCTTGCAGTCGTCTGCTGAAAAACCTGAATATCATAAATACCCACCGTTCAGAGGACAACCTTTTCTAAAGCAAGCTGTTGCTGAATTTTATAAAAGGGAATTTGATGTGACGATTGATCCTGAACAGGAAGTAGCTGTTTTGTTTGGTGGGAAAGCAGGCTTAGTAGAAGTAAGTCAATGCTTATTGAATAAAGGAGACAAAGCATTGATGCCTGATCCAGGTTATCCGGATTACTGGTCAGGAGTCGCGATGGCTGAGGCAGAGATGCATCCCATGCCTCTATTAGAGGAAAATGATTTTTTGCCAGATTATGAAGCGATTTCAGAAGAAGATTTTCGTAAAGCAAAACTGATGTTTCTAAACTATCCTAATAACCCAACTGCTGCACAAGCAACAGAAGCTTTTTTTGAGGATACGATTAATCGTGCAAAAGAGCATGATATTTGTGTCGTTCATGATTTTGCTTATGGAGCAATTGGCTTCGATGGAAAGAAACCAACGAGTTTCCTTGAAGTAGACGGTGCAAAAGACGTTGGGATCGAAATCTACACGATGTCTAAAACGTACAATATGGCAGGGTGGCGAGTAGGTTTTGCGATCGGAAATCCATCCGTTATCGAAAGCATAAACTTATTACAGGATCATCTCTATGTTAGTTTGTTTAGCGGCATTCAAGAGGCAGCTGCAGAAGCCTTGTTAGGTTCACAGAAATGTGTGGAAGATTTGAATCACATGTATGAAAGTCGAAGAAGTGTGTTGATCGAAGGGCTAAGAGAAATAGGTTGGAATGTAAAGGCGCCAGCTGGTTCTTTCTTTACCTGGTTAAAAGTTCCTGAATCGTTTACTTCCGAGACGTTTGCTGACTACCTATTAGAAGAGGCAAAAGTAGTTGTAGCGCCAGGAAATGGGTTTGGAACATACGGTGAAGGGTATGTTAGAGCTGGTTTGTTGACCTCGGAAGACAGATTGAGAGAAGCGGTCAGTCGCATTGAAAAACTAGATTTATTTTAGCTTTGTTAGAAAAGGTCGCATACTTTGCGACCTTTTTACAGTTACGAACACACGGACAAAATATCGTCTATATTATTCCAGCCATAGGCGGTTTCAAGAAGCTCTTCTCCTCCAATGGTAATGTCTTTCTCCATCACATAGCTTGGACCAAAATGAAGGTAAAACTGGTTAGCTGGGTTGCCATTAAGTACCCAAACAAGCATCGATTGATGCCCTTCGTCTCTTAGTTCCTTCGCGACATGACATAGGAGTTTTTTACCAGCCCCTTTACGGTGTGCGCTTTCTAATAAATAGATTGCGTATAGTTCACCATCATAAGGCAGATCTTCGCTCCTATTCTTACCCCCATTCGCAAAGCCGACGATTTCGTCCTTGTCATTGATTGCTACAAAGATGCTCTTCCCGTCTTCTAACCCTTTCTTCCAGCGCGCTTCTCGCACTTTCATATCGAGTGAATCAAGAAATAAGCGAGGTACTATTCCCTGATAGGTCGTACGCCAACTGTTTACGTGAACCCTTGCAATATCTGTCGAATCTTCAACTAAAGCTTTACGTATCCTCATAATTGTCCCCCAAAAGTGTGACTATCGAGTAGTGCATTCTTCTTAATTTGTTTTCTACGTAGAGGGGATGATTCCCTTCCAGTCGAATTATGGTAAGCAAGGGAATTACGAAAGGAAGGTATATATGAAAGAATTCGAGATAAACGTGGACGGCCAATCGATTCATGGTTTTAAGTGGGGGAATCCAGAAAACCCTCCAATCATTTGTCTACATGGATTAACAAACAATGCTTTAGGATTTATCGAGTTGGCAGAAGAGCTGAAGGATCAATTTCATATGATATCCTTTGACTTACCTGGTCATGGTAAAACAGATGCTTTCATGGAAGAAGACTCCTATCTATCCACGCCTTTTACAGAATGGCTGAAGGCAGTCATTGAAAAAGTGTCCAATAAACCGTTTTATTTGCTTGGACATTCATGGGGGGCTGCGATCGCTGTTCATTATGCAAGGTTGTATCAAGAGGATGTGAAAGGACTCGTCATGCTAGATGGTGGATATCTTTCTCCATCAGATGAACCGTCTGCAGATCTCGATGAGCACTTACAACGCATGTCTGATTGGATTAATGGTTCTCATTTTCGCTCGGTTGAAGAATACGAAGATAATAAGAAAGCGGAAGTTGGAAGATGGTCAGAAGCGTTACAAAAAATGGTTCATGCAGACATGACGTCTGATACTGATGGTGTTCGGATGAGAACAACTGAGCATACAGCAAGAGCCATTATGAAAGCGCTCTATAATGAACCTTCTAGTAAAGTATTCGATAAAATTTCTGTTCCGGTTTACTTGTTAAGAGGAACGTTACCAGAAGAAGGAGAAGCGGTTAGAGTGGATGCTGTAGATTCCATGAGAAGCGCGATCAAAAGTGAATGTAGAATAACCGCCATTAAAGATGCGGGGCATGTTCTTCACTGGCAAAAGCCAGAGGAAGTAGTAAACGAAATTCGAGGTTGGTTTGCTGCTCAGGAAGACCTTTCTTCTATTGAAAGTTCTTCACGTTCACACTAGAAGCGAATGTATTAGAGAAACACCACCTATGTCGATGCCGGCAAGGTGGTGTTTTAAGTATGGTGAATGGGTAAACAGACAGTTAGTCTCGTTCCTTGACCGGTTGCACTGTCTATCAATAATCTTCCATTATGTTTCTCAATGATTCGTTTACAAATTGCAAGACCTAGGCCAGTTCCTTGTTTCTTTGTTGTGTAAAATGGTGAACCTATTTTCTTGATATCCTCTTCTGGGATCCCTCCGCCAAAATCTTTAACACATACTTCGATATGATCATCAAAAGTGGCGACGCTAATGACCACCCTTTCACCATCGTGACTCGCTTCGATCGCATTTTTTATAATATTGATAAACACTTGCTTCAGCTGGTTATTCTCACAATAAACAGGTGGAAGTCTATCAGGATACTCTGTCGTTAAGATGATCGAGTCCATGTTTGCCTGTGCATTTAATAGTTCAATCACTTCTTCGATAATGTGGTCAATATGATAGTAGCTGAAATTGACCTTGTTAGGCTTCGCTAACATTAAGAATTCCTCTATGATTTGTTCGATCCGATTAAACTCAGTGTCCATTACTTTAATATAACGCTCAACATCTTGATTCTTGTTCTGGAATTCGATTAATTTCAAAAAACCCTTCAATGATGTGAGGGGGTTCTTCAGCTCGTGTGCAATTCCAGCGGCTAACTGACCAACAACGGATAGTTTCTCGGATTGAGCAAGCTGCTCTTCATTTAGTCGCCTTTCTGTAATATCTTTTGCTGTTCCAATAAGGTTCGGGACCGTATTTCCTTCAATGATCGGAACGAGCGTGATATCGAACATACGGTATCCTTGCTCCGGAAAGGTATAAGCTTCTTCGAAGTGCAGCGTTTCTTTTCGAATGATGACTTCTTGAAAACGCCGAATCGCTTTAATGCCCTGGTCCATACCTAAAAATTCTTCGATTCGTTTTCCTGAGATATCTTCTTTCGTCGTTTGGTAGTTTGCTAGGTACCCCTCATTAATCGCTTCAATCTCAAAGTGTTGTAAATCGACAACGCGGATAAGAAAAATAAGATCTGATAGATGGCGAAAGATAAGCTTGAGGTTGTTTGTATCTAGGCCGCTTTCTTTTTCCATTTCAAATCCCCCATTTATCTTAATGATTTTGTTTTCCTTAATTGGTAAGTTCCACAAGTTATGAAAATAACCCTTCATAAATGTAAAATGATAAATGAAGATGAGCGTTTGCTTTCAAGTAAAGGATGATATAGTCTAGTGAAAATGAGCTAACTTTCGATTTTAAGTACTAGTTGAGGGCTATCCTTGGAAGTGTAAAGCATGTAGCTATATTTCACGACGCGCGTACGGGGTATAATCCACTTTATACCGTACCCCTTTGTGGAAAAAATAAACAAAGAGTTTCACTCAAGATCAAACTAAGAAGGGGGTGTCATGTTGTTAGAGAATACAGGGGAACGAATTATTCCTGATACCATGAAGCCGACTAACGGGATGCTACTCGAACATCTAGCAAGGTATTATTTTGCAAGCGAATTTGTGAAAGGAAGGACGTTGGATATTGCATCCGGGAGTGGTTATGGAAGTCAGTATCTGGCAAAGAAAAATAAGTCTATTATTACTGAGTTAGTTGGGGCTGATCGAAGCATCGAAGCAGTAACATACGCTAGAGGTCGTTATCACCATCCGCTCGTGACGTACAAGTGTGCAGATGCGCTAGACCCCAACCTACCTTCTAAGCTAGGTCAGTTTGATTCAATCGTAAGCTTCGAAACATTAGAACACGTAGAAGATGACCGGCAGTTTTTAAAAAATCTAATGAAGATGTTGAAGACCGGTGGAACATTAATCGTTTCTACACCTTTTGGAAGAGGAAGAGGAAAGCCGACGAACGAACCTTTCCATATCCATCAGCTGACAGAGGATGAATTCAGGGAACTACTCTCTTCATATAAGAAAGTAGACTATTATTACCAGCGTGGTGTCATTTTCGAGCCACCACGAGAAGGAACGAAATATTCTTTTGGAATAGCGATTATAGAAAAGGAGTAGTGGGTTACTTTGAAAGAAACGGAGATAAAAGGAAAGCCCATAGACAATGAAACAAGATGCGAACATTATCATAGTGAGAAAGACATCGTGGCGATTAAGTTTTATTGCTGCGATTCGTATTTCCCATGTTTTAAATGCCATGAAGAAAGCGTATTTCATGATATACAGTTATGGCCGCTGAACAAATGGAACGAACTAGCAGTGCTATGCGGCAGTTGTAAGACCGAGCTTACAATTCACCAATACCTTACATCTGACTCAAGCTGTCCATCTTGTGGAGCTGTATTTAACGATAAGTGTTCTCTTCATCATCATTTGTATTTTCAAGTTTAAAAGTTTATCAGGCTATAAGATCACAATGCCATTACTAATATAGAAGAAAGCTGTGATGAAACTGCTTCTTGATAGAAAAGGTAGAGCACCCATTCACAGGCAGAACCACCTCCCTATAAGAGGGAGATATTTTTTTGAAATAAGTTATTGACGAACCTTGCAGGGGGATGATAAGATATATCTTGTCACTTCGAAAAGCGACATCAACCTTTTTTATTACTTATAAAAAAGTGTTGACACATTCCGACACTACTGTTAAAGTAGAAGTTGTCACTCGCTAAAACAAACGAGATAGACAAAATGGAAGTTTAATAGAATGACAATCGATCTTTGAAAACTGAACGAAACGCCATGCAAGAAATTGTTTCTACGGAAACAACATTGTTTTAAAGCTAGATTGAACTTTTCTATC
>NZ_JBSWXZ010000007.1:0-59770 GCF_056160805.1 Anaerobacillus sp. ABD4_527
GCGCCGATGGTAGTTGGGGGCTCTCCCCCTGCAAGAGTAGGACGTCGCTAGGCAAATGAGAAGTCAGAGCATTGAGCTCTGGCTTTTTTGTATGGTTTTGGTTTGTATCGTTGGACCGTAAGGTGAGTACCTTCATTGAGAAGACAAACAAGAACATCTTCGAAAGCTTCGTAGGGGTGGGAGAAGCAAGAAATTCGAGGAAGCAAGTGAGGCTGGACCGGAGTAGATATTCGGAGATCTATGAGGATCCAGCATCGCGCAGCTGACGAAGAAGTTCGCCGCTTATCGCGCCCCGTATGAGAACACGGAAGTTAAGCTCGCGCGCCGATGGTAGTTGGGGGCTCTCCCCCTGCAAGAGTAGGACGTCGCTAGGCAAGTGAGAAGTCAGAGCATAGAGCTCTGGCTTTTTTTGTTTTGTCTAAATGTGGAGTTGAGTCATCAGGGGTTCCTGAAAAGGGGTTTCGCGGATATATTCTCAGAATCGCGGATAAATGGCTAGATTTCGCGGATATGAATTGAAAAGCGCGGATATATCAGGATTATCGCGGATAAAATGAAAATTTCGCGAATATCCCCCGGATTCCCGCCCTAAGAAGGTCTTATCTGAATGTGCTTTTACCAAATCAATCGTTACAAACAACGCTTCGCTAATAAAACCAAACGACAGAGAAAAAATGAATTTTCCGCTGATATCCTTCCCAAAAGCGCAAATAATCCACTCCAGCATTCTACCCTAAAACAAACCCATTGCATCCTTTCTAATCTCTCCCAGTTCGAAGCAACAATCAATACATTCCACGTTAAACTTCATTAATAGAAGGGTAAAATACATCAAAAGAAAACAGAGAAAGGGATCTATCATGGAAGTATTCGACATTACACTAGCAGACAATTTCGATACGATATCGATACGGATTTTGATCGCAGCAGTATTAAGTGGAGTTATAGGTATCGAGAGAGAGTTTAAAAGGCACCCAGCAGGTTTTCGGACTCACATTCTTGTTGGGGTTGGAGCGTGTTTGATGATGCTATTATCTCTATATGGTTTTGAAGAATATAATGAGACTCACGCTAATATTAACTTTGACCCTTCTCGTATACCCTCATATGTCATAAGTGGTATAGGGTTTTTAGGTGCTGGAACTATATTAGCAAACGGTTGGACGGTGAGAGGGCTAACAACTGCAGCATCGATTTGGGTAGTTGCTGGGATAGGGTTAGTCGTCGGAGTAGGAATGATCTATGAGGCGATATTGACTACATCAATCGTTGTTTTGAGCCTTGTTTTCTTAAGCAAGATTGAGAAGCTCTACCTTTCTAAGTCACAGCATTGGGTGAATCTCTTTGTTGAGGAGGGGTTTTCGCTAAAATCTGTTATAGAAAAGATAGAGGAAATGGATATAAGTGTTCTAGAAATGAAAACGGATGATCCAAAAAAAGCGCAGTATGAGGGAGATAAGAAAATCTATACGTATTCAATCCTAGTGAATACAAATAATGCAACGAAACTCTCAACACTAGTCGATCACCTTAAAGAAATCGAGGAGATAAAAAGGATAAATTGCAAGGAATGAATGCCATATATTTGGGAATGATGGTAAGGTTCAAGCAAAGAATTGAAGAGACATGTTACTTTCCAATCCATTTGAAAAGCGTTATAATATACTTAACGTCAAATATAGTCAAAGTCAGTTTGGGGACGGAAGGGAGGCAGCGATGTGCGGAATGTTTCCGATGTAATTGAAGCATACATTAAGAAAATCTTAATGGTAGAAGGTAGAGATGCTGTTGAGATAAAAAGAAGTGAAATTGCTGATAAGTTTCAATGTGTTCCTTCTCAAATTAATTATGTAATCAACACCCGCTTTACGATTGAAAAAGGATATATTGTGGAAAGTAAAAGGGGTGGAGGCGGTTATATAAGAATATTAAAAGTGAAGCCTGAGACGCATGCAGATTTAATAGATGACATGCTGAATATGATTAAGACCCAAGTGCCACAGGCGGTATCTGAAAATATTATTCTAAGGCTGTTAGAAGAAGAGGTTATTTCAGCACGAGAAGCGAAGTTAATGCTAAGTGTTCTCGATCGAACAGTCATTACGATAGAGTTGCCGCTGAGAGATCACCTTAGAGCTAATATGCTGCGTGCAATGCTTACATCACTAAAATATAAGCAATAGCATTTGTGTACAAATAGGAGGGTTGCCCTATGACGTGCCAGGAATGTGGTGAGCGTCCTGCTACGCTCCACTTCACTAAGATAGTCAATGGACAAAAAACAGAGTTCCATATTTGTGAAGTGTGTGCCAAAGAAAAAGGTGAGGTTGAGCCAGGCACTAACCATTTTTCTATCCATAACTTATTATCGGGGTTATTAAATTTTGAAACACCGTTAAGCGAAAGTTCTTCACACCCTATTTACAATAGAGAACGGCAAAGTTGCCCGAAATGTGGATTAACGTATCAGCAATTCACACAAATCGGTCGATTTGGTTGTTCAGAATGCTACACTACGTTCTCAGAGAATCTTGATCCAATACTTAGAAAGGTACATGGTGGTAATACCGTTCATTCTGGCAAATTACCAAAACGTGCTGGAGCAGCGATTGAGATTGAACGTAAGGTACAAAATCTTCGCAGTAAAATGCAAGAATACATTCAGCAGGAGGAATTTGAAAAAGCTGCTGAAACGAGAGATTTAATTCGATCCCTCGAACATAAAGCGTCGGAAGGGGGAGAATGATGTCACTTCAGCGTTTTATCAGTGAAGCTGTTAGTCCATGGATGCAAGATGAAGGACCAGATTCAGATATTGTCATGAGTAGTAGAATAAGATTTGCACGAAATTTGAAGAATTATGTTTTTCCGGTTCTTTCTAACGGGCAGCAAAATTTAGAGGTTCTAGAAAGCATTAAGGAGAAATTTAATGAAGCTCCGAACGAAGAAATTGGGAAGCTTGAACTGATCGAGATTGAATCGCTTAGGCCTACACAGAAAAGAGTTCTTGTAGAAAAACATTTGGTTAGCCCAAATCTTGTAGAACAATCAAAAAATGGAGCAGTCTTACTTAGCGAGAATGAAACGATCAGCATAATGATAAATGAAGAAGATCATTTTCGTATTCAGTGCCTTGAAGCAGGGTTTAGATTGAAAGAAGCCTTAAACCTCGCGAATGCTTTGGATGACTGGATTGAGAGTAAGGTAGATTATGCGTTTGATAAGCGAAAAGGATATTTAACGAGCTGTCCAACGAATGTTGGCACTGGAATGAGGGCATCTGTTATGATGCATCTACCTGCTTTAGTGTTAACACAGCAGCTAAATCACATCATACCTGCAATCAACCAGCTAGGTCTTGTTGTTAGAGGGAGCTACGGTGAAGGAAGTGAAGCTCAAGGGAACATTTTTCAAATATCAAACCAGATTACATTAGGTAAGACCGAGAATGATATTATTGAGGACCTCCAGGGCGTAGTGATGCAAGTCATTGAAAAAGAACGATCAGCAAGAAGGATGTTGCTAGATAATTCAAGAATTGAATTGGAAGACAGAATCTATCGTTCTCTTGGAACTCTTGAGAATAGCAGAATCATTCAATCGAAGGAAGCTGCGAAGTGTCTTTCAAATGTTCGGTTAGGAATCGATATCGGTCTTGTAGCTGGTATCTCTAAATCAATTCTTAACGAGCTAGTAATTCTAACTCAACCAGGTTTTCTTCAGCAATATGCAGGTGCAAGCCTTAATCCTGCAGAACGTGATATTAAACGAGCCACATTAATTAGAGAGAGACTTGAACTAGAAAAACAAACGAAGAAATCGGAGGGTGATGAACGATGATGTTTGGACGATTTACAGAGCGTGCTCAAAAAGTGCTCGCATTAGCACAGGAAGAAGCGATTCGTCTTGGTCATAACAATGTCGGGACTGAACATATCCTATTAGGCTTGATTCGTGAAGGCGAAGGAATTGCTGCTAAGGCATTGACTGCTCTTGGTCTTGGCTCAGAAAAGATTCAGAAAGAAGTAGAAAAGCTGATTGGTAGAGGGCAAGATTCTGTCCAGTCTATTCACTACACACCTCGTGCTAAGAAAGTAATCGAACTATCGATGGATGAAGCACGTAAGCTAAGCCATTCTTATGTTGGCACAGAGCATATCCTATTAGGTTTAATTCGCGAAGGTGAGGGCGTAGCAGCAAGAGTGCTCAACAACCTTGGTGTTAGCTTGAATAAAGCTCGTCAGCAAGTTCTTCAACTTTTAGGAAGCAATGAAAGTTCTTCATCTAGTCATCAGGGGGCAGGAGCTAGTGCTAATACCCCAACTCTAGATGGTCTTGCTAGAGATCTAACAGTCATTGCACGTGACGGTGGACTGGATCCCGTAATCGGTCGTAGTAAAGAAATCGAACGTGTTATTGAGGTATTGAGCCGTAGAACGAAGAATAACCCAGTTCTTATCGGTGAACCAGGTGTTGGTAAAACGGCCATTGCAGAAGGTCTAGCACAGCAGATCATCAATAACGAAGTTCCTGAGACACTTCGTGATAAGCGCGTCATGACACTCGATATGGGTACAGTAGTAGCTGGTACAAAATATCGTGGTGAATTTGAAGATCGTCTTAAGAAAGTGATGGATGAAATTCGTCAGGCAGGAAACATCATCCTATTCATCGATGAACTTCACACCCTTATCGGTGCCGGTGGAGCAGAAGGTGCGATCGATGCATCTAACATCTTGAAGCCAGCGCTAGCACGTGGAGAGCTTCAATGTATCGGAGCAACTACGCTAGATGAATATAGAAAATATATCGAAAAAGATGCAGCATTAGAGCGTCGTTTCCAACCGATTCAGGTAAACGAACCGACAAGCGACGAGTCAGCTCTTATTCTAAAAGGTCTACGCGACCGTTATGAAGCACATCATCGCGTAACGATTACAGATGAAGCAATCGACGCTGCGGTAAAACTTTCAGATCGCTATATTTCAGATCGTTTCCTTCCAGACAAAGCGATCGATTTGATCGATGAAGCTGCTTCAAAAGTGCGCCTACGCTCTTATACAGCTCCTCCGAATCTAAAAGAGCTAGATAAGAAGCTTGAGGAAGTTCGGAAAGAGAAGGATGCAGCTGTACAGAGTCAAGAGTTTGAGAAGGCAGCATCTTTAAGAGATTCTGAACAACGCTTGAGAGAAGAACTTGAGCAGACTAAGAAAGAATGGAAAGAAAAACAGGGTAAAGAGAATCAAGAAGTTTCCCCTGATGATATTGCAATCGTCGTAGCAAACTGGACGGGGATTCCAGTATCAAAACTTGAAGAACAAGAAACAGAGCGGCTGTTGAAAATGGAAGAGATCCTTCATAATCGCTTGATCGGGCAAGAAGAAGCTGTCAAATCTATTTCCAAAGCGGTTCGAAGAGCTCGTGCCGGGCTAAAAGATCCTAAGCGTCCGATCGGATCATTCATCTTCTTAGGACCTACGGGTGTTGGTAAAACTGAACTCGCTAGAGCCGTTGCTGAAACGCTGTTTGGCGAAGAAGATTCAGTGATCAGAATCGACATGTCAGAGTATATGGAAAAACACGCTACTTCAAGACTAGTAGGTTCGCCTCCAGGCTATGTGGGCTATGAGGAAGGTGGTCAACTTACAGAAAAAGTTAGACGTAAGCCATACTCTGTTATTCTGCTAGATGAAATTGAAAAAGCTCACCCAGACGTCTTTAACATCTTACTTCAAGTACTAGAAGATGGCCGTTTGACAGATTCTAAAGGGCGCGTAGTCGACTTCCGAAATACGGTCGTTATTATGACTTCAAACGTAGGAGCAAGTACGCTGAAGCGTAATAAATACGTTGGCTTCACAACAGGATCTGAAGGCGAAGAGTACAATGATATGAAGAGTAAAGTGATGGATGAGCTGAAGAAAACGTTCCGTCCAGAATTCTTAAACCGTATCGATGAAATCATTGTGTTCCATTCTCTTGAGAAGAAACACTTAAAAGAAATCATCGTACTGATGGCGAACCAGTTAAAAACTCGCCTCTCAGACCATGGTATTGAATTCGAACTTTCTGATCCTGCTCTCGACAAGATTGCAGAGGAAGGATACGATCCAGACTATGGAGCTCGTCCGTTGAGAAGAGCACTTCAACGTCACATTGAAGATCGTCTTTCTGAAGAACTGCTAAAAGGCAGCATCGAAAAAGGTCAGCGCGTGAAAATCGACTACAAGAACGAAGATTTCGTAGTTGAAACGCTGTCTGAAGCAACGTCTAAGTAAAATGTTTCTACCGGAAGGCTGCTGTCTTCCGGTTTTCTTATTTTTATAGGCATGTTTCGTCTCAATAAAGGGAAAAGAACAGCGAGTATTTCCATACATAGGCAAGTGCTGTAAGGTCATAGGACCTTGAAAGTTGTGATATGATGATATAAGAAAAAGTGTTCGGTACATTGAAGGTGGGGAAGAAGATGGCTAAGAAAAAAACGAAGTTTATGTGTCAAGACTGTGGTTATGAATCTGCGAAATGGATGGGGAAATGCCCAGGCTGTCATCAGTGGAATACGATGGTAGAAGAGTTTGTTCCATCTGACACTGATCGCAGACGCTTTGTAACCTCTAATGATACGACAACAAGCAAACCTGAATCGATCCGAAATGTGAAAAAGGAGAAAGAGGATCGCATTTTAACAGGAATTGTAGAACTTGATCGCGTATTAGGGGGAGGAATCGTTCCAGGCTCTCTTGCTCTTGTAGGAGGAGACCCAGGGATCGGAAAGTCTACGTTATTATTACAAACTTCATCAAAACTTGCAGAAAGAGACCACCCAGTTCTTTATATTTCTGGTGAAGAGTCTGTGAAGCAAACGAAGCTCCGAGCAGACCGATTAGGGGTAGATGCAGAAAAACTATTTGTATTAGCTGAGACTGATTTAGAGTATATTAGTAAAGCGATAGATGAAATTGAACCACAACTCGTCATTATCGATTCAATTCAAACCATATTTCGATCGGAAGTTACATCTGCGCCAGGAAGCGTTTCCCAAGTAAGAGAATGTACTTCACAATTGATGAGAATAGCGAAAACACGTGGAATCGCGATCTTTATCGTTGGCCATGTAACAAAAGAAGGATCGATTGCAGGACCTCGTCTACTTGAGCATATGGTTGATGCAGTTTTATATTTTGAAGGAGAACGCCACCATACGTTCAGAATTCTAAGAGGTGTCAAAAATCGATTCGGATCAACGAATGAAATAGGTGTTTTCGAGATGAAAGAAGAGGGTCTCGAAGAAGTTCTAAATCCTTCAGAAATCTTCCTTGAAGAGCGGTCATCAGGTGCAGCAGGTTCCACTGTTGTCGCTTCGATGGAAGGGACGAGGACTGTTTTAGTAGAGATTCAAGCGCTAATATCACCAACAAGTTTTGGAAATCCTAGAAGAACAGCAACGGGTATTGATCATAATCGAGTCTCACTACTGATGGCGGTTCTAGAAAAACGGGTCGGACTACTTCTTCAAAATCAGGATGCATACCTAAATGTTGCGGGTGGTGTAAGGCTAGATGAACCGGCGATCGATTTAGCCATTGCTATTTCAGTAGCTTCCAGTTTCCGTGATAAACCGACGAGAGCTACTGACATCGTTGTTGGAGAAATTGGCCTTACCGGGGAAATCAGACGAGTATCGAGAATCGAACAACGTGTGCAAGAGGCAGCAAAGCTTGGCTTTGAGAGAGCGATTATTCCTAAGAAGAATATCGGCGGATGGTCATTTCCAGAAGGAATTCAGGTAATAGGTGTTCAAACCGTAGATGAAGCATTAAACGAAGCATTGGGAGGTTAACTGATGGAAACAGAAAAAAAGCAGGAGGTAATCAATGACATCTTAAAGATAGTGGCGCCCGGTACGATGTTACGACAGGGCATCGATAACATATTACGAGCGAAAACGGGTGGATTGATCGTTGTCGGCTATAACGGAAAAGTGCAAGATTTAGTTGATGGTGGGTTTTCAATCGACTGTCGTTTCACACCAGCCTATCTATATGAACTCGCTAAAATGGATGGCGCAATCATCATCAATAAAGAGGCAAACAAAATTCTTTATGCAAACACGCAGTTAATACCAGATACCACGATTCCCTCAACAGAAACCGGAATTCGCCATCGAACCGCAGAGCGTGTCGCCAAGCAAACAGGCAATCTAGTGATTTCGATCTCTCAAAGACGAAACGTTATCACGCTATACCAGGGCAACATTCGCTATTCATTGAAAGAGATCGGCGTTATTTTGACAAAAGCAAATCAAGCGATGCAGACGCTTGAAAAGTATAAATCAGTACTAGATCAAGGGATAACCGATCTTGGAGCTCTTGAATTCGAAGAGCTTGCCACCTTGCAAGAGGTAGCGCAAGTTATTCATAGAATAGAAATGGTGCTTAGAATTAAGCAGGAGATATTAAATTATATAAACGAGCTCGGTACTGAGGGACGATTGATCAGCATGCAGATGGAAGAGCTCGTAACAAACCTAGAAGCAGAGGCAAGATGGCTGATCGGAGACTATGTTAAGGATGTCGACGAAACACCAGCAGATGTTATGAAGAGGTTGAAAAAACTAACGAGCGATGATTTGCTTGAAGATCATTCGATCATGAAAATATTAGGGTATGAAGAACAAAACGAAGCTGTGAAACCAAGGGGATATCGGATCTTACATAAGATTCCTCGCTTACCTTCAAATATCATAGAGAACCTTGTTAGTAGTTTTGGGAACCTAAATGATATTGCTACCGCTTCTATAGAAGAGTTAGATAAAGTTGAAGGAATTGGAGAAATTCGGGCGAAAAAAATAAAAGCGGGCTTGAAACGCATTCAGGAACAGTTGTTTGTAGATCGGCATATATAGGGCGAACAAATAGACATTCAATAGGGGCTGTGCTACTCTATAATTAATTTATATGCATAAAAGCTAACCTATTATCATACTATAAAATTCGCAAACTTCAAGAATAACGTTTCAATTTTAGTAAATTGTATATAATGATAGAAGGAGGTGAAAACGTCGATGATAAAGTGGATCATTCAGTTATTTTTTATCATTTTAGGCGGCGCGCTGGGCTTAATTTACTTACCAGAACTCATTCAATTACTCAATATAGGTGACATCCCATCCGTTTTCAGTAATTCTTATGCAGGTGCTGTGATCGGAGCGGTTCTATTTTTCCTAGCAACTTTTTGGATAACAGATTATATCGTTGATTTTATTCGCATCATTGAAGAGAAGGTTGTTAAGGCTCCAGTAGGTGATGTTTTATTTGGGACAATTGGGCTGATTATTGGACTTATAGTTGCATTTTTAATTAATATGCCTCTGGCTGAAATTAAGCTGCCAGTCGTAAGCAATGTTCTGCCTATATTCATGACTGTACTTTGTGGTTATTTTGGGTTTCAAGTTGGGTTCAAGAAACGTGATGAACTTATCAACCTATTCAATAACAACAAAGGTAGAGAGAAGAAGCGAGAGTCTGAGGAACCAGAGATCGATTCTGGCTCATCAAAGCTAAAGATCCTCGATACAAGTGTCATCATCGATGGACGAATCGCTGACATATGTCAAACTGGCTTCCTCGAAGGGACGCTTGTCATTCCGCAGTTTGTCCTTGAAGAACTCCAGCATATTGCTGATTCTTCAGATGTTTTAAAGAGAAACAGAGGCCGACGAGGTCTAGATATTTTAAACAAAGTACAAAAAGAGCTCGCAATAAACGTTGAGATCTATGAAGGAGATTTTGATGACATTCAAGAGGTGGACAGTAAGCTAGTGAAGCTTGCTAAGCTTGTGAATGGAATGGTGGTTACGAACGACTTCAATCTTAACAAAGTGTGCGAACTGCAAAAGGTTCAAGTGCTTAATATCAATGATCTTGCAAATGCAGTTAAGCCCGTTGTCCTTCCTGGAGAAGAGCTTAATGTACAGGTGATCAAGGACGGGAAAGAATACAACCAGGGAGTTGCATACCTGGATGATGGTACAATGATCGTAGTAGAAGACGGTAGAGACTACATTGGT
Source organism: Anaerobacillus sp. ABD4_527 (assembly GCF_056160805.1). Taxonomy (NCBI): domain Bacteria; kingdom Bacillati; phylum Bacillota; class Bacilli; order Caryophanales; family Bacillaceae; genus Anaerobacillus; species Anaerobacillus sp. ABD4_527. Next base: position 10,070 of record NZ_JBSWXZ010000007.1, read on the forward strand.
AAAACAATCGATGTTCTTGTGACGAGCGTACTGCAAACATCTGCTGGACGTATGATTTTTGCCAAGCCTAAATTGCTTGAAAAGGCGCTCTAGGGGATAGCTAACGGGGGTTCTAGGTTTGAAGTATTCTGTTGTTATACCTGCAGCAGGCCAGGGGAAGCGTATGAATGCAGGTAAAAATAAACAATTTATCATGCTTGATGAAAAGCCGATTATCGTGCATACGATATCGGTTTTTCAGAGTGATAAGAACTGTGAAGAAATTGTATTAGCAGTAAATGAACGAGAACATGAGGACTTTCATTTATTGATCAGGGAGTATAACCTTACGAAGGTTACTAGGGTCGTCACAGGTGGCAGAGAACGGCAGCAAAGTGTATACGAAGGCCTGAAGGCGCTAGATGGCGAAAAGGTCGTTCTTATTCACGATGGCGCTCGTCCTTTCTTTACACTCGATATGGCTTCTAGTTTAGCGGAGGCTGCCTCTACATATGACGGCGCAGTAGTGGCTGTGCCGGTAAAAGATACCGTAAAGCAGGTAAGTGATTTAAAGGTTGATAAAACCATTGATCGATCAAGCTTGTGGGCAGTTCAAACTCCGCAGGCTTTTCGTCTTTCTATCATAAAGGACATTCATCGTTGGGCCGAAGAGAACAATATCGTTGGGACAGATGATGCAAGTCTTGTAGAAATGAACGGAAGGACCGTTAAGATTATTCCAGGCGACTATTGGAATGTTAAATTAACGACTCCTGAAGATTTAATTTTCGCTAGGGCTATATTAAGAGAGAAGAAGGAGAGTGGATCTTAATGCGAATCGGGCATGGATTTGATGTACATCAGCTTGTCGAGGGACGCCCTTGTATCATTGGTGGCGTTACAATTCCCTTTGAGAAAGGGTTACTAGGTCATTCAGATGCAGATGTATTGCTTCATTCTGTGGCAGATGCCTGTCTTGGAGCTATTGGGGAAGGAGATATCGGGAAGCATTTTCCTGATACGGATGAGGCATTTAAAGATGCAGATTCGAAAGAACTTCTGCGCCATGTTTTTCACATTGTGAAAGAAAAGGGCTACGTTCTTGGAAACGTAGACTGTACGATTATTGCGCAGATGCCGAAGATGGCTCCTCATATCTCTGCGATGCGTGAAGTCATTGCAGAACTCCTTGAAGCAGAGCTTGAACAAGTGAATGTCAAAGCGACAACTTCAGAGAAGTTAGGGTTTACAGGTAGAGGAGAGGGCATCGCGGCAGAAGTAGTCGTCTTACTACAAACCAGTTGACCGATAATTTGACTCTAATGGTAAAATAATAAGACAGTTAAAGATAAAATTAATGGTGGTGTATAAAATGGGAAACGAAGTTAGGGTGCGATATGCGCCAAGTCCAACGGGGTATCTACATATAGGGAATGCTCGTACTGCATTATTTAACTATCTGTTTGCAAGAAGTCAGAACGGTAAATTCATTATTCGAATCGAGGATACTGATCAAACTCGTAACGTTGAGGGTGGCGAACAGAATCAACTCGATTACTTAAAATGGCTAGGTATGGACTGGGATGAAAGCATTGACAAAGAAGGCGAGTTTGGCCCTTATCGTCAGATGGAACGCCTTGATATTTATACAAAGCACACGACTGAACTTCTTGAAAAAGACCTTGCTTACAAGTGTTACTGTACGGAAGACGAGTTAGAAGCTGAGCGGGAAGCGCAGCGTGCACGAGGAGAAATGCCTCGCTACTCTGGTAAATGTCGTCATCTAACTGAAGAAAAGCGTGAAGCGCTAGAAGCGGAAGGCCGCGAGCCAAGTATTCGCTTTGCAGTCCCTCGCGACAGAGAATTTTCATTCGACGATATTGTAAAAGAACGCGTTTCGTTCGATTCCAATGGCATCGGTGACTTTGTTATTGTGAAAAAGAATGGAATTCCAACTTACAACTATGCGGTAGCGCTAGATGATCATTATATGAAGATCTCTCACGTGCTGCGCGGAGATGATCATATCTCAAACACACCGAAACAGCTCATGATTTACGATGCGTTCGGGTTTGAACCACCTAAATTCGGTCACATGACACTGATCGTAAATGATCAGAAGAAGAAGTTAAGTAAACGCGATAAGTCGATCGTTCAATACATTGAGCAATACCACGACCTTGGTTTCCTACCAGAGGCGCTGTTTAACTTTATTACGTTGCTCGGTTGGTCACCGAAGGGCGAAGAAGAAGTATTTACGAAGGAAGAGTTGATTGAAATCTTTGATGCGGAGCGCTTATCAACGTCTCCAGCAGTATTTGATTCACAAAAACTGTACTGGATGAATAACCAGTATATTAAAGCTGCTAGCCTTGATCGAGTAGTGGACCTTACTCTTCCACATCTTATTGAAGCGGGTCGTTTGTCAGAAGAGATGACAGATGAGCAGCACCAGTGGGCGAAAGAGCTTATTTCTCTTTATCAAGAGCAGCTTCATTATGGAAAAGAAATTGTCGAGCTTACAGAGTTGTTCTTTAAGCAAGAAATTAATTATAATGAAGAAGCAATGGCTGTACTGAACGAAGAGCAAGTGTCTGAAGTGATGGAAGGTTTTCTTCATCAGCTTGAAGAAGTGGCTAATTTTGAGCCAGCTGAAATCAAAGCTGCAATTAAAGCAACGCAAAAAGCTACGGGTCATAAAGGTAAGAAACTGTTTATGCCGATTCGAGTTGCTACTACTGGCGAAACACACGGACCTGAGCTACCGAATGCGATTTCCCTGTTAGGTAGAGAAACAGTGAAAGCACGTTTGAATCAGGTTATCGGATTAAGCCAATCCTAAGCATAAAATATAAAAACGATGATGAGGAGAAGTAAGTGAATGGCATCTTATTAGAGAGAGCCGTCTCGGCTGAAAGCGGCTTAAGTATGTCTTCACTGAAATGCACCTCTGAGTCTTCTACAGAACTTCTGTAAGAAAAGTATGTAGGAGCGGTAACCGCCGTTAATGGTGAAAGGTATTTCCTTATGGGAGATATAAAACAGAGTGGAACCACGCGAAAGCGTCTCTGTGTGATTAATGTAATCACACAGAGACGCTTTTTTTAATAAGCTGTTTTAATCAAAAAAGGGGAGGGATGAATTCAGTGTGGAAGACAATGAAACAGGATATAGATGTCGTCTTTGATCAAGATCCGGCTGCAAGAAGTTACTTTGAGGTGATTTTGACCTATGCAGGACTTCATGCGATCTGGTCACATAGGTTCGCTCATTGGTTTTGGAAGAAAAAGTTCTTCTTCTTAGCACGATTCGTTTCTCAAATCAGTCGCTTTTTCACTGGGATTGAAATTCACCCCGGAGCAACGATTGGGCAACGCTGTTTTATCGACCATGGAATGGGCGTGGTTATTGGGGAAACCTGTGAGATCGGGAATAACGTAACACTGTTCCAAGGAGTCACTCTTGGAGGAACAGGTAAAGAAAAAGGGAAACGGCACCCTACGTTAGAGGATAATACGCTTGTCGCTACAGGAGCGAAAGTTCTAGGTTCGATTACGATTGGAGAGAATTCGAAGGTAGGAGCGGGGTCAGTGGTGTTGCAGAATGTTCCTGCAAATTCAACGGTCGTCGGTATTCCAGGAAAAGTTGTGATTCAAAATGGCGTCAAAGTGCCCCATGATCTTGAGCATCATAATATGCCAGACCCAGTAGCAGATAAATTTAAGCAGATGGAAAAAGAAATGCGTTCGTTACAAGAACAATTAGAGAAGCTAAGGAGTGAAAAAGATGGCGATTAGACTATATAACACTGTGACACAAAAGAAGGAAGACTTTCAGCCAATAGAAGAAGGTAAGGTAATGATGTATGTGTGTGGTCCTACCGTATACAACTATATCCATATCGGAAATGCGCGCCCAGCGATCGTATTCGATGTTGTTCGTCGCTATCTAGAATATCGAGGATACGATGTGCGATATGTTTCTAATTTTACAGATGTAGACGATAAGTTGATCCGTGCTGCAAATGAGCTGGGAGTAGAAGTTCCGGAAGTCGCTGAACGTTTCATCGATGCCTATCATGAGGACGTTGGCGCACTAGGAGTACTCAAAGCAGATGAGCATCCTAGAGTAACGGAAAACATGGAGGAAATCATCACTTTTATCTCCGCTTTGATTGAGAAAGGGTTCGCATATGAATCTGAAGGAGATGTCTATTTTAGAACGAGAGAATTTGAGGGATATGGTAAGCTTTCTCATCAATCGATCGACGAACTGAAACTTGGCTCACGAATTGTCGTAGGTGAGAAGAAAGAAGATCCGTTAGACTTTACCCTATGGAAGCAGGCTAAAGAAGAAGAGATTTCGTGGGAGAGCCCATGGGGAGCAGGTCGACCAGGCTGGCACATCGAGTGCTCTGCGATGGCAAAGAAATACCTTGGTGACACGATCGATATTCATGCAGGTGGTAAAGACCTCGCTTTTCCACACCATGAGAACGAAGTTGCACAAACAGAAGCCCTAACAGGAAAGTCTTTTGCGAATTATTGGCTGCATAACGGGTATATCAATATTAATAACGAAAAAATGTCTAAGTCACTCGGTAACTTTGTGCTCGTGCATGATCTGATCAAACAACATGATCCAGAGGCTATCCGATTCTTTATGTTATCTGTTCATTATCGCAATCCAATCAACTTCAATCACGAGCTTCTGCAGAGTGCGAAGACTGGTTTGGTGCGTATCAAGGATACTGTAGAGAATTTAACACATCGACTTGAAAATAGTGCGGACCTTGCAAAAGATGCAGACGAATGGAAGCGAAAAATCAAAACGTATCATGACCGTTTCGTTACAGAGATGGATGATGATTTTAACACAGCAAACGCAATCTCCATTTTATTTGAACTATCGAAGGAAGCAAATCTTTATTTGCAAGAATCAAATTCATCAAAAGATGTGCTAGAGATGTTCTTAGAGCGATTTAAGGACATTGGATCTGTACTTGGTCTTTCGTTTGAACAAGAACAGGGCCTCCTTGATGAGGACATCGATCAATTGATCGAAGAACGAAATCAAGCTAGAAAGCAACGCAACTTTGCAAGAGCGGATGAGATTCGCGATGAATTGAAGGAGCAGGGAATTCTTTTAGAAGATACACCACAGGGCGTTCGTTGGAAGAGGAGCGAGTAATGAAAGAATTAGACGTAAAACAGCTAAATTCATTAGCTTTGGCTTATATGGGAGACTCAGTGATTGAGATCCACGTTAGAGAGCGGCTTTTATCACTGGGTCATATAAGACCGAACCAGCTTCATAAAACAGCAACGAAATATGTATCAGCTAAAGCACAGGCTGCGTATCTTCACGATCTTTTGGACAAGGATGCTCTCACAGAAGAAGAAATAGGGGTCGTGCGCAGAGGAAGAAATGCGAAGTCAGGAACCGTTCCTAAAAACACGTCAGTGAGCACGTACAAATATTCCACAGCTCTAGAAGCGTTGTTTGGATACTTGTACTTAGAGGGGAATGCAGAACGACAGCATGAGTTGCTTGAGAAATTTTATAAATTTGTGGAAGAACCGAAGAAAGAAGTGAAATCTGATGGGTAAAGAGTTTATCGTAGGCCGAAATGCAGTGTTAGAAGCACTAAAGTCAGGTCATGAAATTAATAAAATCTGGATTAATGAAGGATCGCAAAAAGGGCCGCTTCAACCTATTGTACAAAAGGCAAAGGCGCAAAATGTTCTTGTTCAATTTGTGCCAAAGAAGAAGTTAGAGCAACTCTCAGGAGAATCAAATCATCAAGGCGTAGTGGCTTCGATTGCTGCATACGAATATGCAGATCTTGAAGATCTCTTTCAGAAGGCGGAGGAATCTGGTGAGCAGCCTTTGTTTCTAATTCTTGATGAAATCGAAGATCCTCACAACCTTGGATCCATTTTGAGAACGGCTGATTCAGTTGGGGCTCATGGTGTGATTATACCTAAGCGGAGAGCTGTTGGACTCACATCGACAGTTGCAAAGTCATCAACCGGGGCGCTCGAATATGTGCCAGTAGCGAGAGTGACGAATCTTGCTCGTACGATGGATGAACTGAAGGATAGAGGAATCTGGTTCGTAGGAACAGATGCTAAAGGTGGACAAGATTACCGAGAAGCGTCATACGACATGGGGATTGGACTTGTTATTGGTAGTGAAGGCAAAGGGATTGGTCGCTTAATTAAAGATAAATGTGACTTCCTCGTTAGCCTTCCGATGGCTGGTAAAGTTACGTCGCTAAACGCTTCAGTAGCGGCTGGTCTAATGATGTATGAAGTCTACCGACAACGTCATCCCCTAGGAGAATAATCATGGATGTGCTGCTTGTTGATGGCTATAATATTATCGGCGCCTGGCCTGAACTTAGGACATTAAAAGATAATGATTTTAGTAAAGCCCGCGAGCTATTAATCGAATATATGGCTGAATATCAAGCATACACAGGGTATAGGGTGATCGTCGTATTTGACGCTCACCTCGCCCGTGGTGTGGAGAAGAAAAATAGTTTGTATGGCGTAGAGATCATTTACACAAGAGAGAACGAAACAGCGGATGAACGGATTGAAAAGCTTGCGAGGGAACTTAAAGATATCCGCACTCAAGTTCATGTGGCTACCTCTGATTATACGGAGCAGTGGGCAATCTTTGGCCAAGGCGCATTAAGAAAGTCAGCTCGGGAGTTATACAATGAAATGCAGCGAATCGAAAAGGGTATCGAAAAAAGAGTTGATAAGGTTAATAGAGAAAATCGCTCAACAGGCTTGTTTTTGTCTGAAGAAGTTAGCGAAATATTTGAAAAATGGAGAAGAGGCGGTAAATAGTAGGTTGACGATTTTTCGACATGTCCTGTATAATATTTCTATATAGCGTACTGGTCGGGGGGAACGCATATTGAGCACAGTAGACCTCAAGGAAAGCACGGTAGATAATGAGCAGCTGACAGCAGGCCAAAGACACCTGGAAGAAGTAGCGTTCGATCAACTTGATGATGAATTGCTAGTAGTGATGGTTCATGAAGGTCATAGTCGAGCGTTGGAACATCTGATTACGAAGTATAAAAATTTCGTACGCGCTAAAGCGAGGTCATATTTTCTTATTGGAGCAGACCGCGAAGACATCATTCAAGAAGGGATGATCGGTCTCTACAAAGCTATTCGTGATTTTAGAGGAGACAAGTTCTCATCTTTTAAAGCGTTTGCCGAACTGTGCATCACCCGGCAGATGATTACAGCGATCAAAACTGCAACGAGACAAAAGCACATTCCGCTAAATTCTTATGTATCGTTAGACAAACCAATCTACGATGAAGAATCTGATCGGACGTTGCTAGATGTCATTTGCGGCACGAAGGTCACAGATCCTGAAGAACTCATCATTAATCAAGAAGAATTTGATGACATAGAACTTAAAATGTCAGAAATTTTGAGCGATTTAGAAAGAAAAGTGTTGATGCTTTATCTTGATGGACGTTCTTATCAGGAGATTTCTGTGGATTTAAATCGTCATGTCAAGTCCATTGATAACGCGCTTCAACGTGTGAAACGTAAGCTCGAACGCTATTTGGAACTGCGTGAAGTAAGCCTTTAATATGGACAAGCCTCAAGCAGGGGAATTCTTTCCCCTGTTTTTTCTTTGCTAGTGTCCTTCCAGCCTTTATTGACACTCCGAATCGTGCTGTGATAAATTGATAGATGTACTAATATGTACTTTTTGCTAGATTTTTCAACGAACGTCACAGCGTCACTGAACGTTTTTTTATTTTTGTCTTTTTTATGCTGTATAAATGTATGGATTTATATAAAATAAAAGGTGAAGCTAATGTCATACCATCAATATCGGTATGATTTGCTCAACAAACTTCAAACTGCGTGGCTTAGGAAGGTGTCATTATGCGTAAAAAAGTAGCACTAGCATGTGTCCAATGCAATAGCCGTAACTACACAACTATGAAAAACTCTCAAGCAAACCCAGCCCGCATCGAAGTGAACAAGTATTGTAAATACTGTGATGCGCACTCAGTGCATCGTGAAACAAAGTAAAGGGCGTTCGAATATCGGACGAACAATTATAATGATTCTCGGGGGAGTTTATTTCCACCAGACAATTGGGGGTAGCAGGTAATGGCAAGTATTGTACAACGTTCTGGTAAGTTCTTACGTGAAGTGACAAGAGAAATGAAGCGAGTGAGTTGGCCTACGCGCAAGGATCTAACACGCTATACGATCGTAACGGTTTCAACAGTTATTTTCGTAGCGGTATTTTTTGCTTTGGTTGACCAGGGTATTTCTTCACTTATCCGCCTCATTTTAGGTTAATTCGTTATAAATCTTTCACTATCAGGTTAGAATGATAGAGTAAATGAGTTGGGGAGGGAAGGACGACTAGTCCTGTATATATGGAAAAAAGATGGTATGTTGTTCATACGTATTCTGGGTATGAAAACAAAGTAAAGACAAACCTTGAAAAAAGAGTTGAATCAATGGGCATGACAGATAAAATCTTTCGTGTTCTTGTACCAGTAGAGGAAGAAACAGAAATTAAGAACGGTAAGAAGAAAACCGTCTTAAAGAAAGTATTCCCTGGTTATGTTATAGCTGAAATGGTTATGACAGACGACTCATGGTATGTAGTTCGTAACACCCCTGGGGTAACTGGCTTCGTAGGATCAGCAGGTGCAGGTTCAAAACCAACAGCACTTCTTCCTGAAGAAGTTGAAAATCTTCTGAAGCAGATGGGGATGGAACAGCCGAAAGCGGATGTTGATTTCGAACTACAGGAAAAAGTTAAGGTTAAAGAAGGTCCTTTCGCTGACTTTGTTGGTTCGATCGAAGGCATCGACACAGACAAAGGAAAGGTGAAAGTACACGTTAACATGTTTGGCCGTGAGACTCCTGTAGAGCTTGATTTTGGACAAGTTGAGAAGATCTAAAAGAAAAGCTCTTGAAAAACATTTTTATTAATGATAGAATTTTAATGTTTCATGAGTCTCATACCAATCGAGACATTATTTGATATAAAGGTGGGAGGGTGAAAACACCCAAATACCACATCACGGACTTAAGGAGGTGTGTCGCGTGGCTAAAAAGGTAATTAAAGTTGTTAAGTTGCAAATCCCGGCTGGGAAGGCGAATCCCGCACCGCCAGTTGGACCTGCACTAGGTCAGGCTGGAGTTAACATCATGGGATTCTGTAAAGAGTTCAATGCTCGTACTTCTGACCAGGCTGGCATGATTATTCCAGTTGAAATCACGGTTTTTGAAGACCGTTCATTTACATTTATCACAAAAACTCCACCAGCTGCAGTTCTTCTTAAGAAGGCAGCAGGAATCGAGTCAGGTTCTGGTGAACCTAACCGCAACAAAGTTGCGACTGTAAAGCGTGATAAAGTGCGTGAGATCGCTGAAACAAAGATGCCAGATCTTAACGCAGCAAATGTTGATTCCGCAATGCGTATGGTTGAAGGAACTGCACGCAGCATGGGAATTACGATCGAAGACTAATGTGTCACAAGCTGTTGCGATTAAAAGGGATTCCTGCCTGTAACTTTACAGGTTCGCAACTTTTATTATGATATCGGGTAATCCTGGTGTCATAAATAGTGGGAGGTTAATCCGCTAAACCACATTCAAGGAGGAACACAAAATGGCAAAAAGAGGTAAAAGATACCAAGAGGCTGCGAAGCTAGTTGATCGTACAACTTTCTACGAGCCTCAAGAAGCAGTAGAACTCGTTCAAAAGACTTCTATTGGAAACTTTGATGGAACAGTTGAAGCAGCAGTACGTCTAGGAGTAGACCCTAAGAAAAACGACCAACAGGTTCGTGGCGCGGTAGTACTTCCTAACGGAACTGGTAAAACTCAACGCGTTCTTGTATTCGCGAAAGGCGAAAAAGCTAAAGAAGCTGAAGCAGCAGGCGCTGACTATGTTGGAGATGCTGAGTTCATCAACAAAATCAACCAAGGTTGGTTCGAGTTTGATGTAATCGTTGCGACTCCAGACATGATGGGCGAAGTTGGTAAGCTTGGTCGTGTACTAGGACCAAAAGGCTTAATGCCAAACCCGAAAACTGGAACAGTAACATTCGACGTTGAGAAAGCTGTTAACGAAATCAAAGCTGGTAAAGTAGAGTACCGCGTAGATCGTGCTGGAAATGTTCACGCACCAATCGGTAAAGTATCTTTCGAAGCTGATAAGCTTGTTGAAAACTTGAACACTCTAGTTGAAACGCTTATCAAGGTTAAACCTGCAGCTGCAAAAGGAACTTACATCAAGAACGTTTCTGTAACATCTACAATGGGACCTGGTGTAAAAGTTAACGCTTCTAGCTACCGCTAATAAAATTAGCTATTGACTTTAGCGTTTATATTTTATATACTTTAAAATGTTGTTTGATAAGTTAATACTTTCTGTACCGTAGACAGCAGGGGTGCTAGGCACTTAATATCCTGCCGAGGTGTGAAGTGTTTCGATACAAGTGATCGTTAATGCCTTCATGTCTTCGGATGTGAAGGCTTTTTATATGACCTCATACTCCGGAACGGTATAGACACATTTCTATAGGAGGTGGAACAATGAGCAGTGCAGTTGAACAAAAAAAGAAGCTAGTTACGGAAATTGCAGACAAACTTCGCGATAGCCAATCAACAATTTTTGTTGACTACCGTGGACTTGATGTAAGTGAAGTAACTGAACTTCGTAAACAATTGCGTGATGCAGATGTTGAATTCCGTGTTTACAAAAACACAATGACTCGTCGCGCTGCAGAAGAGCTTGAACTTACTGATTTAAATGAACACCTTGTCGGACCTACGGCAGTCGCGTTCAGTAATCAAGATGTTGTTGCTCCTGCTAAAATCTTGAACAACTTTGCTAAAGATCATCAAGCTCTTGAAATCAAGACTGGTGTCATCGAAGGTAGCGTTGTTTCATACGAAAAGATCAAGGAACTTGCGGATCTACCGAACCGCGACGGACTACTTTCTATGTTGCTATCTGTGCTACAAGCACCTATGCGCAACATGGCATTGGCTACAAAAGCTGTTGCCGATCAAAAAGAAGATCAAGGCGCGTAAGTTTACGGCCTATCAATTCGGTTAATAAAAAACAACTATTAAGGAGGATTTACTCATGAGTAACGAGCAAATCATTGAAGCAATCAAAGAAATGACAGTTCTTGAGCTTAACGACCTAGTTAAAGCTATCGAAGAAGAATTTGGTGTAACTGCAGCGGCTCCAGTAGCAGCAGCAGGTGGCGCAGCTGAAGGTGCTGCAGAAGAGAAGACTGAATTTGACGTAGTTCTTGAATCTGCTGGAAGCAGCAAGATCAAAGTCATCAAAGTCGTTCGCGAAATCACTGGTCTTGGCTTGAAAGAAGCTAAAGAACTAGTTGACGGTGCTCCAAGCCCAATTAAAGAAGGCGTATCAAAAGAAGAAGCTGACGAAATGAAATCTAAGCTTGAAGAAGTTGGCGCTGCAATCGAAGTTAAGTAATTGGTTTGAAACAAAAAGCTCGCTTTTAAAAGCGAGCTTTTTGTAGTTTAAAAGTAATTGTAGGTTATGAATGGTTTAAAGCTGGATATGCTTGTAGATGATGGCAATGAAAAGAGGGATTGCGATGGGAGAGCATTACTATACGAGGAAGCCTGAAGTGAAAAGTCAACCCAACCAAATCACGGAAGTTTTGCGAGGGTCTAAGTTTCAATTCACGACAGATTCCGGAGTTTTCTCAAAGAAAGAAGTTGATTTTGGCAGTAAACTTCTTATCGAATCATTTGTAGAACCGGAAGTAGAAGGAAACGTTGCTGATGTTGGGTGCGGATATGGACCTATTGGGATATCGCTCGCTTCTCAGTTTCCTGAACGCCGATTTTACATGTTGGACATTAATGAGCGCGCAGTAGATCTAGCGATGTCGAATGCAGCTCGTAACAACGTGTCGAATGTATCCGTGATGACAAGTGATCAGCTTAGTTCTGTAAAAGACCGAACATTTGCGTGCGTTATTACAAACCCGCCTATTCGAGCAGGCAAACAAGTCGTGCATGGTATTTTTGAAGAAGCCCACGGTGTATTGAAGGAAAACGGAGCCCTTTGGGTCGTGATCCAGAAAAAACAGGGTGCTCCATCCGCTATTGCAAAGCTTGAAGAAATGTTCCAAACGGTCGAAACGGTTGTCAAAAAGAAAGGATACTATATTCTTAAAGCAGTCAAGTAAAATATTAGATTATCCTTTGACTTCGTAGACAGGCTGTGCTAATATATTATAATGCCAATGATGGATTTTCCAGGCCTTTTTTGTGTCGAAAAGACGCGAAGTATATTATACTTGAGACTGGGAAAACTAATATAATCGCTTATAGATAAGGGGAAAAACTAATTTATGCCCTTTTTCTTTTTTGTCCAACGATAGTTTTCTTTTTATAGAGAAAATCGAGGGGCAAAAAAAATAAATACGCTGGATTTGAGGGGTGAATCATTTGACAGGCCAACTAGTTCAGTATGGACGCCACCGCCAAAGAAGAAGCTACGCGCGAATCAAAGAAGTATTAGATTTACCAAATCTAATTGAGATTCAAACGGCTTCTTATCAATGGTTTCTTGATGAGGGTTTACGAGAAATGTTCCAGGATATTTCTCCGATTGAAGATTTCACTGGTAATCTTGTGCTAGAGTTTGTTGACTATAGCCTAGGTGAACCAAAGTATCCCGTGGAAGAAACCAAAGAGCGAGATGTGACATACTCTGCACCTTTACGAGTAAAAGTGCGCCTAATCAATAAAGAAACGGGTGAAGTTAAGGAACAAGAAGTATTCATGGGTGACTTCCCGTTGATGACTGAAACAGGTACTTTTATTATTAATGGGGCAGAACGAGTCATCGTATCTCAGCTTGTGCGTTCTCCAAGTGTCTACTATAGCAAGAAGATTGATAAGAACGGCAAAAAGGGATATACAGCTACTGTCATTCCAAACCGAGGAGCATGGCTGGAATTTGAAACTGATGCCAAAGATATTGTCTACGTACGGATCGACCGTACTAGAAAGCTACCGATTACGGTATTGCTCAGAGCGTTAGGGTTTGGGTCTGATCAAGAAATCATAGATCTCCTAGGTGAAGATGAATATCTTCGCAATACCCTGGAAAAGGACAACACGGACGGAACAGAAAAAGCGCTTCTAGAAATCTATGAACGCTTACGTCCTGGTGAGCCGCCGACTGTCGATAACGCAAAAAGCTTACTTGATTCCCGCTTTTTTGATCCGAAGCGTTATGACCTAGCAAATGTAGGGCGCTACAAGATTAATAAAAAGCTTCATATCAAGAACCGTCTATTCAATCAACGTTTAGCAGAGACGCTCGTTGACCCTGAGACAGGCGAAGTGATTGCGGAAGAAGGCGCGATTCTTGATCGCCGCCTGCTAGATAAGATTCTACCTGCTATTGAAACAAACGTTGGATTTAAAAACGTTGAACCTCATGGCGGGGTAATTGAAGATGATTCTATAGGATTACAATCTATTAAGATATATGCACCTGACGATCCTGAAGGTGAACGTGTGATTAATGTTATGGGTAATGGTGGAATTGACTCCGGAGTGAAAAACATCACGCCTGGAGATATCATTTCTTCTATCAATTACTTCTTTAACCTTCTTCACCAGGTTGGTAACACAGATGATATCGATCATCTTGGTAACCGCCGCCTTCGTTCAGTAGGTGAATTGCTACAAAACCAATTCCGTATTGGTTTGTCCAGAATGGAACGTGTAGTAAGAGAGCGTATGTCGATTCAGGACACAAATGTGATCACGCCACAGGCGCTAATCAACATTCGTCCGGTAATTGCATCGATCAAAGAATTCTTTGGTAGCTCACAGCTATCTCAGTTCATGGACCAGACAAACCCGCTAGCTGAGCTTACTCACAAGCGTCGTTTATCTGCTCTTGGACCGGGTGGACTAACTCGTGAGCGTGCAGGATTCGAAGTTCGTGACGTTCACTATTCTCACTACGGAAGAATGTGTCCGATCGAAACACCAGAGGGTCCAAACATCGGACTGATTAACTCCCTATCTTCATACGCGCGAGTTAACAAGTTTGGGTTTATCGAGACGCCATACCGCAGAGTAGATCCTGAAACAGGAAAGGTAACAGAGTTTATCGATTACCTTACTGCTGATGAACAGGATAATTACGTTGTGGCACAGGCAAACGCTAAGCTAAACGATGATGGATCATTTAAAGAAGAAGATATTGTTGCACGTTTCCGTGATGAAAACATCATCATCAACCGTGACAAGATCGATTACATGGACGTATCCCCGAAGCAGGTTGTTTCGGCTGCAACGGCTTGTATCCCGTTCCTTGAGAACGATGACTCCAACCGTGCACTAATGGGTGCGAACATGCAGCGTCAGGCTGTACCTTTGATGGTTCCTGAATCACCAATCGTAGGAACGGGGATGGAGCACGTTAACGGAAAAGATTCCGGTGCTGCTGTCATCTGTAAACACGACGGTATCGTCGAGTATGCGTCTGCTGCAGAAATTCACGTTCGTCGTATCTCCGTTGTAGATGGTCAGGAAGTGAAAGGCGACCTCGATCGCTATCGATTACTGAAGTTTATCCGTTCCAACCAAGGAACTTGCTATAACCAGAAGCCGATCGTAGACGAAGGTGACCGCGTCGTTAAAGGAGAAATTCTTGGTGACGGTCCTTCAATGGAAAAAGGCGAAATGGCACTCGGTCGTAACGTCCTTGTCGGATTTATGACATGGGAAGGTTATAACTACGAGGATGCTATTATTATGAGCGAACGTCTCGTAAAAGATGACGTTTATACGTCAATTCATATTGAAGAGTATGAGTCAGAAGCTCGTGACACGAAGCTTGGACCTGAAGAAATCACTCGTGATATTCCTAACGTTGGGGAAGACGCTCTGCGTAACCTTGATGAGCGAGGAATTATTCGCATGGGTGCTGAAGTAAAAGACGGCGATATTCTCGTTGGTAAAGTAACGCCTAAGGGTGTTACGGAACTTACGGCTGAAGAACGTCTCCTTCACGCAATCTTCGGAGAAAAAGCTCGTGAAGTACGTGATACTTCATTACGTGTCCCTCATGGCGGCGACGGAATCGTGCTCGACGTGAAGATCTTTAACCGAGAAGATGGCGATGAGCTTCCTCCGGGAGTAAATCAGCTAGTTCGCGTATATATCGTACAGAAGCGTAAGATTCATGAAGGAGATAAAATGGCGGGACGCCACGGTAACAAGGGTGTTATCTCAAGGATACTTCCTGAAGAAGACATGCCGTACTTACCTGATGGTACGCCGATCGATATCATGTTGAACCCGCTTGGTGTTCCGTCTCGTATGAACATCGGACAGGTGTTAGAGATGCACATCGGAATGGCAGCGCGTGCGCTTGGCATCCATGTTGCAACTCCAGTATTTGATGGAGCCCGCGAGGAAGATGTGTGGGAAACGCTTGAAGAAGCAGGTATGCCACGTGATGGTAAAACTGTTCTTTACGATGGTCGTACAGGTGAACCATTCGACAACCGCATCTCTGTCGGTGTCATGTATATGATCAAACTTGCTCACATGGTTGATGACAAACTTCACGCACGTTCTACGGGACCATACTCACTCGTTACACAGCAGCCGCTTGGTGGTAAAGCACAATTCGGTGGACAGCGTTTCGGTGAGATGGAGGTATGGGCACTTGAAGCATACGGTGCCGCATATACACTACAAGAGATTCTGACTGTTAAGTCGGATGATGTTGTTGGACGTGTTAAGACTTACGAAGCAATCGTAAAAGGTGAAAATGTTCCTGAGCCTGGTATTCCTGAATCGTTTAAAGTTCTGATCAAAGAATTGCAATCTCTAGGTATGGACGTAAAAATGCTAGCTAGTGATGAGCAAGAGATCGAAATGAAAGAGTTAGACGATGAAGAAGACCAATCCAGTGAGAAATTAAACTTGAATGTTGGGTCAAATCAGGCGAGTGAGTAAGGGTTAAACCTGAATTCTAAAGGGAGGTAGGCCCCTTGATAGATGTCAATAAATTTGAGTATATGAAAATCGGTCTGGCGTCACCGGATAAAATTCGCTCCTGGTCAAGAGGAGAAGTGAAGAAGCCAGAAACCATTAACTACCGTACCTTAAAGCCAGAGAAAGATGGACTTTTCTGTGAGCGTATCTTCGGCCCTACTAAGGACTGGGAATGTCACTGTGGTAAATACAAGCGTATCCGATATAAAGGAGTCGTTTGTGACCGCTGTGGAGTTGAAGTAACACGTGCAAAAGTACGTCGTGAGAGAATGGGGCACATTGAGCTTGCTGCCCCTGTCTCCCACATCTGGTACTTTAAAGGGATTCCAAGTCGTATGGGACTTGTTCTTGACATGTCTCCACGCGCACTTGAAGAGGTCATTTACTTTGCTTCTTACGTTGTAACAGAAGCAGGTGACACACCTCTAGAGAAAAAACAACTTCTTTCAGAGAAAGAATACCGTGCATATCGCGAGAAGTACGGGAAAACTTTCTCAGCTGAAATGGGTGCTGAGGCAATCCGTAGATTACTGTTTGACATCGACCTCGATAAAGAAGTAGATGTTTTGAAAGAAGAATTGAAGACGGCTCAAGGACAACGTAGAACAAGAGCGATCAAACGTTTAGAAGTACTTGAAGCGTTCCGTGGATCTGGTAACAATCCAGCATGGATGATCCTAGATGTTCTACCGGTAATCCCGCCAGAACTTCGTCCGATGGTTCAGCTTGATGGTGGTCGTTTTGCGACGTCTGACCTTAACGATCTTTACCGTCGTGTGATCAACCGTAACAATCGTTTGAAACGACTTTTAGATCTTGGGGCACCAAGTATCATCGTTCAGAACGAAAAACGTATGTTGCAAGAAGCAGTAGATGCTCTAATCGACAATGGTCGTCGTGGCCGACCTGTTACAGGTCCTGGTAACCGTCCATTGAAGTCTCTTTCTCACATGTTGAAAGGTAAGCAGGGACGCTTCCGTCAAAACCTTCTTGGTAAGCGTGTTGACTACTCAGGCCGTTCCGTTATCGTCGTAGGTCCACACCTTAAGATGTACCAGTGTGGTCTACCAAAAGAAATGGCACTTGAACTATTCAAGCCATTCGTGATGAAGGAGCTTGTATCGAAAGGTCTTGCTCACAACATTAAGAGTGCTAAGCGTAAAGTTGAAAAGGTTCACCCTGAAGTTTGGGACGTACTCGAGAACGTTATTAAAGAACACCCTGTTCTTCTTAACCGAGCGCCAACGCTTCACCGTCTTGGTATCCAGGCGTTTGAACCGATTCTTGTAGAAGGACGTGCTATTCGTCTTCACCCGCTCGTTTGTACAGCATACAACGCTGACTTTGATGGTGACCAAATGGCAGTTCACGTTCCACTATCTGCAGAAGCTCAAGCTGAAGCACGAATCTTGATGCTTGCAGCACAGAACATTCTAAACCCTAAGGATGGTAAGCCAGTTGTAACACCATCACAGGATATGGTACTAGGTAACTACTACCTAACTATGGAACGTGAAGGAGCAATTGGAGAAGGTTCTGTATTTAAAGATACAAACGAAGCGCTGATCGCATACCAGAATGGATATGTACACCTTCATTCTCGTGTTGCAATCCCAGCTTCTTCTCTTAATAAATCTGCATTTACTGAAGAGCAGAATAAGCAGTTGCTAGTTACAACGGTCGGTAAGCTGATCTTCAATGAGATCTTACCGGAGTCGTTCCCGTATATTAACGAGCCAACGACGACTAACCTTGAAGTAGCAACTCCTGAAAGGTACTTCCTTCCACATGGTGTAAATGTGAAAGAAGAGATCGCAAAGCGTGAGATCATCACTCCGTTCAAGAAAGGCATACTCGGTAAGATCATCGCTGAAGTATTCAAGCGTTTCAAAGTAACGGAAACTTCTCGCATGCTAGATCGAATGAAGGACCTTGGATTCAAATATTCAACAAAAGCTGGTATTACAGTTGGTGTATCTGACGTCGTAGTACTTGCTGAGAAGCAAGAAATCATTTCTGAAGCTGAAGAAAAAGTAGAAAAAGTTCTCAAGCAGTTCCGTCGTGGTCTAATCACTGACGATGAGCGTTATGACCGAGTTATCTCGATCTGGAGTGGTGCAAAAGACCGCATCCAAGAGAAACTGATGAAGACTCTTGAAACGGATAACCCAATCTTTATGATGAGTGATTCAGGAGCTCGTGGTAACGCATCTAACTTCACACAGTTAGCTGGTATGCGTGGTTTGATGGCTAACCCATCTGGACAAATCATCGAACTACCGATCAAATCAAGCTTCCGTGAAGGTCTAACGGTACTAGAATACTTTATTTCTACTCACGGTGCGCGTAAAGGTCTTGCCGATACAGCACTTAAGACAGCTGACTCAGGTTATCTGACTCGTCGACTTGTAGATGTTGCGCAGGACGTTATCGTTCGCGAAGACGACTGTGGAACAGATCGTGGACTTGAAGTTAGTGCGATCAAGAACGGTAACGAATTGATCGAAGGGTTATACGATCGCCTTGTTGGACGTGTAGCGTTCAAGAAAGTGAAACACCCAGAAACAAACGAAGTCCTTGTGGAGAAAAACTCTCTTATCACTGAAGACATTGCTGGGGCAATCGTCGAAGCTGGAATCGAGGATGTTCATATCCGCTCTGCCTTCACATGTAGCACACGCCACGGCGTATGTAAAAAGTGTTATGGACGCAACCTTGCGACTGGTACACGCGTAGAAGTTGGAGAAGCAGTTGGAATCATCGCTGCACAATCTATCGGAGAACCTGGTACACAGTTGACGATGCGTACATTCCACACAGGTGGGGTTGCCGGAGATGACATCACTCAAGGTCTTCCGCGTATCCAGGAACTATTTGAAGCACGTAATCCAAAAGGTCAGGCGGTTATTTCTGAACTTGATGGAACAGTCATCGATATGGCTGAAGTCAAAGAAAAGAAAGAAATCGTTGTACAGGGTGAAACCGAAACTCGTAATTACCCAGTACCTTATGGTGCACGCCTTAAAGTAGGAGTAGGAGATGTTGTTCAGGCTGGTCAAGCCTTAACAGAAGGTTCGATCGATCCTAAGCAGCTCCTAACGATCAGCGGTATCGACGGCGTACAAGAATACCTCCTAGCAGAAGTGCAGAAGGTATACCGTATGCAGGGTGTTGAAATCGGTGATAAGCACGTTGAAGTAATGGTTCGTCAGATGATGCGTAAGATCCGCGTTATCGATGCAGGTGATACGGAAGTACTTCCTGGATCACTTGTTGACATCCATCAGTTCAAAGATGTGAATAGAAAAGTTCTTGTTAAGGGCGGATTGCCAGCTACTGGACGTCCGGTACTTCTCGGAATTACAAAAGCATCTCTTGAAACTGAATCCTTCTTGTCTGCTGCATCATTCCAGGAAACAACTCGTGTCCTAACTGATGCTGCGATTAAAGGTAAACGTGACGAACTTCTTGGTCTAAAGGAAAATGTTATTATCGGTAAGCTTGTTCCGGCAGGTACTGGTATGCAACGTTACCGCAGGATCAATGTTGCTGGAGAAGCGCAAGAAGCAACAGAACATCTTGAGCAGGACGAAAGTGCTTTAGTGAATCAAGAATAAACAGGGGAAGTGTTGACATCGGGAGTACAGGGTGATATTATATCCAAGGTGCTCCCGATAATCCTGTTGCTTTGGAGGATATATCTGTGTCTTATGAAAAAGTATCACAGGCAGATGAATTAATAATCGGGACAAAACAAACTCTTAAGGCCCTCCAGATTGGGGAAGCGAAGGAAGTATTTGTTGCTGACGACGCTGATCGCAGGGTTACTTCTAAGGTTGTTGCTCTCGCTAAAGAGAAGAGCATTCCTATACACCGGGTTGATTCAATGAAAAAACTTGGCAAGGCGTGCGGCATCGAAGTAGGGGCGGCAACAGTAACGATAAAAGCATAACCGTTTTTGTCTGGTTCAGTATGAACTGACGGGCAAAAACTTTCCTTTTATCTATACATGAACCACCTGGATGTGTGGGCTTGCTAATCACTTAAGAAGGGAGGAAAACAAAATGCCAACTATTAACCAACTTGTTCGCAAGGGACGTGTTTCTAAGACTAAGAAATCTGACTCTCCTGCATTGAACAAAGGATATAATAGCTTCAAAAAGACTCATACAGATCTTTCATCTCCACAAAAACGTGGTGTATGTACTCGTGTGGGTACAATGACTCCAAAGAAGCCGAACTCTGCATTGCGTAAATACGCTCGTGTTCGTCTTACTAACGGAATCGAAGTTACTGCTTATATCCCTGGTATCGGTCACAACCTTCAGGAGCACAGTGTAGTGCTTATCCGTGGAGGACGTGTTAAAGACTTACCGGGTGTACGTTATCACATCGTACGTGGTGCACTTGACACTGCAGGTGTTAACGATCGTATGCAAGGTCGTTCTAAATACGGTACTAAGAGACCGAAAGCAGCTAAGAAGTAATGATTTTAAACAACAATTGAGAAAGGGGGTCTTCCCATGCCACGTAAAGGTCCAGTAGAACGTCGTGACGTATTACCAGATCCAATTTACAAATCCAAGCTTGTAACTCGCCTAATCAACCGTCTTATGGTAGACGGCCAAAAAGGTAAGGCACAACAAGTTCTTTACAAAGCATTCGATCTTATCCAGGAGCGTACTAACACAGAAGCTATGGAAGTATTCGATCAAGCTTTGAAAAACGTTATGCCAGTACTTGAAGTACGCGCTCGTCGTGTTGGTGGTGCTAACTACCAGGTACCGGTTGAGGTACGTCCAGATCGTCGTACAACTCTAGGACTTCGTTACCTTGTTAACTATTCTCGTCTTCGCGGTGAGAAAACAATGGTAGAAAGACTAGCATACGAAATCATGGATGCAGCTAATAACACTGGTGCTTCTGTTAAGAAGCGTGAAGAAATGCACAAAATGGCAGAAGCAAACAAAGCGTTTGCTCACTACCGCTGGTAATCGCCAGTTAAATAAAACTACTATCTTTATAAAAGGAAGGAGAAATACTAATGGCAAGAGAATTCTCCTTAAAAGATACACGTAATATCGGTATCATGGCACACATCGATGCTGGTAAAACAACAACAACCGAGCGTATTCTTTTCTATTCAGGGCGTATCCACAAAATCGGTGAGACTCACGAAGGTGGCTCTCAGATGGACTGGATGGAGCAGGAGCAGGAGCGTGGAATCACGATCACTTCTGCTGCTACCACTGCCCAGTGGAAAGACCACCGTGTTAACATCATTGACACGCCTGGTCACGTAGACTTCACGGTAGAAGTTGAACGTTCTTTACGTGTATTAGATGGAGCAGTTGCGGTACTTGATGCGCAATCAGGTGTTGAACCGCAAACAGAAACTGTTTGGCGTCAAGCTACAAACTACGGGGTTCCACGTATCGTATTCATCAACAAGATGGATAAACTAGGTGCGGACTTCCTATATTCCACAGGCACACTTAATGAACGTCTGCAAGCTAACGCTCACCCTGTTCAGCTACCAATTGGTGCTGAGGATGAGTTTGAAGGTATCATCGATCTTATTTCGATGCAGGCTTTCTACTATCTTGATGAACTAGGTTCTCGTACAGAAGCTCGCGAAATTCCTGCTGAATACAAGGAACAAGCTGAAGAGTACCGTACGAAGTTGATCGAAGCTGTAGCAGAGCTTGAAGAAGATCTAATGATGAAATACCTTGAAGGTGAAGAGCTTACAGAGGAAGAAATCAAGGCTGCAATCCGTAAAGGAACTTGTAACGTTGAATTCTACCCTGTACTATGCGGATCTGCATTTAAGAACAAAGGTGTTCAACTAGTTCTTGATGCTGTTCTAGACTATCTTCCTTCTCCATTAGATGTACCTGCAATCAAAGGTCATCTAAAAGATTCTGAAGAAGAAGTACTTCGTTCTGCTGACGATAATGGTCCTTTCTCTGCACTTGCATTTAAAGTAATGACAGACCCTTACGTTGGTAAACTTACATTCTTCCGTGTTTACTCAGGAACGCTATCTTCAGGTTCTTACGTTAAGAACTCTACAAAAGACAAGCGTGAACGTGTAGGACGTATTCTTCAGATGCACGCTAACTCTCGTGAAGAGATCTCTACTGTATACGCAGGAGATATCGCAGCGGCAGTTGGTCTGAAAGACACTTCTACTGGTGATACTCTATGTGACGAAAAGGATACAGTTATCCTTGAGTCTATGGACTTCCCAGATCCAGTTATCTCGGTTGCGATCGAACCAAAAACGAAGAGTGACCAAGATAAGATGGCAGTAGCACTTGCTAAGCTAGCTGAAGAAGATCCAACTTTCAAAACTGAAACAAACGAAGAGACTGGCCAAACGATCATCTCTGGTATGGGTGAGCTTCACCTTGATATCATCGTTGACCGTCTACGTCGTGAGTTCAAAGTTGATGCAACAGTTGGTGCTCCTCAGGTTGCATACCGTGAGTCTATTAAGAAGGGTGCTAAGGTTGAAGGTAAATTCGTACGTCAGTCTGGTGGTCGTGGACAATACGGACACGTATGGGTTGAATTCGAACCTAACGAAGAAGGCGCTGGCTTTGAGTTTGAAAACAAAATTGTTGGTGGTGTAGTTCCACGTGAATACGTACCTGCAGTTGAAGCTGGTCTTCGCGATGCAATGGATAACGGGCTACTAGCTGGTTACCCACTAATCGACGTTAAAGCTCGTCTTGTCGATGGTTCATACCACGACGTTGACTCAAACGAAATGGCATTTAAAGTAGCTGCTTCAATGGCTCTTAAGAAAGCTAAAGACCATTGTGACCCTGCACTACTTGAGCCAATGATGAAGGTTGAAGTTGTAGTTCCAGAAGAATACATGGGCGATATCATGGGCGACGTAACAAGCCGTCGTGGACGCGTAGAAGGTATGGCTGCTCGCGGAAACGCACAGGTTATCAACGCGTTCGTACCACTATCTGAAATGTTTGGTTATGCGACTACACTTCGTTCTCGTACTCAAGGACGCGGTACTTACACAATGTCCTTCGATCACTACGAAGAAGTGCCTAAATCAATCTCTGCAGAAATCATCAAAAAAGCTACAGGCGAATAATTGTAGCAAAGCAAGTTTTGTTGTAATCTAAGATAGGCGAGAATTATATTCATACGCCTATCTTGGCATAGATAATTCTTTGGTAATTAAAGGAGGAAACACTAATGTCAAAAGAAAAATTCGACCGTTCGAAACCCCACGTTAACATTGGTACAATTGGACACGTTGACCATGGTAAAACTACTCTAACAGCTGCGATCACTTCTGTGCTTCACAAGCGTTCAGGTAGCGGTACTGCTATGGCTTACGACCAAATCGATGGTGCTCCAGAAGAGCGTGAGCGTGGAATCACAATCTCAACTGCACACGTTGAGTACGAAACAGAAAACCGTCACTATGCACACGTTGACTGCCCAGGTCACGCTGACTATGTTAAAAACATGATCACTGGTGCTGCACAAATGGACGGAGGAATCCTTGTAGTATCTGCAGCTGACGGCCCAATGCCTCAGACTCGTGAGCACATCCTTCTTTCTCGTCAGGTTGGTGTACCTATGCTTGTTGTATTCCTTAACAAGTGTGACATGGTTGACGACGAAGAGCTACTTGAACTAGTTGAAATGGAAGTTCGTGACCTTCTTTCTGAGTACGACTTCGATGGCGACGAAGTTCCAGTAATCAAAGGTTCTGCACTTAAAGCTCTAGAAGGCGACGATGAGTACGAAGCGAAAATCTTCGAACTTATGGACGCTGTTGATGAGTACATCCCAACTCCAGAGCGTGACACTGACAAGCCATTCATGATGCCAGTTGAGGACGTATTCTCAATCACTGGTCGTGGTACAGTTGCTACTGGACGTGTTGAGCGTGGACAAGTTAAAGTCGGTGACGAAATTGAAATTCTTGGTCTTCAAGAAGAGAGCAAGAAAACAACAGTTACTGGTGTAGAAATGTTCCGTAAGCTTCTTGACTATGCAGAAGCTGGCGACAACATCGGCGCACTACTTCGTGGTGTAGCTCGTGAAGACATTCAGCGTGGACAAGTACTAGTTAAGCCTGGTACTGTTAAGGCTCACACTAAGTTCAAAGCTGAAGTTTACGTTCTTTCTAAAGAAGAAGGTGGACGTCATACTCCATTCTTCGCTAACTACCGTCCTCAGTTCTACTTCCGTACAACTGACGTAACTGGTACAATTCAACTTCCAGAAGGCGTTGAAATGGTTATGCCTGGAGACAACATCGAAATGACAGTTGAACTTATCGCTCCGATCGCAATCGAAGACGGAACTAAGTTCTCTATCCGTGAAGGTGGACGTACTGTAGGCGCAGGCGTTGTTGCAACAATCATCGAGTAGTATCGATATTTTAAAAGCACCCGGATATTAACCGGGTGCTTTTTTATATGAAATATTGCGAAAATAGTAATGCATCTTGCAATTTTTAAAGCAGCCCGTTATAATATTAAAAGTGTGCGATCGACATATTCATTATCTAGACAAAAGCCTTGCGTAAATGCTGATGTTATAGTATAATAAGAATGTTGGTCATAAACAGCGATGAAGTGGAAGGTTGCTGACACACCCGGCCCCTTTGCCATGGCGAGTGTGTTGGGGTTATTTTCACGGAGAACTGTCTATTAAAATATGGGCGAAAAAGGAGGGGAAATAATGGCAAAGCAAAAGATTCGTATTCGTTTAAAGGCATATGATCACCGTATTCTTGATCAATCTGCTGAGAAAATTGTAGAAACAGCAAAACGTTCAGGTGCAAAAGTATCCGGACCAATCCCGTTGCCGACGGAAAGAGCTGTTTATACAGTTCTACGTGCGGTTCACAAGTACAAAGATGCTCGTGAGCAATTCGAAATGCGTACGCACAAGCGTCTAATCGACATCATTGAGCCAACACCACAAACTGTTGATTCTCTAATGCGTTTAGATCTACCGTCTGGCGTTGACATTGAAATTAAACTTTAATAGAACGCTATATAAAACTATTTAAAAACATTTAGGAGGTGTGACTAATGACCAAAGGAATCTTAGGAAGAAAAGTAGGCATGACTCAAATCTTTGCTGACAACGGTGATATCATCCCGGTAACTGTGGTTGAAGCAGAACCTAACGTTGTTCTTCAAAAGAAAGCTGTTGATACTGATGGCTACGAAGCAATCCAGCTTGGATTCGCTGACAAGAAAAAGTCTCGTTACAACAAGCCTGAGGAAGGCCATGCTACAAAAGCAAGCACTACACCTAAGCGCTTCGTGAAGGAAATTCGTAACGCTGAAGGTAGTTACGAAATTGGTCAGGAAGTCAAAGTTGATATCTTTAACGAAGGTGACGTAGTTGATGTAACTGGTACGTCTAAAGGGAAAGGTTTCCAAGGTGCTATCAAGCGTCATAACCAATCTCGCGGACCAATGACTCACGGTTCTCGTTACCACCGTCGTCCTGGTGCTATGGGTCCTATCGATCCGATGCGCGTAATGAAAGGTAAACTTCTACCTGGACGTATGGGCGGAGAGCGTGTAACAGTTCAAAACCTTGAAATTGTTAAAGTTGATACAGAACGTAATCTACTTCTAGTAAAAGGGAACGTGCCTGGAGCTAAGAAGAGCTATGTGACTATCCAAAGTGCAACTAAAGCACAAGAAGCTAAGTAAGAAAGGAGGATATCCAAGTGCCTAAAGTAACTATGTTCAACCAATCCGGAGCACAGGTCGGCGATGTAGAACTCGCTGAAGCGATCTTCGGAATCGAACCAAACGAAAGTGTTATGTATGATGCGGTAATCATGCAGCAAGCATCTTTGCGTCAAGGTAACCATGACGTGAAAAATCGTTCAGAAGTACGCGGTGGTGGAGCTAAGCCATGGCGTCAAAAAGGAACAGGTCGTGCTCGTCAGGGCTCAATCCGTTCACCACAATGGGTTGGCGGTGGAGTAGTATTCGGTCCAACACCAAGAAGCTATTCTTACAAGCTACCTAAAAAAGTTCGTCGTTTGGCGATTAAATCTGCATTGTCTTCTAAAGTACAAGAAGAAAACTTTGTAGCTGTAGAAAGCCTTTCTTTTGATGCTCCAAAAACAAAGGAAATGGTAACAGTTCTTTCAAATCTTTCAGCAGACAGCAAAACGCTAATCGTTACGGGTGACTATAACGAAGCAGTTGCATTATCTGCGCGCAATATTCCTGGTGTTACTGTTGTAACTTCAGCTGGTATCAACATTCTTGATGTCCTTAAAGCTGATAAACTAGTTATGACAAAAGACGCTTTGGAAAAAGTAGAGGAGGTGCTAGCGTAATGAACGCTCGTGACATCATCAAGCGCCCCGTTATTACTGAAGCTACTACAGACGTAATGGCAGACAAAAAATATACGTTCGAAGTTGATACTCGTGCTAACAAAACTCAAATCAAGAGTGCTCTTGAAGAGATCTTCGGAGTTAAAGTTGCTGGAGTGAACACTCAGAACTATATGGGTAAAAAGAAACGTGTTGGCCGCCACAGCGGATTTACACCACGTCGTAAAAAAGCTATCGTGACGCTTACACCGGATAGCAAAGAATTGGACTTCTTTGAAGGCTAAGAACAATTGTGAAGGAGGGAAATGAGAATGGCGATTAAAAAGTATAAACCGACCACTAACGGTCGTCGTGGAATGTCAGTATCTGACTTTGCTGAAATCACGACAGACAAGCCGGAAAAATCGTTGCTTACGCCGCTTCACAAGAAAGGCGGACGTAACAGCCAAGGTCGCTTAACTGTTCGTCACCAAGGTGGCGGTCACAAACGTAAA
This sequence comes from Anaerobacillus sp. ABD4_527, assembly GCF_056160805.1. NCBI lineage: Bacteria > Bacillati > Bacillota > Bacilli > Caryophanales > Bacillaceae > Anaerobacillus > Anaerobacillus sp. ABD4_527. Next base: position 37,003 of record NZ_JBSWXZ010000007.1, read on the forward strand.
TACCGTGTTATTGACTTTAAACGAGATAAAGATGGAATACCAGGACGCGTTGCTACAATCGAATACGATCCAAACCGTTCTGCTAACATCGCTCTTATCAACTATGCTGATGGAGAAAAGCGTTACATTCTTGCTCCAAAAGGATTAAAAGTAGGAACTGAAATTATGTCTGGCCCAGAAGCTGACATTAAAGTAGGTAACGCTCTTCCACTAATCAACATTCCAGTTGGTACAACAATTCATAACATCGAACTTAAACCAGGTCGCGGTGGACAACTAGTACGTTCTGCTGGTGCAGAAGCTCAGCTACTAGGTAAAGAAGGAAAGTACGTACTTGTACGTCTTCGTTCTGGAGAGACTCGCATGATTCTTTCTACTTGCCGTGCTACTATTGGTCAAGTTGGTAACCTTGAACATGAACTTATCAACGTTGGTAAAGCTGGACGCTCTCGTTGGATGGGTATCCGTCCTACAGTTCGTGGTTCTGTAATGAACCCAGTCGATCACCCACACGGTGGTGGTGAAGGTCGTGCGCCGATCGGACGTAAATCACCAATGTCACCATGGGGCAAACCAACTCTTGGTTTCAAAACGCGTAAGAAGAACAAAGACTCCGACAAGTACATCGTACGTCGTCGTAAGAAGAAAAAATAATGCGATTAACCTACGGTTCGCAGGGGCCGTAGCTTAATCACAAAAGGGAGGTTCACAAATGGGTCGTAGTTTGAAAAAAGGACCTTTTGTCGACGATCATTTAATGAAAAAGGTCGAAGACTTGAATGAAAAGAACGACAAAAAAGTTATTAAAACTTGGTCTCGTCGTTCAACAGTATTCCCAGAGTTTATTGGACACACTTTCGCAGTATACGATGGACGCAAGCACGTACCGGTTTATGTTACAGAAGACATGGTCGGACACAAGCTTGGTGAATTTGCTCCGTCTCGCACATATCGCGGGCATGCTGCAGATGATAAAAAAACTAGACGTTAATTTGAGGGGAGGTACAACGAATGCAAGCTAAAGCTGTTGCAAAACACGTGCGTATTGCTCCTCGTAAAGCACGCTTAGTCGTAGATCTCATTCGGGGAAAGCAAGTTGGTGAAGCTATTGCCATTCTTCGCAACACAAACAAAGCTGCTTCTCCATTAGTTGAGAAAGTGCTTAATTCTGCTATTGCTAACGCAGAACACAATCTTGAACTAGAGCCGAACGATCTTACGGTTTCTCAAGTGTTTGTAGACGAAGGAGTAACAATGAAACGTTTCCGCCCACGTGCTATGGGTCGTGCTAGCCGTATTAACAAGCGCACTAGCCATATCACAGTAGTGGTATCAGAAAAGAAGGAGGGATAACGAGTGGGTCAAAAAGTTAATCCAGTAGGACTTCGAATTGGCGTTATCCGTGATTGGGAGTCTAAATGGTACGCAGACAAAGATTACGCTGACCTTTTACACGAAGATATCAAGATTCGTGAATATATTGAAAAACGCTTGAAAGACGCATCTGTTTCAGCCGTTGAAATCGAGCGTGCAGCAAACCGAGTAAACGTAACAGTGAAAACTGCTAAGCCTGGTATGGTAATCGGTAAAGGTGGTTCTGAAGTTGAGTCTCTTCGTAAGTCTCTTACAGAACTAACAGGCAAGCGAGTTCACGTTAACATTTTCGAAATCAAGCAAGCTGACATCGATGCAACTCTAGTTGCTGAAAACATCGCTCGTCAACTTGAAAACCGCATCTCATTCCGTCGTGCTATGAAACAAACGATTCAACGTGCGATGAGAGCTGGTGCAAAAGGTATTAAAACTGAAGTATCTGGACGCCTAAACGGTGCAGATATTGCTCGTTCTGAATCATACAGTGAAGGTACTGTGCCTCTTCACACACTTCGTGCTGACATCGACTATGGTACTGCAGAAGCAGATACTACGTACGGTAAGCTTGGTGTGAAGATTTGGATCTACCGTGGTGAAGTCCTTCCAACGAAAGGAACGCAAAAAGAGGAAGGGGGAAAATAAATCATGTTGTTACCTAAACGTGTTAAATACCGCAGAGAACATCGCGGAAAAATGCGCGGACGTGCTAAAGGTGGCACTGAAGTAGCTTTCGGCGAATACGGTCTACAAGCACTTGATGCTAGCTGGATCACAAACCGTCAAATCGAATCTGCTCGTATCGCTATGACTCGTTACATGAAACGTGGCGGTAAAGTATGGATCAAAATTTTCCCATCTAAGCCTTATACTGCTAAACCTCTAGAAGTTCGAATGGGTTCCGGTAAAGGTGCTCCTGAAGGATGGGTAGCTGTAGTAAAGCCAGGGAAAATCATGTTTGAAATCGCAGGTGTTTCTGAAGAAGTAGCGCGTGAAGCTCTTCGTCTTGCTTCTCACAAACTACCTGTTAAAACTAAGTTCGTAAAACGCGAAGAAGTGGGTGGTGACACAAATGAAAGCTGAGGAAATTCGTAACTTGACCACTGCTGAAATCGAACAGAAAGCGAAGTCTTTCAAAGAAGAGCTTTTCAATCTTCGCTTTCAACTCGCTACAGGTCAACTGGAAAACCCAGCCCGCATTCGTGAAGTCCGTAAATCAATCGCTCGCGCTAACACAGTGTTGCGTGAGAGAGAGTTAGGAATCACAAACGGTTAATATGAGGGGAGGTTTGCGAAATGAGCGAACGCAATAATCGCAAAGTATATGTAGGTCGTGTTGTCTCAGACAAAATGGATAAAACAATCACAGTTATGGTTGAGACTTATAAAATGCACCCACTATACGGTAAACGCGTGAAATACTCTAAGAAGTTTAAAGCGCATGATGAAAACAACTCTGCAAAGATCAACGACGTAGTACGTATTATGGAAACTCGTCCGCTATCTAAAGATAAGCGTTTCCGTCTTGTTGAAGTTGTTGAAGAAGCTGTAATTATCTAAATGAACTCGGATCATTTACTCATGTCCGAAGGGAGGTCTATCTAAATGATTCAACAGGAATCTCGTTTGAAATCTGCAGACAACTCTGGTGCTCGTGAATTGCAATGCATTAAGGTTCTCGGTGGTACTGGTCGTAAAACAGCTAACATCGGTGACGTAATTGTTTGTTCGGTGAAACAGGCAACACCTGGTGACGTTGTTAAGAAGGGTGAAGTTGTCAGAGCTGTTATCGTACGCAGTAAAAGCGGAGTTCGTCGTCCAGATGGTTCTTACATCAAGTTCGACGAAAACGCAGCGGTAGTAATCCGTGATGACAAAGGACCACGCGGAACTCGTATTTTCGGACCGGTTGCTCGTGAACTTCGTGACAACCAGTACATGAAAATCGTATCTCTTGCTCCAGAAGTTCTTTAATCGTTTGAAAATAGATGCCTTGTAAGGAGGTGCGCAGGACGTTATGCACGTTAAAAAAGGTGATAAAGTAAAAGTTATCTCTGGTAAGGACAAAGGAAAGCAAGGTGTGATCCTTGAAGCTTACCCGAAAAAAGATAGAGTAATCGTGGAAGGTGTTAACCTTGTTAAGAAACATTCCAAGCCTTCTCAAGCTAACCCACAGGGTGGAATTGTTGAACAAGAAGCAGCTGTCCATGTTTCTAACGTAATGGCACTAGATCCGAAATCTGGTGAACCTACTCGCGTTGGTTATAAAGAGGAAAACGGCAAAAAAGTTCGTATCGCAAAAAAATCCGGTGAAGTACTCGATAAGTAGTTTTTAGCGAAAGGAGGTCTATCCGATGAACCGTCTTCAAGAAAAGTATCAAAACGAAACAAAACCTTCTCTTATGGAGAAATTTAATTACTCTTCCGTTATGGAAGTGCCAAAAGTTGAGAAAATTGTAATCAACATGGGTGTTGGTGACGCTGTGCAGAACCCGAAAGCTCTAGATACGGCTGTAGAAGAGCTTCAGTTACTCTCAGGTCAAAAGCCTGTCATCACGAAAGCTAAAAAATCCATCGCTGGTTTTAAACTTCGTGAAGGTATGCCAATCGGTGCGAAGGTTACACTTCGTGGCACTCGTATGTATGATTTCTTAGATAAGCTAGTATCTGTATCACTACCTCGTGTACGTGACTTCAGAGGTGTTTCTAAGAAAGCATTCGATGGCCGTGGTAACTACACACTAGGCATCAAAGAACAGTTGATTTTCCCTGAAATTGATTACGATAATGTAAACAAAGTGCGCGGAATGGACATCGTTATCGTAACAACAGCTAAAACGGACGAAGAGAGCCGTGAAATGTTGACACAACTAGGTATGCCATTTCAAAAGTAAGTAAGGAGGGAAAATTGTGGCGAAAAAATCAATGATCGCGAAACAAAAGCGCCAAGCTAAGTTTAACGTTCAGGAATACACACGTTGTGAGCGTTGTGGACGTCCTCATTCAGTTATTCGCAAATTTAAGCTTTGCCGTATTTGTTTCCGTGAACTTGCATACAAAGGTCAAATCCCAGGCGTTAAAAAGGCTAGCTGGTAAACCCGAGATAGGGAAGGAGGTAATTACTAATGGTCATGACTGATCCAATTGCAGATATGCTTACACGTATTCGTAACGCAAACACAGTGCGTCACGAAAAACTAGAATTACCTGCATCTAATTCAAAGAGAAACATTGCTGAAATCCTCAAGCGTGAAGGTTTTGTACGCGATGTTGAAATCGTTGAAGACAACAAGCAGGGCATCATCCGTATCTTTCTTAAGTACGGTTCTAACAACGAGCGCGTTATCACTGGCTTAAAGCGAATCAGTAAACCTGGTCTTCGCGTTTACGCTAAAGCTGACGAAGTACCACGCGTACTTGGCGGCCTAGGAATCGCTCTTGTTTCTACTTCTAAAGGAATTATGACGGACAAAGAAGCTCGTCAACAGCAAGTAGGCGGCGAAGTACTCGCTTACGTTTGGTAATTCTTAAAAGCGGAATGGAGGTGTAATTATGTCACGTGTCGGACTTAAACCGATTGAAATCCCAAGTGGTGTAACAATTGATATTAAAGACGACGTTGTAACAGTAAAGGGACCGAAAGGTGAACTTTCTCGTACGTTCAACTCCGATATTAAAGTAACTATCGAAGATAACGTGCTAACTGTTGCTCGTCCTTCAGAAAATAAAGAGCACCGTGCTCTACACGGAACAACTCGCAGCCTGATCGCAAACATGGTTGAAGGTGTGACTAAAGGTTTTGAAAAAGGCCTTGAAATCATCGGGGTTGGTTGGCGTGCTAACAAATCCGGTCAGAAACTAGTGCTTAACGTTGGATACTCTCACCCAGTTGAGATCGTACCAGAAGAAGGCATCGAAGTTGAAGTTCCTTCAAACACGAAGGTTGTAGTAAAAGGTATCGATAAAGAGCGTGTTGGAGCTGTTGCAGCTAACATCCGTTCAGTACGTCTTCCAGAGCCTTACAAAGGCAAAGGTATCCGTTATGAAGGCGAATATGTTCGTCGTAAAGAAGGTAAAACTGGTAAATAGGTAAAAACCTAGCGGAAAGGAGTGACATTTCATGATCACTAAAGCCGATAAAAACAAAGCGCGTCAAAAAAGACACGCTCGCGTTCGTCGTAACGTATCCGGCACAGCTGAACGTCCTCGTCTAAACGTTTTCCGTTCAAACAAGAACATTTATGCTCAGCTTATTGATGATGTTAAAGGCGTAACTTTGGTATCAGCATCTAGCATGGAGCAAGGAATGGACGTTAACAACGGCGGTAACACTGAGGCTGCTACTAAAGTCGGAGAAGCAATTGCAAAGCGTGCTGTTGAAGCAGGTCATACTGAAGTGGTTTTTGACCGCGGTGGGTATCTATACCACGGACGTGTTAAAGCTCTTGCAGACGCAGCTCGTGAAGCTGGACTGAAATTTTAATAAAAAGGAGGTTAACCCATGCGTAGCATTGATGCTAACAAACTAGAACTTGAAGAACGCGTAGTTACCGTTAACCGTGTAGCGAAAGTTGTAAAAGGTGGACGTCGTTTCCGCTTTGCAGCAATCGTAGTAGTCGGAGATAAAAACGGTCACGTTGGCTTCGGAACTGGTAAAGCGCAGGAAGTTCCTGAAGCAATTCGCAAAGCTATTGAAGATGCGAAGAAGAACTTGATCACTGTTCCTGTTGTTGGAACTACAATCCCTCACCAAATCACAGGTCACTTCGGAGCAGGTAATGTACTATTGAAGCCAGCTTCTGAAGGTACTGGAGTTATCGCTGGTGGACCTGTACGTGCGGTATTAGAACTTGCTGGTGTAGGCGACATTCTATCGAAGTCTCTTGGATCTAACAATCCGATTAACATGGTGCGTGCAACACTTAACGGCCTTGAAAACCTCAAGCGTGCGGAAGACGTTGCTAAGCTTCGTGGAAAATCTGTAGAAGAGCTATTAGGTTAAGGGAGGGATAACAGATGGCTAAGAAATTAGAAATCACCCTCTCACGTAGTGTGATTGGTCGCCCTCAAGACCAACGCGTGACGGTAAAAACTCTTGGACTGAACAAGATGCATCAAACGGTTGTTCATAACGACAACCCTGCTATTCGCGGTATGGTTAACAAGGTATCTCACCTTGTAACTGTTAACGAAATCGATGCATAAAAAATCTATACATTGAGGAGGTGCCCACATTGAAACTACACGAACTAAAACCATCTGAAGGTTCTCGTAAAGAACGCAACAGACTTGGTCGCGGTATTGCAACAGGTAACGGTAAAACATCTGGTCGCGGTCAAAAAGGTCAAAAGTCTCGTTCTGGCGGCGGAGTACGCCCAGGTTTCGAGGGAGGACAGCTTCCGATTTTCAAACGTCTACCGAAACGTGGATTTACAAACATGAACCGTAAAGAGTTCGCGATTGTTAATCTTGATTCGCTAAACCGTTTTGAAGATGGAACTGAAGTATCCCCAGAGCTATTGCTAGAAACTGGCGTTGTCAGCAAAGAAAAAGCTGGAATTAAGATTCTAGGTAATGGTAAGCTAGAGAAAAAGCTTACCGTGAAAGCCCACAAGTTCTCAGCTTCTGCTAAGGAAGCTATTGAAGCGGCAGGCGGAAATACTGAGGTGATCTAATGTTCCAAGCAATCTCCAACATTATGCGCGTAGGTGATATTAGAAACAAAGTCATTTTTACGCTACTCATGCTTGTCGTGTTCCGTATCGGAACATTCATACCGGTTCCTGGTGTGAACAGAGAAGTATTACAATTTCAAGATCAAATGAGTCTCTTCGGAGTACTCAACACCTTTGGCGGTGGAGCGTTGCAAAACTTCTCCATCTTTGCCATGGGAATCATGCCTTATATCACTGCTTCAATCATTGTGCAGCTTCTACAGATGGATGTCGTCCCTAAGTTTACCGAATGGTCAAAACAGGGGGAAGCCGGACGTAAAAAGCTCACTCAAGTTACTCGATATGGAACGATCGGTCTTGGATTTATCCAGGGTATCGCGCTATCTATCGGTTTCAACAACATGGTTGGAGGCCAGTTGATTTCAGATGCAGGTTTCTTGACATACCTTAATATTGCTCTAGTTCTTACAGCCGGAACGGCTTTTTTGATGTGGTTAGGCGAGCAGATTACTGCTAAAGGCGTTGGTAATGGAATTTCCATCATCATCTTTGCCGGAATTGTAGCTGCAATTCCTCCTGGTCTTAACCAGTTGTATGCACAGATGTTTGAAGGAGCGCAGGATGAGCTGTTCATTAACATTGTTACACTTGCTATTATTGCTCTAGCAGCATTAGCGATCGTCGTAGCTGTTATCTTTGTACAGCAAGGTCTACGTAAGATTCCTATCCAATACGCTAAGCGTACTGTTAACCGCAGACAAGTTGGCGGTCAATCAACACACTTACCGATCAAGGTAAATGCAGCAGGTGTTATTCCAGTTATCTTTGCAATTTCACTTATCATTACTCCTCCAACAGTTGCAAGACTGTTCGGAAGTAATTCGGTAACAGATTGGATCGTCAGAATCTTTGATTACACACAGCCTATCGGCATGGTCGTGTATGCGTTACTCATCATTGGCTTTACGTATTTCTATACGTTTGTCCAGGTGAATCCGGAGAAGATGGCAGAGAATCTGAAAAAGCAGGGTGGATATATTCCTGGTATCCGTCCAGGTAATGCTACTGAAACGTACATTACACGCATTCTCTATCGTTTAACATTTGTAGGAGCTCTATTCCTTGCAGTTGTATCGATTATTCCGGTGTTTTTCACAACCGTAGCAGGACTGCCGCAAACGCTGCAAATCGGCGGAACAAGCTTGCTGATCGTTGTTGGGGTAGCGCTTGATACGATGAAGCAAATTGAAAGTCAATTAATTAAACGTCATTATAAAGGCTTTATTAAATCTTGAGGATAAACTGGGAAGAACTTTCTTCCCCTCCTTCATCCTCGATTGGGTGACGTATGGAGGGATTAGATGAATCTAGTATTAATGGGGCTCCCGGGTGTCGGAAAAGGAACCCAGGCAGAAAAGATTGTCGAAAAGTATGGCATCCCTCATATCTCAACAGGAGATATGTTCCGAGCAGCGATTAAAGAAGGAACACCTCTTGGTATAAAAGCAAAAGAGTACATGGATTCCGGAAATCTCGTACCCGATGAAGTAACGATTGGTATAGTACGAGACCGTTTAGGAAAAGATGATTGCGAAAAAGGTTTTCTCCTTGATGGTTTCCCAAGAACAGTAGCTCAGGCAGAAGCTCTTGAGAAGATCCTCTCCGATATGGATAAACAACTAGATTATGTTGTTAACATCGCTGTTGAAGAAGATCAACTTATGAAGAGGTTGACTGGGCGTCGTGTTTGTAAGAACTGTGGAGCAACTTATCATGCGATCTTCAATCCTCCAACGGAAGAAGGAGTCTGTGATAAGTGCGGAGGAGAACTTTATCAGCGAGATGATGATAAAGAAGAAACTGTACGCACACGCCTCGATGTCAACAAGCAGCAACAGCAACCGTTGTTGACCTTTTATGAAGGCAAAGGCTATCTAAAAACCATTGACGGCAACAAAGACATCAATGTGGTGTTTGAAGACATCGATCAACTCCTCGGAGGGTTGTCGTAATGATTATTTGCAAGACTCCTCGCGAACTTGATATCATGCGAGAGGCGGGCAAAATTGTCGCATTAACGCATCAAGAACTGCAGAAGCACATTAAGCCTGGAGTTACGACAAAAGAGCTGGATACGATTGCCGATCGGTTTATTCGTCAGCTTGATGCAATTCCTTCCTTTAAGGGTTACAATGGATTTACTGGAAGTATCTGCGCTTCTGTAAACGAAGAGCTGGTACATGGTATTCCAGGAGATCGCGTGTTGGCGGAGGGAGATATTATTAGCATCGATATCGGTGCTAAATATAAAGGTTATCATGGCGATTCAGCCTGGACCTATCCTGTTGGCACTATCTCAGAAGAAGACGAACGGTTGTTAAAAGTTACCGAGGAATCGTTATATAAAGGATTGGCTGAGGCGAAAATCGGGAAAAGACTTTCCGACATTTCTCATGCAATTCAAACGTATGCGGAAGCTGAAGGTTTTTCGATCGTACGAGAATATGTTGGTCATGGTGTAGGACAGGACCTTCATGAAGATCCTCAAATTCCTCATTATGGTCCTCCAGGAAAAGGACCTAGGCTCAAACAAGGCATGGTCCTTGCGGTTGAGCCGATGGTGAATATGGGCTCTCGGTATGTTCGGACGCTTTCAGATAACTGGACTGTAGTAACAACTGACGGTAAAAAATGTGCTCACTTTGAGCATACTTTTACTGTTACAGAAGAAGGATATGAAATTTTAACAAAGGCCTAAGTGAAGGTGATGGTTCTTGAAAGAGTCGGAAACCGTGCCCGAGATCGGTCGGATCGTGCGGAACAAACGGGGAAGAGACGCTGAACAATATAGCGTGATTGTTGAATTGATAGATGATCGTTATGTTTTCATCGCAGATGGCGACAAACGAAAATTTGATCGTCCAAAGCGAAAGAACCTCGCACACCTGGTGCTAACGAATTATGTATCCCCTGAGGTAAAGCGAAGTCTTGAGGAAACTAGCCGTGTCACAAATGGCAAGCTGCGTTTCGCGATCTCAAAGTATATGAATGAATATGTCATTGATTTAAAGGAGGGAGAGCAAGTAGATGGCTAAGGAAGATGTTATTGAAATGGAAGGCACAGTTATCGAACCTCTACCGAATGCAATGTTTCGAGTAGAACTCGAAAACGGTCATAAGATCCTTGCTCACGTATCCGGGAAGATACGCATGCATTATATTCGTATTTTGCCAGGCGACAAAGTAACTGTTGAGCTTTCTCCATATGACTTATCACGTGGTCGAATCACGTATCGATATAAATAAAAAGTTAATCTCCGAATACAAGGAGGGTAAAAAACAATGAAGGTAAGACCATCAGTAAAACCAATTTGTGAAAAATGTAAAGTTATTCGCCGTAAAGGTAAAGTAATGGTTATCTGTGATAACCCTAAACACAAGCAAAAACAAGGTTAATATATAAGGAGGTGCAACGTAATGGCACGTATTGCTGGTATTGATGTTCCACGCGAAAAGCGCATCGTAATCGCGTTGACTTACGTATATGGAATCGGTAAAACTACTGCTAAACAAGTCCTAGTTGATGCTGGTGTATCTGAAGATACACGCGTTCGCGACTTGACTGAAGAAGAACTCGGAAAAATCCGTGAAGAGGTAGACAAGATTAAAGTTGAAGGTGACCTTCGTCGTGAAGTTTCCCTTAACATTAAGCGTCTAATCGAGATCGGTTCATATCGTGGTATTCGCCACCGTCGCGGTCTTCCTGTCCGAGGCCAACATACGAAGAACAACTCTCGTACTCGTAAAGGCCCTCGCCGTACAGTAGCAAACAAGAAGAAGTAAGGGAGGTAAACTAACAAATGGCTAAACAACGTAAAGCTAATACACGTAAAAAGCGTGTCAAAAAGAATATTGAGAGTGGAGTAGCTCACATTCGTTCTACTTTCAATAACACAATCGTAACTATTACTGACACTCACGGAAATGCTGTATCATGGGCTACTTCTGGGAACATGGGCTTCAAAGGTTCTCGTAAGTCTACTCCATTCGCAGCTCAAATGGCTGCTGAAACAGCTGGTAAGACAGCTCAAGAGCATGGCATGAAGACGATCGAAGTTTCCGTTAAAGGCCCTGGTGCTGGTCGTGAAGCTGCTATTCGTGCGCTTCAAGCTGTAGGTCTAGAGGTTACTTCCATCCGTGACGTAACTCCAGTACCTCACAACGGTTGCCGTCCGCCAAAACGTCGTAGAGTATAATTAATAGAGAATTCAAACGTAGATGTTCCCTTAGGGTGAATGCCTGGTTTTGAAAAATCTCTTATAGAAAGATTCAATCTATCGGTATACAATTATTGAACATGTCAATAATGATAATGTATAAATTGTTGACGGTTGACGAATCATAATTAGGTTGTTGGTAATGGAACCGCCTAAAGGGATTATTCGGTTAGACACAATGTCTAACCGAAGTTCGACGTTTTGAAGGAGGGTTTGTTGGATGATCGAAATCGAAAAGCCAAAAATTGAAGCGGTAGCTATCAACGAGGATGCTAAATACGGAAAGTTTGTTGTAGAACCATTAGAACGTGGTTATGGAACTACACTAGGGAACTCCCTACGTCGTATCTTGTTATCATCACTTCCTGGTGCCGCTGTGACATCCGTGCAAATTGAAGGAGTACTCCATGAGTTCTCTACAATTGAAGGTGTACACGAAGATGTAACTACTATTATTCTCAATCTTAAGAAGCTAGCAATGAAAATCTACTCTGAAGAAGAGAAAACATTAGTAGTTGATGTGCAGGGCCCTGGAACGGTAACAGCTGGTGATATTACTCATGACAGCGACGTGGAGATCTTAAACCCTGACCTTCATATTGCTACCCTTTCTGCAAGTGCTCGCTTCCATATGAGAATTACTGCAATTCGTGGAAGAGGTTATGTACAAGCGGAAGGAAACAAGAATGATGAACAGCCAATTGGTGTAATTCCAGTTGACTCGATCTTCACTCCTGTTTCTCGTGTGAACTACCAGGTTGAAAACACTCGTGTCGGCCAGGTAACAAACTATGACAAACTAACCCTCGACGTTTGGACAGATGGAAGCATTCGACCTGAAGAAGCGGTATCGTTAGGTGCAAAGATTTTAAATGAACATTTAAACATTTTTGTTGGCTTAACCGATCAGGCTCAAAATGCTGAAATCATGGTCGAAAAAGAAGAGGACCAAAAAGAGAAAGTGCTTGAGATGACAATCGAAGAGCTCGATCTCTCAGTTCGCTCATATAACTGCCTGAAACGTGCTGGCATTAATACTGTCCAGGAGCTTACTCATAAGTCTGAAGAAGACATGATGAAAGTTCGTAACCTAGGACGTAAATCTTTAGAAGAGGTTCAAGAGAAGCTTGAAGAGCTTGGACTTGGACTACGCAACGAAGAATAGATATACAAAGTTGTTGATCTAAGAAACAACAAAGGAGGGAATACTTCATGGCATACCAAAAGTTAGGTCGTACAAGTGATACGCGTAAAGCGTTATTCCGTGACCTTGTTACAGATTTGATCATTAATGAACGTATTGAAACTACAGAATCGAAAGCAAAAGAGCTTCGTTCTTTCATCGACAAAATGATTACACTTGGTAAGCGCGGTGATCTTCACGCTCGCCGTCAAGCAGCTTCTTTCGTACGTAACGAAATCGCGGACAAAGAAACTGGCCAAGACGCACTACAAAAACTATTCAGCGATATCGCTACTCGTTATGCAGAGCGCCAAGGTGGTTACACTCGTATCCGCAAACTTGGACCTCGCCGCGGTGACGGTGCTGAAATGGTCATCATTGAGCTAGTCTAAATCGCACTTTATTAAAAAGGGCGGGACAGGATCTCGACTATGGATACTGATTCTATGCCCTTTTTTAGTGCGTTTTTTTTAATTCGCACGATAATGTTTTAAAAGAGTGGTAGCATGCTGGTTGCCATTATGAAAGCCTGGCAGACGCCAGGCTTTTTTTACTAACACCTTAGAAGGTATTGCTTCTAGTGAAGGGTATCTTATGCTGATAGGAAAAAGTGGCGGTGTAAAAAACCCGCCATTTTTTCGCACCAGCATACGTATAGAGTTGGTTATACTAGCAGAGACATAGAGTCAGGAGGAACGAATATGAGCGATTTAATATCCGTTCAAAACGTATCATTTCGTTATCAAGAAGAGCAGCCATACGTGCTTAATAACGTTTCATTAACTGTTCAGAAAGGTGAGTGGCTTGCGATCGTAGGTCATAACGGCTCAGGAAAATCTACGTTAGCCAGACACCTGAATGGCTTGTTACAGCCTGAGAAGGGTGACGTTCTTGTCGAAGGATACAATAGTAGAGATGAGGAAAGTATTTGGGAAGTAAGAAGAAGAGTTGGTATCGTTTTTCAGAACCCAGATAATCAATTCGTTGGTACTTCAGTAAGGGATGACGTAGCATTTGGTCTTGAGAACAATGGTGTTCCACGAGGTGAGATGATTGAACGCATCACCGAGAGTATCAAGAGAGTGAAGATGGAAGAATACATGGACCAGGAGCCTCATCGTTTATCAGGTGGGCAAAAGCAAAGGGTAGCGATAGCTGGTATTGTGGCTTTACGGCCATCGATCGTTATTCTCGATGAAGCTACTTCGATGCTTGACCCTGCAGGAAGAAAAGAAGTGCTAGAAACGATGAGAGAGTTGAAAGAGGAAGAAGGAATGACTGTAATCTCGATCACACACGATCTTGAAGAGGCTGCAAAAGCAGATCGAATGATTGTGATGAATAAGGGTGAGGTCATTGATGAAGGACTTCCGAAAGACATCTTTCAAAAAGGGGATATGCTAGAGGAAATCGGTCTTGATTTGCCATTTCCTTTGCAGGTGCACCGTGCATTGAAGGAGAGAGGGTTTCCTCTTGAATCGCTCACACTATCACAGGAGGAACTGGTAGACGAGATATGGACATTACAATCAAAGATTTAGAACATTTATATAGTAAAGGCACACCGTTTGAAAGGATCGCATTAAAAGATGTAGACCTTTCTATAAAGCAAGGGACGTTTCTCTCCATTATTGGACATACAGGTTCAGGAAAGTCCACTCTCATTCAACATTTAAATGGACTATTGAAACCCACTGCAGGAAGTATCCAAATCGGAGAGTTCCATATTAAATCGGGAGAAAAGGAAAAGCGTCTCAAAGACTTGAGAAAACATGTGGGTGTTGTTTTTCAGTACCCAGAACATCAATTATTTGAGGAAACAATTGAAAAAGACATTATTTTTGGTCCAATGAATTTTGGAGTAGCAGAAGATGAAGCAAAGAAGCGCGCTGCACATCTGATTGACCTTGTTGGACTAGATCAGTCCTTTTTGCAGCGTTCACCCTTTGACTTAAGTGGAGGTCAGATGAGGAGAGTAGCGATCGCAGGTGTGCTTGCGATGAAACCTTCTATCCTTATTCTCGATGAGCCAACTGCAGGTCTCGACCCACGTGGTAGAAAAGAGATCATGGAGTTGTTTTATCGACTGCATAATGAAGAGAACCTTACTACGATTCTCGTGACTCACAGCATGGAAGATGCAGCACGTTATTCTGACCAAATCGTCATCATGGAAAAAGGCACGGTTGCTCTTCAAGGTACGCCTGTAGAGGTCTTCAGTGATGCAGATGCTCTTACAGCTCTAAGCCTAGATGTTCCTGAGACGATGCAGTTTATTCACCGTCTTGAAACGCGGTTTGGTACGAGTCTTCCAAAGAGTGTTTTCACGGTAGAAGAAACGGTTGAAGCGGCTGTCTCCCTTCTTAGAAAGGAGGAGCGCTCATGATGCAAAACATTATTATTGGTCAATATGTACCTGGAAAATCATATGTTCATAACCTTGATCCCAGAGCGAAACTATTAACAACGTTTTTGTTCGTCATTATTGTCTTTCTTGCAAATAACTGGGTTTCATATGCACTACTCGGCGCGTTCACGTTGAGTGCGATTGCGGTATCGCGCATTCCAATCCGGTTTATCTATAATGGATTAAAGCCAATTCTATTGATCATCATACTAACCTTTCTTCTTCATGTGTTTTTAACAAAAGAGGGCCCACTGCTTTTCAGTCTAGGATTTATCGAGGTGTACCAGGGAGGCGTTGAGCAGGGGGTATTCATTTCCATGAGACTCTTGTTTCTCATTATGATCACCTCCCTCCTCACATTAACGACAACACCTATCGATATAACGGTAGGACTTGAAACCCTTCTTGGACCATTTAAACGATTTGGTCTTCCAGTCCATGAATTTGCGCTCATGATGTCGATTGCGCTTCGTTTCATTCCGACACTTCTTGAAGAGACGGAGAAAATCATGAAGGCGCAGGCTGCACGAGGTGCGCAGTTCTCTACAGGTCCGATCAAGGAGAGGCTTAAAAGTATCGTACCTTTACTCGTTCCTTTGTTTGTTAGTGCGTTTAAGCGTGCAGAGGACCTTGCGATGGCGATGGAAGCACGAGGATATCGAGGCGGTGAAGGAAGAACGAGTATCCGCTTGTTAAAATGGGATGCAAAGGATAGTCTATTGTTCGTATTCCTTCTGTTGCTCACAACTGCTTTGATTTTGTTAAGGAGCTAGGAGGATAGGATGACTAGGATAAAACTAAAGGTTTCATATGACGGAACAGCTTTTAACGGTTATCAGATTCAGCCTAACGGACGTACAGTTCAAGAAGAACTGCAACGAGCACTGCAGAAGGTTCATAAAGGTAAGACCGTGCACGTAACGGGTTCAGGGAGAACGGATGCTGGTGTCCATGCAGCGGGGCAAGTCGTGCACTTCGATACAGACCTCGCTATTCCGCTAGACCGGTGGCCGAAAGCATTGAACACACTCCTTCCAAGCGATGTGAGAGTTCTCGAAGCTGATGAGGTCTCCTCTACGTTCCATGCCAGGTACGATGTTGTACGGAAGTCTTATGTTTATCGTGTTGATAATCACGCAACACCCAACGTTTTCCGGAGGAACTTTGTTCTGCACGAGCCACGTACTCTTAATGTGTCGGCAATGAAAGAGGCTGCAGCACTGCTTATCGGTGAACATGACTTTACTTCGTTCTGTTCAGCACGATCCGAAGTCAAAGATAAAGTTCGTGAACTATACAAGATTGAGATCGAATTAGTGAACAACGAAATCACGTTCCTATTTGAAGGAAACGGCTTTTTATACAATATGGTACGTATCTTAACAGGTACCCTCTTAGAGGTAGGAAGAGGCGAAAGAGGCACAGAAGAAGTGGTTGAGATCTTAAAGGCAAAGAACCGCGACGCAGCTGGAAAAACCGCTTCTCCACAAGGACTTTATTTATGGGAAGTGTATCATCGTAATTAAGAAGTTATTGATTTAAATAACCTTGACATTTGCCCTTGTTTGTTATAAGATATTCTTTGGTATTTCTACATCCACTAGCCCCGGATTTAGAAATCTAACTGACAACCGACAAATAATTTTAGGCAGTTTTTAAAATACATGGAATGATTTTAGGAGGGAAACTCATGCGTACGACATTTATGGCAAAAGGCCACGAAGTAGAACGCAAATGGTATGTCGTTGATGCTGAAGGTCAAACACTTGGCCGTCTTGCAAGTGAAGTAGCAGCGATCCTACGCGGAAAGAATAAACCAACATTTACACCTCACGTTGACACTGGTGATCACGTGATCATCCTTAACGCTGAGAAAATCGAACTTACTGGTAAGAAGCTTACTGACAAGATGTACTACCGTCACAGCGGACACCCAGGTGGTTTGAAATCTAGAACTGCTCTTGAAATGCGTACTAAGCGTTCTGAGCAAATGCTTGAAATTGCGATCAAAGGTATGCTTCCAAAGAATAGCCTTGGACGCCAGATGGCTAAAAAGCTTCACGTATATGCTGGAAGCGAGCACAACCATCAAGCACAAAAGCCTGAAAAATACGAACTAAGAGGATAATAGAAGGAGGGACCCATTTTGGCACAAGTACAATACAACGGCACTGGCCGACGTAAAAACTCTGTAGCTCGCGTACGTCTACTTCCTGGTAACGGACGCATGGTAGTTAACGGTCGTGAACTAGACAACTATTTTGACCTTGAAACACTTAAACTTATCTCTAAGCAGCCACTAGTTGAAACTGGCACTGAAGGCACTTACGATATCTTCGTAAACGTTAAAGGTGGCGGCTTCACAGGACAAGCTGGCGCAATCCGTCACGGAATTGCTCGTGCACTTCTTGAAGCTGATCCAGAATACCGCGGAACTCTTAAGCGCGCTGGATTCCTAACTCGTGATGCTCGTATGAAAGAACGTAAGAAATACGGTCTTAAAGCAGCACGTCGTGCACCTCAGTTCTCAAAGCGTTAATATCTTTACTCAAAAACCTCTGGCATTCGTTTGCCGGAGGTTTTTTGCGTTCACCCAATTCACATACGAAGGTAGTTATTCCAAATTGCCTGAATGAATTACCAGTAGCATTTCCGAATACTCTCTCTCGCTCGTTGGACACTAAATGGTAAAGAACAGAGAGAGGGTGAATGACTTGGATAATGTAATTACAGTATTTAAAGAAAGACAGAGACACAAACGGATCGAATTTGAGCGGCGTATTTTGACAGAGGTGTCCCTTACTGAACTAACTGAGGATATAAAAGAAATGTTTTCCCCGTTCTTTTCTGATGCGGTTATTTATAAAGGTGATGTAGAAAACGTGTGTATCGATATTGCGATCGAGGCATACTTACTCGGAGCAGAATACAGTAAGTTTTCAAGTCATGGAGAGCCGATGAGAAAGGTTCAGGAGAGGTGTTTCTTGCTAGAGAAGGCTTTAATCGAAGCGCTTTTTGAGTATTGGACCTTCTGGCGTTCAAGCAGTGGATATGAAGACTCCCTTCAGATCGCATGTGACGTATTCGTTTCAAATTGGTGGAAGAAGGGCTATGAAAAAGGGGTTATGAGACGGCGTCTTCGCCTTCACTAACTTCTTAAAGCAATTCAATACTATTTCCTTCACTCGTCCCATATAAATAAAAATAGGACAGGGAGAAGGGCGGTGTTGGAACAGTATGAAGAAATGGTGGAAGCGGCTAGGTGTTGCAGCGGGTGTTCTCGTTTTACTTTTTATCATCAATTATAAGTTTGCCATCGACCATTCATGGGATGCCTGGCACTTGCCGTTATCTGGTCAAGTCATCGTGATCGATCCAGGACACGGCGGTCCTGATGGTGGAGCGGTAGGGAACAACGTTGTTGAAAAAGATATTTCATTAGACATCTCATTAAAGCTACGAGATTATTTGCAAGAAGCAGGTGCACTCGTCATCATGACGCGTGAGACAGATACAGATTTAGCGTCTGAAGGAACAAGGGGACTTAGCAACAGGAAGGCTGAAGATCTTAGAAAGCGCGTTGAAATAATCAATGATTCAAGCAATGATATGTTCATAAGCATACATCTTAATGCGATCCCTTCTTCAAAGTGGAGCGGTGCACAAACGTTTTATAATCCTGCGAATGAAGATAGTAAAGCCCTCTCTCGCTTTATTCAGTCCGAAATAAAGCGAAACCTTGAGAACACAAACCGACTTGCTAAGAACTTAGATAGTGTTTATTTATTAAGAGAGGCAGACATAACGGGATCACTCGTAGAAGTGGGCTTTTTATCGAATCCAACCGAGCGAGAATTACTAAAAACGGAGACGTACCAAAACAAAGTCGCTGCTTCGATTTATCAAGGCATCATTAGATTTTCAACAAACGAACCAGTACCTGAAGAATAGGTGCTGGTTTTTTTATTTAAAAAGCACCGAAACGCTACTCTCTGAATGCCTGAGAACATATGTTATACTAGCAATGTAATCGAATTCAAAGAAGGTGGTGCCCCAATGTTAACGAAAGATCAGGTCGTTGAATTATTAAATAAGGTGCAAGATCCTATCTTACATAAAAGTATTACAATTCGTGATGTGAAAACGAAGGAAGGCTATGTAAGTGTCAAAGTAGCACTTGCTCAAACTGAAAATGCTGAACAAATGAAGGTGCAGCAAGAAATCGTAAATATTCTTAAAGGAGCTGGCGCAGAGTCAGTAGGGTTACGTTTTGAACAGCTAGCAGATGATGAGTTACCTGAAGGCGCGTCTGCAAATCCTGATTTACCTCCTTTGTTATCTCCTGAAAGCAAAACACAGTTTATCGCTGTAGCTAGTGGTAAAGGTGGGGTTGGGAAATCGACTGTAACGGTTAACCTTGCAACATCACTAGCGAGATTGGGTAAGAAAGTCGGCGTCATCGATGCAGATATTTATGGGTTTAGCGTTCCAGATATGATGGGCATTGAAACGCGTCCAAAGGTCGTATCGGAGAAAATCTATCCGGTAGAACGTTTTGGCGTGAAGGTAATGTCGATGGCGTTCTTCGTTGAAGATAATGCCCCTGTCATCTGGCGCGGACCTATGCTTGGGAAAATGCTCAATAACTTCTTTAGTGAAGTAGAGTGGGGAGAGCTTGATTATCTACTTCTTGACCTTCCGCCAGGTACAGGGGACGTAGCATTAGATGTCCACACGATGTTACCTGCTTCGAAAGAGATCATCGTAACAACTCCACATGCAACGGCAGCTTTTGTAGCGGCTAGAGCGGGTGCGATGGCTTTGAAAACAAAGCATGAAGTTCTTGGAGTAGTCGAAAACATGGCTTACTTTGAAAGTAAAGTAACTGGTGAGAAAGAATATGTATTTGGTCAGGGAGGCGGAGAGAAGCTCGCTTCAGAACTATCCACCGATTTACTTGGGAAGCTTCCTTTAGGACAACCTGATTATGATGAAGAAGACTTTGCGCCATCTATTTACCAAACGGACCACCCAATTGGAAAGCAATATTTAGAAATAGCAAAAGAGATCATTACCAAAACGGAGTAACATTCAAAAGGACATGCGAGGCATGTCCTTTTTCTTTATTCCTGTCCACCTGATTCTTCGCTGCCGCCTTTTTCTTTGCTTTTCTCGTCTTCACCTTCGCCCTCTTTGCCGCCTTCAGATTCCTTGCTTTGTTCTTCGCTTGCTTTCATCAAGATTTCTTGTATTTTTGCCTGGAACAAAGGACTATCTAACGTTTCAGTAATCAGTTCTTTTATTTGTTTTCTTGATTGGTTACTCTCAAGAAGTTGGAGGTAGTGTTTCTCCATTTCAGGATCTTGAAGCAAATCCATCATCTTTTCTTGAAACTCTGGATCACTCATGAGTGATTTAAAGAGTTTTTCGTTTTCACTTTGAATGTTTTTTGCAAAGTTTTCAACGAACTTAGGATCTTTAAGCAACTCTTGCCAGTATTTCTTTCCTTCTTCTGAAGTCAGTACTTTTTGAATGGTTTCTTTTACAAAGGGTTGTTCCATTACAAGCTGCTGTTTCATTTCTTCATCTGACATAACTTCCTGGATGGCTTTTTTTCCATCATCTGTCTTCAATAAATCCACAAGCATTTTCTTAGTTTCTTCATAGTTTGCTTCAGAACCCTCTGCAGCTCCTGAAGCACACCCGGCTGTAATCAGAAGGAATGCTAACCCGATAGTAAGCAGATTCAATCGTGAACTCATATCGCTTATCCTCCTTTCAGGATAGTCTTATCCTTAATATTAGGCGATTTTTTGAAATTATACGCGTAGGTTAAAGGAAAGGTGGTAATTTGTATAAGGCATTGGTACAATTCTACAGAGAAGGAACATTATTAATATCGGGGGCTTGAATGTGAAGACAAGAAATCTTGTTTACTTATTCTTTTCAACCCTTCTGATTGGCTCAACAGCAGGTATGATTGCTGGACTGGCTATGGAGTGGACGCAATATTGGGATGATCTTAAGAATGGAGAGTTTGTTTCGTTCTTGATCGTTATGCTCTGGCTCTTAGGTGTATCCAGTATCTTTAGTTTGATTAGTCAGATGGGGTTTTTCGCATACTTAACAATTCACCGTTTCGGTCTTGGGATTTTTAAATCGGTCAAACTGTGGAATACCATACAGCTCGTACTGATAGCGGTCGCGCTATTTGACCTCGTTTATTTCCGTTACGTTATCTTTGCAGAACCAGGAGATAGTTTATTGGGATACATTGGGGTAGCACTTCTTCTATTGGTGGTCGGTCTTGGCACGGCTTACATCAAGAGTAAAGAAACCAATAAACATGCTTTTATTCCGGCTCTATTCTTTATTGTCGTCGTAACGATCTTAGAATGGATTCCAGGTTTGCAAAGTGACGATCAGAAGTGGGTCTGGTTAATCTTCATTCCGTTATTAACGAGTAACGTATGGCAGATCCTTACATTACATCGAATTACTGAAACGAAGAACACGTAAATAAAGCAGCTCTGCGTAAGTAGCAGGGCTGCTTTATTTTACTTCTTTACTATTTATATTCGCATTCGATATTAATTCATTCACTGTGACGAGTTCATAGCCTTTCTTTTTGAGTTGAGAGATCAGTTCTGGTAGAGCGGCACTCGTTTGTTTCGCTGAGTCGGATGCATGGAGAAGGATGATATCTCCAGAATGTGCTTCCTTTACTACATTAGTAATAATTTCTGATGCTCCGGGGTTTTTCCAATCGTTAGAATCTAAACTCCAGTGAATGACAGTATGATTAAGTTTATTAGAAACCTCCAGCACTCTCTTATTAAAATTACCATTCGGTGGCCTTATGAACTCTGTTTGCACACCTGACACTTTTTTTATCGCTTCTTGAGCACGAATGATATCTTTTCTTATTTCTATATCTTCCATCGAGGTATAATTCTCATAGCGATAACCAAGGCTCCCGATTTCATGACCGCCTTTAACAATTTGTTCTACAATTTCCGGATGTCGTTCTGCCCAAGCTCCAGAGATGAAGAAAGAAGCTGATATGTTTTGTTTGTTAAGTTCTTCAAGTATAGGTAACGCCTTTGTCTCTCCCCAGCTAATATCAAAGGTCAATGCCAGCTGCTTACCTTGGCTCTTTACTTGATCCACTGCCAATGGTGTCCCGTTTGAAGTAAAGACAGCAAGATCTCTTCCTTCAACAAATAGAATGAGTGCCGCAAAAAAAGCAGCTGCTATAATAACCATGCTCTGTTTGATTCTTTTTCCTCTCCACACCCAAAAAAACTTCATTTCGCACCTCCTTTGTCCCATTCATATGCGCTATAGTAAACAACTATGTACAAAGTCTTTTTGCCAACTCATAAAGGGTAGGAAGGTTGGTCATAATGGTTTGAAAGGAGGGTATTACATGATCGGATTTCTATTGAGTGAAAAAGAAGGCAAAGAAATAGAGTATCTCCTTAAGCGGGAGATGGAAGAAATGCTGATGAGTCTTGATGATCATCGATTAGAGAAAATTGTTAAACGAGCGATGGAAGAGCGCTACCTCCTGCTCTTAGGTATCTATAAAAGAACAGCTTCAGCTACTGATGTATCGAAGTATAGGAGGATATTAAAAAAAGATACGAATTAATTTTAAAAAACCTATTGCAAAATAGTAGTTCGGGCTGTATAGTTATAAAGGTCGCCGATAACAAACGGCCGACACAAAAACGAATTAAAAAAAGATGTTGACTTCTGACAAGTTAATGTGTTACATTAATAAAGTCGCTGAAAACGACATTGAAAGAAACAAATCGATCTTTGAAAACTGAACGAAACGCCATGCAAGAAA
>NZ_JBSWXZ010000008.1:0-56433 GCF_056160805.1 Anaerobacillus sp. ABD4_527
TGTTTTACTCTGTGGAGGATTAGCTCAGCTGGGAGAGCATCTGCCTTACAAGCAGAGGGTCGGCGGTTCGAGCCCGTCATCCTCCACCATTTTATATTGAAGATTACATTCTCAGGAGTACTCTAAACAGAGTGCACTGTTTTTTGTTTGTAAGTTCAGATATACTTCGCCGGTCTAGCTCAATTGGTAGAGCAACTGACTTGTAATCAGTAGGTTGGGGGTTCAAGTCCTCTGGCCGGCACCATCTATTTGTGGAGGGGTAGCGAAGTGGCTAAACGCGGCGGACTGTAAATCCGCTCCCTCAGGGTTCGGCGGTTCGAATCCGTCCCCCTCCACCATTTAGAGCCATTAGCTCAGTTGGTAGAGCATCTGACTTTTAATCAGAGGGTCGAAGGTTCGAGTCCTTCATGGCTCACCATTTTTTGCGGAAGTAGTTCAGTGGTAGAACACCACCTTGCCAAGGTGGGGGTCGCGGGTTCGAATCCCGTCTTCCGCTCCAATTTCATATGCGGGTGTAGTTTAGTGGTAAAACCTCAGCCTTCCAAGCTGATGTCGTGGGTTCGATTCCCATCACCCGCTCCATAATGGGGCCTTAGCTCAGCTGGGAGAGCGCCTGCCTTGCACGCAGGAGGTCAGCGGTTCGATCCCGCTAGGCTCCACCATTTATCCTTATATATCGGTATAAGGTTTTTTTTATGTCTAAATTTCCTCAACTATTAAACCTCTTCTCGGATTTACTTCTCCTCTTGTACTTATAAATATCCGAAAATTCGTAGAAAAGCTGTTATGACATGAATACTTATTCAAAAAACTGTCCAGTTGAGTCATTAAAAACGGAATGGTTACAATATAGGTAGACATAACTCTAGGAGGACGAGATATGAATAATCAACTATCGATAATTGGAGTACCTATGGATTTAGGACAGATGAGACGCGGGGTCGATATGGGGCCAAGCGCAATAAGGTACGCTGGAATTGTAGAACGATTAGAGAAACTGAATTATGATATAGAAGATCTTGGAGATATTGAAATTGGTAGACCTGAACAACGCCCAGAGAATCAGGACCATCAGCTAAAGAATCTAAAAGAAGTTGCAGATGCTAGTGAAAAGCTTGCTTCAAGAGTTAACGAAGTGATTGAACGTAAGCGCTTCCCGCTCGTATTTGGAGGAGATCATAGTATCGCAATTGGTACACTCGCAGGAGTATCGCAGAGCTATAATAACCTTGGTGTGATTTGGTACGATGCTCATGGAGATTTAAATACTGCTAATACATCACCATCCGGTAATATCCATGGTATGCCGCTTGCGGTGAGTCTAGGTATTGGCGATGAGTCGTTAACAGGAATCGCAGGTTACAGCCCAAAGATTAAACCTGAGAACATCGTCATTATCGGAGCTCGTTCACTTGATGAAGGTGAGCGAGTGTTGATAGAGGAAAAAGGAATTAAAGTGTTTACGATGCATGAAATCGATCGATTGGGAATGACAAAAGTGATGGAAGAAGCAATTGCCCATGTGTCCAATGGCACAGATGGTGTTCATCTAAGTCTTGATCTTGATGGACTAGATCCTCACGATGCACCAGGTGTTGGTACACCAGTTCTTGGAGGAATCAGCTATCGTGAGAGCCACCTTGCGATGGAGATGCTTGCGGAATCCAATATCCTTACTTCTGCTGAATTCGTTGAAGTGAATCCTATTTTGGATGAGAAGAATAAGACAGCAACTGTAGCTGTTGCACTGATGGGATCTTTATTCGGAGAAAAATTAAAATAACATGATTAACGGCTCTCTAAGATGTTAGAGAGCCGCTGTTTTATTATTTTTACATTCATCGTATTTATTCAGTAGGTTATCAAGATAAGTGCTGATTTCTACTATCTCTGAGGAACTTAATGGCTGCTTTCTTGCTAAGAGATTCATTTTCTTACGAGAGTCTTCAATTTCCTTCAGTAAAATTTCTTTTTCCCGCCCCTTTGCAAAATCCATTTGCAGACCATCCCTTTCATTCATTTTCCTCTATATACCCGATATGGATAAATTGAAAACCTCTTTTTTAGAAATATATGTATTTTGGTTATTTATAAAGTTTTCTCGTGCTAAAATAGGGGAGGATAAAAAAAATTATAAAAAAAACGAAACTTTATTTTTCCTGGAACGTATTGAATAATAGCCGCAGGGAATAGCGGGGGTTGGATATATGGATGCCATTGTAAAAAGAATAATAGTACAAGTAAGGAAAGGGGACCACAATGCTTTTGGTGAGCTTGTGGAGCTCTATAAGGATCGTGTTTTTGCACTTACTTACCGAATGCTTGGTAACCGTCAAGAAGCTGAAGACGTGGCGCAGGAGGCATTTATTCGAGCTTATACAAACATTGATCGCTATCAAATCGATCGGAAATTCTCAACATGGTTATATCGCATTGCAACAAATTTGGCGATCGATCGAATGAGAAAGAAGAAGCCGGATTATTACCTTGATGCTGAAGTCTCCGGTACTGATGGCCTAACGATGTACTCACAAGTAGCTGCTACAGATCAATTGCCTGATGATGAAGTTGTTTCTCTTGAGGCACAAGAGGGTATTCATCAAGCGATATTAAGTCTTCCTTTGAAGTATCGTTCTGCCATAACACTTAAGTATATTCAAGAGCTTTCACTAAAAGAGATTAGTGAAATTCTCGAATTACCAGTCGGTACTGTGAAGACCCGCATTCACCGTGGGAGAGAAGCACTTAGAAAGAAGTTACGTGAGTGATGTGAAAGGGGGAGAAACTATGAAATGCCCTGAAGAAATTGTACGAATGATGCATGACGTACTTGATGATGAAGCAACGAAAGAAGAACAATTTACGGTACAAAACCATCTAAAAACCTGTGCTGACTGTAAGCACCATTATGATGAACTTAAAAAAACGGAATCATTTCTCCTCAGCACGCCTTCTCTTAAGGCACCCGATGGTTTTACATCAAAGGTAATGCAGCAACTTCCTCAAGAAAAGAAGACCGTCTGGATTAAGAGATGGATGAAATCTCATCCTCTGATGGCAGCTGCAGTTCTCTTTCTAGTATTAATGGCAGGATCAGTATATTCTTCATGGACGAGTGAAGATCAAATGACAGCATTATCTGGTAATCTGACGTTTGATAAGGAAACAAATACGGTTACCGTTCCTGAAGGCGAAGTAATAAAAGGAGATTTAACTGTTAAGAACCGCAATCTTGAAATTGAGGGAAAAGTCGAAGGTGATGTTCTCGTCATTAATGGAGAGCAATATATGGCTTCTGCGGGTCAAGTAACAGGGGAGATCGAAGAAGTCGATCATATTCTTGATTGGACATGGTATCACTTAAGACAAGTATTTATAGATATTGGCGATGTGTTTTCATCTGATAAATAATCACACTTTAAAACCGCTCTTAACCGAGCGGTTTTTTGTCGATTATAAATCAATTTGAACAAATGCGGTTGACTTTGAACATACTAAAAATATGATATAATTAAAAAGTTACCAACGTTTTCTAGATGTGTAACGGTTAGGAACCACAGGCTAAATTCACTATGTTTGGAGGAAGAGCCGTGCTGCCTGTTGCTAATGTGAATGTACTTGACTACATAACAGAAATTATAGATATTTTGCTAGTTACTTATGTGATTTATAAAATTATCATGTTGATTCGAGGGACTAAGGCTGTTCAGCTTTTAAAAGGAATCACCGTTATTATTGCGGCATGGTTTTTGAGTAGCTTCTTTGAACTTAATACGCTGCATTGGATTCTGGAGCGGGTGGTGCTTTACGGATTACTCGCGATCATCATCATTTTTCAGCCAGAACTAAGACGGGCATTAGAACAGCTTGGTAGAGGTCGATTGTTCACTCGTTCTGCAGTAGAGGAAGAAGAAACGAACAAGATGATCGAAGCGATTATCAAATCTACCTCATATATGGGGAAGAGACGCATCGGTGCATTAATCTCGATCGAAAGAGAAACGGGATTAAACGATTATGTAGAAACTGGTATTCAGATGAATGCGAAGTTAACTTCAGAACTCCTCATCAACATCTTTATACCGAATACTCCGCTTCATGATGGAGCTGTTATTTTGAAGAAGGACGAAATTTTGGCAGCTGCCTGCTATCTCCCATTGTCTGAGAGCCCGTTCATTTCGAAAGAGCTCGGAACGAGACATAGGGCAGCTTTAGGAATAAGTGAAGTGACGGACAGCTTGACTCTTGTTGTTTCTGAAGAAACTGGTAGTATTTCACTCGCTAAAAATGGAGAGCTTCATCGAAATGTATCAGAGGAGGTACTTCGCGACCTACTCACTGGAGAACTCAATACGGCTGTTACGAAGAACGATACTTCCAATCGTTGGAGTAGTTGGAGGGGGAAAAAATAATGGACAAGTTGCTGACAAGTAATTGGTTTGTCAAAATCATCTCGTTTCTTCTTGCCCTCATGCTCTATACTATTGTCGCTATGCCAGACGCCTCAACTTCTGGAGGGGATGGATTGCTCAATCCTGAGGGAGACTCCTATCCTATATCTGATATGAAGCTAGAAGTGCTTTATGATGAAGAAGAAGTCGTCGTTTCCGAATTGCCAGAAACGGTAGACGTAATCGTAGAGGGTAGAACTGATGGAGTGATGATCTCTAGGATGACCAATAAAGAGGTATTCGTCGATCTCCGCAATCTGACTCCTGGGCAGCACCTTGTGACGGTTAAACATCGAGATTTCCCAGAGAACGTCGATGTAACGATCGATCCAGCGAGAGTCTCTGTAACGATTGAAGAGAAAAAATCGAATACGTATCAAGCTGGAATCAATCTGTTGAAAGCAGAAGAACTGCCTGAAGGCTACCAGGCTGAAAACCCTGTTGTCACTCCTGAAACAGTAACCGTAACAGGTGGATCTTCAAAGCTTGAACAAGTAGCGTTTGTAAGAGGATACGTCGATGTGAGTAATGCAAAGGAAGCGATTAACGCTCGGGTTACGCTCAACGTATACGATGGAAATATGGATGAAATACAAGGGCTTACGATCGAGCCAGCTATCGTGGATGTGGAAGTGCCAATAAGTAACCCATCTAAGAAGGTTCCTGTTGAAGTAGACCAAGAAGGTGAGCTTCCTGAGGGATTAAGCATTTCCTCAATTACGGTCGAACCAAAAGAGGTAGCTGTGTTCGGACCGCTAGAATCACTTGAGAAATTAGAAGCATTAAATGGGGCATCGATTAATCTTTCGGAGATTACAGAGGATACGACGGTAGAGCTTGATGTGCCTGTACCTGATGGAATGACGAAAGTAGAACCACAAAAGGTTAAAGTTAAAATTGCTTTGAGTGAAGATGGATAAAAAGCATTTCAGGATATACCCATAAAAGGTAGGGGGCCAACGGATGGTCTTACTGCAACCGTTGATCATATTTTTTGCGGCTTTATGAGGTACATCTTGCATCCAACAAAAGCTGCTTTTATGATATAAAATCGTTAACACATAACTGAACTGCGCGATACAAAGGAGAGAAATTACGATGGGTAAATATTTTGGAACCGATGGTGTTAGAGGTGTCGCAAATACTGAATTAACACCAGAGCTTGCATTTAAATTAGGACGTTTTGGTGGGCATGTACTAACGAAAGGCGCTGAAAAGCCAAAGATTTTAATTGGTCGAGATACACGAATTTCAGGGTACATGCTAGAAGGTGCGCTTGTAGCTGGGCTACTATCGATCGGAGCGGAAGTCATGCGATTAGGTGTGATTTCCACACCAGGTGTCGCCCACTTAACAAAAGCTCTTAGTGCTCAAGCAGGTGTCATGATTTCGGCATCTCACAACCCGGTAGGTGACAACGGTATTAAGTTCTTCGGACCAGATGGGTTTAAACTTTTAGATGTACAAGAAGAAGAGATTGAGGCACTTATCGACAGTGATGAAGATACGGTTCCTCGCCCTACAGGTGAAGATCTTGGAATTGTTAGTGATTATTTTGAAGGCTGTCAGAAGTACCTACAATACTTAAAACAAACAATCGATGAAGATTTCTCTGGCCTTCATATCGCGCTCGACTGTGCTCATGGTGCAACATCTTCCCTAGCACCTCACCTGTTTGCTGATTTAGAAGCGGATATCTCTACAATTGGTACGAACCCTACAGGGACAAACATTAATGCTGGCGTAGGCTCTACACATCCTGAGGCACTAGCAGAATTCATGAAGGATAAGAACGCAGATTTAGGATTAGCGTTTGATGGAGATGGTGATCGCCTTATTGCGATCGATGAAAATGGAGAGATCGTTGATGGCGATCAGATCATGTTTATTTGCGCGAAGTTCATGAAAGAGCAAAAGAATCTTCGTCATGATACGGTTGTTTCAACTGTCATGAGTAATCTTGGTTTTCACAAAGGGATGGAAGAAGCGGGGATCACTTCTCTCAAAACAAAAGTTGGCGATCGCTACGTGATGGAAGAAATGCGTAAGGAAGGATATAACCTTGGCGGAGAACAGTCCGGTCATATTATCTTCCTCGATTACATCACAACAGGAGATGGCATGTTATCTGCACTTCAGTTAGCGAATATCATGAAAGTGACTCAGAAGCCATTGTCTGAGCTTGCAGCTGAAATGAAGAAGTACCCTCAATCGCTTGTGAATGTTAGAGTGACTGACAAAACAAAGGTTGATTCGAACGAACGTATTCAGGAGACGATCCAACAAGTTGAGAGCGATATGAACGGTGAAGGACGAATCCTTGTACGCCCATCTGGAACAGAGCCTCTCGTACGTGTAATGGCTGAAGCACCTACAAAAGAACTTTGTGATGAGTATGTACAACGTGTCGTATCGATGGTTGAGGAAGAACTAGGAGCGTAATCGACACAAAAATGGATTTAGTACGAATGGTATGCGTGTGTAGCACACAACGAGCTATACATGCATACCTTTTATTATTTAAAAGAAAACTACTAGTAAATCGGACGGAACTAATTTTCGTTTTTTGAAAAAAAGGATTGACCATTATTTTACATCTAATGTATTATTGTAGTTATGTTTAATCCTATTCAAGAAGGGAAAGTGAGGGAAGCGGGTTTATTAATAATAAGCGCCTGGACTGCTCTCGATCGGTAGAGAACAGTTGACGAGGAAGAGGTTCATCGAACATCGGCGGATACCTCTCGATTGCTCACCACAATCGTACGGTTTTGCGTTAAAACAGGAAGGTGACTTTCTGTACAAAACCAAAACCTTGGTGAAGAAACGTACTTGATAATCGGAAAAGAAGGGGCAGGTCTGCCCCGAGGTACACCTGTTCCTTCAACTGAAGGAGGACTTTTTATGTGTGGTATTGTTGGATATATTGGAAATAAAGATGCTAGAGAAATCTTATTGCGTGGGCTAGAAAAACTTGAGTATCGTGGTTATGATTCAGCTGGTATCGCTCTTCTTAATAACGAAGGCTTGCACCTTACGAAAGAAAAAGGACGTATTGCAGATCTTCGTAAACAAGTTGATGAGAGTGTAGAAGCGACTACTGGAATTGGACATACACGTTGGGCAACACACGGTGAGCCAAGTCAAATAAACGCACACCCGCATCAAAGTGCATCAGAACGTTTTACGCTCGTGCATAATGGTGTAATTGAGAACTATCAACAAATCAAACGCAACTTCTTATCCGAAACTGAATTCGTTAGTGCTACTGACACTGAAGTCGTGGTACAACTGATTGAGACATTTGTAGTAAAGCACAACATGCAAGTAGAAGAGGCATTTCATCAAGTGCTTCAAGAACTTCACGGTTCTTACGCACTAGCACTGATCGATAATGAAAATCCTGAAACGTTATTTGTTGCAAAGAACAAAAGCCCGCTTTTAGTAGGAGTAGGTGATGAATTTAACGTGATCGCAAGTGATTCGATGGCGATGCTTCAAGTAACGAATGAATTCATCGAATTGATGGATGAAGAGGTCGTTCTTGTAACGCGTGATTCAATTACGATCAAAGATATGGATGGAAAAACGGTTGAGCGTGAGCCATTCACTGCTGAAATCGATGCGAGCGATATTGAAAAGGGTACGTACCCGCACTATATGCTTAAAGAAATCGATGAGCAGCCGTTTGCAATCCGTAATATCATCACGAAATATAAAGATGAGAATGACAACATCAAGCTAGATGAAGATATTCGAAACGCTGTTAAAGATTCGGATCGTATCTACATCATTGCTTGTGGAACAAGTTACAATGCTGGTCTTGTTGGAAAGCAGCTTATCGAGAACATCGCTCAAGTTCCTGTTGAAACTCATATTGCGAGTGAGTTCCTCTACAATATGCCGCTCGTTTCAAAAAATCCACTATTCATCTTTATTTCACAAAGTGGTGAAACGGCAGATAGTCGTGGCGTTCTTGTAAACGTAAAGAAAAAAGGCTACAAGTCACTCACGATTACAAACGTTCCTGGATCAACGCTTTCACGTGAAGCAGATTACACGCTTCACACACATGCGGGTCCTGAGATCGCTGTAGCATCGACAAAAGCTTATACTGCTCAGATGGCGGTATTAACCATTCTTGCGGTTGATACGGCACAAGCTAAAGGCATTAAGCTTGATTTCGATCCTCTTCAGGAGCTAGGAATTGTAGCGAATGCAATTGAATCGATCGTCGATCAGAAAGAAAAGATTGAAGCGGTAGCTCGTGAATTCCTTTCTGTAACGCGTAATGCATTCTTCATCGGTCGTGGCGTAGACTACTACGTATGTCTAGAAGCTGCACTTAAACTAAAAGAAATCTCTTACATCCAGGCTGAAGGGTTCGCTGGAGGAGAGCTTAAGCATGGTACGATTGCACTTATTGAAAAAGGTACGCCTGTTATTGCGATCGCAACTCAGAAGCACGTGAACGGAAGCATCCGCTCAAACGTTGAAGAAGTAGTTGCTCGTGGCGCGTCCCCTTGTATCGTAACGACGAAGAGTCTTGAAGAGGAAAACGACTCAATCGTAATCGATGAAGTGCATGAGCACTTAACACCACTTGTTTCTGTAGTACCACTACAACTGCTTGCTTATTATGCAGCACTTCACCGTGAATGTGATGTTGATAAGCCAAGAAACCTTGCTAAATCTGTAACTGTAGAATAAATAGAAGCGTCCGTTACCAGTAACAACAAGTTATTTGGTAAAGGTCAGCTGAATTAAAACGTTCCTAAGAGTAATTACTTTTAGGAACGTTTTTAATATTCATTGAACGTTTGTATGGAGAAGAGTTCTTTAACAGATTCAGTAATCAATGATTTAAGGGATTTCTTCCTATCTACTTGCTAATCTTGCAGTCTATAAGAAAAAGGCGTGATCCTTGTTTAGGGATTACGCCTTTTAATATGAATTTGAATAGGTTATTGAAGTGCTTTATCTAGCGTTTTTAGGTTGTTACGCATCAGGCTAAAGTAATCTTCTTCATTTGCAATATCCTCATCCGTCAAGACTGAGAGATTATGAAGACGTAGAGCCTTTGCGCCAATTTCTTTTTGCAGGCTCTTCGCAACCTTCGGCGTTACGTTTTGCTCAAATAGTACATATGATAAATTCTTTTCCTTTGCGGTATGAATAATTTCTTCTAATGCTTTTTGTGATGGTTCATTGGAAGGCGAAAGCCCAGCAATAGCAATCTGATGAATTCCGTATTGCTCTTCCCAATACCCATAAGCAGCATGTGAAACGATCATTTCAGGATGTTCTTTTGCATCAGTTAAACTTGCAAAATCTTTATCAAGTTGTTCTAAATCAGATTTTACTTTTTGAAAATTAGCTTCAAAATCCTCTTTGGCTTCAGGATTTAATTCAACTAATGCATTTTTAATATTTTCTGCAATCGTTATTGCTCTAACTGGATCCAGCCATACATGAGGATCCTTGTCTCCGTGGTGATGGTGTTCACCTTCTTCAGAAGTTCCGTGCTCATCGTGGTGTTCACCTTCTTCAGCATGCTCTCCTTCTTCAGAAGTTCCGTGCTCATCTTGGTGTTCACCTTCTTCAGCATGCTCCTCTTCCTCAGAGGTTCCATGCTCATCATGGTGTTCATCTTTGTGCTCAATTGCTTCGATTCCTGAAGCTGCTTCAAACATCTCTACATTATTTCCTTCAATTGAATCAGCTATGGCTTCTGCATAGCTTTCCATCCCAAGACCGTTGTAAATAAAGCCATCGGCTTCAGCAATGCTCACCATGGTTTTTGTAGTAGGTTCATAGGTGTGTGCGTCCGAACCAGGTGGAAGGATTGATTCCACGTCAACATGGTCACCACCAATTTTTCTTGTGAAATCCTCAATTGGAAACAGTGTGGTATAAACGATCAACTTTTCATTAGATTTGCTGTTTTCTGTAGCTGTAGAATTAGTCTCATTGCTGCCACATGCTGCTAGAAGCATTGCAACAATTAGCATTATCGTTGCCATACTGCGGCGCTTGTACGTCATAATATCTCCCCCTAGATATTCATATAAACAATATTATCGTAATGATTACGATTTGTAAAACGAAATTATTACGGTTTAAAATAATAATAGTCTCACATAAGACAGGATCTAGTAAATGATTTAAAAAAGACGGAATAGGTGGAGTAAACGATCATTCTGGCTGAAGATGAAATTAACAAGGAGGCATTGAACTAGAATCTTTAAAACTAACGCTTCTCATTTTAGGTAACACTAGCAGCATTCTTTTGTTGTATTTTGTTACTAATTCATATACACTATAAATCGTAATCGATACGATTTGTGGAGTGGTGGATATGTATAATTGGATTATTATAGGTGGAGGCATACATGGTTGTACGATTGCAGCAACACTTTTGAAAAGCGGGAAAGTCAAAAAGGAAGAGCTTCTTATGATTGATCCTCATTCAGTTCCGCTTGCAAGATGGAAAGAGAGAACAGGGCGTATTCAAATGCCTTTTCTTAGGTCTCCATCTGTACATCATATTGATGTTACTCCATTTAGTCTGGAGAAATATGCAAAGAAAGAATCGTATACGAATCCTTTTTATGGCTATTATGATCGCCCGGCACTTAACCTTTTTAATGAACATGCAGATTCAGTCTTACGTGAAGTCGGCCTTCAAGAGGTTTGGTGTAGCAGTAAGGTTGTAAATGTTGAGAAAGAAGGCCCATATTGGGAGATTGAAACAGAAGATGGACGCATTTATTTTGCAAAGAACTGCGTGATTGCAATAGGAAACAATGATCTTGCCTATCCGGACTGGGGAGAGAAATTGAAAAATGCCTGGCACCTTTTTGACACTCGTCTTGATATGGAGAAAATTACTCCTCCGATTGCCATCGTTGGGGGTGGCATAACAGCAGCACACGCAGCCATTTCAATGGCCCACCGGTTTTCAGGCAAAGTAAGTCTTATTACACGACATCCGTTCAGAGTGCATGATTTCGACAGTGATCCTGGCTGGATTGGTCCAAAATATCTAAACGGTTATGCGAAGGTAGCGTGCTATAGAAGAAGACGGAGAATGATCAAGGAAGCGCGGCATCGGGGATCCATCCCTTCCGAACTCCATCAGAAATTGAACTGTTTGGAGAAACAGGGGTCTCTTTCAATAATTCAAAGCAGTGTGACATCTGTTTGTAGGAAGTCCAATGCGTTTTTTATAACTGAAGGGAGCATGATGCCTGCAACAACGCTTTTTGCGACAGGATTTCAAGCAAAGATGCCTCAGCAGAAGTGGTTGCAAAACCTCATCAAAAAGGAAGTGCTTCCATGTGCAGCGTGTGGTTATCCAATCGTAGAAAAGACGCTGGAATGGAGCTCACGTTTGTTTGTTTCCGGACCTCTTGCTGAGCTTGAAATCGGTCCTGGCTCACGAAATATCATCGGGGCGAGGAAAGCAGCTGAACGCATTGTAAAAAGTATATGAATTAAATCGTAATTATTTTGATTTGAAGGAGTGAATATGGATGGGGAAAATCCCTGTTACTGTTCTGAGCGGATATTTAGGTGCAGGAAAAACAACGCTCCTAAACCACATTCTCGCAAACAGAGAGCAGAGAAGAATAGCAGTCATTGTAAACGATATGAGTGAAATCAACATAGATGCAGAATTAATCAAAAATGGCTTTTCTAGAACAGATGAAAAATTAGTCCAGCTACAAAATGGATGTATCTGTTGCACCCTAAGAGAAGACCTGATTCTTGAAGTGAAAAAGCTGATGGAAGCAGGGGAGATTGATTATCTTGTGATTGAGTCTACTGGTATTTCAGAGCCCATTCCAGTGGCACAGACATTTACATATATGGATGAGGAACTTGGTATCGACCTCAGTGAGACGTGCAGACTGGATACGATGGTGACGGTTGTTGATGGAAACCGGTTCTGGCATGATTTTCATTCCGGTGACTCGTTGCTAGACCGCAAAGAAGGTGCCGATCAGAGTGATGAACGTGATGTTGTTGATCTGCTTGTTGATCAAATTGAATTTGCGAATATACTCCTTCTTAATAAAACGGACTTAATGGAACAAGAAGAAATAGAAAAATTAACTTTGATTCTTAAAACACTGAATCCTGATGCTCTGATTAAGACCAGTACCTATGGAAAAGTGCATCCTCATCAAATAATCAACACTAACCTGTTCGATTTTGAACAGGCAAGTCAAAGTGCAGGCTGGATCAAGGAGTTGAATGAAGAACATACTCCTGAAACAGAAGAATACGGGATTTCATCATTTGTATACCGCAGAAAGCGGCCTTTTCATCCTGAAAGGTGGATGGCATGGCTCGAGCAATGGCCGAAAGATGTTGTTCGTGCAAAAGGCTTTTTCTGGCTCGCTACCCGGAATGATATTACCAGCTTGCTTTCCCAGGCAGGGCCATCACTTAGCATTGAATCTGCTGGTAAATGGGTGGCAGCCTCTCCAGCTAAAGAGCAAAAGGAAGCCATGAGAGATGACACGGAAATTCTTGAACGTTGGGATGACCTTTACGGGGATCGTCTTACCGAACTTGTGATGATTGGTCTTCACTTGGACCAGGAGCAAATAGAACAGTCACTTGACCAATGTCTTTTAACAGATGAAGAAATGAAGCAGGATTGGTCTTTACTTTTAGATCCATTACCAGAATATCAATAAGGAAGGAAGATGAATATGGCGAAGAAGTCAAAAGTCGCTAAAGAAAAGAAACGTCAGGAGCTTGTTCAGAAGTACTCTGAGCTCAGAAAGGAATTAAAAGCAAAGGGTGATTATGAGGCTTTGCGCAAGCTCCCGCGTGATTCCTCACCAACGCGTTTGACAAACCGCTGTGAAGTGACAGGAAGACCGAAAGCTTATCTTAGAAAATTCAAAATGTCCCGCATCGCATTTAGGGAGTATGCGCACAAAGGGCAGATTCCTGGAGTGACAAAATCCAGCTGGTAAAAGGCGGGTGAAGAAATGTGAGAGTAAACGAGCATCTGCTTAGGATTATTGTTAGGGATGCTATAGCTAAACTCCCGAGGCAAGAAAGAGAGCTGTATGAGTGGATAGATCATTTGGAAACATCCCTTATCTCCAGAAGTGATTCACCTGGTGCATATTTAAATCTGCTTCAAAAGCATAGTCCTTACCATGAAGCCGGGGCATTCTTCCATATGGACCCTTCAAAAGTAAGGAAAATCATGCAGCGGGTGGAAGCCTATCTCTCTGATCAGGTAGAGGAAAAAATCATCACTAGAAGATGGTTGGAAGCTCCTTCCTATCGATCTAATCGAAGGAAGTTTACGCTACACATATAATGTGTACTAGCGTATACCTGATAATAAGCACTTTTGCCGAGTGCCCAGTTGATGCTTGTGCTTAATAAAGTGGGTAAATAACCAATTTGCTATCGAACGTTTTTGCGCGTGTCATTATGATACGCGCGTTTTTAATAACTAAAATAACCATATTGAATTCCAACAAATGTTCGTTTAACAACGTTACTAACGAAGTCTTTTTAAAGTTCCTCTTTCTCTTTAATACTTCTGGACATGCTTGAATAGGATGTTACGAAGGAGGGGACGGAGATGAGTATTTATTTTAGTTATATCTTGTTAGGTTTATCATTATCTGCGCCTGTAGGCCCGATTAATGCTGCACAGATGGACAAAGGAATCCGATATGGTTTCTTGAATGCGTGGTTCGTTGGAATAGGTGCGATGGTTGCGGATGCAATCTTCATGCTGTTGATTTACATAGGGATTGGGCATATTGTGGATTCTCAATTTATGAAAACGTTCCTTTGGCTGTTTGGATTCTTCGTGTTAAGTTACACGGGCGTTGAAAGCATCGTGAAGTCGAGAGTTCAAAAGAATAGCAGTGGCACAAAGAGTGAAACGAAGGGGAGGTCTTTTCGAACAGGGTTCTTCATGGCCTTTTCAAACCCATTGAACATCTTATTCTGGCTAGGTATTTACGGATCCATTCTTGCTCAGAACGCGAATAACTTAGGCACTTATCATTTCTTGATCTATAGCACGGGTATATTTATCGGAATCACAATATGGGATTTAACAATGGCTAGTATTGCATCAGGGGCAAGAAGGCTCTTAAATCCTTCAATGCTCCAGGTGATTTCAGTTCTCTCGGGCATCGTGCTTATTGCATTTGGACTTTATTTTGGGAAGCAAGCGATGACCATGCTCCTTAGTTAGACAGACACCTAACGAACATTCTCTCAATAGGATACCGTGTGTAGCTATTGGGAGGGATGTTGATGTTATATACAAAGAGTATGATGGACGAAAATAGTGAAGAGTTGGAAGGTTGGCATGCGAAAGCCTACCAATATTTTTCAGATATGATTTGCAATGAATCTGAACCCTATCCATGTGTTCCAGGAAAGATGGGATTTATGGATGATTCTTTGAGGTTTGGATTTGCGGATCCTCCGTGGGAAGAGCATGCTTCTCGGCAACTTGCTGTCATTTTAAAGGAATATGGTGAGATTTCACGGGAAACAGGGAAGTACGCTTCTTTAGTCGTGTTTTTTGAGGCTGATCATCAAGATGGCAAGAGTATTGAGGACTATCAGGATACGTTTTGGACGTTATTAAACGACGTCCATCAACTAGACGAAAAACCATGGCCAGAAGACATACCGACAGACCCACATAACCAGGCATGGGAGTTTTGTTTTGACGGTGAACCCTATTTTGTATTTTGTGCGACACCAGCTCATCGCCTGCGGAAGAGTCGAAGCTTTCCTTATTTTATGCTTGCTTTTCAACCGAGGTGGGTCTTCGAAGAAATCAATGCCTCAACATCTCTCGGGCAAAAGTTAAAGAAGGTCATCAGAAATAGACTCGTTAAATATGATGGCCTCAAACCTCATTCTGCTTTAAAGTGGTATGGACAGCAAGATAACTATGAATGGAAGCAGTATTTTCTCGATGAGGAAGACACGACTCTTTCTAAGTGTCCCTTCATGGCAATGAAGAATAAAATAAAGAACTTCCATCCTTAATGCTTTCTCTTTAATTTAACGACAGTTGCTAGCGCAATGAGTGCAATAAATCCAATGCTTACAAAGAAGCCAGGTCTACTAACCTTATCAAACAACGTGCCGGTGATTGCGAATGCAATAAGTATAAAAGCAAGCCATATACCGATCGTGCTTTTAAACGATTGATCCATAAGCTTTCGGAAAGACAACAAAATAAACATCCAGTTGTATAAAAGCATAAGCCCTGCAGCAGTCGTAAAATATTCAAAAATCTTTCCTGGAACTAACAGCGCGATGATGATCGAGATCGCAACTACGATACACGTGAGAACGAAAGCGGGAAGGGGAACTTTCTCCTTCTCACTTTGCGCAAAAAGCTTCGGTGCGTCTCCTTCTTCTGCAAGTGTAAGTAGCATCGTCGTTACAGCATAAAGAGAAGCTACCATCGTTGAAAATCCTGCGATGATGAGGATGCTATTAAAGATGTGCGGGACGAAAACAGGAAGCTTATATGAGATTAGTACCGTTAGAAAAGGACTCTCGTCTGGTGTGATTGCAGAAGATGAGGTCAGTTTTAATACAAAATAAAATGATAACAGGTAGAGCGAAGTAAGTACGAGTAACATGATGTTTCCGGATTTCTGTGCATCTTTAGGGTCTTTTAAGTGTTCAGCCATGAGTCCCATTATTTCAATTCCACCAAAGGCATAAAACGCATAAAGAAGAGCGGTCCATAACCCAATCCCACTTTGTGGGAATAAATCAGTCAGCGGAGAAGAGGAAGGAGTAGCTCGCTCAAGGGGATTAATCAACCCACTTATGACGGCGATCGAAATGATGAGAAACATGGCGATCGCTGCTACTTTCATAATCCCAAATACATTTTCCAGTTGTTCGACCTTGTGAACGCCCATGAGAATGATCGAAAGCCCGGCGATGGCAAAGATCGTCGCGAAAATCCATAGAGGAGTTTTCGGGAACCAGTACTGTGCAAAAATTGAGAGAGCCGTTAATTGACTACCCATGATGAGCATTTCAGATGACCAGTATACCCATCCGTTACTAAAACCTGCCCAATCTCCAAATGCATGTTTTGCATAAGTACGGAATGAACCTTTTACAGGATGGTGAGCGGTTAATTTCGCAAGGGCCTGAAACACAAACCATGTCCCTAGCCCTGCGATTGCATATGCGATTAAGATGGCGTTATCCGCTTTCTGAATCGCAATACTAGAACCAAGGAAATATCCTGTTCCGATGATGCATCCGACGCCGATCAAAGAAAGCTGCCACCATTGAAGATTTTCAGACTTTGTAGTTTTTTTCATGACCCATTCTCCCCTTCATAATTAGTCTTAGTGTGAGAAGGAAAGCAATGGAATATGTGTTATTTGCCGTTATGGAATGCTTTTATATGGTGAGGAGATAGTAATAAGGTAAATCTTTTAAAAGGAGATTGCTTTATTATGAATTTATCCCCAAATTGTTGGAATGAATATAGCGAGTTAAAAAGTGTCATCGTTTGTTCCCCAACTTCTCTCGATGTGCCAGATAAGAAAATAGCTTCTTATGTTCAGTGGGAAGCTCCTGTTAACCATGAAAAGGCATGTGAACATCACGAAAACATGGTAAGTGGGTTGAGAGATTCTGGAGTCAATGTAGTGAAGTATGATGCATTTTTATCACCAGAAGATCTAGCTTTTCATAAGCAGTTGATCAATCGAGTCTTTGTGCGAGACCTTGCCTGCGTCTTTGGCAATCATATTGTACCAGGTGAGGCTGGTACGACGATGAGGAAGCCGGAATACGTGACATCACATCTACTTTTTCAACACTGGTTCGATGAAGATACATTTTCCGTCAAAGGAAACAACGATTGTAAAGCATTAGAATTTGGAGATGTGATGATTGTAAATAAAGATGCTGTATTCATTAATTCTGGAGTGCGGACAAGTATCGATAGCATTGAAGCGATCAAGGAGCAGATCTTCGCAGCGGGCTTTTCAGAAATTGGCGTAATCGATCTGCCAAGAAGAGCAGATACACTTCACTTGGATATGAGTTGCAACGCAGTGGGACAAGATGTATATCTTGCTAAGAGTTACATGAGATTTTTCCCTGTGAAAGTCTTGTTACAAGGCCCGTCCAAGTACATGATGATGGAAGCGTTTTTAAATCGTCACGGATGTGACGTTGTCTGGACGGATGAAATCACCCATACGTTAGCTGATATTAACTTCTTAAATCTAAATCCAGAAACACTCTTAATCAGTACAAAAGCTAACAAGAAGATCTTTAAAAGCCACCCCAAGTTAAAAAAGAAGAAATTAGTAGAAGTAAATGTAGGTGAACTCGAAAAAGGTGGGGGCGGTATTCGCTGTATGACGCTACCGATCGAAAGACGATAAGACAGAAGAAGGGTTATTCTTCTGTTTTTTTATTTTGCTCATATATTTTAGTGGACGTGGTATGAGCTTGCCCTATAAAAAGGAGGCAGATTGATGTTTTCCTTATTAACGAACCTTTTTCTTGTTGGCATCAGTGGTTTACTTGTTGGAGCAGCTGTAGGCAGAGGAGCGTATCGTCATTATTCACATAGAATGGAAGAGCTTTATTTACTGTGTGGTGGCATGCTGATCGGTGTCATTGTATTTGAATTGATTCCGGAAAGCATGCATTCATTTGAGCCGATGGGCATTCTTTTAGGGGCATTGTTGTCTTTTTTATTGTTCGTTTTGATCGATGCAAGCTTTCATAATCGGTTTGTACATAATAAATATGTGCCTGTTATTGCATTTGTATTTGCTCTCCTTTCACATAGTATTCCAGTTGGAGTTGCGATTGGTATCAATGGAGATGGAGCGGAATTCGGAGGGGTGTTACTGTTAGCGCTCTTCATTCATCATATCCCTGAAGGTGTCGCATTAGTTTTGTTCATGACTATTTCAGGATTAAAGAGTAGGTATTCGATCTTAGCAGCTGCATTGATTTCCTTCGCGTTGGTTTTATCTGCAGCTGTTGGTACACATGTTGCGCCTTCTTATACCATTAACGGATTTCTTACAGGTGTTGCGATCGGGTCACTTTCTTATGTGGCTTGGTACGAGATCATCTTGAAGGTAAAAGGACGTGTCTTCCTCAGAACTTTATTTTTATATATCTCAATGGGCATACTTATAATCGTTACATATATGAAAATCGTTCATAAACTTTTTTGACAAATCGCAAAAGAATCAGTAAAATTATAAACATCATATATGAACACATGCTCATATATAGAATATAATGACATAAGGTTCCTAATAGAGGAGTGGAAAGCGAGATGAAAGAGTATCGCTTAAAAGGCTTATCGTGCCCAAATTGTGCTTCAGATATGGAGCAGCAAATTCAAAAATTAGATTATGGAGAATCGGCTCAAATTCAGTACAACTCGGGAAAGATTCAACTTGATGAGAAGATCGATCTCAAAAAGGTGAAAAAGATTTTAGCAACCGATAATGCTTCGTTACTAACCGAAGAGGATGAGCATGGTCACAGCCATCCATCATCGATTAAAATCTATCTTGGAATTGCTACTGGTGTGTTTATTCTTGCACTTCTAGTGGATGGAATGACTAGTTTTACAGCAGTACCATTTTACATTACCGCAATTATACTAAGTGGTTATCAAACATTTATTAAAGGGTTAAAAAACCTTATTCGATTGAAATTTAATATAGAAACCTTGATGACGATTGCATTGGTCGGTGCGGTTGCGATTGGAGAATGGAGAGAAGGTACCCTTGTTGCCATTCTGTTTGGTTTAAACGAATACTTAGAAGGATTAGGCATGCAAAAAGCTAGAAAATCCATGGCTTCACTCCTTAAAATCGCACCAAAAGAGGCAGTTATCATTCATAACGGCGCAGAAGAAACAATTCCGATTTCTAATCTAAGTGTAGATGACTTGGTACTCGTGAGGTCAGGTGAGAAGATTCCCTCTGATGGTGTGATCGAAACTGGAAACAGCTCAGTCAATGAAGCAGCGATTACAGGAGAGGCCATGCCCGTTGAAAAAGTCGTGGGAGAAAGCGTATTTGGAGGAAGTATCAACAATGAAGGTGTTCTACGTATTAGAATTACAAAGGCGTACAAAGATTCCTCTCTTGCGAAGATTCTTCAT
Organism: Anaerobacillus sp. ABD4_527; assembly: GCF_056160805.1. Lineage (NCBI taxonomy): Bacteria > Bacillati > Bacillota > Bacilli > Caryophanales > Bacillaceae > Anaerobacillus > Anaerobacillus sp. ABD4_527. The sequence goes on from NZ_JBSWXZ010000008.1 coordinate 19,651, forward strand.
CTTGTAGAAGAAGCACAGGAAACAAAGACGCCAACAGAACAATTTATTAATCGTTTTTCTAAATACTATACTCCGATGATCATGATCATTTCAGCGCTTGTCATGATTGTTCCACCCGTTTTCTTCAATGCAAGTTTTGGCGAGTGGTTCTATCAAGGATTAGCCGTATTAATTGTTGGGTGCCCGTGTGCATTGATCTTATCTTCTCCTATCGCAAACATATCTGGAATAACGAGAAATGCTCGAAATGGCATTCTTATAAAAGGGTCCGTTCATTTGGAGCAGCTTGGCATGATCGATACGTTAGCGTTTGATAAAACGGGGACGTTGACGAAGGGAACACCATATGTTGAAAGAGTTGAGACGTTTGATCACGCAAACTTCCTTACAGTTGCTGCAGCCATTGAAAAGCATTCTTCGCATCCTTTAGCAAAAGCAATCATGAATAAGGTGAGTGAGTTCCCTTATCAAGAAAAAGAAGCGGAAGAACTTGAATCAGTTGCAGGTCAAGGGATCGTGGCAAAGATCGATGGAAAACGTTATCGAATTGGAAATGAGAAGAGTGTGGATGGGGCAGCGATCGATGAGAGTGCTCAGTCTCTGATCACGTCTATGAAGGAAGACGGGTTAACCTTAGTGCTGGTTGCAGATGATACAACTATCTTAGGGATGTTCGGAATTTCAGATGAGGTTAGAGAAGAAAGCGAATCAGTGATGAGTGCGCTTCATGCAATAGGAATAAAAAATACAGTGATGCTGACTGGTGATCATCAAAAGACGGCAGAGAAGGTTACAAAACGAGTTGGCGTTCGCTCATACTATGCAGGTTTGATGCCTGAAGATAAAGTAGAGAAAGTAAAGGAGCTAACAAAGAACGGTAATGTTGCGATGGTTGGAGATGGTATTAACGATGCTCCTGCTCTAGCGACAGCTGATTTAGGCATTGCTATGGGGAAAGGGACAGATAGTGCGATTGAAACAGCAGACATCGTGCTGATGCAAGATCACCTCGGTAAGTTACCTGAAGCAATCGGAATTGCAAAGCGAGTCAATCGTACCATCCGGTTCAATATCGCTTTAGCTCTTGGCTTAAAGCTTGTTGCATTGCTCTTAACGATTCCTGGTCTCCTTACGCTTTGGATCGCTATCCTATCAGATATGGGTGCAACCATACTTGTCACATTGATTAGTTTAACCATTCTATGGAACAAGAAAGAAAAGAAATCTGATGGAAAGCCTTACCCAGAACTACAGCATTCATAAACGGAAACCCCTGGTCACGTGCTAGGGGTTTTTAAATTCGAAGAAATGAAAAATTTGTACCCTTTTCACATTAGGGGCTTGTGTCGTTGGTTATACAATTCTACTATTAGGATATGACACTTATGTCATGATCCATAAAGGATGGGAAGGGGAACACATCATGTACAATATTTTTTATCAGTCTCACGCAGGTTCATGGGCAATTCTTGTGCTTTTGCTATTCGTTAGCTTTTTTGCCTACAAGCAGAACATATCAATTATGATCCAAAGACTCTTTTATCTCATAATGATTATTTCTGGTGCAGGAATGATCGTTCTACAATTTACAATGGGGTCATTTCCAATTCTCTATATTTTCAAAGGAATCGTTGCGATCGCTCTAATCGGAGTGATGGAGATCATCGTAGGGAAACGAAAGCGGTCAGAATCCACCAAAACACAATGGATTTTATTCGTAGTATTGCTTCTTATCGTGCTCTTGATCGGATATGATGTAATAAGCTTCTAACCTAAAAACGACGTCCAATTAGGACGTCGTTAGGCTCTGCAAACGGAAAAGAGTGATTTGCGCTACAGGATGCTCGCTTTCCGCGGGGCGGGCGGTGAGCTTCCTCGTCGCACGCTCCTGCGGGATCTCACCTGTCCCGCATGTCCCGCAGGAGTCGAGCATCCTTCCGCTCCAATCCGCTTTATGATAAAGTCTTTTTTTTATAAAATATACCAATAAGAAATGACGAAAAGAACAATTTATTCAACAAGCTTGACGACGTCCAATAAGGACGTCGTTTTTTTATTCCCATGGTCGTTTTGTTGTTAATAGTCCAGCTAGTTCTTTACTTGCCTGACGGTGTTCTCGTCTTTTTTCTGCTCGAGCGGGAGCGGTGTTATGAAGATTTTTCTCTTCGTCCGTTTCAGGGATAATCTTAGGTACTTCTAAAGGACGCTTATTTTCATCAAGAGCAACAAATGTTAAAAACGCAGTAGCAGCAATTTTTCTTTCTCCTGACAAAAGGTGTTCCGCAATCACCTTAACAAAAACCTCCATCGAGGATTTTCCGGTATAAGAAACATAAGCCTCTAGACAGACGGAATCATCAGGTGTAATGGGATGTAGGAAATCAACAGAGTCTGTTGAGGCTGTTACCACTTCACTTCTGCAAAGTCTCATAGCTGCAATTGACGCAAGGTCATCGATATCACGCATCAACTGACCACCGAATAGTGTGTTGTGATTGTTTGTCGCTTCTGGGAACACGTGGCTCGTTTTTACCACAAGCGTTTCTCTGATGTATCTTTTTTCCATGTTGTCCTCTCCTTTTCGTGCAAAATAACTAGTCTAACTTTACTATGCCCTTCAATACTTTGAAGAAAACATATGATGAAAGATTAGGTTATATATTCATGAATTTCGAGTATGCTGGGAATTTTAATGGAAAGGAGGTTTGTTGAATGAAAATTTTATTCCTTACTGCAATCGCGCTAAATTTCCTGTGGTCTCCTACTTATGCAGAGAGTGAGGGGCGTTCTGAACTTGCGATCGTAATCGATGATTTTGGAAACAATATGGGTGGAACAGAGGAGATGCTTGAACTTCCTGTACCATTAACGGTAGCAATCATGCCTTTTCTTTCAACTACAAAAGAAGATGCCAAACTAGCCCACAAAAAGGGGCATGAAGTGATTGTACATATTCCTATGGAACCACTGAGAGGAAAGTCGAGCTGGCTTGGACCAGGCGCGATAACAACGGACCTCAGTAATAAAGAAATAAGAAAGAGAATTACGCGTGCGATCGACGATGTTCCACATGCGGTTGGGATGAATCATCATATGGGATCAAAAGCAACCGCAGATGAACGCGTAATGAGAATCGTGTTAGATGTTTGTAGGGAAAGAGGCTTGTATTATCTCGATAGTAAAACAACGGATAAAAGCGTTATTCCAAAGTTAGCGAACGAAATAGGAGTTCCTTATCTTGAAAATGAACTGTTCTTCGATGATATCTATACGATCAGTCACATGAGTAAGAAAGCAAGAGAGCTTGAGAAGCTTCTTAATGACGACGAAAACCATATCGCGATCGGACACGTAGGGATTGCTGGGAAGAAGATGGTGCAAGTGTTGAATGAATACATTCCTATCTACCAATCAGACGCAACGATCGTCCCTTTATCCGAATTAATTCCAAGCTTTGATATGATCGATAAGCAAGTTCCTTAATGTCCATATTTGTTTGGATATAAAACTGATCTAATTCCGTAACCGCATCGTTAGCTAGGAAAACATTAAATGAGGTGCATAATGTGAATCGTAGAGTAGAATGGGGTCTTTTGGCAGGGCGGTTAATATTAGGAGTAATCATGTTTGCTCATGGAATCCAGAAACTCGCTGGCATGGAGAATACGATTGCACTATTTGAAAAGATAGGACAACCTGCTTGGCTTGCTTATTTTACTGCTATCGTTGAAGCAGCAGGTGGGGCCGCACTTATCCTTGGTGTTTTCGTTGTTCCTTCTGCAATCATTCTAGGATTGACGATGTTTGGAGCAATCGTCCTTGCGAAGCTTCAGATGGGGTTGATTGGCGGGTTTGAGTTTCCATTATCATTACTAGGGCTGTCTATTATTTTAGCTGTAACAGGAAGTAGAAAATTTTCGTTAACTGAAATCATAACCAATCAGAAGTCATAATAGTCAATCAAACGTTTGTTTAACAGATTAGTGTTCATAAAAAAAGCGTCCGGAATGTGCCCGGACGCTTACGTTTTTTTAGGGAATATCGTAGCCCATTGAGCTAGTGAAGATGTCAAACCATTGATCACGCGTTAACGATAACGAGAGCGCATCAATCGCACTATCGATGCGATGCGTTTTACCTGATCCAACGATCGGCATTATGTCCGCTGGATGGTTAAGAAGCCAAGCATAAAGGACTTGATCGATCCCCTCTGCACCAATTTCTGAAGCAACCTTTTCTAATGTTTGGCGTAATCGAGCTGCCTTTTCGTCAGTTGCACTAAATACGTTTCCTCCAGCAAGAGGAGACCAAGCCATCGGTTTTACTCGCTTTTCCTGACATAGGTTAAGAGTGCCATCTTCAAAGTTTTCCAGGTTATATGCCGACAGTTCGATCTGATTCGTGATGAGTGGTTGATCGACATAAGATTGAAGCATGTTGAACTGATGTTGCTTAAAGTTCGATACACCGAAATGGCGTACCTTTCCGTCTCTTTGGAGAGTAGAAAAGGCTTCTGCTACTTGTTCAGGGTCCATAAACGGATCAGGACGATGAATAAGGAGCGCATCAATATAGTCAGTGCCAAGAGACTTCAGTGATTGTTCTGCTGAAGCAATGATATGTTCTTTGCTCGTGTTGTAAATATGAGATGTATGAGAAGGGCGGTTTGGAGATTCGAGAACGATGCCGCACTTTGTTACGATCTCCATTTCTTGTCTTAAAGACGGCTTAAGAGCTAACGCCTTACCGAATAGTTCTTCACACTCGTAACTGCCATATATGTCTGCATGGTCAAAAGTAGTGATCCCACGTTCAAGGTTGTGTTCAATTAGGGCTAACGTTTCTTCGCTCGACTGATCCCAGTCTGCAAGACGCCATAGTCCATGAATAATTCGTGAAAAAGAGAGATCTTCCCCTAGATTTACGCGCTGCATAAATAAACCTCCTGAATGAGCTATAGTTTGTACAACTACTATCATAGAAAAATACAAGCGTTTGCACAACTATAATGAACTAACACTTTCATTGAAAATGCTTCTCATTATCAACTATCGATGATATAATGAGTTAAAATTTAAACGAGAGGTGAGATGATGGTAGAAACTATACAGTTGTTATTGTTTTTCATGATTCTAATTGCATCGTTTGCTACATTTGCATTCATTCTGAGATCGGAAGCCAAAAAGAGTGGATATATACGAAATAGAAGCACGCGTGTTATAGAAAAAGTACCTCACCTAACAATTAAAAAAGGCTATTGACAATTTAATTGATAAAGATTATCATTATCATATAAGGAAATGAAAATGAATTGTGTTCCCCGACATTGTTCATTTCAAAGAAGAAGAGAAGTTCCCCCTTCAAATAGCTGCCTGCACCGGTAGCTATTTTACTTAGTTGCGATATATTCACCTTTTATTTCATGACGCTGCTTCTGCAGGGTCTTTTTTCTTTTGGGTTGTGACAACTTATCAAACGTTAGATAGGAAAAGTTGTGCAAAGGAATACATATCACGTATGCTATAGGTGGGCTTTATTCATATGTTGCCATATAGATTAGACCATTCTATCGTTTAAGAGAGGTTACACGAATGAGTTACGAAAATAAGAAAGAGTACTTATTGTTTGGTGCCTGGGCCACTGCGGTAATGGCTATGGCTGGAAGCTTGTACTTCTCAGAAATTCTGGGGTATGAACCATGTGTGTTATGTTGGTATCAACGCATCTTGATGTATCCGCTAGTGATTGTACTTGGAATAGCAGCTGTAAAAAAAGATGCAGGACAATGGCTGTATGTTCTTCCTATTTCGCTTATCGGGGCTTGCGTTTCGTTTTATCATTACTTGATTCAGAAAACAACCTTCTTCGCTGAGTCCTCTCCGGCATGTGGAAGAGTTCCGTGTACTGGTGAATATATCAACGCATTCGGATTTATTACAATCCCGTTCTTAGCTTTAACTGGGTTTACTATTATTAGTGTTATTATGGTCGTATTGGCTATGCAGAAGAAGGAGGAAGGAAAATAATGAAAAAAATCATCATATTCCTTGGAATCATCATCGTATTATTCGGTGCCTTAGCTTTCATTACAAGCTATTCCAATAGTGAGAAGAGTGAAGACAACCCTTATGGAAAAGATTCATTGGAGCAAGGAACGATTGATCAGCTAGATGATCCTTTGTATCAAAATCAAATCCTACCTGAAGAATTAGATGAAAAGCTTTCGAATGAAGAAGACGTATTTGTTTATTTCTATAGTCCTGATTGTGTGCATTGTCAAAATACATCACCTGTATTAGTACCTCTTGCAGAAGACATGGGCATCGACCTTAAGAAATATAACATCCTAGAATTCGAACAAGGTTGGAACAACTACAGAATCGAAAGCACACCTACAGTGGTTAAATTCGAAAATGGTGAGGAAGTCGATCGCATTGTAGGCTCACAGCCTGAGGAAAACTTTAAGACATGGATCGAATCAAATAAATAAAGTGTTAGACTGTCGATACGTTCGGCGGTCTTTTTTTATGTTTCGCTTTAACTATGGATCGTCATCATAGCTTGTTTACTTTTTGCATAGAAATGAGGTAGTAAGGGAGTGGTTTTCGATGGGTCTTTTACATGAGTTCCGACAGTTTGCAATTAGAGGCAGTGCAGCTGATATGGGAATAGGAATGGTCCTTGGTGCGGCTTTTAGCAGCTTTATAGACTCGCTCGTGACTGATATCATCCTTCCGCCAATAGGTCTCTTACTAGCGAGAATCAATTTCTCTGAGTTATATATAAGCTTGAACGGGCATACCTACTCTTCCTTAGCGGATGCTAGAGATGCTGGCGCCGCAACGATCAACTATGGGTTGTTTTTATCTACTGGTCTTCGTTTCCTCATTATTTTCTTCGCTGTGTTTCTTGTTGTACGGCAGCTTAATCGCTGGCGAAAACCAGGACAAGATCCAATGAACGCGATGACACGCAAAGAGTGTCCTCTTTGTTGTACTGCGATCCCCTCGAAAGCTATTATTTGTCCAAACTGTTCAAGCTCATTGCGGGAAGAGCAACACGAACGCTTTACACCGAAAGTTTCATTCAGAAAATAGGGAAATCTCAATCGTTCACAGGTGAATCACTGCTAGTGATATACTAGTAGTACACGATAACTTGTGAAAGATGAGGTTTTGATCATGGTAGGATGTATGTTGATTCATGGATTTACTGGTGCTCCATATGAGGTAGGACCTCTTGCAGATTATCTTAGGGAACACACCGATTGGAAAATTTCTGTTCCTACGTTACCAGGCCATGGAGATTACGAAACATTACATGGCGTCTCCTTTCAGGAATGGATCGATACAGCGGAAGAAAAGCTTAAAGAGCTCCTAGAAACATGTGACACCGTTTACCTCGTAGGGTTCTCGATGGGCGGAGTGTTAGCAGGATATCTTGCTGCAGCATACAACGTTGAGAAGCTTGTATTGTTGAGTGCAGCCTATCGCTACATTCACCCCGTTCAGATGGTAAAAGATATCGGCAGAATGGTGTTAGATACGAGCAGAGGGCAAATTAGCCAAAATGAACTTTACATTCGTTATAAAGAGAAACTTAAAGTAACGCCTTTCCAAGCATCCCTTCAATTCAGAAAGCTCGTTCAGAAATTAAGACCCTCATTTCGCGATGTAAAGGTACCTACCTTGATTCTGCAAGGGAAGCTCGATAGTATGGTTCCTTATAAAACAGCACATACCATTTACCAGACAATCGGTTCAAAACAAAAGCAATTTCACGTGATGGATTGTTCACGCCACCTAATCTGTCATGGTGATGATCGCGATGATGTTATTCAAAAAGTGTATCAGTTCTTAACAAATGGAACGGACCAGTCTCATCATACGCTTGCTCCTTCTTAGGGTCTCGTTATAAAAAGGAGAAGGAACTTATGTTAAATTCCGAGATAACGCCTATAAGGTTTGCTACATATGCAAAAAGGTTAGTGAATTGCTTGAAGACTCCTGCACTACGAGGGGTTATCCTAACAGGCAGTTTTGCAAGGGGAGAAGCGGGTCCGAAATCAGACTTAGATATATGGTGCTTCTATCATAAAGAAGTGATGAAACCACTTTATCTACCTCAGCTTCCTGGAGTTCCAGTCCATCTCAGAAGCTTGACGATTGAAGAATACGAGCTAACGACGAGTGGAGAAAAAGATGTGGTAGCTCCATATTTTGAGCAGCTTGTTTTATATGGAGATACGCCTTTTCAATTACCAAAGAAAGAGTCCATTCAATCAGGTAAGATCAATTTGTTACATTCGATTGAATCCGGGCTGAATACGTGTACTACAAATGAGGAGATGTATGATCTTCTCAACGGTGTTATGTATGTGATGCGAATCGAACGATATCTATCCATGTTGGAATATCCGCTGACGATTTCAGACTTGTATTCAACTGAACAGGATAAAGCGAATCGCAAGTTGATCGAATGCTTCTCTACTTGTTTGTTAGGTGACGAGATTCAAGATTCAGCTTACATACTCTCGTTGCTTAAGGAATTTGTTATGAAAAGAAAGTGAATGAGCAGGACTAATAGAGAAAGAGGTCGAAGGCATTACTTATCTTTTTATAAAGGCAGGTTGAGAGATGGCAACGTTTGAAGATTTTATGATGCTAGATATTCGAGTTGGAGAGATCGTTGACGTAGAAGTGTTTGAAAAAGCAAGAAAGCCGGCTTACAAACTTAAGGTCGATCTTGGTGACGAGGTCGGTGTGAAGAAGTCTAGTGCTCAGATTACAGATCTGTATGAAAAGACAGACTTAATCGGAAAGCAGGTGCTAGCTGTCATTAACTTTCCGCCTCGTCAAATTGCAGATTTCATGTCTGAAGTATTGGTGTTAGGGGTTTACGGAGAAAGTGGAGTGGTCTTAATCCAGCCGGATATGAAGGTGAAGAACGGGGACAAGCTAGGTTAACAGGAAAAGACGGGGCGATATGCCCCGTCTTCTTAACGTTGTGTTGTTGGAATGGATTGCGGTTCGAACGCAATCTTTGCTCCTTCATAGATGGCTCGTTTGGCATCTAATTCTCCAGCAAGCCTCGCGCCACCAATAACAGCTACTTGAATGCCCTTTTCGGTCAATCGATCGTATTCTTGTGGAAGATTAGACTCTTGACCTGCTGCTAGAATAACAGCATCTGCTTTTAGAAATTCTTTGTTATTCGTCTCACCATCCGTAATCACGAGCCCCTCCTCGGTAATTTCTTCATAGTGGAGGTTTGTACGGAACTTAACTCCATGCTTTTTAAGATCCTGAAGCATCGCCCATTTTGTTGTTTTACCGAGACCTTCTCCCATCTTTCCGTTACGACGAAGCATCAATATATCGTGATCTCCTCGTTCGATCAAATAGTGAGAGAGGTCGCATCCGATGCCCCCTGCACCGATAATGATGACTTTCTTTCCTACGGGTGCCCTGCCTGAGAGTACATCTGGGTAAGGTATAGCAAACTCGACGCCTGGGATATGAGGCTTTCTTGGTACAACACCAGTTGCAATGACGACAAGGTCAGGAGATTGATTCAACAGGTCTTCGGTAGAAGGTTTGTGATTGAGGCTGATCGATACGCCTAGTCGTTTTAATTCAGTCGTATAATACCTAACCGTTTCATCGAATTCTTTCTTGATCGGGATTTGTCGAGCTAGATTGAATTGTCCCCCGATCGAGTCACTCGCTTCATAAAGGACGACGGCATGGCCGAGTTCGGCGTGTGCTCTTGCTGACTCAAGACCAGCAACACCGCCACCGACTACAAGCACTTTCTTCTGTTCGCTCGCTTTCTTATAAACCCACTTGTATTCTCTTCCCGCTCTTGGATTTACGAGACATGAGACGGCTTTTCCTTCGAACGCATGATCCAGGCAAGCCTGGTTACAAGCGATACATGTATTGATTTGATCAAGAGATTGAGCTTGAGACTTATGCAATAAGTTAGGATCTGCAAGAAACGGTCTTGCCATCGAGACCATATCTAACTGCTGTAAAAGATCATCAGCTAGAACAGGATCATTGATTCGGTTGCTACCGATAACAGGTATCGATACTTTTTCCTTAATATCGAAGGCGATTTGAATAAATCCTGCCCTTGGTACCATCATCGATATTGTAGGAGTAGTGGATTCGTGCCAACCGATCCCTATGTTTAATACGTCTGCGTCGTTCTCTTCAACTAACTTTGCAAAAGCAAGGGTTTCTTCATGTGTAGTAGAGTTTGGTACAAGGTCCATTCCTGAAAGGCGATAGATAATGGGATAATCATCTCCAACAGCTTTTCTTACAGCGTTCAGCACCGCTAGCGGAAAGCGCGTTCTCTTCTCAAAGCTCCCTCCCCAATAATCTGTACGTTTGTTTGTAGCGGGTGACATGAACTGGTTAATAAGATAACCTTCTGACCCCATAATTTCGACAGCGTCAAATCCAACTTCCTTCGCTTTTCTACCTGCTTCAGCGTAAGATTCAAGCAGGTTGAGAATATCAAGTTCAGTTAGCTCAGTTGGAGTTTCCCTATGAATCGGAGATCTTATCGGCGATGGAGCAACTGCAGGAATGCCGGTCAATTCAGAATAAGCGTAACGACCCGCGTGAAAAAGCTGAGCAGCGATGCGTCCACCTGCTTGGTGCACGCGAGTTGTTAACCGTTTCATCGTTGATAGGTCTTTTTCTCGATAAAAGCCCAAAAAATGATGTCCCCCGTCTCCTTCAGGAGATACCGAGATACCACCGGTAACCATCAGTCCTGGCCCATACTCCCCAGCACGCTCAGTATAGAAGGAAATCATCGCTTCTTCTTTTTCTGGAACGCCTTCAATGCCTAGGTGCATCGAGCCCATCATCACTCTGTTAGGCAAGGTAAGCTCACGAATTTTGATCGGTTCAAACAAACTTTTCCATTTCATATACAAATCACCACACCTTTTTGTTTATGACTGGATTCGCTGAATGACCATTCATTTCCTTTAAAAGTACTAAAAAAAAGAGCGCGATGGGCGCTCTTCACTTTAGTCGATCTAATTTTTTTTGAAAGCAACAAGAAGGCCGCCTTCACCAGCATAAGTGCCGATCAAAGGTCCCATAGTCGAGAGGACTACGCGCTTAAACTTGTACCTTTCTTGAATTTGTTCCATCAGAGCTCTTGCTTTGTCTTCACAATTACTGTGTGCGATCGCCACCACTTTGTCTTCAAGATTATGCCCGTATTCACCAACTTTTTGGATGAATTGACGAATGGCCCGTTTGTTTCCACGCACTTTATCGAGCACCTCTAGTGAACCATCATCGCCCGCTCTCATGAGCAGCTTAATATTAAGCGCAGAAGCAATCGTACCTTTCACTCGATCAAGTCTTCCACCTTTGATGACGTTCTCTAGCGTATCGAGTAGAAACATCGTTAGGGTTTCATCTGTATACATTTCGGTTTCCCTAACAATGTCTTCAAAGCTTTCACCGTTCTGAGCCATCTCTGCAGCATGACAAACGATAATACCAAGCCCTGATGACGCTGTTTTTGAATTGATCACTTCAACATCTCGATCAGGATGTTCCTCATGAAACATCTGCTTTGCCAATACGGCATTCTCGTAAGTGGTGCTTAATGCCTTGGACAACGAAATAACAAGTATTTTATCTTCTGGTTCGGTTTGTTCAAATTTTGTTAGGAAGTCCTGTGGTGACGGGGCAGAAGACTTCGGTAGTTCTTTCGCTTGCTTTAATTTCTGATAAAACGTCGGTGTATCGATATCAACCCCAGCTTTGTATTCTTTTTCTCCGAAAAGCAAGTTGAGTGGGACAACCGTTACGTTTAGGTCAGCTAGCATGTCTTCAGGAAAGTCGATGCTGCTGTCCGTAATAATTCGAATCGCCATGGATATTACCCCTTTATACAAATTACCTTTACCAGGTATTACGTTTATTGTACCACGCTTCGACAGAAAATTGATTGTAACATACAGTTATGAAACAAGAAGGTTTGGAAAGTCTAAGAAAACGACCAGTTATTGGAGGACCAACATGACAATTATAAGACTTGGATACGTAGCAATGAGTATGGAGCTAAAGAATAGTTCTCCTTCTCAGACGATGACGTATACACAATTCCAGAAGCTCACGAACCGCGAAGCCGGTATTCGTAAGCTTGAACGAATTGCTAAATCAAACTTGGAGAACTGTCTGCGTCTTTTGAAACACAACAAAGGGAACGAAATTTCCTTCTTTCGCTTTAGTTCTAGATTAATTCCACTCGCTAACCACGAAGCATTAGAGGACTGGAATTACATGGAAGCATTAGAAGATGAACTTAAAGCATTGGGAGACTTTGCAAAGAAAGAGAAAATGAGAGTCGACTTTCACCCTGATCACTTTGTATTACTTAATACCCCAAAAAAAGAAACGTTAACAACATCTACGACTACACTTGCAATGCACGTCAGGTTGCTAGAAAAAATGGGGATCGATTCGAAACATCGGTGTGTGCTACACGTTGGTGGGGGATACAACGACAAAGAAAAAGCGTTAGAACGTTTTATTCATAACTGGATGTATATCCCCCCCAAAATTCAAGAGACCGTCATGCTAGAGAACGATGATACGACGTTCACAATGCTTGATACCCTTTATTTATGCGAGAAACTAGGAATTCCGCTCGTATTTGATTACCACCATCACCTGGCCTGTCACAGTGAGGAAGAATGGGAGAAGGACTGGTCTAGAGTTGTTTCTACATGGAACTCATCACCCTTACCAGTGAAAATGCATATTTCTTCTCCAAAGAGCGAAAAGGAGTTTCGGAGTCATGCTGATTATGTAGATTGTGATATGTTTTTTGAGTTCTTGAACGCTGTTAAAGGGAGCACGCCGCAAATCGATTGCATGATTGAAGCAAAGCAAAAGGATCAAGCGTTGTTTCAACTTATGGAAGAGGTAAAGAGAAGGGATGATATCGAAGTAATCGATCAATCTACGTTTAAACTAAAATAGAAACCGGGGGACTCCCGGTTTCTATTCAGTGATCTTTTTATCTTTTTGTTTTGTAGATGGATTTGTTTCGTTAGCATGTTCAACAGCTTGAGCAAGCTCTTTTTTCATTCCGCGTTTCTTCTTCTTTGACATGATAACCCCTCCTTACCAAGTATCGTTTCCATGAAGAAGCGGTTTATGCGGACATAGAAAAACGGCGCATCAAGACGCCGTTTTAGTTATATAAGCTTTGATTGCATGTAAGCATAGGTCTTTGTATGTTGCATGTTGATCGTGATCACCAGTCATCAACCATTGAACCATAAATCCATCGATTAAGCTTCTGATCGTTTTTGAAGCATCATTGATATCACCCGCGGTAAAACGACCTTCTTCTTGTCCATGATGGAGGATTATTTTACAGATCGAAGCACAATTTTGATAAAAGCGTGCATTGATTTCTCTATAACGCTCGTTCCGAGTCGCTTGAGCTAGAAAATCTAAATAAACTTTGTAAAAGCGTTCATTCTCAAGAGGACCAACGAACACGGAGTTCACATATGCTTTTAACATGGCTTCTGCCGATGTTTCTGTTTCGACAGCCATTTTTTCTTTTTCATAGATTCGTTCAGTAATTTGTATTAATAAATGAGCTAGAACATCTTCTTTATTTTTGAAGTAATAGTTCGATACCCCTTTACTGACGTCCGCATATTCAGCGATGTCTTGTAGAGTAACGGCTTCATACCCTTTATCAGCGACAGCCTCAAAGGCTGCTTTAATGATTTGTTGTCTTCTCATTTCAGCTTTTTGTTTCATTCATCACAACTCCTTGCACTAATCATTATACATAATTGGGCAGTAAGGATAAACAATTCAATTTATTTGACCGGTCAGAATAATTTTTGTTACTGTTAGTGCATAACGAGTTTAAAGGAGGATTATTTTGGCACCGTTTAAAGCACTCGTAGTAGATAAAGTAAATGAAGATACAAATATATCAGTGAAGGATGTAGAGAAAGAGGATCTTTCGACTGGTGACGTTCTTGTTAGGGTGCACTATTCAAGTGTGAACTATAAAGATGGGTTAGCAACACACCCAAAAGGTAAGATCGTAAAGGAATACCCTCATGTTCCTGGTATTGACCTTGCAGGTGAGGTCGTTGAGTCCGACAGCCCGGAATGGAAAGAAGGAGACAAGGTCATCGTAACAAGCTACGATTTAGGCGTTTCCCATTCAGGTGGCTTTAGTGAGTACGCACGTGTGAAATCAGAGTGGATGGTTCCACTTCCAGAAAACTTAACTCTAAAAGAAGCGATGGTATTCGGAACAGCCGGATTTACAGCTGCTCTTTCCGTACATCGATTAGAGCAAGCTGGTATCACTCCTGAGAATGGACCGATTCTTGTAACAGGAGCAACTGGCGGAGTAGGGAGTATGGCTGTATCGATCCTAGCGAAAAAAGGATATGACGTAACTGCAAGTACAGGAAAAGAATCAGAGCATGGCTACCTAAAAGAGCTAGGTGCTTCCTCCATTATCAGTAGAGATGAAGCAGCACCTGAAGACTTCAAACCACTCGGCAAGCAAAAGTGGGCGGGTGCCGTTGATCCTGTTGGAGGCTCAACACTTGCGGCAGTCCTTAGTAACCTAAAGTATGGTGGAGCGGTAGCTGTAAGCGGGTTAACTGGCGGCACGAAAGTCCCTACATCCGTATTTCCTTTTATTCTTAGAGGTGCAAACGTGTTAGGAATCGATTCTGTCTATTGTCCGATGGATGTGCGTAAAGAGGTTTGGGGCAAGATCGCGAGCGAGTACAAACCATCTCAACAATTAGAGGCAATGACCAACGAAGTTACGATTAATGAACTACCGGACGTATTGAATACAATTCTAAAAGGACAGGTAAGAGGAAGAACAATCGTTTCTTTCAACGCTTAAAAGTCATTTAACTAAAAAGCCTTCTAGCCATTTTACAGGCTAGAAGGCTTTTTTTATTATTCTGCTTCCTTTACTCTTCCAACTGTAAGACCGTCGCATAATGGAAGAATGATCGATTCGAGTCGTTCGTCGTTTGCCATCTTCAGGTTAAATTCTCTGATTGCTTCAACATTATCATCCTTGATCGTTTCATCAAAAACTCTGTCACCTTGGAGTGTATTATCAGCAGCGATGATAGCCCCTGGCGATGCAAGCTTGATGGCCATTTCAAGATAAGCAGGGTAATTCACCTTATCAGCATCGATAAAGAAGAAGTCATACCTTTGTCCTGCATTATAAAGAGATTCCATGTTTTGAAGAGCGGGACCAATGACATACTTTACTTTCTCTTTTAGTCCAGCTTTTTCTAAATTACTATGAGCAACAGTTGCATAGGATTGTTCAAGCTCTAATGATGTTAATGAGCCTTCCTTACCAAGTGCTCCGGCAAGAATGATTCCGCTATACCCACCTAACGCTCCAATTTCCAGAACATGCCGAGGGTTTCTCATCTTTACGAGTATGGAGAGTAAGCGGCCTACCTCTGGTTTAACTGAGATGGCTGGCATTCCGTTTGCTTTGATTCGTTCGTTGACCTCTTGAAGAAGGGGATCTTCAGAGCCAAATAATAAGTGAATATAGTCATCGTGATTTGTTGCCATGCGGATCTCATCCTTTCAACGATCTATTCGCTATTATTGTTGTCTAGTTAGTAGCAACTGTCAAGAAACTTTCCTAAACCAAGGAATTTTAGAAATAAACCCCTGGGAAAATAATGGTTAAAGGGACTTTAGTCCCTTTCTTTTTAACGAGAGTTGGGAAACTAAGAAATGAAAGTCGCAAATAATGAGTCAAAAGTTATTGCTATTTCCCAATACCCGCTTATATCATTCAATGTTACACTAGTACTAACAGCAAGGATCGGTCTTAAATATCCAACCTTTTTCCTGTTATCGTTGAAAAAGGCGGCTGACTATGGAGGGGGAATTAAGAAAATGGCATACGGTAACAAAGCGTTATACGAAGAAAAGGACCCTTTAACCGTTGCGCAACCTATCGATCGGGTCAATGTACCTAAACTACCGATTACTAGTGATGAAGGTTATTCAAATGTTGTCAAAGATGCAAATCATAACTATTGGTTCTCAAAACAATTAGCCCCTAACCATTTTGAGGTGTATGTTTTCATTCATCGTCTCGCTCAGCTGCGCACGTTTCAGGTTAATGGTAGTCCAAGTTTCTATGAGTATCACAATAGCATCTGCATCGCATGCGAAGGTGAAGAGTGGAATGGTTGGATTTATGAGTTTTCGAAAGACGACCCCCGCATCACTCATCAGTGGCATGTGAAGGGAATATTCTGTGATTTGAAGCGAAAAGGAAATAAGCTGATTGTTTCCTCTTATTGCGTGGAAGAAGATAAAGCTCTACTTACGGTGTTTGGTGAGAATGGGAAGAATGTCATTGAGTTAGAGAAAGGATATTCTCCAGTGAACATGCTTGTTGAAGATCAAGGTATCTATATCGCGGCTCTTTCCATATCCGCAGCTCAACAAGATAAGATTCTACTACTTGATGGAGAGTTCCGTGTTCAACAATCTTTCCTTCTAGACTTCTCCCCACGTACGATCTATTCATGGAACGGCTGCTTGATCGTACATGGTCTGAACGGAAGAACGGGTAAGAGCGATCAGCTCGTCTATATTTGCGCGAAAACAGGCGTCCAAGAAAAATGTTCGATTCCAAGCGTTGAATTGATCGACTGTACGGAGAAGCACCTTACGTTTTATGATGCAGACGATAAAGTTCTATCACTTTGGGACCATCGACTAAAAGAAATAACGAGTATGAGGGAGTCTGAACGACCACATGTTTCAACCCTCTTTTAGACGTAAAAGCCTGAGCATTTATATGCTCAGGCTTTTATTTTTTCAAGTAAGAAAGACTCTAGTGGTCATTTATAGATAGCATAAAATAACAGTGATATACTAATTGAAGATATGATGTACTAGATAATGCAAGAAAGCGAGGTAAGAGATGCGACCTGATCCTTCAAAAAAAATAGATCGAAGAGGATTAAAAGTATGGCAGATAACAGGCGTCATTCTTTCAATTCTTCTACTCGGAATTGTAGCTGCGATGTTCAGCTTGCACTACTTAGTGGTTAATCTTCCAATTTGGAGTTTGGTTTCAACTTGTGTTGTTGTTGCCGTGTTAATCATCCTACAAATTTGGATACTACCCCTTCTTCGCTACAAAAAATGGCGGTATGAAGTAAGTGAACATGAAATTGAACTAAAACATGGCGTTATCATCGTCAAGCGTACGTTAATACCGATGGTACGGGTCCAGCATGTTGATACAAGGCAAGGGCCACTACTGCGCGCTTACAAGCTTTCTTCCGTAACCATTTCAACAGCAGCCACGACACATGAAATACCTGCTCTCTCTAATGAAGTTGCTGATGAGTTAAGAGATAAAATATCTGTACTTGCAAGGGTGACCGAAGATGATGTCTGAGAAAAAACGACTGCATCCTGTTGCCATGCTGCTTGCTTTCTTAGCTTCATTGAAGGAAGTAGCACTTCCACTCATTATTTTCGTCTTTATTGGTAGAGGTGGAGAAGGATATTCATGGTGGCACTTTCTGATCATGGGTGCCTTCTTGTTATTTACGTTAGGAAACGGTGTTTTATCATGGTGGTTTTATACGTATCAAATAAAAAACAACGAACTGCAAATTCATCAGGGCTTTATTTTTCGAAAGAAGCGATTTATTCCACGTGAACGAGTCCAATCGATCGATACATCTCAAGGAGTGATTCAACGGATCTTCGGACTAGTAAAGGTTCAAATCGAAACGGCTGGCGGTGGTGGAGAACCAGAGGTGGTCATGTCAGCTCTAAGTCGTTTTGATGCTGAACAATTGAGATCAGAACTATACAAATCCAGAAGGCCGGAAGAAGCTGAGGAAACGTTCGTAAATGAACACCCCGTAAAGGAATATCGGTTATTGAAGAAAGACTTAATCATCGCTGCATCCACGTCTGGAGGTATAGGGGTATTCTTATCCTTCATCGCTGCGATCGGTTCCCAGGTGGATAATATCCTGCCTGATGAATTCTACTCGATCATTACTGAACGAGTCATGGATGCGACACTCACATTTATCTTAGTGATCGCTTTAATTGTTTTACTACTATCGTGGGTTTTTTCTGTATTAGGAACAGTACTGAAATACGGAGGGTTTGTCCTTTCTCGAACAGAGGACGACCTTATTATAAAAAGAGGGATATTAGAGCGTCGCCAATTGACGATTCCAGTGCAACGTGTACAGGCAATAAGGGTCGTTGAAGGCTTATTAAGGCAACCTTTTGGCTATGCTACGATCTATGTTGAAAGTGGAGGCGGTGGTGGAAAGGATGAACAGTTTTCAACCATCTTATTTCCACTCCTGAAACGTAAGAGAATCCAAGCATTTTTAGAAGAGTTAATTCCTGAAGTACCTGTCCATCAGGAGCTCACGCCGCTTCCTCGGAAGGCAAGAATTCGTTATATGATACGGTTCATGCTACCGTCACTCATTCCTGCTTTGTTGATCACTTATTTCGTCCCATTTGGTTATCTTTCATTTAGTATCCTTCCGGTCGCTTGTTTTCTTGGCTATCTTCACCATAAAGACGCCGGCTGGAGTATAAAAGACACGACATCGCTTCTGCAGTTCAGACAGATCGGCAGGGTTCGTGTTTATGTACCACGTAAGAGGATTCAGGCTATGGAGCTAAATTCAACGCTGTTTCAAAAGCGTAAATCGTTGACGACAATACAGGTTTCAATTCTTTCTAGTCTTGCAGGTAAACAATTTAGGGTTAGAGATATTGAGCTTTTGAATGGACATGACCTGTTGAACTGGTATTCTTACAATAATAGTACGAAAACGAATCATCATTCGGATGAATAAAAAGTAAGGAGGAAATCAATGTACATTGTGAACTCTGTCATCAACGTACCTAAAGAAAAAGTGGATGAGGTCATCGGAATTTACCAGAAACGTTCTAGAAGAGTGGATGAATTCGATGGTTTTCAATCCTTTACTTTATTACAAAGTGAACACCGTCCAGAAGAGTTGACCGTACAGATGAAGTGGGAGACGAAGGATCACTTTTTCAATTGGATGAGAAGTCCAGCTTATAAAGAAATACACGAGTTAGAAAAGAAGTATCCAGATGCAGAACTTGCTGCTGTTAAGCCGAAAGTATATCGCTACAAGGTGGTTGCAGAATGAGAAGCACCATCGATCATATCGTTGAACGAGTTGTAGAAGGAATATACAAAGATATGCCAGAACTTCTTGAGAAATTCGGTGAACGAGGCAGATCCAAATGCATTGAAGATAACTACCATCATATGAAACACCTAGAGTCTGCTCGTAATTTAGAAGCAGATGAGTTCTTTATTGACTACGCGCTTTGGCTTAATAACCTCTTAACAACAAGAGGAATGGAAACGAAGCATGTCGTAGATAACTTTGAGCGGCTAGAACGAGAAATATCAAAAACGACTTTCGAAAATAAAGAGGACTATCTAAGAATTCTTTCAAAAGGTAAAGCTGAATTAGAAGAATTGAACGTAGACAGTCCTTCATTGTAAAAGAGGTGATCATTTGCCTATAGATATCGAGAAACTAACCAATACCCTTCTAGAAGGGGAAGAAGATCGTGCATGGGAACTGATCGAAGCTGAAGCAGAGCTAATCGAAAATAGTCACCTCACTTTCGAAGTGTTAACAAGCGCCATGCAACTAGTAGGGAAGCTGTGGGAGGAGAACAAAATCACCGTTGCTGATGAGCACCTAGCGACGACAACGTGTGACTACGTTCTTTCTCGATACGCATATACAAAAAAGAAATCGAAACAGTCTCCTAACGGGAAGCGTGCACTTTTCTTATGCATCGACCAAGAGCAGCACTATCTAGGTTTGAAAATGATCTCGCTATTATTTGAAGAATATGGTTGGGAAACAAGATTGTTAGGGGCAAGTCTCCCTCTTGAATATGCGATTCATACCGTCGAAAAGTGGCAGCCGTCGGTAGTGGGGATATCCGTCGCAATTCTGTATCATGCTGAACAATTAAAGAAATATGTTGCCGAGCTCGGAACCCTGCAGCCTCAACCAGAAATCTTAGTAGGTGGAAGGCTTGCGTCGAATTACGATCTAACCAAGTATTGTTCAGAAAATACGGTGTTAGTTCCTGGTCTTAAAGAAATTAAATTGTGGCTTGAAGAACAGAAAGGTGATGTCTCTAATCATGGTTGACTTTACTCATCATCCTTTACCTGCATTTCTTGTTGATCACGATTTAAATATAAAAAGGCAATCACGACTTGCAACAGAATTGTTCTCTAAACCTGATTCTTTCATTGATATCGTTGACTCCGGAAGCAAGCAGAAAGCGCTTGAACTAATGAAGGATCAAGAGGAATTCGAGCTTGTACTCAACACCTTGGAGTCACCTTACATGCTATTTAAAGTTTTTGCACGTTGGCATGACGGCGAAGGACAACTCCTATGTGTTAGACAAGATTCTCAAATTATGGAACTTTCTTCAATGCTCCAAATGCAGCGTGATCGGTTAGCAGAAACCAATTTTGATTTACTTGATAAAAAAGAAGAGCTGGAAGAAGCGATGAGTAAAATTAAGAGGTTGTCGAGTCCTTTTCTTCCGATTTCCTCGTCCTTAAGTGTTATTCCACTATTTGGTTCTCTTGATGAGGAATTATTTTTAATCAATGAACAGCAATTACTTTCGACCCTTCAAAATGGAAATTATGAATATGTCATTTTAGACTTTAATGGCATAGGTGAAATAGAGGAGAGAGGCGTTTTTGCATTTCAATCTTTTTATCGAATGATTCAGTTGATCGGCGTTTCTCCAATTCTAAGTGGATTAAAGCCTCAGCATGTTTTTCAATTGATGGAAAATGACTTTAATGTCGACCAAACGTTCCACATCACTGGGAGCTTAAAAGACGCGATCTCACAATATATTTTATCTTGAAAGCCAAAAAACCGGGAACCCACTGGGTCCCCGGTTTTTATGCCTTTATAGATATCTCCCGATAAAACCAAGTAATACAAGAACGATGAAAATACCCCATAGTACTTTTGAAACAGAGCTTTGCCCGCCTCTTGGCGTCCTTCTTTTCCATCTGTTCGGTTTGAAGCGAATGGATCCGGGATCATCTGAATAACGAACCCTCACCATACCACGATCAACGAAACGACGAGCATTTATGAGTAGCATAGGTGCTAATGCAGCACCGCCTAGGAATCCAAAGATATGTCCAAGAATATTGATGTTCGGACTGATGAAAGTCATCAATAGACCGATACCGAGAATCATAAGGATTAACTGTGAGTTAGCCTGATCGATCAGTTCTTTTCTGTAGAACGCCATGTAAAAGTAAATCCCAAATAGCCCAAATATTGCTCCAGAGGCGCCAACATGACTGAAATAGCTGTCCTGGAGGTAAAATGTAGCGATATTCGCAATGATTCCAGCACCAAAGTATCCGATCAAAAACTTTGCCTTGCCTAGCATTTGTTCAAGAGCTGGACCGAACAAATAGAGTGAAAAGGAATTGAAGAGTACATGAGCAAATCCTGCATGAAGAAAGATCGGTGTAACGAGTCTCCAGTATTCACCCGCTTCAATATATCCGTTAACTCCCGCTCCCAGGTTAAAGATGGACCGCATACCCAAAAGGTTTATGAGAAGAAAGAGGAGGATATGTATACCAATAAGTGTGGAGATGATAGGATAATAACGAATAAATGAGCGAAAGTCTTCATTTCTCAAGAACATGAAGTCGACCACCTTTAATAAGAAGTATTGAAAGATGCCTGCTAAAGGCTTATCTACTATATAAGTAATTCTAGTTTAGCATAGCTGCTAGAAGAGCACTATTATTATAACTATGGTGCATTACATAGGGTTAGAACAATTGGAGGAGTAAGATGATACAAGGTATAGGCATTGATATGATCGAGCTAGATCGAATTGAAAAAGCGGTTGAACGAAATGTGAACTTTCCTAAGCGAATTTTAACAGATGAAGAACTTGCTCAGTTTAACAATCTTAAGGGACATAGAAGAATCGAGTTTCTAGGGGGACGGTTCGCTGCGAAAGAAGCATATGCGAAAGCAGTGGGGACTGGTATTGGGAAACTAAGCTTTCAGGATATATCTGTTCAAAAATCGAAAGAAGGAGCGCCAGTTATTCGAGGAGCGGCTGGAAAGGTCGTTCATGTCTCGATCTCACATACGAAATATCATGCGATCGCTCAGATAATTATTGAAAGCTCGTCAAGCTAGTCTGCATATCATCGAGAGTTGTCTCATATATTTTATCACGGTCAGGAGGGACCTGTTGTGAGAATCGTATCCGGGAAGGAAATGTATGAAGCAGACCGGTTTGCCATGGAGGAGATCGGCTTAAGTGGTGCTACGCTTATGGAAAATGCGGGGAAAGCGTTGTTCGAAGCGATGAAGGAAAAGTTGAAAGGTCAAAGAATAGCAGTTGTCATAGGGACCGGAAATAACGGTGGAGATGGTTTTGTTCTTTCTAGATATTTAAAAGAACATGGCTATGACGTAGATGTCTGGGTCGTCCCCTCTATAGAGAAGCTAAGGGGAGACGCAAAGACTCACTTTACCATCTTCCAACGTTCAGGGTATGAATGGAAAGCCTTGAATCAAGGTAATGAATGGCTCAGTCATCTTGATCGTTATACCGTTCTTATCGACTGCCTACTTGGCCTTGGACTATCAGGCCCGATTCGTACTCCTTATAAGGAGTTGATTCATCGTATGAATGAATCGGGTATCTCTATCTATTCAGTGGATTTACCAAGCGGATTACGATCCGATGGTGGGTATGAAGGAGAAGTAGAGCCTATACGAGCTGATCGAACCTATACACTTGAAGCTCCTAAAACAGGTGCTTTCCTCCATCCAGATGCTGACTATTATGGAGAGCTTGAAGTTCTACACATTGGCCTTCCTCGAAAAGCATTTGAGAAAGCGCAATCCAAAAAGATTTGGAGCGATCGGGATGTAGCAAGCACCCTTAGTGATCGAGCGGCGTCCTCTCATAAAGGTAGCCATGGAAAAGGGCTGGTTATTGGTGGTTCAAGCGGGATGGCTGGGGCTCCTATCATGACGGCAAAAGCAGCCTATCGAAGTGGGGCAGGATTAATTCAGGCTGCGGTGCCAGAAGAGATTCTTTCGGTTACAGCTGGTGCGCTGATTGAAGCGATGTTTCAAGGTTGGCCTTCTGAGGGTGGACATTTCAACGGAACTATTCCGGAAGCGCTTTCGTTTGATGGAATAGCAGCTGGACCAGGTCTAGGACGAGAAAAGGGCGGGAGAAAGCTCGTTCAGGCCTTGATGGAAGAAGACTGTCTGCTTGTCCTCGATGCTGATGCCCTGTTTCACTTGAGTGGATTAAAAGATCAGCTTTTACAAAGGCAAGCTCCGACCATATTAACGCCTCATCCAGGGGAAATGGCAAGGTTAGCAGATTGTTCAATTGCAGATGTGCAACGCAATCGTTTTGAGTTATCATACCAATTTGCCAGGGAGTATGGCGTGTATCTCGTGTTGAAGGGGCCTTATACTCTTGTAACTGATCCTAATGGGTACCAGTTCGTGAACCCGACTGGAAATCCAGCTCTAGCAAAAGGTGGATCAGGAGATGTACTAACGGGTATGGTGCTTGCCTTTGTCATGCATAGTAATTCCATTCAAGAGGGAATCAGTAATGCAGTTTATTTACACGGAAAAGCAGCAGATATGCTCGTCCAGTCTGCGCATTCTACGCTTGATGTACTGGCAACCGACGTCATTGAACAGATTCCGGCTGTTCTGCATTCATTTCTGAAACATCATTACGGATAAGTTTTTCATTACGCAGGAACCTTCTTTGTCGTTTTAAATGAGGCAAAGGAGTTGAATACAGTGAAAAGGTTCAGTTCCGTTTTACTTCTTGGTGTATTGATGATGGTCGTGCTTATAGGGTGTGGACAAAAAAGTCAGCAAGATGTGGTGGATTCACTCGATCGAAAGCTAAATGAGATGGATAGCTATAAAGTCAACGCCAAGATGACACTCGAGACAGGTGAGGAGCCGCAGCGTTACGATGTTGAAGTATGGTATCAGAAGCCATCTTATTATCGCGTTGAACTAAAGAATGCGTCAAAAGAACAAAGTCAAATCATCCTAAGAAATGATGAAGGGGTTTTTGTTCTTACCCCGGCTCTGAATAAGAGCTTCCGCTTCCAAAGCGACTGGCCAGAGAATGGAAGTCAAGCGTATCTATACAACACGCTTGTACAGGATATTCTAAATGATTCTACGGCTAAGTTTGAAGCGAGGGATAAAGACTATGTGTTTACAACAAATACGAACTATCAAAACAAAAACTTATCGAAGCAGTCGATTACCCTCAACAAAAAGGATCTTGCTCCTGAAAAAGTTTCAATCATGAATCAAGACATGAAGCCGCTCGTAACGATTGAGTTTTCTGATATGAAGTTCAACGCTTCATTCGATAAAGGCTCGTTCGACATGGAACGTAACATGACGGCTGCTCAGTTAGAAGTGCCCGTGATCGCAGCTACGAATGAACCATTCGAAGTCGTGTATCCAATGTATGAGCCACAGGGTACAGGGCTAACTGATGAAAAAGAAGTGTCTCAGAACAAAGTCATCCTAAGCTTCACAGGTGAAAAATCATTTACGCTTATCGAAGAAAAAAGTGAAGCGGCGCTAGAAACGAGTACGCCAGTTACGATGAGTAATGGTGAGCCGATCGATCTTGGATTTACGATGGGTGTAATGACAGATACAACGATATCCTGGCATTATGACGGTGTCGACTTCTTCCTCGCATCGACCGACCTATCGATGGAAGAAATGGCGGCAGTCGCACGGTCAGTATATGGTAAGACGGTAATTAAATAAGACTTCATGAGGGTTCAGCTGTGAGTACATGGCTGAGCCTTTTTTCAGAAAAACAAGTTTTGTGTTAGCAGTTGGGCTCAAGCGGTTCTAATATTGTTGTTTCGCGGATAAATTCTCAGATTAGCGGATAATTGCCCTCATTTCGCGGATATAAATTGAAAAGCGCGGATAAATCTAATTTATCGCGGATAAAAAGAAAATTTCGCGGATATCATGCAGGATCCTGCCCTCTTAAGATTTTAAAAGTAGCATCTTTTATCAAAAACTCCTAAAATAGAAGCCAGAGTGATTCGCTTCTGATGGAGGAAATAATTATGGAAAATCAATCGTTCTATCGAGAGACATGGGCAGAAATTGACCTCGATGCAATAACCCAAAACATTTTATCATTTAAGAAACACGTACCTGACCATGTTTCGATCATGGCAGTTGTGAAAGCAGACGGATACGGTCATGGAGCAGTGGAAACTGCTAGAACGGCGCTCCGAGCGGGAGCGAAATATCTTGCTGTCGCTATTTTAGACGAGGCGCTTAGCTTAAGAAAATCTGGTATCGATGCTCCGATTCTCGTATTAGGCTACGTACCAGCAGCATACGCCGATCTTGCATCTGAACACAATATTACACTTACAGCCTTTCAAAGCGAATGGATTGATGAAGTTTCGGACGTGCTTGATGGAAAAACCCTTCGTGTTCATCTGAAAGTGGATACAGGGATGGGAAGATTAGGTATAAAGGGTGAAGAAGAAGCAAAACATATAGGAGAATGTCTGAAGCGTAATCCTTCTATTATTCCTGAAGGTCTTTATACGCATTTTGCAACTGCAGATGAGCCTGAAAATCCATTCATCGAAACACAGCTCAAGCGGTTTGAAAGGTTCGTTACGATTCTAAAAGAGTTCGGAATTGATCCTAGCTGGATTCATCTTGGAAATAGTGCGGGTTCTATGCGAATTCCAGATCGCATCGGTAATCTTGTTCGAATCGGTATTTCGATGTACGGTCTTATCCCTTCACCAGATATGGAAGAGGGAAAGCCATTTGAGCTAGAGCGAGCGTTTAGTCTTCATAGTCGCCTTGTTCACGTGAAGCAGATGAATGAAGGTGATCCGATCAGCTATGGGTCTACCTATACAACGTCAGCAGGAGAGTGGATCGGGACAGTTCCAGTTGGTTATGCTGATGGGTGGATTAGAAAGCTTAACAAAATGAGCGTGTTAGTAAACGGCATTAAGGCACCTATTGTGGGAAGAATCTGTATGGATCAATTCATGGTGAGCCTTCCACATGAACTACCTATTGGAACACAAGTTACATTAATAGGATCACAGGGGTCTCAAGAAATTACAATAGACGACATTGCGGAACAGCTAGAGACGATAAACTATGAAATTCCTTGTATCATCAGTCATCGTGTCCCCAGAGTATTCATTGAAAATGGAGAAAAAAAAGGCGTAATGAATACAATTTTAAAAAAATAATAAAATATAAACAGGAATTTGCAAGAATTTGTTGAAATAGTTTTGTGGAAAGTTGTTTTGCAATGAGACGCTTACAATGGTAGTATTAATAGTGGAATTATATTATGAGTAGCAGTGCTTCGGAGGTGTATGTTTGTGACAGAGGCAAACAAAAAATCGATTGTTGTAACTCTCCCACAACATATTTTGAATGAGGTGGATGGTATTATTCAACAGGAACAGTTCGATCGTAACGAGTTCATTTCACAGGCCACGTCAATGTATATTCGCGAACGAAAGAAGCGGCAGATTCGTGACGCCATGCGCCAGGGGTACATGGAGATGGCAAAGATTAATTTGAACCTTGCAGCAGAAGCCTTTCTTGTTGAGGAGGAAGCAGAGCACACCGTGGACCGCTTAGTAAGCGGGGTGTAACGGCTTGATTGTCAAACGAGGTGACGTGTATTTTGCTGACCTTTCTCCTGTTGTTGGTTCTGAACAGGGAGGAGTACGTCCTGTCCTAATTATTCAGAACGACATCGGGAATCGTTTTAGTCCAACTGTCATCGTTGCCGCAATTACTGCACAAATTCAAAAGGCAAAGCTCCCTACACATGTAGAGATCGATGCCAAACGGTACGGATTTGAACGTGATTCGGTTATTTTATTAGAACAAATACGCACGATTGATAAACAGCGTTTAACTGATAAAATCACTCACCTTGATGAGGGTATGATGCAGCGGGTGCAAGAAGCCCTGCAAATCAGCCTTGGGCTTATTGATTTTTAACAATTTGATATTCGCAAACGAAGCTGCTCTAAGAGCAGTTTTTTTGTTTATCTTCCCTATTATTAAGATGTAAAACTTTTCATGTTTATTAAAGAAGGGAATTTTCTAGCGCTGTCGAAAAGTGTGTTAAGATAAAAGTGATGAAATAGGTGCATATTCGGTAAGTATATTTATTGCGAGTCGTTACTCGTAATGAGAAGATAGAAGGTAAGCACGTTGATTGTAGGGAGGAGCACCATGGACAAGCTAATCATTCAGATTTTGAACGAAAGTCGCCAGCGCATCTATACCAAATGGATGGATGAGATGGACCGAGTACGTGAAGATCATAGGTTGCAGTCGATTACAGATGCAACGTATGAAGATACAAATAAGGAACTTTTTGAGATTATTTATACACACATCGAACAAAACGTTCACAAACCGACTGAACGGATGACAGAGTTTGCTGAGAGGCTACTAAAGGTTGGTTGGAGACTGAGCTACATCACACAAGGTCTTCAAACATTCCGCAGAATTATCTTAGCAGTCCTACTCGATGCAGACCATTCGAACGAAAAAGTCTTCAATATGTATGACGAAATCGACCGATGGATCGATCCAATTATCAATCAATTGATAAACGAGAGCTCGAAAAACTGGGAAAACACGGTTTCAATTCAGAAGGTAGCCCTTCAGGAATTGTCAGCTCCGTTGATCCCTGTTTTTGAGAATATTAGTGTGATGCCATTGATTGGTACGATCGATACAGAGCGAGCGAAGTTAATCATGGAAAACCTCTTGACTGGTGTGATCAAGCATCGCTCTCAAGTGGTGTTGATCGACATCACGGGAGTACCAGTTGTCGATACGATGGTCGCTCATCATATTATTCAGGCTGCAGAAGCAGTGCGACTGGTCGGTGCTCAATGTATCCTCGTTGGTATCAGACCAGAGATTGCACAAACAATTGTTAACTTAGGTATTGATCTAGGACAGTTTCCGACAAAGAGTACCTTATTCAAAGGTATGAAAACGGCTTTAGAAATGACAAAACGACAAATGATCGACCTTGATGAATAGGGGGAAATACAGTGCGAATTCCTATTTTAAAACTCAATGAGTATCTATTAATAACAATTCAAGTTGATTTGGATGATAAGACCGCCCTGCAATTTCAGGAAGATTTGCTCGAAAAGATTCATGAAACAGGTGCAAAGGGGGTTGTCATTGATCTGACATCTGTTGATATGATTGACTCCTTCATCGCAAAAGTACTTGGCGATGTCGTCCGCATGTCAAATTTAATGGGGGCTAGAGTGGTATTAACGGGTATCCAACCCGCTGTTGCAATCACTCTGATCGACTTAGGTATCATGATGAAAAATGTCCCTACAGCATTAGATTTAGAACAGGGGTTAGAGAAATTACAACAGGAATTGGGGGGATAAGCAATGAATATCCAATCCTGTGTGGAAGTCCGAAACGAGTGGGATATCGTTAAAGCGAGACAATCGGGTAGAAACATTGCTAAAGAACTGGGGTTTGGTACAGTGGATCAAGCTAGAATCACTACTGCAATCTCAGAACTCGCCCGTAACATTTATCTCTATGCCGGTAAAGGCGAAGTGTCTATTGAACGGACAGAGGCTGGAAGTAAAGTAGGATTGAAGATCATAGCTGCTGATTCTGGTCCTGGTATTAAAGATATTAGAAGAGTAATGGAAGATGGTTTTACAACTTCTGGAGGTCTCGGAGCAGGTCTTCCAGGTGTGAAGCGATTAATGGATGAGTTTACAATCGATTCAAAAGAAAATGAAGGTACAACTATTACAGCGATTAAATGGCTCCGGTAAGGAGGGTAGGCAAGAATGGACGACCGAGATCTTCAGTATGAAAAATACAAATCAATATTAGAAAATTATTTGGAAGAACAATCAGAACAGACGCTCTATAAAGGACAACAGTTCAGTAGAAAGATGATTGAACAGCAAATTTCCCCTGAAGAAGCGGTAAGTCTGCATGTAAGCGTCCTAGAAGAGCTGTTTCCTGATTTACCAGAGCCCTTAAAGAACTCGTATGATTTTCTTCTGGAAATGATGATTGGCTATGGGTTTGCATACCGCGAACATCAAAGTCTCCGGAATAGACAGCAGCAACTTGAATCAGAGATAGAAGTTGCTGCTAACATGCAGCAAACCCTTCTGGCTGGAAAAAAACCAGAAGTCGATAGCCTAGATATCGGAGCGATCAGCAAGCCTGCCAAAAAGATGAACGGTGATTATTATCATTTTGTGCAGGATGAGAACGATTGCGTGAGTGTTGCGATCGCGGACATCATAGGTAAAGGAATTCCAGCTGCACTTTGTATGAGTATGATTAAGTACGCGATGGACAGTGCCCCTGAGCAACGGATGCAGCCTGGTGCCGTGCTAGAGAATTTAAACCGAGTTGTCGAACAAAATGTTGATCCCAATATGTTCATCACTATGTTTTATGGTTTGTATGATTCGAGGGTTCATTCATTTTATTATGCAGGCGCCGGTCATGAACCGGGCTTTTTTTACGACTCGGAAAAAGATCAATTCGAGGAACTCTTTACAAAGGGTCTTGTACTTGGAGTCTCGAAGAAAACTTCTTATCGAGAATATCAGCGAGTACTTAATGGGAACGATATGGTTATCATGCTCTCGGATGGTGTAACAGAATGTCGATCAAGTCGAGGGTTCATCGAACGCGATGAAATCGTTGCAATGATACGTAAATACATTCACCTCTCTGCGCAAGAAATCGTGGATTCTGTTTATAAAGAACTTGAGCGACTGCAAGAATTTGAACTACGAGATGATTTTACATTGTTAATTTTGAGAAGAAAGGTTTAGATTTCTCTCAGACGTGGAATAAGACATTAGTATTCATTTCGTGAAAATATCATTATGTAACGACCTATAAGGGGGAAATGTTATGAATTTGCAGATCAAACAAGAAGATCAAGGAAATACACATCATTTATATATTGCAGGAGAAGTTGATGCATATACTGCACCCCAACTGCGAGAAGCTTTGCTTCCGTTAACAGGCAAGGAAAGTCATGAAACACTCGTTCACCTTGGTGATGTTAATTATATGGATAGTACAGGACTTGGCGTTTTCGTCGGTGCACTTAAATCCTCCAAAGAACACGGTAGTACTCTGAAACTTAGAGGTATGACATCTAGAGTTCAGCGTCTTTTTGAAATCACTGGGCTTGATGAAGTGATTGATATCGAAGACGTAAAGGGGGGATCAAAGTGATCAATATTTCTGACTTTGTTGAAATGAAAATACCAGCTCAAGCTGAGTTCGTAGGTGTAGCTCGATTAACAGTATCGGGTATCGCGAACCGAATGGGCTATTCTTATGATGAAATCGAAGATATCAAAATTGCATTATCAGAAGCATGTACAAATGCTGTTAATCACGCTTATAAAGAAGACGAAAAAGGACAGATTACGATCGGTTATGGAATTTATGAAGATCGACTTGAAATGATGGTTCTTGATCGTGGACAAAGTTTTGATTACTCTAAGGTCTCAGAGAAGCTCGGACCTGTTGATAGTGAGAAATCCATTGACCAACTCAGTGAAGGAGGATTAGGGCTCTTTCTAATAGAATCGCTGATGGACAAAGTGGAAATCAGTGGAGAGGATGGGGTTGTTGTCATGATGACGAAGTTCCTCCACAGAGATGGGGTGGAAGTAGATGCCAGCACAATCTCATCAACCCCAAAATAAAGACAACAAAAATGAAGTATATGAA
Organism: Anaerobacillus sp. ABD4_527; assembly: GCF_056160805.1. NCBI lineage: Bacteria > Bacillati > Bacillota > Bacilli > Caryophanales > Bacillaceae > Anaerobacillus > Anaerobacillus sp. ABD4_527. The sequence continues at coordinate 50,687 of NZ_JBSWXZ010000008.1, forward strand.
TGGATTGAACAATATCAAAATGACCCGACGAATGAAGAGGTTCAGCTTAAATTAGTCGAACGGTATGAAGATTTAGTTCAATCACTAGCACGAAAGTTCTCAAAAGGGAAAAGCATTCATGACGATCTATCTCAAGTGGGCATGATCGGATTGCTAGCAGCACTTCGACGTTTTGATCCTTCTTTTGGAAGAAGTTTTGAGTCGTTCGCAGTCCCAACAATCGTTGGGGAGATTAAGCGATTCATCCGTGATAAAACTTGGAGTGTTCATGTTCCGAGAAGAATTAAAGAGCTTGGCCCGCGCATCAAGAAAGCTGTAGAGGACCTTACAAACGAATTGCAACGTTCGCCAAAAGTAGACGAGTTGGCTGAATACCTAAACGTTTCTGAAGAAGAAGTACTTGAAACGATGGAAATGGGTAAGAGCTATCAAGCACTGTCTGTTGACAGTTCGATTGAGGCGGATCAAGAAGGTAGTACAGTTACACTCCTCGATTTGGTTGGAGACCAAGAGCAAGGCTTTGATCTTGTCGACCAGCAAATGGTCCTAAAAAAGGCGTTTGCTGTATTGAGCGAGCGAGAGCAAGAAATATTAAACTGTACGTATTTCGAAAACATGAGTCAAAAAGAAACAGGCGAAAAATTAGGTATCTCCCAAATGCATGTCTCTCGATTACAGCGTAGGGCTTTAGAAAAGCTCAGACAGGCAATTCGTATTGAACCTACGGAGGCCTTTTAGATATGTTTGAACAACATGAATTTGACCAGTTGACTGTTGCAGCGTATCAAAAGCCGAAAGATGGCAATCAGATGTGTGGAGATAGCTACTTCGTGGAAGAAACGGAAGAGCACTTCATCTGTGCAGTAGCTGACGGACTCGGAAGCGGCGATCTAGCAAGAGATTCGTCGCTCGCCGCTATTAACGTAGTTAAAGATCATCAGGATAAAGATGTAGACACATTGATGAAGCTCGCGAATGAAGAGATGAGAGGAAAAAGAGGATGTGTGTTATCGGTATTTAAGTTGAACCTTCAAACACGACAAATGGAGTTCAGCGGGATCGGTAACATCAATTTGATTGTTTTCCACCCAGATGGTCGCGTTATTCGTCCCATATCCTATTCAGGCTATCTTTCAGGAAAGCTTCAAAAAGTGAAAGTCCAAACAATCGAATATCCTAAAGGTTCTTCGTTCGTTACGTTTTCTGATGGCGTTCAGATCAGTTCAAGAAACCATGCGATGATTGCGAAGTTTGACACAGTGGAAGAGTCCTTCCGCCACCTAACGAATGCATTACCCCCTACGAATGATGACGTGACATTACTCGTAGGCAAACCTGTCTAAATAAAAGTTCTTCCGAAACGATGGAAGGCTTTTTTATTTTGGATAGACTTTTATCAAAGGGTCTATTCCTGTAAACTTATACTACTATGTTTTTGATAAGGAGGAATGGATTTGGGAATTACCGCAGAAAAACAACCGGAACTTTTTAATAAAGTAGGACAAAAGCTGAAGATATCAGAGGACCGTGTACGTCAGGTCATCACACTTTTAGATGATGGAAACACTGTTCCGTTCATTGCGAGATACAGAAAAGAACTCACAGGTGGTCTTGATGAGGTTGAGTTAAGAGAGATTCAAGAGTCTTGGACATATCTTCAAAACCTCGAAAACCGAAAAGAAGAAGTCATTCGTCTTATTGAAGAACAAGGCAAGCTAACAGATGAGTTGAAAGGTAAGTTAGTAAAAGCAGCAAAACTTCAGGAAGTCGAAGACCTTTATCGTCCTTACAAACAAAAGAAGCGTACGCGAGCTACTGTTGCAAAAGAAAAAGGATTAGAGCCTTTAGCGGAATGGTTACTGAATGATGGGAAAGGTAACCCTGAAGAAAAAGCTGCAACGTATATTTCTGACGAAAATGAAGTGACGACAATAGAAGATGCGCTCCAGGGTGCAAAAGACATCATCGCCGAATGGATTTCTGATGATGCGGAAGCGAGAAAGTGGATCAGAGCGAAAACGTTCCAAAACGGGACACTCCAAACAAAGTTGAAATCTGAAGAAGATGACCCGAAGAAAATCTTCGAAATGTATTACGAGTACCAGGAAGGAATCGCAAAGATTGTTCCTCACCGTGTACTCGCCATCAACCGAGGAGAAAAAGAAGGTGTCATAAAGGCTTCGGTCGCTGCACCTACTGACACAATCTTTGAATACCTACGTAAAAAACTAATTCGTCAAGAAAGCGAAAGTGTTTCTATATTAGAAGAAACGATTGAAGATGCTTATAAACGTTTGATTCAGCCTTCCGTGGAAAGAGAAATTCGTAAGGAACTTACAGAAGTGGCAGAAGACCAAGCGATACATATCTTCTCAGAAAACTTAAAGCATCTATTGCTTCAGCCGCCTCTAAAAGGAAAGCGAGTACTTGGGTTAGACCCAGCTTATCGAACGGGGTGTAAACTCGCAGTTGTTGATGATACAGGGAAGATGCTACACGTTTCTGTTATTTATCCAACTCCGCCTCGATCAGAGGTTGAAAAATCGAAAGAAATCGTCAAAAAGCTGATTAAAGAATTCGATATTGAGATGATCGCAATAGGAAATGGTACGGCATCAAGAGAGTCGGAGCAGTTCGTTGCAGAGGTTATTAAAGAAGTAGATGATGAAGTCGTGTACTTAATTGCCAATGAAGCTGGAGCGAGTGTGTACTCTGCATCAGATCTTGCAAGAGAGGAGTTTCCTTCACTTCAAGTAGAAGAGCGCTCAGCTGTTTCGATCGCAAGGCGCGTTCAAGATCCACTAGCGGAACTAGTGAAAATTGATCCGAAGTCAGTAGGTGTTGGCCAATACCAACACGATGTTTCACAAAAGAAGCTGAATGATCAACTGACGTTCGTAGTAGAAACAGCAGTAAACCAGGTAGGCGTGAACGTGAACACTGCTTCTGTGTCTCTCCTCCAATATGTTGCCGGACTTTCTAAATCGGTCGCAAGTAATATTGTGAAAAGAAGAGAAGAAGAAGGGAAGTTCACAAGCCGCGTTCAGTTGAAGAAAGTTCCGAGGCTTGGAGCGAAAACCTATGAGCAGTGTATTGGTTTCCTACGAATAATGGAAGGAAAGCAACCACTTGATCAAACAGAGATTCATCCTGAAAGCTATGATGTGACGAAAGCATTGCTTGTCCAAATCGGGTGTGACCCAAATGACATTGGTTCAGATAAACTTGTTCAAGCACTTTCCACCCTTTCGATTAAAGAAACGGCACAGGCTCTTGAAATTGGTGAGCCTACTTTAAAAGACATCATTAAATCACTTCAAAAGCCTGGAAGAGATCCTCGTGATGAACTTGCAAAACCACTGTTGAAAACGGACGTCTTAAAAATGGAAGACCTTGAAAAAGGAATGGAGTTAGAAGGTACGGTACGGAATGTCGTTGATTTTGGCGCGTTCGTCGACATCGGTGTCAAACAAGATGGACTCGTGCACATCTCAAAGTTATCAAACCGCTACGTTAAAAATCCGATGGATATCGTGCACGTCGGTCAGGTTGTGACTGTCTGGGTAGACAGTGTCGATCTTCAAAAGGAAAGAATCGCTCTCACAATGTTACAACCATCATAAGCACTGCCCTTAGGGGCGGTGTTTTCTTTTGTAGAAAAACCAGCACTGATTTAATAATTTGATTTGGTAGCGGTCTTTCTGTAAATAAGCCTGTTGAAGCTGTCTCTTAAACCAGACAGGCATCAGGATCTCCTCCTTTTAATCTCGTGACACATTTGATAAGATGCTGTAAATTAGTTTATGAAATACTGCTTGTAAGTGTTCGAATCACAGGAGGGGCGTTTATGGATAACAAAAGCCTGCAGCTAATGGTAGAAAAGATATCAATGGAATCATTCGGATTGCCTTTCCTTCACGAAGCAACGTTTAATCCACGTTTACGAACAACGGGCGGTCGGTATTTATTAAGATCTCATAATCTCGAATTCAACCCTAAGCATTATGAGGAGTACGGTTTTGATGAGCTGATCGGTATCATCAAGCATGAGCTCTGTCATTACCACCTTCATATTCAAGGGAAAGGATACAAACACAAGGATCGAGATTTTAAAGAACTCCTGAATCGTGTAGGCGGCTCGAGATACTGTCAGGCTGTTCCTGGTAAAAGACGTACGGAGAAAATCAAACACATCTATCAATGTTCGAATTGCAAGACCTCCTACAAACGAAAAAGAAGGATAGATACGGCGAGGTTTGTCTGTGGGAAATGCAGGGGGAAACTCTTATTAACTTCTTCTAATTAATTATTGACGGTGTAAAAGCTATGTGTTAAATTAATATAGTCTCTTTGAGAGACTTGTCCGAAACGCATCATTAGCTTCTCAAAAACAGCCAAAAAAACTTTCGAGAATGTGTTGACTTTGCTTTCTGGATGGGTTATTATATTAAATGTCGCCGATAACGACGGCAACAACAAACAACATATTATTCCACAGTAGCTCAGTGGTAGAGCTATCGGCTGTTAACCGATCGGTCGTAGGTTCGAATCCTACCTGTGGAGCCAAACGGAGAAGTACCCAAGTGGCTGAAGGGGCGCCCCTGCTAAGGGTGTAGGTCGCGTGAGCGGCGCGAGGGTTCAAATCCCTCCTTCTCCGCCATTTTTATGGCCCGTTGGTCAAGCGGTTAAGACACCGCCCTTTCACGGCGGTAACACGGGTTCGAATCCCGTACGGGTCACCATTTTTATTCGAACAACGAAAAAACAAAAACAATAGCATTATAAGGTCCCGTGGTGTAGCGGTTAACATGCCTGCCTGTCACGCAGGAGATCGCGGGTTCGATTCCCGTCGGGACCGCCATTTATTTTCACATCGATATTGGGCTATAGCCAAGCGGTAAGGCAACGGATTTTGATTCCGTCATGCGCTGGTTCGAATCCAGCTAGCCCAGCCATTATCGAGCCATTAGCTCAGTTGGTAGAGCATCTGACTTTTAATCAGAGGGTCGAAGGTTCGAGTCCTTCATGGCTCACCATTTTCATGCGGGTGTGGCGGAATTGGCAGACGCGCTAGACTTAGGATCTAGTGTCTTACGACGTGGGGGTTCGAGTCCCTTCACCCGCACCAATTCAAACAAAGAAATACGTTTTCGCGGTTGTGGCGGAATGGCAGACGCGCTAGCTTGAGGGGCTAGTGGGGGAGACCCCGTGGAGGTTCGAGTCCTCTCAACCGCACCAACTATATAATGCGCCCGTAGCTCAATTGGATAGAGCGTCTGACTACGGATCAGAAGGTTAGGGGTTCGACTCCTCTCGGGCGCGCCATTTTTTAATAACATAGTCGGGAAGTAGCTCAGCTTGGCAGAGCACTTGGTTTGGGACCAAGGGGTCGCAGGTTCAAATCCTGTCTTCCCGACCATCTAGAAATGCGGGTGTAGTTTAGTGGTAAAACCTCAGCCTTCCAAGCTGATGTCGTGGGTTCGATTCCCATCACCCGCTCCATAAAGATGGGCCTGTAGCTCAGCTGGTTAGAGCGCACGCCTGATAAGCGTGAGGTCGGTGGTTCGAGTCCACTCAGGCCCACCATCTTTCTTAAAAAAAGGTGTTGACGCGACTTCGCAAGATGTGATACATTAGTAAAGTCGCTGAAAACGACAACGAAAGAAACAAATCGATCTTTGAAAACTGAACGAAACGCCATGCAAGAAATTGTTTCTACGGAAACAACATTGTTTTAAAGCTAGATT
>NZ_JBSWXZ010000009.1:0-52341 GCF_056160805.1 Anaerobacillus sp. ABD4_527
TTCTTGCATGGCGTTTCGTTCAGTTTTCAAAGATCGATTTGTTTCTTTCAATGTCGTTTTCAGCGACTTTATTAATGTAACACATTAACTCGTCCGAAGTCAACATCTTTTTTTGTTTTTTTGTTTCGTGTGTTGCCGTGTTTTTAACGGCGAGTATTAATATACCATGTACTCCAAAGTAGCGCAATGGTTTTTCTCAAAAAATAATAAAAAGAAGCCCGAAGGCTTCTTTTCTATCGTTCCGTATTTCTCATTTGTGGGAATAACAGTACGTCGCGGATAGATGGAGAATTCGTTAATAGCATAACGAGGCGATCAATACCGATTCCAAGTCCACCTGTTGGAGGAAGACCGTATTCTAATGCTTCAATAAAGTCGTGATCCATCATGTGAGCTTCATCGTTACCTTGTTCACGTTCAACAAGTTGAGCTTCGAATCGCTCTCTTTGATCGATCGGGTCGTTAAGCTCGGTAAATGCATTTGCGTGCTCGCGAGCTACGATGAATAGTTCAAAACGATCCGTAAAGCGAGGGTCCTCTGGATTCTTTTTAGCCAATGGAGAAATGGCAACGGGATGTCCAAATACAAACGTTGGTTGTATCAATGTTTCTTCAACTTTTTGTTCAAAGAATTCATTAACAACGTGTCCGAATTCCATTGTCTCTTTTACTTCGACGCCGTGTTCTTTTGCAAGAGCACGCGCTTCTTCATCAGTCATTTCCTTCCAGAAGTCTACTCCAGTCGCTTCTTTTACTGCATCTACCATATGAAGTCTCTTCCACTCAGGCTCTAAGTTAATTTCTTGATCACCATACGTAATCGTAGTTGAGCCAGTTACTTCTTTTGCAATATGAGCGATTAAGTTCTCTGTTAAAGACATCACATCTTTATAGTCGCCGTATGCTTCATAAAGTTCAAGCATTGTGAATTCTGGGTTATGACGTGTAGATACACCTTCATTTCTGAATACGCGACCTACTTCGTATACTTTTTCAAGTCCACCTACGATGAGGCGTTTTAGATGAAGCTCAATTGCGATACGCATGTATAGCTCCATATCAAGAGCATTGTGATGAGTAACGAACGGACGAGCTGATGCTCCACCAGGAATAGAGTGCATCATCGGTGTTTCCACCTCAAGAAAGCCTTGGTCATCTAAATAGCGTCGCATGGATTGGATGATGCGGCTACGAGAGATGAACGTTTCTTTTGATTCCGGGCTCATGATGAGATCTAAGTAACGTTGGCGATAACGTTGTTCAACATCTTTAAGACCATGAAACTTGTCTGGTAGTGGACGAAGTGACTTAGATAACAAGTGAAGATCGCTCACTTTAATAGAAAGCTCTCCTACTTTCGTTTTAAAAGCTACTCCCGTAACTCCGACAATGTCTCCAATGTCCATCGAGTCGAATAAGTCATACTGCTCTTCACCAACAGTATCTTTACGAATATACATTTGGATCTGACCTGTAAGGTCCTGCATATGTGCAAATCCAGCTTTTCCTTTTCCACGCTTCGTCATGATTCTACCTGCAAGAGAAACCGTCTTCTCTGTTTCGGCAAGCTCTTCCTTTGAGAAGGAATCAAACTCCTCAATCATTTGTGTTGCTGTATGAGTACGATCAAAACGATGACCGAACGGATCTATGTTGTTACTTTTAAGTGTATCGAGCTTTTCTCTTCTTACACGAAGAAGATCATTTAGTTCTAGCTCCTGACTCATCACTATCACTCCTGTCAAATCTAGGTTTATCCCGCTATAACTTTATCTGAAAGCAGCATGAATAGCAAGTATTCACGGCATGGTTTTCATTGACAAATGCGCCGGGTGTGTCGCTCATTATAAGAAGAAAACTGCCAGTCAACGATCCTGGCAGTTGGTTTAATCATAGGTGTAGTATAAAAAATGGTAGTTAGAAAGTCAAACTACAGATATATAATTTCAATGTGTCTTCATTTATTTCCTTAACTGGTCTATTGGGAATAGTTCTTCAAGAGAAACATTAAGTTGTTTCGCGACAAGTAGCAAAAAGTCATATGATGGCGCCCTGTTGCCCCGCTCTATCTCTCCAAGGACAGACACTGAGACACCTAAGTCTCTTGCTAATCTTTCTTGAGTAAAACCTTTTAGCTTTCGAAAAGCTCGAATACGCCTCCCGTAGATCTCTGCTTCCATAGACGTACACCTTCTTTGTCTTCTATATGATCAATATACGACTCTATTCGTTTATTCGTAGTAGGTATAACTGCTTCAGGATTTAGCTCATGTAATGGGATGATAACAAATCCTCTTTGAATAAGTCGTGGATGTGGAATAACAAGGCCTTCAGCCACAATGTTTTCGTGATTATAAAGTAAAATGTCAAGGTCTATCGTTCTCGGACCCCAACGTATATCTCTTTCTCTACCCAAAGTTTGTTCGATTCCCTGCAGGATTTCAAGTACTTGAAAAGCGTTCATATCTGTTTCTAGAAGTGCGACCATATTTAAAAATGCAGATTGTTCCGTTATTCCTACAGGCTCTGTTTCGTATAGCGACGAGACGTCTGCAACAGTGATATCTGGATACTCTTCAATTCTCTCAAGCGCAGTCTTTATATAATTTTCGCGATTTCCAATATTGGAACCAATCCCAACATATACGCTATTCATTACGTTCCCTCTTCATTTCAATCGCAACTGAATCATAGTGTCCGTTGATAGGAGGATCTGGTTTAATTACCTTCACTGTACAGACCTTCACAATTTCAAACGCTTCGAACATCGCTTTTGGAATTTCTTCTGCTATTGTTTCTACTAATTTTCTAGGCTCGCCCTCAACGATTTCCTTAATGGTATTGTACGCATCCGCGTAATTCACCGTATAGTTAAGATCATCGGACGCACTCGCTTTAGAGAGGTCAGCTTCCAATACAAGATCTACATAGAATCGTTGACCTAACTTGTTTTCTTCAGGGAAAACACCATGGTATCCATAAAACTCCATTCCGTTCAGGTGAATCTTATCCATCCAACCACGCTCCTAGTTAGTGATGATATCTTGCTTTAGCATTGCGTCCATCATTTTCGCCATTCGAACGATCGGTTTTACATCATGAACGCGAACGATTTGACACCCACGCTCAATGCCGAGGCACACTGTTGCTCCCGTACCTTCTACACGATCATTCGCTTGTGTGTTCAACGTTTTTGCTATTAGAGACTTTCTAGAAGTTCCTAATAATACGGGATATCCTATTGCTGAGAACTCGTCCAACCTGCGCATAACCTCGAGGTTTTGTTCATATGTTTTTGCGAAGCCGATGCCTGGATCTAAGATGATGTTACGATCGAGTACGCCTGCACGTTTTACAATGGCGATGCTTTCTTCGATATCCACTTTGATATCTTCCATAATATCATCATAGTTTGTACCTAGGCGATTATGCATTAAGATAATGGGGACCTCATGCTTTGCAGCAACTTGCCCCATCAGCGGGTCAGCTTTTGCTCCCCAAACATCGTTGATGATATCCGCTCCTGCTAATACGGCCTGATCAGCTACTTCCGCTTTGTACGTATCGATTGAGATCGGAACGTCAACTGCTGCACGTACTGCTTTGATTACAGGGATAACCCGCTCAAGTTCTTCTTCGAGAGAAACAGGAACAGCTCCAGGCCGTGTAGACTCACCACCGATATCGATGATGTCAGCACCTTCTTGCACAAGCTGCACAGCATGTTCCACCGCTCTGTCACGCGTATCATACTTCCCCCCATCAGAAAATGAATCAGGGGTTGCGTTCAATATACCCATTACCCATGTTTTCTTGTTCCAGTCGATTACTTTGTCCCGCCACTCCATTATCATCGGGTGGTTTGTTTGCTTTTTGATTACCGTAGCCACCAAGCTCACTCCTTCTTATTGCATAAAATCATCTCGTTACATCATTGCTGCTGAATAACGAAGTGCGGTCTTTCTCATAGTGCAGGATAAGCTTGCTGGTAACAGTACCATTTTTACCTGGCATAGAGACACGATCTACGCTTCGCAATGGGACAATTTCCTGAATAGAGTTCGTTACGAATAATTCATCTGCGTCGAGTAAGCACTCTTTCTTATAGTACCCTTCTTCAATAGAGATACCTAGCTTTTCTGCAGTACGGATCACATATTGACGAGTGATTCCGTTAAGAATGCCTGTTCCTAAAGAGGGAGTAAAAAGGGTATTTCCTTTTACCCAGAATAAGTTTGAAACGATCCCTTCTGCTACATAACCTTCTTCTGTTAAAAAAATGCCTTCAGTTTTTGGATTATTTCCAATTTCTCTTTTGGCGAGTATGTTATTCAGATAATGATGTGACTTTAATCTATAGTTTCCTTCAGGTGTGTTTCTTCTTAATGATAAAAGGGTCCCGTCCTTTTCATTTCGAACAGGAGCACCAAGCGACTTAACATAGATGATCCGTGTAGGTGATTGATATGGTTCAGTCTGCAGCCCTATATTCCCTGCCCCTGCCGAAACATTTAGACGGATGTAACCATCTCTCATATTGTTTGCTGCAAGGGTTCGCTTCACCTCATGCAGCAATTCATCTGAATTCGCTTCAAGCTCAATCTGCAGCTCTTCTAATGACGCTTGCAGGCGATCGATGTGATCGTTGAACAAAAAGGGGTGACCGTCATAGGTGCGGAATGTTTCAAATACGCCTAATCCATATAAAAAACCATGGTCATATGCCGATATCACAGCATCCTCTTCACGCATCAGTTCGCCATTTACGTTTATATACATAGCTCGTTTTTATGTGTATCGATAAAGTTTTTTAGTAGCGTTTTGCCTACTGCTGTCATAATAGACTCAGGATGAAATTGAACCCCTTCCACTGCAAGCTCCTTATGGCGAATAGCCATAATTTCTCCTTCTTCTGTCCAAGCACTTACCTCAAAGCATTCAGGAAGTGTCTCTTTCTTCACGATTAAAGAGTGGTACCTAGTAGCGGTGAATGGATTCTCCATTCCTTTAAAAACACTTCTTCCATCATGATGCATTTCAGATGTCTTCCCGTGCATCAACCGCTCAGCTTTCACAACATCTCCACCGAATACTTGCGCAATTGATTGATGGCCAAGACAAACGCCAAAGATCGGAATCTTGCCAGCAAAATGCCTAACAGCATCCATACTGATCCCAGCTTCATTTGGACTGCACGGTCCAGGGGAAATCATGAGGAATGAAGGGTTCATGTCTTCAATTTCGTCGATTGTGATCTCATCGTTCCTCTTAACGACAAGCTCCTCCCCCATCTCACCAAGATACTGTACTAAGTTATACGTAAACGAATCGTAATTATCAATCATTAATATCATAATTAATTCCTCCTCTGCTCAACTCTTCTAGGCTCTTCACTCAACTCTTTGGCTTTCCAAAGGGCTCTAGCTTTCTTTAATGATTCCTTATACTCTGCTTCTGGATCAGAATCGATTACGATTCCAGCACCAGCTTGGACGTGGGCAAGACCATCTTTAATGACCATCGTCCGGATGGCGATATTTAACTCCATATCACCATTAAATCCTATCCATCCGATAGACCCAGTGTATATGCCACGGCGAACAGGCTCAAGTTCCTCGATTATTTCCATCGTTCTGATCTTTGGAGCACCTGTGATCGTGCCTCCAGGAAACGTCGCTTTGATCGCATCGAAAGCATCGTATTCAGGAGCGCAAACTCCTCTGACGTTTGAAACAATATGCTGAACATGAGAATACTTTTCGATCACCATGAACTCGTCTACTTCTACGGATCCGTATTGGCATACTCTGCCAAGATCGTTACGTTCTAAGTCTACAAGCATAACGTGCTCTGCACGTTCTTTTTCATTTTCGATCAGCGTTCTAGCGAGCTGTTGATCTTCTGCATCATTTTTACCACGTGATCGTGTACCAGCTATTGGTCGAGTACTGAGCTCGCTACCCTTTTTCTTTACCAAAAGCTCTGGTGATGCACTTACAAGATCGAATCGCTCTGAGTGAATGAACGACATGTAAGGTGAAGGATTCAACGTTCTTAACGTTTCGTATACATGAAGGGGCTCTGCATGCAGTGTCCTCGTTTCTCTAAGAGAAAGATTCACTTGAAATACGTCTCCACTTGAGATATATTCTTGTACTTTTTTAACTGCTGACCCAAATGAGTCCTCATCCATTGAGAAGTGACGTTCATCTTCTTTCGTTGTACTAATTGAATGATGTGTTGTAGTAACACTAGCCTCGAGCCATTCGTCCTTGTACTGATTCAATCGGGCACGAGCAATTTCTGACTTGCTTTCTTCTACTTGAGAAATAAACCACAGCACTTGCTCTTCATGATCATAAACTCCAACATCTTCATAGACAATAAACGATAATTCAGGCAGTCCTAAATCGTCTTCAGCATGATGTGGGAGTTCTTCAATCTGACGGGCAATATCGTAACTTAAGAAGCCCATCGCTCCCCCCTGAAAGTCTGGGAGCCGATCATCTGTGTCCGCTACATGTTGTTGCATGTAATCGCGCATTAAATCGAGCAAGTTCCCTTCAAGCTTTCTTGTTATACCATTCTCAGTTATTGAAAGGGTACGCTCCTTACCTTCTAGAGTAGCCATCGGGAGGATGCCGAACATGCTGTAGCGGCCTCCTCTTGTGCTATCTAAAAGGGTGTGTTCAGAAAGGTCGGATACAAACCGTTTATATTTTGAAAACCATTCATCTCCTGATAAATGTAACGTTTCAAAAATTGGAATGCGGGTTGTTTTTTCTTGGTGTTGCGCCACTATCGTTACACCCCTATTCGGAAGTATCAACACTTCCTTCGGATTATGCCTCTATTTTACATGAAGACGAAAAATCCTTCATCCTTTTTGTATAGAGTTGTTCTCCATCTATTCAGTAGGATAACCGCACACGATCCCTCTCATGAAAATTTTTTATAGAAAAAAGCAGCCCGAAACGGACTGCCTGTTATTGACTGTTATTCATCATCGAATTGAAAAAGCGGGGTGCTTAAGTAGCGCTCACCGTTACTTGGAATAACTGCGAGTACTTTCTTACCTTTACCTAGCTTTTTAGCAACTTCAAGTGCAGCGTATATTGCAGCACCTGAAGAGATGCCTCCAAGAACACCTTCTTCTCTTGCAGCCTTTCTTGCCCATTCGAACGCTTGCTCATTCTCCACTTGAATCACTTCATCGTAAATGTTCGTGTCTAGGATTGATGGTACGAACCCAGCTCCAATTCCTTGGATTTTGTGCGGACCAGGCTTACCTCCTGATAAAATCGGTGAATCCGTCGGTTCAACTGCGTATAGCTTAATTGAAGGGAAATGTTTCTTTAACACCTCTCCAGCACCAGTAATTGTACCGCCAGTTCCAATGCCTGCTATGAAAGCATCGAGATCATCAAATTGGTCTACAATTTCTTTACCTGTCGTACGACGGTGTATTTCTGGATTCGCTACGTTTTGGAACTGTTGAGGCATAAAGTAGCCATGCTCTTTAGACAGTTCTTCAGCTTTACGAATCGCACCGCCCATTCCTTCAGACCCGGGGGTCAATACGAGCTTTGCGCCATAAGCTTTTAAAAGGTTTCGACGTTCCATACTCATTGTATCAGGCATAACAAGAACGGCTTGATACCCTTTCGCTGCAGCTACCATAGCAAGACCGATCCCAGTATTTCCACTTGTAGGTTCTACAAACGTGTCACCTGGTTTAAGTTCACCTTTCTCCTCGCCAGCTTCAAGCATAGCTAATGCGATTCGATCTTTGACACTGCTTCCCGGGTTCATAAATTCTAACTTCAAGTATACATCTGCATGATCTTCTCCAGTTAGACGGTTTAGCTTTACGATTGGAGTTTGACCGATTAATTCTGTAATTGAATTTGCAACTCTCATCTCTTTCGCCTCCCAATCCCAAGTGATTTTATAGGAATAATTTCCTTAAAGATAGCATCAAGGGGAAAAAGCGTCAATCCAAAACCCTTAAACCTTACTTTCTGCAGATAATTCTTCTAGCTCTTCCTTAGAAAAGTGATAGTGAGCGTTACAGAAATGACAAACCGTTTCTGCTTCGCCATCGTCTTCAATCATTTTATTGATCTCTTCTTTACCAAGCCCTATAATTCCATTCGCAAAACGTTCTTTCGAACAACTGCATTCGAATGAGACAGGCATTTTATCTAGAATTTTTATATTATCTTCACCTAACAGTTCCCCGAGGATTTCTTCAGGTGTATAACCCTTCTCAATTAATTTTGAGATAGGAGGAATGTTTTGAATGCGCTTCTCGATGAATTTGATCGTTTCTTCTGCAGCATCAGGCAGAAGTTGAATCATAAAGCCTCCAGCTGCAAGGATTGAATTATCAGGATTCACCAATACTCCAACGCCAACAGAAGAAGGAACTTGTTCTGATGTTACAAGATAGTACGTGAAGTCTTCTCCAAGTTCACCAGATACGATTGGAACTTGACCAGTAAACTTATCGCGCATACCAATATCCTTAACGACTGATAGGAAACCGTCACGACCGACTGCACTTGCTACGTCCAATTTGCCGTGCTCGTTTAAATCAAAGTGCACATGAGGATTGCTCACGTATGCGCGCGTGTTTCCCTGTGCATTAGCATCGACGATAATTGCGCCGATCGGTCCGCCACCTTCTATTTTAACAGTGATTTTTTCTTTTCCTTTTAATGAGGAAGCCATCATCGTTGAAGCGGTCATTGCGCGCCCCATTGCAGCAGATGCAGTTGGCCATGTTGTATGGCGTCTCTGTGCTTCTGCAACCATTTCTGTACTAGATATCGCATAAGCTCTAACATTCCCATCGAACGCTAGTGCTTTAATTAAATAATCATTCATTTCGTTTGAATCTCCTTTCAAATGAGCATATGCCCACTTACAACATACATGATTTTAATCAGAACTTCCATTATGGAAACCTGCGTGCTCTTCACTATTTTATTTAAACTCCCCTTGCTTAGTACCATCTATGCTATCTTATGTGCCTTTTACAAAGGAAAGCAATTGAAAAACGCATCCCTTAGCGGTATGCGTTTAATTCTTCTTTATTCTTATTGTAGATTAGATGTAAACCGTTTAACGTTAAAAACGGATCTACCACATCGATTAGGTCACACTCTTCAGCAATCAGCGATGCAAGGCCTCCAGTTGCGATAACAGTCGGCTCTTTCGTCGCATGTTTCTTCATTCTCGATACGATCCCCTCTACCTGACCTACATATCCATAAAGTGTACCGCTTTGCATTGCACTAACGGTATTCTTTCCGACGATGTGGTCTGGTTTTGCAATCTCGATACGAGGAAGCTTCGCTGCATGCATATATAATGCTTCAGTAGAAATGTTGATACCCGGCGCGATGGCACCACCAACGTATTGTTTATTTTCATTGATGTAGCAATACGTAGTCGCCGTTCCGAAATCAACGATGATCAGGGGTGATCCATATTGATGAATCCCAGCTACCGCATTTACAATACGATCTGCACCAACTTCTTTTGGATTATCATATTTTATGTTCAACCCTGTTTTAATCCCAGGCCCAATAACTAATGGTTTATGATGAAAATACTTCTGGCACATTCGTTCCAGAGCGAACATTATTGGAGGTACGACTGAAGAGATAATGATCCCTTCTATATCATCAAAAGTTAGATCCTCATGAGAGAATAACCCCTTAATGACCATTGCATATTCGTCTTCCGTTTGCTTTTTGCTCGTTCCGATTCTCCAATGATGCGTTAGTTCATCACCTTCGTATACACCGAGAACGATGTTCGTGTTTCCTACATCAAGCACAAGTATCATATTATCACCTTATTTAAATATTTAGCTTTGGTCATGCTCTCTATAGTTATACCACAGATTGACCGTAAACACGAAGCACTTTTTGGAAAGCGCTTACCGGACTTTATTTTGCATAAAAAATAAAGCAGGATGTCTGAACGACACCCTGCTTTTATCACTTACTCTGAATCTTCTTCTTCAGAATCTTTCTCTTCTTTTTTCGAAATGTTTACTTTCACGTCATCGTCTGAGCTTGTAGCATGATGACCTTCAGGTAATTTTCCGTCTTCAACAAGAGAGCGAATCTGTTCTGCATCTAGCGTTTCAACTTCTTTAAGCGTTTCTGCCACTAGATTAAGCTTATCCTGGTTGTCAGTTAGAATCTGACGACAGCGATCATAAGCGTCTTTGATGATCTTCTGAATCTCAAGATCGATTTCATGTGCGATCGAATCACTGTAGTTAGGATCGTTCTGGATATCACGACCAAGGAAGACGTTTCCGCCCTGGCTTGAACCAAATTGCATCGGTCCAAGTTTTTCGCTCATTCCGTATTCCGTCACCATACTACGAGCGATAGCCGTTGCGCGTTGGAAGTCATTACTTGCTCCGGTACTTGCTTCACCGAACGTAATTTCTTCTGCTACACGACCGCCAAGTAGGCCGATGATCTTATCTTCTAGCTCAGGCTTCGTCATGAGATAACGATCTTCTTTAGGAAGCGTTACGGCATAACCACCAGCTTGGCCACGTGGTACGATTGTTACTTTATGAACGATGTCTGCATTATCAAGCTCGGTACCAATAATGGTATGACCAGCTTCGTGGTATGCAACGATGTTCTTTTCTTTCTCAGAGATGACACGACTCTTCTTAGCTGGACCAGCAATAACACGGTCAGTAGCTTCATCGATGTCATTCATGTCGATTTTCTTTTTGTCATGACGAGCGGCAACAAGTGCAGCTTCGTTCAACAAGTTCTCTAGGTCTGCACCAGAGAAACCAGGTGTACGCATCGCAATTGTCTTAAGGTCGATCTCATCACTTAGAGGCTTATTGCGTGCATGTACCCCAAGGATTTGTTCACGACCGTTAACATCCGGGCGGTTAACCGGAATTTGACGGTCAAAACGTCCAGGACGTAATAACGCCGGGTCAAGAATATCAGGACGGTTCGTAGCTGCAACGATGATGATTCCTTCGTTTGCACTGAAGCCATCCATTTCTACTAGTAGCTGGTTAAGTGTTTGTTCACGCTCATCGTGTCCGCCACCTAGACCTGCACCACGCTGACGACCTACAGCATCGATTTCATCGATGAAGATGATACAAGGAGCATTCTTCTTTGCATTCTCGAATAGGTCACGTACACGTGATGCACCGACACCTACGAACATCTCAACGAAATCTGAACCAGAGATCGAGAAGAACGGCACTCCTGCTTCACCTGCTACTGCACGTGCAAGCAACGTTTTACCAGTACCTGGAGGTCCAACGAGAAGAACACCTTTTGGAATTCTAGCTCCAACTGCTGCGAACTTACGAGGGTCTTTAAGGAATTCTACGACCTCAACAAGCTCTTGCTTCTCTTCGTCAGCTCCTGCTACGTCTTTAAATGTTACTTTCTTCTTTTCTTCACTATAAAGCTTCGCTTTACTCTTACCAAAGTTCATGACACGGCCACCGCCGCCTTGAGCTTGGTTAAGTAAGAAGAAGAATAGAATAAAGATGATTACAAATGGAATGATGGATGTAAAGAAAGTGATCCAGCCGCTTTGCTCCGGAGCCTTTTCAACAGTAACATCCGTGTTTTCACCTGCAGCAGATAAGATGTTCTCCACTGCATTCTCAGAATCTGGTACGTTCGTTACAAAGGTGTTTTCTTCACCTTCTTCAGTCTCACCAGTTAGCGTACCTTGAACAGTGTAAACGCCACGTTCAGGTTGTATCGTTAATTCTTGAATTTCACCATTACTAAGTTTCGATTGAAATTCGCCGTAATTTAAAACATTCGTTTCATTGGTGGAGCCGTTAAAAAAGCTAACAACACCTACTACGACGAGGAAAATCAATAAATAAAATATTGTATTTCGGAAGATACGATTCATTCCTTACCTCCTCCCACGAACAGGAAACCATAGATTATCTTACCATATTGGCACATTGAACTACAACAAATCAACCTTGATACATTTCGGGTTTAAGAATACCGATGAACGGAAGGTTTCGATACCTTTCAGCGAAGTCTAGGCCGTACCCTACTACGAATTCATCTGGTACGATGAATCCTGCAACATCTGGTTTAAGATCGACTTTTCTGCCTGTTGGTTTATCCAACAGCGTTACGATTTTGATCGATTTAGCTTTACGATATTTCAGTAGGTCAACTAGGTAGCTTAAGGTCAAACCACTGTCGATAATATCTTCGAGAATCAGTACGTCTCGTCCTTCTACCGAAGTATCAAGATCCTTAATAATCTTAACTTCTCCTGAAGATACAGTTGAATTACCGTAGCTTGAGACATCCATAAAGTCCATTTCAAGATGGCACGTAATACGCTTCGTTAGATCTCCCATAAAAGGTAGTGCACCTTTTAGCACACCAATTACAAGTGGGAAACGATCTTCGTACTCGTCTGAAAGCTGTTTACCTAGCTCGCGACATTTCTCTTGTATTTCTTCCTCACTGATCAATGTTTCTTGTATTTCATTTAGCATCTGTGATCCTGTCCTCCCAGCCTATGTAGATAATTTTTTTCGTAGTGCAGATGCACGAGCTTTTTCCTTTTTGCAGGTAGTGTAACTTTTTCAGAACGGGTCAGTCCTGCTACCCAGATAATCGTCCCATCTGAACTTTCCACGATGGGCCAACTATCACGCTCTGAACGGTTTATTTTACGGTCAATAAAAATATCCTTTACCTTTTTCGTTCCAATCATGCCTTTTGGCTGAATTCGATCACCCGCTCTTCTTGAACGTACGGTGATTGGGAACATTGTACTCTCAATGATTAAATCCTCGCCTGATAATTTTAGAGGTAGCTCATCCACATATGTAGCTGTAATAGTCCCTAGAGGTGTTTCAACCGAACCAGCACTATCCAACTGTTCTGTATACGACTCTACTTCCCTAAAGGTTTCAAATGTAAAACAACAGGTGTCATAGGATTTTACTACCCTTAATTCCAATGGCAAATCAAGGGAAGCTGAAGGATGCTCAGAATCGAGCAAAGACCGCAAATCCTCAATATGTATAGAAGAAAAAGGAGCATTGCTTTTGTAAAGATAGTTTAATATTAGATGAATCACTCTTCTTTGTAAAGGAATAGGCAAGTAATGATAGGACTTGTTATCGATCTTCACAATTTTGTCATTTTGATCGACGATTATTTCGTCCAAACGACTGCCTGCAAGCTCCATCAGATAGTCTTCATCGCTCTGCATACGTTCGCTATAAAGTTGATATCTCACGTGGACGTTAGGATTTTCTTCCTTTAAAAATGGGAGAACTTGCTTCCTAAACCGATTTCTCATGTAACTGTCGCTTTCATTCGAGGGATCAATACGAAATGGAAGGGAATGTTCTTCACAGTACGAAAGAATCTGCTCTTTAGTTACCCCTAAAAAAGGACGAATAAGAAGACCACTAGCAAATTTCCGTTTGACTGCAATGCCAGAAAGTCCAGAAATGCTTCCATGCACTTGCCTCATCAACATCGTCTCGATTTGATCATCCCCGTGATGCGCGAGCGCTAAACTTGTTGCATTGTATTTACTCATTATTTGGTGGAAAAAGTGATATCGACACTCCCTTGCAGCGACCTGGGTAGAAACACCCTTTTCCTTTTTATACTGCTCCACATCGATGGAAGCTGACTCGAATTGTATCTCCTCTCTTTCGCACATTCGTTTTACAAAAGAAAGATCTTCAGCGGATTCAGCGCCTCGTAGCTTATGATCGACATGAGCCGCAATGAGCTTAAGTCCTAACCTATTTAGATAATGAAGGAGTGCTACAGAGTCAGGACCTCCTGAAACGCCTGCGACAACAACATCACCTTCATGGAGCAAGTCATGCTTTTGGATAAATCGGTCAACATCCTGCTGCAAAATCACGTCTTCCTTTCTTGCGGGATTTACAGAGTAAATTAATTTATTCTATACTTCCTTGTGCTTAGAACCCATACCCAACTAAGTATAAAGTATAGAGAGTTAGAATAAAAGCAAACAACAGCACCGTTTCTACCCACCTGATCCTTTTATTCTTCGCTTTAACCGTTCGTTTTCTTGCGGTCACTCTTGAAGTTGCTTTAACCTTTGGTGCCACCTTAGGTTTATCATCCTGCAGGAGTGTAAAAAGTTCGTTCCTCATCTCTAACGCATTTTGATACTTGCCTTTTAACGCTTTTCTAAGAATTGGTTTGTATGGTTTGAGAATAGAGGATGCATCAACCTTACTCATTAAGTATGCCTCAGCATTCTCCTTAGGACGTTCAAAACGCTTTGGGTATGCAGCATTTATTACGACCATCGCTGTTGCAAATAGATCATAAGAAGGCTCTGCTACTCTCGATCCTAATCCCCAATACCCACGATCAAAGAATTCCGTGAACTCTTTTACGGACCTACCGATCACTGTCGTTCCTCCAACATCCAACCACCTCATCTTTGGAGGTGCTCCTTCTACAAGAAGATTATCTGGCTTTAGATCCCCAAACACCCAGCCTTCTCTGTGTAAAACGGACAAGTCCCTAAGCAGCTGTAACATGAGGATACCGAGCCATTCTTTTCCTCTCCTCTGTATAAATGAGAAGAGCGGCTCTCCGTGAATGTACTCCATCACATAAAACGGATATCGCTTTCCGCCCACATCCCAATCGTCCATCTCATAGAAAAACGGTCCAAGAACGGATCCCTGGACCTGCGATAACTGTTTAAGAACGTTCACCTCAGAAGAAATCGACATCGTATCATTACCCACTTTAACAGCTACATGGCCTTTTCGAGAGTTTGCTAGATAGACTGTACCGAGCGCTCCGCTGCCGAGCTTTTTTTCAATTTGGTAACTCTCTTTGTTCCACTTGCCTCTTATCGTTGTTCCATAAGAAACATTAACTGCCTGACTCTTCGATGTATCCGTCATCTTCTAGCAGTCCTCTCTTTGAGCGCTTTTTCTGATATGCGTCGATCGCTTCTTTCAATGCAGGCCCTGTCGGCGTTACGCCTCCAGATGATAGTTTCGGGAAGACCTTATGAATGTCTTTCATTTGTGGCGTCCAATCCATTAGCTGTTCGACTTGTTTCTTCCGACCTGGAAATGCATACAGGGTATATTCATTTTGACCAATTCTCGAATGGAGACTAATAGAAAGATCGAGCAAGGCATCTTCGACCGTAGGCAGTTTATGCTGCATACTAGCGCTTGTGTCGATTAGAATCAACACTTCTAAGTCCATCGTTTCCCCCAAATCATCCACTACCTCTACCACCTGACCCCTTTTTTCAGGCGGCAAATCTTCTATCTCTTTATCACTACCTAAAATCGTTTGTAACTCTTTATGAATAAAGCCTTGAATCGTCTGTGTCATTGCTTTTCTAGTAACCATCTGTACAGTGTGCGATAGTTGGCGCGCATAAACCAACTGGTGAATACCCCCGCCTGATAAAGCGATGTTCTCGATCTCCTTTAAGCCTCCGTTTGTCCGCTCATTCTCATCGAGCACTCCAATAACATTGACTGTCATACCGTATTCTCTTGCAAGCGCAGCCATCGCTACCGGATCTTCTCCCTGATTGGAGCATCCGTCCGTGATCAACAAAATCTGTCTCAGCGTTCCTTTTTTCATCTCGACCTACTCCCTCCTTTTGCTGTTACAAGCATCGCCTTTAGGAGGGAAGTTTATACATCAGTGATCACCTCATCACTGTGCTTTTTTCTTTCTGAAAGAAGGTGCTGAATAGATAGGGATTGTAGACCACTTCGGTATGTTACGCTTTACCTTTGCAACGACGACAGTCATATCATCATCGATTCTACCGTATTCCGTACGGATCACTTCTTCCATGATCAGGTCGGCAACTTCTTGAGGCTTATCCGTGTTTAGCTCTCTGATCTTACGCTTCATCCAAAACTCTGGGTTTTCGATATTCTTGACTCCCTCGTAAATTCCATCGCTCATCATGATTAATAGATCTCCCGCCTTCAGTTGCTCACTGACGACTTCTACATCAAACTCTGGAATAATTCCCATCGGTAGATTTGCAGATTCCACCATCATCACTCGATCACCACGTTTGATAAAGCTTGGTATCGACCCGATCTTTAAAAACTTCGCTGAAGCATCTTGCAAATCTACCATTGCAAGATCAAGGGTGGAGAAGATCTCATCCGTATTTCTTAAAGATAGCACCGAGTTAACTGATTTAATCGCTACCGTTTCATCAATACCAGAGTGAAGAATTTTTTGGAGAAGCTGAATGGTTTCTGTGCTTTCTTTATGTGCCCGCTCACCATTCCCCATTCCATCGCTTATCGCAATCGCATACTTTCCAGCCCCAAGCTCAATTGTGGAATGGCTATCACCAGAAATCCATGCACCACCTTTCGCAGCATTTGCAACGCCGGTTTCAACAAGGAATTCTCTCGCAGACCCAAAATAAAGATGACACGTTTGATGTTCATGTTCGGCACACACTTCTTTTTTTACGATAATATTTTCTTTTAAAATATCAGAAAGCATCGGAGCTATGACTTTTTCTCCCTCACCGCGCCCTCCACACGCTGGGATTTTCATTTCGATGTCGACATTACCCTCCTCAAGACTATAGATTTCAACCTGCCCTACCTCAAGACCCATGCTTTGAATTGCATCTATGATTTGGTCCTCTTGTTGATGTAAGTTATCTCTTTCTTTTTGTATTTCTTTTGCGAAGTCTCCCATCACTTGTGAGACCCCTAGCAATTGATCTGCTACTATTTTTCTGCTTTCACGAACCTGTTTTTTCAGCATTCGATTCGCTTGGTAATGACTCATTTCTTTTCCAATAATATCGATTACTTTATTGGCTTTAATGCAATGTTGATCAAAATCACGTTTTAAACTATGATTATTTAGCTCAGTCGTATGTTCAAGCTCTCCCATGATGTTTGTCATGTGAGAGTACGTTGTATCGAAATCCCTTGCCCAGCACGTCTCCTTCTTAAAACATGTCTGACACGTTTTCTCAGTTACATGACTTAAGAAGTAGTCTACTTCTCGCTCCGACTGTTCTTCTGGCACTGTATCTGAGTCAGAGAAACTCGTAGACAACGCTTGAAACAAGCTTGAAAACTGTTCGACCCTACTAGCGGTAACATCCCTTACTTTTCTAAGATATTGTTGTTGTTCATTCGCATGCTCAACGGTGCCAGGAATGTATTTAGATAACTGTGATGTAATTCGAGAAGGGGTACAGAAGAAAAGAAGTACTGCGATGCCAGACTCTATCAAATTAGGATACAACAGCTCCGGACCACTACCGTAAAGTGCAATTAATAGTGTTCCAATAAGGAGCCCCAAACCAACTCCGATTTTCCTTCCATCCTTCAGAAGTCCACCTAGTAACCCTGAAAAAGCTAGCATACTCATTTGATAGAGGCTGGCGACATTTGCGAGCGCAAGAATCAAACCTGTTACAACTCCAACCGTTGATCCAATGGCTGCGCCGCCCACATAAGCAAATATCAATACAAGATAGCGAGATAGTATATTTTCAATCGAGAACCCGTATACTACCCACCCAATCGTACCGGTTAACATCGTAGCAAGAAGAATGATAAAACTGATGATTTCTTCATTCTTTAACGCCTGGGTCCTTTTTTTAACTGAAATAACAGGAATGCTTTGGATGAAGATGATGGTCAAGATCATTCCTAAAGCACCTTCAACAACAGCCAATATCCAATTTGTATTCGCGAGAGTGCCTTCCATAATTAAGCTAAGTATAAGCCTTCCTACCATACTCGTTATGAAAACTAAAACAGGCAGTGTCTTTATAAGCGATAGCGATGAAAGTTTGATAAATCGATTGATGAGAAGGAAGAATAAAATTCCAATCATGATAAAACCTGTATTTTCGAGGTTCGAGGTTGAAACGGCACCAGCTAGCAAAGCCATGATAATCATGACCGTTCTTTCTTTTTTCAAAAAGAATACCGCTCCAAAAAAAGGAAGCGCAAATGGTGTAACCTGCGTAAGGATCACTGCTCGTCCAAGAAGAAAGCCAATTGCAAACAATAAAAGACCTCTTTGGAACAATAATAGTTCAAGTTTTTCTTTTAACCCTTGAACCCACTTTCCTACCTTTGATCTCGATCGCTCCAAAACCAGTTCGCTTTGCATTCCCACACCTGCTTTCATGATTCATATTTTATTTCCGAACATTACAAGTGAGTTTGTGTAATCCATTAAATCACAGGGCATATTCACTTTTTGTCAAAAAAAGAAGCCAAAACGAATAAAAGTTCTCGACTTCTTCGTGTGAAGCTTGTCAATCAAATGTAGACACAGGAAGAAATCTGTAAACACCTGGAATCAGCGTCATAGTATCAAAACTATAATAAATGAAGTGGGACAAAGACTAATTTGGATTTTTTCATAGAAAAGACAAACGAGGATAAAAACGTCGAAAAGAAGTGAGAAAAGAGGATAAAAAACACAAAAAACCCTGCATTAATTTCTTAATGCAGGGTATATTTATTAGTTTGATTATTTAAATTCAATTAAAAATGGTGACCCGTATGTGATTCCGAAGCGCTAGCTAGTCCTGCTGATTCGTCATCTTGAGATAACTTCTGCAGGGGAACCCTTGGGTGAGAAGCCCGTAAGCTTCTTTTGAAAATGGTGACCCGTACGGGATTCGAACCCGTGTTACCGCCGTGAAAGGGCGGTGTCTTAACCGCTTGACCAACGGGCCAAAGATAAAAATGGTAGCGGCGGAGGGGATCGAACCCCCGACCTCACGGGTATGAACCGTACGCTCTAGCCAGCTGAGCTACACCGCCATATTATCTGTGGCTTTTATAAGCACAAGATATATAATACATGCCCAGAAAGTATGTGTCAACTAGTTTTTTAAATATCTTTTGTATAAAAAAACAAACGTGCCATTGCACGTCTGTTTAGGTTGTTACACATATATTTAGTAGACAACAAGGTCTAGCCGCGTCGAGCTCCACGCCCACCTCGTTTAGACTCAGTTTGTTTTTTCAAGGTTGAAAGGCGATCTTCGCTGTCTTTAAGGAATTTACTCATCTTATCCTCAAACGATTCTACCTGCGGGCGTCCGCCACCGCGTGGCTTTCCTTTGAAACCACCGCCGCCGGGTCTTCCTCCACCAGGTCTGCCACTACTACGTGGACGCTCTGATACAGGTCGATCTTTTGCCTTCTTGATCGATAATCCAATCTTACCGTCGTTTTCAACTTGAATTACCTTAACTTCAACCTGGTCACCTACTGATAGAAAATCATTGATATCTTTGACATAATTGTCTGCGACTTCACTGATGTGAACGAGACCTGTCTTTCCATCTGGCAGCTCAACAAATGCGCCAAAATTAGTAATACCTGTTACCTTTCCCTGTAGCTTGCTGCCTACTTCGATTGCCATTTTAAAAAAAGCTCCTCCTTAAAATCTTTAAAAGATCAGTCGTATTTTAATTATACCTCTTTCCAAAACAACGTGTCAATTTGATGAAGAAGGAAGCTTGAATATTGTCTCGCCGGGTTTTGACATCGAATAATCTCTTCTTGCCAATTCACCTATATAATCCAGATTATTGAGTTTTTTAATCTCTTCCTTCAAATATTTTTCTTGTTGTTCGAGTTTAACTAATTCTTCTTCTGCCTGCTTTTGCTGTATTTGTTTTTCCTTGATCGTTGCAGCTTGTGAAGTGAATACGGAGATAAATAAAATAGTTAGGACTAAAGCAGGTACCGCGAATGCTATAAGGCGGCGAATAAGACCTCTACGTCTACGCTCTTTGACTTTATCTTGTAGCTGTTTTTCCTTATGATAATCCGAGTGTACCTCTGTTACTTTAGGCTTCCGCTTATTCGCAGTAACCAAGCTCTTCCCTCCTCACTTTCTGAATTTCATTAACCAGTTTTTTATGTAGTTCTTTATTGTATCGGCAATTCCTGCTGTTTTTATTAGCCTAGCTCGAATTGACCGAGGAATCAATTTCCATAACAACAAAAAACTCCACTTAACCGGTACCCAAAAGAGCTTGATAATAAACCAAAAAATGGTTGTAATCATACTAATTAACATCATACATAAGCTCAATAGAAGTTTCAATATAAACAATACTGGGCGATAGACGAGATTCGTAAATAAAGACTTAACGACATTAGCGACGTTCACCGTTATAATAATCATTCGTTCTAATGAGTTGCGGTATAGCTGTTGAAATAATGCACGGTATGCTGCGTACCCACACAATAACGCTAAAAACACATATAATCGCAACGTTCCTTCGTTCACTATAAACAATACATAAAAGGTCAATAATCCTTGCAGCAGCCAAAAAACAACATCATTGAGATAAAGCCATAGACTTTTACTCTTCCTTGGATGAAGAAAACGGCTATAGGTATCCATGGCTATTCCCAGCCACACCCCCATAGCCACCATGGCAACCATTGTATAGAATTGAACGGTGAGTGTCATTTGAATAACTTGCTAAAGAACCCTTTAGCTTTATCCCCTTCATGGTGATCCAGGTAGCTGAGATCAAAGATCTTGCCTTCAATCGAAACACGCCCTTGCTCAACATTGAGATTTTTCATCTTGAGGTGCTGCCCTCTAATCGCAAGAAATCCCATCGAAGTTTCGAGAAGAAATTCCTCATTATCAAAACTATCTACATGCTTAACCCCCGTGATTTCAAGTGATTTACGGGCTTTCATGACAAGATCATGATCAGGTGTACTCGCTGAATTTTCGTAAGAGCCATACTCATAGTAATTGTCCATCGCTCTCCCCCTCTTCTCGATACATTACTATGAGTAGAAAAGATGTTTTAGAACAAGCTGTATCTCTCTGAACATGACAGTACTACTCTCATTTTTGGACAATAAAAAAAAGGCCGTTCTCGACCTTTTATTCCCCTGCAGCTTCTTCTTTTAAAATCGTGAACATGTTTCCTGCTTCGTCTTTCTTTGTCGTCTCTTTCAATTCATCTACTCGAGCAGTTACCTTTTTATGTCCAAACGAAATAACAAGCTCATCTCCAGGTTTTACATTCGTTCCAGCTTTTGCTTTGTTTCCGTTCACTTCAATTCTGCCTTTGTCACAGATTTCTTTTGCGATCGAACGACGTTTGATCAATCTAGATACTTTTAGAAATTTATCTAATCTCATCGTTATCTCCCCTTTATTTAATTCCTTTGGTTTTGGCTTCTTCCCAATAATGATCAAGCACCTCAAGCGCTAAATCTTCAATCTTCTCGTTCTTTTCTTGTACACACTTCTCAATATATTGAAATCGTTTTTCAAATTTATGATTCGTACGATGTACGGCTACTTCGGGATCTACTTTAAAAAATCGTGCGAGGTTTACTATGGCAAAAAGCAAATCGCCAAGTTCTTCTTCACGCAATTCGTGCGTTTGATGAGTCACCGCATCATGAAACTCGTCTAACTCCTCTTTGACCTTGTCCCAAATCGGTTCAGCTTCATCCCAGTCAAAACCAACTTTTGCTGCAGCCTTCTGAAGTTCTGAAGCTCGCATTAAGCCTGTGAGACCTTTTGTTATTCCATCTAACTTTGAAGGCGTGGATCCTTTTTCTTGTGCCTTCACGCTGTTCCAAAGACCTGCAACTTCTTCTGCAGTGTGAGCTTTTTCTTCACCAAACACGTGAGGGTGTCTTCTGATAAGCTTTTCATTTAGATAATAAATAACATCATCAACTGAGAACATTCCCTCATCTTCACCGATTTGAGCATGCAGCATAACTTGCAGCAGTACATCTCCTAGTTCTTCAGCTAAATGATCGACATCTCCAGAATCGATTGCTTCAATCACTTCATACGATTCTTCTAATAAGTATTTCTTTAGTGACTCATGCGTTTGCTTTTTATCCCACGGACATCCTTCAGGACCACGTAATGTTGCAACGACTTGTCGCAACCATGAAAAATCACGATACAACAGTGCTTCTTGTTGCACAGGCGGTATATAAACGGCTGTTAAATTATTCACTTCCACTGTTCGATCGAGTTCAAACAAAGGAACAGAGGTCACCTTCTCTTCCTTACTACCTGCAGCTTGGAGTACAGTTACCTCGTAGTCGTCGGGAAGTAATTCCATCAAGGTTAACTTCACGTTTGATGCTGTAAATTGATCATAGACTTGAACAAAGATTAAGTGATTCCTCACCTGTACTTCATCTCGAGAGAAACGCGTTGCATCCAGGATTTGGCACCCCTCGATCGGATCGATGCGCACGGCAGTGAACAATGCATCAAGAAAGCTTTGCCCTCCCGCAACTTCTACATCGATTCCTTGGGCCTCACTTTCATTCAATAATAACTGTACAGTCGCTTCAGCCATCATCGGATGACCAGGCACTGCATATACGAGTGAACTCTTTTTAGCTTCAGCCCACAGGTTATCTACTATCGTACGGTACGTTTCTTCAAAGGAGTCATTTCCTTCATATATTTGATCGAAGCCATGTATTTCTAACCCTTCATTCATCAGTTCCTGAATGACTGGATGATCTAACGTTCTTGCGTAGACTCTTTCAGATGATTGTAACGTACGGTAGCTTCCAATCGAAAGCTGATCGAAATCACCAGCACCTGTGCCTATGATTGTAATCTTATTATTCATACCTTTAGGCTCCTTTACTGAATTTCTGTTGTAGAGAAATGAGCTTTTCTCCCTTTGGGAACTGTAGTAATTCTGCTTTTGTAAACACTCGATTCCAAATAACAGTAAGACTTAAAACGATCACTCCGATCATCGCCCCAGATAGTGCAGTAATGCTTGAAAGTAGTCGGGAGTCACTAGAAGGAATAATGAAACACAGCAAACCTACTGCACTGCTCATCACTGCAAGAGCAAAAAGGAACCGCCAAAAGCGAAACGCATATGTCTCTAATCCAACTTGAGCATGCACCGTTCTAGTTGCTAAAGCTGCAACTACAAAAAAGCCTAATACACTTGATAGTGCAGCACCATTTATCCCGATTATAGGAACGAGAACAATATTCCCTAACCCTTTTATCATCACACCAATAATCGTATACCTAGCAGCTAATCGTTCTTGACCGAGCCCCTGCAGAATGCCTGCTGCAGTCATGGCAATCGCACCGAATAAGATGGCACCTGTTAAAATGCTTAATGTCACCGAGAGCGAATCATCTTTAAATAACATCGTGTTTGTTTCTCTCATGATAAGCGCAAGGCCAACTGATGCAGATGCACCTGTTACGAAGCTGATTTTTAGTGCAAGGCCTGTTTTCTCCCTAATCAGCTGAAGGTTTTCTTGAGAAACAGCTTTTACGATAATAGGGACGATCGATAAAGAAAGTGACGTTGCTAAAACGGTTCCTACTTGAATCAGCGGCTGTCCTCTATCGAATATTCCTTTCGTTTCTTTTGCATGATAAGCACTCAACCCGTATTCTCCTAAAGCGGGAACGATCGTTAATGCATCCATTAATTGAAAAAGGACCATGATCAATACGCTAACACAAATCAATGTACCTTCTGATAAGAGTCTGCGGCCAACGTAGACTAGTTGAGCAAATTTGATCGATACCGATTTTCTATTCGGTTGTTTTAGCCTGAGTACTACAAGAAGGAAAAGCGCTGATAATCCTCCGATTAAAGAGCCTATAGCGGCACCTGTCCCAGTAGCATACGCATTATAACCATTCATCACTAACGTAATGGAGATCACAAGAATGGCTGCTACTCTGACGGATTGCTCTGTTACTTGAGACCAAGCTGTCGGCAGTACATTTTCATTGCCTTGAAAATATCCCCTAATCGATGCGATTCCTGGCATCAATAGAAAGGAAAACGAAGTCGCTTTAAGAGGAACGGTAAGGTCACTGTCTCCCATTAATCCTGCTAGTAAAGGCGCACCATAGAAAAGAGAGATAAACCCTAGCCCTCCAAACACGACTAGTGTAATAAAGCTGTACCTAGTGATTTCTTCTGCTTTCTCATACTCGTTATTGGCTACCTTCTCTGACACGAGCTTAGACACGATGACCGGAAATCCATATGTAGCTAGAATAATCGTAATCGAATAAAAGGGATATATTTGCTGGTAGACGTAAAAACCAATGTCACCTGCAATATTTTGATAAGGAATTCGATACCCGACGCTCAACACCTTCATAAAGAGTGCTACAGCAGTTAACAAAAAAGCGCCGTGCCAAAAACCTTTTACACTACTTGTATTCATATTCACCGCCATGCTTACAACTTCTTAATATGTACGAATTATATCATACGATCATCTTTTTCAAATAAAAAATGGAGGCTGCACGGCCTCCATAGCTTGTCCTATTGCTCCATCTGCCTGGCCAAAAAGCCAGCTGCAGTTTCTGCGAGCTTTTGTTCTAATTCTGTGACTTGCTCTGCTTCTTTCGCTAGTAGAATAACTGATCCGATCGGGTCCCCATTCGCAATGATCGGAGCGATAACGTGTCCAGTGTCATTGGGAACACTGTCAATAAGCTCTGCACTAGCAGGATTCAAAAGACATTTACGTTCATTCATAGACTTTTCTACAGTGCTCCCAATGCTCTTGTTCAAGTATTCTTTCTTTGGACCACCTGCAGCCGCAATGTACACGTCTCGATCTGAGATCAACGCAATATGTCCAGAGTGCTCTGCCAGGGATTCAGCGTATTCTCTTGCAAAATCACCGAGCTCACTAATCGGAGAGTATTTCTTTAAAATAACTTCTCCTTCACGATCCACAAAGATTTCTAATGGATCTCCTTCCCTTATTCTTAAGGTTCTGCGAATTTCTTTTGGTATGACAACACGACCTAAGTCATCAATACGACGAACGATACCTGTTGCTTTCATCTAAGTTGCCTCGCTTTCTAGAAATGTAAGTTTCTTCAACCATTGATGATTAGCTGATCTACAATATCTTTCCATTAGTATCTTTTCGTCTATTGAGTTCTATTCATAAAACTGTCAAATTTATGTTGTTCACCCAAAATCGCCTTTATTTCGCGTTCATCGGCTGCTTCATCGCTTTTTTAATTTTCTTTAGTACTTGTTCAACGAGCTGAAGATGAGGTTTGGTTTCAAGACCCCTACCTTTAACTGTGATCGAGACTTTATTGCCGTCTGCACCTAGGGCTAATTTATTTCCATATTCATTGGCCACTTCAAAAATCGTTTCTCCCCCGATCGCATCACGTGCAGATTCATGGAAAAGAAGCTTGATATCTTTTTTACTTCGACTAATCTTTTCAACCTTCAATTCTTTCGCCATTTCCTTCAGTCGAGAAATTTGGAACAAGTAATCCACTTCTTCTGGGAAATCACCAAATCGATCCATCATCTCATCCTGAAGGTCCATGATGTCTTTTAACGAATCAATTGAACGGAAGCGTTTATACATATCGATCTTTTGCTTTTCGTCACTAATGTACGTACCTGGAATATACGCATCGACTTCAACATCGATTTCGACCGTGAACTCAGGTTCTTTCGGCTTCTCACCTTTTCGCTCTTCAATGGCATCCTTAAGCATTTGAGAATACAGGTCAAAACCTACCGAGTCGATAAATCCGTGCTGCTCAGCTCCAAGTAAATTTCCCGCACCTCTGATGGAAAGATCTCGCATCGCAATTTTAAATCCTGAACCTAATTCAGTGAATTCCTTAATCGCTTGCAATCTTTTCTCTGCAACTTCTGTAAGGACTTTGTCACGCTGATACGTGATATATGCGTAAGCCACTCGATTCGATCGCCCTACACGCCCTCTTAATTGGTAAAGCTGTGAAAGTCCCATTTTATCTCCGTCATACACGATAAGCGTGTTTACGTTCGGGATGTCTACACCCGTTTCGATAATCGTTGTGCTTACAAGCACATCATAGTTTCCATCAAGGAAATCAATCATGACTGATTCGAGCTCGTTTTCACCCATCTGCCCGTGTGCGAACGTAACTCTCGCTTCTGGTACGAGCGTTTGGATTTGGTCTGCCATATACTCGATCGACTCGACGCGATTATATAGGAAGTAAACCTGGCCTCCACGCGCAAGTTCTCTCTCAATCGCTTCTCTCACTAACGTTCCACTATGTTCAACCACATACGTTTGGACTGGGAAACGATTTTCTGGAGGAGTTTCAATGACAGAAAGATCTCGCACTCCAAGCATCGACATGTGAAGCGTTCGCGGAATAGGAGTAGCAGTTAATGTAAGAACATCAACATTTGCTTTAAGTTTCTTGATCTTCTCTTTATGTGTGACGCCAAATCGCTGTTCTTCATCCACAATCAGCAATCCTAATTGACTATAGGTAACATCCTTCGAGAGCAAACGATGCGTCCCGATTACAATATCGACCGTTCCGTTCTTCAAACCTTTTAACGTTTCATTTTGCTCTTTTCTTGAACGGAAGCGACTTAGTAACCCTATATTAATAGGGTGGTCAGCAAAACGCTCTCGTATCGTTTCAAAATGCTGCTGCGCAAGAATTGTGGTAGGAACGAGTAAAGCAACCTGTTTTCCATCCATAATTGCTTTAAATGCCGCACGAATACTCACTTCCGTTTTTCCATACCCTACGTCACCACATAGGAGACGGTCCATCGGACGAGACTTTTCCATATCTTCTTTAATTTCCTGGATCGCTCTTAGTTGATCATCAGTTTCTTGGTATGGGAAGGCAGCTTCAAATTCCTTCTGCTCAAGCGTGTCTTTTTCAAAGCTATGACCGACACTTGCTTCACGTTCCGCGTATAACTTGATCAAATCATCTGCAATATCTTCAACAGATGATTGTACTTTTCGCTTAACTTTCTTCCATTCCGTTCCGCCTAACTTATATAACTTAGGCTCTTTTCCTTCAGACCCCACATATTTTTGAACCTGGTCGATCTGATCTACCGGTACGTATAAATTGTCATTCCCTGCATAGCTAACATAGAGGTAGTCCTTGTGGATTCCTCCCACTTCAAGTGTTTTTATGCCAAGGTATTTTCCGATACCATGGTTTACGTGAACAATATAGTCACCGACTTTTAACTCGGAATAACTCTTAATCCGTTCAGCATTGGACATCTTTTGTGAGCGACGCGGCTTTTTAGACTGCTTAGTAAACACTTCTGCTTCTGTTAAGACAGCAAGCTTTTGCATTGGAAGCTCAAAGCCTCCATTAAGACTGCCGATCAACATTTGCGGTTTATTATGTGAGATCGGTGAATCTTGTTCTACCACCATCGCGTCAATATCATAATCCTCTAACACACGTTCTAAGCGTTTACGCCGCTCTTCGGTAGCTGCAAGAAAAACAATGGCCATCCCACTTTTCTTCCAGCGCTCGATTTCACTCGTTAACACCTTCATCTGTCCATGGAAATTCTGCATCGCTTTACAAGAAACATTGATGATGTTTTGAGGGTTCGTATAAGGAACATGCCTCAAAAAGATCGATAAGTATAGAGTAACGTGTTCAGGTTGAGTAAATAACGCATCATAAGACCTCGATAACGAAACAGAAGAAACGATTTCTCCTTGTTTTAACAAAGCAGTTTGCCACTCAGCTTCTTCTTTGTCCAGTTCTGAAGACATTTCTTGTATACGGCTGACTTCATCAAAAACGACCAGTCCATCATCCGGTAAATAATCTAGTAAACTGGCTGGTTGATTGTAGTAAAAGTCCATGTACTTAATGATGCCTTGAAAGTTTTGCATGTTTTTTAACTGATCAATTTCATATGTGATGTTTTGATGCATCGCTTCCTTGGCCTTCTGGTCTTTTACCTTTTTCAGTGAAGCCTGTAGTTCTTTCTGCAGTCGTTCTGCCCCTTTTTCGAATTGTTCAGGATACAGCACGACTTCTTCTGCAGGACCGATCGTAATTTGTTCTGTTTTATTAGCAGAACGCTGCGATTCAATATCAAAGAACCGTATCGAATCTACTTCAGTATCGAAAAGTTCAATACGAATTGGATTGTTCTCTGTTAATGGATAGACGTCGATGATACCACCACGCACGCTAAATTCGCCTGGAGAAGATACCATTGGTACCCTGTCATATCCAAGCGATACAAATCTATTGAGCGTTTCATCTAAAGGGATGTCATCTCCAACCTTAAACGTAACCTGGCTTTTCTCCCATATGTCTTTTGGGGGCAAATAGCGACGAACACCAGATATTGGTGCGATTACGATTCCTTTCTTATTCTCAATCCAATAATTTAAGGCTTCCATTCTCTGACCTCTAAGCTCTGGACTAGCGATCGCAATTTCTGAAGAGATCAGTTCATTTACCGGGTATAAGTAGACTTCATCCGCCGGAACCAGTTCACTCATATCCTCATATAGTTTTTGAGCTTGAAACAAGTTATGGGTAATGATGAGCTGGGGACGTTTTGTTTCGTGGTAAAGGGAAGCCATCAAAAGCATTCGTGCAGAACCAGATAAGCCTGCTACGAGCTGCTCTTTGAGTCCTTCTTTCACACCGGAAAAAATAGACTGAAACTCATCACCTTTACTAAAATATTCTCTTAGGCCTAACATCGTTTGCTTATTCTCCCCTCTCATTCTTAAAAGCAGTGAATCTCTTTTAAGAACGCAAAAATGCTTTGGTTTCCGCCCAAAGCCTCTTATTGAATAAATGTGTCTAATTCATGGTAAGATGGTGTTCTTTCCATCGCTTCATGACAATCCTCGCAGATCGTCTTCACCGTAATTGTACCATCCTGTTTATATTCAAGCATCGATTGCCGCTCTTCTTGTGTAAGCTGATGAAAGCCCAATCCTTCTGCTGAACAATCGTTTTGATTCAAGGTACCAACCTGCACGTCACAATGGCGACATACATAATGAATAGTCATCGTTTTTCCTCCCTGTCATTACCTAATTTTAGTATTGACGGGAGAAAGAACGGATATTCAAGCGTTGTATTGATTCATCACTTCCGGGAAGGACTCAGTTGTCCAAGCTTCGCAAGCTTTTACTGTTCGCTCAATTGCTTCTTCAATTAGTGGTTGTTCTTCTTTTGAAAATGGTTTTAGCACATAGTCGATAACAGAGTCTCTACCAGAACGATCAATTCCAATTCTCACTCTCTTAAATTCTTGGGTGTGAACGTGAGCGATGATTGATTTCATCCCGTTATGGCCACCAGCGCTTCCCTTCTGACGAAGTCTCACTTTACCAGTCGGTAGATCGAGGTCGTCATAAATGACAAGAAGGTCATCCACCTCAATATTAAAGTATTCCATCAAGGGTCTAACCGATTCACCGGATAGATTCATATAAGTTTGCGGCTTGAGTAAAAAGACCGTCTCTCCATTCACCATACCTTTTCCATATAGCCCATTAAACTTTTTTTGGTCGACGGAGATGCCGAGCTCCTTTGAAAGTTCATCTATCGCCATAAACCCAACGTTGTGGCGTGTGTTATTAAATTTTTTACCAGGATTTCCGAGGCCTACTATAAGTTTCAACTGTTAACGTCCTACCTTTCGTTACTTTTCTTCTATCGTATCAAAAAAACCATTCAATATTCATCGATCGAAGAAATTAATTCTGTAAAAAAGACGTAACCGACCAGGTTACGTCTTTGCTGTTTATTCTGTTTTCGTTGTTTCATCGTCTGTTTCTTCAACTTCGTCAGCAGGTGGCTCTTCTGCCACTTCATCTGCTTCTTCTTCATCTTCAACAGGTTCTTTCGTTGGAGGAACGACAGATGCAATCGGTTCTTCTCCATCAACCACAATTTCGTATTTACTACTTGTCGGAAGATCACTGATGAGAACAGCGTCTCCTACATTCAATTCTGTAATATCAACATCGATACTATCTGGGAAATCATTAGGTTTTGCTTTTACTGTGATTTCATGAAGCATTTGCTGTACAACGCCACCGTCTTTGTCGCCTTGTGCAGTTCCTTTTAAGTGAACAGGAACTTCAGCTTCAACTTCTTTATCAAGGTCTACTGAATAGAAATCTACGTGCAAGATTTGGTTTTTCAGAGGATCTACCTGTAAGTCATACACCATTACAGGATATTTTCCCTGTCCTTCAAAATCAAGCTCAATCACACCGTTCTTACCTACATCACGGTAGACTTTGACAAATTCAAGAGCATCGACTGACACCGGTGCGCTTGAACGATCCTTGCCGTATAGTACCGCCGGAAGACCTTCCTTCTCTTCACGTAGTACTCTTAATTCGCTTCTCTTTGTTGTATTACGATCTAATGCTTTTAATGTTGCTGCCATTTGGAAATCACCTTCCTGAATAGGTTTTATGTCTTCTATATGAATACCCTTATCCAGTAAGTAATAAACCTTGTATTTAAATCTTATTTTTCTTAATCGAAGAGTTTGCTGACAGAAAGCTGCTCATGAACACGGATAATTGCTTCACCTAGAAGAGGAGCAACGGATAGTTGAGTGATCTTATCGATTTGCTTTTCTTCGTGTAGCG
This sequence comes from Anaerobacillus sp. ABD4_527, assembly GCF_056160805.1. Lineage (NCBI taxonomy): Bacteria > Bacillati > Bacillota > Bacilli > Caryophanales > Bacillaceae > Anaerobacillus > Anaerobacillus sp. ABD4_527. The sequence continues at coordinate 30,530 of NZ_JBSWXZ010000009.1, forward strand.
GGATCGTATTCGTTACAGCTAATTCTTTAATCTTAGAATTATCGATCCTTTCGATTGCCGGTCCAGATAGAACAGGGTGTGTACAACAAGCATATACTTCTTTTGCACCGTTCTCTACGAGGGCATTTGCTGCTAGCGTAATCGTACCTGCAGTATCGATGATGTCGTCGATAATGATCGCAGTTTTGCCTTCAATATTTCCGACGATGTTCATCACTTCCGCCACATTTGGACGCGGGCGACGCTTATCGATGATTGCGATTGGTGCCTTTAGACGTTCTGCAAGTTTACGAGCTCTTGTTACACCACCGTGATCCGGAGAAACGACTACGATATCATCTAAATCTTTCTCCTCGAAATGTTTAGCAAGTGTTGGTACACCGAGTAGTTGATCGACAGGAATATCAAAGAATCCCTGGATTTGAGACGCATGAAGATCGAGCGTGATCAAACGGGAAACACCTGCTACTTCGAGCAAGTTAGCCATCAACTTAGCCGTTATAGGCTCTCTTGATCTTGCCTTACGGTCCTGACGTGCATAGCCGTAATACGGAATCACGACATTGATGGTTTTTGCAGAAGCACGCTTCAAAGCATCAACCATAATAAGAAGTTCCATGATGTTTTCGTTTACAGGTGAACATGTTGACTGAATAACATACACGTCACAACCACGAATACTTTCTTCAATATTAATCTGAATCTCACCGTCGCTAAAACGAACTACCGAACACTTTCCCATATGAACACCAATATGTTCAACAATTTCCTCCGCAAGGTCAGGATTCGAGTTTAAACTAAACACTTTCAAGTTTGGATCTAAATAATTAGCCATTGGCCGTTACCCCTCCATTATTTAATAAGAAAAGTACAAACGCTCAGGTGACAGAGCGCTGATTCGCACTACGTTGCTTTCTTATTGTTTCAAAATTACTTTTCGGTTGATTTCGAAGCATAGTCTTCTTTATTTGTTTGACGAGAACGCGCAATTGACAAGGCTTGTTCAGGCACATCATCTGTGATGGTTGAGCCTGCTGCTACAAAAGCTCCTTTACCTACATTAACAGGTGCAATGAGATTTACATTACAGCCAATAAACGCTCCATCTTCTACTTTTGTGAGGTATTTATTCTTACCATCGTAATTTACGGTGATTGAACCACAGCCGAGGTTCACATCTTTACCGATCTCAGCGTCGCCGATATAGCTGAGGTGAGAGGCTTTACTTCCTTCTCCCATTACTGACTTCTTCACTTCTACGAAATTCCCGATCTTTACGCCATCGTGAATTTGAGAAGAAGGACGCACGTGAGCAAAAGGTCCAATTGTAACTTCTGAGCCTACTTCGCTATTATGAACGACAGATTGCTTCACTACACTCTTACTACCGATTTTACTATCTTTAATTTCACTGTTCGGACCAATAGCAGACTCTTCACCGATAACAACTTCTCCATTAATAGTCGTACCAGGATAAATTACAGTGTCTTGTCCGATAACCGCTTCAGGGGAAATATACGTTGCATCTGGATCGATAAGAGTAACTCCATTACGCATATGTTTCTCATTAATACGCTTTTTCATAGCTTGTTCTGCACGAGAAAGAGCTACACGGTCATTAACTCCCATGGTTTCATTGAAATCTGCCGTTTGATAAGCAGCTACAATTTCTCCTTTTTGCTGAAGAATTTCAACGACATCTGGTAAGTAGTACTCACCTTGTGAATTTTCATTATTCACTAACTGCAACGTCTCAAAGAGTGTTTTATTATCAAAGCAGTATGTACCTGTGTTAATTTCAGTTACTGTTTGTTCTGCTTCGTTTGCATCTTTTTGTTCGACGATACGCTGAACGCTTCCATGATCATCACGGATAATACGGCCATAACCAAACGGGTTATCTGCTTTTGCAGTAAGAATCGTAGCTTTAGCATTTTGCTCTTCGTGATATGAAAGAAGTGAATCCATCGTTTCTTTCGTAATCAAAGGGGTGTCACCACATACAACTAGCGTTACTCCATCCTTATCAGAAAGGATATCTTTAGCTTGCATAACCGCATGAGCTGTACCAAGCTGTTCTTCCTGAAGAACATACTCAGATCGCTTCCCTAGCTGTTCACTTACCATTTCAGCTCCGTGCCCAACAACAGTCACAACATTTTCTAGCTCAAGCGCATTAAGTTGGTCGACGACATGTTCTACCATCGGCTTTCCACAAACAGGGTGAAGGACTTTGTATAGCTTTGACTTCATACGTGTACCTTGACCTGCTGCCAATACCACTGCGTATCTATTCATGTATATGGAACCTCCATTGTATCCTTTTTTTCCACTATGACTATATCTTAAAAACCCCTTATTTTCAAGGAAGTTCCCTAAATAACAAGCATTTTACATTTCAAATGAACTAATCGTCAATTTCTTGAAACAACTCTTCCATATTAATGTAGAGACCGATTTCTTTGCACATAAAAAAACCCGGTCGATTGACCGGGCTTTCACCTATTAAGAAGCACCTGCTTCTTCATATGCGGATTCCATTTCTCCAACACGATGATATTCAGCTAGGACAGCTGATTGAATTTTTTCCCTTGTATTCGAGGAAATCGGATGAGCGATATCGCGAAATTCTCCATCTGGAGTTCTTTTGCTTGGCATCGCTACAAACATGCCGTTATTTCCATCAATCACACGAATATCATGAACAACAAATTCATGATCCATAGTGATGGAAGCGATTGCGCGCATGCGTCCTTCCGTATTCACACGACGTAGGCGAACATCTGTAATTTCCACCTGATAGTACACCACCTTTTTCCATTAGTTAGAGCATATATGCAATATTCAACTTATTTACAAAAATCCCTTCTTCAAAAAATAAAAAATGTTATAAAAATTTATATAGATATAAAAAAACACCCAAAAATTGAGTGTTTTATCGAACGAGAGCGATGACTTCCATTTCTACTAATGCGTCTTTTGGTAATCGAGCTACTTCTACGCACGATCTAGCCGGCTTATGTTCTGAGAAATACTCCCCATATACCTCATTGATAGAGCCAAACTGATTCATATCTTTTATAAAGACCGTCGTTTTCACTACGTCTTCTAATGAAGAGCCAGCAGCTTCAAGAACCGCTTTAACGTTAGCAAATACTTGATTCGTCTGTTCTTCGATACCTTCACCAACCATGGTTCCATCTGGCTTCAACGGGATTTGACCTGAACTATAAAATAAATTGTTAACGATGATTCCTTGAGAATATGGTCCAATTGCTTCTGGTGCTTCTTGCGTAAACACGTTCTTCATTCGGTTTCCACTCCTTGTGTTGAATTCTCGAGAAAATCTCTGTAGTTCCCTGGAGCTACTTGAATGGTTCGCTGTTTCATATCGACTCCACCGAGATTCATCATCGATACATATTCTTCAACTAACCTTTCTTCTCCTTCACCTTCTGCTTCAACGAGAACACCGATTCCCGCTACTTCAGCCTGAAATTCTTCAAGAAGATTCACCATTCCTTGAATGGTTCCACCTACTTTCATGAAATCATCAACGATTAACACATTTGCCCCCGGCTGTAGGCTTCTTCTCGCTAAAGCCATCGTTTGAATTCGTTTCGAAGACCCTGAGACATAATTAATGCTCACAGTAGAACCTTCCGTTACTCTACTGTCTCGACGAACGATCACGACTGGTACGTTCAAATGACTCGCAACTGCGTATGCGAGCGGAATCCCTTTTGTAGCTACCGTCATAACCACATCGATGTCTCGATCCGCAAAGACAGAAGCAAACAAGCGCCCTACCTGATTCATCATTTCTGGATTTCCAAGAATGTCTGTTAAATATAAATATCCACCAGGCAATAACCGTTCTGGACTTTCTAAAAACTCACAGAGTTCAGAAACGACTTTATCTGCTTCGGGACGACTAATCAATGGGATGTACCGCACTCCCCCTGCTGCGCCAGGGACTGTTAGCAGTGAGCCCACACCTTGTTGCTCAAAGTTTTCTTTGATGATTACAAGATCCTCACTAATGGAGGATTTAGCTGCTCCATATCGTTCAGAGAAATTTGTTAATGATACTAACCGATGCGGATGCTCAAGTAGGTACCTTGTCATGTCCACCAGTCGAGAACTTCGCTTCATCTTCATAGAAGAACCTCCAAAATCCGAATAATTAACAATAATATACCATTAACATACGGATTTTATCAAGGGTTCTTCTCACCGAGCAGCCTAACAGCATAAACCTGATCACAAAATCCTCTTAATCCGTTATAAATTCTTTGCATGCGCGATTCATGTCTCGTTAATCCAAACACAGTTGGGCCGCTACCACTCATCAAGACACCATCAGCACCAAGCTGTTCCATCTTTTCTTTAATCTGACGGACTTCAGGATGAAGTTCGAGTGTAACATCCTCTAGTACATTGCCGAGCTTGGCACATATCGAATCGTAATCCTTTGATTCTACTGCACTTATCATCCCTTTAATATCAGGGTGAACCATATTGGATGTGTTTAGCCTCTTATACACATCAGCAGTTGAAACTCCGATTGAAGGCTTCGCAAGAACGACCCAGCATGGCGGGGGTGCGTCGATCGGTGTAATGATCTCCCCTCTTCCTCTCGCAACTGCTGTGCCACCATATACGCAAAACGCAACATCAGAACCTATTTCTGACCCAAGCTCTGCAAGTTCATCATAACTAAGGCCTAACTCCCAAAACTCATTCAATCCACGAAGAGTCGCAGCAGCGTCACTGCTCCCACCTGCCAATCCTGCAGCAACTGGAATTTGTTTATCGATCTTAATCGATATCCCTTTCTTGATCGAAAAGCGTTCTTTCAATAATGCAGCTGCTTGATAAGCTAAATTTCTCTTATCATCTGGAACGAAGCCACTGGTTGACTCAAGAACAATGCTATTGTACCTTAGCTCGGAAAGCTCCAAGCGATCAGCTAGATCTACATCCGTCATCACCATCTCAACTTCATGAAAACCATCAGATCGTTTATACAACACATCAAGCGCCAAATTGATTTTCGCCGGTGCCTTCACACTTAATTTCTTCATCTCGTTCACCTTCATTTTAGTTCTACCGTTCGACAATTTTATTTCTCCGAATAATTGTAACACAACCGAAAAGCGGAAACGAGCGCTTAGAAACGGAGATATTGGAACTCTTGAAATAGAACACGCTCTTTGTGTTCTGTTGAAAGAGTGAAATATCGCAGTTTCTGCGAGTTGTATTCGAAATGCGGAAGTGGCCGTTTAGGTCCGACAAGCGCTGGAGACTTACAAATTGAACACGTTCTTTGTGTTCGAATTGTAAGTTGAAGCGATCGAGGACCTGGCCACTGCAGCTGGACACCAGAAAAGCGGAAACGAGCGCTTAGAAATGTAGATATTGGAACTCTTGAAATAGAACACGTTTTTTGTGTTCTGTTGAAAGAGTGAAATATCGGAATTTCTGCGAGTTGCAGCTGGACACCAGAAAAGCGGAAGTGGCCGTCTAGACTCGACAAGCGCTGGAGGCATCTCTCAACCCCAAACAAAAAACCCCGGCATTAAGCCGGGGTCCCTCGTCACAGGGTTCAGTGTTTTTGTTGGTTTGCAAGCTGTTCTTGTGCCATTTCAATAGCACGCTTCACGATGTTACCTGCATCGCGAGCTTTGATTCCTCCCCAACCTTCTTTCTGAACCGTATCATAAAATCCAAGCTCTTTCGCAATTTCTTCCTTCAAATGGTCTGACATGATTCCTTTATGTCTGCCCATGCGAATTCAGCTCCTTTCAATCCTGTGACACTCTTAGTGTTAGAATCGAAAGAAGTTGCTATCCCCTTAATATGTATCCAATAATGGGAAGCATTGCAACAAGTAGCTCGTTAAAAAAGCAAAAAAAGCAGTTAGACCGATCGCCTTAACCGCTTACTGCTGCTTGTTCTTCGTTAAATGTTAACTGTACTGTTTCAGTCAGTACGTCCGTGTAGCTGTAAGAGACACGTTCAAACGCATTTGTGTCCTGGTCTAGCTTAACAATGAACACTGCCGGGTAGGTTTCTTCAAGGATGCCTGAACGTTGAATTGTCTTCCTGCGACCTCCGTTTGCCTTCAAGGTCAACCGTTTGCCAACTTGGGATTGTAACGTCTGTTTGATCTCTACGATCGTTTTTGCCATAGGAACATCCACCTCACTTAGACAAATTATAACATCTTTTGCGCCGTTTTGTCAAATAAAACTTAAATTATAACAACCAATTAAAAACTATGTCAATTGTTATTTATCAAAGATGTGTAAATTTAGTCTTTGCAAGTTTGTCGAAAAATATGTGAATGCGCTTAAAAATCTTCAAATACGCGATTGAAGGATGGTGAGATCACCATCCTTCATCCTATTCTGAATATTCCTCGTGGTCTTTCATCGGCATACCAGTTCTAAGAATCCCCTTTGTTTCTACTCCCCCAAGACCATCTTCTCCCGTTAGTGTATTCCGAAGAGCATCCCACACATTAACGTGATCAGTGAAGGAGGTTAATGCAATTTTTGAAACGATAAACACCGGATCCAACATGTGAATGTTAATTCTTGAAGGAGAACTCGCAAAATTTGCACCAGCGCGAATTAACGATTCGAAATGTGATTGACAGGCTCCTGCAAAAATAACTAAGTGATCAAGGTTTGGAAAAACACTTCTCACTTCTTTTACAGCACGAACAAAATATCGCGAATTCCGATAGGATTGTAAGTCTTTTTTCTCACCCTTATGTTTACTATATGCATCATGACCTGTGATCACGAGAATATCTGGCCTGACGTTGTTTACGAGCTTGATGATTTTCTCAGGAATTTCACTTTCCTTCATATAAATACCATAGACGGGCACACCTAACCGCTTATACATTTCTAGGCATTTATTTAAATATAATGCATCGCCATCTATATGAAGGATTTTCCCTGGTATTTCGAAAAAACTTGTTTCCTTCTTAAAGTGGTTTGTAGCGGTATATTCTCTCTTCATTCGTAAAAGTTGATAATCTTGACGAAACAATCGAATAGAATAGTCCTCCTTTTCCTTTATTTGCTCTTGTCTCGACTTGTGCTCCTTCGTATCGATCAGCACAAGATCATCAACTGGTGAATCAGCGATCAATCTCATATCTTCTCCTACAAGCTCAACAATCTGAGTTGATTCATTCACCTTAGTGATCCTAAAAATTAAATCACAGCCATATGAACGCCTGGCTACGATATCTCCTTCTTTCATTGTCATTGTCTTCCCCCCAGGCCGCTTTACCTCTTTGCTTAAAGCATCACTCTTTTTTTACTATATGAAAGCTCAGTAAAAAGATGAACTCGTAGGAAAAGCTTGAAACAGGCAATTTCTAAATGGACATTAAAAAAGACACTTCATTTGAAGTGTCTTAACTTTCTAATCGACGATAAAAAGCGTTACTAAGCTTTGCAAACTCTTCCATAGAGAGCGTTTCACCACGTCGACTGCCTTCTATATCAGTTTCTTTTAAAACTTCTTCAATCATTGGCTTTTTATCTTTACTTAATAAATTATTTTGCAGATTATTCATTAGCGTCTTTCTTCTTTGTCCAAAGCTTGCACGAATCACTTCAAAAAAGTACTTTTCACTAAGCAAATCTACCGGCGGCTCTTTCCTTAACTCTAAGTGTAAAACCGCAGAGTCTACGTTAGGCTTTGGAACAAAGACTGTACTAGGTACGGTAAGTGCCGTCTTAGCTTCAGCATAGTACTGTACAGCTAAAGAAAGTGAGCCATAGTTCTTTGAACCTGGTTTGGCGGCTATACGCTCAGCTACTTCTTTCTGTATCATCACGACGATGCCACGTACAGGTAGTTTCTCTTCTAGAAGTTTCATTAATATAGGTGTCGTCACATAATAAGGAAGGTTTGCAACTACCATTAAATCTTGCCCGCTCTCAAACTCCTCTTCGATCACTTTGTGTACATCAGCTTCTAGAACATCAGCATGACGTATGGTGACATTCGGGTATGGAGATAGCGTATCCGCGAGAATCGGTAGTAACCTTTGATCAATTTCAAACGCGACTACTTTATTTGCTTGCTTAGCCAACTTCTCTGTTAACGCACCAATCCCAGGGCCAATTTCAATTGCGCCAGATCCAGCCGTAAGGTTTGCCTGATTAACGATCTTTGTAAGGACGTTCGAATCGATCAGAAAGTTTTGGCCTAAACTTTTCTTAAATGTAAAACCGTACTTTTCTAATATTGCTTTCGTTCTCACAGGTGTTGATATTTCTTTATTCATTCTTGTTCCTCCTGTAATACTTCTTCAAATGCGAGTATAAATTCTTCTTTTGAAATCTGAAACATCTGTAGTCTTTTATAGAGCTGCTTTCCATTCATATAGCCCATTTGTAGCTTTTCACCTAGCGCCTGCCTTCTCGCCTTAGCGTATGGACCAACGACGAGACCAGCGTCGATTAAATCTTCCCATTCGATCAATATCTCTGGTGCCTCAAACTCTTCTCTTACCGTGAGGATTGCATCACGAATCGCTTCGGATGAGGCGTGTTCAATACCAACCTTTTTTCCATTTGAAGATATAGCATACTTTTTGTTTAAAAAGGCATGCTTACAGGATGGAAGCCTTTGACTAATAATTTGTCTTATACGAGTGCCCGGATAGTCGGGATCTGTAAAAATAATAACCCCTCTTTTTTTCGCAGCAAGTTCAATCCTCTTAAGCGTTTCTTCGCTTATCTCAGAACCATTCGTCTCTAATGTATCAGCATCAACCGCTCGTTTAATAGCTAGTGAATCATTCTTTCCTTCTACTATAATGATTTCTTTAACTTTCACAATACGTCCTCCAGAAATGAAACCTTTTCGATTCCTAATTCGTCTATATTAATAGCTATGTCCATCAAAGTCTTTTATTTTTCATATAAAAAACACAGAGAGAGAAAAATCCCCCTCTGTGTTACTAGCATATCATAGATCTTGTCCTAATTTAGAATCGTAATTTTCACTGACTTACGTCCCCAAGCATAGGCAGCTGATTTTGAAGAGAAGAATACGTCGATCTTGTTTCCTTTGATCGCACCACCAGTATCCGCTGCAATAGCTGTACCGTATCCTTCAACGTGTACTTTTGAACCTAGAGGTATAACGCTAGGATCAACAGCTATAACTTTAGCACCTGGGTTAGACTTCAAGTTAAAACCAGTAGCCGTGATGCCTGAGCATCCAGAGCAATTCGCTGTGTAAGCAGTACTTGATACATATAAGACCTTACCACTTGAAGGTTTTGATGATGAAGTAGATTTTTTCTTCGTTGTTGAAGCGGTTGGAGCCGTCTTTTTCTTAGCTGCTGTCTGCTTGATCACCTGTGTACCAACTGCAACAACACGATCGCTACTTTTTTCTACTACTTCTGTTTTCACAAGCTCTCTCGAAACTTCTTTACCGTTCTCAAGAACCACTTCATAGTGCTTCTTTTCCTTACCATTTTTACCTGAATTGATAACCTTTTCTTTGCCCTTTTGCATTGAGCTATCATTCTTAGTAACTGTTGTAAAATCAATCGATTCTTCCACTACATCGGTGACTTTTTCTACTCTTACAACGTTGATGTCAGATCCTGATTTAAGCTTAGTCTCCTTACCTGGCTCAACGCGGTCGAGTTCTCCGAGTTCAATATTCTGCTGTTCTAAAAAGTCAGCGACCGTAGTCGAAGTGGTCCAAACATCCGTTTGTTTCCCGCCGTCATTGACATTTACTTGGAATGCTTCAGTAATTGAAATCTCCATGTCTTTCTTAAGTTCACTACCCATCGAAACTGATAGCTGGTCATGTTCACTTAAGTTGATCTTCTCTTCAGCTAGTAATTCCTTAACTGTATCTTTCGTAGTCCAAACACGTTCTTCTTTACCGTTCACCTTTATCGTAACTTCCATCGCAGGTTTCCAGATGATTCGATTCCCTCTAGTTAACTCAGCTGAAAGGTCACGGTTGACATAATCGTATTCTCCAACATCAACTTCTTGTTCTTTTAACACATCTCCAACCGTATTAGCATGCGTCTTAACTAGCTTCTCTTCCCCATCTAGGACAAGTGTTACTGAAGCTTTTGTAGTTTCAAACACGATAAAGCCGGAGACTAAACCTAGCACAACCACGCTCAATAGCGCCATAAAAATTTTCTTTCCGGTATTAGCGGAAAAACTTTGCATCTTGGTTTTCATCGTTTTAGAGTCCTCCTAGAACCGTCTTTGTTTCATAAAGAAAAGCTTCATTCATTCTCACACAAGTCCCGCACTTTGCAAGTTTAATAGATTTGACGCTATGTTCCTCGCAAAATGAGGGGGAAATCATAAAGAAATAGGTTTCACTTTTATAGGGTGAATATCTTATTTCAAAAAGCCTAACTTATCATCGATCGACAGTATCTTTTTTAACGTTGTATTCCAAATAACCGCATCGCATTGTCGAAAGTTACTTTAGCCAAGTCTTCGTATTCCATGTCCTTTAAATCAGCAACCTGTTCAGCTACTAGCTTAACGTACGATGGTTCGTTCCGTTTCCCTCTGTAAGGATGAGGGGCAAGAAATGGACAATCAGTTTCGACAAGAAGGCGTTCAAGAGGCACTTCCTTCGCTACTTCTTTTGGTAGTTTTGCGTTTTTGAATGTTACTGGACCACCTAAAGAAATATAAAAGTTCATGTCCAAGCACTCGTTTGCTTCTTCAACTGTGCCTGCGAAGCAATGCATGATGCCGCCAACTTCAGATGCATCTTCTTCTTTAAGAATATCGATAACATCCCTTGTCGCTTCACGGTTATGTATGATGATCGGTAGTTTCACTTTCTTTGCAAGTTGTATTTGCTTTCGAAAAACTTCTTTTTGAATGTCATGTGGTGACTTGTCCCAATGATAGTCAAGTCCCATCTCGCCTATGGCAACTACCTTCGGATGTTCTGCGAGCTTTTCAATCCACGCCAGGTCTTCCTCTTTCATGTCGACAGCATCTACCGGATGCCAACCTACTGCAGCGTATAGAAAGTCATACTCTTCAACAAGCTTCATCGCATTCGTTATTGTTTCATGGTCGAAACCAACGACAATCATCTTACTTACCCCAGCTTCTCGAGCGCGATCAATAACCTCTTTCTTATCTTCGGAAAATTGTTCATCGTTCAAGTGGGTGTGCGTGTCGAATAGCATGAAAAAAACTCCTTTTCCGTATAGTACGAAGCAAGTGTATCAAATGTACTAGTTATTTTCTAATGCTAAACAGTTTCAATTCAATTACAATTCCGTTACAAACGACAAATAACACCCAATTTTATTGTTATCTTAAAACTATTTTTCGTTATTAAAAAGGAATTGCTGATAGTAAAAGAGAACTATTGCAAGGAATATATTGTGAAATTAAAAGTAAAAAAGACCCGGTCCAAGGACCGAGTCTTACGTCAATTATTTAATTTGTGTGCCATTTGGTAAACTGTCAGCTATTGTTGACAGCTTCAGTTCACCGTCATGTTCACCAGCGAGGATCATGCCTTCTGAAAGTTCACCTCTTAGTTTTACAGGCTTCAGGTTAGAGACGCATACAACTTTTTTACCAATCAGTTCTTCTGGCTTGTAATGTTTTGCAATACCAGAAACAACTTGTCTCGTTTCATAACCAAGGTCTAATTGAAGTTTAAGAAGTTTATTCGCTTTCTTGACAGGTTCAGCTTCTAATACCTGTGCAACACGAAGGTCTACTTTCGTAAAATCTTCAATCGTTATTTCGTCTAGGTCAGGTTTCTCGACAGCTGGTGCTTCCTTAACTTGATTGCCGCCCATCTCTTCGACAATGTGTGCTACTTCTTCATCACGGTCGAGGCGAGGGAATAATGGTGTACCTTTTTGAACCTTAGTACCACCATAACCAGGTTTGAACGTAAGAGAATCCCAGCTCGTACGCTCTCCTTCTTCAATCCCAAGCTGAGTCCAAATTTTCTTAGGCGTCTGAGTTAAGAATGGTTGAAGCATAATCGCAACCTGTCTCAATGACTCAGCAAGGTGAACCATAACAGCTCCAAGCTTCTCTTTATTTGAATCATCCTTTGCAAGCACCCATGGCTGTGTTTCATCGATATACTTATTCGTACGGCTGATGAGTTGCCAAATGGACGTCAATGCTACTGAGAACTCCATATTATCAAGAGATTGCTCAACCTTCTCTACCGTTTGTTCAACTAGTGCTACAAGGTTGTCATCAAATTCCGTTACAGACCCGCTATACGTTGGAACTTGTCCATCAAAATATTTATCGATCATCGCCACCGTGCGATTTAAAAGGTTCCCTAAATCATTAGCTAGGTCATGGTTGATACGTTCCACGAAGCTTTCAGGAGTGAAAACTCCATCTGATCCGAATGGAACTTCACGCAGTAAATAGTAACGTAGAGCATCAAGTCCGTAGCGATCGATCAACGTGACAGGGTCAACCACATTTCCTTTTGACTTTGACATCTTGCCATCCTTCATGAGGAGCCAACCGTGCGCGAATACCTTTTTCGGTAAAGGAAGCTCAAGAGACATGAGCATGATCGGCCAATAAATCGTATGGAAGCGAACGATTTCTTTTCCTACTAGGTGAACATCGGCTGGCCAGAACTTATTGTATAGCTCCTCATCGTCTGTTCCATAACCAAGGGAGGTGATGTAATTCGATAGAGCATCGATCCAAACATAAATGACATGCTTAGGATCGCCCGGGACTTTAACACCCCAGTCGAAAGAAGTTCTTGAAACGGCAAGATCTTCAAGTCCAGGTTTAATGAAATTATTTACCATTTCGTTTTTCCGAGACTCGGGCTGAATAAATTCAGGGTTATCTTCGTAGAATTTCAAAAGTCGATCTGAATATTTACCCATTTTAAAGAAGTACGATTCTTCCTTAACTTTTTCTACTTCTCTACCGCAGTCAGGACACTTTCCGTCAACTAACTGGCGCTCAGTAAAGAAGGATTCACAAGGCGTACAGTACCAGCCTTCATATTGATCAAGGTAGATATCACCTTTCTCGTACATCTTTTGAAAGATCTTCTCGACAACTTTCTCGTGGCGCTCTTCAGTTGTTCGAATAAAATCATCATAGCTGATATCTAATTTGTCCCAAAGGTCTTTAATCCCTGAGACGATATCGTCCACATACTGTTGAGGAGTAACGCCTTGCTCTAGCGCTTTCTTTTGAATCTTTTGTCCATGTTCATCCGTTCCTGTGAGGTATTGTACGTCAAATCCTCTCAATCGTTTGTATCTTGCCATCGCATCTCCAGCTACTGTTGTATATGCATGGCCGATGTGCAGCTTACCACTCGGGTAATAAATCGGGGTCGTAATGTAGAACGTTTTGTCACCCATGTCGCTTTCCTCCTTGAATCAAACCATTATCTAGTGAAACAAAAGGTCAATTCCTTTTATTTACGCTGATGATCGTTAGTTAACACTGTGTTGCAGCTATTTTTAAATAAGGGATAAAAAGCCCCCGTCCAAACAGGACGAGAGCATTCAAAACTCTCTTCATCAAATTCAATCAGCATTATAGCCTTAGCTTTATCGTTGCTGGTTAAATGGTAGTGCTTCTTCATCAAAATATACCTAATTTAAGGTAGAAATGCAAGAATGTCACTGATTCGCAAAATAGAATCGACAAACCCCCATTTTGTCGAAGGATTCTCGAAAAATATGTCGAAACTTCATAGCATGAATGGTTCGTATTTTCATAGTATCAGTTCACAAAAACCGTTAAAAACAGCTTCATATTAGGAAATATTTACCCTTTGAAAAGGATTGACGGTTATGGGAAACACTGGTATTATATAAACCATAAATAGAGAAATTTGTCGAATCATGACGTATTTAATAAAAAAATTGGGAATAGGGGAGAAATGTATCATGAAATCTACTGGAATTGTACGTAAAGTTGACGAACTAGGCCGTGTTGTAATCCCGATCGAATTACGTCGTACTCTTGGCATCGCTGAAAAGGATGCGCTTGAGATTTATGTGGATGACGACCGTATTGTACTTAAGAAATATAAGCCAAACATGACTTGCCAAGTAACTGGAGAAGTTTCTGATGACAACCTTGCAATTGGCAACGGTAAGATCGTTCTAAGTCGTGAAGGTGCAGAACAAGTACTTGAAGAAATTCAAAAAGCACTAACGAATAAGTAATTACAAAAAAGCTCCTGCGATGCAGGAGCTTTTATTTTGATATAGAGTTTTAATCGACATGATAAGCTTGATAAACGTCTCGTTTTGGAATGTTTCGGTCCTTTGAAACTAGCTTTATCGCCTCTTTACTCTTTGTTCCTTCATTAATATAGTGTGTTACATGTTCTTCTAACGAATAGCCTTCCCACCATGCTTCTTCCTTAACATCTTCACCAGATCCACCGTCTACAATCACACAGAACTCGCCTCTAACATTCGAATCCTCACACCATTCTAATACTTCTTCCGCTGTGCCTCTGACAAACTCTTCATATCGTTTGGAAAGTTCTCTTGCAATAACGATTTTTCGATTTCCAAGAACCTCTAAGATCGCCTTGATCATTTCTTTTAAACGATGAGGTGCCTCATAGAATAAGATTGGTGAGGTAATACGTGCTAACTGCTCAAGCTCGCTTTTTCTTTCCTTTTTCTGTCTAGAAAGAAAGCCATAATAATAGAAATGCTGCGTCTCTAATCCTGATGCGATCAATGCTGTCGTTGCTGCGTTCGCACCTGGCAATGGGATAACAGGGATCTCTTCCTCCACACACGCACAGACAAGTTCATAACCAGGATCTGAAATAGCCGGCATACCTGCATCACTGACTAAGGCAATGTTTTGGCCGTCCCGTAGTTTCTCTATTAACTTTTGACCGCTCGTATCCTTATTATGTTCGTGGTAACTCGTAAGCGTCGTCTCGATCTCGAAGTGATTCGTTAATTTTCTCGATTGCCTCGTATCTTCTGCAGCGATCAGATCTACTTCTTTTAGAATCTTCACCGCCCGAAACGTCATATCATCTAGATTCCCAATAGGCGTTGGGACGAGATATAACTTACCTGTTTCGCTTTCCTTGTAACTCTGTTGACTCCACATGCTCGTACACTTCCTTTTCAATCAAAGACATTTTCTGAGCTCGGGTTAATTGTTTAATGCGATATTCTTCTTGAAGTGCCTTGCGCTTCGTATCGTATGTGGCATGATAGACAAGTGATAACGGTCCTCTTCCACGCGTATACTTTGCACCCTTCCCACTCTCATGCTGCGATATTCGATGAGCTAAGTCTGTTGTATACCCAGTATAAAAACTATCGTCTTTGCATCTCAATATATAAACGATATGCTTACAACTCATTATATAATGCTTTCATTTCGTTCGTATAGTTGCCATTGTCTTCGTAAACGACAAACGGAGGAAGTACTTTTAAATCAGGCTTTCCATCCTTTATTCCTTCTATTAAAAGAACATTTGCCTCTTTATTCGCTTTTGGATAGACGAGCTGCATCCGTTTAGGTTCAATTCTATACTTCCTCATCACTGTCATAATATCCAACAGTCGTTCTGGGCGATGTACAATGGATACTTTCCCGCCTTGTTTTACAAGACTGCTGCACGCCTGAATCACATCATCAAGCGTACATAACACCTCATGTCTTGCGATCGTTAAATGTTCATTCAAATTACGTTGCTCTGTTTTCTTACTTTTAAAATAAGGAGGATTGCACGTCACCGCATCATAAGATTCGCGCTTCATTTCTACCGGAAGCTCTTTCAAATCTCCATTATAAAGCGTGATCTGATCGCTTAATTCATTTAGTGCAACGCTCCGTTTCCCCATGTCATACAGTCTCTCTTGTATTTCCAACCCGTCGATCGCTACTTTGCTTTTCCTAGATAACAACAGCGGAATAATTCCATTTCCTGAACAAAGGTCAGCTGTTTTGCCACGTGTAATAGGTACCCATGCAAAATTAGCAAGCAGGATGGCATCGAGTGAAAATGAAAACACGTTTGGACTTTGAATAATACTGAGTTCGTTCTCTACGATATAATCCAAACGTTCATCTTCGTTTAATTTCATCATCGTGTTCTCCTAACTCATTAGTGATAAATAACGTCTAAAAAAAGGTCTTTCCACAAAAGGAAAGACCGTACCACTACTTTTTATTTAAGAACGATAGACAGAAAAGGCAATCGCCTTCCGTCCGAATACTCCCGTAGTGAAGGTTGCAAATATGAAAGCCTTCTTGGTACAACCGGGCAAGGTTATCATATCCCTCACCAACTTCAGGCTTTCCGCGCTTCTTCCTGCCAGAAGACTTACCTCTAGGCTCAGAAGTTTGCTCCAACCGCTCTCGCAAGTGGTGATTCTCAATTTCGAGATGGTGATTTTCTTCTAACATCGCTGCTAGATGTGCTTTTAAATCGCCAAGTTGTTTATATAAGTCACCAATCTGTTCCTCCATTGAGCTTACTCGTGAAAAAACTTCTTTTTTCTCCACTTCCGTTCCACCTCAATCACTCTGTGGCTTGCGTAGACACTGCGCCGTCTTGTATTAATTCATCTAATGTATATTCTGTCACACGATTTAATTCGAAAAGTTCCACCTGTACAAGGCGTTCGAGTATATTTAACCCTACAACCTTACCTTTACCCTGACCTGTGTTGATCGTTTTCCCAACGTCAGGAAGTTCTTTTTTGCCTGATTCATAAGCATCGTTCTCATATTTTAAGCAGCACATCAAGCGTCCACATAGTCCAGATATTTTTGCTGGATTCAATGAGAGGTTTTGATCTTTCGCCATCTTGATCGACACAGGCTCGAAATCCCCTAACCAAGTCGAACAGCATAGCATTCTGCCACAAGGGCCGATACCGCCAAGCATCTTCGCCTCATCTCGGACACCGATTTGGCGAAGTTCGATTCGCGTTCTAAAGATTGAAGCTAAACCTTTAACTAAATCACGAAAGTCTACTCTTCCATCGGCTGTGAAATAGAAAATGATCTTGTTGCGATCGAATGTATATTCTACATCAACAAGCTTCATATCGAGCTTATATTCTTCAATTTTCGCACCGCATACTTCAAATGCTTCTTCTGCTGCGCTCTTATTATCTTCAACCGCTAAACGATCTTTCTCATCAGCGATGCGTATCACTTTCTTTAACGGAAGAACTACGTCTTCTTCGTCAACTTTCTTATTTGCAATTACTACTTTTCCGAACTCGACTCCGCGTGCTGTCTCTACAATTACGAATTCTTTGTTAGAGACCTGGAGGTTATTCGGGTCAAAGTAATAGATCTTTCCCGCTTTTTTAAAGCGTACCCCGACTACTTCATACACAAACTTATCCCTCCCGTAACCTGAGCACTAACTGTTCCATTACAAACTGCGGGTTCGTATTGGCGCTCAGACGTCTTTTGGCATCAAGTATCGCCATCATATGCTCGCTTATTCTCTTCCTTGGGAATTGAAGGGCATAACGTTCGAGCTTATCTTTATAATCTGCATAGACAATCCGCTCATCTTGCAACTGTATCTTCATCAAATCTTTGTACCAAAACAGCATAAGGTTTAGCCCCATGTCTTGCTGCGATTTCTCTTTAAAATGCGCGAGCCATTTATCATGGATCGTAAGAAAAACCTGATGAGGCCGTTCCTTCAACTCTTCAGTCAATTGTATCACTATCGCTCTTGCCTGTGCAAACCAGTCATCGGTCGCAAGTTCCTTCGCTTTTCCCTTATCGTTCGTTAATTGTGACGCTAGTTTCGCTAACTGTGACGTGATTCCTTCATTTACTAGTTCTTTTTCGATATTACTAACCGATAAAGGTCGAAACGTCAGCACTTGACACCTCGAGTAAATCGTTGGAAGAATATGCTGCTTTTGTTCCGTTAAAAGGATAGCCATCGTCATTTTACCAGGTTCTTCTAGAAATTTTAGCAAGCTATTAGCAGCCTGCGTCGTCATTTTATCTGAATGGTTAAGGATATAAACTTTCTTATTCGATTCTACACCTAAATAAGAGAATTCTTTTTGAAGCTTACGTATTTGATCTATTTTAATCGATTGACCATCTGGCTCTACCAGATGAAGATCTGGATGATTTCCAGAATCGACTCGTTTACAATCTTTACATGTTTGGCAAGGGGCGATACCATCTCTCTCTTGGCAAAAGTAGGTTTTTGCCATGTGCACGGCAATATCCTTTTTGCCAGTGCCAGCTCCACCATCGAATAAATACGCATGAGAGAGCCTATCTTTCTTGAAACTATTCATAACCATCCGCACGACAGTTGGCTGTCGCTCTTCTAATTGCTTCCAATCCGTCATTTTCAATCACTCATTCCAAACACATTTTAGAAGTGGTGGAACGCTTCTACAGGTAACACGAAAACAGTCGCGCCTCCAACCGATACTTCAACTGGGTATGGCACATAAGAATCAGCATTTCCACCCATAGGTGATACAGGTGCCACCATTTGATCCCTGCTCTGACAATTGTCCTTAATAATATCAAGAAGCTTTTGCACCCTGTGGTCCTCAGTTCCTATAAGGAACGTCGTATTACCTGCTCGTAAAAATCCACCGGTCGTCGCAAGCTTGGTCGCCTGAAAATTATGGTCAACCAGGGCATTAGATAAACGATTACTATCTTTATCCTGTACGACTGCCATCACTAATTTCATGAGTATCCCTCCTCGGCGGCGAGCATGCACCTCGTTATTTTTTGTTACTAAAATAGTTATCCCAAAGCGCTATAAAATCCTCTTTTATCACCTGAAAAATCTCATTCGCTTCGTTATCGCCATCAACAAGAGTGATTCTCTCTTGATTCCGGTCGTAAAGTTCTAGAAAAGCACCACGGACTCTTTCATGATATTCTGTGCCTTTTTGTTCGATACGATCGAGTTGATTCCTAGCAACCATACGCTCTTTCCCTATTGCTACTGGAAGATCGATCATGTAACTTCGATCTGGGGTTAACCCCCCTGTCGCAAATTCGTTGATCATCTTGATCGATTCGACATCCAAACCAAGGCCAACACCTTGATAGGCGATCGATGCATCAACAAAACGATCACATAACACAACATAACCTTCCTCTAGTGCTGGAATGATTTTTTCGTTTACATGCTGAGATCGAGAAGCGGCATACAATAATACCTCTGTTTCATCAACCATTTCGGCATGCTCAGGATTTAGAATGAGCGATCGGATCTTATCACTGATCGCTGTTCCTCCTGGCTCTCTTGTATGAATAAAAGGGATGTTTTCCTCACTTAAATACTCGGCAAGCTTTTGGACCTGTGTCGATTTCCCTGCTCCATCAGGACCTTCAAACGTTATAAATAAACCTTTCAATGCTTTACTCCTCTTCTAGTGCAATCGTTATAGTATTCCCCATCATCCCCTGGACATGACCACCTTCGGATAAAACATTCAGAAGGAACTTCACATGTTTACTTGTAAAACGTTCACCAGGCATAACGACCGGAATCCCTGGGGGATATGGAATGACTGCTTTTGCAGAAATTTTTTCTATGGCATCCTTCACTTCGATCTCTCGTTTGCTCATTTTCTCCAATTCTTCAAAAGAATAAGCAGGAGTCGAGATTTCTTTATCTATTTCTATATTGTAGGAAATCACAGGGTTCGTTCGAGATTTTAATGCGATTTCCTTGAATACTTGAATCGTCTTCTTATAATTTTCTTGTTTTGGCGCAAGTGGTAAAACGAGGAGAACGTTTAACGAATCTGCTAGCTCTGGAAAAATAGATTCTTGTTCTAACTTATCAGCTAATTGAAAGCCTGATAACCCCTTCACTTGAACCGTTACTTTCAACGGGTCAATCGTACTGACTGATGAAGTAGCATGATCGATTACAGTAACACCATCTATACGATTTAGACTTTCCTTAAACCAATCGATTTCAGAAACAATCTGTGTTAACTGTTCATGAGTTAAGGACGAAAGGTAATATCTAGCTAAATCAAGTGAAGCCATAATCGGATAAGATGGACTGCTAGACTGAAGGATTTGCAAATAATCGTTTACCTTCGAACGGTAGTCTTCATTCACAACATGCAAGTACGCTCCCATCGTCATCGCAGGAAGGGTCTTGTGAGCAGAATGGACAACAAGGTCCGCACCATGTGCGATCGAACTCTTTGGAAAATAGCTAGACTTTCCAAAATGGGCTCCGTGCGCTTCATCTACAATTACTGTAAGATGATGCTCATGAGCGAGCGCAATCACATTCTCTATTTCAATCGACATTCCATAATAATTAGGGTTTGTTAGCACTAGTGTACGTGCCTCTGGGTACATTCTTATCGCCTCTTTAAGACTTTCAACCGTAATCCCAGTCGCAACCTGACTCCTATGTTCCATTTCCGGTGAAATAAAGACAGGCTTTGCTTTTGTTAACCTCAGTCCATTTATTATAGACTTGTGACAGTTTTTTTGAATGAATACAGTGTCACCCTGCTGACATACCGCCATCATCATCGCTAGATTTCCTGCTGTTGAACCGCCAACTAAAAATCTAGTTTGTGCGCTGCCGTATAGTTCAGAAGCTAACTCCTCAGCTTCCTTTATCACTCCATATGCATCATGCAAATCATCAAGCCCAGTAAGCTCCGTTGCATCAATCGCCATCACATGCTTAAATACTTCTTCTGCCTGTTCCATAGCTGGAATGATCGCACCATTTTTGTGACCTGGCACATGATAAGATATTGGATCCCTCTTGCTCCAAACTGATAGTGCTTCTAGTAGTGGTACTCTGTTTTGGTCTCTCATCTATCCCACTTCTATCTATAAAAATATCGTTACCCATATACTATTATTCTATCATTATCTAGCAAAGACGAGAAGTAAAGGTAGAGGGATAACGCGGGTATGTATCAGTTTTATAAACAAAAAAAAGACAGCTTTTTCAGCTATCCCCTTATGCTAAACGACTGAGTCGTAATTTACGTAGTTTTTCTAAGTAGTACTGATAATTTGCATGACTTGTATCGGTTTCAATAACTTTTCTCTCACAATCATAACAAATAAAACGCTCACAAATATGAATCCCTTTTAAACGCGTTTCCTCACAAACAAGACAGATTTCTCCCTTACTCTGTCTCACCGAATTCTCCATCGTCCCACCTCCATGATAAAAGCTTTGCCCAATTGTATGTTAGATATACATGACAGTTATCATTTCTCAGCAGGAATATAAGGTTCCTTTCTAAGGATATGTTACACCTGCCTATCCCGTGTCTGTCTTAAGGTAAAAGAGATGAAAAATAACAAATGAGGATTGGTGTAGTGGTGTAATGGAGGTTGATTGGGATGGAAAAGTGCTTTTTTTATCAGCGAAGCGTTGTTTGTAACTTTTGATTTGTTAAAAGCACATTCAGATAAAAGCTTTTGGGGGCGGGAATCGGGGCGATATCCGCGAAATTTTCATTTTATCCGCGATAATCATGATATATCTGCGCTTTTCGATTTATATCCGCGAAACCCGGGCATTTATCCGCGATTCTGAGAATATATCCGCGAAACCACTTTTCAGGAACCCCTGATAACTCAACCCCGCATTCAGACAAAACAAAAAAGCCAGAGCTCTATGCTCTGACTTCTCTCTTGCCTAGCGTCGTCCTACTCTTGCAGGGGGAGAGCCCCCAACTACCATCGGCGCTGAAGAGCTTAACTTCCGTGTTCGGCATGGGAACGGGTGTGACCTCT
>NZ_JBSWXZ010000010.1:0-41562 GCF_056160805.1 Anaerobacillus sp. ABD4_527
CCGTTCCCATGCCGAACACGGAAGTTAAGCTCTTCAGCGCCGATGGTAGTTGGGGGCTCTCCCCCTGCAAGAGTAGGACGTCGCTAGGCAAGTAGAGAAGTCAGAGCATTGAGCTCTGGCTTTTTTGTTTTGTCTGAATGCTGGGTTGAATCATAACGGGAGAGAAAAAGGGTTTCGCGGATATATTCTCAGAATCGCGGATAAATGCCCGGGTTTCGCGGATATAAATCGAAAAGCGCGGATATATCAAGATTATCGCGGATAAAATGAAAATTTCGCGGATATCGCAATGATTCCCGCCCTCAAAAGGTTTTATCTGAATGTGTTTTTAACAAATCAAAAGTTACAAACAACGCTTCGCTGATAAAAACGTAAAATCGCCGATAAATGTCTTCCATTCGCTGATATTCACCTCAAATTCGCCGATAAATTAAAATTTCCGCTGATAAATCAATAAAAATCGCTGATAAACCATGTTTCTACGCCTTTTCTGAATAATATTTTGTCTAATTAATGCTCCGTAGCTCAACTCTCCTTTCAAATTGCTTACACATAGCATCAACTGAAAATTATTTTTGAATATTCCGACCGCCTTACTTGATAAATAATGCTAGAAGACTTAAGGTTAATGAAAAAGAATTTCAGAATAGAGAGGGGAAAGTAAATGAGTTTTCATTTTGACACCAGGGCAGTTCGATTTCCTAAAAAAGAAACAGCTGAAACTGTAAGTAAGGCTAAACCAATCTTCCAAACATCTTCTTTTGTATTTGAGGACCTAGAAGATTTAGAGTCTTTCTATCAAGGGAAGAAAGATTATTTATATACGAGGGTTAGTAATCCAAACACAGATGATCTCGGAATGGGTGTAGCAGATCTTGAAGGGGCGCCTAAAGGGGTAGCAACTTCATCAGGGTTATCAGCTATTCTTGCCGGTGTGCTAGCTGCTGTAAAAGCTGGAGACCACATCGTCGCATGCGATGACTTGTATGGTGGTACTTACTCGTTGTTTGAGAGTGAACTAAAAGATTTCGGTATAGAAGTATCGTTTGTAGATTATGCAGACGTTGAAGCAGTTGAAA
Organism: Anaerobacillus sp. ABD4_527; assembly: GCF_056160805.1. Classification (NCBI taxonomy): domain Bacteria; kingdom Bacillati; phylum Bacillota; class Bacilli; order Caryophanales; family Bacillaceae; genus Anaerobacillus; species Anaerobacillus sp. ABD4_527. The sequence goes on from NZ_JBSWXZ010000010.1 coordinate 1,080, forward strand.
GTGCGATACGATCGAATACGAAGCTCCTATATACAGAATCGGTTACGAATCCGCTTCTAAGAGTGGAAGATTTGCATCAACTTGCTAGCCTAGGGAAAAAGCATAACCTTGTAACGATGGTTGATAATACGTTTGCGACGCCATTTCTACTCCAACCGTATACGATGGGAATCGATCTTGTCGCGCATAGTGCTACAAAGTACATAGGTGGACATAGCGATGTAACTGCTGGTGTTGTTGTGGGAAAAGAGAACATTATTGCTAAAGCGAAAGCAAAGGTCATTAATCTCGGAGCGAATCTAAGCCCATTTGAAGCATGGTTAGGATGTAGAGGACTGAAAACGTTAAGTGTCAGAATGGATCGTCATGTGAAGAATGCTCAGTTCCTTGCTGATGAGCTTAAACGGGTAGAGGGAATAAAGAGTGTCTACTATCCACGCTATGTTTCTGAGAGAGGAAATGGAGCGGTCGTATCGATTGAATTAGAAGATAACGTTAATGTTGATACGTTCTTCAAATCACTCGGTTGGGTGAAAATCGTACCTACGTTAGCCGGTTTGGATACATCAGTGTCTTATCCAATTGCCACATCGCATCGCACAGTACCTGATGAAACTAGAGCAAAGCTCGGTATCACGAAGCAGCTTGTACGTATCTCAGTAGGTATAGAAAATGAAAACGACATAACTGACGCATTTAAGCAAGCAGTTGAGAAATCCCTCTAATGAAGGGGGATTTTTCTTTTTCTCTCAATGCTTGCATAACCTGTTTTTATCTGGTATAGTATTACTTGTGACGTTAGACAACGTCGCCAATTCATTTATATCGTCGCGGGGTGGAGCAACGAGCGTTACTTCCATGATTCAACACCGAGTTGTTTCGACGGATACACATCGTAGCATTACCTTGTAGAGGAAGAAACAGATCACTGCATATAGAAGCAGGTATAGCATTAATTTTATATTATCGTCGCGGGGTGGAGCAGTTCGGTAGCTCGTCGGGCTCATAACCCGAAGGTCGCAGGTTCAAATCCTGCCCCCGCAACCAATTACAAATTCTGACTACGTCGAATTTGCGACTCTGCTAGAATTTAATTGTAGTCCCTTTAGGGGCAACCTAAACACTTAATTACAGTTTTCTGTAACTAACGTAAGTGAACATATAAGTGGTCCCGTGGTGTAGCGGTTAACATGCCTGCCTGTCACGCAGGAGATCGCGGGTTCGATTCCCGTCGGGACCGCCATTTTAGTATTTTCATAGAGCGAGCGAATCGCTTTTTTTTTGTTTTATAAAGAAAAACCGAATTTCAAAACCGACTGCACATCTGATTTTTCATATTGGATGTGATTTTTCTTGAATTTAAGATAAACTGTTAGAAGGAGAGCCTTAGGATGAAATTCCTAAGGTTTTTTTATAAAATGGAAAGTGAGATGAGTTTGGTTGAAAGATGAATTTGAGTTTATACGATCAATTAAACCAGCTTATACAAAACGTGAAGAATTAATAGAAGGAATCGGGGATGACGCAGCCCTTTATCGTGTTTCTTCAGAGTGGGATGAGATTGCCTGCGTCGATACGATGGTGGAAGGTGTTCATTTCACGAGGGATACAATGACGCCAGAACAGATTGGAAGTAAAGCTCTTGCGGTAAACATTAGTGATATTGCAGCGATGGGCGGAGTTCCTCTCTTTTACTTAGTGTCTATAGCAATCCCTAAATCGGGATGGTCAGATGAAGAACTCAAGCAGGTTTACCGTGGTCTGCATGCGATTGGCGATGAGTTTGAAATGGACATGATCGGTGGGGATACGGTTTCGAGTAGAGATGCCTTAACCATTTCCGTTACGGCAATCGGAAAAGTAGAACGAGAAAGAAAACTTTTGAGGAAAAATGCTGTAGCCGGAGATGTGGTTTTTCTTACTGGTGCGGTCGGTGGATCGGCTGCAGGACTTTCGTATCTGCTCAAGGAAACGGAACTTGAAAACCCTAATGCGCAATCTTATATAACGGCCCATCAAACGCCTTATCCTCATGTGAAAGCAGGAAGGCTTCTATCGAAGAGTGGGTGTCGTGTAGCATTGAACGATGTAAGTGATGGAATTGCTAGTGAAGCACATGAAATTGCTGAAGCGAGCAACGTTTCCATTGTGCTAGAAGAACAATATCTTCCACGTCCTGAAGGGTTTGATGCTTATTCTTCAGAACAGCGGTTAGACTGGATGTTATACGGTGGAGAAGATTTTGTGTTGATCGGGACAGTGTCAGAAAGTGATTGGGATAAGGTCGAGCAGTTGTTTAGAAATCAGCACGAACCAATCTATAAGGTAGGATATGTCGCAGAAGGCGGTGTATCTGTACATTTAATGAATAAGGAAAACAAATTTATTTTGGACAAGAAGGGATACAATCACTTCTCGTCTGAGGAATAGGTGATGACCATGAGTGCATATGCTTTCATCATGAAATCTCCAGAAGAAACCATAGAGCTCGGCATTAAGCTTGGTGAAAAGCTTAAGCCAGGTAGCGTATTAACGTTAGAGGGAGATCTAGGTGCAGGCAAGACAACTTTTACAAAGGGAATTGGAAAAGGTCTCGGTGTAAAGAAAATTGTAAATAGCCCTACGTTTACCATCATTAAGGAATACGAGGGGAATATTCCTCTTTATCATATGGATGCTTATCGATTAGAAGAAAGCGATGAGGATCTAGGATTTAGTGAATATTTTGAAGGCGAAGGTGTCACTGTAGTAGAATGGGCGAAATTTATACAGGACATGCTGCCAAAAGAACTATTACGTATCGAAATCTATCATCAAAGAGAATCAGAACGCAGATTGATATTAAGACCTTTCGGGGACTTTTATGAATCTGTTTGTAAGGAGTTGCAAGATGAGAGTACTAGCCATTGATTCATCTAACTATGTGATGGGTGTCGCTGTCATGGTAGATGATATTATCGTAGGCGAACTGATTACAAACTTAAAGAAGAATCACTCGATTCGACTGATGCCAGCGATCGAAGAGTTATTAGAAGAGGTCGGGGTAAAGCCGAATGAGCTCGATCGAATTGTCGTTGCTGAAGGACCCGGCTCGTATACTGGACTTCGAATTGGCGTGAGTATTGCGAAAACGTTAGCTTGGACGTTAAATATACCGCTTGTAGGCGTATCGAGTCTCCAAGTTCTCGCGCAAAGCGGACGCTATTTTGACGGGGCGATCGTGCCATTCTTCGATGCGAGAAGAGGACAAGTCTATAATGGGGTATTCGAGAAAGGCATGCCACATCCTGTAAGAAAGAGTGACGATCAGATCGTATTGTTTGAAGAGTGGCTTAAAATAAATAAAGAAAGCCATGATCAGTTCCTATTCATTAGCAACGATTTATCGAATCACAAAGAAACGATTGAAAGTATACTTGGTGATAAAGCAATCTTTGCACCTGTTAGTAGTACCAATGCTCGTCCATCCGAGCTTGCTGTGCTAGGAGCGAAGAAGGAACCGGTTGAGGATGTACACGCGTTTAAACCGAATTATGTAAGGATGGCAGAGGCGGAAGCTAAATGGCTCGCTTCGCAGGAAAAGTAGGGGATTCGTAATGGAAAAGACGATATCGTTTCGTTCGATGACTGTGAAAGATATTGAAGCTGTCATGGAGATTGAGAAAGCAACGTTTCCAACGCCGTGGAGTCGATCTGCTTTTTACAATGAAGTCGTTGTAAATCAGTTTGCTACTTACCTTTTACTCGAAGTCGGTGAAGAAATCGCTGGGTACTGCGGCGTATGGGTAATTATTGATGAAGCCCATATTACGAACATCGCCCTCCATCCAGACTATAGAGGAATGAAGTTAGGCGAAGCGCTGATGAATAAAGCGATTCGTTTTGCGAAATCGCGAGGAGCGTTGACCATGACGCTTGAAGTTAGAGTGTCGAATACAGTTGCACAGAATTTATATAAGAAACTAGGTTTTGTAGAAGGAGGTATCCGCAAAGGTTATTATTCAGATAACCAGGAGGATGCACTAGTAATGTGGGTGAATTTAAATGGAAAATAAATCAGAAATCATACTAGGAATCGAAACAAGCTGCGATGAAACAGCGGTTTCCATCGTTAAAGGCGGAACAGAAGTTCTTTCTAACGTTGTGGCTTCACAAATTGAAAGTCATAAGCGTTTTGGTGGTGTCGTACCTGAGATCGCTTCTCGTCATCATGTAGAGGAAATGACGGTTATCTTAGAAGAAGCACTTCGTGAAGCTGAAGTGACGATGGACGATATCGACGCGATCGCCGTTACGGAAGGACCAGGATTAGTAGGAGCCTTGTTAATTGGAGTGAACACAGCCAAAGCATTAGCGTTTGCTCATCAAAAGCCTCTGATTGGAACCCATCATATCGCCGGGCATATTTATGCGAATCAGCTTGTTTCTGAGCTTAAGTATCCATTGCTATCTCTCGTTGTCTCAGGAGGGCATACAGAGCTTGTTTATATGGAATCTGAAGGAGAGTTCACGTTGATAGGAGAAACGCGTGATGACGCTGCAGGAGAAGCCTATGATAAAGTGGCGAGAACGTTGAAGCTGCCATACCCAGGTGGACCGCATATCGATCGTCTTGCACAAGAAGGCACGGAGTCCGTACCGCTTCCTCGTGCATGGCTTGAGAAAGGGTCTTATGATTTCAGCTTTAGTGGATTGAAATCTGCCGTAATCAACACCGTTCATAACGCAAAGCAGCGTAATGAGGAGATCAAGCCTGAAGATCTAGCGGCAAGCTTTCAAGCAGCCGTAGTCGATGTCCTCGTAACGAAAACGAAGCGAGCGGCTGAAGAATATGATGTGAAACAAGTGCTACTTGCTGGGGGAGTTGCGGCAAACAAAGGTCTCCGAACGGCATTAAAAGAAGCCTTTAAGGATTCAGAGATCGAGTTGATTATTCCACCTCTTCATTATTGTACAGATAATGCTGCGATGATTGCTGCAGCAGGTACCATTTCCTATCGAAAAGGGAAGCGTTCTTCCTTACACCTTAATGCAAATCCGGGATTAGAACTGGGAATCTAGTCCCGGTTTTTTTGTTTCTAATTATCCACAAGCGGTGAATATTGTGGACATATTGACCTAGATACGAAATAAAAGGCATTTTTACTGTGGGTAAAAATTTGTGGATAACTATTCGTTTGCATGTGGATAATGTTGATAAATTTGAAATATCTCGTTAAATAAACACACATTCTGTGTATAAGTATGTGGATTGTGTGAATATGTCGGAAAATTTTCTATCTAAAGAAAAAACAGTCCACTGTGGACTGTTTACGCTTCTTGGAGTTCTCCCCATTCTTCCATAAGTTCTTCTGTTCTCGTTCTTAGTTTATCGAGCTCTTCATTTAAGACCATTACCTTTTCATGATCTTCAAACACTTCAGGAATACAAAGTTCTGCTTCAATTTCATCGATTTTAGCTTCTGCCGCATCAATTTCTTTTTCAATTTCATCGATTCGTCTTAAGATTTGTCTTTCCTGGCGTTTTGCTTCTTTATCTTGTTGAAAACTAGATTTCCCTGATACTTCAGGCTCACTCGATTGTTCCTGCTGTTCAAGAGCGGCCAGTTCAGCGAGCTCTTGTTTCTTTTCTACGTAGTAATCATAGTCACCGAGGTATGATGTGACACCTTCAGTGGATAACTCAAGAACACGAGTGGCGATTCGATTAATAAAGTACCGATCGTGTGAAACAAACAAGATTGTTCCAGGGAACTGGATCAGCGCTTCTTCTAATATTTCTTTACTATCTAAATCAAGGTGGTTCGTCGGTTCGTCGAGTATCAGGAGGTTTGACCTTCGCATCATCAGTTTAGAGAGCGCGAGTCTTCCTTTTTCTCCACCACTTAGTTCTGAGACGATTTTCAACACATCGTCTCCACTGAAAAGGAAGCGGCCTAATACGGCACGGATATCCTTTTCATCTGTTAATGGAAAGTCATCCCATAATTCGTTAAGGACAGTTTTATTTGATGTGAGATTCGTTTGCTCTTGATCATAGAACCCGATCTGAACATTACTTCCGAAGTTTAAATCTCCGCCTAGTAGGGTTTTTCCTGAGACGATCGCCTGCAGGAGCGTCGATTTTCCGATTCCGTTCGGACCAACGAGCGCAACGCTTTCCTGGCGTTTCAAGTCGAACGTAAGCTGATCGTTGATCACCGTACCCGGGTAGCCGATCGATAACTCCCTCACACTCAGTACATCGTTCCCTGTTTGCTTGTCGATCGTAAACGAAATGTTGGCTGATTTCTCATCGCCTTTTGGCTTATCGATCCTCTCCATCTTTTCAAGCTGCTTTCTTCTACTTTGAGCACGCTTTGTCGTAGAGGCGCGGACGATGTTTTTCTGAACAAAGTCTTCTAGTTTTGCGATTTCCTTTTGCTGCTTCTCAAACTCTTTAAGCTGCTGTTCATAGCGCCGATCTTTCTCTTCTAAATAGAAGCTATAATTTCCTTCGAATCGTTCTGCGCGGTTTCTCGAGATTTCATACACCTTGTTCACGATTTTATCGAGAAAATAACGGTCGTGCGAAACGATGAGGATGGCACCTGTGTAGCCTGTTAAATAACCTTCGAGCCATGTGAGTGTTTGGATATCAAGATGGTTTGTCGGCTCATCGAGTATGAGTAGCTCAGGTTTTGTAAGTAAGAGTTTACCGAGCGCAAGGCGCGTCTTTTGCCCTCCGCTTAGACTAGAAATCGGTGTTTTATAATCGAAATCTTTGAAGTTAAGCCCGTGAAGGACCGTACGAATATCCGCTTCGTATTTGTAGCCGCCTTTGTCTTTGAAAGCGACCTGAAGCTGGTCATATTCTTTCATGATACGCTGGTATTCCTGCTCATTTTCATAGATAGATGGGTCGCCCATCTTCTCTTCGTACCGTCGAAGTTCTTTTTCCATACGACGTAGTTCTTCAAAGACGCTAAGCATTTCATCCCAGATCGATAGGTTCGATTCGAGACCCGTGTCCTGAGCCATGTATCCGATCCGTACATCTTTCGGTTTGATGATATCTCCTGAATCATAGGAGAGCTGCCCTGTGATGAGTTTTAGAAGAGTAGACTTTCCGGCACCGTTTCGACCAACGAGTGCCACACGGTCTCTCGATTGTACTTCTAGCTTAATATTAGATAAAATAGGGTCAGCACCAAATGATTTTGATACGCCATTTACTTGTAGTGCGATCATTGTTTCTTCACCTCGAATTTCTCTCTTCTCGTTGTATGTTGAATCGAGCGATTTGCTTGATCTACCATTCGATTACGTTCCTTTAAGTTTATCGTAGTGAGGACAAGGTGGGCAACTACAGGAATGTTCATTAAATGGTAATAAAAATTCTTGTTAAAAAACAGCAAAAAGGATAGAAATGGTGTATAGTCACAAGTAGCAGCATTCCATTTAACCTTCTATCATCTATAGAAGAAAGGGGCAGCCATGAGTTCATTTACTCATTTTAATAAAGAAGGCCGCGCACAGATGGTCGATATTACAGAGAAAACTCCGACTGCTCGTACAGCGGTTGCCAAAACGAGCGTGAAGGTTAGTGAAGAAATTTATACTGGTATCAAAGACGGAAATATGAAGAAAGGCGATGTGCTTCAAGTCGCCCAAATTGCCGGGATTATGGCAGCAAAAAAAACGTCTGATCTCATCCCTATGTGTCATCCGATAGCGCTTTCTGGCGTTGACCTTCATTTCGACTGGGAAGTGAGCGCTTCCTTTTATGAGCTTACAATTGAAGCTCATGTGAAAACAAAAGGAAGTACCGGAGTAGAAATGGAAGCGCTGACGGCAGCATCAGCGGCGGCATTAACCGTGTACGATATGTGCAAAGCGCTGGATAAAGGCATCGTTATCGGGGAAACCTATCTCCTTACAAAAACAGGGGGGAAAAGCGGGGATTACAAGCGCGAGTAGGACAACCATAGATTGAGCGCGGAGGTCAATGTGGAGGGTGTTTATGGATATTGATCAAACAAAAATTCCGCAAGCGACAGCAAAACGACTGCCGCTCTATTATCGCTATTTAAAAAATCTTAGTGCATCTGGTAAACAGCGGGTAAGTTCTGCTGAATTGAGCGATGCGATAAAGGTAGATTCTGCTACCATACGAAGAGATTTTAGTTATTTCGGTGCTCTTGGTAAAAAAGGGTATGGGTATAATGTTCATTATCTGTTATCTTTCTTTAGTAAGACCCTAGATCAAGATGAAACGACCAGGGTAGCTCTCGTAGGAGTAGGTAACCTTGGGACAGCGTTTCTGCACTACAATTTCATTAAGAATAACAATACGAAGATCGAACTGGCATTTGATGCGGATGCAGAAAAAGTAAACCAAGAAATCGGTGGTATTCCGGTCTACCATATCGATCAGTTTAAAGAACAGGTAAAGAAGAACGACATCTCAGTCGTTATCCTTACAGTACCCGTTCATGCTGCTCAGTCGATTGCAGATCAGATGGACGAGGCTGGAATTAAAGGGATCCTGAACTTTACGCCAGCACGTTTGACCGTACCAGATCATATTCGAGTGCATCATATTGACCTGGCAGTTGAACTGCAGGCTCTCGTGTATTTTATGAAGCATTACCCGGTATAAACTTATAATCTTAAGGAGGTGACACGCATGGGAATGGGTGGCGCAAGTATCGCTCTAGTTGCAGTTGTTGCTTTGATCATTTTTGGACCTAAGAAACTACCTGAGCTTGGTAAAGCAGCAGGTAACACACTTCGTGAGTTCAAGAACGCAACAAAAGGTCTAGCAGATGACGACGATGATACGAACGATAAGAAAAAAAACGAACAGTAATCGGTTAGGACGGATAGGGAATGGATGAACAAAAACAATCCATCTATGATCACATAGAAGAATTAAGAAAACGAATCATCATCACAGTCGTCGTCTTAATTCTCTCCTTTATTGCGGGACTATTCATCGCAAAGCCGGTCATCGTCTTTCTCCAGAATGCTCCTGAAGCACAGGGGATTCCGATGAACGCTTTTACATTAACAGACCCGTTAAAGGTTTATTTCAGCTTTGCGTTCCTGGTTGCTTTCATTATGACATCGCCCATCGCTCTCTATCAGCTATGGGCTTTTGTTTCGCCAGGACTTTATGATAATGAACGGAAAGTAACGTTATCGTATATCCCAGCAGTCTTTCTCCTCTTTCTTGGAGGAGTTTCATTTTCATATTTCGTCCTGTTTCCTTTTGTCATCGACTTTGTCGGTAATTTGGCAGAAAGCCTCAACATTCAGGAAATGTACGGCGCAAATCAATACTTCACTTTCTTGTTTCAGTTAACGTTACCATTTGGCTTTGTGTTTCAGCTGCCTGTGATCGTTCTTTTCTTCACGAGACTCGGAATTTTAAATCCTGCCATGCTTGTACAGATTAGGAGATACGCGTATTTTGGACTCCTCGTCATAGCGGGTATGATCACACCGCCTGAAATTATTTCACACCTAATGGTTTCGGTACCACTGTTTTTACTATATGAATTCAGCATTCTTGTGTCTCGCTATGGTTATAGAAAGAGACTACAAGCAGAGGCGAAGCGTCAATTGGAAGAACAGGAAGAAGAAGCATAACAAAAGCGATAGGATAGCCCTATCGCTTTTTGTTTTGATCTTTTTTCTTCAGTTGATTGATTTTCTTTTTAAGTAAAAAGAAGCGAATGGAGTAAGCGAAATCAACTGTGGCGAGCACCATCAGTAGTATCGTCCAAAGGCTCCACATATCTGCATCAGAACGGGCGCTTTGAATCGCAAGGTACGTGAAGATCGAACCGAGCCCTGCGTAGAAAAACCCCATTAGAGTTGGTGAAAATCTCATGTAAGTACTCCTCCAATAAATGACTGCATTTGTTCCGCTTTCTTCTGTAGTTCTGCTAGATCATCTGCAAAGAAGATGTTGATTAAGACAACGATCGTATTCATCGTCATATGAGCGACAATCGGTACGATCAACCGCTTCGTTTTCACATATAGAAACGCGAACGTAAGTCCCATCGCAGTATAAACAAGGATGTGGTCGAAATCCAAATGGATGGCTGCAAAGATAACCGAACTCGCGATTCCAGCGATCCAAAAGTTAAACCGTGTATAGAGTGCCCCGAAAATCACTTTTCTAAAGACGATCTCTTCAAGAATTGGGCCAATGATCGCTATTACAAGGATAAAGATCGGTGATGCTTTCGCAACATCCATCAGCATCTCTGTATTTTCTGATCCAGGTTCGATTCCGAATAAATTGACCTCGATCATCGCTGCGATAATTTGAGCAAAGTAAGCCATGAAGATACCAAGAATGCTCCAGCTTACCGCTTTCCCTGCTGATACGCGGGTAGAACGTTCAAACGGCTCGTCAGGAGTTGAGCGGAGTAGAAACAGCATGATGATGAGTGCTGTAAAAAAGCTCACAACCGAGTAGCTTACGACTGGGTTCGGAACATCTAGGGATTGAAATAGTTTTGCACCCGGATATCCGGAAAGCTGCATAACGATATAAGTAATTAAGATAGTCCAATAGTGTTTTGCCAAGAAGCATAACTCCTTTTAGTGGTTTGCATGCCTAGATAAAGGCATTTTGCATACTTGTATTAGTTTAACACATTTAGGAATGGGAATGCCCTTTAGAAGAGTTTCGAAACAGTGACGAATCTGAAGAGGGAATGTTCTGATAACTAGTACGTAAGTCTTATCTTTCAGATAGAAGAAGTTGATAAATAAAGGAATGCAAATTTTCTGTTAAAAAAATCAACTTTACTACTTGCAAAAGAATAGCCAAATATTTTATTATATACATGTGTTAGCACTCGCCTATGTTGAGTGCTAACAGAAACAATACAAACCATTAATATCCACTGAGGAGGGTGTTTGAGTTGTTAAAGCCTTTAGGTGATCGCGTAGTAGTAGAACCAATTCAATTAGAAGAAAAAACGTCTAGTGGAATCGTACTTCCTGATTCTGCAAAAGAAAAGCCTCAAGAAGGTCGCATTGTATCTGTAGGTAGCGGTGCGTTAACTGATTCTGGTGAGCGTGTAGCTCTTGAAGTTTCAGAAGGCGATGCAGTTATTTACAGTAAGTATGCTGGTACTGAAGTAAAATATGACGGTAAAGAATATTTAATTCTTCGTGAAAACGATATTCTTGCAGTTGTAAGCAAGTAATACAACCACTCAAATAAAATAAGAACTACATAAATTGGAGGGTAACAAATGGCTAAAGATATTAAGTTTAGTGAAGAAGCCCGTCGCTCAATGCTTCGCGGTGTTGATTCTCTTGCAAACGCAGTAAAAGTTACACTCGGTCCAAAAGGACGTAACGTGGTACTAGAGAAGAAGTTCGGTTCTCCTCTTATCACAAATGACGGTGTAACGATCGCGAAAGAAATTGAACTTGAAGATGCATTCGAAAACATGGGTGCTAAGCTTGTAGCTGAAGTAGCAAGCAAGACGAACGACGTTGCTGGTGACGGTACAACAACTGCAACGGTTCTTGCACAAGCAATGGTTCGTGAGGGACTTAAAAACGTTGCTTCTGGTGCTAACCCAATGGTTATCCGTAAAGGAATCGAAAAAGCAACGAAAGCTGCTGTAGATGAGCTTAAGAAAATTTCTAAGCCGATCGAAGGCAAAGAGTCTATCGCACAAGTTGCGTCTATCTCTGCTGCTGACGAAGAAGTAGGTCAATTGATCGCTGAAGCAATGGAGCGCGTTGGAAACGACGGCGTTATCACTGTTGAAGAATCAAAAGGATTCGCTACTGAGCTTGAAGTAGTAGAAGGTATGCAGTTCGACCGCGGATATGCATCTCCTTACATGGTAACAGACTCCGATAAAATGGAAGCTGTTCTAGAAGATCCATATATCCTTATCACTGATAAGAAGATCGCAAGCATCCAAGATGTACTTCCAGTGCTTGAGCAAGTGGTACAACAAGGTAAACCACTTCTTATGATCGCTGAAGACGTTGAAGGTGAAGCTCTTGCAACGCTTGTTGTTAACAAGCTTCGTGGAACGTTCAACGCAGTAGCTGTTAAAGCTCCTGGTTTCGGTGACCGTCGTAAAGCAATGCTTGAAGACATCGGTACACTAACTGGTGCTGAAGTGATCACTGAAGATCTTGGTCTAGATCTTAAGCAAGCAAACATCACGCAGCTTGGCCGCGCTTCTAAAGTTGTTGTAACGAAAGAAAACACAACAATCGTTGAAGGCTCTGGCGAAACTGACAAGATCGCTGCTCGCGTTAACCAAATCAAAGCTCAGCTAGAAGAAACAACGTCTGAGTTCGATAAAGAAAAGCTTCAGGAGCGTCTTGCTAAACTTGCTGGCGGCGTAGCTGTCATCAAAGTTGGTGCTGCAACTGAAACAGAATTGAAAGAACGTAAACTACGCATCGAGGATGCTCTTAACTCAACTCGCGCAGCAGTTGAAGAAGGTATCGTATCCGGTGGTGGTACTGCGCTCGTTAACGTTGTGAAGGCAGTTCAAGCTGTTGAAGCATCTGGCGACGAAGCAACAGGCGTTAAGATCGTTCTTCGCGCACTAGAAGAGCCAATCCGTCAGATCTCTCACAACGCTGGTCTTGAAGGATCTGTAGTTGTTGAGCGCCTGAAAGGCGAGAAGATCGGTATCGGCTTCAATGCTCTTACTGGTGAGTGGGTAAACATGGTAGACGCTGGTATCGTTGACCCTACAAAAGTTACACGTTCAGCACTACAAAACGCTGCATCTGTATCTGCTATGCTTCTTACAACTGAAGCAGTTATCGCTGATAAGCCTGAGGAAAACGAAGGCGGCGGCATGCCTGACATGAGCGGCATGGGCGGTATGGGTGGAATGGGCGGTATGATGTAAGGTTCTCCTTACATTTTCCCCTTCTGAAACAACCCATTTAAATCAAGAGCCAACTTCCTTATAAAGGAGGTTGGCTCTTTCTTTTTTTATTAATCACTTGAATTAATTCTAAAAAATAGTGAAAAGAAAAGCCTCTCAGCTGTTTAAAACCCTGAGAGGCTTTTATCATATCGTCCACCATAAATAATCGTTGTATAAGGGTTATTCATATCACTCCAACAATAATAACTCCTCGGTGAATCTTAAAGATAGCACTGATCCCCACTTTTTAATGAGCCTTTCAAGACTGAGTGAGACCCCTAAAAAAGTGAGGAGTCTCCCAGCTACCACCCTGGGAGACCAGGCTAATCATTTGAACTACCCTGCGACTTTTTCCTATAAGAAAAAAAGTTGCCTATAGTAAAAGTAACCGAATAATGTTCGGAATGCAAATGATAAGTTAGAAAATGTGTACTTATGATTGATGGTGCCATGAACTTTCGTATTTAGTTAGGCGTGTAAGAGTCATGGCCTAGCGAATTGGTTTTTACAAGTAAAAATGTCCAGTTGGCTCCTCATAAAAATAGATGACGAACATCTCGTTCGTCATCTATTTTTTATATATTAAGTTCCTCCACCAACGTCTCCAAATTCCCCTTCAACCGCTCTTTCGCCTCTTCATCCAAAATAAACTCATTCCCCTCACCACGCTGAACATGCTGGTCGATCACATACGCACCGCTAAGGAGATTCGTCGCTCCAAGAGAAGAGAGTACAGGCTTAAGCGCATAATCGATCGCAAGGAGGTGCCCGAACGATCCACCGATCATCAATGGAAGAACGGCTTTCCCTTTCAATCCTTTTTGAGGAAGAAGATCAAGGTACGTCTTCAATATCCCTGTATAAGCAGCTTTATAAACAGGCGTCAAAATAATAACGGCATCCGCTTTTTCTACTTTTTCGTTCGCTTCTAAAATCGCAGTGCTGCTAAAGTTAGCGGTGATTAAATCTGTAGCGGGTAAGTCGATGACATTGATTGATTCATAGGAAATCGACTGCTCCTTTAAATAACTTTCTGCATAGTCCTTGATTCCTTTTAGTCTCGATTGAAGGGAGTTTCCTCCGTAAATAAGTACAACATTGCTCATTGTTTTCACTCTCCTAAACTAGTGTCATCACATTTTTCTAACACATACTTAGTCAGCAAACACGCTGTTTGCAAGACTATACACAATCGCATCGTCTGTCGGCGGGTTATGAAGTCCTGCGCGTACATTTCGGAAATGGCGCTGTAATGGGTTGCTGGCAGACAGGCTTCTAGCACCGACCACGCGCATCGCTAAATCTACGACTCGGTTCGCACTATTTGTTACGATATGCTTCACGGCTGCTAAGTCCGCTCCCATATGCGGGCGCTCTTCAGGGTTTTCACTCCATCTCTTTGCGACAGCATAAAGAACTTCTCGAGCGTTGAATAGCTCTAACTGCATCTCGCCGATCTTTCTCCTTACTTCTGGCACGTCTTTTATCGGTCCAGGAAGTGTGGAAGGGGAGAAGGAGGAGGCGAATTCGACCGTGTAATCCATGGCTGAAGAGGCGATGCCAAGGTAAACGGCTGGAATCTGCAGGTACCATCCTTTCGGAGATGCTTTGTGGTTCTCCTCAATTACCAATAGATCTTCAGGTTTAACGTGGACGTTATGTAGCACGAGATCATCACTCTTTGTCCCTTTCATGGAGATACTGTCCCACGTTTCCTCAACTTGTACGCCTTCAAGCTTATGATCGATCAGGACAAACCCTTTCTTACCGGTTTGATCAACGTCAGCTGTGACGATGGAGTAATCAAGCGCCACGGCCATCGACGTAAAGGATTTTCGTCCATTGATGATCCAGCCCTCCGGCGTTTTTGTAGCAGTCGTTTGAGGAATCCCGCCGCGTGAAGGACTGCCGGTCGCTTTTTCAGTTTGCGCAAGGTTGAGTAGTGCTTTTTCGTTTACGATCAAGTGGCACACTTTTTCGAAAACCGCTTCATCCCAGGCTCGCGATTCAGCGATTTCTAAGATAACGCCAAGCTGCCAGCCGAGGGACAGTGCCGTCGGACCATCACCTGATGCGAGCTGTTCTTGAACTTTCAAGAACTCGTACAAGTTAAGACCAGAGCCTCCATATTCTTTTGGTACAGTGAGTGATAAAAAGTTCCTTGCCTTTAAATCTTCGAAGTTCTCGTAAGGAAACCTTTCTTCTTCATCATATTTTGCAGATCTACT
This sequence comes from Anaerobacillus sp. ABD4_527, assembly GCF_056160805.1. Lineage (NCBI taxonomy): Bacteria > Bacillati > Bacillota > Bacilli > Caryophanales > Bacillaceae > Anaerobacillus > Anaerobacillus sp. ABD4_527. The sequence goes on from NZ_JBSWXZ010000010.1 coordinate 16,231, forward strand.
TTTAAAAAGTTCAACGAGTTCAGTGAGTTCTTCCTTCAAATCAGGCTGCTTTTCAGTTGCAAATGGCATCGGTATCCTCCTTTTTCTCTATACAAAAAAAGTCTACTTTCAGCTGAAAGTAGACTTAGGCTCATCAAAATTCGAACCATACAAGCTTCATCTTTCAGACAAAAAGTCTGCTGGAATGAGCACCTTGCTTAAGATAAGCGGTTGCTGCAGGATCGTTGGACCAGATTCCTCCCCTGACTCTAGATAAATGTATGCGGTAGTGCGTTAAAGAATAGAATACGGACAAATAAACGCAATGTCAACAAGTAATTAGAAAAGAAATAATTTTTTGATTTTTTGTTGACAGGGAATCGATCGGTGCTGTATATTCATCGTTAAATTCAATAAAACAAACTTTCTTATCAAGAGAGGTGGAGGGACTGGCCCTTTGAAGCCTCGGCAACAGACTCGGTTGAGTACTGTGCCAATTCCAGCAAGCGATGCTTGAAGGATAAGAAAAGACAGTTGCTTTTTCACGGCCTCTTCTTTTCTTATGAAGAGGCCTTTTTATGTTTTAAAAAAGAGTGGAGGTTCAAAGAGATGAGTAAACAAATCATTTTGAATGCGTTCGACATGAACAGTTCGATGCACAATTCACATGGGCTATGGAAGCATCCAGAAAGTCAGCGTCATCAGAGATACAAAGACTTAGACTACTGGATCGACCTTGCTAAGACATTAGAGAAAGGGAAGTTCGATGCGGTCTTCTTTGCAGATGTTCTTGGTGTTTATGATGTGTACCAAAAGAGTAAGGATCCTTCAATCCGTGATGGATTGCAAGTGCCGATCAATGATCCCGCACTTCTTGTCCCTGCGATGGCGAGTGTGACCGAGCACCTTTCCTTCGCTGTTACGGTCAGCACGACGTACGAAGCACCTTTTGGAAATGCGCGCAGATTTTCGACGCTTGATCATCTAACAAAAGGGCGAGTTGCCTGGAACGTCGTTACCTCTTATTTACCGAATGCGGCACGCAACTTCGGACTTGAGAAGATGATTCGTCATGATGAGCGTTATGATATCGCTCATGAGTATATGGACGTGTCCTACAAATTGTGGGAAAGGAGCTGGGAGGATGGTGCTGTGGTTGAAGATCGAGAAGCTGATACGCTTGTTGAGCCCGACAAAGTTCATGAAATCAATCATGAAGGTCACTATTTCAGTGTTGAAGGACCGCATCTTAGTGAACCGTCTCCGCAGCGAACGCCTGTGATCTATCAAGCTGGGACATCAGAGAAAGGGCGAGAATTCGCATCAAAGCATGCGGAGTGCGTGTTTGTCGGAGGACCGACTCCTGAGAGAATCCACTACTATGCCGATGATATTCGTGAGCGTGCCGTCAAGCATGGAAGAAATCCAGATCACGTGAAAATTTTCTCGTTTTTAAGTGTGATCGTAGGTGAAACGACTGAGGAAGCAGAGGCGAAGTTTGAGGCGTACAACAAGCTATGGAGTGCTGATGCAGCAAAGGCTCAATACGGTGCGAGCGGCTATGATGTTGCAGAGTTTGAAGAGATGGACCTTGATGAGCCGTTTGAATATAAGAAATCAACAGAAGGCGGTCAGTATAAAGCGGCAACGTTGACGAAGGATGCGCCGAAAAAGCTGACGGTAAGAGAGGTGTTGAATCGCTTTGAATCGATCGACCGCAACAGCGTGATCGTTGGTAACCCTTCTGATGTAGCAGATGCGATTCAATTTCAATTCGAAGCTTCAGGAGTAGATGGATTTAATTTGAACCACCTCGTAACGCCTGGAGACTTGGAAGCTTTCGTAGAATTAGTCGTACCAGAACTACAAAAGCGTGGTCTTTATAAAAAGGATTATCAAGAAGGTACGCTGCGTGAAAAGCTCTTCAACAAAGACGCAAGACTGCCAGACGACCATCCAGGAAAAAACTACGCTTTTCGTAAGGAAGTCGTGCGATGATCGAACTAAGAGAGATTACGAAAGAGTATGGAAAGAAGGACAAGATCGTTGCTGTCGATAACGTTTCTCTTCGTGTAGAAAAGGGAGAAATCTACGGAATCGTTGGGTATAGCGGAGCGGGTAAAAGTACGCTTCTACGTTTTATAAATGCTTTGGAAAGACCGACGACAGGATCAGTACACGTTGACGGAATCGACTTGCTATCGCTATCGAATAAAGAGCTTCGAAAAGCAAGGCAATCGATCGGAATGATTTTTCAAGGATTCTATTTGGTTGCTTCAAAAACAGTCTATGAGAACGTCGCATTTGCACTTCTGGCTGCTGGAGTTAGTAAAAAGCAGATCGGTGAAAAGGTCGATCATTTATTGAGCGTAGTTGACCTTGCTGATCAGAAGGAGAAATACCCGTCACAGTTGAGCGGTGGTCAGAAGCAAAGAGTGAGTATCGCGCGGGCTTTAGCAAATGATCCGAAGGTGTTGCTGTGTGATGAGGCGACGTCCGCTCTAGATCCTAACACGACAAAATCCATTCTTTCATTGCTGAAAGACATCAATCAAAAACTTGGGATTACGATCGTCATCATCACGCATGAAATGGAAGTGGTGAAGGAGATCTGTCATCGCTGTGCGGTCATGCGTGAGGGAAGAGTCGTGGAGTCGGGCACGACGTTCGATATTTTTTCGGATCCAAAAGATGCATTAACAAAAACGTTCATTCAGAACGTACTAGAGTTCCATCTTCCTGATTCGTTGATCGAACATGTACAAGGGAAGCTAGTGAAGCTCATGTTTCTCCGCGATCTAGCAACGGATTCGGTCGTTTCCGATATGCTGCAGAGGTTTAATGTGAAAGGCAACATTTTGCATGGAAAAGTCGAATACATCCAGGAAACGCCGCTCGGTGTGTTCATCATGGATGTGAGTGGAGAGGATGCTGAAGTGTCTCGAGCGATCGCTTACTTAGAGAAGCGAGTAAACAACGTGGAGGTGATCAACGATGGACCACATTATCGAGCTCTTGCCTGAACTGAACGTCGCGTTTTTTGAGACGTTGATCATGGTTGGAATCGCTTTGTTGTTTGCTGTTTTCATTGGTCTCCCGTTAGGGGTCATCCTCTTTATCACAGATCGAGGGTTGTTTTTAGAAAATAAATGGGTGAAACAAGCGGTCGGCATCATCATCAACTTGATTCGTTCCGTCCCCTTCATCATCTTGCTCGTATTCTTGCTTCCGGTAACGAGTCTTCTGTTGGGAACGACGATTGGACCTATGGCAGCTTCTGTTTCCCTTTCCGTTGCAGCGATTCCGTTTTATGCAAGAATCGTAGAATCGGCTGCTCGTGAGATCGACAAAGGTGTGATTGAGGCAGCCGTAGCAGCGGGTGCTTCACCGTGGATGATCATTAAACACATCGTCTTGCCAGAGGCGAAGCCTGGATTGATCACAGGGCTCACGATTACGGCGATTAGTTTGATCGGCTACTCGGCGATGGCTGGAACGATCGGCGGTGGAGGAATCGGGGATCTTGCGATTCGCTACGGATACTACCGTTATGATGATACGGTCATGTTCACGACCGTCATTCTATTGATCGTCATCGTTCAGCTCGTACAGTACTTTGGTGATTTTATTGCGAAAACAGTAGATAAGAAATAATGGATGGAGGCTTTTATATGAAGAAAAATACGATCGTGATGATCGTTCTCTTACTAGTAGTCGGTGTATTATCGGCATGTGGGGACAAGAGTAGTGAAGCGAGCAAGTTAGAAAAGAAAGAATTGATACTCGGAGGAACGATTCCGTATAGCGATATGCTAGAAAAGGGTGTTAAACCTTATCTTGAGGAAAAAGGGTACTCGGTTACGATCAAGGAATTTAATGATTATGTTCAGCCAAACCTAGCCTTAAAAAGCGGGTCGATCGATGCCAACTTGTATCAGCATGAGGTATATATGAAGGCATTTGCGAAAGAGAACAATATGGACTTAAGCGGTGTGATTCGGGTGCCTACTGCTCCGATCGGAATCTACTCGAACAAGTATGATTCGCTAGACGAGATTGAGAAGGGGAGTACGGTAGCAATCGCTAATGATCCAACGAACCTTGCACGTGGTCTAACAGTTCTACGTGATAATGGCGTCATCGAATTTGATGACGATGTTGATCCTCTAAAAGCTTCAGTAAAAGACATCACGAAGAACTCGAAAGACCTTGTCTTTAAGCCTGTTGAAGCAGCGCAGCTTCCAAGAACGCTCGATTCAGTCGATGTATCGGCAGTGAACGGTAACTTTGCGATCGCGGCAGGTATGGACCTAAACGATGCGATCGTGAAAGATAAGCTTCCTGAGAATATCATCAACCAGGTTGTTGTGAACACGGCAGATAAAGATGCGCAGTATGTGAAGGATATTGAAGAAGCAGTAAGATCTAATGAATTTCGAAAAGTCATAGAAGAAGAGTTCCAGGGCTTTCATCAGCCTGAGTGGTTTAAACAAAAATAACAGTCTGCGAAAGGCTTCGGTTTTGAACCGAAGCCTTTTCTCGTTCCCGACACCATGCTTTGTTTTTGTAATTGTGTGAAAACATAGTAACTTACTAACGTGTTGTTTCCTATTTTTGTTACAATAAGGATATGAGTACTTAGACATTATGTTTAATAGGTAAAGATACCTATATCGAATACAACTACCTTGTAAAAGGTTAATGGAGGAATCGTTCATGAGCTCAGAGTACCAGTACGATACGTACCAACCATCTGTGAAAAAAGTCATAGAAAACATTGAAAATGTCATGGTAGGAAAAAGGGAGGTTACGGAACTTAGTCTTGTTGCACTACTAGCAGGTAGCCATGTCCTTCTCGAAGATGTTCCAGGTGTAGGAAAGACGATGATGGTGCGAGCACTCGCAAAGTCAGTGGGCGCAGGTTTTAATCGTATTCAGTTCACCCCGGATCTACTGCCATCTGACCTAACAGGAGTCTCCGTCTTTAATCAAAGAGAAATGATGTTCGAATTTCGAAAAGGACCACTTCTAGGAAACATTATTCTAGCCGATGAAATCAACCGTACCTCTCCTAAGACACAGTCTGCGCTGTTAGAAGGAATGGAAGAAGGGAGTGTAACGGTCGATGGAGAAACGCACATTCTTCCAAAGCCATTCTTCGTTATGGCAACACAAAATCCAATCGAGTATGAAGGCACGTATCCACTACCTGAAGCTCAGCTCGATCGTTTCTTATTAAAATTGAAGATGGGCTATCCAACGCCTGAAGAAGAGCTCGAGGTGTTGAACAGAACGGAGCACGGTCATCCGATCGATAAGATCGAATCAGCTCTTGAGATCGCGGAGTTGATCGACATGCAGAAGAAAGTGAGAGAAGTGTTCGTCGAGCAATCTGTTAAGCAGTACATCATCGACATCGTGAGTCGTACGAGGCATAATACATCGATCTATTTAGGAGCGAGTCCTCGAGGGTCCCTATCATTGATGAAAGCAGCGCAGGCGTATGCATTCATGCGGAATCGGGATTATGTGGTTCCAGACGATATCAAATACTTAGCACCTTACGTTTTGTCACACCGTGTGCTGTTAAAATCAGAAGCAGCGTTTGAAGGGCAGGAGTCTGAGCAAATTATACGAGAGATCGTTCAACGAGTAAAAGTACCTCTCATCCGAGAAGAGAAAGTGAAATGAGAGAGAAGCTTTCACAAAATCGGGTATTGAAATTCTTCTTTTTACTTCTCCTCCTACTGATCACCTTTTCATATGCGATGTTCCAGGGCGGGTTTGTTAGCTGGTTTCTCTTTTATGCGTTTGTCCCTTTCGTCATTTATTCTCTCGCACTGCTTTTCTATCCACTGGATGGAATCAAGATGACGAGAGAGATTAATAAGATGGAATTGGTAGATGGACAGGAGCTGAAAGTGACGATTCACGTCACGCGCGCCAATCGTTTTCCTCTCTTTTATTTGATCGTAGAGGATCTCTTACCTGAGCGTTTATTCCCGCTTGCTTCAGAACAGTCGTCTCGGTATCAAAGAGGTTCATTAGCACTTCTTTTCCCTATGTTTAAAAAAGAGTTGACGTATTCTTATCACATCAATCCGATCCCAAGAGGTGAATATCACTTTCACTCGTTGCGGTGTAAGGCGGGCGATATGTTCGGTTTTGTTCAACATGAAAAGAAGTTGAAAGTCGAGCAATCTGTATATGTTCTTCCAAGCTATCAATCTATTACATGGACGCCTTATCGCCAGCAGCTTTCTGGGACGAGGCCATCTCCTAGAAAAGCAGACTTTGATTATTCAACAGCGGTAAGCGTACGAGATTATGTGCCAGGTGACAAGTTGTCATGGATCGATTGGAAGTCAACTGCGAAAAGCACGAAGTTATTGACAAAACAGTTCGAACAACAGGTGAGTCGTGACTTCATGCTGTTTCTAGATCGCGAGGAAAAACACTACGGACGTGATTATTCGCCCCTTTTTGAGAAGGCGGTTCGACTTGCTGCTTCAATCACGCATGCTGCGTTAAAGCAGAATGCGATGATTGGCGTCGTTTCCTCAGGAAGAGATCACACCGTCTTGAGCGTAAATGGTGGCAAGGCCCAGCGTAGAAGAATCTTTCACCATCTTGCTAGAGTAAGTCCGAACGGAACGTCTTCCTTCGATACCGTTATTAAAAGAGAAGCGCACCATTTCCCGTCAGGAACGGGTGTGTTTATCGTGAGTCCTTCTCTTGATGCCGTCTTTCTTTCTACGTTAAAAGAGCTTGTATCAAGAAAAGTACAGGTGGAATTCTTTTATGTGACAGAAAATATCAAACTCGCTGAGCAAGCAGAACTGAACAAGCTCATTCAATTCGGAGTAAAAGTTCATGCGGTATCAGGCGAGGTTTTCAATGAGGAACTAAAGGTAGGTGGGAAACGTGCAACAAACTGATCAGAAATTAGACTGGATTTATTCCCTTCTCCTTTACGGTCTAGGTTTCCTCTTATTCTGGGAGTGGCTGAGGCCTCTTTCTGTCATTTCAGATACCGGGGAAACGGAAGTATTTATCCTATTCACAGCCTTTTTGTTTTTGATGTCCTATTTTCAAATACCATTTTGGCTATCGTTTCCGATTAAGGGAGTCGCGATGATCTATGCGCTTCATTCGCTTTTCTTCCCTGGAAGCTTTTTTGAGATGATGTGGTTTGACTACTTACTCTCAGACCTTGGCAAAAATATCGGTTTAATGTTCGATGCAAGTTGGGGTGAATTATCCAACCTGTTCAGGACACTGTTGTTTTTTATTTTGTTATGGCTGATCAGCTACCTCATGCAGTACTGGCTGATTCAAACGAGGAGGATTTTCCTCTTCCTCGTTGTTACCATTGTTTATATATCTGTGATCGATACGTTCACGGCTTATAATGCTGATGTTGCGATCATTCGCATCTTGATCATTGGTTTTGTATTATTAGGCTTGCTCCAGATTCTACGAATTCAAGAGCAAGAGGGCGTGACGTTTTCTAAAGGCAAATTTCCAGTGTTCTGGCTTATGCCTCTTGTCGTGATCATTGCGTTTTCTTCTATGTTTGGTTATCTCGCACCGAAGGCTGAACCACAGTGGCCAGACCCAGTACCGTTCATTAAGAAGACAACGTCTTATGAAGAGGGTAGCGATGCGAAAGGAAATGGCATTAGTAAGATTGGCTACGATGAAGATGATTCGAGACTTGGCGGTCCGTTTATTGAAGATGATACGCCGGTTTTCACTGCAAAAACAGAGGAAAGAGGCTACTATCGAGTAGAGACGAAAGACGTGTATACGGGGAAAGGTTGGGACGTTTCTCTCCCTGATCGAAGAATTTTTGAAGGGCGAACTGACCTTTTGTACGAAGAAAGCGTTGAAGTTGAAGCTTTAGATGCAAGACTATCGATGAGTGGGGAAGAGGAGTATGACTTCATCATTCACCCTGGACAAGTAACTGATATCGACGTACCAGATGATGTGCAGCTATTAACGAACGTCGTTTCAGGAAAAGTGTTCACTCAAAAACTGGCAGAGCCTTTCGTGCTCGATGACTACGCAATGTCCTATGAAAGTCCGACCTTTTCAGAGAAGTTGCTTAGAGAAGCACCTGAAGAGTATCCAGAATCGGTTCAAAATCAGTATCTTCAGTTACCTGAATCACTGCCAGAGCGTGTTTCGGAACTTGCTGAACAGATCGTAGCAGAAGAAGATAATCCGTACGATAAAGCGAGAGCGATTGAGAATTACTTTGTTGGTAATGGGTTTGTTTATGAAACGAGAGACGTATCAATTCCTGATCAAGACGAAGACTATGTTGATCAATTTCTTTTTGAAAGTAAACAAGGATACTGTGATAATTTCTCAAGTTCAATGGCAGTCCTGTTGAGAAGTCTTGATATCCCTGCACGCTGGGTAAAAGGTTTCACTGAAGGCGAGTACGTGAACACAGATGGCGATTACGGCGAGTATCAGGTCACAAATAATAACGCGCACTCTTGGGTAGAAGCGTACTTTCCAGGTGTAGGCTGGGTACCGTTCGAACCGACCCGTGGTTTTACAAGCTTAGCTGACTTTGTTTCTGATTATGATGCTGAAGGCGGTGCTGAAGCAGAAGCTCTTGAACCGACTACACCAGAAGAAGAGGAAACTCAGAACCAAACAGAGCAAAATGAACAGCAATCATCTTCAGAAGGTTTCTCATTATCATGGAACTGGACGATCTGGCATACGATCGGCTTAGTCATGGTGCTTGCAGCGTTCATAGTCTATGCGTTTAAAAATTACAAGAAATGGATCAAACGCTTTTTCCTTCGTAAATACAATAAGCGTCATGATAACAAAGCGCTCTCTGAAGCGTACTTTAGACTTCTGTGGTTATTGGAACTTCATGGAATTAAGCGCGGAGAAGGTCAGACGTTACGCGAGTATGCGGTGAAAGTCGACCATCAACTCGGCACGCAAGACATGAAGGTTTTAACGAGACGTTATGAGGAAAGTCATTATCGCGGGAAGCCTTCAGAATCTAGTTGGAACGAAATGAAGGAATTATGGGAAAATTTAATTAAAAAGATGCAATCTTGACCGCTTGATAGACGGTTGATAGAATGAATCCATAGTTTTAGCGAGAATAAGAGTCACCTTCGTATATCCCTGGGAATATGGCCCAGAAGTCTCTACCGGATCACCGTAAATGATCTGACTATGAAGGCAGATATTCCTAGTTAAAGCCAGGATTCTGCCTTTGTACCATGGCAGAGTTCTGGCTTTTTTTATAGTACAGGGCAATTTTTTTATTAGAGTAGTTAAAGCTAGACGAGACAAAACTACTGAAGACTAAATAGAAGTGAGGGAATTAGATGTTAGAAGAACAGGAATCCATTATTGTCCTCGACTTTGGAGGACAGTACAATCAGCTAATCGCAAGACGTATTCGTGACCTCGGTGTATTCAGTGAATTACATCCAAACACCATTACTGCTGAAGAGGTAAAGAAGATCAATCCAAAAGGGATCATTTTCTCCGGCGGGCCAAACAGTGTGTATGGTGAAGGAGCACCTCGCTGTGATGAAGAAATTTTTGAGCTTGGCATTCCGGTTCTTGGCATTTGTTATGGTATGCAGCTTATGACGCACCATTTTGGTGGAAGTGTAGAAGCAGCGAAACACCGTGAATACGGGAAAGCGATGCTCGACATCACGCACCAATCGCCGTTATATGATGGCCTTCCAGAAAAGCAATCCGTATGGATGAGTCATGGTGATCTTGTAAAAGCACCGCCAGAAGGATTCGATGTCGCAGCAACAAACCCATCATGTCCTGTCGCTGCAATGAGCGATTCTTCTCGTCACCTTTATGGCGTACAGTTCCACCCAGAAGTTCGTCACACGGAGCACGGGAACGAACTATTGAAGAACTTTGTTTACAAAGTGTGTGAATGTGAAGGAAACTGGTCGATGGAAAACTTCATCGATGAACAAATCGAGACGATCCGCGAATCTGTTGGCGACAAAAAAGTTCTTTGCGCACTAAGCGGTGGTGTAGATTCTTCAGTCGTTGCGGCCCTCGTTCATAAAGCGATCGGTGATCAGCTAACGTGTATGTTCGTCGATCATGGTCTTCTTCGTAAAAACGAAGCGGACAGTGTGATGAAGACGTTCGGTGAAGGGTTCGAAATGAATCTGATCAAGATCGATGCTTCTGACCGCTTCTTATCTAAGCTTAAGGGCGTAACAGATCCAGAGAAGAAGCGTAAGATCATCGGGAACGAATTTATTTACGTGTTTGAAGAAGAATCTGAGAAGCTTGAGAATATGTCTTTCCTTGCACAAGGTACGCTATACACGGATATCGTTGAAAGTGGAACAGCAACGGCACAGACGATTAAATCCCACCATAACGTAGGTGGTCTTCCAGAAGATATGAAGCTCGACTTGATCGAACCGTTAAACATGCTATTTAAGGATGAGGTTCGTAAAGTGGGTACAGAGCTTGGCCTACCGGACGAAATCGTGTGGAGACAGCCGTTCCCAGGACCAGGTCTTGGTATCCGCGTGATTGGTGAAGTAACGGAAGAAAAGCTGAAGGTTGTCCGTGAATCTGATGCGATTCTTCGTGAAGAAATCAAAAAAGCAGGTCTTGATCGAGAAATCTGGCAGTACTTCACGGCGCTTCCTGACTTCCGTAGTGTCGGCGTCATGGGTGATGCGAGAACATATGACTACACGGTTGGCGTACGTGCTGTAACATCGATCGATGGCATGACATCCGATTGGGCGCGCATTCCGTTCGAGGTTCTTGAAATCATTTCAACTCGTATTGTGAATGAAGTCGACCACGTAAACCGCGTAGTGTATGATATTACGTCCAAGCCGCCTGCTACAATCGAGTGGGAGTAAACACGAACGAAACGTAAGTATAGACTAAAAATGTTCGTATTTACTGTTGACGCGTAAAGTTGTAATTGATATACTGCAAAAGTAAATAAAAGAACGACAATCCATCGTATAACATCGGGAATAAGGCCCGAAAGTCTCTACCAGGTTACCGTAAATAACCTGACTACGAAGGAAACAGTGAGAGAAGTGAACCGTTTGGCTCTTGAAGCATAACGGTTTGCGATCTTTCTTTTCCTATTAGTCCGCTCCGGGTAGAGAACCCGGAGCTTTTTTTATTTTTACGACGGATGTTGAAATAAGGGGGAAGTAAGATGGAGCGATTTTTTCGCTTTCAAGAGCACAACACAACGTACAAAAAGGAATCGATTGCCGGATTAACAACCTTTCTTTCCATGGCATACATTCTGTTTGTTAACCCATCTATCCTAGCGGATGCTGGAATGAATCAAGGAGCCGTTTTCGCAGCGACGGCGTTAGCCGCTGCACTCGGTACGCTAATCATGGGTCTACTCGCTGGCTATCCGATTGCATTAGCACCTGGAATGGGATTGAACGCATTCTTCACCTATTCCGTTGTAACAGTAATGGGAGTGCCTTGGGAAACGGCACTTGCAGGTGTTTTAGTTTCAGGACTTATCTTTATCATCATTACGATTTTTAAAATTCGAGAAATGATTATCAACGCCATCCCGATGGAATTAAAATACGCAGCAGCGAGCGGGATCGGACTATTTATCGCGTTTATCGGACTGAAGAGTGCTGGAATCGTTGAGAATAACGATTCAACGCTCGTTCAGTTAGGAAATCTGTTATCTGGTTCAACGCTACTAGCGGTATTCGGCCTTATCATCACGGTCATCCTCATGGTTCGGAACGTAAACGGCGGTATCTTTTACGGAATGGTGATTACAGCGATCGTAGGAATGATCTTTAATCAGGTACCAGTTCCGGACAGCATCGTCGGAAGTATTCCGAGTCTCGAGCCAACGTTTGGTGTAGCACTTGGTCATCTTGGTGACTTGGTATCGATCGACATGCTAGTTGTTGTTCTTACATTCTTGTTTGTCGATTTCTTCGATACAGCTGGAACATTGATCGCAGTTGCGACGCAAGCAGGAATCATGAAAGACAATAAGCTTCCTCGTGCAGGAAAAGCGTTGTTCGCTGATTCATCTGCAACGGTACTTGGTGCTGTACTAGGAACATCTACGACAACAGCATACATCGAGTCTTCATCAGGTGTAGCAGCAGGTGGACGAACTGGTTTCACTTCGGTCGTAACAGCTGGACTGTTTCTTCTCGCACTGTTCTTCTCGCCCTTATTAGCTGTCGTAACACCCGCCGTTACAGCTCCTGTTCTAATTATCGTAGGAGTTCTAATGGTCAGTGTTCTTGGTAAAATCGAGTGGAATCGTTTTGAAATCGCTGTGCCAGCATTCTTAACGATCATCGCAATGCCGCTGACGTACAGTATCGCAACTGGAATTGCACTTGGATTCGTTATGTATCCAATCACCATGCTAGTAAAAGGTGAAGGAAAGAACATCCATCCGATCATGTATGTGTTGTTCTTCGTATTCGTTGCGTATTTTGCATTTTTAGCATAGATTACGAGTTTAATAGAAAACAGACAGCAAAACGCTGTCTGTTTTTTTTGTGTTTTATTTCCAATATTTAGGGTTAAATTCTCTTTTCTATTGGGTATAAAGTTATAAAAACATAGGGTCCTTCAGCATACTAACGGTGACTATTTTCGTCTTTTTTTGGTAAATCCATTTTATAGGCGAATCGCACACAAAATTTTACACTTTTATGCGAATATAGCAATGTGAAAAAAATTAGGAGTAGGGAGATTATATGAAAATCGTACTTGATGAATCACTAGGGCTTCAATCACTCCAAAGCGAGAACATACGTATAAAACCGATCAATATAAAGGGTGCTGATGGTTTAGAAAACTTTCTCGAAAAGTATGATGCAAAATTCCTACGATCAAAGAAGGTTCCGATTGCCAATTGGCAGCTAGAAGAAGAGATTGCCTACTTCATCGATCGATTCCCATCAGGTAGTCGGATCATTTATTTTTATGATCCTCATGTACAACCGGCTGATGAACTTAGTAAGTTATCAAACTGGCTCATGAATGAAAGGTCTGTGATCATGATTCCAGCTCCCGATAACCGAGCACTGCTCTACATGCTCGTTGAAAAGGTGCAAGCTTTAACCAATCCAACGAAACAGGAAGTCCTGCGTTGGGTTGAGTGGCAGGTTCGATCTGTATCGGGAACGGTCATCTCTCAAAAGCCAGCAGTTTTCTCGAATGGAAGGATGCTTCGTACATATCGAGCACCGAAGAAAGACATCTACAAACGAGCTGTTTGGAAAAACGAAGCACTAACTGTAGAAGAATCTGGGAGTCTATCAGGATTATTAAAAGCCGCCACTACTTCGGCTGACTCAGAGTATTGGGTTGTGAAAAAAGGAGTGTCTGACTCACTGAGAGCAGACCATGAGATCGAGATCGCAAAGCCCCATCTTCCAGTTAACATTCCATTTATTCATATCGCTCGTATTCCTATAACGAATCGTTGGGGTGAATCAAATGATTGATGCAAAAAGAAAAGCACTTATCTTTCTTACACTTGCTTTTATACTTGCCGTCGTCGCGGCTGGCTTTATTTTAAACCAAATTCGAATGGCTCAAGAGTCGCTCGGTGAAACGGTGAAAGTCGCAGCGGCAGGATCTGATATCCGTTCCTATACCTCTCTTGAAGAAAGTGATATTGAGTGGGTCGAGATGCCGAGAAGCAGTCAGGTATCCTCATTCATACAGGATGAGAAGGACCTAGAAGAAGCCATTGCGGTCGTAAACTTAAACGATGGCGATATCCTTACAAAAAACGTCGTGAGGAAGAAGTTGGATATCCCTGCTGAGAATCGGGTCGTGTGGTTGAATCCAACGTCTAATGTCGTGATCGACCAAGCGATCACAGAAGGTGATCTTGTTGATGTGTATTCCGTTATGGAAACAAAAAGCGGTGTAACAACTGAGCGCTTGCTTGAAACGGTTCCAGTCGTTCAACAAGAAGAGCTTCAGACGGATAACGATGATGAATCGTTTGGTCCTGCAATCAGAGTATCGCTGGACCTAGAACAGGCTGAAAAGCTGATACATGCTCAAAATGCTGCCAAACAGATCCGTATTCTTCGTGTGAATCAAATTGCAGCTGAAGCTGAACAAGCGAAGAAGGAAGCTGAAGCAAAGAAAGCAGCGGCTGAGAAGAAGAAGGAAGAAGAAGCGAAAGCAAAAGAAGCTGCTGAAAAGAAAAAAGAAGCTGAGAAAAAAGCAGCTGAGGATGATGCTGATGAGGAGTAAAGCGGGGTGGATGAGATGAGTTCGTCGTATAAGTCATTAATTTTATCTAAGAAAGAAGATGTTATTGAATCGGTGAAAAGAGAGCTTTTAGAAAGCGGAGTCGATGTTGTGACTCAGGAAGAATGGAAACCTTCTTTCTCTGAAACCTTTCAATTTTACTTTGTAGATAGTGATGAGCTTGAGGCTCTACAAGCCATTACGGTTCCTACTTCAAGTTTTGTAATCGGAATTACAGAAGATCGTTCGTTTGATGAAGGTAGACGGTGGGTGAAGGCCGGTGCCTATGACGTAATGGTCTTCCCTGATGAGATCGATCGTTTGAGTCAACTAATTGTCGATATTCAGCAAAGCCTTGAATTAACGGAGCAATCATTTAATCGCGATTCTGGGAACGGCATCGTTCATGCCTTTTATAGTGCTAAGGGTGGCAGTGGCACGACGTTACTATCAATCTTAACTGCTCAGTCACTTCGCATTCACCATGATAAGCGCGTTATTCTCATCGATTTAAACGCGCAGTTCGGCGGAGTTGAACCAGCACTTGGTCTTGAATTTTCAAGGTCGTATTATGATTTACAGCCTGTCCTTCAAGAGCTTTCGTTACACCACATCGAGAACGTATTGATCAGAGATGAACGGACGGGTATCGATGTGTTAACAGGGCCTGCAAATCCAGCTAAGGCAGAAGAGATTAACGAAGAGTTGATCACGAAGGTGATTCGAACGTGCCGAGCTCACTATGATCATGTGATTCTAGATGTTCCTTCAGCGATCAGCTCGATCAGTTTTACAGGATTATCAGAATCGACGGCGATCCATTATGTTTTGACTCCGGATAGCCTTGGGCTTAGAGCATTAAAAAATGCGATGGATTTATTCGAGCGTTTCCAATTGAGTGGACGCAACCATCCTGTGTCATTGCTTTTAAATCGAACGCATCCAAAAGGTGAGCTAGCGGAAAAAGATATCGCGAGGCTTCTTTCAAAAGAAGTGACTGCTTCGGTTCGTTCAGATTACTTCGGCTTACAACCAGTTCTGAATATGGGAGAGCCATTTTATAAAAAGAAAAATGATCGTGGGCAGTCGAAAGCAACGAAGGATATGAAGCTCTTTGTTGACAAAGTGCTGATGTAGAGGAGGTGAGTGTATGTCTTGGTTACAACGAGCATCGAATCAAAGTACGCCTCGGTCGAAAGAGTGGGAAGTGACGAACAGCCCTGAAGAAAAATGGGTGAGGCACTACAAAAATCGTTTGATCAAGGAAGCGAATCTTGAAAGTATTACGACCCTTCCCCCAACTGAACGAAAACAAACGATCGAGCGACTCGTAAAGCAAATGATCGATGAAGAGAAAGTAATCATTCCTAGTCAGGAAATGGAGAGGATCATTCAACAGATCATCAACGAATCCGTAGGGTATGGACCTCTCGAAGCATTGCTTCAGGATGATGGCATAACCGAGATCATGGTGAACGGTGCGAACGAAGTGTACATCGAACGCGGCGGAAAAATGCAGGAGACAGATATTCAGTTTAAGGATGATCAGCATATCCGCCATATCATCGACCGCATTATCGCCCCGCTCGGAAGACGGATCGATGAAAGTTCACCGATGGTAGATGCGAGACTTCCAGATGGAAGCCGTGTGAACGCGGTCATCCCGCCCATTTCACTTGATGGTCCATCGATTTCGATTCGTAAATTTAACAAAACGCCGTTCACTCTTGAAGACCTTCAGAGTTTTGGGACGTTTACGGATGAAATGGGGCGGTTTCTTCAAGCGGCGGTACAGGCAAAGACAAACATCCTCGTATCAGGAGGAACAGGGAGCGGGAAGACGACGTTACTCAACGTTCTCTCTGATTCAATTCCGCTCGGGGAAAGAGTCGTAACGATCGAGGATATGGCAGAACTTCGCTTTTCATATGAAAACCTTGTTCGGCTAGAGGCGAGGCCTCCTAACATGGAAGGCAAGGGTGAAGTCACGATCCGCCAGCTTGTAAAGAATGCTCTGCGCATGCGTCCTGATCGCATTATCGTTGGGGAGGTTCGTGGTTCTGAAGCGATCGATATGCTTCAGGCTATGAATACCGGACACGAAGGATCTCTCACAACCGTCCACGCGAACTCACCTAAAGATGCACTTGGTCGTTTGGAGGCGATGGTTGTCATGTCTGGTCTACCGATAACTGTTGAGATCATTCGTGGTTATTTCGTTGGTGCTCTCGACTTGATCGTGCAAACGTCAAGACAGCCCGATGGTGGACGTAAGGTTGTGAGTATCGCAGAAATTACTGAAGGTGATGGAGAGATCGAAATACATGACATCTTCCGGTACGTACGCGAAGGCGTTACGGCAGATGGCAAGGTGAAAGGGCACTTTGAAGCGACTGGATATAAACCTAAACTAGTCGATCGTTTTAGAGCATATGGTGTTGAACTATCCGATTCGTTGTTCCTTGAGGGGGCGATCGTATGACAATCGCTCTCCTCCTAGCGCTTACCGCTGCGTTTCTTTCATTCTTCCTATTTATCTATTACGTGATGGAAAGCCGCCGAGCGAAGCAGTCAGTAAAGAAGATCGATGAATGGTTTGAAACAGGTGAACAGAACAGAAAGAGTTTCGTAATTCTAATCGGTGATAAATATGATGAATCGGAATTGTCACGAGACTTACAAAAGAAGCTTGTTCAAGCGAACATCCGCTTAAAGCCGTCGGAGTATATGGGGATCTATTTACTTACTCTTGCCGTGATATGGTTCGTGGGGTTTTTCTTACTAGGTTTACTTCCGCTTATCGCGCTGTTGATCGCCTACTTCTCGGTATGGATCGGGTCGAGACTCTTATTAAACGCGAGGCAAGATAAATTGAACGAAAGCTTCAACAAACAGCTTCCTGAAATATGCAGGATGATGTCAAATTCGATTAAAGCTGGTCAAACGATTCCTCAAGGGATCGAAATGGTAGGTTCAGAGGTTTCAGAACCAGCAGGTCCGCAGTTTAGAATAATGGATCAGCAAATAAAGCTTGGAGACGATGTTGAAGAAGTGATGGGACGTTTTCGTGAGAGGTATTCAAGTAAAGAGATCTCAATCTTCGTTAGTACGATCTTGATTCAACGACGCGTTGGGGGGAACCTCGCTGAAGTGCTAGATTTAATGGCTGGAACGATCGAAGAAAGAGGACGCGTACAAAAAGAAATCCAAACCGCAACAGCGGAGTCGCGTTCGATCGCGTACATCCTTGTGATTATGCCTTTCATGATGGCGATCATGATGAACTTGTTCATCGAAGGCTTTCTAAACGTTCTATTTACCACATGGGGGCTGCTTCTTTTCGCGATATTTTCACTCATTATGTTCGCGGCTTTCATTCTGATCAAACGGATTTCAAGGATAAGGGTGTAACTTATGAGTTCATTACTAAGTGTATATGCCGGCTTCTTATTTACTGCCATTCTATTCATTTTACTCATCGGATTTATTTATATCTATTTGTATATCAGCAAGAAACATAAGCTAGTTGATCAACTAAAGGTAGAGGAATCTGTTCGACAGAGGCGAGTGAGTTTCAGACGAAAAATGAGTGATCGCCTCATAAAAGCAGCTGAATATGCAGGACCTACAGGTGTTAAATACGCGTTCTTCTCAGATCGAGAGAAGGATGAAAACCAGCTGATCCAGGCAGGGAACCCGATGGGGCTCCGGCTAGAGAGCTTTTATGGTCTCAGGTTTTTCCTCGGACTGTGCGGGATTGTCGCTGGAATGCTTTACCTTCTTCTAGGACTGCCGCTTGCTTTTGCGATGTTTCTACTTCTGCCGCTCGGGGGCTATTTAGGGCCGAATCTATGGCTATTATTAAAAGCTCGTGAGCGACAAGAAACGATCAGCATGATGATGCCGGACTTTCTCGATACCGTTAGCGTTACGCTTCAGGCAGGTGTTGGGTTAGATGGCGCGCTCCATCAAGTGACAAGGCAGTTCGATGGACCGCTGAGCGAAGAGATCGAACGATTTAATCGAGAAATTGATCTCGGCGTTCCGAGGAAAACTGCTTATGAAAATCTAATCAATCGAAATTCATCTAGAGAGCTAGAGATGCTTGTGAACTCTCTTATCCAGGGATCTACTCTAGGTGTCCCTGTTTCTAAAACATTTGCCATTCAAGCGGATGACCTTCGCGCGACAAGAAGCTTTAAAGCGAAGGAAAAAGCAGCGAAGGCAAGTCCTCAAATTACGTTAGTCACAACATTTTTCGTATTGCCGGGTGTGTTCATCTTGATCATTGGATTGCTTGCTCTGAATGTGATTTACAACCCTGGCGCATTTGGTCTTGATACCTTCTTCAATTAGAAGGTTCAAATAAAAACTAATTACCTAAAAGGAGAGATTATGATGTTAAACAAACTAGTAATAAAGTCTAAGGAAACGATGAATCAGTACGTAAATAATGAAGAAGGTGCACAGGCTCTTGAGTGGGTAGCACTAGGACTAGTCGTGTTAGCAGTAATGGCAGCTGTTGCTACTGCAGTAGATGGTAATGGAGACGGAATTGCATCTGCTATCGTTGATCGTATCGCTCAAATGATTAGTGACATTTAATTCGCGATGAGAAAGCTTACTTCTTACCTAAAAAATGAGAAAGGGTCACAAACGATTGAATTTTTAGCTGTATTCCCGCTTGTGATCGTGGCATTTATGATCATCTGGCAGATGGCGCTCGTTGCTTATGCGGTTGTTGTCACAGAGTCAGCTGCCAGAGATGGTGCCAGAGCGGCATCGGTAGGTGGGAATGCACAACAAGTAGCGGAACGATCAGCAGGCGGTTTACAGATTCAATCCGTCAGTTCAGTTGAATCGGGAGAGGACGTTACCGTAACGGTCGTTTCAAGAATACCGACCGTTTCGATCCCTCTCGTTGGTCAGATTGAACTGGATTTTGATGCAGATGCGACGATGCCGATGGAAGAGGATGACGACGAAGGAAGTTTGCCATGACAACATTACGTTCTTACCTGAAAAATGAACAAGGCAACAGTATGCTGCTGATCATGGTAGGCTTACTCGTCGTTTCCATTTTCATCAGCTTCGCTTTCTTTGATTTCTTTAATGTGTTCATCTCAAAACGCGTCAGCCAAACGAGTGCGGACTCGGCGGTACTAGCCGCTGCAAAAGAGGCGAAGAACTCTTATGACAAAGAACTTCGTGAGGAACTCGAAGAGCGGTTAGAAGAACTTGAAGAACGTTTCTCAAGTGAAGAATTAACAGATGACGAGATTGGGAACTGGCTTGAAGATGAAATTGAAGGCAGCGATGATTCGTATCGGTCAACAGTTGAAAAATGGCTTAAAGAAGGTGACAGTGTTGACCTGGATGCGAATGAACTGCTGCTCTTTTTATATGAAGAAGACGAAATTAGCGAGATCGCATGCGACGCTGTAAGAGGAAACATGTCTGATATCAAAGACGCCGCCAATCGCTATGCGAAGAAAAACGGTGCTGATCGAAATGTAAGGGTTGAATTTGATGAAGAAACGTTCAGCATTTTTGTGGAATCAGAACGCAAAGGTTCATACGTCACGGTCGAAGATTCGCAGTTCGACGGCATCAAAGCAGATGCCTCTGCTGGAATCGGTACACCGGTGGGGATCGATATAACATGTAAATAAGTTGAGGGGAGAGGGTGCAGAGTGGCGTTTAAACGACTGATATCGTTCGTGATTCTTCTCTTCATGCTTGCTACGAGTGTATCTCCCGTCGCTTTAGCCGAGGTTGGGGAACTCGACTATAACAATGATAACCTCAACAAAACGGAAAGTGATGGAGATGCCACTAGTAATGACGGTAAGAAAGATAGTCATTGGTGGGAAGAAATCGGGAACGGTATCGGAGACGCTTTTAACAAAGGAAGAGAGTTTCTAGGCCCGCTTTTTGATACTGTCGGGGATATGGGGGATGTCATTGCTGGCGGCTGGGATAGGTTCACTGATTGGTCGAGTGATACGTGGAATGACTTCAGTAACTGGTCACAAGACACGTGGTCGTCCTTCGCAGATTGGTCGGCGAACACATGGGATTCATTCACGGACTGGTCAGCTAACACGTGGGAAGCTTTCGTCGATGGCACGGTCAATACATGGAACGCTTTTACAAACTTCACTTCGAATGTCTGGGATGCGACGCCAAACTGGGTAAAATCAACCTTGAGCTTTGTAGGCGTTGGTGCCGGAATCGTCGGTGCCGTCGCTCTTGGCGTAATCAGCGCACCAGTTGCAATCGCAGCTGGAATAGGTGCTGGTATTGCAGGTGGCGCTTATTACCTTATGAATCGAAACTCAAGCGATTATAGTTTCCTAGGCTCATTAGGCTGGACAGCTGGTGGTGCCATGTTAGGTGGAATTGGACAGGCTACTGGGGCGTTGGCTGCTGCTGGGAGAGGGTTGTTGAGTTTAGGGAAGAGTGCATGGGGACATTTGCGATTAGCATATGGAGCCGGTGGTGTGCTTTCAACTATGGCCGAGGGTGCAATCATAGGTGGAGCAGGATCTGGTGTTATTTCAGGCGTAAAAAGTTTTATAACTGGTGATTTCACCTTTGGAAACTTCATGATTGATATTGTTTCAGGGGCTGCGATGGGGAGTTTGTTAGCGCCTATGTCCGTATTCGCAGGAAGCCTACTTTCAGCTGGGAAATTCGGCCAATATGCATCTTGGGGGCTCCCGATTGCAACGATTGGAGGGTTAGAGAACTTTGTAGTTGAAGGTCTGAAAGGTGAGTGGGCTTTTGTAGATAACTTTGTCTCTGGCTCTATTGCGGCTATCGCAGGTTACGGATTAATATCTCATATAAGTAAGTGGGTCTTCAGTAATCAAAGGGTGAGTGATTTTCTTAGAAACCCTGCTTCTACAGATGTTTATGAAGAAATTTTTAACAAAGGAACTGAAGATATTATTAAGGATAATGTAAAAAACAATATGAGTGATTCAGAAAAACCGAACCTTAATGATAGATTCCAAGATCATAACCAAAACAATGGGAAAATAGATAACTCGGATAAAGCAAGGGATTTAAATAAAATGAGAGATATACACAACTCAAAAACGTATAATATGAAAACCTCAAACATGAAAAATTAGTTATGAAAAAAGGGGGTGTTTAAATGTGGAAAAAAATTTCGCTAGCATCGAAAATCTTTTTTGTAGTGACAATAGGTATAGTTTTTATCTATTCTAAATTATTTATAGAAAATGGTAGGTTAGATTTTAATGATAGAATTTTTTTACTGATGGTGATCGTTGTATTTATTTTTGTAGGAGTTATATCAAGTATTAACCTTACTTCACAACATGGAAAAAATATCACATTTCGTTCTGTTATCGGCGGCATTGTTATATTCTTGCTCTTTATTATGTATCGAGCAGCAGTGGAGTTTTTATAAATAAAATTATGTTGAACGATTGATCTCAACAACTTCACAGTTAAGCCAATAAATCTTTGCTGATCTCTCAATCATCTTTAATTATGGAGTGAGAAGTAATTGTGGAAATACTTATCTAAAGCATCAACTATTGTATTTATAGGTGTTATTGTCGTTGTTGCAATTTATTCTCAATTGTTTATTAAAGATGGAGTGTTAGACAACAGCGTTTTTGTGGGAGTCATGGTTGCGGCTTTGTTTGTAAGTGTCATTTCTGGAATTAATTTAACAAGTGAAAATGGGAAAAAGATAAAATCCAAATCTGTAGTAAGTGCAATAATATTGCTCGTAATCTTCCAAGTTTATAGGGTCATAGTAGAATTCTAGTTATATATAATTCCTTAGGTTTATTTATACTAAGGTTGAAGTTAAATGAATAAGGTGTGGGGTTTTATAGAAGTAGTAAATAATATTAAGTTATGTAATTCTCAAGTTTTCATTCTAAGAGATGGGTGATTTGAATAGCACAACGGCAAGTTGGAGGTTTTTGAACTGAAGTGGAAAAAAGCATCTAAACTTTCTAATGTACTCTGGATTATTTCTATGATATTTATTTTTGTATATCCACTGATGTTTATGAAGGATGGTATTGTCGACTCAACTGATAGGAAGGTCTTCATCATTGTTTTAACTATTATGGCATTTGTAGGTGTTGTTTCTAGTATAAACCTAACTAGTGACGGAGGTAAGAAGATAACAAAGAAGAGTGTGATTGCAGCAATAATCTTTTTGATTTTTTCACCTTATACCGAATGTCAGTGCAGTTATAGATAAACCCTTAAATAGAATATAGGTGAATGTTAATTGAATAAGGTGTGGGGTGTCATTGAGTCAGTGTGTGTAATAATCATCTTGGGAATCACAGCTGGACTAGTATTTTCATTGGGAGAATCACAGGGTGGCGGTGTCTATAAAATGACGGAACGTCCACCTTGGTTGATGTATGCTGGAATTGGTCTTGGAACAACAATAGTTGTTGGTGTCTTTGCCCATATTAGTAGAAGAGCCGAGGGCGTTAGTATGAAAGTGCGTATACTTCAAACTGCATTGCTTGTATTATTTTTTGCTGGTGCAATAGCTCTTGTTAATATGTTTAGGTGATAAGAGGAAGTGCGAAAGGTTTTAATTTATTAGACGTTTTGGAGAGAAAGTATGAAAAAGTGGCAAAAACTATCAAGGTTTTCTACCTTTCTATTAATTGGAATATTTATAATGATTATTATTTATTCTGAAATGTTTATTAAAAATGGAAAATTAGACTATAACGATAAGCTATTCTTTGCTGTAGTTATTCTTGTTTTCCTATTTGTTGGAATCATTTCATCAGTCAATCTAACAAGTCGAAATGGTGAGCAGATAACACGTAAATCTTTCGTTGGTGGAGTTGCGTTATTTTTACTATTTGTACTTTATAGATTAGCTGTAGAGTTTTTATAAGAATTAGCAGTTGGTGAGATGAAATTAATTTTCCTTTCTTATGCACCTGTTTATTTATTTAATAACTCCACGGGCAATACTTCAAGGAGGATAATGAATGAGATGGGGATTAATAGAAGCTATTTCAGGTATTATCGTTATTGGTAGTATCGTTGGGATAGTCTTTACAACAGCAGAACCGGCTGGTGGGGGTGTCTATAAAATGATTGAGCGCCCTCCATGGTTAATTTATGCTTCAATGATTGTATTTGTTTTTGCTGTGTTGGGTGTGTTTGCTCATATGAGTAGAAGAAATCCGGGGGATAGTATAATAGTACGTCTAATTCAAACTATATTGATGATATTTTTCCTTGCAGGTATTGTCACCGTGTTAAGTATGTTTAGGTAAAAGTTATTTTTAAAGATAGCTCGTTTATTAACATTATAGGAGGTGCTTACATTTGAAGACATATTCTGTTTTTCTAATTGGGTTAGTTTGTCTACTACTAGCAGCTTGCTCTAATAACGAAGAAAGTGCTAGTCAAAATAATAAAGATAATAAACAAGAGGAACAGCAGCAGGAAGAGAAAACAGACTTTCCTGAAGCTGCAACAGATGCACAGAGTATTGTAAAAGGAAGTCCAGGATCCTTAATCAAAAGTGGTAGTGGTAAACAATCCATTAATCCCGATAACATTTTAAAGGAAATCCCTTCTTCTGCTGATGCGGAGACGGCATATAACGGGTTAGTCTCTATGCTTCATGCCGATTACAGTGAGGTTCACGCGGCGTATGAGGATTATAATCCTGAATTTGCAAGTCTTACATCTGAGGAAGAAAAGATTGATGAAGAGAATGTTGTGATTTTATTGGATTCTAGTGGGAGTATGGCAGGGCAAGTAAGCGGAGGAACGAAGATGGATCTCGCAAAGGATGCTTTAAAGCGATTTTCTAGTAACTTACCTGAAGACGCGAATATACTCTTGAGAGCTTACGGTCACAAAGGGAGTAATGATGATAGCGATAAGGAACTCTCTTGTAGTAGTAATGAAGTCTTTTATGATTTGGATACATATGATGAAAACACGTTCAACGAAGCTTTGGGTCAATTCAAACCTACAGGATGGACTCCACTAGGGGATGCGATTAGCTCTGTTCAGTCTGATTTAAAAGGGAAAACTGGAGAGCGTGTGAAAAACACAGTTTATATAGTGAGTGATGGTGTGGAAACCTGTGATGGAGACCCTGTGAGTGAAGCGGAAAAGCTTCATCAATCTGATTTAGAGGTAACGGTAAACATCATCGGATTCAATGTAGATACTGAAGGTCGTAGACAGCTTGAAGATGCGGCAGAAGCAGGCGGTGGAGTTTATAAGACTGTTAATTCAAAAGTTGAGCTAAATAACACCCTCAATCAATTATTGAACGATGCCCATAAATCAATTCAAGCAGACCTTGCATCAGCGAAGGCTGATATTGCAGTAAACAAAGAGCATCTTCAAAAGAATAAAGAGGTAGACGAAATCAGAGCAACCTTTAATGATATCGTTCAAACGGAAGAAGACCTATTATATAAAGCAGCTCAAGAGTTGTACTTTGAAGAAAAGATTACAAAGGAAGAAGTAGAGCTCCTCAAAGAGAAAATTACTCAGCGTTCAGATACGCTTCTCGACTATAGCGAGAAAAAGCATGATGAGTTGAGTGAGTCAATAAAGGTAGAAAAAGAGAAAATGTTCGATAAGATCGACGAGAAAACAGCGAGTTAAACAAACGTTTGATTGAATAAGAGAGACCGCACAAGCCAGAGTCGATTTGCTCTGGCTCTTTTTTTTAAAAGAATATCAATCTATGTATTGACCCACTCTATTTTAGCTGATATAGTAGTAAACGTTGTTGCAAAGACAACATCACTTAATTAAAAAAAGGGATTGACACTACTTCGGTAGTCATGTATTATTAATCACGTTGCTTCTTACGGAGCAAACAGATTGTAATAACAATCTCAAAAAAAGTTGTTGACAACGACTTAAACGAAATGTTATATTAGTTGAGTCGCTGAAAACGACAAACGAAAGAAACACTTGATCTTTGAAAACTGAACGAAACGCCATGCAAGAAATTGTTTCTACGGAAACAACATTGTTTTAAAGCTAGATTGAACTTTTCTATCGGAG
>NZ_JBSWXZ010000011.1:0-30039 GCF_056160805.1 Anaerobacillus sp. ABD4_527
TAGAAAAGTTCAATCTAGCTTTAAAACAATGTTGTTTCCGTAGAAACAATTTCTTGCATGGCGTTTCGTTCAGTTTTCAAAGATCGATTTGATTCTTTCGATGTCGTTTTCAGCGACTTTATTAATATATCATATTAACTCGTTTGCCGTCAACAACTTTTTAAACATTTCTTTGCGTCTGCCGTGTCTTATCGGCGACTTCTATAATACTAACAGCACATCGATTAGAACGCAACCCTTTTTGAAAAATTATTTTAGAAAAACAAAAAGGAACTCTTAAACGACCGAGTTCCTCTGTCCTCAAGCTATGATAATGAGCTGAATTGCAGCTAAAGCAACTAGACCAGGGATTCCGAGAAATCCTGAAATCGCGGCTGTACCTAAATTGATCGGTACATGGAGATCGAACGGTGTTCCGAATGTATTCAAAAAGAATAATAGCAGTGCACCGATGGCGAGCTTGATCAATCCGTGACCAATCCAGCGCATGGGCTTCAAAGGTGCTCCGATGAAAAGTAACAGAACAATACATAAAGCAAATAATCCGATAACGAGTTTAGGATCCATAAAAGTCCCCCGCTCTTTTCAAGAATTATTAAAGTGTATGTCTGTCCAAATAAAAAAGAACGGGAAGTTTACGGCTTCCCCATCCTTATTTTTCTACGCTTCGCTTCTTTTAATAGGTAGAAGTACTTGGCTTCATCAAGTTTCAACCGGGCTAGAACAGCTCCAGAAGGTTCCACGCTGCGACCTACTATTTCTTTTTGTTTATTCCAGACTTCTTTTAATTCTTGCAGAGCTTGAATCAAATGCTCATCGGCTTCTTTTCTCAGGTAGCCTTTTCGCTTGAAGAACATATTCTTCCCCCCTGCTGCTATAGTTCACGTCGTCCTTCTAATGCTTTAGACAGCGTCACTTCATCAGCGTATTCTAAGTCGCCTCCGACAGGAAGACCGTGCGCGATACGCGTGATTCGAATGCCCGTCGGTTTAACGAGCCGGGCGATATACATCGCTGTAGCCTCTCCTTCAATAGTAGGATCTGTTGCAAGGATGATCTCAGTAACCTTATCGTCTTGTAGACGCTTCAATAGCTCAGGCACTTTGATGTCCTCAGGACCAATCCCATCGACTGGAGAGATAGCACCATGAAGAACATGGTACAAACCAGTGTAATCTTTCATTTTCTCGACTGCGATTACATCTTTCGCATCTTGTACGACACAAATAACCGTCTCATCTCGATGGCTATCTGAACAAATTCGGCAAGGATCGGTGTCAGTGATGTGATTACAGACTGAGCAATACGTTAATTGACGCTTTGCATTTACTAACGCCTTACCGAAATCCAACACATCATCATCTTTCATTTCTAGCACGAAAAAAGCCAGGCGGACCGCCGTTTTTGGTCCGATCCCCGGCAATTTCATAAAACTATCGATTAGTTTTGATATTGGTTCAGGATAATGCACCTGCATACCCCCTACATTAATCCAGGTATATTAAGTCCCTGTGTGAATTTACCCATGTCTTTGTTTACGAGTTCATCTACATTACGAAGAGCATCGTTTGTTGCAGCAAGAATCAAGTCTTGAAGCATATCGATGTCGTCTGGATCGACAACTTCTTCTTTCACGATTACCTCAAGCACTTCTTTATGACCGTTTGCTTTTACAACGACCATTCCGCCACCAGCAGAACCTTCAACAGTTTTCTCCTTCAATTCTTCCTGCGCCTTCGCCATATCCTTCTGCATCTTCTGCATTTGTTTCATCATGTTGTTGTTCATGCCACCCATTCCGCGTTTCATAAAACAATTCCTCCTTATTTATAGTTGAATTTTTAAGATTGAATATCGAGTAGATCATCGCCTACAAGACGTCTTGCTTCAGAGACGAGTGGATCTTCACCAGATTGCTCTGATTTTTCACCTTCGCCTGTTTCAGGTTCGTCTCTTGTCTTTAGGAATTCGCTACGGATTTGCTGCCAATCATCTTCAACAATCCCTACCATCTCCATCGTTCTGCCAAGCGTTCTTGAAAGGACACTTTCTACAGTCCCTCGTATGTTATCCTTGGCAGCCATCTGGCAGTGCATTTCGTATTGAAATGAAAGTAGGAACGTTTTTTCCGTTGCAGCAACCGGCTCACTGTCTTTTAGCCACGCGTGAGCAGATACTTTTTCCTGACGAACGTTTTCCATTACTTCTCCCCAGACACTCTTTACCTTCATGAGGTCCTGTTTCGTTGCCTTTTTGAGGATCTCTTTTATTTTACCATGAGATACACTAGATTTCTGTCTCGATGGTTTAAATTGTTTTTTCGGTTTCGCTTCTTGTTCAGATTCTACTTGCTTGACTTCGATTCCTTTTTGCTTCAACTCATTGAGTTCACTTTCAAGCTTTTGAATACGGTCAAGAAGGTCACTCTGATCTTGAGTAGCTTGACTTTCTGTCTCTTCCTGACAAATTTGTACGAGCGCGAGTTCTAAAAAGATACGTGGGTGATTCGTCCACTTCATCTCTTGCTGGTTGCGATTAAGTGTTTCGATGACCTTGTACACCCACTCTTTCGAACTATTCTTTGCAAGGTGTTGAAACGATTCATCTACCTTCACCCGTTCTTCCACTTCTTCAAGCTGAGGTGCAGTTTGGAAAAGGAGTAGATCTCTAAAGTAATAGATCAAATCTTCTAAGAACCGCGCTGCATCTTTTCCGTGCTCCATGAGCTCTTCCACTGCATTTAGTGCCTCAGCTACATCTTTCTCGTAAAATGCACCAGCTATTCGAGAAATCATTTTCTGAGACACACTACCAGTGACTGCGAGAACATCGTCAAGAATAACTTCCGCTTCACTATAGGAGATCGCCTGATCAAGGATACTTAATGCATCTCGCATTCCTCCATCTGCCGCTCTTGCAACTTGATAGAGGGCATCTTCCTGAACAGCGATCCCTTGCGCTTCAATGATAGTTTGTAATCTCCCTACGATATCGTGAGCCGTGATTCGTCTCATATCAAAGCGCTGACACCTCGATATAATCGTTAATGGAATCTTATGTGGCTCAGTCGTCGCTAGGATAAATACAACATGCTTTGGCGGTTCTTCAAGTGTTTTAAGTAAAGCATTAAATGCTCCTGTCGACAGCATGTGAACCTCATCGATAATGTACACCTTATAAGAAACAGAACTCGGCGCGTATTTCACTTTGTCGCGAATATCTCGGATGTCGTCGACGCCAGTGTTAGAAGCCGCATCGATTTCGATCACATCTGAGATCGAACCATCTGTGATCCCTAGGCAGGCTGAGCATTCGTTACAAGGTTCAGCTACTGGCGCTTTCTCACAGTTAATTGCTTTTGCAATAATTTTCGCAGCACTCGTTTTTCCCGTTCCTCGAGGTCCTGTAAACAAATAGGCGTGAGAGATTTTTTGCTGCATGAGTGCATTTTGAATTGTTCGTGTAACATGCTTCTGGCCGACTACGTCTTCGAACGTCTGGGGCCGCCAGACACGATATAGCGCTTGATAACTCATTCGCCTACTCTCCTCCTAACCTCTTCATCCTTTTCTATTATACCGTTTCATTGTTTCTAATTCAAAAAGCAATCTTAGAATTTATATATAAAAAAACTCACTCTCTAAAGAGTGAGTTGAGCATTTAAGTATTAAAACCGTGCACCTTCCTTTGATAAAGCCACCACAAGCGTTACCTGAACAGTTAGCTCGATCCGGGCACTCCCGCGGCACACAGAGGGAACCTACTTACTGCTGCTTCCTTCCGGACCTGACAGGGTTCGTAGGACTCTGTTGCGCAGGACCCGGATGTCAACACCACTTATTCAGGGCAGACCCTGCAGTAGCTAAACCTCGGGAAGGGATTCAGTCTCGCTGTAGCGGATTGCGAGTACAGGGCACCGCTAATTCCCCACCTAGCACGGCAAATTTGATAACATTTTTAGTGCACGTCTAACGTGCAAAATCTAGTATATCGCATCGAGGCGAAAATATCAATAGATCCAATAATCCATCTTTTGTAAGATGGCGGAGGCGAGAGGATTCGAACCCCCGCGGCGCGTGAACGCCCTAGCTGATTTCGAGTCAGCCCCCTTCAGCCAGACTTGGGTACGCCTCCATCTATCGACGGAAACAATATAACATCTATGCGTTGTTCGTATCAAACGTTATCTTCTTTCATTTTGAGCTTTTCTTCTTTCCTCTGTTCTCTTAACGTACGGAAGAATGTCGATAACATCGAGCCGCACTCTTCTTCCATTACACCACGAGTTACCTCAGCTTGATGGTTAAAGCGACCATCGTCGAGAAGGTTCATAAGGGTACCAGCACACCCACCCTTCGGATCACTCGCGCCATATACTACTCGTTCCACTCTAGAGAGTACAATCGCACCACTACACATCGCACAGGGTTCAAGCGTCACATAGAGGGTACATCCTGTTAATCGCCAGCTTCCGGTCACTCTACAAGCTTCATCGATAGCTAAAAGTTCCGCATGTGCAACAGAACGTTGTTCAGATTCTCTTAAGTTGAATGCCGATGCGATCACTTCATTATCTTTTACAATGACTGCACCGATTGGAACTTCCCCAATTGCCTCAGCTCTTCTTGCTTCTTCAATTGCTTTTTGCATAAAATAACCATCGCTGCACTGTGCATCTTTCATTAAAGTTGCTCCTTCTTACAATGTTTTATTTCTTTACGCTCTTGGGTAAACTACATACAATTTCCAATTCTATCACCTATTATAAGGAGAGGAGTTCTTATGAGCAAAGAACATACAAAATCCGAACACCAGCAATCATCCGTCGCATTACTATTAATCGATGTTATCAATACAATGGATTTCGAAGGCGCTGAATTACTAGGTAGATATACAGAAGATGCCGCTGATCGCATTTCATCCTTGAAGAAGAGTGCAAAAGCAAACGGAATGCCTGTCATCTACGTGAATGATAACTACGGTATGTGGCAATCTAATTTTAATAAAGTCGTTAACTACGCTG
Source organism: Anaerobacillus sp. ABD4_527 (assembly GCF_056160805.1). NCBI lineage: Bacteria > Bacillati > Bacillota > Bacilli > Caryophanales > Bacillaceae > Anaerobacillus > Anaerobacillus sp. ABD4_527. The sequence continues at coordinate 5,024 of NZ_JBSWXZ010000011.1, forward strand.
CAGAAGCGAACGGAAAGCACCTAGTCGATCGACTAGCGCCTGATGATGACGACTACACAGTAGTCAAACCGAAGCATTCTGGCTTCTTTTCAACACCACTTTCTTCCTTATTAAAATATCTAAAAGTACACACCCTTATTCTGACTGGATTTGCAGGGAATATCTGTGTCTTATTCACAGCCAACGATGCATATATGAGGGAGTATGAACTATACATCCCAAGTGACTGTAGCGCTTCGAACGTAAAGGAAGATAACGATTATGCATTAAAACTTATGGAAGGAAATCTAAAAGCAAATATCCAACCTTCAACCGAACTAGACCTGAAAGAAATCATGCAAAAAGCTGATGACAAAAACACCGTTACCTCCTATGAAGGATAATGAAGAACCCCCTCTACTACAGAAGGGGTTCTCGTTCATTATGAACTCGTTTGGAAATAAGCTGGTCTTTGCTCAAAGGCAGCATTCAAGTAGGTAACCATCAGTTTATCGTCAAACAGCTGGCTTCCCTTTCTGAGACTTTGACAATAACCATCTTTAAACTCAAGGCGATCAATAGTAAATGTATGGCTATACTCACTGCTTACCGTCACTTCGATTGCACGTTCATCCGCCTTAAAAGCAAGGAACGTATCATTGATTTGAAAACGCACTTCTTCTAGATACTTTGAATGGTACGTACATGTCATACACCGAATAACCTCATAATATCCGCCATCCGTAATTGAATGCTCGATCTTGTACCTTTTTAAATCAGAATCGATATACTTCATCACGTCTTGAACTTTTTTAGTGGGGATCGCAAGTTCTACATTCGTCGTTAAAGAACGATAAAAACGCTTCTTAATTCCTACTTTATAAGATACGAGTCCGATACACCACGTGATAATGAGGACAGGCAAAACATAGGAGAGGATCTCTTGCTCAAAAATCGTCCACTCGTAATACCACACAAGAAGTAGCGTAGCGATTGAGAAAAGAATTCCAGCAAGTAACGTTTGCGGGCGATAATCTCGAAAGTCATTCTCAGCACTTGTAAGCTCTGCTTTCAACCACTCAAGCTCGTACAGATCGAAGCGCTGAAGTTCCTTTTGCAACCACGAAGTATCATTCATCCATCCGTCCGACCTTCTATGATGCAAGAAACCCTTAAAGAAACGATTAATGTTCGAGTTCGTCTCCATCCTCCGTTCGATGGTCTGCCGAAATGCGCGGTCATATGCACGTGCTACTAGACTAATGACCTGCACTAGGACCACAAGTGATAGCAATAATAAGAAAAGCTGCCCCCATGGGTTGTCTGAAAAGAGCGTTTGCACCTCATCAACCAGTGGAGAAAGCTCGGATTTTAAATTGATACGTACGGCTCGAAACACATCGGCCGCTGCACCTTTCCACTCATCCAACGTGATAGCCTCCCAACCTAGCAATCTTTTATCTCTATCATATCACCTTTACAATTCTTTAGCTTGCATTTTTTAACAATGAACGTTACATCGTAATGTTTCGTAGAAAAAATAAAAAACCGATGAGCTATCACTCATCGGTAATGTCATTACTCGATCCTACTGATTGTAAAGCAGCTTAGACAAACGATTAACGTTCTTTCTGTGCCAAGATCGATATAAGAGAAATAGCCACAGTTTGTTTTTCTATCGACCCTTTGCAAGGTGAACGGCGTCGGAACAAAACTATTGGATACTCTTAGAGGTTGACCGTTCTCACAGCTAAATAGATAATACTGATCTCGCGGTGGCGCCCCGCCTTGTAATGTGAAGTTTAACTCTTCACGTTCTCCCGCTTGAATAAATATAGGTTCTGTTTGAGGTTCATATGACGGTGCGGCTGCGCGTATTACATAGTCACCTTCTGGAAGCTCCATCGAGTACGTTCCATCTTGACGAGTAGAAACTTCCGTGAAGATCTCATTATTTCTCCTTGCAGTGATCGTTGCACCACCGATTGGCTCACCCGTTCTCTCACTCGTTACTCTTCCGAAAAGAATACCTGGGTTTGCTATACCGAGTACAAAATTAACAGTTCGATCGCTGTTAGGTGATAACGTGATGATTTTTTCATCTGGAGTAAATCCAGGCAAGGATGCAACAAAAGTTAATGTTTCTGCTGGAAGATAACCGATTACATAAACGCCCTCTCGACTTGTCACGCCTCTTCCTACCAAATTTCCATTGCTGTCAAAAACCGTTACCCCTACATCATTAAGTGCATTTCCATTTTCATCTGTTACGTTTCCTCTAACGATCGATGGGTCACCAGTTAGCAAAAAGTTAACCGTAGTGGTTTCTCCTGCTATGATCGTCAATGCTTTGGCATTCGAATCGCAGCCGACTGCTAGAGCTCTAATGGAATAACGGCCCGGTGCTAACCCATTGATCACATAGTTCCCGCTTTGGTCAGTAAGTGTATTTGCGATCGGTACATTCAGCTCGTTTAGAACAATGATTGAAACACCAGCAACAAATTCTGATGTGTTCTCGTCTTTTACTCTACCTGAAACAGATCCCGGGCTTAATGATAATGCAAAGTTCACTTCAGCTGTTTCGAGAGGCTCTGCTGTAAATTCCTTTGCAGTTGAGTCGTACGTTTCATTTCGAACAACAAGCGTATACTCGCCTGGGTCAAACCCTTCGATTAAATAATTTCCATCACGATCAGTTTGCCCACTTTGAAGGAAGCCACCGCTCGACGTGACCAAACGAACAAGCGCTCCTTCGACCGGCAAGCCGGTTACTGCATCTCTTACGTTCCCTCTCACGTTAGCTGGAAGTGGAAACAATCCAAGGTTTTGGACAACCATTTCATTGGAGCGAATTTCGATTGAAGCTAAATCACTTCCAAGACCTCCCCCAAATGCAACTACCATATAGATGGCAGGTGTAAGTCCAGTTATAAAATACTCTCCATCCTCGTTCGTTAACGTAGAAGCGACAAGTTCCCCATCAGGACTCAGCCATCTTAATTCAACGGTCGCACCTGAAACTCTTTCTTTCGTTTCTTGATTAACAACGATTCCGCTAAGGCTTCCTGGATTTGGGTTTAGGGTGAAATCAAGGGTAGCTTTTTCATTACTATCAACGATCGCGCCACCAAGTTTGATGCCATACTCAGGATGACTGACGATTACTTCATAGACGCCTGAAGGGATATCTGAAACAAGGTACTGACCGTCGGGTTGACTGAGTACAGTTGCTAGTATCGTTCCTGCTTCGTTCAACACTTGGACGGTTGCATTGGAAACCGACAAGCCTGAAGCTTCGTCTGTAATGCTTCCCCCGATGCTACCTGGATTAGGAGTTAATGCAATGGTGACTTCAGATACTTCGTTTGCAACGACATTTACACCTGTAGATCCCGTTCCAAATCCATCCCGTGATGCAGTAACTACCTGAGATCCTGGTGGGATATTTTGAACCGTAAAGCTTCCATCCTCATTTGTGACTCCATTTGCAAGGGTAATATTCGCAGCGTCTTTTATTTGAATAGTTGCACCAGCTATTCCATTTCCAGTATCCATGTTCGTTACTGTACCAGCTATAATTCCCGCATTACGGAAGAAGGTGATGGTCAACTCACTGACTTCTCCTGCAACTACCGTTACAGGGACAACCTTAGATTGATACCCGTCAGCACTGATGCTTACAAGATATTGACCAGGAGCTAAGTCACTAAAGCTAAACTCACACTCTGGTGTAGCAACGGTAGACTGTAGAAGCAATCCCTTATCATCAAGCAATCGAACCCCAACCGTATCTGAGATGATTTGATGTCCAGTTTCATCCTGAAGTTTGCCGAAGATTGAACCAGTCGTTCTTTTAAGAAAGAGATCAACCGTCGTTGTTTGATCAGGTTCAACGATGGCCCCAGCTGTTTTCCGTGCATAGGAAGCTTTCGTTGCGGAAACGGTATAACTTCCTGCTTCAAGCCCTCCTACTAAATAACTTCCACCTGTAGTCGTTGCCGTTGTGGCAATGACTAGCCCGTTACTATCAAGAATGTTGACGTTAGCTCCTACGATCGGATTCCCAGTAACTTCATCAAACACCATTCCAGATATTCTTCCTGGATTTGATCTAAGCACGAAATTAACGACTCTGTTTTGTTCTGCGACGAGCGTCACCCCAGTAGATGCGCCTCCCACGTCAGGGGCAGATGTTCCAGGAGCTGATGCTAGAATTCTGTAAGTCCCTGGCTTCAACCCTCCTATTGAATAGTTTCCGTTTTCATCAACTGCACTTGTACCGATTACAACACCGTTCACATCGATAATTTTAACAACAGCATTTTTGAGCGGTTGCCCATTTTCATCAAGAACAGTACCAGATAGACTAGCAGGAACACCTGTTAATGAAAGATTTGTGAGTGTTGTTGCATTTGGCGAAACGGTACTTCCCGTAGAATTTTCAGTGTAGCCAACCGCATTTGCAACGATCGTATACGTTCCTGGAACAAGACCTGAAATCGTATACTCTCCCAAACCATTCGTCGTGGTCGTAGCGATTGGTACAAGATCCTGAGCGAAGAATGCGGTGACCTCTGCACCGACTAACCTTGTATCCGTTTCTGCATCTACTACCGTACCTGTAATACTGCCAGGATTTGATTCTAAGTTGATATTAACGATTTCTGTGTTTCCAGAAGTGACGATGACGCCAATTTCTTGAGTCTGAAAATCAGGGGTTCTCGTCACAACTCTATATTGCAGAGCTTCTAGTTCCGTGAATTGATAAAAGCCATTCTCATCCGTGTTTGTTGTGAAGACAAGCATGCCATCTTGATTAAATAGCTCTACCGTTATTCCAGATAACTCAAGACCTGTATTTGCATTTCTAATCGTACCTTGAATAGCTCCTGGGTCCGGTATCAGCTTAATGTCAATTGTTTTGGTTTCACCGCGGCCAACAATTGTTGTTGCCTCTGCAGCACCAAAATCTTCAGCTGAAGCAATGACCGTATATGTGCTTGCAGATAGAGTATTTACAATATACTCTCCATTAGAGTTCGTAGTCGTAGTAGCGATTACCGGACCACTCGGCGATTGTTCGCGTATAACGATTGTGCTTCCAGAAATCGGACTTCCAGTATTAAAGTTCGTGATTCTTCCAGTAATCGTTCCAGGGATCGGTGATAGCGCGAAGCTGAGTACGGTTGTTTCGTTCGGCTCGATATTAAAGCTAGCTGTACGACTTGTAAAACCTTCTGCAGCGACAACAGCTTGGTAGTTTCCAGGACTCAATCCTTCTGTTAAAAACTGTCCAGACTCATCAGAAGTAATCGTTGCGATTTGTTCTCCATTTTCATTGATTAAGATGACTGCACCAGAAATCGCTTCTCCAGTATCAATATTCGTAATATAACCTGTCAAAAATCCTAGGCTCTGTTCAAGATCAACATTTAGCGTTTTAACTTCTCCTGGCTCAATCACTGTCGTCAGGGATTTCGCACCGAAATCAGTTGCGTTTACGCTTAGTACTACCGTACCTGCTGGGATGTTTTCTACAATATATTCGCCATTCAAGCCTGAGATCGAAGTTGCGATCGGTAGTCCTTCTGACGTTGTAAACGTTAGAACAGCACCATTAATCCCCTCACCACTTGCAGTATTCGTTACCCTTCCTGTAATAGTAGCTGGTAAAAGTTGAAGAGGAATCGTTACCGTTTCTGTCGCTCCAGCAATAACACTTGCACTCGCTGTGTTCGCAGTGTATGAAGGGGCGGTTGCATTCACATTATACTGTCCAGGCTGTAGCGCACTAATAAAAAATGTCCCGTCTGAATTTGCAACAAACGTTTGAAGTAAGGCTCCACTAGCACTAAATAACTTGATGCCAATATTATCACCTGTGATTAAATTTCCATCACTATCAACGACTGATCCTGAGATATTTCCTACTAAACTCTCGAGCGTTAACGTTGCGATCGTATTTTCGTTACTCGCAACTACTGCACCGACAAATGCCGTTGAAAAATTAGTTGCTGTTGCTACTACCGTATAAGAACCAGGGGCGAGCCCTTCAACGATAAACTCTCCAAACTCATTCGTCGTAAGGGTTTTGATTTGATTATTATCGAAGGTTCGAATGATGACAGTTGCACCCGAAATACCATTTCCAGAAGTGTCGATCACTTGCCCTACAATGGTTCCTGGATCCGGAATCAAGACAAAATCTGCATCCGTTACAGTTTGACCAGGTGTTAATGTGATGCCACCTGTTGTGGAAGCAAAGTCTTGTGCACTGACAATGACTGAAAAAGATCCTGGCGGTAAGTTTCCAATCACATATTGCCCGGATTGGTCCGTTGCACCTGAGCCTAATATACTACCGTTCGTATCGATGATTTGAATAGTCGCATTTGGAATCGGATTGCCACTAGGATCAGTAATTGTACCGCTCATTTCTGAAGGATTAGGCTGCATCGTTAAATCAACAGACGTTATTTGATCTGCGACAACCGTGGCACCCGCTGTAGATACACGATAATTCGGCGCAGTGGCGGAAACAATATATTCTCCCGGAACGAGGTTACTGAAACTAAATTCTCCAGCCTCATTTAGGAGTGTTGTTGCGACAAAAAGGTCATCTGATGTTCTTAGCGTAACCGTGGTGCCTTCAACGACAGGAGATACCGTCCCTGAAATGCTGCCTGGGTTACTCTCTAAACTTTGGTTCACGATTGTTGTTTCATTAGGTTCTACGATAGCCCCCGTAGAAGAGGACTGAAAGCCAGAAGCGATTGCTGTAACGGTATAATTTCCTGGTGCTAATCCATCAAATACATAACTTCCATTTGAATCAGTTAAAATCGTTCCTACTAAAAGTCCCCGATCATCAATGATTCTGACAGATACATTACTAAGTGGGTTTCCATCACTATCTGTTACTGTGCCGACAATATTACCCGGTGCAGGCGTAAGTTCAATATCTACTACCGTCAATGCTCCAGGTAATAGTGAAGCAGTCGCTGAGTTCAATTGAAAATCAGCTGCATGCGCAGTGATTCTATAAATTCCTGGTGGAAGATCCGTTACTTCGTATTCTCCATTAAAATTGGTAAATGCAGTTGTTACTAACGTTCCAGCTGCATCAAAGATCTGCACTTCAATCGTAGAACCAGTGATCGGAAGGCCAGTATCTGCGTTTATGATTGTGCCTGAAACACTTGAAGGGTTTGGCTCTAATGAGAAGTTTACAGTAGTCGTTTGGTCTGAAACGATCGTCGCACCTTTAAATTGACTTTGAAAGTCTTCAGCTGACGCAGTAATGGTGTAAGGTCCTGGTGCCAATCCTAGTGCAGTGTATCTGCCCTGATCATCTGTGATGACTTGGGTAATAATAGCTTCCGTGCGATCATCGCGAACGGTGATGACAGCTCCAGAAATCGGATCACCGCTAGATTGCACAATCCCTTCTAGCGTTCCTGGATTAGGAATAAGAGTTGCATTTGCCCGAGTCACTTCATTCTCAACAACAGATGCACCAACCGTTTCCGTAGAATATCCCATCTTGGAGACAGTGACCGTATAAAATCCTGGACTAAGATTATTGATTTCATACAAACCATTGTTATCCGTTGTAACAGTCGCAACGTGAACATTGTTGAAGAATGCTTCTACGATTGCTCCAGTAAGGACATTCCCATCGTTATCTGTTACCTGACCTGCAATTCCGCCTACTAGTTGATTGAGACTTACGTTAAGTTGTGTCGTTACGTTTGATCGTACTTTTGTTCCAACAGTCTTCGATCCGTAACCATCGCTTATAAACGTCACACTGTATTGTCCAGGAGCAAGATTAGAAAAACTATAGGAACCATCAACAGCAGTGATAGTGGATGCTACTGTAACACCGCGAGCGTCAACTACTTGAACGGTTGTACCAGGAAGCGGATCAGATGTTGCAGAGTCAGATACAATTCCCTCTAGTGCCCCGGGGTTTGCAATTAGCTCTACGTTCACGTTCTTTGTTTCTCCAGCATCAAGATTAAACCCAACAACGGACGTTCGATAAAGATCTTTACTTACTCGTAACTTATAATCCCCTGGTGCCAAGTCATCGATAACATAATTACCAGAAGCATCGGTGGACACTCTAGCGATTGTCGTTCCTGCAGAATTCAATACCTCCACTAACGCACCGCTCAGTGGGTCACCTGCTTCATTTGTGACAGTTCCCTGTATAGTTCCTGGATTCGGTTTTAGGACAAAGTTTGCAGTCGACGTTTGACCGCCTTTTACCATTACGCCTTGTTCAGCCGACTGAAACCCTGAAGCGCTAGCAACAACCGTGTAAGATCCTGTCTTTACCGATGGGAAGTTATATTCCCCGCTCGCATTCGTGGTACCTTCATCAATAACATTACCAGCTGAATCGACGAGTAAAACAGTAGCGTTCGCAATTGCCCCGCCACTTCCATTTGTAACAGTTCCTTCTACGGCTCCTTGGAGCTCCGTTAGAAAAACATCTTTTCTTGTAATGGCTCCAGAATTGATCTGTACCGTCTGGATATTCGTAATAAAATCTGGTTTCGAGTATTCAATCGTATACGAACCTGGGGAAATCTCATTAATAGAATATTCTCCCCTGTCGTTCGTTGTTGTTACCGCGATCGTTGTTGCACCATCTTTTAATTCCACAACAACGTCCGCTAATGGAAGACCCGTTGTGTGGTTTTTAACAATTCCGGTAACTCCTCCGGTACTTGTTACAGTAATAACCGTGGTAACCGTATCGGATAATATTCTTTTACCTGTGTTACCATCCGTCCCTATCGCTCTTGCTCTTTCAAGAACACGTTCTCCATCCGTTGTAAAATATCCACTCACTTCAAAATCCAGGATTGCTGTTTCTCCAGGTGGTAGAATCCCTATCTCCCAGCCAAGTGTGTTTGTGCGCTCGTTATAAAACGGTTTACCTGTAGAACTACTAATAATTGAAAATCCACTAACTAAATCAAACTCGATCACATCTTGCAATTTAACAGTTTTCGCTTTGCTTTTGCCTGTGTTTTCTACAATTAATCTAGCAGTATAAGCTGCTTCATCTCCTGCCCCAACTGTAGTAGGACCACTCACTAGTATTTTTTGAAGATCTAGTTTTGCTTTTACGTTACTATCCTCTGCTGAGATCGGATCAGAAAAAGCATCCGTGAACTGAAAACCTTCAGAAATCCTCAAAGAGTCCTTATTGTAGTTGTTTGCATTCGTCGAAGTGAACGATACAAGTTGCAGTGGTGTGTTTTCAGTTATGTTCAGAAAATCGAATAAAATATTGGCTGGTATAAAAAAGTCCAGAAAGACGTTGTTATTCCCACCAAACGTTGTGTCAGCAGGCGTAACCCTCGCGATATCAAAGTTTATAATCGGTTGGGAGTAATTGGGCTCTCCTCTACCATTGATACCTTCAGCTGGATCATTCCATGAGTTAACTTCCTGTTTTGTGTTTTCAATGAGAACAAGCTCTCCACTTAGCCCATCTACAGCTAAAAGCCACTGGTAGGTTCCAGCTGGTCCTCCAGTATTAAACAAAACACCCCACGAAAAATTTTTAAAGCCTGTTTCCTTATTATTACGCGGGTCATCGTTTAAACGTAAACGAAAGTAGACATTTGTATCATCATACGCGATGGCGAACGATGGGTTTGATGTATCACCGACTAAATCTACTGCTGCTGGATTTTCATCATTGAACACATCAAAATAAAAACCTGATCCCAAAGGCACGGATGTATATTGATTTTGGTCCGGAAATGACACGATTCTTCCTCCTTAATATTCACTTCCTATAGGTTTATGCATAGAAAGGGTAAATGTCGTGGTGGATAGGCCTATATGTGCTCTTAAATTCCATCCTTGTCCCTAGTTGACCTAGCCTGTTTTTTTGAACTCTGTATATAAAAAAACACGCGAACATATTTTTGTTCGCGTGTTACTAGAATTATGTATGTTATTAAAAGAATGGCGGCCCCGAGAGGAATCGAACCTCCGACCTGCGGTTTAGGAAACCGTTGCTCTATCCCCTGAGCTACGGGGCCGAATGGATTTTATTATACAATAAAAGGCAATGTATGAAAAGTAATAGCGCGGCTATTATTCTAGCCGCGCCTTCCGTTCGTTTCCCCCAATTGATCGTTTACTCGGTAACCCAGCTTTTCATGTAAGCTTGATCTTCATAATCCTTCGCCTGCTCAATCGTCTTGAGCGGTCGGAACGTGTCGATCATGACAGCAAGCTCGAGCGTTTCTTTTTTGCCGATGCTTCCTTCGATCTTACCTGGATGCGGGCCATGAGGAATACCAGATGGATGCAAGGTAATCGAAGCCTCTTCGATCCCTTTACGACTCATAAAGTTTCCCTCTACATAATAAAGCACTTCATCACTGTCGACGTTACTATGAAAGTAAGGTGCTGGTATCGACTCTGGATGATAATCATATAATCTTGGCACGAATGAACATACAACGAAGTTATGTCCCTCGAACGTTTGATGAACCGGAGGCGGCTGATGAATACGACCCGTTATCGGTTCAAAGTCACGGATATTGAACTTCCATGGATAAAGGTAGCCATCCCATCCAACGACATCCAACGGATGATGGTCGAACACATGTCGATGCAAGCTGCCACGTGCTTTTGTAACGACCTCAAACTCACCCTTCTCATCATACGTATTCAGGCGCTCAGGCCCACTGATATCTCTCTCGCAGAAAGGGCTATGTTCCATCAACTGACCGTATTCATTCCGGTAGCGTCTAGGGGTTGTGATCGCACTCGTGGCCTCGATCACTAACCAGCGATTCTCATCGTTCGGGAAGACACGATAAATCGTTCCGATGGGAATCAACACGTAATCGCCCGGCTCATAGGTGATCTCACCAAACATCGTTTCAATCTTACCAGTACCATGATGAACAAAGAAAAGCTCATCTCCATCACTGTTTCGGTAAAAGTACTTCATCGATTCCGCGGGATTCACAACTCCAATCAAAACATCCTCATTCCCCAGGAAATAACACCTATCGACAACAGCATCCCCCTTTTTGTCGTATGCTGCTGTACGGAAATGACGATGCCTCAATGCATCCTGCTTCTCATACTCTGGTAAAGCATCTTTTAAATAATTCGCTTCCTTTACCGCTGTAGGAAAATGATGATGGTAGAGGATGGACTGAATGCCTGAGAATCCTTTTGTCCCCATCACCTGTTCTCTATAAAGGGATCCATCCTCTTTCTTAAACATCGTGTGTCTCTTATGAGGAAGTTCTCCCATCTTCTGGTAAAAAGCCACTCTTATTCCTCCTCTCCAACAACATTGATTAGGCTGCCGAGATGAGTAATAGAGAGTTCCACTCGATCACCAGCCTTCAACCAATCACGTCCGGTTTGCTCAAGGATACAACCGCTGCCCACGGTACCCGATCCGATTACTTCCCCTGGATATAGCGTGACATCTTTCGACGCTCGTTCGATCAATTCCCCAAATGAATAGTGCATGTCTTTCACATTTCCCACGGAATAACGTTCACCGTTCACATAAGCTTCCATCTTAAGGTCGAGTTCGCCGTGCAGCGGTATTTCATCCGGCGTAACAAGATAAGGTCCGAAAGAAGTTGCAAAATCCTTCCCTTTTGCAGGCCCGAGCCCTACTTTCATCTCTTTCGCTTGTATGTCCCGCGCACTCCAATCGTTCATGATCATGTAGCCGAATAGATAGTCGCTTGCTTCACTCGCTTTTATATTTCTACCTTTTTTGCCTATGACACAAGCTATTTCTAGTTCATAGTCTAGTTTCTCACAGCCTTTTGGTGAGGCAATAACCTCATCTGGACCTTTTACAGCATGATGATTTGTAAAGTAGAAGACGGGAATCTCGTACCATTCAGGCACCACATCAAGTCCTCTTTTGCCTCTAGCTGTAATGACATGTTCTTCAAACGCATAGAAGTCTCTTATACTAGCAGGGCGAGGAAGAGGTGCTTTCAGCTTCACTTGAGACAGGTCGTGCCCTTCGCTTAACTCTAAACGATCAAGTGCATAATCCCCTTTAATAATTTCTAAAAGGTCATCTGGCACCTTGCCGTTAGAAGCTTGATGGACGTTATACACCTTTTCTCCTTTTAATACCCCTGCATGCTCTTTACCTTGCAACTCATACGTGACGAATTTCAATGTCCTCAGCTCTTTCCTTCAGCCGTTGTTTTTCTTTTGAGTGTAAATGTATCGCTTGTAGCTCGAGTGTACTCCTGCCCTGCGAGTCTTCCAACAGGCTTCAAAAGTTCTGTCTTAATCTTGCCATCTTCATATAACTCATCGCGAACATGGACCATCACGACTTTCCCGATCACGAGACTGCCTGCCCCTTCACGGTCCCCGAATTCAACGATTTGATCGAGTACACATTCAAGCTGCACATCGCTCTCTTTCACCCTTGGCGGGGTAATGCACTCACTTTCAATTTTTGTTAGACCAGCTTCAATAAACTCATCTGTTTCACGATCGAAAGGCGTCGCACACTCATTCATTTGCTCAACAATTTTTTCTCCTACGATGTTGATCACGAATTCCTTCGTTTCTTCTATATTCATCAGGGTGTCTTTCTTATCACCTTCACCCGCTTTACGCATCGGTGCAAAGCAAACCATCATAGGATCCGCACATATTCCCGTAAAAAAACTAAATGGTGCAAGGTTTTCTCTGCCGTTACGATCGATACTAGAGACAAACGCGATGGGGCGAGGAAGAACGGAACCGATCAGTAATTTGTATGCATCTTTCCATGCAAGTGTATCTGGTTGAACTTTCATACTGGCAACTCCTTTTCTACCATTTTCTCGTTTTTATAAGTTGCCTCTTCGTTCTTGTTCACGTTCAATCGCCTGGAAAAGCGCCTTAAAGTTCCCTTCACCGAATCCTTTTGCACCTTTACGCTGAATGATTTCAATAAATAGCGTTGGACGGTCGACGACAGGTTTCGTGAAAATTTGGAGAAGATAGCCTTCATCGTCTCGGTCTACCAATATTTTCAATTCGCGAAGCTTGTCAATTTCTTCATCGATCTCACCAACTCGCTCCGTTAACACATCATAGTAATTATCCGGTGCTTCTAGAAACTCTACACCTGCATCTCGTAATTTCGCTACTGTTGTTACGATGTCGTTCGTCAATACAGCGATATGCTGCACGCCAGGGCCATTATAGTAATCTAAGTATTCCTGAATCTGTGACTTTTTCTTTCCCTCTGCAGGCTCATTGATTGGGAATTTAATTCGACCACCGTTATGCATAACTTTGGACATTAAAGCAGAATATTCCGTACTGATGTCTTCATCGTCAAAGTGAATCATTTGTTTAAAGCCCATCACATTTTCATAGTAGGAAACCCATTCCTCCATTGACTCCACGTTCCCTACGCAATGGTCGATACCGAGAAGTCCTGTCGTCTGTGATGGAATATCACCTTCGAACTGTTTGAATCCTGGTAAAAACACGCCCTCATACTCTTTTCGTTCGACTAATGTATGAATCGTGTCACCATATGTACCGATGACAGCTTTTTTTACTGTTCCAAACTCATCGTTGTATTCTTTCGGAGGGCTAAGTTCGATCGCTCCACGCTCTGCAGCTTCTTTGTAAGCCTTTTCAACATTTTCTACAGTAAGAGCAATGTCCTTAACGCCGTCTCCATGAAGTTTAACAAAATCTGCGATTGGATGATCATTTGAAAGAGCACCTGTTAGAACGAGTCGAATATTATTCTGTTGAAGCACATAGGATACTTTCTCGCGATCACCTGTTTCTAGTCCAGAGTAAGCGACTGGCTTAAAACCGAATGCCTTACAAAAGTAATGAGCTGATTGCTTTGCATTACCAACATAAAGTTCAAGATAATCGACATCATGCACCGGGAAAAAATCAACGGTATCCTGCTGGCTACTATTCAACGTTTGTTCCTGCACGCAAATCCCTCCAATTTTTGTTAGTCAACCAGCTTAAACGTAAATCTTTTTCACAAACCTTTCAAGAGTATCTATTAAAGCCATAACGCTTTCCTGTATTGGTGCACTTTGCTTTTCGAGCTCAGACATTCTCCTTCTCAAAAAAGGCTGAGAGCGGATAGATCGTCATGCTTTGTATGATGAGAGATAGTATGACTGCTCCAAACGTAATGGACAGGATATCGTGATCGATCGATGCGTTATCGACTTCTAAGCTAAGGAGCAATGCGACTGACATCGTTCCACGAATGCCAGACCATGTGACGAGGGAGATTTCTTTCCAATTGAATTCATTACGCCAAGCCTTAAACATTTTCACGATGCCCGATAGAACAAGAAACCGAATGACAACAGAGGCTAAAAACACAAGAGTAATAAACAGCCAATGGTTAAGGGCCAAATAATTTATCGTTTCTATTCCGATCAACAAAAAGATCAATGCAAGAATACTCGGTTCAACAACTTCCCAAAAACTGTTTAAGTACTCTCTGTAGTGTGATTCTTTGATCAATCGATCAAGCTCATAAGAAAGGACTACTCCAGCTGCAACAACGGCAAGTACGCCTGATACTTCAAGCGCTTCTGCTGCATAAAAGCTTCCATAAGCAAGAACGATGCTTAACATGACCTGATACTGACGATGATGGGTAAGACGAATCGCACGACAAACAAGATAGCTAAAAATCGCACCGATCGCTACTCCCCCTATGGATACGAGAATGAAATCATAGATGAAAGAACTCACAGAAAAAGTACGACCCTGCAACAGCATTCCTGCAAACACGCTAAAAAGAACGATACTCGTCCCATCGTTCACCATCGATTCGCCTTCCACAACATCTGCGATCTTAGGATCTTTCGATGTTTTCTTTAAAATCGAAACAACAGATACTGGATCAGTGGGTGTCAAAATAGAAGCGACTAGCAATGCGCCAAGAAACGAAAGAGAAAGGAATGGTTCGCTCAATAAGAAGATGGCTCCACCTAATAGAACAGCGCTTACGATGATGCCGAGTGTACTTAGCATAGAAATGATGCCTGCATGCTTTCTAAAGTGATCGAATGGGAACTGATATGCGGAGATAAATAAAAGTGCTGGTAAAAACCATTCAAAAAGAATCTCTTTTGTTATATGTACAGATTGAAAGAAGGGAATAAAAGACAAACTAATCCCAATAAGTAAGAGAACTAACGGTGCAGGAAAGTTCTTCTGTTTCGTGTCGATCGTATAAACAAGATAACCTATGAATAATAAGATTAGAATATGATGAGATCCCATGCTTCTCCCCCTTTCCATCCCGTTTCTTCCCTCTCATCCATAAATAAAACGGAAGGTTTTTTTTACCTTTAAGTCAATGGTTTTAACCCTGTCCACAGTTCTTGGTCTATGCTACAATTATCTTTGTCTATAAAAAAGAGAGCAAGATCTGGTTAGCATAGGAAACGACGGAGGAGGATACGTATGAACCAGACCCCATTTATTGCCGTCGAAGGCCCGATCGGTATTGGAAAGACCTCTCTCTCCCGCGCTATTTCTGATTACTATCAGTTTAAACTTTTTCAAGAAATCGTAGAAGAAAATCCGTTTCTCGGTAAGTTCTACGGCAACATTGAAGAGTGGAGCTTCCAAACCGAGATGTTTTTTCTTAGCCATCGATACAAACAGTTAGAAGAGATGGATAAACACTATCTATCCAAACAACGCCCAGTCATCTCTGATTACCACATTTTTAAAAATAAAATTTTTGCCCAACAGACACTCAGTGACAAGCACTTTTCTAAATATATGAAGATCTACGATATTTTAACCGAGGGCATGCCTGAACCGAATGTGATCATCTATTTGAATGCTAGCCTCGAAACGTTATTAAATCGTATTTCACAGAGAGGTCGTCAAATTGAGAAAGATATTGACCCCTCTTACCTAAAGCGATTATCGTCTGACTATGAACGGTTTATGCAGGAGTTCGAAGCACATCACCCTGATATACCTGTTCTCCGGTTCAATGGCGATGAGATGGACTTCGTTGCAAATGAACAAGATTTGCAGACCATTTTTGAATCCCTCGAATTAACCTTGAAAGAAGGAGACCCTGTATGAATCTAAGAGAAAAATACAACATACCACAGGACGCCGTCATTACGATTGCGGGTACTGTTGGAGTTGGTAAATCTACAATTACTAGTTCACTTGCAAATGCTTTGCAATTTAGAACATCACTCGAAAAAGTTGATAATAACCCGTACCTCGAGAAGTTCTATAATGACTTTTCCCGCTGGAGTTTCCATCTACAGGTTTACTTTTTAGCTGAACGGTTCAAAGAACAGAAGAGAATGTTTGAGTACGGTGGAGGTTTTGTACAGGACCGTTCGATCTATGAAGATACGGGCATCTTTGCAAAAATGCACTATGAAAAAGGAACGATGTCGAGCGTCGATTACGAAACGTATACGAACCTTTTTGAATCCATGGTCATGACGCCATTCTTCCCACATCCTGACTTAATGATCTATCTTGAAGGATCTTTCGAGGATGTTGTCGATCGTATCAAGGAACGCGGACGTCCGATGGAACAGCAAACGCCAACTGCATACTGGGAAGAGATGTATGAACGCTACAACAATTGGATCGATAGCTTCAACGCATGCCCGATCCTTAGACTGAACATCAACGAATATGACCTTGTGAACGACCCGTCTTCAGTAGAACTGATTCTAAAGCGGATCGAACAGAAATTTAACCAAATTCCTTTATTGAGCAGATAATAACGAAGGAGCTATCCGGCGGATAGCTCCTTTTCATATACATAAAATAGAACATAAAAAAACCGCTATCTGCAAGAGACAGCGGTCATATAATCTCCAAATTATATGCGCGTTGGTAGTTCAATTAGTTAATGGCGGAGGAAGAGGGATTCGAACCCCCGCGGGCCGTTAAGCCCCTGTCGGTTTTCAAGACCGATCCCTTCAGCCAGACTTGGGTATTCCTCCGTGTGTGTTGCTTAATAACTCGGTGACACGAATAATATCTTATCACCCGTTCGGTATGAAGTCAACACTTTGAATGAGATTTTTTATTTTTTTATATATAAGGGGGATTTCTCCCCCTCTTTTCCTTTATTTTAAAACTTCACGGCCACCCATATATGGACGTAGCACTTCAGGAACAATGACCGTACCGTCTTCTTGCTGGTAATTTTCTAGAATTGCAGCAACCGTTCTTCCAATCGCTAGACCAGAGCCATTCAACGTGTGAACAAATTCAGGTTTACCGTTCTTTTCTCTACGGAACCTGATCCCTGCACGGCGCGCCTGGAAGTCTTCAAAGTTACTGCAAGAAGAGATTTCTCGGTAAGTTCCATAGCTTGGAATCCATACTTCGATATCGTATTTCTTTGCCGCTGTGAAGCCGAGGTCTGCTGTACACATGCTCATCACACGGTAAGGCAACTCTAGTAACTGAAGGACCTTCTCAGCGTGTCCAGTAAGCTTCTCAAGCTCATCATAAGATTCTTCGGGCTTTACAAAGCGAACAAGCTCAACTTTGTTAAACTGGTGCTGACGAATCAATCCTCGCGTATCACGACCTGCAGATCCTGCTTCAGAACGGAAGCAAGCACTAAATGCAGTGTATGCAAGCGGAAGATCAGCGCTATCAAGAATTTCATCTCGGTGGAAGTTCGTAACAGGTACTTCTGCCGTTGGAATTAAGAAGTAATCTTCTTCACGAATTTTGAAAGCATCTTCTTCAAACTTAGGTAGCTGACCAGTTCCTGTCATGCTTTCGCGATTAACGAGATATGGAGGTAGAATCTCTTCGTATCCATGCTCAGACTCATGAAGATCCATCATGAAGTTAATAAGAGAGCGCTCTAGACGTGCTCCAGCTCCTTTATAAAAAGCAAAACGGCTTCCTGTAACCTTAGATGCGCGTTCAAAGTTAATGATGTTTAAATCAGTCGCAATATCCCAGTGAGGCTTTGCTTCAAAAGAAAAGTCTTTTCTTTCTCCCCATGTACGCACCTCAACATTGTCATCCTCTGTTTCACCTACAGGTACGCTCTCGTGAGGAATATTAGGAATATGTAGGAGGATTTCCTCTAACTC
Organism: Anaerobacillus sp. ABD4_527; assembly: GCF_056160805.1. Lineage (NCBI taxonomy): Bacteria > Bacillati > Bacillota > Bacilli > Caryophanales > Bacillaceae > Anaerobacillus > Anaerobacillus sp. ABD4_527. The sequence continues at coordinate 23,143 of NZ_JBSWXZ010000011.1, forward strand.
CCCTTCTACACCGCGAAGCTCTTCATCAAGCGTCTTCACTTCGTCCCCAACTTCACGCATTTCTTTGATCAAATGATCAGCATCTTGCTTTTCACGCTTGTATTCTGCGATTTTCTTTGAAACCTCATTACGCTTTCCTTTAAGTTCTTCAGTCTTCGCGATGAGATCTCTTCTTCGCTGATCAAGCTCTTCAAAACGGTCAAGACCAACAAGATCTTCCCCACGCTTTGATAACTTTTCTTTTACTTCATCAAAATTCTTACGTAGAACCTTTAAATCAATCATGCTTTTTCCTCCTTTTTTACGATAAGCGCCTTAGGAATACAAAAAAGCCCCCGTCCCCTTGGAAAGGGACGAGAGCTACCCGCGTTGCCACCCTGATTGCAGACAATTGCCTGCCTCTTAACAGAATAACGGTCTGCTCCGAGAAAGCTTACTAACGTTCAGCTTTCTACTCAGGGATGGATTCACAGGGTTCAACGGTCGATTCTCACCAGCCATCGACTCTCTTAGCATTGAACATCTATTACTATTTCCCGTCAACGTTTTCGTATATCTTGTATCACAAGCAGAGTTTTTATACCCCGCTTCCTAGTACGTAATAATTTACACGAAAATTTACTCGGTTGCAAGCCCTTCTTTTTTGAATTCAAGGACCATGTCGATAAAGAGCTGATGCATGCGATCGTCATCCGTCAATTCTGGATGGTACGCACATGCAAGGAAGCGTCCGTCACGTGCTGCAACCACTTTGTCGTTAAACGTCGCTAGAACTTCGACACCTTCTCCAACTTCTTCGATATAAGGCGCACGAATGAAGACACCAATGAAAGGCTCTTCAAGTCCTGTAACAGATAACGGTGCTTCAAAGCTTTCTCTTTGACGTCCAAACGCGTTACGCTTTGCTTTTACATTCATGACGCCAATATGAGATTCGTCCATCCCCTCAATACGCTCTGCAAGCAGGATGAGGCCAGCACATGTACCAAAGATCGGCTTCTCAGCAGCAAAAGCTTTTAAAGGCTCAAGAAATCCATATTGATTGATCAGGCGGCGCATCGTTGTACTTTCGCCTCCAGGCAGCACAAGACCATCGAGGTCATCAAGCTGCTCGATGCGTTTTACAACAACGATTTCCGCTTCTTTTGTTTGTAATGCTTTCACGTGTTCTCGAATTGCACCTTGCAGTCCGAGGACTCCAACTTTCACCATACTGCTTTCGACTCCTTTAATCTATATCTAAGTAAGACCCCCACCTGGATTGCTCAGATGGGGGTGATTGAATGAATTACCAGCCGCGTTCCTGCATGCGTTCAGTAGGCTGTAGTGAAGAAATCTCAATTCCTGGCATCGCGATACCAAGGTTTTTAGAAATCTTAGCGATCAACTCATAATCTTGATAATGAGTTGTTGCTTCCACGATCGCTTTTGCAAACTTCTCTGGGTTATCAGATTTAAAGATACCAGAACCAACGAATACGCCGTCAGAACCAAGTTCCATCATTAGCGCTGCATCTGCAGGAGTAGCGATACCGCCAGCAGCAAAGTTTACGACTGGAAGACGTCCAAGCTCTTTAATTTGAAGAAGAAGCTCAAATGGCGCTTGAAGGTTTTTCGCTTCAGTCATTAGCTCATCTTCAGACATGCTTGAAATTTTACGGATTTGGGATTGAATAAGACGCTGATGACGCACAGCTTCAACAACGTTACCTGTTCCAGGTTCACCTTTCGTACGAAGCATCGCAGCACCTTCACCTACTCGGCGCAGTGCTTCACCTAGGTTACGAGCACCACAAACGAAAGGAACAGTGTACTTACGCTTATCAAGGTGATATTCTTCATCAACTGGAGTTAGTACTTCACTCTCATCGATGTAGTCAACACCCATTGATTCAAGAACACGAGCTTCAACGATATGACCAATACGGCATTTTGCCATTACTGGGATCGATACTGCGTTTACTACCTCTTCTACGATAGTAGGATCAGCCATACGAGCTACCCCGCCAGCTGCACGAATATCGGATGGAACGCGCTCAAGTGCCATTACAGCGACTGCACCAGCTTCTTCTGCAATCTTTGCTTGCTCTGCGTTCACAACGTCCATGATGACGCCGCCTTTTTGCATTTCAGCCATACCACGTTTTACGCGATCTGTACCTGTTTGTTGATTCATCTATATTCCTCCCATATTTATAATAGATAAGTGATATTTTTTTAAAACCTACATTAAACGTATCTATTGTAACATTTTTTGAAGACTTGTCCTATCGTCTTCGCTTTGATTTCATAAAAGATTTTAAAAATACTCTCCAAATTTGCATTTGAAGAGTATTCTCACCTTATTTCCTGAAAAATATTAGCTGAAAAGTCCTTTTACAGCTCCAGCTGCACTACTCCAGATACTTGAGAAAAAGCCTCCGATCGCTCTCATCGTAAGCGTGAACCAACCAGCTTTCTCAACTGAATCTGTCGTTACAAGTGGTACAGAAGAACTTTGTTCGCCTGTAATGTATCCGAACTCTTCACCAGTAGCTTTTAGCATAACCTGGCCTACTTCCTCACCTTCTTTTAACGGTGCTGTTAATTCACCATCTTCAGTGAGTAATTTATCGTTCAGCTTGTAGCTCGCTTTATAAGCTTCTTCCGTGCCGTTCTGAACGATCGCATTAAACGATGCACCAGCAGCTACTTCTACTTGCTTTTCTTTCCCTTTTACTACAGGAATCGTAGAATCTTTCTCTACTTGATCACCTTTAGTAATGATTGTTTTTGCTTCAAAATTATCGAATCCATAGTTAAGTAGTTTTGATGTTTCTTCAAAACGTGCTTCATAAGAATCTGTCTTCATCACAACTGAAATCAGGCGCATGTCACCTTGCTTTGCAGTACCTGTAAACGCATATCCTGCAAGGTCAGTCGATCCTGTTTTCAAACCATCAATTCCTTTTACAGGATACTTGTTCGAATAAACAAGTGAAGGAAGAAGCCAGTTCCAGTTCTTCATGACGATTTTGTCATCCGTGCCGTCACGGAAATTCTTCACTGGGATGCTTGCCGTATCAAGCACTTCAGGATAGTCCTTAATCAAGTGGTAGGCAAGAAGTGCAGTCGATCGAGCAGACATCATATTTTCTTCGTTTGGTTCACCTGCTGGGTGATTTCCACGAAGGTCTTTGTTATTTAAACCAGAGCTGTTAACGAAACGGTATTCCTTCAAACCCATTTCTTTCGCCTTAGCATTCATCATCTCGACAAACTTCGTCTCAGTCCCCGCAACGTGCTCTGCTAGAGCCATCGTAGCAGCATTTGCTGAATAGATCGCCATTGCTTCATAAAGCTCTTTGACGGAGTATTGAGCATCTGAACGAAGGGGTACATTGGAAAGACTTCTATTTTGAGAAAGAATATGTATATTCTCACTAATGCTTACTTGATCGTCCCAATTGATCTTCTTTTCATGAATTTGTTCAAGTATTAAGTATTCTGTCATCATCTTTGTCATACTTGCAGGCGCGAGCGTTAAGTCTGGATCTTTTTGATAAAGAATCTTACCAGATTCAGCATCTACTAAAATCGCTGCTTTTGCGTTGATATCGGGTGCCTCTGCAGCTTCTGCATGGCTAGTACCGAAAGTTCCTGCTAAAAGTAAAACAAATGCCATGGTCAAAATCATGGCTTTAAAACCAAGGTTTTTCAACCCTTACACCTCCAACTGAGTCTCACATAACCGCTATTTTATCACAACTAAAATTAAAAAAATAGATAGAGGAAAGTCCCCTATCTACTTTTCTAACGTATTTAGTTTAATTTGTCACAGACCTGATAAAACTTCCTTCAAAAGTACTATCAAACGGAATAATTTGGCGCTTCTTTCGTCACTTGAACGTCATGAGGATGACTCTCACGAAGCCCAGCTCCGGTAATTCTGACAAATTGACTTTCTTCTCGTAACGCTTCTAGCGTTCTCGTGCCACAGTAGCCCATACCAGAACGGATACCACCTAAGAGCTGATGAATCGTATCACCTAGCGGCCCTTTGTATGGAACACGGCCTTCGATGCCTTCAGGAACGAGCTTAGACATATTTTCCTGGAAATAACGGTCCTTACTGCCTTTTTCCATCGCCCCGATCGAGCCCATGCCTCTATACACTTTGAACTGACGACCTTGGTAAATTTCACGTTCACCAGGGCTTTCATCTACGCCTGCTAGAAGGCTACCGAGCATAACAGCATGGCCACCAGCTGCGATCGCTTTTACGATGTCACCTGAGAACTTGATACCACCGTCAGCAATAATGCTTACACCGTGTTTCCTTGCTTCTGTTGCACATTCATAAACCGCAGTGACTTGTGGCACACCGACACCAGCGATAACGCGCGTCGTACAGATCGATCCTGGTCCGATTCCGACTTTCACCACATCTGCTCCAGCTTCGATAAGTGCTTTCGTTCCTTCTGCTGTTGCAACGTTCCCCGCAATAATCGAAAGCTCTGGATATTCTTCACGTATTTCACGAACCTTATTAATAATACCAGCAGTATGTCCATGCGCAGAATCAAGAACGATGACATCGACACCAGCTTCAACAAGCTTACTGACACGCATAAGCGCATCAGCTGTATTTCCTACTGCAGCTCCTACAAGTAAACGTCCACGGCTATCTTTCGCTGATTGTGGGAACTGAATGACTTTTTCGATGTCTTTAATTGTAATCAGACCTCTTAGCGTACCATCATCATCCACTAGAGGAAGTTTCTCAATCCGGTGCTGTTGAAGCACACGCTCAGCTTCTTTAAGCGTCGTTCCAACAGGAGCAGTAACAAGGTTTTCTTTTGTCATAACTTCTTTAATTTGAATCGAGTAATCTTCAATAAAACGCAGATCTCTGTTAGTCAGAATTCCAACTAGTTTACGATCATCGTTCACGATTGGAACGCCAGAAATTCTATATTTACCCATGAGGTGTTCTGCATCGAATACTTGATGCTCTGGTGTTAAGAAGAAGGGATCAGTGATAACGCCACTTTCAGAACGCTTCACTCGGTCAACATGTTCAGCTTGTTCTTCAATCGACATGCTCTTATGAATAATACCAAGTCCACCTTGACGAGCCATTGCAATCGCCATAGGAGCTTCTGTCACAGTATCCATGCCTGCACTGATTATTGGGACATTCAGCTTCAAATTCTCTGTTAGCTTTGTTTCTACAGATACTTCTCTTGGAAGCACATCAGAAAAAGCTGGTGTTAATAACACATCATCGAAGGTTAACCCTTCTTTTGCAAATTTTGTTTCCCACATCCCTTTCGTCCTCCTCTATTGGTCGTTTCGAAAAATTTATTAGTAGCTTATCAATTGGTTAAACTAGTGTCAAGAAAGATTGAATAAGTTTGAATTATCAAACAGGGAGGCTGTTTATGAGATACTTGGAACCATACAACACAACATGGCATGCTTTTCACTCATCTACCTATGTTCAACAGTATCTCAATGATTGCTATTCTAAACTAGGGTTTGATGATTCAGAGAGGAAGAGCTATGATAACTGCTACCGCTTTATCTACTTTATGGAATACGGCGATCGTTACTTTAAACACGCCAGTACGGCTGATACAGAGTTAAAACCGATCCTACTTTTTTACGGCATGATTCAGCTTTTAAAAGGGTGTTTACTCACTCTAGACCCGAATTATCCTGGAGATACGCTCGTTTTAGCACATGGCGTCACTTCAAGAAAGCGTAAAAAACGTCAGTACTCTTTCCTGCAGGATGAAGTGAAAGGGCAGAAGAATGGTCTATTCGAATACTTTTCAAGGAAAATGTTTCATGTGAAACAAGTCGAAGGGGAGAAGTATCAAATGAATGATCTTCTTAGCCTCATTCCTGAAATGAATTCGCTATTTGAAGTGCTTTCTAATAAGACACAAAGCTATAAGCTCCACCCTACTTCACCAAACTCTTTCACAGTGTCATCGAGTATTTTAGATACCCTCAATATGACGAGCGATCGATTTGAAAATTATCTTAACCAGCATGCTCCTGTAAAAATAACATCCATCTCTTCTTCTACTCGTGGAGTATTGTCAGTGAAGCTAGATGGGCTATTAGTTAACCTGAGTGGTCGACCGTTATTACATATGGGAGATGACCTCTTCCTCCCTGCTCATCGTGCTCAATATAATGATATTAATGAAGTAATGGTTCACTACCTCTTACTGTATAATCTCAGTATGATCTGTCGGTATGAAACTGAATGGTGGGGGGATTTATTCCATGCAAGAGAGTCAAACGATCTTCCTTATATATTGGAATTCTTAGAAGTAACGTCGAAAAAAGTTCCGAAGATGTTATATGAGTATTTGATGGGACAGGTATGAGGGATTAAGAGGGCTTTGAGAATGGAGAGTTAGGTGCAGTAAAGGTTGATTGGGTCTAGTGGGGGATTGATTAGAGCTTTTATCAGCGATAATTTGGATTTATCGGCGAAATCGAGTGAGATATCAGCGAATTTTTGATTTTATCAGCGAAAAGGGCACTTTTATCGGCGATTTTTTGGTTTTATCAGCGAAGCGTTGTTTGTAACGATTGGTTTGTTAAAAGCATATTTCAGTTAAGACCTTTTGAGGGCGGGATGCTGCGGGATATCCGCGATAATTATGATATATCCGCGCTTTTCAATTTATATCCGCGAAATCTGGCCATTTATCCGCGATTCTGAGAATATATCTGCGAAACCACTTTTTCAAGAACCCTGATAACTCAACCCCACACCCAGACAAAACAAAAAAAGCCAGAGCTCAATGCTCTGACTTCTCACTTGCCTAGCGACGTCCTACTCTTGCAGGGGGAGAGCCCCCAACTACCATCGGCGCGCGAGCTTAACTTCCGTGT
>NZ_JBSWXZ010000012.1:0-2752 GCF_056160805.1 Anaerobacillus sp. ABD4_527
AAGGCATACCCGGGGAACTGAAACATCTCAGTACCCGGAGGAAGAGAAAGCAATCGCGATTTCCTGAGTAGCGGCGAGCGAAACGGAAACAGCCCAAACCAGAGGGCTTGCCCTCTGGGGTTGTAGGACGTCTCATTGGAGTTACAAAGGCACGGATAGACGAAGCGACCTGGAAAGGTCCATCAGAGAAGGTAACAATCCTGTAGTCAAAATCCGCTGCCCTCCGAGACGGATCCTGAGTACGGCGGGACACGTGAAACCCCGTCGGAATCCGGGAGGACCATCTCCCAAGGCTAAATACTCTCTAGTGACCGATAGTGAACCAGTACCGTGAGGGAAAGGTGAAAAGCACCCCGGAAGGGGAGTGAAAGAGAACCTGAAACCGTGTGCCTACAACTAGTTGGAGCCCGTTAATGGGTGACAGCGTGCCTTTTGTAGAATGAACCGGCGAGTTACGATCCCGTGCAAGGTTAAGCCGAGAAGGCGGAGCCGCAGCGAAAGCGAGTCTGAATAGGGCGAAGGAGTACGTGGTCGTAGACCCGAAACCGGGTGATCTACCCATGTCCAGGGTGAAGTTCAGGTAACACTGAATGGAGGCCCGAACCCACGCATGTTGAAAAATGCGGGGATGAGGTGTGGGTAGCGGTGAAATGCCAATCGAACCCGGAGATAGCTGGTTCTCTCCGAAATAGCTTTAGGGCTAGCCTCGCGGCAAGAATCTTGGAGGTAGAGCACTGATTGGACTAGGGGTCCCTACCGGATTACCGAATCCAGTCAAACTCCGAATGCCAACGATTTATCCGCGGGAGTCAGACTGCGAGTGATAAGATCCGTAGTCGAGAGGGAAACAGCCCAGACCACCAGCTAAGGTCCCAAAGTATACGTTAAGTGGAAAAGGATGTGGCGTTGCTTAGACAACCAGGATGTTGGCTTAGAAGCAGCCATCATTTAAAGAGTGCGTAATAGCTCACTGGTCGAGTGACGCTGCGCCGAAAATGTACCGGGGCTAAACGTATCACCGAAGCTGTGGATTGTCTTACGACAATGGTAGGAGAGCGTTCTAAGGGCTGCGAAGTCAGACCGAAAGGACTGGTGGAGCGCTTAGAAGTGAGAATGCCGGTATGAGTAGCGAAAGACAAGTGAGAATCTTGTCCGTCGAAAGCCCAAGGTTTCCTGAGGAAGGCTCGTCCGCTCAGGGTTAGTCGGGACCTAAGCCGAGGCCGAAAGGCGTAGGCGATGGATAACAGGTTGATATTCCTGTACCACCTCCTTTCCGTTTGAACGACGGGGGGACGCAGAAAGATAGGGAGAGCGCGCTGCTGGATATGCGCGTCCAAGCGATTAGGCTGGTGAATAGGCAAATCCGTTCACCGTGAAGGCTGAGTCGTGATGGCGAGGGAATTTAAGTACCGAAGTCCCTGATTCTACACTGCCAAGAAAAGCCTCTAGTGAGGAAAGAGGTGCCCGTACCGCAAACCGACACAGGTAGGCGAGGAGAGAATCCTAAGACGATCGGGAGAACTCTCGTTAAGGAACTCGGCAAAATGACCCCGTAACTTCGGGAGAAGGGGTGCTTCCTCGGGTGAATAGCCCAGGGGAGCCGCAGTGAAAAGATCCAAGCGACTGTTTAGCAAAAACACAGGTCTCTGCCAAGCCGCAAGGCGATGTATAGGGGCTGACACCTGCCCGGTGCTGGAAGGTTAAGAGGAGGGGTTATCCCTTACGGGAGAAGCTCTGAATCGAAGCCCCAGTAAACGGCGGCCGTAACTATAACGGTCCTAAGGTAGCGAAATTCCTTGTCGGGTAAGTTCCGACCCGCACGAAAGGTGCAACGACTTGGATACTGTCTCAACGAGAGACCCGGTGAAATTATAGTACCTGTGAAGATGCAGGTTACCCGCGACAGGACGGAAAGACCCCATGGAGCTTTACTGTAGCCTGATATTGGATTTTGGTACAGCTTGTACAGGATAGGTAGGAGCCATAGAAGCCGGACCGCTAGGTTCGGTGGAGGCGTCGGTGGGATACTACCCTGGCTGTACTGACATTCTAACCCAGCACCGTGATCCGGTGCGGAGACAGTGTCAGGTGGGCAGTTTGACTGGGGCGGTCGCCTCCTAAAGAGTAACGGAGGCGCCCAAAGGTTCCCTCAGAATGGTTGGAAATCATTCGCAGAGTGTAAAGGCACAAGGGAGCTTGACTGCGAGACCTACAAGTCGAGCAGGGACGAAAGTCGGGCTTAGTGATCCGGTGGTTCCGCATGGAAGGGCCATCGCTCAACGGATAAAAGCTACCCTGGGGATAACAGGCTTATCTCCCCCAAGAGTCCACATCGACGGGGAGGTTTGGCACCTCGATGTCGGCTCATCGCATCCTGGGGCTGAAGTAGGTCCCAAGGGTTGGGCTGTTCGCCCATTAAAGCGGTACGCGAGCTGGGTTCAGAACGTCGTGAGACAGTTCGGTCCCTATCCGTCGCGGGCGCAGGAAATTTGAGAGGAGCTGTCCTTAGTACGAGAGGACCGGGATGGACACACCGCTGGTGTACCAGTTGTTCCGCCAGGAGCATAGCTGGGTAGCTACGTGTGGAAGGGATAAGTGCTGAAAGCATCTAAGCATGAAGCCCCCCTCGAGATGAGATTTCCCACAGCGTCAAGCTGGTAAGATCCCTCAGAGATGATGAGGTTGATAGGTTCGGGGTGGAAGCGTGGCGACACGTGGAGCTGACGAATACTAATCGATCGAGGGCTTAACC
>NZ_JBSWXZ010000013.1:0-1781 GCF_056160805.1 Anaerobacillus sp. ABD4_527
GAGTCTCGAACGCCCGTTGGACCACGGGAGAATTCCTGTCAGAAAAGGAATCCTCTATTGCATACAAAAAAGCCCTCCGTTATGATGCATTCGTACCTAACCAAAGTACAATCATCAAAAGGAGGGCTCTTTTTGGATAATAAACGCAATCAACGATTAAATCAAGTGACAAATCAAACTCTCGTCATTGGCATCGACATCGCGAAACACACTCATTATGCGTGCGCAGTTGATGATCGTGGGAGGGAATTAAATCAACCTTTCAAGTTCAAACAAAGCGAGGATGGGTTTCATTCCTTGTATCATGAACTTCATAGCTTACTTCGGCAATATAAGAAAGAGAAGATTTTAGTTGGATTTGAACCTACAGGTCATTACTGGCTAAATTTAGCTTCGTTTCTTTTAAATTATGATGTTCCTTTTGTGGTCGTTAATCCAATGCACGTCCACCGAACGAAAGAATTTGATGATAATCTACAGACAAAGCATGATAAAAAAGATGCAAGAATTATTGCGAAGCTCATTACAGGTGGCCACTTTAGTTTTCCTAGAATACCTGATGGCGTTGAAGCTGAATTAAGGACAGGAGCTACGTTGAGATGGCAACTAAAAGAAGAACAAGCTAGATTAAAGAATCGAATGATTCGTTGGCAGGATCAATACTTCCCTGAATTTTCGACGGTTTTTAAAAGCTTTGGCCAGCTGGCTTGCGCCATCTTAAAACATACGCCTTTACCAGAAGATATCGTTGGAGTAAGTTCGAAAGAACTTGCGAATGTATATAAGGATAAGGCAGGCCTCTATGCGCCGTCTCAAAAGAAAATTGAGAAGCTACAGCGATTAGCTGAGCACTCTATTGGGGTTACGAATGGTATAGAGATGGGACGATTTGAAATAAATAGCTTGATGGATCGTTTTACCTTCCTCAAAGATCAGCTCGAAGAGTTAAATCAGCGCTTATCTGTATTAGCCCAAGAAATGACCGAGTTTGAGTACCTAGTCTCTATTCCAGGAATTAGCGAAAACACGGTTGTTGATTTACTTGCCGAAACCGGATCCTTTACACAATATGAAAATCCACGCCAACTCATTAAGCTAGCGGGATTAACATTACGTGAGAACTCTTCTGGTAAGCATAGGGGGCAAAAGAGAATATCCAAACGAGGGAGGAAAAGGTTGAGGAGTCTCCTCTACAAGGCTGTTCTTCCTTTACTTCAAAATAACCCTGTATTCTTTGATTTGTACTCGTATTATATTTCGAGAAAGGAAAATCCTCTGAAAAAGAAGGAAGCGATGGTTGTGTTATGCAGCAAGCTACTTAAGATCTTTTTCGGTCTTTCAAACCACCATGTATACTTTCAAGAAGATAGAATGAGGAATGACCTCCACTGTCTTAAAAACGTATCATAGCGACTACTTTTAAGCTCGATCAAACACATAGGCATGACACAGAGAAGCTGGCGCAGATCTTGACTTTCAACCTAGAGTTCATACGGGAGAATAATGCCGGCCTCTGCCTTATGATGAGACCTAACGAAGGAATGTAGACGCATGACGTCAAGAGACATGGGAGGGTTCGTCCTCATAAGCAAGCAGAGATCAAATGTGCACATATATATTTCTGTAAAAAAATTACATGGATCAGCGGGTTAACACGTCATCCACTTCCTTATATTCCTAAATAAGGAATTCCCTGTAGGGACTTAGTTCCTACAGGGAAATTTAAAAAGAATTTTTAACCCTAATAAACACTGGTACATCAACATTTCCGGAGGGAGTCA
>NZ_JBSWXZ010000014.1:0-978 GCF_056160805.1 Anaerobacillus sp. ABD4_527
CAGGTGGTGCATGGTTGTCGTCAGCTCGTGTCGTGAGATGTTGGGTTAAGTCCCGCAACGAGCGCAACCCTTGATCTTAGTTGCCAGCATTAGGTTGGGCACTCTAAGGTGACTGCCGGTGACAAACCGGAGGAAGGTGGGGACGACGTCAAATCATCATGCCCCTTATGACCTGGGCTACACACGTGCTACAATGGACGGTACAAAGGGCAGCGACACCGCGAGGTGAAGCGAATCCCATAAAGCCGTTCTCAGTTCGGATTGCAGGCTGCAACTCGCCTGCATGAAGCCGGAATTGCTAGTAATCGCGGATCAGCATGCCGCGGTGAATACGTTCCCGGGCCTTGTACACACCGCCCGTCACACCACGAGAGTTTGTAACACCCGAAGTCGGTGAGGTAACCTTTTGGAGCCAGCCGCCGAAGGTGGGACAAATGATTGGGGTGAAGTCGTAACAAGGTAGCCGTATCGGAAGGTGCGGCTGGATCACCTCCTTTCTATGGAGAATTACGAGGCAACATTGGTTGCCAAACTTGCATGAGCGTTTCGTTTAGTTTTGAAAGAATGATTGTATTCTTTCATGTTCCTTGAAAACTAGATAGCACAAACAACGACATCCAATAATTATTTTATTTTTGCGTTATAACTTAGTTAGTCACATCTAACGATGTGCATCGATGACGTTAGAACACTGTTTCTAGCGAAATCTAAGGTTAAGCTACTAAGGGCGCACGGTGGATGCCTTGGCACTAGAAGCCGATGAAGGACGGGACGAACACCGATATGCTTCGGGGAGCAGTAAGTACGCTTTGATCCGGAGATTTCCGAATGGGGGAACCCACCATCCGTAATGGGATGGCATCTATTTCTGAATACATAGGGAATAGAAGGCATACCCGGGGAACTGAAACATCTCAGTACCCGGAGGAAGAGAAAGCAATCGCGATTTCCTGAGTAGCGGCGAGCGAAACGGAAACA
>NZ_JBSWXZ010000015.1:0-956 GCF_056160805.1 Anaerobacillus sp. ABD4_527
ACCCGTTCCCATGCCGAACACGGAAGTTAAGCTCTTCAGCGCCGATGGTAGTTGGGGGCTCTCCCCCTGCAAGAGTAGGACGTCGCTAGGCTTAGATAGTGGAGGATTAGCTCAGCTGGGAGAGCATCTGCCTTACAAGCAGAGGGTCGGCGGTTCGAGCCCGTCATCCTCCACCATTTATTTTTTTGCCCGAAGGGCTCAAATGTTAAATTACATAACCATTTGCCGGTCTAGCTCAATTGGTAGAGCAACTGACTTGTAATCAGTAGGTTGGGGGTTCAAGTCCTCTGGCCGGCACCATCTTTTCTATTGAAAAGAGCCATTAGCTCAGTTGGTAGAGCATCTGACTTTTAATCAGAGGGTCGAAGGTTCGAGTCCTTCATGGCTCACCATGTTTTTTGCGGGTGTGGCGGAATTGGCAGACGCGCTAGACTTAGGATCTAGTGTCTTACGACGTGGGGGTTCGAGTCCCTTCACCCGCACCAATTGCGGAAGTAGTTCAGTGGTAGAACACCACCTTGCCAAGGTGGGGGTCGCGGGTTCGAATCCCGTCTTCCGCTCCACTTTAATAAAATTCATATGCGCCCGTAGCTCAATTGGATAGAGCGTCTGACTACGGATCAGAAGGTTAGGGGTTCGACTCCTCTCGGGCGCGCCATTTTAACATTATAGTCGGGAAGTAGCTCAGCTTGGCAGAGCACTTGGTTTGGGACCAAGGGGTCGCAGGTTCAAATCCTGTCTTCCCGACCACTTATATAATGGGGCCTTAGCTCAGCTGGGAGAGCGCCTGCCTTGCACGCAGGAGGTCAGCGGTTCGATCCCGCTAGGCTCCACCAAATTTTCTTTTAAAAAGATGTTGACTTCGGACAAGTTAATGTGTTACATTAATAAAGTCGCTGAAAACGACATTGAAAGAAACAAATCGATCTTTGAAAACTGAACGAAACGCCATGCAA
>NZ_JBSWXZ010000017.1:0-550 GCF_056160805.1 Anaerobacillus sp. ABD4_527
TGGTGGAGGATGACGGGCTCGAACCGCCGACCCTCTGCTTGTAAGGCAGATGCTCTCCCAGCTGAGCTAATCCTCCACAGAGTAAAACAATAAATTAAGTTGGTGACCCGTACGGGATTCCGACGCGTTAGCTAGTCCCGCTGCGAATCTTCTTGAGATTGCATCTTGCGGGGGTACCCTTGGGTGAGAAGCCCGTAAGCTTCTTTGAAAAATGGTGACCCGTACGGGATTCGAACCCGTGTTACCGCCGTGAAAGGGCGGTGTCTTAACCGCTTGACCAACGGGCCATGTTGTCTTGGAGCTTCCAACCGGATTCGAACCGATGACCCCTTCCTTACCATGGAAGTGCTCTACCTGCTGAGCTATGGAAGCAAATGGCTCCACAGGTAGGATTCGAACCTACGACCGATCGGTTAACAGCCGATTGCTCTACCACTGAGCTACTGTGGAATAATGACAAGCCTGGCGACGTCCTACTCTTGCAGGGGGAGAGCCCCCAACTACCATCGGCGCTGAAGAGCTTAACTTCCGTGTTCGGCATGGGAACGGG
>NZ_JBSWXZ010000018.1:0-403 GCF_056160805.1 Anaerobacillus sp. ABD4_527
TATAGAAGAAATAAATGGTGGAGCCTAGCGGGATCGAACCGCTGACCTCCTGCGTGCAAGGCAGGCGCTCTCCCAGCTGAGCTAAGGCCCCGTTTTCAAATGTAGGATAACATTATAACAAATCACAAAACATTTCGTCAATTTAGCTTTTATGGTGGGCCTGAGTGGACTCGAACCACCGACCTCACGCTTATCAGGCGTGCGCTCTAACCAGCTGAGCTACAGGCCCATAAATGTTTGATTGACGATATTAAAGAAAGAATACAATCATTCTTTCAAAACTAAACGAAACGCTCATGCAAGCTTGGCAATCAATGTTGCCTCGTAATTCTCCATAGAAAGGAGGTGATCCAGCCGCACCTTCCGATACGGCTACCTTGTTACGACTTCACCCCAATCATTT
>NZ_JBSWXZ010000019.1:0-388 GCF_056160805.1 Anaerobacillus sp. ABD4_527
TATAGAAGAAATAAATGGTGGAGCCTAGCGGGATCGAACCGCTGACCTCCTGCGTGCAAGGCAGGCGCTCTCCCAGCTGAGCTAAGGCCCCAGAAATTCTTTTATGGTGGGCCTGAGTGGACTCGAACCACCGACCTCACGCTTATCAGGCGTGCGCTCTAACCAGCTGAGCTACAGGCCCACAAAAGAAAGGTAAATACTCCGACATAGCCATTAGCCGGAGGTGTTTCTTAGAAGAGACTTGCTCTTCATCAAAACAAACCTTTTCATGAAAGAACTATTGCTCTTTCAAAACTGAACGAAACGCTCATGCAAGTTTGGCAACCAATGTTGCCTCGTAATTCTCCATAGAAAGGAGGTGATCCAGCCGCACCTTCCGATACGGCTA
>NZ_JBSWXZ010000020.1:0-314 GCF_056160805.1 Anaerobacillus sp. ABD4_527
CTCAGAGATGATGAGGTTGATAGGTTCGGGGTGGAAGCGTGGCGACACGTGGAGCTGACGAATACTAATCGATCGAGGGCTTAACCTAAAACATATTGGAATACGTTGCGAGTGCTATCTAGTTTTCAGGGAATGAAAAAAATTCCTTGATTTTCTTTCAAGCATATAGTAATATATATCTTGTCCTTGGTTAAACACTTTGTGGTGGATTCAACCATTGATTAGTCTGGTGATGAAGGCGAAGAGGTCACACCCGTTCCCATGCCGAACACGGAAGTTAAGCTCTTCAGCGCCGATGGTAGTTGGGGGCTCTC
>NZ_JBSWXZ010000021.1:0-292 GCF_056160805.1 Anaerobacillus sp. ABD4_527
TTAGATGTGACTAACTAAGTTATAACGCAAAAAATAATAATTATTGGATGTCGTTGTTTGTGCTATCTAGTTTTCAAGGAACATGGCTACTACTTGAATCCGCTTCTTTGCTGCCATGCGCCGAGGAAGCTAACATCGTTAGCGATACTCGCAGACGCAGGCGCACTTCGACTTCATCGAATAGCCTACTTTGAAAGAATTCAATCATTCTTTCAAAACTAAACGAAACGCTCATGCAAGTTTGGCAACCAATGTTGCCTCGTAATTCTCCATAGAAAGGAGGTGATCCAGC
>NZ_JBSWXZ010000022.1:0-258 GCF_056160805.1 Anaerobacillus sp. ABD4_527
CGTTCCCATGCCGAACACGGAAGTTAAGCTCTTCAGCGCCGATGGTAGTTGGGGGCTCTCCCCCTGCAAGAGTAGGACGTCGCTAGGCAAAGAGAGAAGTCAGAGCATTGAGCTCTGGCTTTTTTTTGTATGTTTTTGATTTGTCTCGTTGGACCGTAAGGTGAGTACCTTCATTGAGAAGACAGAAAAGGGCATCTTCGAAAGCTTCGTAGGGGTGGGAGAAGCAAGAAATTCGAGGAAGCAAGTGAGGCTGGACCG
>NZ_JBSWXZ010000023.1:0-256 GCF_056160805.1 Anaerobacillus sp. ABD4_527
CGGTCCAGCCTCACTTGCTTCCTCGAATTTCTTGCTTCTCCCACCCCTACGAAGCTTTCGAAGATGCCCTTTTCTGTCTTCTCAATGAAGGCAATCACCTTACGGTCTCTCAATAAAAACCAAAAAAGCATACAAAAAAGCCAGAGCACAATGCTCTGACTTTTCACTTGCCTAGCGACGTCCTACTCTTGCAGGGGGAGAGCCCCCAACTACCATCGGCGCTGAAGAGCTTAACTTCCGTGTTCGGCATGGGAAC
>NZ_JBSWXZ010000024.1:0-239 GCF_056160805.1 Anaerobacillus sp. ABD4_527
TCGTTTAGTTTTGAAAGAATGATTGTATTCTTTCATGTTCCTTGAAAACTAGATAGCACAAACAACGACATCCAATAATTATTTTATTTTTTGCGTTATAACTTAGTTAGTCACATCTAACGATGTGCACCGATGACGTTAGAACACTGTTTCTAACAACATCTAAGGTTAAGCTACTAAGGGCGCACGGTGGATGCCTTGGCACTAGAAGCCGATGAAGGACGGGACGAACACCGATA
>NZ_JBSWXZ010000025.1:0-238 GCF_056160805.1 Anaerobacillus sp. ABD4_527
TTCCGTGTTCGGCATGGGAACGGGTGTGACCTCTTCGCCTTCATCACTAGACTTACAGGATGTAAGTCGTTCGGTGTTCACCACAGGACGTAGTGGAACTTAGTCGAACTTCTTTTCATTCCCTGAAAACTAGATAGCACGCAACATCGTATTCCAATATATTTAGGTTAAGCCCTCGATCGATTAGTATTCGTCAGCTCCACGTGTCGCCACGCTTCCACCCCGAACCTATCAACCT
>NZ_JBSWXZ010000026.1:0-233 GCF_056160805.1 Anaerobacillus sp. ABD4_527
GGGGTGAAGTCGTAACAAGGTAGCCGTATCGGAAGGTGCGGCTGGATCACCTCCTTTCTATGGAGAATTACGAGGCAACATTGGTTGCCAAGCTTGCATGAGCGTTTCGTTTAGTTTTGAAAGAATGATTGTATTCTTTCACGTTCCTTGAAAACTAGATAGCACAAACAACGACATCCAATAATTATTATTTTTTGCGTTATAACTTAGTTAGTCACATCTAACGATGTGCA
>NZ_JBSWXZ010000027.1:0-222 GCF_056160805.1 Anaerobacillus sp. ABD4_527
CCTTTCTATGGAGAATTACGAGGCAACATTGGTTGCCAAACTTGCATGAGCGTTTCGTTTAGTTTTGAAAGAATGATTGTATTCTTTCAAAACAGGCTAATTGATGAAGCTAATGCCGATTCAAGAGTAGCCATGTTCCTTGAAAACTAGATAGCACAAACAACGACATCCAATAATTATTTTATTTTTGCGTTATAACTTAGTTAGTCACATCTAACGATG
>NZ_JBSWXZ010000028.1:0-216 GCF_056160805.1 Anaerobacillus sp. ABD4_527
TTAGATGTGACTAACTAAGTTATAACGCAAAAAATAATAATTATTGGATGTCGTTGTTTGTGCTATCTAGTTTTCAAGGAACATGGCTACTCTTGAATCGGCATTAGCTTCATCAATTAGCCTGCTTTGAAAGAATACAATCATTCTTTCAAAACTAAACGAAACGCTCATGCAAGTTTGGCAACCAATGTTGCCTCGTAATTCTCCATAGAAAGG
>NZ_JBSWXZ010000029.1:0-207 GCF_056160805.1 Anaerobacillus sp. ABD4_527
TGTTTCCGTTTCGCTCGCCGCTACTCAGGAAATCGCGATTGCTTTCTCTTCCTCCGGGTACTGAGATGTTTCAGTTCCCCGGGTATGCCTTTTACTTCCTATGTATTCAGAAGTAAATACCATCCCATTACGGATGGTGGGTTCCCCCATTCGGAAATCTCCGGATCAAAGCGTACTTACTGCTCCCCGAAGCATATCGGTGTTCGT